>CAZVFP010000023.1:0-12310 GCA_964626465.1 uncultured Bacteriovoracaceae bacterium | reverse complement strand
TATTTTGGTTAAAAACACCCATTAAAAATCCCTTCGGCCTCCCTCTAAAAACTTCACTCTTCTTCGCTGACAGCGCCGCCGCAAACTCAATCCCTGCAATAACTTAGATGCCTGTCGAAAATCCGCGTCTGCGCCCCGCGCATTGCGACTATTACTGTTATTCCTGAGCGATTTTGTCCGGTGTTAATTACTGAGGGACGAAGAACCTTTGCGATAGTGCCATCAAATACGTGATGCGACGTATGTCGCGATTAGTGTGCTGTCGCTAAATTGGATTTATGGCAATATCTCGATGAGATGTCTGTTAATGACCAGTAGAAAGTCTGGCCTGTGCGGCCAGCATGGAGAAGCGGTATCGTTAGATGGGAAAATCACCGAGAGACAATATCAACAAGTGACATCGTCTCTCGGTAAGTTTTCATGAATCTCAGCTTTTTCGTTCTGTAAACTCGGCATCAATTACAGAATCATCGGCAGCTTTTGGAGCTTCGCTACCCGTGGCGCCAGCACTAGCGGCATTACCAGTTGCGCCCGATGCGGATGCAGCCTTATACATAGCGTCGGCGACCTTGTGATTTGCAGCGGTCAATTCTTCCAAAGCTTTTTTGATTTGAGCAGAATCTTCGCTCTTCAGCGCCTCTTTTGCTTTCGTCACATTTTCTTCCAACGGGCCTTTGACGGTGGCTTCGAGTTTTGCGCCCTGCTCTTTCAAAAGTTTTTCGGTTTCGACAATCATATGATCGAGCTGATTTCTTGCGACGATTTGCTCATGTTTGGTTTTGTCTTCTTCTCTGTGTGCTTCAGCATCTTTGACCATGCGATCGATTTCATCTTTGCCAAGTCCACTCGAACTTTCGATCCGAATGCGTTGCTCTTTATTTGTAGCTTTGTCCTTAGCAGAGACATGGAGTATGCCGTTCGCATCAATATCAAAAGTCACTTCAACCTGAGGAACTCCACGGGGAGCTGCAGGAATACCTTCCAAGAAGAATCTTCCCAGCGTTCGATTGTCGCGAGCCATTTCTCTTTCGCCTTGCAGAATGTGGATTTCCACACTTGTTTGACTATCAGCGGCTGTTGAAAACACTTCGCTCTTTCTGGTCGGGATCGTCGTATTTCTCTCGATTAATTTTGTGAGAACTCCACCCAGCGTTTCAATTCCAAGTGAGAGAGGACAAACGTCCAGAAGAAGCACATCTTTTACATCACCCTTTAAAACGCCAGCCTGAACTGCAGCTCCAATCGCTACAACTTCATCTGGGTTTACAGATTTATTGGGTTCTTTGCCGAAGAAATCTCGAACGACTTGTTGAATTCTTGGCATTCGAATGCTTCCACCGACCAGAATGACTTCGTCAATTTTGTTGGCAGCAAGCCCTGAATCCGCAAGCGCTTTCTTCAAAGGTTCTAATGTTCGCTGAACTAAGTCTTCAACCAGAGATTCAAACTTGCTTCGTGTCAATTTTACAGACAAATGCTTCGGTCCTGTGGCGTCCGCAGTAATAAATGGCAAGTTGATATCTGTTTCGAGAGTTGATGACAGCTCGATCTTTGCTTTTTCCGAAGCCTCTCGCAATCGTTGAACCGCCATCGCGTCCTTGGACAAATCAATTCCTTGATCCTTTTTGAACTCGGCAATCAGCCAATCCATGATGCGCATGTCGAAGTCGTCACCACCAAGGTGTGTATCTCCATTGGTTGCTTTTACTTCCACAACGTTGTCGCCAACCTCAAGAATCGAAATATCAAAGGTTCCACCACCCAAATCGAATACGGCGATCGTCTCGTCCTTTTTCTTATCTAGGCCATACGCAAGCGCAGCCGCGGTGGGTTCATTGATGATACGTTTTACATCGAGACCTGCAATGAGCCCCGCGTCCTTAGTGGCTTGTCTTTGAGAGTCATTGAAGTATGCTGGCACCGTGATGACCGCTTCTGTGACGGGCTGGCCCAAATAGTCCTCGGCAGCCTTCTTCAGCTTCATCAAAACCTGTGCTGAAATCTCTTGAGGAGTATATGCCTTTCCTTGAATTTCAAATCGTGGGTCTCCTTTATCGCCCCTTACAATTTTGTAGGGAACCCGTTTCGATTCTTCGCCAGTTTCTTCAAAATTTCGACCAATAAAGCGCTTTGCAGAAAATATAGTCTGCGTTGGATTGGTCACAGCCTGCCGTTTCGCCACCTGGCCGACGAGCTTACTGCCATCCTTGGCAAAGCCCACAACAGACGGAGTTGTGCGTCCGCCTTCCTCGTTTGTGAGTACCTTCGGTTGCCCAGCTTCCATAATTGCAACCACAGAATTCGTTGTTCCTAAATCTATACCTACACAGCGTCCCATAAAAATAATCTCCTTAACATTGGCCCCTTCATCGGGGCTTCCTCCCTAACTTAAGGCCTAAGTTAAAAGAGTCAAATTTATCGTTTACGAAGTCTTTACCAATACATATCGAAATCTCGAATTTTGTGCTAAAGACTCGCTCTCATGAACTCAAAAATCATCTTTTATGTCTTGGTTATCGCACTCGTTTTAGTGATGGGATGGGCCGGTTATAGGCTATTTTATGCCCATGATTCAGAAGAAATAGCAAAGAAAGTGACTACCGTGATTGGTGGCAATAAGCCTCGTCATGAGTCTAGCGCGTTGACGGATTCAGGCCGAAAGAGCGCGGATGTATGGAGCGACGATCGTCTTAAGTCTGCGATTGGATCTGGAAATAGCATTGATCTCAAGGGTCAGGCTGAAGTCGAAAACAATCTTAAGGTATTGAGCGATCTTTATAATCGAGGTGAAGACGACCAACTCCTCGCCATGTTGAATAAATTGATGGCCGAAAATCCAAGCGTTAAAGAGTATCCCGCATTTTTGGGGGATTATTATTATAATGAGGGCAATTGGGTAGAGGCTGAAAAGGCGATTCAGAAATTAGTCGAACTTTCTCCCGAAAATGAGTTTGCAAAAACAACTTTGGGAGAAGTCTATGCTATTCAGGGGCGATACGAAGAAGGTCAGCGGTTGCAAGAGGCTGTTCTTGAAAAGAATCCCCATAATTCTGACGCGTTGAATGGTTTACTGGCCAGCACAGAAATGAAGGGCAAGCCCGAAGAAGGGGCTGCAAAAATTGCGGCTATCGCACAAGCTGATCCCGCGAATGGAAATGCTTGGGCCGCACATGCGGGTGTTTTGTTGCGCGACGGAAAAGTGAAAGAGGCCAAGGAGGCCATTCAAAAAGCCATGGCGGGGGATCCTGATAATTTTTTACCCTATCAGACTGCTGGAGATATGGCTGCACACGAAGGAAATATGCCAGAAGCGGCCAAATACTATCGTGATGCTTTGTCGAAGCAGAAATATAACGAAGGAAAGTTGATCATCATGGAGAACCTGGCTGATACGCTCTATCGTCAAGGTGATCGAGAAGGTACAAAAAATATTTTTAAAGAGATGTTGGCGATTAACCCTAATAATGAAACTGCGACACAGGGTTTGCAGAGGCTCGAAGAGAAGGAAGCGCCAAAAAAAGTTCCAGGCTGAGACGGGCTCTATCTTAATTTGCGACATCGCCTAAATGGCTGTGTCTCAAAAAAAAGCCCGGTTCGAACCGGGCTTTTCAATTTAAACTTTCAAAAAGTTTTTACCAATCAATTGGCCGTCAAATAGTAGTCAGCTTGGTAGCTGAGTTGGCGATCCAAGTTATTCAAATAATCTTGAGAAACTCCCTTTTGCGCTGCCAATGATGCATATTCGCTGCGAACGACTTCCAGAGCTCTATTGAATTCATTGCGAATAGTGCCGCAATGAAGACTTACGTGTCCGGTAGAGGTTCTTCCTGGGCAGCTTGACTGAAGAGATTTTGATACATTCGCCAAAATATCACCTGAACTGAGGTATCCTTCTCGGGGGGCACCATACAGCGCAGTTCGTAGGTCTTCAGCGAGGTCTGCCAGACTCTTAACACCAAGTGGAGTCACAGCTTTGCTTTGTTTTTTTGTTCGAGGAAGCTCAATTCGGCCTGCGAAAACAGGCGAAAGCAATCCAATGGATAAAATTCCAGTTATAATTTTTGTTTTCATCTCATTCCTTTCAAAATAATTAATTAACGCCGCTCCATTTCAATCTGCGACAGTCAGAAAATTAACGATGAAAAAAAAATTGGCCAAGGAGATTCTAGATTTTTGAATAATTTCGAAATGTTGAAAGGAATGTTTATTCAAGTGCAAAGAGTCGCTAGACTGTCGCTATGAAATCAGTGATCATGCCCGTCGCTGGATGGGGGACTCGTGCATTGCCTGCATCCAAATCAATTCCGAAAGAGATGTTTCCTGTTTTTGATCGACCCATCATTCAACATATTGTTGATGAAGCTGTGCAGGCTGAGATCGAACGGGTTGTTTTTGTGACATCAAAAGGAAAACAGTCCATTGAGGATCATTTCGATATCGCTCCTGATCTTGAAAATATTTTGATGGCAGGTAAAAAAAATGAACTCTTGAAGGTGATCAAAGATATTTCACGAAAAATTACTGTGCAGTCGGTCCGGCAGAAAGAACAGTTGGGATTGGGGCATGCAATATGGATGGGGAAAGATTTCATTAGTGAGAGTCATTTTGGAGTCATGCTTGGCGACGACATAGTTGTTTCGAAAATTCCCGGGATGCAACAGCTGAAGGAGGTGCACCGAAAGTTGGCGTCAAAGGCCAAGGCGGGAGCCGGGATTGTCATGTTGATGGAGGTTCCGGATTCAGAGGTTTCAAAATACGGAATCTGCGAAGTGAAGGGATCTAGGATTGTTGGTTGCATCGAAAAGCCAAAGCCAAGTCAGACAAAATCGCGCTTAGCGATTGTTGGTCGTTATCTTCTGCCAACAGAGATTTTTGGAATTCTGGAGGCTCAAAGAAAAGGCGAGCTCGGCGAAATTCAACTCACTGATGCTCTTCATCAGTTGGCGACTGCGGGAAATCTGTATCCCTGCATTTTATCCGGGCGTAGATTTGACGCTGGTGATCGTCTCGGTTTTTTGGAGGCGAATGTCTATCATTATTTGCAGAGCCCTTTGCGCAAAAATGTGATTCAGTTGTTGAAGGAGAGTCTAAATGAAACTGTTTAAGATCCTTGCGGTAGTTGCGATTTCTTGCACCGAATTTTCTGGTTTTTTATTGGCAGATGCTACCAATCCCTATGAACTAGATTTTCTGAAAGAGCGAGTTCGGAATGTGCACGGTGATTTTTCAATGAAAATTCAGGGGGAGTGGCGTGCAAGTTTAGAGGGGCGTACAGAAAGTTGGCGATGGACCGGTCAGAATTGGAAGTGCGGAACAAAAACTGAAACTCTTTCGTGTGATGCATGGAAGGTATTTGGATTTGATCTTTTGGCGAAGAATTTTTGGACCAATTGGGCGCCGGTAAAACGCATCGATGTTGATGTCATCAAAGCAAAGGTTGAGGCGAAACACCAACCGGCGGATAAAACAGAATCCTCCGAGGATGTTTCGTCGCCTGAAGCGGCCCACGCAGTGCCGCTCTGGAGCAAAAATATCATTGGTGAAAGATGGCTGTGGAATGGCTCAAAAGGTGAAGAGTTGAAGACTCTCATTTCAGCTCGAGACTCCCGAATCGAACGAATTGAATTTGGAGATCAAGTGGAGGCATATGAGTGGGCGTTCGTTGGCGCAAAGAAGACACTTGAATTAACAAAGGTCGTTCTTGAAAAGAATGGCGTGCAAGTTGTTCTTTCGAAACTGAAATAGGCTGATCCAAGCTTTTGCCGGATATTCCGTCCGGATATTTCTAATTGTTCCCCTCTTTTCTGCCTCGTTTGGCTTGGCACTTCTCTTGAAATGAAGATTTCGAGAGAGGTGAATATATGAAGCTGAATCATAAGCTGAATCATAAAAATAAGAAAAAATCGGGACAGACCATGATGGAGTATGTCGTTTTGGTGGCGCTGCTGGCAGTGGCGTCCATGCCAATTGTAAAAATCTTAGGCGATGTCTTTCGAGACCGCGTGCTTGCCTCGGCGAAGAGAATAGCAGGTGAGAATTACCAGAGCCAAGGTGGGGCTATCGCGTCGCCTGGCGAGGGTAAAGTCCGACGAAGTATGAAAGATTTCCATCATGAATGATTTGCGCCGGATCATTCTGCGTAAGTCGGCCCGGGGAATGATGGCCCTTGAAGTTGCTCTTTGGGTATTGGTCATTTCGTCCCTTTTTTACGCATTCAACGAATCTCGAAAATGGCAAAGCTCACCCGAGCTGCTTTATGAATCTTTGAGTCGTGATCGAGATCGTCTGATTCGTGCTGAAAAGCTGCGATAGAGGCTCACTAAACCCGATATATTTGGACTTAAAAACGCGTTTTCTTGGCGCGGGCGACGGTCGGCCATCTGTTTTGTCGCGAGACTTGACCTTATCTGAATCGAGGGTATCACGAGTTTCGTGAAATTGCGCCTTCCAGACCTGTCGCTGCTCTGTCGTGCGTTGTTCGGCCGTAGTGGATCTTCGCGTGATGCGATTCGGCTGGATTCGTCGATTGAATTGTCCTGGGGAGGCACGGCGATTGTTTCACTCCTTCGTTATTCAAATGGATGCATAGAGGTTGAAAAGAAATTGTTGCCGCGCTTTCAGGGATCTGCTGACGGCGAAATGCTGATTGATCGTGAGTTTTCTGTTCTCAGTGCTTTGGATCATCCGTTTATTGTCCGCCCATTTCGAATCCAAAGAGGTGAACCCAATTCTTCGGCAATTATTTTGGAGTATATCAGAGGTTTTTCGTTGGCCGATCTGATGCCATTCATTGAAACCTTGACCCCAGCAGCGCGCGAACAATGGGCTCATGCATTGGTCAGTCAGTTGATCTGTGCGATGCACTACTTAAAATCTAAAAACATCGTTCATGGCGATATTTCTCCAGAAAATATTCTTCTGACCGAAGGTGGAATGATCAAATTAATTGATTTTGGAGTGGCTCGATTTGTGATTGATCCGCCTCTTCCCTATGCGATTGCAGGCCGTCCTTATTTTCGAGCGCCCGAAATTCGAATCTCAGGTGAGTCGTCGTTTGCGGGAGATGTCTATTCTGTGGGCCGTGTTTTAGAATGGATTTTAGAAGGCGTTGCGAAACATAATTTGTCAGATCTCATTCAGCGGTTGACTCAAGATCGAGAGCTGCCACCTGTTGAATTGAATGCAGACGGCTGGTTTGAGCCCATATCGCCGCTGCCGGCTGATTCACAAAAAATTTCAGGAACCATCCGCGCTATTACCGAATTGGAGTTTAGAGGGCGTTTTTTTTACAAATATGCGCTTCAGGTTCGATTTGCAGCGGCTTGCGTCATGACGATTTGCCTCTCCAGTTGGTTGCCGCAAATTGGTTATCTGACGGTGAATTCGCTTCCTTATTCGCATTTTACGATAGATCAGGTGCCGGACGAAATCTTTGAAACACCGGTTAGGTCATATCCGGTGCGATCTGGTGAAGTGACTATCCGGTTTGTCATTCCCAACCAGAATCAGCGGCGCGTCATTAGAAAGTTAAGAATAAATCCTCAAGAGCAGGCAAAGCTCTTTGAGGACTTCCAAAATGTTGATAAATTCTAGCTATGGGCCAAACTCTCCACGATCCAGTAAAAGACATCCGTGGAAGGGTCCTTGTTCAAGCAAATCAAGATATTCTTCAGTGGTCTGGTTCGGCTATTCATCAGGGCGAGTATCTAAAAAATAAATCCAAGTTTAAGGATATGCCGCAGTTGCTTGAGGATATGAGTTCTGTCGTGAATAGCGTTCCGTATTCTACAGTACTCAAGGGTTGGGCCCCAAACCTGCGCGAGTGGCTCGGAGAAATGTGGGCCCCGACGATTTTATTCGAAGAGCTCAAGTATCATCGAATCAGAGATCCTTATGCCTACAAGCATATTTTGACGATCGCTTTAGTTGGATCGCGTCTCCTCGAACTTTGGATCAAGACTCCCGCAACGGTAAAACGAGCTTTTCAGGCTTTCATGTTTCACGATTTGGGCAAAAGTCGACTGGCTCCTGCGATTCTTGAGAAAACTGGAACTCTTGAGGACCTTGAAAAAGTTGCCGTTTACGAGCATCCCTTGATCAGCCATGTGTTGAATGCGTGTTACTGGGCGGATTCCCAGCATTTATGTGCCGAAGTGGCGCTCAGTCATCATGAGGACCGTCTCGGAAAGGGCTATCCTCAAGGGCTGAAGACCAATTCGTTGATTCTTGATATTTTGACGACGGTGGATCGTTTTGATGCCTTGATTTCGGATCGCCCGTTTCGTTTCAAGAAGTTCACTGTCCGTGAGGCCTGCGATCTTTTGAAGACAGATGCTGAAGGAGGCAGAATGGATGCGACCGTCTTGAAGGCCCTCGTGGCTTTACTGCGAAATGAGAAGATTTCTGATTTAAAAAAAGTAAAATTGGGTAAGATTGGGCGCGAAGCTGATAAGAAATAAAATTTAACCCAAAGGAGGCTTTCTATGGCACTTGCGAATCAGATCAAATCACAGGTTTCTACATTGTCACAAAAAGTTCAAAACGCTGAAAAGGCTGCTGGAAAACAGGTCAAACAGATCTTAAAATCGACAGAAAAATTTCGAGGCCAGCAAGTAAAAAAACTGCAGCAATTGGTCAAGAAGGCTGAAGGAATCAATGCGCATGAGATCGTCACTCGCGCGAAGCAGGCTCGAGATACCATTGAATCGAGTGCAGCTTTAGGAATGGAAATTTTGTTAAACAAATTCGATCTTCCTTCCAAAAAAGATTTTGATCGATTGAATAAGAAAGTTGTCGCTCTTCAAAAACGTTTGGACGAGATCGAAAAAACTCGATCTTCCTAATCGGAATGCTTTAAGTTGTTTCTTTGAAATCGTCGTTTAAGCATTCTTATTTTTTAATCGATGCGAGCGCGTTCATATTCAGAGCTTATCACGCGCTTGCTCCGCTCTCTTCAAAGGGGCGGCCTTCTCATGCAGTTGTCGGGTTTGCAACGAGTCTGTTGAGGTTGCTGAAGGAGTATCAACCCCGAGCGTGTATCGTTGTATTTGACTCTAAATCTCCTACGTTTCGAAAAGAAATAGATCCTCGCTACAAGGCGAATCGGCCACCGCCGCCCGAAGATATTTCGGCTCAAATCGAAGCTGTGCGAAAACTCTGTGAAGCTGCAGAATTTCCAGTACTTCAGTCTGAGGGAGTGGAGGCTGATGACTGGATTGCGAGTTTCGCTCATTTTTGGAACTCTCAGAAGAGAGTGGTCATTGTTTCGACGGACAAAGACCTCACTCAACTGATCAACGAAAATACAGTTCTTTACGATGCATACAAAGACAAGATTATTGCAGAGCCGGAAGTAAAGGAAAAATGGGGTGTCCGTCCGGATCAAATGGGCGATCTCTTATCGCTGACCGGAGATTCGTCTGACAATATTCCTGGAGTTGCCGGCGTGGGGCCAAAAACAGCGGCAACGTTAATCAACGATTTTGGCTCAATCGACGAGATCCTGAAGAATACGCAAAAGCTTTCACCGAAATTGCGGGAGAAAATTGAAAAATCTCTGGATGATTTGAAGCTCAGCCAAAGATTGGTGGCCTTAAAGGATGATTTAGATGTTGGTGCGATTCCTGTGACACCGCTGACATTTCCGCTGAAACCCGCATTGAAAGATTTTTTGGTCGATTGGGACTGCAAGCGGGTATTGGACAATTATGGCGATCTCTTTCTAGATCGGCCGGCGGAGTCTGCTCAGCCAGCGAAAGCCGAACCAGCGGAGGTAGCGGCCGGGCCGGTTGCCGTTCAGCCTGGGAACTCGTCGTTAGAGTTGGTGAAAAACGCTGAGCGGCTTGCAGAAATTGAATCTGCGATTCGTGGTGCAGGACTGGTGGTTATTGATGTTGAGACCGACTCATTCCGTCGATTTGAATCCAAAATCGTTGGAGTGGCGCTGGCCTATTCGTCGGACAGGGCCTTTTATCTGCCATGGAGGCATCATCAAAGCGAGCCTTCGTCGGAGGATGTCTTTCAGTTTTTGAAACGGATTTTGCAAGATCCTCAGATTTCCAAGATTGCCCATAACCTCAAGTTTGATGCACAGGTTTTGAGTCGGGAAGGTTTGCTGATGACGGGTACTCTGGAAGACACGATGATTGAAGGCTATCTGCTTCATGCTGATCATCGCAGCTTTAGCTTAGACGCTTTGTCTCAAGTAATTTTGGGTGAAACGAAGGGCGATTTAGAGGCTCTTCTCAAAGGCTCATCGAATTTCGCGGATATTCCTTTAGAGCAGGCTGTAGTCTATTCGGGCAACGACGCTCACTTAACGTTTAAGCTGCATCAACAGTTTCGCCCGAAAATTTTGCAGAATTCTCAGTTTGAATGGCTCTATCGGGAGCTGGAGATGCCCTTTGTAGCCGTTATTACCGAGATGGAACGAGTCGGCATCTCTGTGGATGTGAACCGGCTGAAAGAGTTGTCGAAGATGTTCCATTCAAAGATGGATAAGATCCAACACGATATCTTTGAGCTGGCGGGTGAAAAATTTAATATTCAGTCTCCGAAACAGCTGCAGAAAATACTTTTTGAAAAATTGAAATTGCAGCCGACAAAAAAAACAAAAACAGGTTTTTCGACTGATGAATCCGTTCTTCAAGATTTATCCGTAGAACATCCGCTTCCCGCTCAGATTCTAGAGTTTCGAGGGCTCTCAAAATTAACGTCAACCTATGTCGATGTTTTGCCAGATTTGATCGATTCAAATGGCCGCATTCACACGCACTATCATCAGACTGGAACTGTGACCGGTAGGCTGAGTAGTTCGGATCCGAATTTGCAAAATATTCCAGCCCGTTCTGAGGATGGGCTGATGATACGCAGTGCGTTCGTTGCACCCTCTGGCTGCGTGCTTATGAGCGCCGATTACTCTCAGGTTGAGCTCCGAATTTTTGCGCATATGTCAGGTGACGAAAATCTGATCGCGGCGTTTCGAAGTGGTCGCGATATTCACTCTGAAACCGCACGCGTTGTGTTTGGAACCTCTGATCGAGAGTATCGTGAAAGAGCCAAGGCGATTAACTATGGTATCGTCTATGGAATTTCGGCGTTTGGATTATCCAAACAGCTCAAAATTGGGGTAAAAGATGCCTCTCAGTTTATGGAAGCCTATTTTTCATCGTTCCCAAAGCTGAAGGATTTTATGAAAGGCTTGGTCGATGCAACGAAGCGAAACGGGTATACCGAAACGCTTTTTGGTCGCCGAAGACCAATGCCCGATATCAACAGCCAAAACGCAGTTCTTCGACAAATGTCGGAGCGTATGAGTATGAATGCCCCGGTACAGGGCACGGCTGCGGATATCATGAAATCTGCAATGGTTAGAATTGCGCAACGTCTTCAGGTTGAGAATTTTGAGACGAGAATGCTTTTGCAGGTTCATGACGAATTGGTTTTGGAGGTGCCGACAGGCGAAATTCCCGCCGTCCAAACCCTGGTCTCAGAGGAAATGAGTGATCTGTCTAACACGCCACTGCAGTCGATCCTCGTTCCTCTTGTTGTTGATATTTCGATCGGATCCAACTGGGCCGAGCTGAAGTGATAGCGAAGTTTTTAGCCCCTTTTAAAAAAAATTAAAAAAAATCATATTTGCCTGTTGCCAAACTCATCAAAAGTGAAGAAAACCAATCTTACTTGAGTCGTGCAAATGCTGCCGGCTTCGGGTCCTCAGAAAATATTCTGAAGATTTTTGATTGATCTCCTAAAGGTTTTTGTCTTTTATGGGGAACCAATAAGTAGTGAAAACTACAACTGTTCTTTGAAAGTTAAGTAGCAACTTGTCTTGGAAGGGTAAAAATACCTTTCAAGATATCGTCTAGTTAATATTTTTTGAGATAATTGACCTAGTTTATTTCGCAATAAAATGCAGTAGATGAAGTCAGAAATCAGATAAGTTTTCACGAACTTATCATTTCCAATTTTTAATTGGAGAGTTTGATTCTGGCTCAGAACGAACGCTGGCGGCATGCCTAACACATGCAAGTCGAACGAGAAGTCCCGCAAGGGATTGTAAAGTGGCGCACGGGTGAGTAACACGTGGATAATCTGCCCTTAAGTTTGGGATAACCCTTCGAAAGAAGGGCTAATACCGGAGAGACCACAGGAGCATCAGCTCTAGGGGTTAAAGGTCGGGACCGCAAGGCCGATCGCTTTTGGATGAGTCCGCGCACTATCAGCTAGTTGGTGAGGTAATGGCTCACCAAGGCTTTGACGGTTACCTGGTCTGAGAGGATGATCAGGCACACTGGAACTGAGACACGGT
>CAZVFP010000022.1:0-16275 GCA_964626465.1 uncultured Bacteriovoracaceae bacterium | reverse complement strand
ACATATCAATAGTGTCTGGAAACTCAGACATTCCTTCGGCAAAATCGACAAAAGCCGTGGCCTTTGCGCCCCAAGTTTCGCCAATTTTCATTCCTTGCGCAAATGCTGCTGATGCGTTGTTCGCCGCACTAGTGGCTATCTTTGCATAATTTAACGCGACCATTTTTTGGATTCCTCGACTCATCGTGGTTGTTGCGCCCATGAATATCTGACTGGACGACATTCCATCTGCTGTAGCCGAAGTAATATTTCCCATTGAATTCCAAAAATCGAGATTTGGGTAAGTAACCATCTTGCCAGGTTTTCCTTGGTCGATGAGCTCGCCTTCTTTTTTGTAGAGCTCGTCAAGGCTTCCAATTCGATAGATCTCCTGGCCAATGGCGCTTGATCCACCGAGGTAAAGGCTGGAGCGAACGGGCTTTGATATGATCATTTGAGCAAGTGGTCGTGCGAATTTTGTCATAGCAATCGCGCGTTGGCCCAGCGTTAAGCCTTCAAGTTCAACTGATGCAAGAGAAGCAGAGCCCGCACCCGCGGTCAACGCAAGGCCGCCAAGAAATAGTCCTGTGTTTCTCGAGTATTTGCCTGCAGTCGCAAGGCCACCCGAAAGCCCATCATTGCCTTCGAGTCTTTCGAGATCTGCGAGACTTACGGATGAAAGTTCGCCAGCAACAATTGAATCTGCGATGCTTGCATAGCCGGCTGTTGAGTATTGGAAGAGCAGCGGAATTCCTTCGATCATATGGCCGCTGATAGCCCCAGCGGAGAATAGTGGATTGTTCATCGCAAAGTCTTTTTGAAAGTTCTCGGCATCGAGGCCCTCGACGAGTGCGGATCGTCCCTCTGTTGAGAATATTCCGTTAAATTTCTCAACGAGTGATTCGCGAGATCTTAGGTATCCATCAGCATCCCACAAAGAACGATAGATATGAGGATAGTTCAATGAATTGAATAAGAGGCCTCCGGTTAGGCGTCGGCCCTTTTCGCTCCATGAATCGTCAGGCGGTGGATTTTCAACCAGCCATTTTTCTAGCGCTGCGTCTGACAGCTGGTGTAATTCTTGGCGCTGCTTTTTAAATAAAGCCCAGTTGAATAGAATTCGATTTTCTTTTGAAATATCCAAGATTTTTTTCTGCAGATGCAGATCGCGCTCTTTGATCCGAATCGTTTCGTTGGCGCCCTTCAGGGTGAAACGAGGCTCCTCTGATTTTTTGAGCTGGCTCAGTCGCTGGGCCTGATCTTCGGCAAGAGCTGAGCGACTAAGTTCGCTTAGCGCCATTTCTGCGGCGGCTCGTCGGCTGGCTCCAATAGAGGTCATTTTATCGAGGACGATATTTGTGGGTAGATCATCGCTGTCTGCTATGGTTTCGGCCCACAACTTTAATTTTGCCTGATTGTATGCGTCTTCGACACGATTCAACTTAATTGTTGGCGCTAAGGCCCCCAGTGTTTTTAGATCAGCGCCAACCGAATCCGCTAATTTGATTTTGAATTCCTCTTCAGATTTCGCGCGAAGCATTTCGAATGGGACTCTTTCAGGAGCCGTCCTATAACTTTCTCTAATCGCCGCTTCGCTTATCTTATAGAGAGAACTTTCATTTGGAGTTCTGGCTTTTTCAATCGCAACCCAGAACCTTGCGGCTTCTTTGATTTTTCTTTCGACGGACGAAACAAGAGTTTCCACTTGAGTTATTCTCTTTGAATCTTGAGCAAGCAATTGAGCGGACCGACTCAATTCGTTGAGACGATTCCAAAATGATTCCTCATAGTCTGATAGGCTCAAAACAAAATCTGGGAAGTCCGATTTTACAACTGCGAGTTTAGACTTCGCCAATTTCCATTGTTTCTCAAGCTTCGATCTCGCCGTTTTGTCGAGCTCCTCGAAACGATTTTGATAGAATTTGTCCTTAATAATTGATTTGTTTTTTACTTCTAAGAAAGCCTTCGTCATGACTTTATCCAGAGAATTCAGAATTTGTGTTGTTTGAATTGTTGCAGCAGCCTGCTGGATATCTCTGGAATTGAAATATTTAAGGATTCCAGAAGTTTTTAGATCGGCCCATCTTTTGGTCGACAAAGAGGCTGTTGAATCTGTGGAAAATTCCGCGGCAAAATATTCCTGCTTTCGAATTTTAGACTCTCTCTGTTTGATGGTTGAGATGTCGATGAATTCTCCATGCTTTGAATTGAGTTCGATGAGGTTTTTGTAGAGCTCGTCAATTTCTTGCTGAGCTATTTTTCTTTCCTCTAAGGAACCTGGAGATTCCAACAGGTGACCGTTTTCTCGAGCCTTTTTTAGAATATTGGAGATGATAGGCGTAAAAATTTGCGTGAGAAAAAATGACCGTGGATCTTTAAGTGTACCCGACGATTCAGAGCCGTCGACGAAGTAGGCGAAGAATGGAGATTTTTTAAATTGTTCGAATGTTGCATCGGGATTTTCTGCGATCCACTTTTCGAAGGAAGAATATAGAACTTCGATGCGAGCATCTCGGAGCCGTTCAAATAACATTTTGAGAAAAGCTGGTGAGACATTGTCTGGTGCGCATTCGGATAGAAGTTCGCTTGTTGCTGCAGATAGTTGTTTGGCAACGCCGGGAGATTTGTCGGCAAATGCTCCATATTGTCCAAAAGCATTTTTCACGGTGTTTTCAGCTTTAAGCAGACAACCTTGAATGAAATTAGATTTTTCCGAGATATAAAACTGAACTTGCTGTTTTGTTGAGCCTGCAAGAATCATATCCCGGATTTCAAGTTTGATTTCGGGGAAAAGACCGAATGACTGAATGGCGGGGAGAAGTGCGGCCCAGCCAAGTTTCTGATGAAGATCGAACAAGAAGTCTTCATCATTCACCAATGTGGGAACGGTCTTGAATGCAGTGTGGATTTCATTTTTGAATTCTGGCCAACGGCCGTCTGGATTTTTTGTGTGCCATTCTGCCGCGAACGATGAGATTTTCTTTTTTAAGTTTTCAAGAAGCCGTGTTTTTAGAATATCATTGAAGGTATTCGCATCCGTTCCATTTTTGAATGCGTCGATTCGAAGCGCTTCAAGGGTATTGGTTTGAAAATTTTTGATTTCTGCAGGCGAACCTTTTTGGAGAATAGAAGCCAGTGACTCGGCTGTTGCTGTTAATTGCTGATAGAGTTGAAAGGCCTTTGTTAGTTCGCGTGCGGTAAAGTTTTTAATTTCAGAGCGAGGTTTGTTTGAAAGAATTTCCGATTCAATTTTTGTGCGGACGACTGTGAATGGAATGGTCTGCAGAAATGGGTTAAATTTTTGGAGCTTCGATGCAGGGCTTTCAGCGGCGTCGATTAGTCTGGAAGTGCTTTCGAATGCATCAAGGCTTGCTTGCTTGGCCTGAAGTAGGGCATGGGACGTGAGGGGGGGGTGCGAATTTAGGCGAGGTTCGGGCGCTTTTATTCTTCGCACGGCTTCTTCAACAATCTCCAGGCCCAATTCGTCAGGACGGCAGGCCTCTCGGCTAAGGGCGGGGAGGCCTTGCGATTCTGTTACGGGGCAATACGCGACCGGCGCGCCAATGATGAGTGCGCGAGAGAGGATGCAGAGGAGTTCTACATGTCTTCGCATGAAAACCTTTCTGATCTCAGAGAGTTGCAATTGTTATGCCGTTAGTGAACATCCCTAACTACCTGGAATTTAAGCAAAAATTGGCATATTTGAGGGGTCCTTTTCGCCGCTACGCACGGTCCTTCATATCTCTATGCATCTCCCCCCAAAGACCCGGTACCAGGGGTACCTGGTACCTACGACTTACGAAATCCCGGTACCAGGTACCCCTGGTACCCCTGGTACCTTGCGCGCTGAGAATGGAGGCTTAACGAAACTGGCGTGTGGCCCACGAGATGAGGTTACGAGCTTCGCGAGAGGTGAAGTCGGCATCTTTTGCGAGCTGTTTAAAAAAACGGAATTCATGGGTGTTGTAAGCTCGTTTCGACGGGAAATCCAATTTTTTCTTATGATGAATGAAGTCAACGGGGGAGGCTTCTTTAATTCCGAACCACACCGAGCGCGGAATATCGATCGCGGTTTCAATCGATTTCCTGCAGCGAATATTCCATCTTGCAGCATCTGAAACAGAGATAAGAGCAGCCTCTCGAAGCCGAGCAACGAGCTCGATGAAGTTGCACAATGAATAAATATGTGCCCGCACAGTATTTGCAAGATACGAAATACGAGCCTTTCGAACCGTTCGATTTTCGGTGGCTGCCGCATTCAGGCTTCGTTCAATCATAAGTTCCTCAAATATCGCGCGCTGATGCGACAAGAAGAGTAAGCGAAGTGCAGCTCGTCGCAGATTGAGCTCTGGCTGGGTTTTTAGAATGTCAAAAAATTTTTCGATATACTCGGCTGAAATGACATACAGTTGCCGGCGATAAATTTGTTCATGTGTCGCACTATTCGATCTCGAGCTGGGGGGATAAAGATTCTTCTGAATCCAGAAATGACCGAATTCGTGCATGAGCACCCATTTAAAAAGCCAGCGTCGATCGATTTTTGTTTTTCTAAAATCTTTATGTCCAATGTTTAGCAGCGCGAGCGATTCGTCGAAAATGAATTCGCCATAGGCGTTATTTGAGTCGAGTTTTGAATCATCCCACTTCTCTGCGTAATCATCGTAGTTCTGGATATCGGGCCATAAATCGCGTTGACTGGCAGGAACCCCAATATTCAGTCCTAATTTTGTCATATCCTCCAGGACCTGATTGATATCCCCGTCGATCCATTTGGCGTGCAGATTGTAAAGCTCTGAAGGCACTTTGCCTGTGGTTAAACTACGGACCAGGCGTGGACACGGTGCCAGATCTTCTTCTCCCGCACTCTTGACCGATGCCGAAGCAAGGCCGCCCAAGCCGATGAGCATCGAAAAGCTAGCAAAACAAAAAAATTTAGCGACAACTCCGCTTAACCCCAAACTCCCCTACCCGTTTTGGATTTTTGCAACGATTTACATAGAAATCAAACGCTTTTGGTCAGCGAGCTTTTTTGACTAGTTTTCAGGCAAGTCGGAACCTGTGGCAGCCTTTTCTTGGCGGAATTTTTTGGAAAATTAAATCGATTCCTTGGCGGACCACTTTCGGGCTAAAATCCTGAGGATGAGATTTTCTTCTACTTTAATGCCGTTGACCCTTGGCTTGGTCCTATCAGTTGTGGGTTGCGTCCCAAAAACTCAATACGATGACCAACAGTCCAGGCTCGACGAGGCCCAAGCCAAGCTAAAGGCCTTTGAGAATAATACCGCTGAATGTGACAAAGACACATTTATGCAATTGAGAGAACAGGCCCAGTCGATGGAGCTCCTCAATCAGGAGCTTTTAAGCCGGAATACCGAGCTTTCTAAGGAAATCGCGAGGCTTAAGGTGTCCGATTCTCAGTCTCGGGCGGAAGATCTCACTTGTAGCCGTCGAATGGAGAGTCAAGCCCGTGAGTTTGAGGAAAAACTATCACGGACCCAGGCGACCTATGAGGACCTTGTTCGGGACCTTAAGCTTCAGGTTGAGCAGTTGAAGTCGGAATCTCACGCCAAACCTAAGGCAAATCCCCAAAAACCAGCTACCCACACCCCCAAGTCAGTGAAAAACTAGGATCTAGCTTTGACAATTTGGGTGTCCGAATTGTACGAATTGCAGGTGTTCTACATTTTTTAAGGAGATTTGATGGAAGCAGCTTTGAAAGAACAACCTGAAGTATCGATTCGAGATTTGATGGAAGCGGGAGCTCACTTTGGGCATCCGACCGCGAAATGGAATCCGAAGATGAAGCCGTATATTCACCATGCACGCAATGGCGTTTATATTATCAATTTGCAGAAAACGGCGACACTGTTTAGAGACGCATTAGAAGGCGCTCGCCGAATCGCTTCAAGCGGTCAAAAAATTCTTTTTGTTGGAACAAAAAAACAGTCACGAGAAATCATCAAGGAAGAAGCTCTTCGCGCTGGACAGCTGTATATGACTGAGCGTTGGATTGGTGGAACTCTTACGAATTTTCATACAATTAAGAGATCCATTAATTTCATGAAGACCTTGCAAAAAATGGCTGAAACAAAAGCCTACGGAATTCGAAAGAAAAAAGAAATTTTGAGTCTCGAAAAGCGTCGAGGAAAGCTGGAAGTCAATTTGTTGGGCATTCAGGGAATGACGGAGTTGCCGGGAGCCCTCTTTGTGATCGATCCGCATCTCGAGTATATTGCAGTGAACGAAGCTCGATCGCTGAATATTCCGATCATCGCGGTAGTTGATACCAATTGTGATCCTGAAGGCATTCAATATCCTATTCCTGGAAACGATGATTCGATTCGTGCAATTAAACTTTATGTTTCAAAAATTGCTGATGCGATCATTAGTGGCCAAAAGGTTCGAGAAGATAATTTGAAGAAGATCACTCCAGCCGGTGATTCAAGAGACGAAAAGCATGAAGGATCGTCGAAGGGACATCGCCCTCAGGTCGTGAAAATAAAGGAAGTTAAAGATTCTAAAGAAGGGGCTCAGACATGAGCGGTGCCGCGGAACTTTCTGCTTCTGACGTTCAGACGCTTCGAAATAAAACAGGCGCTGGGATGATGGATTGCAAGAAGGCCTTGGTTGAAACCGGCGGAGATATGGAGAAGGCCGTCGACTTTCTGAGAAAAAAAGGCGTCTTAGCAGCTGAGAAAAAGGTTGGAAGAGAAACTAAGCAAGGCTCGGTCTCTTCTTATATCCATGCCGGTGGAAAAATTGGCGTGCTTGTTGAGATTAACTGCGAGACAGATTTCGTTGCTCGAAATGAAAATTTTCAAAATTTTGCGCGGGATATTGCGATGCATATTGCAGCGTCTAATCCCCGTTTTTTAAGCCGACAGGCTGTTCCTGCTGATATTATAGCTAAGGAACGCGAAATTTTTATGGATCAGGCAAGACAGTCTGGAAAGCCAGAAGCCGTTTTGTCGAAGATCGTTGATGGTAAAGTAGATAAATTTTACCAAGAGAATTGTTTGCTAGAACAATCGTTTATTAAGAACCCCGACTCGACGATAGAAGGGTACTTGAAAGATACGATTGCTAAACTTGGTGAAAATATGCAGATCAGCCGATTTATTCGATTTGAATTGGGTCGAACTGAATCCTGACATGGCACCTGCATCATCCAAACAGAAATATAAAAGAGTACTTCTAAAACTTTCTGGCGAGGCATTTATGGGTGAGCAGTCCTATGGACTGGATCCTAAGGTTCTCACTCGGATAGCAGAAGAGGTTCATGAGATTGTCGAGTCCGGCATTGAAGTTGCGATCGTGATTGGCGGCGGCAATATTTTCCGTGGAATCAGCGGTTCAGCTTCGGGCATGGATCGTGCGAGCGCGGATTATATGGGTATGCTCGCCACGGTTATGAATTCGCTGGCCCTTCAGGATCAGCTTGAGCGATTGGGCACGTATACACGGGTGATGTCGGCCCTTCGAATGGATGCCATTGCGGAACCTTATATTCGCCGACGGGCGATGCGCCATCTTGAGAAGGGACGTGTCGTTATTTTCGCTGCGGGAACTGGAAACCCCTATTTCACGACTGACACGGCGGCAAGTTTGCGTGCGATGGAAATTGAAGCAGATGCAGTTTTCAAAGCGACACGAGTCGATGGGGTTTATGATAAAGATCCTTTAAAGAACAAAGATGCTGTTAAGTTTGATCAGCTTTCTTATCTGGATGTGTTGCAGCAGGGTCTACAGGTGATGGACGCTACAGCGATTTCACTTTGCATGGAGTACTCGCTTCCCATCGTCGTCTTTGGAATGGATAAGCGCGGGAATATTAAGAAAGCACTTACAGGAGAGTCGATTGGGACTATCGTGAAAGACGATAAGAAAACCAGAAAGAAGTAAGAGGTCTTTATGTCAAACCCAACGGAAATTTTGAATGCCTTAAAAACAAGTAATCAGAAAGCTTTAGATTCGCTTAAGAGAGAATTTTCAAAAGTTCGAGCCGGAAAAGCATCGGCGTCGATTTTGGATAATGTGCGGGTCAATTATTATGGAACTCCCACGCCTTTGAATCAGATGAGTACAGTGTCGACGCCGGATGCTCGCACGATTGTTGTGGCTCCATGGGATTCGACAGCGTTGGCTGATATTGAGAAGGCAATTATTCAAGCCGAAATCGGCTACCATCCGCAGAATGATGGAAAAATCGTCAGAATTTCGATTCCGCCTTTGACTGAAGAGCGACGTAAGGAACTCTCGAAGGTGGTAGGCAAGTTGGGAGAAGAGGCGAAGATAGCTATTCGCCAACATCGTAAAGATGGTAACGAAGCAATCAAGAGCTTAGAAAAAGGCAAGGCATTGTCTGAAGATGACTCTAAGAAGCAGCAAGAGCAGATTCAAAAAGTAGTGGATGAAGCAACAAAGTCAGTCGATGATTTGGTGGCTAAGAAAACTGCTGAGATCATGACAATTTAGTCGATCATTTTTTTTAATCATTTGAGTTAATCCATGAAGATCCCCGAGCATATCGCAATTATCATGGACGGGAACGGTCGATGGGCGGCAAAGCGAGGCTGGCCGAGAATCATTGGCCATCGCGAAGGCGCTCGCAATCTAAAGCGGATAGCAGCGGCAAGCTCTGATCTTGGCGTGAAGATTTTGACTGTCTACGGATTTTCGGTTGAGAACTGGGCCAGACCCGAGCGTGAGGTTTCAATGCTCTTTCGATTGATGAAAGTCTATACGCACGTTGGCAAACGCATGTGTTCCAAAAATAATATTCGTTTTAGTCTCATAGGAAATATTGCTGAGTTGCCGAAAGATCTTCGCGAAGCTTTTTTGGAGCTGGCTGACTTCACAAAGAACAATACGGGCATGAATTTGCAAGTTGCTGTTAGCTATGGATCTCGGGACGAGATCACTCGAACCCTACGAACCCTGGCTGAGCGTATTGAAAAGAAGGAATTAAGGGCCGACCAAATTGACGAAGACCTGATCAGTAGGTCGCTTGACACATCGGGTCAGCGGGATCCTGATCTCGTCATTCGAACTTCCGGAGAATTTAGGATATCGAACTATTTGCTCTGGCAGAGTGCTTATTCAGAATTTTATTTTTCTGATGTGCTTTGGCCAGAATTCGATGAAACTTGTTTGATGAAAGCAATAGAGACTTTTAATGGACGAGAACGCCGCTTTGGCAAAACTGGACAGCAATTATTTCAAGAGAGTCAGACATCATGACGAATCTTCAAAAGAGAATATTGGCGGCGATTATTTATTTTCCACTTTTGCTACTCGCTTCATTCGACAGCCGTTTTTTTTCATTCTATGTGGCAGTTCTGCTGTTTTTGTCATGGCATGAGTATCTTTCGTTTACAGCAGTGCCGGGGGATACCAAAGCGTGGACCTCGCATTTTGGCGTTTGCCTGGTGGGATCTTTGCCAGCCGTCCTGATGGCTCTTGGCTATGATCCGACTCTGGGTTTTGCTTTTATTCTTCTCTTTCTCCAAGTTGGAGTGGTTCGAGAGCTGATGAGAACTTCTCAATGGAAAAATTCGATTCAGAAATATTCTGACTTGGTTGTGGGTTGGATCTATATCACAGGATTATTTTCTCTGCTTTTATATGTTCAACTGCGTGGGGGCCCGCAGGCCTTGATTTTTCTTTTTCTCGTTGTTGGAGCTGCAGATACAGGAGCTTATTTTGGAGGTAAGTTCTGGGGTAAGACTGAATTTTTTTCGAAAATTAGTCCGAAAAAAACACAGGAAGGCTTTTATTCTGGTTTGGCAACAGCCATGCTCGTCGCGGTTATTTTTTGCGTAATGGTTAAAAGGTATGATTTTACAGCTCCTTCGCTTTTGTTGAGTTTTGCGTTAGGTGCCGGAGTGGCGTTGGCGAGCGTTTTTGGAGATTTGTTTGAGTCATCGCTTAAGCGTCATTTTGGAGTGAAGGACTCGGGGCAGATTATTCCGGGACATGGCGGGGTTTTGGATCGCTTCGATGGAGTTATCTTCGGTGTTGTTCCTCTGTTTTTTTACGTGGTTCTTTTTGGCGGATTCAAGTAGCAGTTGGCAGTCGTGATGATACGTAAGGTTGTCATTTTAGGATCTACGGGAAGCGTCGGTGCGAATACGCTTGATGTGATTCGGCAACATCCAGAAAAATTTGAAGTCGTAGGTCTCGCCTGTGGACAATCTGTGGATGCATTTGTGCAGCAGATTCGAGAGTTTAAGCCGCAATTCGTCAGCGTGGGTTCCGCGGCTGTGAGAGATTTATTGAAGACACAGCTCGGCAGTGAATGGGCTGATAAAATATTCGTAGGCGTTGATGGTCACGCAGATCTGGTGAGCCAGACGAAGCCAGACGTCGTCATGGGATCGATGTCCGGTACCTATGGATTAGTTGCGTGTTTGAGAGCGATTGAGGAAAATGTCGCAGTTTTAGGATTGGCCAATAAAGAGGTTCTCGTCATGGCGGGCCCTTTTGTTTCACGAGCTTTGAAAAAATCGCGAACGAAATTGATTCCAGTTGATTCGGAACATTCCGCGATTTTTCAAGGATTGATGGGAAATTCTGTCCGGGATGTAAAACATATCATTCTGACGGCGAGTGGAGGCCCATTTCGGTTGCGAGATCGTTCGAGTTTTTCAAGCATCACAAAGGCTGAAGCGCTGAAGCATCCCAACTGGAGCATGGGTTCGAAGATCACTGTTGATTCAGCGACAATGATGAATAAGGGCTTGGAATATATCGAGGCCCTTCGTCTCTTTGATGTTCGTGAAGATCAAGTTCAAATCATTATTCATCCGGAAAGTATTGTGCATTCACTTGTAGAATTCGTGGATGGATCCATCATGGCTCAGCTTGGTTTGTCAGATATGAGGATTCCGATTGCGCTCGCTCTTGCATATCCAGAGCGCATTCCTTTGAATCTGAATCGGTCCTTACGGCTTGCAGAACTTGGAAAATTGCATTTTGAAGACCCGGACTTCGAAAAATTCGAATGTCTGAAACTCGCGATTGAGTCAGTGAAGATCGGGGATCACGGCCCCGTTGTTTTAAATGCGGCCAATGAAATCGCTGTTGCACGGTTCCTCAATGACGAGCTTTCGTTTGTCGAAATCCCTCAAGTTGTTGAATCGGCCCTGCGGCATTTTGATTCGTCGCGCTGCGAGACTCTGGAAGAAGTGTTAAGCCTCGATTCAGACGTAAAACATTGGAGTATGGCCTGGAAACCGGGCCGTCAAAGGCTGTCGACAACTCTTTAGAGACGTGAGAATCTAGGGCCATGTTGCCCACATGGATCAATGATATTGGTTTTTTTGCTCTTCTATTTTTTGTCCTCGTTTTTATACATGAGTTAGGTCATTTCTTAATGGCCAAATGGGTCGGCATACGTGTTGAGAGATTCGCGATCGGTATGGGACCAAGCCTTTTTTCTTTTAAAAAGGGCGATACAGAATACAAACTCGGAATCCTTCCTCTCGGGGGATATGTCAAGATGTCTGGTGACGATCCGAGTAAATCATATTCAGAAGAAGAAAAAAATATTGGATTCCTGACAAAGACACCGCCTCAGAAATTGTTAGTTGTCTTTGGTGGTCCGGTATTTAATTTGATATTACCAATCTTTCTCTTTGGACTCATGCTAGCGACTGGAATTCCAAATCTGGACCCTGTAGTCGGAACTCTGGAATCTGGAAAGCCTGCAGCTTTGGCAGGACTCAAATCGGGCGATCGCATTCTTTCTGTGGAAGGTCAGCCATTGAAGAAATTTCAGCAGCTGGAGCCTCTTCTTGAGAAATCTCCGCTGAAACCGTTGGCTTTTAAAATTCAGCGAACCGATTTAAAAACGGGCGCGGACGAAATTTTGGAAATACCTGTTCAGCCGGTGATCACGAGATCTAAATCTAAATTTGGTGAAGATATCGATGTCCCACGAATTGGCGTGACTCCTGATTTTGCTTCACCCGTTATTTATTTCGTGAGTGATGATAGTTTAGCTGCGAAGACCGGTCTTCAACGAGAAGATAAAATTGTTCGCGTGGGTGCTGTAAAAATTACCACAATGGCTCAGCTGCGTGAGGCACTTGAGTTAGTGCCGACAGGAAGGCTGGAACTGGAAATTGAACGATCTGGTGAGAAAAAGATTCTGACGGCAGATCTTTCCGCCGGAAAAGAATCGGTTTGGGATCGTTTTGGTTTTAGGCCTGTTGAGCTCGTGATTGGACATGTTGAACCAAAATCTCCGGCGGATATTGCAGGGTTAAAGAAGGGTGATTTTTTACTCTCCATCGACCAGAGCAGTTTGAATAGCTTTGAAGATGTTGCAAAAATTATAAAATCCTCCGATGGCAAGCCAGTCACAGTTTCTTGGATTCGTGATGGGCAAACAAAATCTGCGACGCTCGCGGCTGAGAAAACGACAGTGACGGATCCGATGCTTGGTCGGGACAATCCGCAAGGGCAGGAACCCACTTATCGAATTGGAATTGGTTCTTCGAAGGCGATCGATACTGTTCTTTCAGTGGAGAAATCCTTAAACCCTATAGCTTGGGTGGCGCGAGGTTTCTCCGAGACTTGGTCTATGGCATCGATGACTGTTCAATCACTTTATAAACTTTTTACCGGTCAGCTTTCATTCAAGCTGCTGGGAAGTCCGATTATGATTTATAAAGTCGCTGGCAATAGTTATCGCATTGCAGGTGGGGGCTACTTCGGATGGATTTCATTTTTGTCGAACTTGGCACTTCTTTCAATCACTTTGGGTCTCGTCAACCTCTTGCCCGTGCCGGTTCTCGATGGTGGGCATGCAACATTTTTCATTATTGAGTGGATACGAGGTCGTCCTGTCAGTTTGAGATTTATGGAAATTGCAATGCAGGTAGGCCTATTTTTGTTAATTGCTCTTTTTGGGTTGGTATTGATGAATGATATTCATCGTTATCAGATTCTTGAATCTGTGCTGAAGCTGTTTCGATGAAGGTTTTGGCGTTTGATACGTCTTCAAAATCTGTGTCGATTGCATTTTTCGATCGAGAAATTTGCGTCGCTAGTTTTGACAGTATTGATCAGGCTGAGGACGCATCGATCCGCGAACAATCAAGAATTCTTATTCCACAAATTGAAACATTACTGAAATCCATTCGTTGGACGCCTCAAGATATTGATGCGCTTTATGTCTGTGTGGGCCCAGGTTCATTCACCGGCTTAAGAATGGGCATAAGTGTTGCGAAGGCATGGTTTCTTTCGAAACCTGTGAAAATTTATAAATTTCAGTCAGGGATTGTGCCGCGGCTAAAGGATTTAAAATCAGAAATGGTTTCTGAAGTCTCAGATATTGAGGCCCTAGTTCCCATTTACACGAACGATCACTTTAGCGAAGCTGGCAAATAAATTTATGGAAGTGGAAAGAAAACCAAAATTCAAAAGAATTCAGAGGGGAATTGTGATTGTCCCTTCGCTTCTGACGGCGGCGGCATTGTTTTCTGGATTTTACTCCATCATTTATGTTCTTGCCGCGAGCATTGAAAAATCTGGAGATTTCAGGCCAGCCGTTTTTGGAATTTTTTTGGCATCTGTGTTCGATAGCCTGGATGGTCGAACTGCGCGATTCATGAAGGTTGAGTCGGAATTTGGATCTCATTTTGATTCGATTGCGGATATGGTTAGTTTTGGAGTTGCTCCGGCCGTTCTCGTTTATGGATCGTCGCTGTCGCAGATGGGACGATTAGGTTGGATGGCTTCGTTTTTGTATTTGGCCTGTGCGGCCATTCGTTTGGCACGCTTCAATGTCATTTCTGCCAGTGACAGTACGTCGAAAAAATATTTTAAGGGAATTTCGTCTCCAGTGGCGGCAGTTGGTCTTGCAGCTTTCACACATGTTGTGCGGCAGACAGAAATTTCCTTCATCGTTGAGTGGGGTGTCTTCATAACGACGATTTTTTTGGGTCTGTTGATGGTTTCAAACGTTCGGTTCAGGTCGTTCAAAGATTTGCAGTTACGCAGGCAGCCGATTCAGTGGTTTCTGGTGAGTGTTATTTTGATTCTTTTTATTTTTTCGTTTCAGGAAGTCGCGCTTTTTATCCTTTTCGCGATCTATCTTTTGAGTGGAGTTGTTGAGGAACTGATTTTATTTAAACGGCGCAGGAAGTCAGATCCGAAGACTCCATTTCTTCCATTTGGTGATCGCGAGTAGCGTAGAGATCTTTAAAGAAGTAACGGCTCAAAATATCTTCAAGTATTTCACATGTGAGTGGCACATACGAAAATAACTCATCCTTAAGCGCTTTGTGATGCGGGAGTCCCTTCAAATATCCAACCAGATGTTTTCTGAAAATATGGCTCGATAGATGGGGGCCATATGTGTTCCAAATCAACCGATAGTGTTTTGTGATGACGTTAAATCGTTCTTCAATCGATGGCTCTGGAAGGGGGGGAAGATTCTGAATGGCTTGTTCGGCTTGCAGATAAACCCAAGGGTTTCCAATCGCGCCTCGGCCGATGGCGATTCCGTCGCAATTGGTTTGTTCGTACATCGCCTTTGCTGACTCGTAGCTGTGCACGTCGCCATTTCCGATGACGGGAATTTTCAGCAGCTTCTTCAATTGTGCAATATGTTCCCAATGTGAGTGGCCAGTAAATGCCTCGGCGCGAGTTCGGGCATGAAGCATCACGTAATCGACTCCTTCGCCTTCAAATATTTTTCCTATCTCTTCGTAGTTGATGAGTTGAGAATTCCAACCAGAACGGAATTTTACAGAGAACGGCACAGAGACTTTTTTTCGAACGATTCGGCAAATCTCTTTAACGAGTTTTGGATGCCGTAAGAGATTGCTGCCGCCACCACAGCCGGTCACTTTTTTTGCCGGGCAGCCCATGTTTATATTAATGGCGTGAGTTTCGTTTTCGAGCAGAACATTGACTGCATGTTCTGCAAGGGCAGGCGTTCCTGCGGCAAATTGGGTGACGAGATCGCGATCTCGTTGGCCCAGCATTTGAATGGTCTTCTCATTTCGATGAATCAATGCGTGAGAGTCGATCATTTCTGTAAAGAGCAACGGAGATTTGAATTCTTTCAGAAGTTCTCGGTAGGGTGGGTCCGTATAGCCCGCCATTGGAGCCGAAAATACTCGAGCAGTGGCTCCGGAAGGTGTAGAAAGGCCTGGCATGGGACGTACTTATCGCAATATTTTGTGTCCGGCAAAGGTGAACCTTGTATTAAAGATTGCGGGACCGGATGCGCGAGGTTTTCATCCCCTTGAGAGCTTAATGGTGAAAGTTAACTGGGGAGATCGAATTAGCTTAAATATTTCAAGGAGTTCCGCCACGAGCATCAGTCTTTCTCAGCCGACGGATCTTGGAATTCCTGCTGAGAAAAATTTGGTTCACCGAGCAGCGGCCAGATTTTGTGACGAATATGGCGTTCATTTGAATGTCGTTGCAAGACTTTCAAAGCGTGTTCCAACAGGTGCGGGGTTGGGTGGGGGAAGCAGTGATGCGGCAGGAACTTTAAAACTTCTTTGGAAATTTCTCTACGGAACGGGGTCGTACGATAAAAAATTGTTTGAGATTGCCGCTGGTCTAGGAGCGGATGTGCCGTTTTTTCTTGGGTCGGGCGCATCATGGTGCACGGGCTATGGAGAAAATTTAAAGTCGGTTGAAATTCCAAAATTTCATTTTGTGCTTCTGTTTCCGGACGTAAATGTTTCAACTCCGTGGGCCTATCGTGAACTCGACCGTTGGCGTGAGAAAAATGGATTGGTGCCCAGACTTTCGGGTGCTCCGGATTGGCTAGGTCGTCGAGACTTTGAGATTCCGGATCTTGTGAATGATTTTGAGGCCTGCATATTCTCGGAAAAGCCCCGAATTCTTCGGGCGCGTGAAGCACTTGCGCGTTACGGGGCCCAAGCCGCACGAATGAGCGGTTCTGGATCGACAGTTTTCGGCATATTTTCCAATGAGAAATCGGCTAGATTAGCTGCCTTACGGTTAAGAGCCGCGGGTTGGCGGGCATTGGCTTGCAAAAGCCTCTAATTCATGGCCAGGGGTGGTCAGGCAAATGGGCATGTTGGTTGCGGGTCGCTAAAGCTTGCGCTTTTGCTGTGGTAGAGCCGTTCGCTTTGCCGCTTTGTACAGTTTACAAATCGTGGAATCCTTTTTAGTTTAGTGCTGTTCTTTGATAATTGGGGAGTCGACAAGCGGTAAGTCAGCAGTCTTTGACACTGCCATTCGTAGGTTCGAATCCTACCTCCCCAGTACATTCCCCCTTTCCATCACGAATTGAGAAGCGATACC
>CAZVFP010000021.1:0-19380 GCA_964626465.1 uncultured Bacteriovoracaceae bacterium | reverse complement strand
CGGTGGCGGCGGTCGTGGATTCGGCGGCGGCGGTGGTCGTGGTGGCTACGGCGGCGGTCGAGATCGAGATCGTTAAACCAAAGCAAAATAGATCGTTAAGATTTATTAAGTTTTTAAAAGCCCGGAATAAACCTCCGGGCTTTTTTTATGCCGTAAGCAAAAACAGTTTTCGCTCGACCTTTTCTGTCAAATCAGGGCGAGCTTCAGCTGCAGGATCTTTATGAACCAGCTTTTGCAAAGAGTGATGCAGGAAGTTTTACTCCAGCTCGCTCGGCTTCATCAAAAAAGCTTGGAAGAATTCCCGTAGGTACAAATTGGACTTTCGACATGCCACTTGAATCAGTGCTGACGATTTCAATCGTGAACAAATCGTTGAGTAGGTAATTCCCATTTTCATCTAGACCTGTGAGCTCAGAGATTTGAGTGATTCGGCGAGTTCCATCGTTCAGTCGATTTGCCTGAACAATGATTTGAATCGCGTTCGCTATCTGTGATCGGATGGCGAGAAGTGGCATCTCGAGTTTGTTCATCATGATCAGCGTCTCAAGGCGCGACAATGCTTGTTTTGAATTGTTGGCGTGCAGTGTGGCCATTGAGCCAGAGTGGCCCGTTGTCATGGCTTGTAATAGATCGAGAGCCTCTGGCCCGCGAACTTCCCCAATAACGATTCGATCTGGGCGCAGGCGCAGAGAGCTTTTCATGAGATCACGCATGTCAACATGGGTGTGATCATTTTTCAGAACTTCCATTCGCAAAGTATGTGGTTGTTGCAATTGAAGTTCAGAGGCGTCTTCTATGACGACGATGCGTTGATCTTTTGGGATGAATCCAGACAATGCATTAAGCAGTGATGTTTTTCCTGAGCTGGTGGCTCCGCTGACGATGAGATTTTTTTTAAGTTGAATCGCAACGTGCAGAAATCTGGCCATCTCAACTGAGAGTGCTCCAAAGTTGAGGAGATCTTTCATCTGAATAGGTTTGCTTCCAAATTTTCGAATCGCCATATAGATGCCATCTTTGGCACATGGTGGAACGACGATATGAATTCGGCTGCCGTCAGGAAGTCTGGCATCCAGAATGGGTTCTGTTTCGTCAATTCTCCGTCCAACGAATTGAGCAATATTTCTGACTGCGGCAAGAAGGGCATCTTCGTCCAAAAATTCTGCAGGGGTTTTTGACAGCTTTCCCTTTTTTTCGATCCAGATATCAATTGGCGAATTGACGAGAATTTCTGTGACTTGGTCGTCATCGAGGTAAGGAAGGATAGGGCTCAAGAACGAGCGCGTCACATCATTACTCAAAAAGGCCATAGCCTATTGTAGAGGAATTCGATCGCTGGGGCGGGGCAGATCGGCTCAAGATAGTCGCTTATGGAATGGAAGGTGGCATGGGGATTGCATAAGCATAGGTAGGACCAGAGCTGTCCAGGGAGCTTAAAATGCTAAGTATGCAAAAATATTCAGGTATTTTCAAAGTTTGTTCCTTCGCACTCGTCGTAGGCTGGGGATTCTCTGCCTCAGCTCTGCAGATGGATGAAGCGACACGTCGGGAGCAGCTTCATAAGATTAGGATGCAGCAAATTCCGTTGCTTGAGCAATTTCTGACAAAATATGCGAACTCCCCCAGGGTCGCTGAAAGTTTATTTCGACTTGGAGAAGCTTATTTTGAGACTTCGAAATATTTTCAAGCACTCAATAAAAATCAGGAGGCTCAGGACAATAATCAAAAGGCGATAAAAATTTTGGAGCAAGTGCGGTCTGAATATTCGACCTTTGAGAGAATTGATGAAGCTCTGTTTATTTTAGCGAACGCGTATATGGAAAATAAACAAATGGAGAAGGCTGGAGAGCTGCTAGTTGAGGTTTCGACTCGATTTCCACAGTCGCCTGTTCTGTTCGAGGCATCTCTTATTTTAGGTGATTATTATTTTGGTAAAAATAATTTTTCAGATGCTGATCGTTATTATCAAATGGCATCTCGAGAGCCAAAAACTCAATCGTATGTATTTTATAAGTTAGCTTGGACCAGTATTAACTTAGGTCAATCTTCACGAGCTCTTTCGTATTTTGAAAAAGTGATCGCGATGAAAGCCATCGCTGAGCAATCTGGCGGCGATTATTCTCGAGAAGCCGCAAAAGAAATGATCTTTGTTGCTTTGGAAGTTCACAAATCGTCTGGAATCGTGGGCTATCTGCAGAAGACATTGCAAGATGCTGAACTCGTAAAAATTTCTTTGTCGACTTTGGCAAAAGGTTTGGAACAGAGATCTCAATTTGACAAGGCGAGCGAAATTTATGCAGTTCTTCAGTCTCAATATCCGACAGCGCCAGAAGTGAATGAGTGGCTCGCAGCACAATTTAAATCAGAAGAGTCGCTCGGACGAAGCACGCAGCTGAAGTCAATGATTGCGCGACTCAAGATGACTGAGGGCGCAGAAGCCATTGCGATGAAGGTTTATAATTCGGCAAAAAAATTTCATGCTGAGGCAAAAAAAGCGGCTGTTGGACCGGAGAAAGATCGCCGTTATGCTTTGGCCTTCGATTATTATAGTTCTTTGCTCGATCTTGAGTATCCAACCATTTTGTCGGAAGCCCATTTTTATTTGGCAGAGGTTCTTTATGATCAAAGCAAACTAGAGAGTTCTGCTTCTCACTATGAAATGTCAGCCATGATGCCGGGCAAGATGCAGGCTCAGGCGGCGTGGAACTGGTTTCTCACGGCTGAAAAACTTGCTGACGGATTTCAGTATCATGGTAAAGAACTCAAATCTCTCAGCGCGCACGATGAAAACTATCTGAAGGCTGCTGACTTTATCCAAAGTTTATCTGGGATCAACAACGATCAGAAAATAAAAGCCTCATATCAGTCTGCCCGGCTTATTTATCAGTTGAATGATTTAGATCGCGCTCTTCCATTGTTTCAGATGCTTGCTCAGAAGTATTCATCATCTCAAGAAGGAAAGCTGAGCGCTCAATTGGTTCTCGATATCTATAATATCAAGAAGGATTACAAAAACATCGCTCAGTATGCTCGACTCTATAAAGATCAGGTAGATTCTTCGCAAAGACTGGAGCTTGGGCAACTCGAGCAACAGGCTCAGCTCAAAGAAATTGAAAACTCTGAAAGCCAAGCTAAGTCTCTGCAAGGGGCAGAAAAGACCGCCGAATTGGAGAAGGTCGCTCAAGCCTATATGGAATTTGCAAAGTCATATCCTCAATCAAAATTTATAGATGGAGTTCTCTGGGGAGCTTTTCAGAATTTTGCCTATGTCGCTGCAGAAAACCACGATCAAGATGCTGTTTCTCTAAAGGCAACATTTGAAATGCTGACATCTAAGTATTCAGGATCAAAATACGCTCCGCAGGCGATTGAAATCATGGGTAGATTTTTGGCCTTTCGAAAAATTTCTCGGACTGATCTTATGAAGATGAAGTCCTTTCGCTCACATTGGGAGCGCCAGTGGATGAAAGAGCCAGCAGATAATCGGGGCGCCCTGGGCATGCTCGTTTATCGAATGATGGATTCAGAAATCATCAAGAAGAAAATGGCCATTGAATTTTCGAAGTTGCCTCGAACAGATGATAACCGAGAAGCTTTTGCAACGAGTGAGTTGTGGAAGGTAAAAGATACTAGATCCAAGGTTGATGCTGTTGCTTTGAAGTCGCTGAAGACCTTAAAGAAAGATACGAAGACCAAAATGGATCTGATGGATAAGCTTTATAAGCAAGTCACCGAGCTGGTGAAGTTGCAAGTTCCGACGCCAGCAATCGAAGGTTTGAAAACCCTGGGTGACGGCTATATGAATTTAGGATCTGCCTTAAGAAAGGCCCCAGTTCCTAAGGAACTAGAAGGCGAGAATTTGGCGAAATACCGATCGATCGTGGATGGTCTTGCCAAAGATATGGAAAGCAAGGGGCAGGAGGCTCTGCGCTTATCTAGTGAGAAGGCGAAGGAATTTGATTTGTCGTCCATCTAAGATCTCGTTAGGATTGTTGCATGGAGCGAATTCTCATCCTGAGTTTCTTGTATTGCTGCGGTTTTTTATTTCAATTACGAGCGGAAGAATCAAGCTCGAGCCCACAGACAAAAACGAAAATCATTTATAAAGAGAAGTCTTATTACGACTTCGAAGATAGCCTGGTAAATGGAAATATTCGAAAGCCAGATGGATCTTTTATTTTTCGAAAAAATCAATCTACATTTTCAAGTGCCCTCAATCTGAAGCGCTCATTTATTCCTGAGCTTCGAGAGTCTGCAAAGTCAGCGCGATGATCTTATTCGTTTCATTTGCCTTGTTTGTGGGAGCACTTCCTGGGCCACTGCAGATTCTGCAGAAAAAATTCAGCACAGTGCAGAGTTTTGATGCGAGGTTTTCGCAGGAAGCTCAACAAAATCTATTTCCGGATCATCCCGATAGGGCGGAGGGTATGATTTCGTTTAAGCGCCCGGGATGGATGCGCTGGTCTTACGAAAAGCCAGAAAAAAGAATCATGACATATGAGAATCGAGAAATTTTGGTCGAAGAATCTGGAAAAAAAGAAAAGATTTCGACGGGTGGCCCTGTAACATTTGAAGAAAGTTTTTCATTTCTTTGGGGAAAACCTGATCCGAAACTCTTTAAAATTGAGGCGATCGACGCGACGCATTTTCGAATTATCCCAAAGAAAACAGCTGGACTTCAATTTTCTGAAATTCAGATTTTGGTAGAAAATTCTCTCGTGCGTGAGGCTCGTGTCGTCAGCGCGGTTGATGGCGTCAATATTTTGCGATTTTCAGATTGGAAACTCCGCTGATTTTTCTTTGAGTGAGGCCGTTAAAATCATTGTTCTTCAATGCTTTGCGTCACTAATACGATGATCGCTTCGATTTAGCTGGCAATTTCAAGGGCTTGTTTTATCCTTGATATGAGGGGTTTTGTGGCGCTTACAATTCAGATCAAAAATTTAGAAAATGGTGAAACTCGTGAACATACTTTTGGAATGGGCCCCATCTTGTTGGGCCGATCCAAGATCTGTGATGTGAGTCTGGCTGATTCGGTTTTGTCACGTCAGCACGCGAGTTTAACTGTTAAGTCCGAAACAGAGATTGAACTTGAAGATCTTAAGTCTGCTAATGGGACGATCTATAGAGGAAATCGAATCACCAAGCAGATCTTGAATGTCGGTGGTGTTTTCAATATTGGGCAACACGAAATAAAAATTCTGAAAGTTGAGATAAAAAGGACTGTAGACTCTGAGGATCTGACGCCAGCGGTGAGTTCTATTACGTTAGTTCCAGAGCCGTCAGCGATTCGCGAGCCAAGTGTGAAGCAGCCGGCTACGACCCCGGCTCCAGCGCCTGCCGCGGCGCCCATTCCCGTGCCAGAAGAGCTGACGCTCAAGACCCCAACGTTTTTGAAAGAGGCAAAGTCGAAGACTCATTTTCAAACGAAGGATTGGGTACAGGTTTCTCTTCTGTGGAGGGATTCATTAGTTGATTTGAAGTGTTTCGATCGAGGAGATATCGTCACAATTGGTGAGGATGCTTCAAATAGTTTTAGTATCTCGCTGACGACACTTCCTAAAACTTTTAATTTTTTGAAGATCTTGCCGACAGGTTTGGAAATCCAACTTCATCCATCGATGAAAGGACTTGTCGAAACAAAAGACAGTGTTGTTGAACTTGATGAACTGAAAAAAACTGCGCGCCAAACGGCTTTAGGTCTTTCGACACATGTTGCCTTTCAAGATCGCTGCTTAATTGAAGTTGGGCCTTTCATATTTTTTATCAAATCGACAAAGCTCAGTCTGACGGCACCATTGACGGCTCCGCTGGTCAGAGATCCGATGTATGCGTCAATTCTTGCGGCTTGTCTGATTTTTATGATTTTATTTTTAAACGGGATCCATGGGTTGGCAGCACCTGAAAAATTGGAAGCTGAGAAGCCCATCGAAAATATTGTTTCTTTGGCGCCACCCACAGAATCTCCAAAGCCGATTCCATCCCCGCAACCAATGCCGCAAAAAGAAGTGAAGCTTGGTGAGCAGCAATCGATAAAGGCAGATCTTTCTGGGCAGCAGGGAGAGGGCGCAAAAGCTTCTGGCGATCAAGGCAAAGCGGGCCGCACGAATGGAGCTGCGGCAGTGCGAGCACGTCCGATCGGGATGGTGACGAATTCCGCTGTTCCTTTGAAGACAACTCCGAAGGGCGCGTTTGGTAAAGAAATCGACCGAGCCCGCGCGGCGTCTGGTAAACGACCCGATGAAGGAATTGGTTCTGGAAAGGCAAAGCCAAAAGGCACTGGCGGCCAAGCTCCATCGAAAGACATTAAGCCCAATGTGAAGGTCGAGGATTTGGGTATCTCAGGAGTTCTGACGAGTCGCAATGGCGGCGGTGGGACTGGTGCAAATGGTGGTGCTATGGAAGGCGCCGGTCTGGGTGGCGAACTCGAAGGCTCTGTGGAAGGTTTAGAGCGAGGTTCAGACATCAATAATCGAGGTTCAGGTGGCCGCGGTGCAAAAGGAATTGGCCTCGGCGGTGGAGGTACATCGCTTGAAGTAGGTGGATTGTCGACAAAAGGAAAAGGTGGCGGACAGTCTGGATTTGGACTTGGCACGTCTGGAAAAAAGGGTGACTCCGATGTCTCGTATTCAGCAGAAGATGTTGAGGTTCGAGACGGCTTGACTCGCGAAGAAATTGAGCGAGTCGTGAAGGCACATCAAGATGATATTGAACAATGTTACGAGCAGGCTCTCATTGATGCGGGAACGGGCGTCGGCGGGCGTTTGAAAGTGGGATGGTTCGTGAATAAAGATGGCAATGCCGAGAATGTCGTTCAGATTTCGGGCATTGCGAACGGCGCAGGACTATTTCGTTGTTTAGCGTCCAAGATTGTGACTTGGCAGTTTCCAAAACCTCGCGGAGGAAGTGGAGCTCAAGTATCTTGGCCATGGGTATTTAGGAAAGGAAACTGATGAAAATTTTCTTTCGAGCAGTGATTGCATTCTCGCTTCTGATTTCAATGAAGCTTTTTGCAGCCCAAGAATTGACACTCCATCCGGGCGCGATCCGAAAGGGCTTTTATACTGGACTCAGTACCGGCCGATTGTTTTTTACCGGGGATGATCGAAGCCTTTATCGAGATGGGTGGGTCGTCGGTTTTAAGGCTGGCTACGATATCATCAAGTACCTTGGAGCGGAGGTTCTCGTTAAGTTCTCGGGCCATTCGTCGACAACTGGTACCCGACTCGTGAATATTCCCCTCAGCTTTTTTGCGTATCAATTGATTGGGCAAGTGCGAGGGTCTTATCCAATCACCAACCGATTATATGCAGAACTTGGATTGGGCGGTGGACTTTTCATGTCAGATCCAAATCAAAACAGAAATAGCAGTTCAAATCGCCTGATGTTCTACGGCGAAATGGGTTTCGAATATTTCATGCGCAGTCGTGGTATTTCGGTGGGATTGGATCCGTCAATTGCGGTCATCAAAGATCTGAAAAGCGCAGTGATTCAAACAACCGGATTTTTACGATATACATTTTGAAATTTTTCAAATGAATTTGTTGGCAACTCTTGTTTGTAGTTGATTTCGTCCCTGAAATTGTGAGTACTATGTCTCTTGCCTGGCATCGGTTGTGGGTGTTTTTCGGCGGGCTTAACTATGTGTGAGGGGTTGTGGCGATCTTGAGAAAACAACGGTACGGCATTGATGCATTGTTTGTTTTCGCCGCAGTCGTTTTTTGCTCACTTTTTCATGTGTCGACATGGGCTTCGGACCGATCGCTGTGTAGCCAGCTTCTGTCTCGTGTAACGCCTGCGAAGGGCGTATTCGATCCGCGCAACCCAACAATTGTTTCAGTCAACGGATATTCGACCGGACGTTTTGCCGCCTCACGCTTTCGAGATGTTGGATTACAAACGATTCATGTTCATAGCCGGGGTGCGCCGCAGGATTCGATGTATGAAGAGACATTCTGGCCAGAAACCTATGATGCTTTAGACACCTTTGATGGCCACGACTTTGAGGGGCTTGTCGCTCGACTGAAAAATTTGAATATTGTTGGAGTGGTCGCCCTGTCGGATGGGGGAGTTTTGTTTGCAGATAAATTATCGACTCGGTTAGTGACTGATGGAATGCAATTTCCATCAAATGGAATTGAAGAGGGTAGAAAAGACAAACTTCGGATGAGCGAACTTCTGGCAGAAGCGAATCCGAAGGTAGATTCTGTTCTTCAGATCTCAACTTCCAATGCAAAGGAGGCGATTGCTTGGATTCATCGGCATCGGCTGTTTTCTCGAAGTCCTGGATATGTTTTCATTAAGCCTCGTCGGGATGCCAGCAGTCTCAATGTGGTGACCGCTTCTTCTGAGCGGGAGGTGAGCGATCATTTCGCCCAGGTCATCGGGACGACAGATCATTTGGGCAACCGGAACGATGAGCTCCTGGTTCAGGAGACATTAGAAGGAATCGAGTATGTTCCGAACTCAGTGACGGCCGACGGATATACTGTGTTTACGGATATCTGGGCTTATACGAAACGTCTCACGCCGGATGGTAGAAATTGGGTTTACGATTATGAAGAATTGCTGCCATTTGAGGGAAAAGAACAGCAAGAAATTGTTGGCTATCATCTGAACGTGCTTGCTGCCCATCGATGGAAGATTGGGCCCTGTCATCCCGAGATAAAATACGTTCTTGGTAGAGGTCCCGTTCTTGTTGAGGGCAACTATCGATTTATGGGGTCAAGCCAAAATATTCTGGCTGAGCTGGCCACTGGTCATAGCCAGCTTGATCGGACAGCATCGGCGTTCAAAAATCCAAAAGAATTTCGGAACCTTCCGGTGGGCTATAAAATTAAAAAGCATGCGGCAGTTTATGAACTTAAATTTTTTCCAAATCGACCCTCAGTCTTATCGCCTCGGGTCTATGCACTGATCGATGAAATTCCTGGGGTTGTACATAGTTTCTTGAAGTATAAAGTTGGCCAAGAAGTAAAGTATACGCGCGATTTGAGAACGTCAGGCGGTGAGATCTGGTTGCTCCATGAAGATCCGAAAGTCATCAAGGCAGCGATTCAGAGATTGCGCAACCTCGAAGATCACAATCTCTTAATTGAACCCAAAAATCCTTAGAGTTCTTGGAGCAGAAGCGGTTTAGCTTGTCTTGGTCTTTGATTTTTTTGTCCATTTTTGTCCTGAGGTGCCGAAATTTCAACGAGCCCAGTCGATAGGAGATATTCTTGAATATTTGGAAATTTGGACGATTGTAAAAAATTTAGATTCAAGGGTCCGATTTTCGCGTCTTGAAAGAGAATGGCATTAAATTGCTTTTGATCCAGTTTTTGAAGTGGCGCTTTCGAGCGTTCTTGGGCTGGAATTGCCAGAGACGGCTGAAGCCACTGTTCAAAATCTTTCTTTGATGGATGGAATTCCATCTCCATCTGAAATCCTGGAAGATCTGGGGACTCATAGATATTCGATTCTCTGGTGATCGCAGTTTCTTCAATTGAAAATTCGCGAAACGAAGCTTCGACTGTCATGGGGCCGTTAAGCAGAGCAAGTTTGAAAGCCAATGCGGGAGTAAGGTCGCCGGCAATGTCTTCGGCAGACGGAAAATCCTGATTCCTGGCCTTCATACGCTGCACATCTAAGCACGAAACTTTAAAAGCCGTGTTTTGATCCCCAAAACTCGGCATCGAGTTGGTAATTGGACCTCGGTCAATCAATGCTTCGATAATTGCTGAACCGCTTGGGTTTTTCTGCACGATCAATTCATAAAGGTAGGGATTCGTCGGAAATTTCTTTCGGCGACCGACCAAATAGATTCGACGTTCTTCGCTATCTGTTTGAGTCGATGCTTTCCAGATAAACAACTGGTCGAGGATATAGGCATTGTCTTCTGAACCTGCATCGCCAGAATTTGGAAACACCAGATCCGCGGTCTTTACCTGCCCCGCCGCGTCTAGTTCTGCCTGGAGGACTCGTATCTCGGAATCGGCAGTCAGCGGCATTGCCAGTAATCCAAATATCAATAGTGCAATAGTTTTCATTCAATTCTCCTTAAAACCCTAAAAAGGTAGTGACGTATTAGCAAAGAATATGGGGATTGCATAGTTCTTGTCCGTTTTCAGTTTAAATGGCAGTTTGGGCCGTATTCGGCGGTTCTCTTTAAAAGTACAGCTCGTCAAGGTTTACACTGAATATGCAAGTAGTCGCACAACTAGTCATTTTCGTTTGGGCTGTGTCATTGCCGTTATTTGCTTCAAGCTGGCGAACAGAAATATCGGCCGACCTACGATCGCTATCGCCTCGGGATTGCGTTGCCGCGCTTATTCGAATGAATATTGTACGCCCCGTAGAACGCATTCGTTATGGAACCGGGGCAGATGGGAGAGAGATTGAATCACGAGAAACGCTTTTTGAAATTAATCCTGTTAAAGCGTTTCCGCAGAGACTCGGATTGTGCCATTGGAAAATGGGAGAATCTACCGGCGACTTTATTTCTGTCCTGAGCCAAAAAGTAATCCAGAATTCAGACATCATGCCTGAAATTCGCACTTACTATACTGAGCTCATCGCGTTCATTTTGAGCGAACAGCTCGAGGTCGTAGTCGTTGGACACGAGCAATTTCGGCTTCTTTCGCATGGCAGACCTGTTGTCGAGGGAGCGTGGATTGTGATGGAGCCCTCCCTCTACGCTTTATTTCTCAAAAGCCAGTTTAAGGGCACTCGATCTCAAACCGTGGAAAAATATTTTTCTGACATCACAGATCTCATTTCATTTTCAAATGTCGACCTACAAAGCCTAAGTGTGTGGCTCCGAAATCAAACAGCCTATAATAAAGGCGCATCTCAGGAACAAATGGAACAGGATCTTAGCGAGGCGGGCGGATTTAGACTCGCATCGATCTTATGGAGTTCACCCGACCCTCATAATCCGCCGACGCTATTTGTGAGCGATGAGAGCCGCTATTTTCAAGAAGAAAGTCTTTCGAAAAGCTTTGATGCGACGATCCGCACGAATGAAACCCCAGGTGGCCATGTCATCGAATGGATGGAATTAAAACGCCTTCGCAATTCTGTCGTGAGAGCCAGTGCCTTAAAGCAATTTGTCAAATCCGCTCTCGATAAATTAAACTCCGAACGAGCGCTTCACTCCATTTATGGCCGACTTCCCATTACTCTTGCAGAAATCGTAGGTGGTAAAACTCTCATTATCGAAGTCCCCACGCTGCAGGCGGAAACCTGGATGAACGATTCAGGCAATACGCGTTTTACTCGAGATTCGGAAGGCAACATGACTCGTGAGCCGATCGATCCCGCGACGGGACAGGTGCGAAGATCTGTCGGAGACGGAAATATTTTCCAAAAAATGGCTCTTGCATTTGCAGCGACGAAACAGATCAAAATTTTTTCAAAAATTATTATTTACGATCAAACTGGCGAACGAATGGGCCTATTTCTGGTGATGCCTGACGGAACCGTCCACTTTACCATGTCGGTCCTCGGTGCCCATCTTTCAATTCGAAAGCACTTTCGATGGTTTGAGGGTCCCATGAGGACGGCCAAATAAATATAGGGTTTGTATGATAGCCTGATGATGACCAAAATTTGGGTGGGCTGATTGGCCAGAGGTATTTTCCCCATGAAACCTCTTGGATTGATGGAATTAAAACTCGCCGGTCCACTCAACTTGGATTCTCTTCTAAATTTTCTCGCTCGAAGGAACTCGTTACACAGAGACAGCGATCAAGGCCAGAAAAGCTGGAAACCATGCGGCCTTTACGCTTTTGATTGTGAGAGACTCGTTCCTTACCCCCTATTATCTTAATGACTATTACTCCGTTTTGGCGCTTCTGCTGCTCGAGGAGTTGAGTCAAAACAATTCAAAAAGTTAATCTCAATCAGGCGTTAACCTCGCCCAGAGTGCAATTCCACCCATAAAAATAGAATAACCCCCAAACATATAACCCAACGGGCGTAGCAATTTCAAACGACTATTCAGATGTTCCCAAGGGCTGAGTTCATCCCAGAGAAAACCATCGGAATGAATGGGATGATTAGGATTAATGATCGTGTCGATCAGGGCGAACCGATGGGGCAACTCTGCTCTTCGCTCCGGCTCAGCAAAATAAACTTTAAATGCTTCTGCAAAATCTTCACTTAAGTTGACATCGCCGTAATCAGAGACAGACTGGCCGTCCAGTTTTGCAGCCAATTTCCAAAGCTTGCCCGGAGCTCCTCCCCAGATTTTAAAATGTAGAGTGTGCCCGGCCTCGTGGTTAACTGTTGAACTGTTGGCATTAAAATGATCGAAAATCTGAATAGTATTAAACCATGCATGAGCTGGTATGCTCGTGCGAAATCGTCTTTGACGAATTGTGGTATCCAGTAAATTCCATTTCTTTGCCGCCGAGGGAATCAGATCTACTTTGGAAATTGATCCAAGGGCAATAGTAGGAAGTTTCGCAAGAGCAGAAAGCACCTCATTGATATCAAAAAGACTCTCGTGTGCAGCGGGGAAAGTAATTTTAATTCCTATGGGCTGTTCATTCGCCCTCGAGAAAGAAACTCTCAAAATTTTGGCTGAATATGTTTTTGATCCTTCCACATAATCATTTTTCGTAATTATATGAGTCCGACCAGTAGATTGATTTAATGCGACGAACCGACGCCCCTTTTGAGGGGTGTTCACTACCATAACTGACCAACTCACACCTTCATTATCAATAAGATTTTGTGCTCTAAAGGTTTGGAAAGTGTGATCAGGAAATTTGGCAGGCAGTGAATTGGGTTTTGGAATTAACGCTCCAAGGAACCCTGATGGCACGGAGAGCGTTTGAATACTCGTCTCATCAACGGTAAATGTTGCCGAAGAAACTTGTGGGAGAAAAAATGAAAAGTCAGGCTTTAATGATCTCAAATAGCTTTCGAGCTTTTTTGTAGGCTCCTGAGCCCGTTGATAATATTTAAATGGAACGAGAGCGCTAATTAATTTGTTACAGAGTGGCCTTGCATCGAGTCTTGCAAACGCGAAAATAACAAAGCAGATTAGCAAAGAGAATACCCGCTGCCACATCCTTCGTTTGCCTAGCATAGGGCAGTCAAAAAATCCCAAATTTCTAGGGCGTGTTCCCCTGAAATATGAGTCCATTCGCCTCCAGGGCTGGCATAGGATTTGCATCTATTGATGTTGAGAGGATGGCTACTCGATTGTTTAGAAAAATCGGATACATCGTAATGATTTTATTAGCTTTTCTAGCGGATCCTGAGGTGAAGGCTTCGTCGGCTTCTGTGCAGCTAGATGAGCATGGCTTCTGTATTTCCGGTTTACGGAAGCTTTGGAAGACCATGAAAGACCGTCCCCATTCTGGTATTCCAGCGCGCTCCCCTGGGCAACCGAATTATTCAGATCATGTCGGATGGACGATAGATCGAAACATTCGTCGTGTCTTTCAACTTGCTTCAAAAAATGCTGGTTTTTCAGATTTCTTTCCACGCAACGATCGTGGATATTTTTACTTTGCCAAATCCATCGGAATTCAAAGTCGAGGGCTCAATAACAGCCGTGTGGATATTCAGCGTGTTCGAGAAATGTACGAAGAACATTTCGGTCCTCTCCTAAAGTCGGGAGTGATTAGAGAAGAAGATATAATTTATCCTGGATTGCTCTTAACAAATGATGGCGGAAAAACTTTGCTGGTTCAAAAACCGTGGGACCCCATACCCGCAGGATATGTGATTACTGAGGAAGGTTTTGTAGAGGATTCTGTTGAGCGGCTTCTCAATGCCCACGGATTTTTTACCTTTGACGCAGGCGATTTTGCTGCCCATGACTTGTTGGGTCATATTTCGTCGTATTTTGAAAACCCTCGGTGGATGGCTAGAATTCGTCAAATTGCAAAAATTTTAGTTTCTTCTTTCGCCGGCCATGCTGTTTTTGAAAATAGTCGATTGAAAGTGACGACGGATTTAAACGGCAAAGATATCGACCTGATTCAAGCTGGAAGGTTCGCGCTGTTTAGTGAAGCAATGGTGACTGTTACTCCTGGAGGCAAAGAAAAATTCAGACAAATTTCTTGGTTAGCGTCGGACCCGACAGATCCCATTGAAGCCATCGGCGCCCGAATGAGAGATAGCGATAGTGATGATTTGGTTGAGCATGCGAGAGCTCTTCTCGATTTCTACGAAAGAAATATTCGGTTGCTTGGGGGGCTAGCACGTGATCGCATCATTCTGTCGGAGATCGATGATGATGATGATTCATTTAATCGAGAGGAGGCCACACTTCCAGCACTCGTTGGATTTGTAAAAGCGGCGATCGCTGATGAATCGGTTGACCGGATCGAAGAGGGCATAGCAGAACTTGAGCTTGCGCTAGATTTTTGGACTTCATTTACTCCGGACGAATTTCTGGACAGCGTTCTCAGTAGTACTCCGGCGACTCGCAGAATTCTCGAAAAAGCGAAAAAGAACCGAGTTGCCTTAAGTTTGGAAGATTCAGGAGACGCCGAATTTTATTGGTTTGATCAAATTTCGACGCCAGCAGGCCGGGCCGAATTCAAAGATTATTTTAAACGAGCGGCTCACTCGTCTTTAACTACCGGGGCCACTCTTCTTTCGAAAATGAATTCGCCTTTATTATTGGAAATCGCAGATGAGGTTTTATTTGAGGAATATCAGCGTACTTACAGCAGCTCTTCGAGCAGTCAGATTGGTAATCTAGAGAGCTTGCTCACCATAATCAGTATGGCTAAGGGGCATCTATCTAGGACGGATCCACTTATTGAGAGAGAGTTCGATAGACTGCGTCCGGATTTTAAATATTCGAATGCTAAATCGTTACTTGTTCAGATTCTTAGCGGAAACAGGTTCACCAGTGATCATGAATGGATGCGCCGCGTTCATTTGGCCGTTGAAAATGTGGCGAGACAAACGCCATATAGGGACCTAGATCACTTTTGGCTTTCGTTCAAGTCAACGTCCGCCCGAGAGGCTGCCTTGACGGCGGTGAACACTCGACTTGATGAATTGATGTCTACCGGTATGTCGGAGAATATTCGCGACTGGAAGTTTGGAGTTGCTGTTCGTCAACTTGCGGATGAGCCCGAGTTTGAATCTCGCAAAGAAGCTTTGTTGAACGCACTTAGTCGTGCTGGAGGCTAGCGCTCAAACCATTCGCGATTATTTTCCTCCGGCCGCCCGACTAAAGAATTCTTCCTCTGCGCGAATTGCATCGAGAACAGCTTCGCGGTCATTTGGAAGTCCGATATTTTCAGGATTTTCCATGATCATATCAAACGCCCAAGATTTGTTGCTCCTGAGTTTCCGGAGTCCCTTCAGAATTTCAGTGATGCGCATGCTGGGCCTTTGATCTTCATGAGTCAGATAGAAGAAAAGGCCCTCGCGGATATTTGCACGATCGATGGTGTCTTGCGACAGATCTTCTGTCCAACGACGGACAAGTTCTACACGAGCTTCAAATTGAGACAAAATTCCCGTCAGTTTATCTGCAATTTCCGCTCTATCAACCAATGAATGATCGCGGTCGTCGGGATAACCTAGATCGGTAAAATCAGACGATGCCTGACCACTGCTGTGGGAATGGTCATGGGTCCAAAAAAAACCGATGACGTCGTCGTAAATCGAAGACCCGTAGGTGCCAAAAGGCGCAATTCCAGCAGCGCCTTGGGGCCGTTTGAATACCGTGAACCGATCATAGTCCTGAATTTCGGACACTAAAGCATTGGGATATACCGTGATTGGTCTTAAGCGGTTAAAATACCTAAACTCAGTGCGCTCGGTTGTTGGCCAAAAGAAAAACAGGGGTTTCTTGAGAAAATAGAGTTTTGAATTATTTTCGAATTCAGAGAGCGGCCGCATAGCGAATGAATTACCATCTTCAAAGTCAAGATCCTCGTACATAGTGAGCTTCTGGTGAGGTTTGCCCGTGGATGGGAACGAGAAAATATGTGTGGGCTCTGCCTCGTCAAAGATGTCGAAGTCGTGTTGAGCGAATAAAAGTGGATTCAGTGAATTCAATCCGGCAATTCCAGCGCGCATTCCCTTTTCCCAGACTCTGAATTCTATCGCGGGAATGAAATCACGTCCTGATGTCAGGATGCGTCCGAGGATTTGCTCGCAAGTTTTTTGTAGTTCGTCTTCTTTGGCCGATGCCGTTCTGAAACCTGCGCCGAGTGCAAAAATCAAGATGAGCATCATTTGTCGAAAATTTATCATCGTTCTTATCGATTCCTGTATTTCTGATGCCACAGCTAGTCTCAAAAATCAGCTAGAAATCAAGGGACTTCGTACCAAAAGATTTGAGCCAAAATCTATAAGCCCCGCTAATTCCCTAGGTTGTCTATTCGTTAAAAATCAGGATTTCAGCCTTTTTATCTCCTGCTGTTTGTCGTATTGGTCTCATCCCATGCGAGCGACTATTCGATCTTTTGTACTTCTTGGCGGAATTTTGATTTCTCATCAGCTTGAGGCTTCGTTCTGTACGTCTCGTCTTCAGGTGCTCGGTACAGAATTACTGGCGACGGTTCCGATTCAGATTCACTGGCAACTTACTCCAGCCTTCGAAGCGTCCAAGCCAAGTGACTTTCGAGCACAAATCGAGGGGGCACTGAAATTTATCGGAGACTCTGCTCCCGTTGATTCTGATCACTTGTTTCATTGGTCACGGGGTTCTGAGGCCCTCCAAGATCGTAGCCTTCAGATTTACTTGATCGAGTCCACTCACCCAGATGTTTTGCAGACGTTTGGGGGCTCACCAAGGTTGAATTCTACTTTTTTATTTCAAAGTGCTTCTGGTGGCCCAGACCGAATCTCTGGCGATCTGGTTTACTACTTATACGCTGACCGCATTTTTCGAACGAGTGGGCGAATTTTGCCGGAAGAAATTGTTGAGTTAGAAATGCATTTTGCTGGGGACCTACGTGGCCGAATCAGACGATTTTTGGAGATGCCATTAGACAGTGTTGAAAATGCGAGAAATCTTCTGACATCGCCAGCGGTTTTATCAGCCCTTGATTGTGAGACTTTCATTGCTGTTGGCAAATTTCTGAGATGCGCGGCGAGTTTGCCAGGATACAACGATCGCCCTCCAGCAGCTCGAAACAAACTATCTCGAGAACTTGCTGATCATTTGCGAATTGCGGAGAGCGTCCAAGATGAAAAGAGCCTGGTAGCCCTCGAGCCCGTGGTGCGAATGGCGCTTTTGATTGATATAGATCAGGCATTTCGCAGACGATTTCCAAATCTGAAGGCGAATATCTTTCAGATGCTGAGTAGAATTCGTGAACTTTCTTCCAAGCGTGAGTCGCATTTATTTCATTGGGAGGGCGATCGGCATATTCTTTCTCAAAAAGACTATACGTTGGTTATTACAACTAAAGCGAATTCTAAGTGGGGAAAATATTCAAAGGATCTTCCGGAGTTAGGATCGGGAGTGACGCTTTTTGTTCCTCCTGATATTCCAAGTGAAACGGGTGGGCATATCGTTCAAATTATTTACATAGATGCTCTTATTTTGCCTCCAATCACTGACGAAGTGGGGCTCATTGTTCTGGAAGGAAACTTAGCCTATGAGCTTTTGGGTAGAGCTCATTTATATTTAAATTCTACCGCACGCACTTTGAAAGAGACGCAAGGTGATCCGATCAAGGTACTCAGCGCCGAAGCTCAGGGTTATAACGCTCAAGCAGTTCATTATGAGGCCCTTCTGGATGGCCCGGCCGATTCCATGGGGGCTGGAGCCAAGGAGACGCTCACGTCGTTGGCTAGGGTTTCGAGGAATATTGCTGAGTCGTTCGAGCGTGATGTGGCGAGGCTACTGCAGAAAAAATACCAAACGCCGTAGTGGATGAATGTCTTACGACTCTGACCCTTGGAGAAATGGAGACGCCGAAAGGTAAATCAAAGCTCTATCAGCGTTTAGAGGTGACAGGCGCCGCCACTCTGGAGTTGAAGCAAAAATAATTCTCCTGAACGCTGCTGCAATTTTTCTGCTAATTCGCTGTCTATTCTCCTCAGAAAACGAAGGTTGACTGCGGCATCGTATGAGTCGACAGCTTCAGGGCCGCCTTTCAACTCGAGATACTTTTTTGCCATATTCAGAACTTTATCGATCTGCATTCGCGCATCTTCCGTCTGAATCTCTGCAAATGGAGTTCGGCTTTGTTCATTATATTTTTCGTCGAGCGTAACAAGAATTTTCTGAGCAGCTGCAGCAAATTCTGAAATGGGGATTGAAGAGTCGGCATAGGCTGATCCAACATCCGATCCATCTGCCGAAAAATTGAGAGTTTCGCTTAAATCCCATATTTTTGAGTCGCTTTGTTCTTTTACTAATATCTGAATGGCTTTCTCGTCTAGACTTACAAATGCTCTACTATCTTTCAAAATTTTCTGGGCATTTGCTCTGTCGTATTCATGAACTCTCAACCGTGGGTTCTGAGGTGCCAAAAAGCGAAGACTTCGCACTTCGCTCGCATTCTTGAGAGCATCGATTCCACCCCGGCTCTTAATGAATGACATCGTCGCATTCACGATCGCGTCTCGATCGTTTTGCAACGGTGAAAAGGAATCTCGGATCGCTATAGTATCTCTGAAGTTCATCGAATATTGCCGATTTAAATATTCTGCACCGGCTGCTTTTGCAAATTTCTCAAGGTCAAGGTTTGCGCAATTGGCAAACGACTCTCCAACGTCAAAACCTTGATTTTTGGAAAATGCCAACGCATCCGCAAGAGTTGAAGAGCCAGATTCACAGAATTCGCGTGCTAATAGCTCAATCGCTTTTCCTCGCACTTCAATAGTAATGACTCCCAAGTTTTCAGCGAAAGTCTTTAAATTTTTGGCTGCCGATGAAGTAGGAATGCCCTCAACGCCAAGAGAGTTGATCATTGTCCTTACAAACTCACTCAGCTTATTACTACGTTGGGCAATCATCGCTAACTTTTCTTCATTGAAGAGAGAGGACGAAGCCCTTTCGGTACTCTTTTTCAATTCCACTTTCAGGGCTTCAACCTGAGCCCAAATCTGGTCCAGATTTCGATCGTGGCAGTTCAGTACTGCTTCAGCTAGAGTCTTGCCATCAGCAGCAGATTCAAAGTTACTGGGCAATGCGTTTGAACAGCCTTCGGAATATCCCTGTGAAATCCCCGTAATGCCTATAAGAATCCAACTAAAAATATTCATAAAACCTCCAAAAACGCCTTCAAAGTACATCCAGAATTCCCCCAATGCGAGAGAAAAACCTGAGCTGCACAGAACGATAGCGCATTTCTATATGTCTGCAACTCTCATGCCAAAAATGGGGGCTGTCCTATAACTAGCGAGCCGGCTCAAATTAAAGGTTACCAAGGCCCCAAAGGACCTTTCATAATCACC
>CAZVFP010000020.1:0-21496 GCA_964626465.1 uncultured Bacteriovoracaceae bacterium | reverse complement strand
TATCGAATTGGAAGCCTTGACGAGCTCTACAAAAAAGAAGGCGAGCTCATCGACGAAGGAAAACCTGGCAAGATGGTGACTTACCCAGACCTCGATTTTTGGAATTCAATGGGAAATATTACTTCGGCCACAGCAGACGGAATGTCGTCCAGTCAGATATTCATGGGCGCAACGACCACAATGAGTCGAGGAATTCAAAAATTGGTCGCGTTGAATTATGCAAAAATTGGAGCGAGAGCCGCGAGAGACGCAACTGCAGCGTTCGCAGAAGGCATGAAAATTGGCGAAACTTGGGGCGCAAAGGCCACGGCTTTTGTCGACTTCGCAGAAGGAATGTCTGAGTTTCCAGACACTATTGACATGTTTGATCCAAAAGATATCTGGTCGACAAAAAATATGGGCGCTTTCGTACTCTTTGCATCGAACGCGTACGACACTGTTGACATGAGTTGGGCCACCGAATCATTTTCAAAAATGCATAAAACTACACAGGACATCAAAGCTTTGATGAGCCAGAGAAACGAAAGAAAAAATTCGTCAAGAACCCGAGCAGAGCACCCCTTCCAAGCATTAGCTCCAGCCGAAGAATTTGATTTTGGATTTCTAATTGATGAACCAAAAGGACAACAACCATGAAAAATAATATTATTGTGATACTCACCGTACTTGGATCCCTACTATCGACTCAATCACAGGTCTTTGCCGAAGGCCGCAACAGATCCCGCGCCGCAGTTCATGAGGTCAAAAAAGAAGTAGGCCATGCAACTGGTCGCGACGAAACAAGATCCCCTACCGATGCTCCCATCCACCCCGCGAACAGAACCCCAGCGAAGCATTCAAATGCAGACGCTCAAAAATTAGACGAAAAAATCGCCTGTGAAGTCCCAGTTCTGGGACCTGGCTCGAGTGATACTGCAGGTTCTCTCGACGATCTCCTAGATTTCGCAGCGTCGTCTCATCAAGAGAGTCAGATGGCATTTCAATGGTCCCAGTTAAAGACATTGCTTAAAGACGGAGTCGTAACTCTCACTCAACATTCAGACACCGTGGTCCGAAAGGGCTGGCAGGTCTTTGAACAGGCAAGCCGCAAAGCGATTGCTGCAGTGATTGAAAAATATCGATTTTTCGACACATCGATAAAGGAACAGATGCAATACTGGAGAAAAATGACCGCCTTCTATATCAATCAGATGACGGGCACCCAAGCGGGCGAAAATGCTGTTGAGAAATGTGCAATTTGATTTTTGTCACGTACGCACTACGCCGAGAAGGTAGCAGAATTTCTAACGCGAAATGATCGGAGCAAGACTGACCAAGCTCTTCAAATCGCTATCTGTCAGCAGGAGTCCTACACTTCCAAAGTAATTGCGCCTTCCGTTTTGCTGAATGACATCATCAATACCTCCACCGATGTGAAAAATTTTAAAGAGATGTGCCATCATGTATAATCTCAAGTGAGGATTTTCTTCCCGCGAAAGATCAAAAAGATCTGCTCCAAAGCTCAATCGATCTCTAAACAAATGATATTCTGCACCAAAGCCACCAGACGAGCGAAACAATCCCGCCTTCAGCGTCAAATCGTAAAATCTCTTTGCAAAAATAAAGGAGAACGAAAAACTGTCTTTACGAATCTTTTCAGTAATAATTTTGGATGTCCCGGGCGTTTCAGAATAATCAGTGATAGTTGTCTTTCTCTGAGAATCCGCCAGTGGTCCATTGGTGAATTCAAACAAAAAGTATTTATCCTCAGAGGGCTGCAACTTAAAGGAAGCTGTCGATTGCGACGCCTGAGCCGAGCTCAAATATTCACCACGAAATCCAACCGAAACTTCTAAGCGTCGGACACGCCCAACGAAATCATTCACGCCATCTAATGTCTCATTGACCTTCGTGATTGTTGTTTCATCATTCAACAATTTGCCAAGGGTGCCTTCGCCACGATCGACTTTGGCAACTACGCGGTTCAGCGTCGATACAGTATCATCAATCTTGGTCATGACGCCTTTAAAATTTGAGACAGCCTCCCTCAACTGAGGATCTGCAGAATTTACAAATGCCTTAATATTGGTGCTCGTTTCCTTTAGGTTGACGATGATTTCTTTCAGATCTCCTTCATTAAGCATCTTCGTCACGCCATGCACATTTTTGACGATATCGTTCAGCTCTTGCCTGTTCGACCTAACGAGCGATCTCAGATCTTCTGAGACCTCTGTCACATTGCTGATAATATCGCGAAGTGATGGTTTGCCATCTCCGCCCTTAATCAAATCCTTTACCGCCTGCGCGATCTCATTAAAGTTTCTGAAAGCATCATCAATTCCACCGCCAGTCACTTGTGCATCGATTGATCCACCATCGGGAATCTCTGGCTTATTTCCACCATGCTTAATCGCTAAAATCTTTTCGCCAAGAATTCCTCTATTGTGCAGACCGACTTCTGAATCTTCATAAACAGGAATCTTAGGATCGATCTTGATCGTGACTCGAGCCTTTGTGCCTTCAAGGTCAATGGCCTCAACATATCCCACCCGAATCCCGGCGTATTCCACAGGCGTTCGCAATAGAAGTCCGGATGCGGACTCAAAATTGACATAAATCGTCTTCTGTCCTTTGAGCGAAAAGCCCTTCGAGTTAATTCGAATGCTCAAATAGACCAAACCAATGACGGTCAACAGAACGAAAATACCAACCTTAATCTCTGTCTTACCCATTTCTCTGCCGTCAGTTCCCTTTTAAGAGCTTAACATGCGCAATTGCAGGATCAAGAAACGATCGCACAATTGGATTCGGATTGGTTAAAAAGTCTCTAGGCGTCCCTTCAGCCACAATCCGGCCATCGTGAAGCATCGCAATTCGATTGGCAATCCTGAGAGTAGCCCGAATATCATGGCTAATAATGATCGTCGTTCCTCCCAGCGCTTTTTGTGTATCCACAATTAAATCATCGATAGCTGTGGAAGAAACAGGGTCTAATCCAGTCGTCGGCTCATCATAAAGGATGATCTCAGGATTCAGAACAATCGCCCGAGCAAGTCCGACGCGCTTGCGCATCCCACCAGAAAGCTCCGAAGGAAGCTTCTTTTCAATTCCACTCAAGCCGACCTGTTTCAGCTTCTCGGCAACAGTTTTCGCAATCACTGACTCTTCTAGCTTTCGATGCTCGCGGAGCGGAAAAGCAATATTTTCGTAAACATTGAGATAATCAAAAAGCGCGCCATCTTGGAATAGCATTCCAAATCGCATCCGCACTTTTTTCTTTTCGTAAGCATCCAGTTGAGTGATATCGGTGCCGCCAATAAAAATATTTCCGGAATCGGGCTTTTCTAAACCAATCACGTGCTTCAATAAGACACTCTTGCCGCAACCACTGCCCCCAATGATCACGGTAATTTCTCCAGCATTGATCTTCAGGTTCACACCTTTCAAGACTTGCTGAGCTCCGAAACTACGTTTTAAATCTCTTATCTCTAACATCTAAAGTTCACTCAGTATCAAAACATCAGCGCCGTTAAAAAATAGTCCGCAACTAAAATGCTGACGGACGATATCACCACGGCTTGAGTCGTCGCCCGACCCACGCCTTCAGCACCACCCTGCGTCAGCAAACCCCGACGGCACCCTACGACCGCAATAACAATTCCGAAAACTGCGGCTTTCGTAATTCCATTCCATAAATCTTCTGTTTTGATATACGCATCGATTCGATCAAAAAAAGTGGCTTCATTAATTTCGAGCAACAAGACCCCAACAAAATATGATCCAAGAATACCCATCAGATTAAAAATCACCGACAACAACGGAACCATCACGAGTGATGAAACAATTCGTGGAGCGACTAAGTAGCTCACGGGGTCAACAGCCATCACTTCAAGGGCATCGATCTGCTGCGTGACACGCATCGTTCCAATTTGAGCCGCCATGGCAGATCCACATCTCGCCGCAACCATCAATGCTGTCATCACCGGACCCAATTCGCGCAGCAAAGACAATGCCGTGACTGCACCCGTGACGCCTTCAGCATTTAGCATACGAAACGCTTTTCCGCTTTGAAGCGCCAATACAGCTCCGGTAAAAAGCCCTGTGAGTAAAATGATAAACGTTGAGTTTACACCGATGGTTTCCATTTCTTTAAAAATCAAGCGCAGGCGAAATGGTTTTGACAATAAAGCACGTAAGCCCTGGGCCAATGTCACAACGAATCCACCCAATTCAAAAAGTAACTTCATTAAGCCACCCAGACCCGCGGAATTCGTTTGGAAATTCTCAGATTAAGTTCATACGGTTCAACCAAACCGCCCTTTAAGATTTCATTCGGAAATCGCCCCCAGAATACGACTTGGTCTCCGGCTGCGATTTTTTCCTTGAGCGCCGGACGCACCATCACCATATCCATACAAATGGCTCCACATACTTTGAGCTGGCCTTTTTTCTTTCCTGAAGCGCTACGAAGTTCTGGTCTGATCATTTCTGAGTACGCCTTCGACAGCCCGTCGGCATAACCCAGGGTGACAATTCCGAAGGGATGTTTTTTCTTCGCTCGATAGAGATGACCATAGCTAATGCCTTCAGCGGCATCGACCGACTTCATCAATCCGACCTCTGACATCAACTCGAGCACGGGACTCAAATCTCCGTGAGGCTTCACCTTGCGCGGATAATATCCATACATCGAAATTCCCGGGCGAATCAGATTTGCAACCTCCGACAAAATACCTTTCTTAAACGAATGTTTGCCAAAAAGTGCTGCTGAATTTTCGCTGTGAATCCATTGCGGTCGCAATCCCTTCGACAAAAACCACCGCACAGCCTCTTCAAACAACATCACTTGCCGGTAAAATGCCTCATCCTGGGCAGTCGCATAGTGAGTGAAAAGGCCCTTCAACTGAAACTTCGCGTTTAATGTTCGTCTTAAGGTCTCAGCCCAAGCATCGTTTTTAATCCCCAGGCGATTCATTCCGGTATCCAACTTTAGATGAACACCGATCTTCGAATTATTTTCTAACGCCTCAAAAGTCGATAAATCATGAATCGAGACGTCGAGGCGATTTTCAATGAGAAGTTGAACATGCTTTCGTTCCAGTCGCAAGGTTCCTCCAAGAACCAAAATATCGGCGGCGGAAGAAATTCTGCGAGCCTGAATGCCTTCTTCGATTGATGCAACAGCGAACTGGCGAATGCCGAGATTCAGAAGTTCGGGCATGATCTTTGCGACATCGTGGCCATAGGCATCAGCCTTAATCATGGCCATGATCTGGGTGTCCGGACGATGAATATACGCGCGTTCCCTGCAATATCCCCGAATGGTCTTTATATTGTGTCGCAACGCCTTTCGCGATAAACACGCGACCGCCGGCCTAAATACCTTAAAATCCACATTCGCAATCTATCGGGAATTCTTTCATAATTCGAGATCAATTTGGAAGACTGGGAACTAGTACCTCGTCCAATAAATCTTTCCGCGTCCTGCGGAGAGGGATTTTTGTTGAGACAAGGCGGAGGGATGGCGCCAGGTTGGACACCTGCGACATCCCGACAACGATGTGTCAGCAAAAATGCCTTCCGCCCTCTGGGAATTCAGTATTTGCCCTGACTCTTCGTTGCTCGTCATCACATATGTCCAATATGTATCCTCCTCGACGCCTCGATTCAGGGCAAATACTGAATTCAGGATCGGGAAAGATTTATTGGACGAGGTACTAGACACATCTGCCTGTTCCCCATTACATAATGCCATGTCAGCAAATGCACTGAGGGTCGGAAGCGAGATCAAATATCTCTGTCCAAAATGTCAGCTTGAATTGGCCCATACCATCCTCGCAATGATTGGCCGTGAGCCTGTAAGAATCCGATGCAATACTTGCAAATCGGAAAGAAACTATCGCGCACCCAAGCCGTTTCAACCGAAATCAGAGCGGCGAATCGTTACAGTACGGGCTCCTGTCACTGATGAATCGATGTACCAAAAACTATTGAAGGCTCACGCCACACGGCCGGAGAAAAAGTACAATATCGGCGAAACATTTGAATTAAATGATCTTGTTATTCATCCGACCTTCGGGCGTGGCATCGTAATACGAACGATTTTTCCAGACCGGGTTGAAGTTCTCTTTCAGGAACAATCTCGCGTATTAATGGGCAAAGTAGCAGCCCCGACTGTTTAAACAGACATCTAGTCCGCGACAGCACCATTAACGATGACGTTCGATATAGGACTCAGGTCGACTAGGCATCGAGTAACCTCGAAAGCTTAAGTTATAACGATCAATGCCACTTTTTTCAGAATCCTGACTTAACGATTTCTGGAGTCCACCTTCTAATATTGAAGGCTCCTCGTTGCGCTTGATCGCGATATTCGCCCGTTTAATGGCTTCTGCACTAACCTCCACCTTCAATCCATCCACGGTCTTGATTTCAATTCTATCTTTCTCAGCGAACGTCACAAACGGAACGATTAAAACGACCAAACATACAGAAAATCTCTTCATATCAATGACTCCCTAAAATTCACCTTTAAAACCGCACCCCTTATACGATCGAAGGCGATTCCTGTCAAATGAGGGAGAGTTTGGGCAGCAATCGCCTGTGAAAAGATCGACGGTAGCGAACAGATCAATGTCCGGCGGGGCCAGTCGACACTTCTGGAGGAGGAAGCTGCAATCCCCGATTTCTTCGAGCACCAACAATGACCCTCATTCCGTGTTCGCAAGCCGCTTTCAAATGCTCCCACCGATTTGTGGGTTCACCTGGAACCGGCCGAAGGACCACAGCGTTCGCCGGACCCACAGACGACACGACTTCCAGGCTTCCACCGTCCCCAGGAGCCGGGCCTGCCGGAGAAGAGGGACTCGTCGGTGGATTGGAATTTGGTGGCGTCGTGGGATCCTTCGGACCAGAATTTGGGTCGTCATGCCCATGGCCTTGCACTCTACTGCCCGACCGGCGAAACAAGAACTTACCGCCCTTCCACAACAACCACACAGCCACTCCGCCGCCCGCCAGCCACAAAAGCGACGTGGATTTCTTCGCGTTTTCCACCGACTTTTGCCGATCTAATAAAGCTGCCTTCAAACCAAAACTCAGCCCACGCGCAGCATCTCTAATCGAAGAGCTCGGAGCATTCCCGGTATTTGAAGGAGCCCCAACTGTCGCGCCCGCCGGAACCGCCGCAGCTGGTGCCGGGCCAGCACCACTACCTGCCGAACCAGGACTCGTCGCCGTACCGCTCGACGCTGCGCCCGCAGCTGGTGTTGCGGATTTTGCGGCGTCATCATAGTCACGAGTTCCACAAGCCGATGTGATCAGCCCAAATACAACAAGAGTGGGAGCAACCTTAGCCCGAAATAAGAACGAAAAAAAAGATCTCATGGCGTTACGGCCTCCTTGACCGGATCAAATTCTTTAATCGATTTTTCGTGGGAAATTTTCTTTTTAACTTCTCTCTCAAAATAATACGGATGGGTCTCTCTATTCACAAAGAATCCAGGTCGCACAACCTCCCAGGTATATCGAGATGAAACCGATTGCTCTGGAGAAGTTTCTGGTCTCAAAGTTCTTCGTCTAAAAGTTGGGTAAACCCATCTCGTATCTTCATCCAGTTCAAGCGCGTAGTCCTTCATTCCATCAGGCGGCACTTGAAATTCGCCAGAACCATCAGCGCTTAAACCCAACTTCATCAACTTATTTTGGTTCTCTGGATTGTCGACCCACTTAGTCGTAAGCGTCGACATGATCTCCACTTTCTGCTGATTCATCAGGTAGTAATGAAGCGCCATGACACCCATTACACCAACAGCCAAAACACCCGATGTGATCAAAGTATTGCGCATTTCATATTGGCGATTCGTGCCATGATGAACAACGCCGTAACCAAGACCAGCTCCCGCGGCAGCACCCACGAGACCTCCCAACAATATTTCTGTTTTGTGAGTTGAGCACCCCTGCGAGATCAGGGCACTTAACAAGAATGGGATAACCACTAAAGATCGATATATTTTCGTTAATTTATTCAAGGGACTTACCTCCTGGCATCACAAATTTTTCTGTAAATACGGCGTAAATTTCTTCTCCTGAAGGAACGACGATATATTCAACGGATTTCTCACGAATATCGCGAATCATCTCTTCCGCAATGCGAAAAGATGACGATCCAACCCCATCAAACACGCGATTACTCAAATTATCTTTTTCGACATTTCCTGCCACCCCAAGCCCGCCGATAACAACCTGCCGATCTTTTGCACTCTGCGAAAATCCTTCCAGAAATCCAAAAGCCATAATGCTTGAGTATGTTTCAAGATCATTGGAAAAAAAGATTCCATTCAATTCACCAAAAAGAGATTTAGACAGGGCCAAAATCTGAGCTGGGTACTCCTTACCTTTTGGCGAGACCATTGTTGTAAAATGCACATCGACGCTCCTCAGCGCAGTATTCATCTGTGCCCGGCCTATGAGCCGAGTGCCTACTGGAATTCGCAAAGCCGGATTAGATGGATCGCGAAACTCGTGAGTCGTTTGAGCCATGACAAATCGCTCTTGAACCGATGTTTTTATGGGCATGATGAGCTGCGCACGAAATACAGAACCGGTCGGAATATAAGTCGCCGTCCCATTCTTTCCCGCAAGTTCCTTAAAGCCATTGCCATCTGCGCCAGAAATCATACCGCTCGATTTCAGTGTCACCCACTCTTTATGACTCGAAGAACCTGACCCAAAACTAAGAGGTTTTGAATTCGCTACTTGTGCATAAGCCTCGCCGACATTCTGAATTTCTTGATTCACCTTCGTATCGACAGCTTGAATCACCTGAGCGGGCTTGGTATCAGTCCATTTGCCCTGCGCATTGGACAGAGAATAAACAACCAACACAAATACTCCACCAAAGAAAATGGAAAACCAGGGCCACAGATTTAAATTCTTCCAAACTTCCCAAAGTCGAGATGCTTTCATAAGCTACAATTCTTTCTAAATGTCTGTATGACTTTTACAATTGCATCGGCTTCACCCTTCGCCACGAGTCGAAGTCTGAACTGCAATTGATTTTCTCCCTTGAAAAATACAAAGAGATTCGTCGAATAGGTTTTATCCAACATATTCATGATCTCTTTCACAGACTTGATCCCTTGTTGATTCATACTCTCTCCAATCGAGTCAGGAGAGATCGTGGGAATAATCGCGACAGAGCGAGGAGCCTCAGGACTACTCGTGATTTTATAGAGCTGCTCCGATGCGAACAATGTCTGCACGGGCGTTGTCTCAAACACAAGTTGCGTGACTTGACCAACCGCCAATCGAATATCAACCACATCACAGCTTGTCGCCTTAACTTCACGCAAACCTTGAGATGAGCTCACCAAAATCAACGAACTTAAAATTAGATTAATCATATTCATTCTCCGAAATTTCTATTTTGTCAGACGGCTGAGAACCAGGGCGACGGTCATACTCGACGGATATGAATTTGCCCTTATAATCATAAAACCATCCATACTGCTTATGGAATTTCTTAACCAACTTGTAATATCGCTTTACGACTCCAATATCATCTGAATTAAAGTCCTCATGGTTAATTCCACACTTCGTCATGTCTTCATTCTTATGACTGCCGACTGGCCCGAGATATCGGCCGGTGCTACCGCGAACAATTTCAAGGTCATGTAAGGCCGCCGTCGCAGCAGTCTTTTGCTTCTTTCGCTTCATCCATGAGATATTCGGCTTCTTAGGTTTCCACGAAAAACTGCGAGCACGATCGTCAAATTTATCCTGCAACTTCTGTGAGCCTTTATCAATCGCCGTGGTGAGTGCTGACGAAACAACCGTTGGCTCGGGATTGACTTCTGGAAGGCCTCCGACCCCATGCCCGCCATGGTCATCGTGACCACCGTGATCATCGTGACCTCCACCGTGCGAATCGTGATGCCCACCACCATGTTCGCCATGTCCATGGCCTCCACCGTGCGAATCGTGATGTCCACCGCCATGATCACCGTGCCCATGGCCGTGATCGTCATGGCCGCCATGATGATCATGTCCACCATGTTCACCGTGATCTCCATGTCCATGATCGTCATGCCCATGATCATCATGTTCATGTTCATGATGAGCGGCATGATGCGCGTGATGTAACTGATGATGCAATTTATGAGCAACATGATGAGCATGCTGCGCATGTCCATGTTCGTGAACGATCTCACCAAGGCTTATATATTTCTCAGCCGAATGAGCAAAATGAAATCCATGAAAACCCGCGCCCATCACAGCGCTTCCCGCAAAACCAGCAACGGCTTCGAGTCCTGTCAATCCGAGAGCAATGCCTGTGAATCGCAATAGAGGACTAATTATTGACGAACCAATATGCGCGGCAAACTTTTTGGTCACAGCAGGTACAAAAAGAGTCATCACAATCAAAGTCACTTGGCATGCAAGTTCCATTGTGAGAGTTCTCCAGCTATCATTTGCTTGATCGGTTGTGGCCATCGCATAAGAGCTCATCGCTGTCAGAATGACAAACATAGTGGGCCAAAACATCAGAATCAAAAACTCTTGAAGCAACTCAAACAAAGATTCCAAGTGATCCGCAAAAATAGCTCGAGCAATAACAATCGGACCCAGAAAAGTATAAAGATAGAAATAAGCATTATAAAAAACCTCGATGACCATTTGAGATCCCTTAACCCCAATGTTCAGAAGAAAGGCGATAAAACTAATCACGGTATTGAATCCGGCGTTTTTAAAAGTTTCAAAGACAGCAGAGAGTCCGCTCTGTGTAGATCCTTGAGACAATTGAAGCTTCATCCACTCCATCGACGCAGAAGCCCCGATCCCTCGCGTAAAAAATTCAGGCGCATTGAGCACCTTATTCACAATGAAAACGTTCAACCCATCAACAGTCTCTTTCATTTCAACCACAATCACTGGCCAAAGAAGAATGAAGACACCGCAAACCACGAAATCCCAAAGCTTTGTCTCAAGATCTAAACCTTCCAAAGAGCGAAGGGTAAAAATACCAATGCTCACAATCAAAAACAACAGAAGTAGTTCAAGCGACATATCACTTAAACGAGATCCGAGGTCAACCAACGTACTATGCTGGAGAAACCAAAGGCTAAAAATTTCGTTTCCGTTATTTTGCATTTTTCGTCTTCAAAAAGTTAAACCAAATATTTCGCCTACTTTCGAGTCGATCTAAACCCATTCGGCGCATCCATTTTCATTCCATCAATAATTCTATTTACAACAGCCGGATCGGATGGCTTTGAAACGCCGACAGCATCTTCGATCCGCTTCATTCGTCCATTGAGCTCATTCAAGGATTCTTGAATCTGCTGCATCGATGCAGCGTTTTGCTGAGCTTGTGCCTGTGCATTTTGAATGGTTTTCAGCGCAACCTGGATCAATTCTGCAGCTGCGACAGCCGATAGCGGCTCGGCAGGAAAAACATATAAAAGTGTTCCAATTAAAAAACTCATACTGACATTTCCTCCACCACTTCAAGAAAACGATTTGAGAAGGCTCCCGTTTTTGAATTCATGCGATTCTGCAAATTACGATTCTCTTCTGGAACTGATGTTGCCAACAGATATTCAGCAAGATTTGGAGTGTATCGGATCACTGCCTTCTGATCATCCACTATCAGAAACGCGTCGCTATAGGCGCCTTTACGCCGCTGCAAACGTCCAATTGCATTCAACTCTTCTTGGCTCAATTGCAGAGGCTCAGAAAAATTCTTCGGATCACCCCTTTGCTGAAGAATAACCTTTATCTGAGTATTCTGCAGAATGGATGCGCCAGCCAAATTAGACGTAATTTTTTCCAAATCTTGTGTGATGATCATCACACCGCTGTTATATTTTCGAACGGTCGATATCAATTCATCGACAAATGAGGGCTGGGCCCGAAGAAGTGTAAACGCAACTTCATCCAAAACAACAAATGTAAATTGGTCCGTATGCTTTCTCAAATTCGCCCAAAGACTCGAGCAGAGAATAAGTTGAACCACACGCGACAGATCCGCAAAATCGCCTAGGCCCTTGAGATCAAATGTCATCAAGGGAGAATCCAAAGAAATAGTCGCGTCGGTATCTAAAAAATTTCCAAAGAATTGAGGCGAACACCAACGATCAAGCAACAAAGCAAGTCGCGCTGAGCCTCTCGCTTTCAGCTCGTCGCGCACAAAAGAAACAGGTTTTTTCGGAAGGACGTCAGCATCAAACAAAGGCGTCAAAACTTCTTTGAGCTCCGCTTTTTCGTGAATGCTCGGAAGCTTATCTTCATCTCGCAGCATTTCCCAGAAGACCATTTGGATATGCTCTCGTCTTTTGCTTTCCTCCACGACATCTGATGTCTTTTGAATGAAAAATGGACTCAACGCAAACTCGCGACGAGTATCAAAATCAATAAATTCGCCTTCGAGCAAGTTCGTCAGTTTCAGATAACTGCCACCGACATCCATAATAAAAATTCTTGGATTCAAGCTTTGGCTCTGCAACAGAATCGAGTTCACGAGAAAGCTTTTTCCCGAGCCACTCGTTCCGCTGATGAGCCAATTATAATTGGCGAGCTTGGTCGACGTCGGATCGATAGAAAAAACGCCGCCGTCTAGTGTCCGAAACGTAGCTACCATGCGCTGATCGCCTCGCGCTGTTTGGTACAGAGGAAGGAAATGCACAGCATTTGAAGACAACACTGTTTGGTTACACATTTCAAAGCCTCTGAAACTGGGAAGGCTCTCGAGAAAACAATCAAAAGTTCCCAGATACGGCTCGCTCATCTCCGAAAATCCCATGCGATGGGCAGACTGAATAATCTCTTGAATTGTCCATCTCTGAATATAGTCCGAAGATTTCGGACCTCGAACACAAACGGTGAGTCCCATTGAAAGAAGAGAATCGCTGCTCTGGTTGAGACGAGAAAGAATATCGTTCAGTTCCTGAAACCGTGCATCCGCCTCGAGATCCCCAGCTTTCTTAGTTCTCTGCATTCCAAACAAGACACGTCGCTTTCGATCAAGCTTAGCGTATAAATCTTTTGCGCTCTTGCCCACAAGTCTGAGGGTGAGATCAAAGCTTGCAGGGATTGTCGTCAGAGCCAAGATCATTCCCATTTGAGAAAATCGCTCGGGCATTGCTTTTAGATGGAGGCATCGAATCGTTTCATCACCAACCTGAAGTTGAGCAGCCCCAATATCAACAGAAGGCCATTCAGCGACCGAATCATCCGACGCTAGATACGACTGCCCCTGCGCTTGCTGCACAACCAAGCGCTTCACTTCGTCACCATTCAATATGCGGGCCCCAAGCTTTTTGTCTCTCAGACGATTGAGCTGTTCATTACGCTTATCAAGCATCTCAGAAATAATTTGCGCATCGGACTGTGGACTCTCTGATTTAGGAACAGAAATAGAGTGAGTCCAATAAATCTTCGTTGAAAAATATTTGGGATCCTTTGGATCGATTTCGCCTAGAAACGAATTGAGACGCAACATGAGCAAACGACGAGCTGCCGGGTTGTCTGCCAGTTCTAGCTCTTTTAACTTCTCTTCAATCAACAAATCAAACCGACAGGTCTTTGAAAAAACGATTTGCACTTCCTCATTCGGATCTAACTTCGTGGTAGACCGCCAAGCATCACTGACAGAACTCCAATCGCTCTCGCCATAAAACATGGGGTCAACTCCAGAAATCTCAAAAACGAATGCTGCTCGATCTTTTTCGAAAATCAAAATCCCCTCGGGCGAGAGCGTTTTCAAACCCCAAAAATCCTGAAGTGATGATGGCTGCTTCATATCGAGGCCTCACTCTGTCCTGATTTTCGTTCTACAATCATTCGAGACTGCAACTTTGTGGGCAGAGTCGCAAAGCGAGCAAGTCTCAGCAAAAACTTTGGTTCATATCGCCTGTTGAGCTGCCGAAGAATTCCTGCAGCAAACAGAATCATCCCCATCGCTATTGCGGATCCCCATTTCAAAAACGATAGGCCCTCACTCAACGCAACAAAAACGCAGCTGAGAAAGCCTAACTCCCAAAGGCCGAGCCCCAGTATTTCGAGCCGCTGATTGATCGAGCGATGAATGGGAAGTCGAACGCTCATTGAATATTATTCCTTCAATGAAAAATTATTATTTGAAAAAGTTCAAAAGGGCTTCGGCTGAGTTCACGACAACAAGTCCGATGATTCCGTAGATAATTCTTTGAACTGCAGAAGAATCGCCTCTTGCCAGCAAGAAACCACTCCAGACCATGATTCCGACAATCAACACATTTAGAATCGTCACCATCTTACGAATCGTGTCGTCAATAACACCCGTCGCTGATGAATCAGCCAAAACCTGCTCAATTGCTAGAGCCATCGTAAACAGAAAAAAGGCTATGGTCGTTTGAGTTAATGAATTTTTTGAATTTTGATCGTTCATATTTGTCTCTCTTCAAATTAGGGTTCACAAACGGGCAAACTTGATGATTTGGCGTCTAAGTAGCACAGGATCGGCAAGTCGTAAACTAGCCCAGGATGTAATTTGAAGGGCTCATAAAGGGCCATAAGACCTGGCACCCCCCGAGCCCCCCAAAGAGGAATCCTGTGCTAAAGGATTCAGCCTGACAAATATGAGCCTGCTCGACCTTAATTCTTGCCTCACCGCATCTGCGCGAATGGCTTTATTGGCCACCGCTTTAACCCTGGCTACGACTGGCGCTCAGGCCACGAATTCCAAAAGTGCTTGCACCACCCTACTGAAGAGAACATGGGGAGTGGAAATCGAAGGATACGAACTTGCTCGACTCGGAGAACGGCGTTTTCTCGACCGTCCCGGATTTCGAAAAACCTATACCCTCGCCTCAAAAGACGCATCAGGAGATTGGGTGCCGAGATTGATTCCAAAAAAAATCGTGAGACATCGCCGATTCAAGAAAATCATCGCTGAGTCGAATCTCAACCTCTCGTCTGACAAAAAGCCGACTTATATTTTTTCTTGGATGAAAGATCGATCCGGCGTTCAGATTCGAAACTGGAACCTCTTATCGCACAGTGAAGCAGCCCTTCTGATCAAGGCGATATTTGAAGCTCGGGGACAAGACAATGCGGACACTCAAATTCGACAACTCGATCCTGTCAATCCGGCCTTCGTGGAGCGTGCCATCGAAGATTGGAGACACGGTCGATTCGAAGGTCTCGAATGGATCTCGCCTGATGGTCAACCCACGCGACCAGCGATGCTCGCCTGGATCACCAACTTTCTGAGACAGATTGGAATCATTGACGAGAGCCGAAACGATGCTGACCTGAACATGGCCAATAAGATTCGAGGACATCTTTGGTTTTATCCTCAGCCGAATACTCATCTATCAGAAGAAGACAAAGCGGCTCTGTACTCTGGCCTACGACATGCCTATGGCGATTTGTCTGACTTTGCATTTCTCAATCTATTGACTGAAATAGCTGACCACATATTTAAAAAATTCGAATCATCGATTCCAGATAGCGAGGCCCTAAGAATTCTGCAGAAACTGTATTCTCAATTCCTGATTCGCCCCCTCACTCGAGGAATGTACGAAAGCTTAGAAACATCCCACGAGGGAATTCGTTGGAAAAAAAATAAACATGGCAACTTTAGTGGCGAGGATCCAAATTTTCCAGAAGCTCTCAAATTTGGATTCGTAGGATTGAGAAGTAAAATCGATGGCCAACCCCAACTGGCTCGCGGGGCATGGATTCCAAAAATCGCTTTGGAAATGCGCGCGCTCAGTGATGTTTCAAACACATTCATTGCGCTGCCGGGAAATCCGAATAGCGGTATGATCTCGGTTCGAGATTTCGATCGTTTTGCTGGCGATGCCCCTCGAGGAACAATCGGAGAGTTCAGAGAACTTTGCAATTCAATACGAAAAAATGGCATCCATCCTGGATTTATTAAAATCTTCGAAAAAGTTACCAGAAACAGATTTATTTCTCTTCATGAAATCGTCGACAAATCACAACTTCGAGCATCGCTACTTTTTCCGCTAACAGATTGGGAGAATCATCCACGCATCGCTCATGCATTCACGATGATGAAGCCAGAGGATCGGCAAATGACAGCCGCGGCCATCACGAACGCTCGTCAGAATTTTGTTCGCGCCATTAATAAGATCATGGGGACCTTTGATTTTTCACAGGCGTCAGATCAACTCATCATCAAATATATTACAAATACCGAAGGAGAGATCTTCGCCGCAGCCCTTCGCTTTGCCCACGATTCTCAACTGCCACGATTGTTTGCAGCCAGCCTAGACTTGCAACTTGAAAAGATCTCAACGCTTCCGTAAATCTTGACACTTCAAAGATGAGTCAGATAACTGGCCGCCTATGCAGCCATTAATATTGTTTGCGCTCAGTCTGATTTGTCAAAATAACTTAGAACCGGCGGCGGTTGACCAAAGAACAGATGGAATCATTTACTCAGGCAATTTCCAAATTTTTGAACCCGGGTTTTTCAAATTGATAGCTTATAACGGAAAAACGAGCGAGGTCGGAGGCAACCAACATATTTTTTTTCGGGCTGTCGCAGCATCCACGGAAAACTTTATCTCGCTTTACCAGGAAACTCCCGACAGAAAGCTCGATTGGTATTTTCACTTTGGAGCCGGAACACCCAGAAGATCCCCTGCCCCATCTGGGTCAGATCGAGTGTTACAGCCTGAAACCGAGGTTCGTCTCTACAACTGGACGGTAACTCATGAATTCTCAGAACAAAATACTGAACTGTTCTACAACAATCCAGACCAACCGATTGCCGAATCCAGTCAAGATTCAGAGAAGTCCTTCACCTTGCCTATTCACCACACCATCGATCGAAAAGACCTTCGTTGCTATTACGAGAAAAAGCATGAAGTCTTCGTCTCACGCGAGTGGGGAAATTCGAAATTCATCTCGCAAACTCGTTGCAAAGCTTGAGGGGATAACCGACACACCTGTGAAGCGCGACTCGATGACTCAGTTGAGCAGAGAGGCCGTTAGTCAATTGACAAGGGCACAGCATCAATCTCCCATTTTCAATAAAGATCTCATATGTCGCTGGAATCCCTCCATAGAATGGAAGAGGTTACTGGCCAGAACTCAGCCTCTGTATGTGCCTCGGCGTTGCATCCTTATCCTTGCTAATGGGAATCCTCTGGTTTATGAGGGGTTATCTTGAAAGGGGGAATGTTTACTGTGGGCTACGTAAGTATTTTTTTGGCTTTTACCATCACAACATCCATATCGACAGGAATTTTCGCGGAAAACTCGCTGGAAGGAAACCCCATGCCCAGCGGGCTCGATCACGCTTGCGACGGCATTGATTCTGCAGCTTTCAAAACGGATTGCGAGGCCGTTGCTCAAAAATGCTTTATGCAACCCGAGGTGTGGCCTCAGGTTTCAGCAATAACTGATGAAATTCAAAAGTGGAATTTTATGCTGTTGATAGCAGATAAAATTTTCACTCCGGCAGAAATCGGCGAAATCAAAAGACTGATAAAAAATGGAACAGGACTTTTGGATTATATAGCGCAAAACGGACGTGTGCATTTCAAAGATCAGACGGCACCCTTTTCAAGCAAAAAATTCAGTAACGATGAAGCAGAATCAATAGGAATCCCATTCCGTGATGTACTGACAAAAATGAATGATGGAGCCACTGACTGTAAACTTTGCGACACGGCACTAGAGAACCTTGGCACGATTCTCGCTCACTTTCCTGGCCGAGAGTATGAACGAAGTATTTTGATGCAGACTCGCACGGTCCATTTTTTAGCAAAGGACTTAAACAGAACAATGATTCTATTCGATCAAGTTCCCCAAAGCGCAACACCCCGTGAAGACTATCTAAAGTTACAGGAGGGGCTTTTGTCTGCGAGAAGAAAGTTTAAGCAAAACCAGGCCGTCTTGCTGAGAATCTATCACGAATATTTCGCTCTCTAGAAACCGAGCGAGAGCCCATAGCTTCTTCGTCATTATGACAAATGGTGGACGGTCTTGAGGCAGGTGCAAATACGGTCGTCCAACTAAAGCCCAGCTAATCGTTCATTCTAATTTCCACGTCTGCTTGCTTCCAGGTGAGAGCCAGTCTGCTTTGAGAATTTCTATTGGAGATTCTACCAAGTGTCCTGTTTCAACATTGACGATGAGTTCTGGCTTAAGATTTCTCTCCTGTCTTGATGCGATGAGAAGGTATTTATTGTCATTCGTTGACCACACTTCTGCAATCTCGAACGTGGGCTCGAATGTCCAGAGGACATTGTGAAGCGGATAAGCAGGACCACCAACAGCAAGACTTTGCTTAAATTCTTTTTCAGTCATTGAAAATAAAATCATTTTCTTCGATGTCCAAAGCAAATGGCCTACACGCTCATTGGGTAATTTAAGACGAGTAATTACTTTGTCTCCGTCGCCAAATGTCAACGAAGGCAATAAATCGACATAGATCTGAGGATAAGAAGAATATTCAACATTGAATGCTCTGAACTGAATTTTTAAAAATCTTGAGGATACTGATGGATCAGATTGGTTGGGTGTCTGAAACTTTCTTGGAACGACCGAATTGCTCATATACCATTTGGGATATTGTTCTAAAGGTTCAATCTTTGCAGATGACGATTTCTGGATTTCTTGACCTTGATCATTCCATTCAACTACGGTTCGGCCAGTTTCTAAATCGACTTGCGCACGCGGTTGATATTTTTCATTCACGAGAAGCATCCAGCGATCAGGGCCTGCATAAAAATTAATCATTCTCGCAAGCGGGTGAATAAATGAGATTTCTTTGAATTCAATTATATATCGATCGTCTTCGAGTACCTCACAATTTGCAGCTAACGCGATCAAGAAGTAACGATTTCCAACGGTAAGAATCCCTCGATACTCGTCACGGGCCATCTCCACTTGAGGCATGAGATCAATACGCACATCCTGGCGAGCATCCGCGATAATTTTTAAAAGAGATGAGTCTGAAGAAAATCGCGTAAGAATATCAGGCCAACCGGACATATGCCAGGCAGGTTGCGAATAGGGAATGCGAATTGGTTCAGCCCATTTTGTGGCCAGAATTTTCAATTGACTGGGACAGCTTGCAAAAACAGCTAAATGGATACTCAATAAAAGAAAAAATCCTAAGCCAATTTTCATAGGGTTTTCTCCCAGAAAATAGCGCTGAAATCAAATGGTTTAAAAATAAATGTTAGAAATCCCGCCTAACAAAAACCATGATCATTCCAAAATATTCAGAGGGGCGATACCCTCACTTCGATTGTTCAATTTTTAGATTTGAAGGGCATTATCACTAAAAAGAAAACCTCGCGGCAGTGGCAAATTTTCAATGGCCTGACGAAGAAATGAGAATCAGTTTATTCAAGGCCAAAGGTTTCACGAGCGAACGGAAAGTAAGAAGACGATGTAGCGCACGCGATTCATTTACTTGTCTCACATCTCTTTGGGCCGCTCAAATTTTCAACATATCGCATAATTCCTTCGACCTGCTCTTTTTGAAGCCGCGAATAGCCTTTGGGCATCCATTTGTCGACTTCGTCCGTCGTTAAAAGAAGATGTAGCTTTTTTCGATCCACACCCTTCCAGTCCGTAATAAGTGGACCTCTTTTTTCAGATTGATCGGAATGGCAGTGAACACAATTTGCTTTTAAGATTTCATCTCCACCTGGCTTGGCCAATGAAAGCGGCGTTTTAAGACGAGAATAGATTTCATCTGAAGTGAGAAATTCTAAAAATTCCCGAGTCAACCCCTCTACAGGCGTTGAAAAATCATAGGAAGGAGTCTGAGTCGACATGCTCAAGTCTCCAAGTTCAATGTTCATAAAAGAAAGCACCGTCGCCAGACGAGCCGCCGGCACCACGTGCAGACTTGGCGTTGCATCCAATGCTCCAGAGAAATGCTCAACCAATTTTTTAAACTCAGTGGATCGTTTATGTTCCGTCGCCGAGACTTCCATGAATCGTTTTTCGTAGCGCGCTAAAAACTCTTTATACCCAGAAGACCCTTCGGGCCCAAAAAGCTCCGCGAGATCGGTCGCTGGAAAAGTGGTGGTATTATAATTTTTTTCTTCAACGAACTCTTCGTCTTCCAATTTGATGGTTGATTTTAAACTTCTTAAAATTGCAGCTTCGTATTTGGGGTATTCCGCATGAGAACGAATGAGGCCTGCCATCCGATGAAAATTCCAAATCATCATGGCAAAGGTTGCGCGATTGAGCGAAATATTTTTGGATATTAAATGTAATTTTTTGGCGACATCTGCCACATAAGAATCATCATCAAATCGAGCAGAGTCGCATTTCCACTCCCGAAAAGTATACTGAAGTGCTGGGTGATTAGCATTCTGCTTCAATAAGTTAACGAAGGCTTTTCTTTCTGCTTCTGGCTGATCATTCGATGGATCAGTGATCGATCCAATCATTCTTGGCCAAGAATTGTAGCCATCAAAGCGGTACGTAAAGATTCTTTCGTCACGAGATGAAGTTCCGTGACAATTGTGGCATGTCATCGGATTTGACGTGTGAACTGGTTTTCTGCCGCCAAAGAAAAACTCGTGAGGCCGCATAATGGGAACTTTGTTCAAATTATGCTCAACGTGAATGACATCCACGGAATCCGTTTTTTGACCAAGACTGATTGAGATTGTTAACTTTCCATTTGAACTCACGAAAAATACTCTAGGGGGATGCTGAGGTGCGCGCGTTAAAAAATTAAAAACTGGGTAACGAAACATGATGGGATCGGCTTCATATAACTTGGCAAGCCAGCCACCCAAATTTCGGAAAGCCCCGTCGTTGTAATCAGCAATTAGGCGATCAAAATTGAAATCTGGCTTAGAAAAATCTAGATGATATTTTTTATCGTATTCACTCAGCCGATATTCTTTGGGATTATGCTTAGCGGCGCCACCTTCTGAAGTTTCCTGAGCCGACAAGATAGCTGGAAAAATAAATACTAAAGCGAGTGACAAGATCTCGACCATAGATTGATTTTATTGCAATTTTAGTGCCAAATCAGACCCCGTTTAAATGCGGTACAGGGCGAAATCATTTAAATTCCGCTTAAAAAGACTCTGCTGAGATATTCCTCGGGATGACGGGTAGCATGTCGGCCTTTGCCGGCCATGCTGAATTTTCGATTTCCACTTTTTTTCCAAGGCTCTGGAGCTCGTTTCAATAGACTCAGTGCCATTTTTCGGAGTGCTGCAAAATTTTCGGCGGCCGTCTTTTCTCGTATTCGCGACTGATCTTCCTGAAATAAAACATCCAAAATGTAGTGTGTGCTTTCGACCTGCCAATGGGCTCTCACGGCTTCGGAAAACTTTTTGATGTTCAACGGAAGGCTGCTGATGAAATATCTTCTTTCAACGCTCGTTTTTTCTCCCAGAGTTCGATGAGCCTCGACACAGCCAATCGTTTGAAAGCCTGGCCAGTTTTTCTTCGTTTCCTTTTTTGACTTGGCTGTACAGCGTGGGTTGATTGCTCTTCAGAGTAAAAACCCATT
>CAZVFP010000019.1:10293-24687 GCA_964626465.1 uncultured Bacteriovoracaceae bacterium | reverse complement strand
GGCATTGAAATGGATTCCAGATTCGATTAGAGATGATGTCATTAAAACGTATCGCCTTACGAAACTTGCGAGGGCGACAGGGATTCACGTGATCTTGGCCACTCAAAAAGTCTTAAAAGAAACGATCGATACAAAAATTCAAGAAAATATCGGAGGTCGAATGATCTTTAGAATGAACACACTTCAAGGTTCGATGACGGTTCTTGGAAATAAAATGGCGTTTGAACTTCCAGATATTCCAGGTCGAGCTATTTGGAGTTCCGGAAATAGATTCACCGAAGTACAGGCACCTTATCTTTCAGACGAGGATCTTCAGAAAGCGCTCGTGAAGATTAAAGAAGATTTTGACGAGGGAGAACGAAAGAATTTCGCACCAATGCTTACGATCTTATCAGAAGTGACCGGCCCAGCGCCCGATTCGACGCAAGTGAAGCTGTTCAAGGTGGACCATGCCAGCGCCGATTAAATTTGTAGCGACTGAGAAAGAACACCGAATTCTTCGTTATCTCTTTCACTCAAAGGTCGCAACTTTTGGGCAGATCCACCGAACTCTCTTTCAAGATGTCGGCAAGTCCGTTGTTTCAAGCCGCCTTCAACGCCCTCTAAAAGCGGGATTGATCCTCAAGGGAATCACTGAGTTTAAAGGAAAATACACTCAGATTTTCTATCTAAACCCAGACACGGTTGATTTACTTCACGAAGAGAGCGGAGATTTTTTGGGAAGATACCAAGCCCAAAGCGGTGCTGCGGAACACGATCTCCACTTGAATGAGATCAGAACTCGACTCTTGGCGTTTGGCCCAGTGAAGAAATATTGGACCGAAAATGAACTGCAATGCCTTAAAGATTGCGCAAATGATCCAGAACTTCGGCCTTTTGTTCATCTTAGATCAGACGCTGTGCTCGATATTTTCTCGGATGACGTTCGAATAGTAACACCGCTTGAACTTGAAATTTCACGGAAGGCCAATAGTCGTTACGAAGAAAAGCTTTCGAGCTATTACGAACGAGACCGCACAATTTGCGTACTTTTTATTTCAGGTTCCGACGAAATTCAGAAGGCGGTCTCAAAGATAGAGCGGCAGATCGTCGGCGAACGTAAGCCTAAGTTCTACTACGCACTGCTCGAAAATGTTCTGAACCCTGGAAGTCGAGTCGAGTTTAGAAATCTGAAAGGCGACAGATTTGTGATCGAGTAAATGTCATTTCGGAAGGAATTTTATTGTCCGAACCAGCTACGGATAACTCCCAAACGCATTTGTAGCCGGTTTGATCCTCAAAATTTTTAAGTATTCGAAATCACATCGGAATCGGAGTTGAAGATTTTTAAATTTTCGACTCAGTCAGGGATTTTTAGATTTTTCAATATTTTAGGAGAATTACGTAGTGAAATTACGAAGTATTTTGGCGTGTTATTTGATTGGGTTTCTAGTGTCAGGATGTTCGACCATGAGTAAGTCTTTATTGGTTGGAGTGGGAAGTGGTGCTGCGATGGGAACGGCCGCTGGAGTTGGATTTTCAAGCAACGATCGTGGAGGTGGTGCGTGGAAAGGTGCCTTAATTGGCGGAGCGATCGGGCTTGCGAGTTCATATTTTATTCACAATGGTCTTGAACAAAGAGACGCAGAGATTAGAAGAGAGACTCTTCTGAATCTTGAACGCTTTGGCGTCGAGGGAATTCCAGCTCAGTCCGAGATGTATCCGAATCTCTTTAAACCATCGGAATCCGATCCGAGACCAAGGATTGACGAATATAAAAGACGACACGGACGATGAGAGACGCATTTAAGGGAAGAGTCGATTTGTCGGCTAAAGCATCTGAGGCAATCAACTTCATGGTGAACCAACTCAAAGAAGAAAGCTCTCACGTCCAGATCAGCCATTCGAAACTCTGCTCTTGGATCATCGAGAACTATGCCCGAGATCACTTCTCTTCCGAGTCGAAGAGAATTATCGAAAATCACTTTAATCCGAAGAGGTATCTGACAGAGATGCTTAAGGGCGCAAAGACCGAAAATGAGATTATGGAGGCTCTCAAAAGCGTTCAGGGGCATTTTCAGGGGACCGCGCAAAGGAACCGACCCCATAGGGCTAAACTAGCCGTACAAGTGGCTGAAACCAAAGCGAGCGCCGAAAACGGCGATCAGAAAGTAAATTGACATGGGGTATCTACATAGATAGTTATCAATATGGATGTATTATACACTGGTATGAGCATGAAACGAATATCACTGGAGAAGCCGGATGATATTAAAGATGTGATTAGGCGAGAGATTATTTCCTATTTAAGACATAACAATCTCTCGCAATATGGGGTTGCTAAAGAGATGGGCCTTCCAGCTTCGTATATTAATCAGGTACTCAGCTCACAACCGAAGGCTGTGAGCTTTTCTAAGCTCTGCGAAATTGCCCATCGTATTGGAATGAAGCTGACCTTGGTGATCGAAAAGAAATAGAAGGTTCACAAGGTCTGGAAGGAGTTGGATATGAATTATTTAATAAACGCATTCTGCGCCTTGGTCTTTGTTGCCGGCGGTTCATTTGGCATCTACAAAACCTACAACTTTGTTCGTCATGAAGTGATAATGCAGGCGCAGAAAGGCCTTCCATCTCTTGAGAAATTTTCGAGGGCGCTAACAAGACCGGAATAAATACGTTTAAAGAAATATTCGCATATCCGCATCCCAACTCATTTCTCGCGCTATAGTCATTTTCTCGCGCGCTCGAAAACTTTTACCGAAAATAAAATTATAAAAAGGATCTACATGGATGCTGTCACCAAAAGATGGTATGGTGTCAGAACTTGGGAATCAAAATTTCCCAGCGTTCTTTGACAAGGTAGTTTGGACCACAAAGGATGTGCACTCTGCGCTTCAATGTTCAGAGCGACACATTCGAGAGTTAGTTTCTTCGGATAAAATACCTTATGTCAAGGTAGGCCGACTGGTGCGATTTTATCGTGATGATGTCCTTGAGTGGCTCAAAAAAGGAGGCACTCGATGAGTCAAAAACGAAATTTAAAACCAGTTAGGAATCACCCGGGAATCTATAAAGTCTTGAAGTTTAATAAACAACAAGAAGAATGGGTTGATACGGGACGATTTCTGGCTACTAGAAGAATCATGATAGATGGGAGTCCAAAAAGAGAAAGCGCTGTTTTTTTCAGTCTTCCAGAATCGAGAGATTATCGCGCTGGAAGAGTTGATAAGGTCACTGAAGGACGCCTTTGTCCTCGGATAAAAAAAGACGAGGGAATGTCTTTCGCCGGTCTTCTCGAAGAATGGAAAGCATTTCATTTTCTTAAGATCGAACTTGGAACGAGTAAGCTTTACGCACGTAAGCTTTGTCATCTGCGATTCTTGGAAAAGATTCCAGTTGAACAGATTAAAACATCAACCATTGATGCACTCGTAAAACTTTGGATGAACGATTATACCCATCGAAAAGGTAGGAAAAACTTCGATAAAGAATTGAAAATCTTGCGAACTATTTTTCATTTTTATCAAAGTAGAAAGAATCCTCACTTTTTCATTCCCGTAAGACGAGATCATTTTCAGGCAGCAACGAAAGTTCGGAATGTCAAAAATGATGTACGGGTACTTACCCACGAAGATCTCATGCGCTTTTTTCATGCTCTTAAGGAGCATGAAAATCGCATTCTCTTTCCATTAGCCCTGACACAATTTTGTTTAGGTCTAAGAGTTGGAGAAGCATGCGGCCTAAGCTGGGAAGCAGTCGATCTCAAAGAAAACTGGGCCAAGATTCAGCAAGTCATTGTATGGGACGATCGAACATGGGAACCGATAATAAAGGTTTATCCAAAAAATCAGTCGATCCGATTCGTGTCGATGCCTGATATCTTAGTTCATGAGCTTGAAAGACTGCGAAGCGAACATTCGAATCCGCAAGGATTGATTTTCACTATCAAAGGAGAACCTCTCAATCGTAATACGATTGGTAGAACTTTCAATTCAGTATTGAAACAGCTCGGTATTTCTAATGTTACAGGAACCCATTTTCTAAGACGAACTTTCGCAACAATGGCCAATGAACTTACAGGTGATTTCTATGCAGTTTCGAAAGTGCTCGATCACGCTTCTACGGACGTAACTCAACGCTACGTTCGGCCAATGCTTTCTCAAAACAGGAAAGTATCGGACGCAATTAATCAGGCACTTTTTCCGCATACTTCAATGCTAAACAGCACACCGAAATTGCTTGAAGTTCGCACGTCATAACACACTCACAAACCGGTTCTGGTTCACAACGGTTCACCCTTTTGGAAATTTTCCTTTTAAACGGTGTTTATGAGGAGGAAACGCCAGAATTTTGGGCCCACCGCGACTCGAACGCAGATTGGCGGATTAGGAATCCACTGTTTTATCCTGTTAAACTATGGGCCCTCGACACACACCATTACGCAATATCCATATTTTCTCAAGAAATTCACAACGCTTTGATTTGCAGCCCTGCTCAGCTTAAACGCGCCTCGCCCTTACTATTGGCTCGAAGAGATATCCAACTAAGCCCATAAAAAATAAGCACGAGCCAAAGTAAATTTCGATTTCCAAGAACAAGTCCAAAATATTCCAAGCCACCGCCCATAACGGCACCCAGTAAATTCCATCCAAATGCCATCTGACTATGCTTAAGATCCCTAAACTCACGACTAAAAATGAGATTGGCAAAAAAGATCGGAGAAAAATAAAGCAAGATCGAAAATAAATATCGAAAGTAAATATTCGAAATATTCAACAGATCAGCCGGACGAATAGCGTATGCAGCAAGCACTGCGACCGTGAGTCCGAGAAAAAGATAGCTTCGATTGCGAACGCGATAACGAGACATCAAGAAGTTAGCAAACAAAACACAAATTAAAATACCACTAAACACCAAAGAATTAACAAACCACGTTGTTCCAAAAAGAAGTGAAAAAAGCGAAATGCTTTTAGCTTCAAGCAGCAAAAATGCTGCCCCCATAAAGAAAAATGGAAAGTCAGGCTTAAGCAATGTTCCGCGAGGCGCCAGAAAATAAATTCCAAGTATTGATGCAACAAGAAACATCGCGATCATGCACAAATAGAACCAGCTCACCTGAGGTTCTTGCATATAAACATTGGGCCAGTCATCCGTTGCTAGCTGTCTATAACCTTCCTTCGAATAAGGTGACGGCGGAATATGGCCCCCTACTCCCAAAACTGTCGTTCGATCGACTTCGAGTCGCCCGGGAGCTTTGCCAAAAACAGTTTCCAACATTTCAGAAATCTTATTCTTCAACCAATCCCAGCGAAATTGATTATAAAGAAAAAAACTACCATCGGGTTTCAAAAGTCGCTTCACATCTTGAAATGATTCGATCGTAAACAGATAAGACTCAAGTCGAACATTGCTCAACGATGAAATACGCATCAGCGAATCTGGAAGCGCAAATATGATGAGATCATATTTTTTTTGTGTCTGCCTCAAAAATGCACGCCCATCACCGATATGCGTTGTAACACGAGGATCACTGTAGGGTTTTGAATCATTAAAACGACGGCCCAATTCAACAATCCCGTTGTCGATATCGACTGCATCGATGGATTTCGTCGGCATGCTGAGTCCGACTGACAAATCTGTTCCCGACCCCGCCCCGATAATAAGCACATCATCGACCTTTCCGCCGCCCGCCATTTGAGTTGCGTAAGGCACACCATACCAGCCCTCTTTGGCGATCTCTGGCCGACTGATGAACTGGTGAAGCACGCCGTTGGCGTAGATTTCATAAATCTTATTCTGAGGATCCGATGATCTGAGTTGGATCAGCAGTTTTTGATATGGCGACCACATGACGAAAGCTTTCGACTGCGCGGCTAAGAGCAACAAAATGACAGACACTACCGCACCGATAATTTCGCAGAGCCGTCTCTTTGAAAACTGCAAACCGCCTGGTGCCGCCAGCACAGCCATTGACAACAAAAAACCTGCCGTCAATACCCAAGTGATGGGTTCAGCCCCCACGAGACTCTGAACCGAAAAAAGAGAGATGCCGAGCAAACTCCCTGAGATATCCAATGTATAGGCCTGCAGCGGTTTAAAAAATCTAAATAGATTTGCAACCTCTCGTGCCAAAATTAAAAAGAGACTGGCGACGACCGCAAACAGAATAAATAACAAAATCCAGCCAGGAAGTCCGCTTGAGCCACGAATATTTCCAAAGAAAAAGAGCCCATCTCGCCCTTTCAAAAAATCGACATCAAAGTGAGCAACAAGAATAAGGGCGAAAAAAAACAGGAACAAAATCGGAAAATATCGAAAGCCGTGTTCGCTCTCTTTTTCGCCTCGCGCCGAAAGAAAACCAAGACCCAATCCAACAAAGACTGAAAGGAGAACGAAATTGCTAAAGTATCCAAGATAGAGAACCTCGGACGCGGAATATCGAATGAACGCCAGCTCCAGATAGAGTATCGCCGCTGAAAAAAATATAATTTGCAAAGACCTGGCTAACGTCGCAGTTTTATCTTCCAAGTCTTAAATGTTAAGACAGAAAAAAAAACTACGCAATGACATAAAATTCTCTTCTTTGTATTCTCTTCATTGAATGTTTGAAAATTTTATCAGTCTATCGGTCAGCCCTTGGAATTTAATCATACGAGGCAGCGTGATCTATATCGCCGTTTTACTTTTACTTCTCCTTGCGGGAAAATGACAAATTGGACAAATGAGTCCAACAGAGTTCGTCGCTGTTCTCTTGATCAGCAATGCTGTGCAAAATGCGATGAATGCAAGAGACAACTCCCTCCTCGGCGGACTCATTCTGGCATCCGTTCTCGTGCTCCTGAGCTGGTGCGTGTCACGGCTCAACTACCGCAGCAATAGATTTTTCGCCATTTTCGAAGGAACCCCTCGAATCCTTTGCCACAAAGGGCAACTCATCAAAAAAAATCTCCTGAAAGAGAGACTCTCTCACTCTGAACTAAAAATTTTATTGAGAAAACAAGGTGTCGATCACATATCGGAAGTTCATTCAGCAGTGCTCGAAGCCGATGGAAGCCTGAGCATCATCCGAAATGCCGAAATTAAATCAGATCAATCGAAGTAATTGGCGCGACGTTAAATTTGGTTGCAAAAAAACTACCGCCTAAATATCAAGCGATTACTTTTTCGTCGGATAATGAGTTCCTGCTCAAGACTATCCGACTTTTTTATCTCAAAGGGAGCTCCAGCGCGCAGGGCTGATCGAACCATGGCATGATGCTTTGCTGCTGGTCGTAAGCATTCAACGAAGCAGCCCGGCGGCTCATCCAATAAATTCATGACGCTATCGCGATCGATCTGCGCATGCACGGCGCCATCGCATTCCGATTTTCCTACCGTCAATGTCACCATTTCGTCGGGTCCAATCTGACGCTCATCGACAGCATGCAACTTCCAGTCACCACTGATGGTGCGGTTGGTGGAAATATCGCTCAAGGGCATAGGCTCCGATTCCGTCACAGTTCGATGTTCAGACATGTGTTGAGAATCACCGCATCCACCTATGACAGCGCCGACCAAAGCGACTGACCAGATCTTGTGGATACCATCCAACTTCATAAGTTCCTCTAGAATACCGCCCCCTCTTCCAAAAGTAGAGAATTATCACCCAACAGGTTTACATAATCCAAATAGGTACCAGGTACTCCCGGTACCGCGAAAACCAGCGAGAAATTAGAAGACTCCGGTCTTTAGACTCAAGTAAAACTCAGATTTGTGAATACAGCAGAACAACTCACATCAACGTACGAATCACTCAAACAAACGATCCTTAACCGACGTACAGTCAAAGAATTTAATGGAGCAAAAATCTCCGACACCGCGCTGCGCGATTTGCTCGAGCTCGCAATTTGGGCGCCTAACCACCATCTCACCGAACCCTGGACATTTCGCGTCCTCACGACGACTGGCCTCTCAAAATGGAAGGCCTTCCTTGAAAAAAATCTGCCACAAGATCAATTGGCGCTCACGGCCAAAGTCTTGCAAAAAATTGCCAGCGTCTCAGCGATCATCCATGTCACATCAAAAAAGAATGAAAGCTCGTCCATCGACCTGGAAAACTACGCGGCGACTTGTTGCGCGATCCAAAATATTCTACTCGGCGCCACTTCGAAAAATATCCAGTCCTATTGGAGCACAAGTAAAATTTTTGCAGATCCGGCGACTTTTGCCTTTCTTCAAATCCCAGATTCTGAGAAGTTTTGCGGAGCGATTTGGTTAGGATATGGCCAGATACCGGAAGCAAAGCCTCGAAAATCGGTGGATGAAAAAACAATTTGGATAAAATGAACATGACAACTCAACAAACAGAAATTGAAAATTTTAAAAATCCGCTCGAACGGCTTGCCACAATCAGAAGCAAGTCATCAGAAGAACTGCTGGCCGAAATTGAAGCTCGTCTGAAGATCAATCCAGATTTTTCGAAACGCATCGAATCCGACCTGGGTGGAATGGGATTTGTTGAGCTCGAAGATTGTTGGGGCTGGGAAGGCACCATTCTGAATACGGCTCGGATTTCTGCATCTAACAAAAGAGTCAAACCTGGAGATCCGCTTACAGCCGCCGACCGAAATCTTTTGTATCACCTACTCAAAGCAAATCACGGCACGCCCTTTGAACGAATTTATTTTAACTTTCGCGTTATCTGTCCTCAATTTGTGATGAAGCAGTGGCTGCGTCACCGCATTTCATCATTCAACGAATACAGTATGAGATACCGAACTGGCATTCATTCATTCTATGTGCCAGGCCCACAGGCCCGATCTGTCGATGGATTTCAGGTGATGAATGAAGAAGAAGTCGCAGCCTATTGCGATCTCATCGAAAAGAATTATCAGTTCTACGCGGATATGTATGAAAAAATTTCGAAAAGAATTGAAGCAGCTGAAAAAGCCGGCGACATTCCCGCTCTCGGCTCGATGGGCGGAAGAAATCCCTATCGAGGTCGGGCTCGCGAGCTACTTCGAAATGTCATGCCGATGGCTGCGTATACCGACATGTATTGGACGGTGAATTTTAGATCGTTGATGAATTTCATGAGCCTTCGCTGCGGAAAACCGCTGAACGACGAAGAAGATGCGCAATTTGAAATTCGCGAATATGCCAACACCATCTACGATTTTTTTAGCAAAAAATTTCCAGTGCTATCAGAAGTAATGGTTCAGGTGTTAAACGAAAAAAAAGAACGCCTCCATTAGTTTAGAGCCCCAGCCCCGTTCTTTCTTGACGGCGAGACATCTTTGTTTGATGGTTGTGCAGGTTCAAGAAGGAGTTACGAATGAAGGGTTTAGTATTTTTCTGCGCTGTTGCTTTTTTTAGTGGCTCGCTCATCATAATAAAGATGCCTGCTGCATATGCTGACAATCACGGCAAGGGTTCGATTTCGCCAGAGGTCCTTGAGAAATTTAAGCCCGAACCGATCGATCCCGCCCTAGCCGACAAGCTTGCAACACTCTTCAAGCTTCGATCGCCTGGCGTGGGAATTCCGTCTAACGATGGAACACAGATTACCTGCTCTTGGGCCTTAGGACAAGTGGCGCAAATTTACGAATTCACTTTAAATCCAGGCTCGTCAACGAGCGTTCAAATCACAAATGAATCACAACCGGTCACCCTTGTTGGATTAACCCCCGACGAAAAATATACCGTCACGATGATTGATGAAGATGGCACAGAGAAGCCTGGCATCTATCTGATAGATCGACGCACAAATACAAAAACAAAAGTCTTTCATGAACCAAGAACCATTTCGGCGGTCCTTCATATTTCCCAAGATTCACGATATATCTACTTTCAGGCCAACAATCATACAGACAAAACCCTCTTCACACTCTATCGTTACGAAATCGCAACAGGAAAGACAGAGACGTTTTTCACGATGAAAAACTATTGGGGAATTTCTGATTTCCTCGAAGATTCTGGGCGCATGATTATTGCATCCCATCGGACAAATACTGTTAGCGACAACTTCTTGTATGATCTTTCAACACACGATCTCGTTCCACTTTTGGGGCAAGGAGAAGAGCAGGATTATTCACTGCTCTTTGCGAATAAACCCGGCAGCTATCTCGTCCGAACGTCCAAGTTCGCTGACTTTACCAGGCTTTATCTTTGGAACGGACGGGACTCAAAAAATGAATCGAATTTCAATTTGATTAGTCCAGACCAAGCGCTCCAAATTGAGGGGGCTAGCTATAGTGCCGATCGAACGAAACTATTTGTCTCGGTGAATGATCAAGGTTATTCGCGCATTCTTGGATACGATGGAAAAACTCTCTCTCAAATCGGTCTTCCGACATTTGAAAAAGCCGACCAAACGATCGCGGGTGACATCAGCGGCAACGGCCGTTTTCAGACTTTCGGAGTTGTAACTTTTGATAAACCTGGACTCCGATATCTCTACGATTGGCAGACTGGCAAAAAAACACTTTGGTATCAGCCACACTTGGATGGAGTGTCCATGACCCAAACGACTCCTGATACTCTGGAATATTATCCGGCGGAAGATGGCACACCCATTCCAATGTTCGTTCGACGACCGGCAGACTACAGAGAGAAAAATTATCCCGTTCTAGTTCATTTTCACGGCGGGCCCGAGGGTCAAAGCGTGCCTGGCTTCTCCGTTATGATTCAGGCCATTGTGGATGCGGGCTTCATCGTCGCTCAACCAAATGTGCGAGACAGTGAAGGATATGGCCGAAAATGGCTTGATGCCGATAACCGCGGACGCCGACTTGATGTGATTAGCGATATCCGCGCAGCCTCAACATTTATTCGAAACCACTGGACGCACAAAGGCCAGGCACCGAAAATCGGCATTTTTGGGGGCTCCTATGGAGGTTACGCAACATTAATCGGCATGACCATGTTTGCAGGGTCATACGATGCGGGGGTTTCAATTGTCGGCATGTCGAATTTAGTCACGTTTCTGCAAAATACTGACGATGCCCGCCGCTATCTGAGAGAGCCAGAATATGGATATCTCCGTAGCGATCTGGAGATTCTGAGAAAACTATCTCCCATGACTTATCTTGATAACCTCTCCGCCCCACTGATGATCATACAAGGTGCAAGTGATCCGCGAGTGCCAGTTTCTGAAGCTGTACAAATGCACGATGCCCTCGCGGCGAAAGACATAAACTCACCATTAATTATTTTCGCAGATGAGGGACATGGATCGGCAAAGACAGCCAATAAAATTCTTGAGGTGGGACATCTGATTGCTTTTTTTCAGAAACATTTAAAACAACCCTAGCTCCCTTCTTTAAGCTTAGTTAAAGTTTAAGGAATGAAAATTCATGAATTTCAAGCCAAAGCGCTTCTTAAGAATTTTGGTATTCCTGTATCAAAGGGTTATCCACTCACTGATCTCTCAGAAGTCGATAAGATCTATCAATCGTTGGGTTCATCGGTCGTCGCAGTCAAAGCACAGATTCATGCGGGGGGCCGCGGCAAAGGCGGCGGCGTTAAAATTGCAAAAAATTTAGAAGAAACAAAAAAATATGCTCAACAAATTCTGGGCATGAACCTGGTCACCCACCAAACAGGTCCAAAGGGACAAAAAGTTCGAACTCTCTACCTCGAGGCAGGAACTGCGATCGCTCGAGAGCTCTATCTGGCAGCACTTCTTGATCGAGAAACATCGCAGCTGGTCTTAATTGCATCGTCGGAGGGCGGCATGGAAATCGAGGTTCTTGCTGAAAAAGAGCCTCACAAAATCTTTCAATACACGATCGATCCTCTCGTAGGATTTCGGGGCTATCTGGGTCGGGACCTGGGCTACGCCCTCAAGCTCCCTGAGTCAGTACACGGCGAATTAACAAAATTCTGCCAGAACTTGATTCGCGCTTATCTCGAATCAGATGCATCATTGGTCGAGATCAATCCGCTCGTCTTAACATCTGACAACCATCTTGTTGCTCTTGATGCAAAAATGACGATCGACGACAATGCTCTTTATCGCCATCCGGATTTTGCAAAACTCCGTGATCTACACGAAGAAGACGCCCTCGAAATGGAGGCGGCTCAGTTTGGGCTTAATTATATTTCGCTCGACGGTCAAATTGGATGCATGGTCAACGGCGCTGGTCTGGCCATGGCAACAATGGATGTGATTAAACTCGCTGGCGGAGAGCCCGCGAATTTTTTGGATGTCGGCGGAGGGGCAACAAAAGAAGCAGTCACCGAAGCGTTTAAAATCATCCTGAAAGACACAAAAGTAAAAGCAATCCTTGTGAATATTTTTGGCGGCATCATGAAATGCGATATCATTGCGAGTGGAATTCTCGAAGCTGCGAAGACCACGAAGCTTTCATTACCTCTTGTTGTGAGATTACAGGGAACTCGCGCTGCCGAAGGCCGAGAGCTCCTTGCTCAATCTGGACTTGCAATTCAAACCGCCGAAACAATTGGCGAAGCCGCAGACAAAGTTGTGAAAGCCGCTAAATAAAGGATATTTATGTCTATTCTTATCGATAAAAAAACAAAACTCATCGTTCAAGGCATCACTGGAAAGTCCGGATGGTTTCATGCGAAACAATCCATCGATTACGGAACTCAAGTGGTGGGTGGCGTCACTCCTGGTAAGGGTGGCACCTATATGGAAGAAGGCTCATATAAAGTTCCGGTATTTAACTCTGTGAGAGAAGCAGTTGAGAAAACTGGAGCAACGGCCACAGTGATTTTCGTTCCACCACCCTTCGCTGCAGAGGCAATTCTTGAGGCCGCCTGGGTTGGTTTGCCGCTGATTGTTACGATTACCGAGGGCATTCCAGTGAATGATATGATTGCTGTCAAAGCCGAGCTGAAAAGGCGTGGAGACAAGACACTTCTGATCGGCCCAAATTGTCCGGGAGTCACGACGATTGGAGAATGTCGAATTGGAATTCAGCCCGGCTCAATCGGAAAACGCGGCTCGGTGGGAGTATTGTCTCGCTCAGGAACCCTGACTTACGAAGCAGTTGATCAAGTTTCTCGAATTGGTCTAGGCGCAACAACCTGCGTGGGCATCGGTGGAGATCCAATTCACGGCGCCGACTTCATTCAAATTCTGAAACGTTTCAAAGATGATACCGAGACAAAGGGAATCATCATGATTGGTGAAATCGGAGGTTCTGAGGAGGAACAGGCCGCCGAGTGGATTCGATCAAATCTTAAAAAACCAGTCGTCAGTTTCATCGCAGGTGCAACGGCACCTGCCGGTCGCCGGATGGGTCACGCTGGAGCGATTATTTCAGGTGGCAAAGGAACTGCACAAGTGAAGATGGCAGAGCTACGAAAGGCTGGCGTGCGCGTTGTCGAAAATCCCTCTGATCTCGGCAAAGCCATGAAAGAAGCCCTCGGATAATTGAGCGTCTTTTTTCTGCACGCTTAAAACCGAATGCCGACGAGAAGAGCCATCCAAAGTGGAACTGTATTGTTAAGCGGGCCCCAGAGCAGACCAAGTCGACTGCGAGCTACGAAATTCACATCTGCGTGTCGCCACAGCAGAATACCAATTTCACCCGCAGTATAAAATCCAGTTGCCCCATCTTCATAAGCTGTCTTCAGAGTTGTAAAATTTGCAAAACCCAACTGTGAGCCCGCAAATATCGCCAGTTTCTCTTCGGATCGAATGAGATAACTTCCGCCAAGGCCGAGCATGAATCCCGAGTAATTCGCTCTTCCAAACTCTTGAGTGAAATCGCCGCGAAATTCGAGCAGATATTCGCGCAGGTCCCAAACATATCCCAGACTCAAATCAAAATTTGGGGAGTAAGATTTTTCGAAAGAGGTCAGAGGAAAAATTCCACCCATCGCCACATCGAAGCCATGCAGGCTCTTGTAAGGCGGAGCCTTGGGCTCAGAAGCTGGCCCATCGGACTGCGCATTGAGCTGCCTGTCGGGAGCTGAAATTTGAAGGCCCGATTGATCGCCTTCAACCGGCAGTTGTTCACCCGCCTCTTGCCCGAGAATCGTCATTTTTTCAGCAAATCCGCCCAATATGATCGCTAGACTAAGTATTCGAAATAACATCTCTTAACGTTAAAACTCTGACATAATCTTAGCAAATTATTTCCAGAAACCTCGTATAGCCCCCCATAAAAAAACATGATATTGACGATCCACTATGGCAACAGAACGAACACTTAGCATTATCAAACCCGACGGCGTTAAACGTAATCTCGTCGGAGAAATTTTTAAACGATTTGAGTCTAACGGGCTTCGTATTTTGGCAATGAAGCGACTTGTGCTGACGCGCGCGCAGGCAGAGGGCTTCTATGAAGTGCACAAAGAACGCCCGTTCTTTCCGTCGCTCGTTGAATATATGATGAGCGGCCCTGTGGTGATTTCTGTTCTTGAAGGCGAAAACGCCATCAAGAAAAATCGAGAAATCATGGG
>CAZVFP010000019.1:0-10283 GCA_964626465.1 uncultured Bacteriovoracaceae bacterium | reverse complement strand
AAGGAACGATCCGTGCTGACTTCGCTGAGAGTATCGAAGCGAATACGGTCCATGGAAGCGACGCCCCTGAGACAGCAAAATTCGAGACACGATATTTTTTCAACTCGTCAGAACTCGTCTAAATATTTTATGAGAGCGACTTCCCATAGCGAAATCTTCTCCGAGATCCAGGAAGTCGCTCCACTTGATTTTTTTGATCTAGAAATTGATGAAGCAGAGGCCAAACTAGGCGAACTCGCTGGCAGAAAATATCACGGCAACTCTTTTGTTTCTTTCGTCTATAAACATGGCGTCAGCGATATCGAGAAAATGACGAGCCTGCCTGCAGCAACTCGTGACTTTCTCAAAACTAGGGTATCAATTACTCCTCTTCCTATTTCGAAAAAATTAGTTTCTCGGGATGGCACCGTCAAATTTCTGCTTCAAGTTAAAACATCGAAAGGAACTGAAGAGATAGAGTGCGTTTATATTCCAGAAGAAGAACGCGTTACTCTCTGCGTGAGTTCACAGGTCGGATGCAAAATGGCCTGCAAGTTCTGTTTAACTGCGCAGCTCGGGTTCAAAGCTCACCTGAGTGCCGGTGATATTGTCCGTCAGATTTGGACCGTTGAACAAGACCCAGATCTCCGAAAAATCACGAATATCGTTTTCATGGGAATGGGTGAACCATTCGACAATTTCGAAACTGTAAAAAAAGCAACGCGAATTCTCACTCACCAAAAAGGCTTCGACAAGAGTGCAAAACGAATTACGGTTTCTACTGTTGGACACGTAGACAAAATCAACGCGCTTAAGAAAGAGGATCCCTTTCGCTTGGCAGTGTCTTTGAATGCGACCACCGATGAAATTCGTTCTCGCCTCATGCCCATCAACAACCGCTGGAATATCGAAGAATTGATGACGGCTTGTCGTGAGTATGCTCACCGAACAAACAAACGAGTCACTTTTGAATATATTCTTATGCAGGGCGTGAGTGATTCACTCGAAGATGCAAAGCGATTGATACAGCTCACGGCTCATGTCCCCTGCAAGATCAACTTGATCCCCTACAACGAAAGTGCATTCACAGAGTTTAAACGCCCGTCAGATGATCGAGTGGCTCAGTTTCATGCTGCCATGCTGAAAGCTGATAAACCTGTATTCACTCGCAAGAATCGCGGTAACGATATTTTTGCTGCATGCGGAATGCTGAAAAAGGTAAGTCCCCAAAATCCTTGAGATGTCTGACGACCTCAGAGATCACTAAAATTCTGTTAAAATATCAGAATGCTGACTTATACGACCTTATTCGGAGCCTTCGTGGTCGTCTCGATCGCATTGTCGAATTCCCTGATTCTTTTAGCTCGATACGTCAGGCAGGTTCAAATGCCTCCCAGCGACGAAGATTTCGAAAAACTGCTCGCAGAAAAAGCCGGGCTTGAAACGCAACTGGCACAGGATCAACGATCATTGTCGAACCTCAAATCAAGCCTCGAGCAAGTGGAACAGGAACTGGCAAATAAAACAGCTGAAATCATCTCACTAAAAGCCGGCCCATCCGCCGGAGCCCCTGCGCTACCCCAATAAGGCGACAACGCCTGTAAGACCATTTGACCCCCGCAGGTCCATAGGTTACCTTAGCCAAGGAATATTATTATTTTAGGTGCAGGCAGATTATGTTTGATAGTGGAACAAATGAAGGTCGATGGATACAGCTGAATAGCCGTTGGCTAGCCTTCAAGGACCCTCTCACGGATCTGGCGCATCTTGATGATCTGCAGTGGTCAGATCAAATGGGTTCAGCAGAAGTTTCTTGTGGGACTGTCATGTTTTCTCTTTGGACATTATTTAATGACCTTTTTGAAGGCCCCCCCTTGAATGCCATTCATGGCTAGCTTTTCTGAACCTCTTAATGGAGGTTTTAAATGCTCAAAGAAATTCTAATTAACGCAACCCCGCAAGAAACCCGAATTGCTGTGCTCGAAGACAAGCGAATTGCCGAACTCTTCTTCGAGCGTAATTCGGACAAAGGGATAGTGGGAAATGTTTATAAGGGAAAGGTTGTTCGCGTCCTTCCAGGGATGCAGGCGGCATTTGTGGATATTGGCCACGAACGAGCGGCATTTCTCTATGCCGGAGATTTCTATAAGTCGAAGCACAACGCCGATGATCTCGACATGGATGATGGCGAAAACTTTGACCGTGCCGAACACAAGCGTCGAAAACGTGGTTGGGAAGAAGTTCCTCCGATTGCCCAGCTTGTACGTGAAGGGCAAGAGATTTTGGTTCAGGTTGCAAAAGGCCCCATCGGCACGAAAGGCGCGCGCCTCACCTGCCATGTTTCTCTTCCCGGCCGAACGGTTGTATTCATGCCCACCCTCAAACACAACGGGGTATCGCGAAAAATCGAAAGCTACGACCTTCGACGAAAATTAAAAAAAATCATCGATCAGCACCGCTCCAAAGAAGGCGGATTCATTGTTCGAACAGCTGCATCATCGGGCAATACCGAGCGGCAGATTAAATCGGATGTCGACTATCTGCTCAACCTCTGGAAGAAAATCGAACGCAATTTTCAAACCAATTCAGCACCTAAACTGCTTCACTACGATTTGGACCTGACGACTCGGGTCATTCGAGATTTCTTGGACGATGACGTTGAAAGAGTCATCATCGATTCAGGATATGAACATCGCCGAGTTCTCCGCTTCGTCAGAAACTTCAATCCAGAGCTTCGAGAAAAGATTGATCTTCATGAAGATCCAGTGCCTCTTTTCGATCGATATCATGTCGAACAAGAAATTCACAAGGCCCTCAGCAAGAGAGTCTGGCTGAAAAGCGGCGGATATCTGATCATCGAAACAACCGAAGCTTTAACTTCGATCGACGTGAACACAGGTCGATTCGTAGGAAAGAAGACTCTCGAAGAAACAATTCTGAAGACCAATATGGAAGCGGCTGAAGAAATCGTCAAACAGCTTCGACTTCGCAATATTGGGGGCATCATTATCATCGATTTTATTGATATGGAGAGAGATTCTTCCAAAGAACAGGTTTACCGATTCCTGGAAGAGCTTTTGAAGGATGATAAATCTCGAACGACGATTCTGAAGATCTCAAGTCTTGGCTTGGTCGAAATGACTCGCAAACGTAGCCGTGAATCGGTCCACAGATATCTCACAGACTCATGTCCAACCTGTGAAGGCAAAGGCTTCGTTAAAAATCGAGTCTCGCTGGCTCACCAAGTCTTGCGAGATATCCGACGTGAATTGCCAAATGCAGAATCCGACCATCTCTTTGTTACAACACATCCGGAAGTTTTTGCTGTATTGAAGGAATTAGAATTTTCTTCGATTGTCGAGCTCGAAAAGCAATTCCAGAAGGGCATCAAACTCGCTGCAGATCCGCAGTTTCATTTTGAACAAATTGCAATTGGGCAACATCCACATGGTCATGCAAAACCAGCAGCGCCTATGGCATCTGCAAAACGCCGTCCAGTAGAAACAGAAGAAGATGACGAAGACGACGAAGCCGCTTATCGAGCAGACCTTGACGCTATAAAAGCTGCCAAAGAAGCAAAGAAACGACGAGCCGAAGAACAGGCCGCAGCCGAAGAAGCCCGCCGAGAAGAGCAAAAACGACAGGCTGCCATTGGGAGCGCCGTCACGGTGAGCGTGGAAAATTCTTCTGATGAAGAGATTTCAGATGATCCGGACCTTGAGACGCCTGTGATGAGACCAGCCGAAGAAATTGATACAGATGCATCCGATGAAGCAAACGACGAGAATTCGACCCAAGATTTAGCCGCCGGCGATAACAAAAATCACTGATCAGTGGCTGATTGTTTTTACTCGTAAGTCGCGCATGTTCTCAGCGGATTCACGCCCGATCCGCATCGCTCTTTGAAAAAACTTTCGGCAGCATTTGGTGCGATCGCCTCTTGTTCATTGCAACGTCCGCAGGAGCGGCCTGCGTAAATAATCATTCCTGCGGTGGCATCGGCTGAGAGTTGTTCCTTAGAAAGAGCAGCCGTGCTTGGACGATAAACCCCATACGCGACGACATAAATTCCACCATCACTGAGAGTTTTCAAAAACTCTACTCCGACTTCAGTCTCCGCCTGATTCAAGAGGAGATTTTTTAAGAAAATACTGGATCCAGAAGAAACAGAAAATCCAGCTTTCGATGCCGTCGAAAATTCTGATCGAGTTTGAGCGGCCCCATCGGCACCGGGAGTCACTGATTCCTGGGATGGAAGCGCCTGATTGGGCTGGAATCGAATCGAATCACCCAACCGACTATATCGATACCAGATCCGAGCCGTGGTTCCCGTTAATGCAAGCGTCCGAACAGCCTCGCTCTCAAAAGTGAGATTGAACGCGACATCCACGGTCTCATCCGCACACGAACTACAAACGAGCATCACAAAGATCCCCAAAAACACAGAACTGTAAAATCTTTGTCTTTTCACGATGCGCACTCCTTAAAATCCAAAACAAGTAAGAGATGAGAGGTCGATCGACACTGTCGACTCTAACTGACCACTCTGAATCAATTTCTTATCCATCACCCTTGCTGCCCATATTTTTACACAACGATTATTCGTGGTGATCGCTTGCCCTGCCGCCACATTGATTCCAAGGCTGCTCGTGGAATTTGTTGGGTTATAAAAAAAGAGTGCATAGGTATAGCCGGGCGAGACGAGATCCAAATTGGGTCCAGCCACCAAATCCGCGGCAGAAGCAGGCGGAAATAAACCATCTGCGTTTAAGGCAGTCACATAGTTCGTGCAATCCGAAAGCGCCGGAGTTCCAATATGATACGCCGAATTCAACTCAACGAGAGAAGTGGCTACGGCGCAGTTCTTGAGATTTTTCGTATTGGCTCCGTAGTAATAAAGCAGCTGACCGGTCGACGGATTTTCACCAATAGCCTGATTTTGGGTGAAATTTGAACTATCATCAGACCTCACAGATACGATGAACCCGGGTGCCGACGAAACACTATCGCTGAACGAAAGAGACAGCGTCTTAGCGTCACCGCAGGCAAGCAAGCCGCAAGAAAGGCCTAAAACGCTTCCCCATCGCCCAAAATGCCTCTGGTTGCGCCTTAGCGACCTCAATATTGGCCTCGACATTCGCTCACCCTCATAGTCTCATTTAACCAAGATTGAGGCTCACTTAACAACCAATTTGATTGGCCAGCCCAAGCACCATTAATTACGCATTGAAAACCTTTGATTCGTAGAAAAGCTTTTGATAGCTCTCTTTTCTAGAGGTTTTGTTATGTTTGCTATTTTTGAAGCTTTAGGACGTCAATACAAAGTATCCGTTGGGGATAAAATCAAGGTCGATCGCATATCCGACAAAGGAGACGATGCGAAATCCGACACAAAGGTTACCTTTGATCAAGTCTTGCTCATTGGCGAAAAAGACGAGGTCAAAATTGGAAAGCCTTATCTCAGTGGGGCTACCGTTGTTGGAACGATTACGGAACAAGGTAAAGACAAAAAAGTTATCGCTTTTAAGAAGAAACGCCGAAAAGGCTATATGCGAAAAGTCGGTCACCGACGCGCATTTACGGTCATCGAAATTCAGGCAATTAAAGCGGCCTAAGAGGGAGACAGAGAACTATGGCACATAAAAAAGCCGGTGGTAGTAGCAGTAACGGTCGCGATTCGAATCCACAGTACCGTGGTGTAAAGAAATTTGGCGGGGAGTTCCTGACAGCTGGAAGTATCATTATACGCCAAGTAGGTACGAAATTTCATCCCGGGCGAAATGTTCGATTAGCTCGAGATTTTTCGATCTATTCTCTGATTGACGGCGTTGTCACTTTTGAGCGAGACGGTAAGTCGCGAAAAAAAGTAAGCGTATACCCGATTCAAGCTTAAGTCGTTTTTGACCTCAGGCATTTCGTCTTAATTCTCGTTTCTGGGTTCATTGGATTCTGGAATAACTATGAGATTCATCGACGAAGTAAATATTACGGTAAAAGCAGGACGAGGCGGAAACGGCTGCATGAGTTTTCGTCGTGAGAAGTATATCCCCAAGGGTGGTCCAGATGGCGGCGACGGTGGTCGTGGGGGTTCCATTTTTTTCCAAGCTTCTAAAGACGTTCAAACGCTTCTCGACTTCAGATACCAACCAGAATACCGCGCTCCTAACGGCCAGTCAGGTATGGGGAGCGGTTGTTATGGAAGAGCCGGTGAAGACACGACTCTCAAGGTTCCAATTGGCACTCAAATTAAATCTGAATCAGGCGAAATTGAATTTGATTTTACTCAAGATGGCCAAATAGCCCTCATCGCACGAGGAGGAAAAGGCGGACTCGGCAATATCCATTTCAAAAGTTCCACCAATCGATCTCCCCTTAAATCAACTGAGGGAGAACCCGGCGAAGAGAAGATTCTCCATCTTGAACTTAAGCTGATGAGCGATATTGGGCTCGTAGGCTTTCCAAATGCGGGAAAGAGCAGCTTATTGGCTGCACTCACCTTGGCGAAGCCAAAAATTGGAGATTATCCATTCACGACATTGGCACCTCAGCTCGGCGTTTTAGAATTTGAGGAAGGTCGAATCACGTTGGCGGATATTCCTGGAATTCTGGAAAACGCACATATCGGCACTGGTTTAGGGATTCAGTTTCTCAAACATATTTCAAGATCCGGGGCTCTACTTTTCGTTCTTTCCCTTGAAAATGGGCAGTATCTCGAAAAGCAATTTCAGATTCTTCTTAATGAACTGAAAGAATTTGATGCGACGCTTCTCGATAGACCTCGCCTGATCGTCGTGAATAAGTCAGACAAGCTTGAAGGTGGCAGCGATGATATTCAAACGGCAACATGGGCTGCTGATTGGGAGCATTTTAGGGAAAAATACAAAAACTCCCTGCTTATTTCTGCAAAGTACTATGGCGGATTGGATCAAGTTAAATTAGACCTTAAAGATCTACTCTTGAAGCCCTCCATGGCTATGGTATCCTAAAGATAACGCATTTGAACAACGGCGATTTAAATAGTGTGTCCTTCAGTCGGTTTATTCTTTCAATAGCTTCAGCTTGTCTATTTGTGTCAATTGGCTTTGCCGGAACTCTTATTCCAAACGATAAACTTTTTGAAAATGCCGGCACCTTCGCAACAAAACCTGGCAGGTTCAAGTTGTATCTGGCCCTTAAGCTGGATGGATCAGACGAAGCGAGCAAAATTGACCGACAATCGAAGTCTTACAATGAGGTACTCCTTGTGGATCGCTCGAAGTGGCGGTCTTTCCGTCAGAGTCCATTTCAATTGATTGACCGAGAATTTATGAATACACCTCGAGGAGTTCTCATGATGAACAGCCAGAATCATGGGGTCATCGCGCCTGAAAGTGTACCAGAATCTGAATGGCTTGAAATCGTCCTCAGCCCGCTTCGATTGGGGGTTCAACTCAACCTTCTGGAACAAAATGTCGATCTTGAACAACTGATTGGCCGATTAAAGAAGGACATCGTCCAAAATTCTGTGGGAAACAAAATGGAGTTAGAAACAAAGCCAGACGGACTCCAGATTCATATCACGGGTTCCTACCTTCAAGATAAAACGACGAAAGTAATTGTAGATAGCACCTGGCAATACATCGCGTCGGATAAAATTTCAGAAAATGATTTAAATCAGTCTTTGATGAGGAGTCTTTGACGCATAACGGGCTAAATAAGATTGCAATTTTTGGCGGTACATTTGATCCCCCTCATTCCGCACACCGTGAACTCATCTCTGAAATTGCCAAGGAGTTTGACTTCGACAAAATCGTCGTTGTTCCTTCGCGGTATCCGCCAGGAAAGACAGCCGTCGCAGATTATCAACAGCGCCTCAACTGGGTGCGTCGTTGTTTTGAGGCTCTGCCGATGATTGAAGTCAGCCAAATTGAAGAAACGACTCAACAAACAATGTTTGGCGAGGACATTTTTAGAATTCTGTCACTCGATCGCAGCAATACTCAATTCTATTGGGTAGTCGGAGAAGATCAGTGGACCCAGCTTCAGTTTTGGAAGCATATCGATGCCTATGCCTCCCACATTATTTGGATTGTGATGCGCAGAGAACGGCCCGCCAGCCACTTTAAGACGATTCACAGCCGAAAATTACGAAAAAGCAGCATTCCCTATCTCTGGGCTGGAACTCCCCTGCGGCAAGATATTTCATCGTCGAGAATTCGTGATGAAATCTCGCAAAACGGAGAAAATGCTCAGGCATTGAAATGGATTCCAGATTCGATTAGAGATGATGTCATTAAAACGTATCGCAAACAAGGAGGTATCATTTGACCGCACAGCACGCCAGCCTAGATCTCGCTATTTGGATGGCTCAGATTTTAGATCGAAAGAGTGGCCGAAATATAACAGTACTCGATGTTAGAAATTATTCGTCCGTCACTGATTTTTACGTTGTCGCTTCAGGCAACAGTGTCAAACATATAGAAACTCTGGTGACGGCGCCCTCTCAGGAACTGAAAACTGCGGGATTTCCGCCGCTGGGCACTGAAGGATTAAGCACTCCTTGGGTTGTTGCAGATTTTAATGATGTGGTTCTGCATGTTTTTGACGACCAAACTCGTCAGCACTACGATCTTGAAAATTTATGGAAAGCGGCTCCACGAATTGATTGGAGTCAGAAGAAAAATATTCTGAGTTCAGCTGTTTGATATCGCCCTATTTCACAAAAGGGTGATTGTTGCGCTGACAAACGGCTCGATAAATACTTTCAGCCAGCACAAGCTGTGCCAATCCATGAGTGAAAGTTAAGTCCGAGAGTTTCAGGCATCCGTCAGCTCGGGCAAAAAACTCTGAATGAAATCCAATCGAAGGACCAATCAACAAATGTCGTTCAGATGCGCCGAAACACCATTTCTCGAAACCTTCGCTGTTGTACGCCTTTCCAGAAACATCTAGCAGTGAAAACTGTTTATGCTTTTCCAGAAATTTTTTTTCCTCCGGAAGTAACTGAGCTGTTCGACGATCTGGGCACTTCTTCAGAGTGATGATAGTCCATTCAAACGGCATCAAACGTTTGATCCGTTGAATATAGTCGTCACGCATCGGTATTGAATGGCTGCCAAAAACAGAAACACGTATCATACAATCAACTAACCAGCAGTTCCCGAAGAGACTCCCTCGTGAGCAGCATAGATAGCGTCGATAACATTTCTGTATTTCTGTTGAATAATACGACGCTTGAGTTTCAGAGTCGGGGTAAGTTCGCCCGTTTCGATTGAAAATGGTTTATCTAACAACTGAAAATACTTAATCGTGGAATAGCGAGGGAGAGTTAAATTCACCTCATCAATGATTCCCTGAAAATACCCAACCAGCTCTGGCGAGCCACAGCATTCCGTTAAGTTTTTAAACTGAAAGCCCTTACGCAGGCCCCAGCCCTTGCACATCTCAAAATTTGGAACAATCAACGCGACAATATAATTTTTTTGATCGCCGAGGAGACAAACACTCTCAAGCAAGGGTTTGCTTTTCAGCGTATTTTCGATTGGCTGAGGAGCCACTTTTTTTCCAGCAGCAAGAACTATGAGATCTTTCTTTCGATCTGTAATTTTCAAAAACCCATCGGAATCAAATTCACCAATATCGCCCGTATGAAACCAACCATCCGAAGTAATGATCTGGGAATTTTCTTCGGCTCTCTTATAGTAACCCTTCATCACCATCGGACCGCGAGCCAAAATTTCCCCATCGTCAGAAAATTTTATTTCAACGCCTTCAAAAAGAATTCCCACTGTACCAAACCGAAATCGTTCTGGTCGATTGACGGACAAAATACAGGTCTCCGATAATCCATAACCTTCCATAATATTAAAACCTGCTGAAAAAAAGAACTGGGCTATTTCTGCCGAAAGAGGCGCTCCACCACTAATAAACATTTCTGCACGCCCACCCGTGATCGCCTTGATCTTTCTAAATACTAAAGCATCAGCCAAAGTTTGAAAAATATTCCACGGAAAAGGAATCGGCTGCTTCAACATTCTAAAATCGTAAGTCTTTTCGCCAATAGAAAAAGCAAGTTTAAAGATCACTTTCTGCAACGAAGACGCGTTCTTTATTTTCTCCTGAATTCGCGAATACATTTTCTCGAAAATTCTCGGAACAGCACTCATCACCTGGGGCCTTGTTTCTGCCAGATTATCAATGAGCTTGTCCAAGCTCTCGGCAAAATAAGTCTGAACTCCTGCAAACAAGAAACCAGAATGAACCAGACGCTCATAAACATGGCTCAGCGGCAAGAATGAAAGCCCTATCTTTCCTTCATCAACCAC
>CAZVFP010000018.1:216-34220 GCA_964626465.1 uncultured Bacteriovoracaceae bacterium | reverse complement strand
GCAAGGCGTTTGAATGAGCGACTGCCGTTTGAGACAGTCGCGGGAATAAAATCGAGAATATCTTCGTGGAAGGGGCTCCCAAAGAAGATGAAGATCACGATGATGGGGCTTGCATTCAAGGGCAGGCCCGAAACAGATGACTTGCGTGGTACCATGGCTAAGCCGATCTTCGACGCTCTGAGACAAAATTTTCCAGAGGCAAATTTTTATGGATTTGATCCCGTCGTTTCTAAATCTGATATCAAAGAATTTGGCCTTGAGCCGTGCCCCAATTTGATTGAGGCTTTTAATGGTTCTCATTTGGTTTTGATTTTGAATAATCACCTCAGATTTTCTTCAATGCCCATTGAAACTCTTGTGAAGGATATGGCTTCGCCAAGTTTGGTTTACGATTATTGGAATACATTCATCGCGGAAGACCTGCATTTTCCATCTCATGTGGGTTATATGGCGCTGGGCAGTGCGGGTAAAGCCATCCTCCCTCAAGGTGTTGCATAGATGTCTCGGTTTTATCTTGTGACCGGAGGTTCCGGATTCATCGGTGCAGCTCTTGTGAAACGATTGTTGAATGAGGGAAATCGCGTTCGATGTTTCGACAATGATTCGCGGGGGCGCGTTTCAAAATTTGAAAAGCATCCTCTGCTCGAATTAGTTACTGGCGATATTCGGGATCTTGATGCCGTCGTTAAGGCCGGCAAGGGCGTCGATTCTGTGATTCATTTGGCGTATGTCAATGGAACAGAATTCTTTTATACGAAGCCTGATCTTGTATTGGATGTGGCCGTTCGAGGAATGATGAACGTGATTGATTGCTGTGATCGCAATAAAATATCTGATTTGGTGTTGGCATCGAGCTCCGAAGTTTATCAAACGCCGCCACAAATTCCCACGGATGAGAAAGTGCCGTTGATTGTTCCTGATGTTTTCAATCCACGATATTCATATGGTGGTGGAAAAATTATTTGTGAACTTCTCGCTCTGCACCACGCAGCAAGGCGAATGAATCGTGTCGTTATTTTTAGACCGCACAATGTCTATGGCCCTGATATGGGACGCGAACATGTCGTGCCACAGTTTATTTTAAGGGCGATTGATTTATGCCAGAAATTTAAATCAGGTCCGTTGCAATTCGAGATCCAAGGTGATGGATCTCAGAAAAGGTCTTTTGTTTACATTGATGATTTTACGGATGGATTACATCGAGTGATTACCGCAGGACAGCATAAAGAAATTTATCATATTGGGACACAAGACGAATGGGCGATAAAGGAAGTCGCTCAACTGATTGTTGAAAAGCTCGGCCGTGAAATTGCCCTCGTTCCTGGAAATGAACCGAAGGGTGCGACCCAGCGACGCGTTCCAAATACTGAGAGGCTGATGGCATTGGGGTATCAACCCAAAATCAGGTTTGCAGAAGGAATCGAGCGAACAATTGAGTGGTATCAAAAGGGAGGATGATTCTATGAGTGAAAAGTCAACGTCGCAGCCGTTGCGAGAGTGTCAGATCTGCGCGAATCGCGATCTGCAATCTGTGCAATTTTTTGCGTATATCCCACCGGTCAATCAGATGCCCACGATTGGAGCAATTCCTGAGGAACAAAAAGCCTATCCGCTAGAATTATTTCGCTGCCCAAAATGTTCGTTGGGTCAAATTGGACTTGAGGTTGATGCCAATATACTTTTTGCTCCTGACTATCCATATCTGAGTGGTAGTACGCGAATTTTGAGAGATAATTTTGCAAATCTTTATAAAGATGTGCAAAGCCTCATGAATCTCAAGGCTGAAGATCTTTGCATTGATATCGGATCGAACGACGGGACTCTGCTTTCAAATTTTAAGGAAGGCGGCCACCGTGTGCTTGGTGTTGAACCGTCTCAGGCTGGTGATGTAGCAAGAAAGAAGAATATTGAGACGATGACGGCTTTCTTTTCGCGTGAAACAGCAAATAAAATTCGCTCAGAAAAAGGGCAGGCGAGAGTGATCACCGCAGCCAATGTGTTTGCACATATTGGAAATGTTCATGGTGTGATTGAGGGCATCAGTCAAGTATTAGCTCCTCAGGGTATCTTTGTTTCAGAATCCCACTATTTTTTAGATCTCGTTGATACCATTCAATACGATACAGTCTATCATGAGCATCTTCGATACTATTCACTCACAAGCTTGAAAATTCTATTTGAGAAACATGATTTAGAAGTATTTAAGGTCCATCGAATTCCAACTCATGGTGGGTCGATTCGCGTGTATACAGCAAGAAAAGGCGAACGGAAAATTGATTCCTCCGTAGAAGCTTTACTCAATGAGGAACAGTCAAAGGGGTTGATATCGGGAGATATTTTTAGGGCCTTCAAAGAGCGTGTTGTGCAATCCAAGCTAGACCTAATGGCCACCATCCGAGATATAAAAAAACAGCGCGGTAGGATTTTTGGAGTAGGAGCCCCCTCGCGCGCGAGTACCTTGGTCAACTATGTGGGATTGGATGATTGCTTGATCGATTGTGTTGTAGAAGTCGCAGGATCTCACAAAGTCGGAAAATATATGCCTGGCACAAGAATTCCTGTCGTCGAGGAATCGCGGTTATTTGAACAGCAACCGAGCCACGCGTTGTTATTATCGTGGCATATAGCAGAAGAGCTCAAAGCAAATCTCGTGAAGAAGGGATTCAAAGGCAAGTTCATTGTTCCATTGCCGGAGGTCAGGATTATTTGAAAAAGCAAATTGCCATAGTGAGTGCTGATTCTGAAATTGTCGAGCTGGCTCGTGATGCTGGGTTCGAGGTCCTTGGTTTTTTTGATCCAAAAGAGCTTCATGATTGTCTGAAAGCAAAGCGTTTAGGAGATGATAGCGACTGGCCCAAGATCTTTGGGCAGAATCAGAATCTGCGAGTCGCTCTTGCAGTGGATATTCCTGAAACGCGACGCAAGCTCTGGAACCATTACGGGGCTCAAAATATTGAGACATTGATTTCAAAGCATGCAATCGTTTCTTCATCGTCGACTGTGGGAGTCGGAGTTCTCGTTCAGCATGGTTGCAAGCTCATGGCCACAGCTTCTGTTGGCAACGGCTGCAAGATTAATGTCAATGCCACAGTTCACCACGGATGTTCTGTGGGGCATTTTTGCACAATAGCGCCTGGAGCTCAGCTTCTTGGAAATGTCACTGTCGAAGACGATGTATATATTGGGGCGGGCGCGATTGTTTTACCACGAAGAAAAATCGGACGTGGCGCTGTTGTGGGCGCGGGTGCGGTTGTATCCCATGATGTTCGCCCCGGTGTGACTGTCGTTGGTATTCCAGCAAAGGAACGGAGATGAAGTCTATCCCCTGGTTTCAGCCTGAGACAAACGAGCTGGAGAAACAAAAAATACTTTCGGTTCTGGATTCGAATTATTTGAACGAAGGTCAGGTGACTGAAGAATTTGAGAGGCAAGTCGCAGGTTTCGTGGGCTCTCAGCATGCGGTTGCCGTTACGAGTGGAACTTCTGCAATATCGCTGAGCTTGATGGCTCTTGGTGTCGGCTCGGGTGATGAAGTGATAGTTCCAGATTTAACATTCATAGCGACAGCAAATGCCGCTCGCATGTGCGGCGCGAGCGTGAAATTGGTAGACATCGATCTAAAGCGACTTGTCATTTCGACTCAGGCGATTGAAGCGGCGTTGACATCAAAAACTAAGGCGATTGTTTCTGTGGATGTGAACGGTCGTGGTGCTCCCTATGAATTTTTAGAGGAGTTTTGTCGAAAGAGAGGATTGTTTTTAGTCTGCGACGCCGCGGAAGCCTTGGGTTCCAGATATCATGGCCGTTATCTTGGAACATTTGGTGACGCAGGTTGTTTTTCTTTTTCGACGAATAAAACGGTGACGACTGGACAAGGTGGCATGATTGTCACGAACAATTCAAAACTTCATGATCGACTGCGCGAGTTGAAGGATCAAGGACGTCGGCACCGAGGAACGGGTGGAAATGATTTGCATCCTGTTCTGGGTTTTAATTTCAAGCTAACAAATCTTCAGGCAGCTATTGGTTTAGCTCAGTTCGAAAAGATCTCTGATCGATTGGAGAAATCTGTTATTCGCGATCAATGGTATTTAGAAGGCTTGCGAGAGATCGAAGGCCTTTCGTTTCCTGATATGGCAATGATAGGGGAGGTCAGACAGTGGACGGATATTTTGCATGATCGCGCGGTCGAAATTGAAGCTGAATTGAAAAAGAATAACGTGGGCTCTCGCCGATTTTGGTATCCACTTCATACCCAGGGGCCCTATGCGACAGAGAGTATATTTTCAAATTCAACAATCGCTTCGCATCGAGGTCTCTGGCTTCCATCATATTTTGGAATTACTCGAGACGAAGTAAAGTATGTGTGTGAGCTGATCGCAAGATTTCTGAGGAAGTAAAACAATTTTGAATAGACTGGAAAAAATAGCCATTCTTCGGTCTGATATTGAGTCAAATATGGACTCACTCGCTTGGGCATTCTCTCGACTGGGATATGATATTCAGCTTTTCGAGATGTCTGCGGACGTTTCGGCGGAAGCATTCATTGCACAACTCCAGCAGTTCAGTGCCGATGTCTATATCACTCACAATATGTATATCTTCTGCAACTGGGGAGAAAGGGGGCAAGCAGTCGAAGCTTGGATTCATTCTCAGTCGCGTCCAGTTGCAGCCTGGATTTGGGATAGTCCTCTGATTTCTGGAACAATGTCTCTTATTCAAAATTATCTTTTTGGACCATTTCCAAAAAATATTTTGCATCTCTGTATTGATCGTGAGTGGCTTCGCTTTCTTACAGAAAGAGAAATTCCCTGCGCTTATCTTCCTCTCGCTGTTGATGAGCGATTTGGAAAATTTGTTTCGCGCTCCACTTGGGCTCGATCGATTGATGTCAGTTTTGTTGGAAAGCCGTTTGTGGATATCGACATTAAACTTTCTTCACCGGGAGAGGTTCAAAGGTTTTTTAAAAATAAATTTTTGGAGGAGTTTTTTGCCATTATCAATGAAAAGCAGAGTATTCTCGGAGTGAGCCCTGCTGATATCCGCCAGAGCATGGCTGTTTTGGAGCCACCGGTGGGCCAATTTTTTTCAAAAAATTTTTCGGAATCTCAAGACTACAGCCATCATCGAGATTTGCTCATGGGCTATCTGCGCGGAAAGATTCCGCCGCCAATTTACAAGTGTCTGCTGTTGATGCTCGGTCGTTTGGATATGCTTTTTTCTTGGGCTCAAATGACTAACTATTTGAAGGATTTGGAAACCTTGGGATTGAGGGCATTTGGAGGCGTTGAGTGGGGAAGATATTATCTCAAAAATCAAATTGAATCGACGCGGCGGCTGACTGACCTTGAGTTGCTCGAGTGCTTCGCGCAAAGCAAAATTAATTTTTGTTACTCAAAGTGGCAATTTTTAAATGCGATTCACGAAAGGCCCTTTATGGTGGCGGGACTTGGCGGCTTCGCAATCACGGATTATCGAGATGTTGTTCTTGAGGCTTTTGACGCGGATGAGATGGTTACTTATCGTTCGTTTGAAGAGGCGAAAGATATCATTGCGTTCTATCTCGAGAACGATGCGGCGCGGATGAAAATCGCAGCAAATAGCAAGACGCGCGTATTGAAAGATCATACCTACCGTGTGAGGGCAGAGCAGATGATGAAACAGATTCGCGACTGGGCAGGGAAATAGAGCTGTGAAGATCGGAATACTACAGTGGGAGCCAGAGACTATTTTGGGCAATCTTGCTCAACACCTCGAAAGAGGAGGACATTCAGTCAGTCTGTTTCAATTCAATCGTTCGACGCCCCTCACTCGGCTAGAGGAGCTGAAATCGACGTCGGTTGATGTATGGATTACACATTGCTTTTATGTTTTCGATATTTGGCAAGGTGGCCCCACGTTAGAAAACTATTTTGAATCATCCAGAATTCCAGTGGTGACTTGGTTCTGGGAGAATCCGCTTTGTTCTGGAAGCTTTGAATGGCTGAAGCGATTTCAGAAGAAACAGTTGCCGAAGAATATTTTGTTTTTAGCCGTTGATACGGAACATGTGGAACTTTTTAGAGGGCAGGGTGCGACGTGTAAGTATCTACCAATGGCTGTGGAAGATCGGCTCTTTGATTATCGTTGCCCCGAGATTGAGAAACAGAAGTGGGCCTTCGATTTGGCTCATATTGGAACGCCCTGCAATCAGATGCGTATTACGATCGATGATCTTTCTGAAATGTTGGACTCGTATACGAATCTTTTTTTTCTTGAGCTCATCAATCGGATGAAGACTAATTTTGGAGAAACTTCGGTTGAGTCCGACAAGGTCAGCGTGATTATTCAAAAAATAGGGATGCCTCTGAGACTATTTTTTTCTCCTATGTATACAGATCCTATAAAATATTTGAGAGCAAAGCTGGCTTTTCATCAAACTGCAAAGATGCTTTTGCCAGACCCCTGGTTCTTTACTTTGGAAGAAATGAGCGGCCGACTAGATTTTGTATATTCGTGGTACCAGCTTCATTATTATGTTTTTAACTTAGTAGAAGATGGAATTCGCGTCTATGGAGGAGAGCCCTGGAAAAATTTCTTGTTGCCTCAATATGATTTTGAGACTCCTCGACTGACAGAAGAAGAACTCTTAGCGTGCTTTTCTCAAACAAAAATTCAGTTCTGTGTGACGAAGTGGCAGTTTCGACGAGGATTACATGAGCGTCCCTTAAAAATATTTTCTGTGGGGGGATTTCCCCTGACTGATTTTAGGCCGGACCTAGATGAGTTGTTTGAAAAAGATGAATTGATCACGTTTGAGGGCCTTGAAGACGCCAGAGAGAAAATTAAATTCTACTTGAGTAATGAGTCTGATCGTCAGGGCATAATTTCACGAGGACGAGAACGAACTCGTCGTGACCATACGGTGTCGGCCAGATTAAATACAATGTTCAAATATATTGGCGATTTTGTCGGATCATCAAAGACGATCTAGAATATCTAAGATTTCTCTCAGGTCCTCAGTGCCGTCAATTGGATCAATATAATCGCCGCGATATTTGAAAATTAAATCGCTACCAAGAAAACCAGCATAACTTCCCATAGTTGCACCGAAGCCGAATCCTACCAGCCAAAGCGGAACTCGTCCGGCCCAACGCGCAAGAGCGGTGAGTCCTTTCTCGTCCGCGACAACAGGGATCCACTTAAAGGACTGTTTTACGCTGAAATATCCAAGCACGAGAGCTCCACCCACTCCACCAATCGTGGTGATTCGTTGTCGCCATTTTTTTCGAAAATCTTCTCTTTCAAGCCATTTATCTCGAAGTGCTTGATCTAAAGAATCAAATCGAGCTCGTTTGTCTTGATTTTCAAGCCAGACTTTATTGATCAAGTAGAGTCTCTTATAAAAAGTTTTTTCAGTCCATGCACTGAAAACGCCGCCCACAAGATCGTCACAAATTTCACTGAATTCTGCGTTTGCTTTGTCGTCCTTTTCATCAAAGGGAACGGTCGTTAACTTGTTAAGATCCTCAATGAAACGAACCTCGTCATGTGCGATCTTCTTAGCGATCCTTTCTTGGGTTTTGCTTGGTACGGATTCATGCATGAATCCGTCGAGAATTTCATCGATGGTTTTGGCGGGGAGCTGGTTCGTTGATTTTGTATCCGCGTAGGCGATTTCTCGTTGAGTTTCTTTATCCTGCGGATCGATGAGAAAGATTGCCACCGGCTCGATCGCGTAGCAGGGAGTATTCATCAGAAGCATCAAGAATAGAACAAGAAATTTTTTCATCGCTTGTTCTCGATTTCTGCTGTTCTGATATCGAACTCAGTTTTAAGAGCTTGGTCTGCCTGACGTAGTCCCGAAAGATGGACCAAGTCCCCGAGAAGGTAGCCAGCCGTTCCGCCTGCAAGTGCTGCTGATGGAACGGCTATCCTCAATGCTCGAGCATCTGGGGTGATCACTCCACCTGAAACCAGTTTTTTCGAAATTGGAATTGCAATAATTGCTCCCACGACTGCTCCGGTTATTGAATACAGAAGGCGAGTCTCTCTTCCTTCTGCGACTTTTTTCTTCAAGATTTTTTGAAGCTCACCATCTAGTTGGTTGAAAACCCCGTTCAGATCTGGACGGCTTTCCTGAAGCTTTTTGATCTCGTAGAGGCGTTGAGATAAGACTGACGAGCTCGCCGTATCAAATACAGATTCGGCGAGTCGTGAGACAATCAACTTCAACATGGGATGATCATTCGCAAACTTCTGTTCTTGCAGTTCTCCCATGTAATAGGAGAAGTCGGAATCGACTTGGTCGATCATTCCGGTTGAAGAGATGGTCAATGCTACAAGAAGAGACTCAATGATGAACATAGATTCCTCACAAAGTATTGAGCAGTCGAAGATCTTGGGTCGAGCGATCGAGATCTTTTATAAAATCTTCACCCTTTGGATATCGAGCATAAAAATCTTTTGCAGACTGAATACTGGGATCGCTTGGAAGATCTACGGAATTTGATTTTCCAATCATGTATCCAATAATTGGACAAGCTATTAGAACGCCCCCACTTACAGCCATAGCGCCGGATCCAAGCCCGCCTTTGACTTGAAGGGCCAAACTAGCTCCGGCCAAGACGACTCCGACGACTGCGCCGCCAGCGAGTCCGGCAAATCTGTAGTCTTTGTGCACCCCCTTGGATTGGCTGATGATCTCGGTGGCCTTGTCAACGAAGGCATTTCCAAGCACAACGAGTTCGGATTTGAGCTCTTTATTTTGTTTAACTGTCTGCTGGAGATACGCATTGAGCTGGGCCTCGCCCCCTTGTTTTTGGAGCATCTTCTCAAAATAAGTGGCAGCAATTCTTGAAGAGGAATCCTTCATTTGATTGAAGACTTCTTCGCTATTCTTCGGTTCGCTCTTCAGTTGCTCTGCGAGGTTAATATAGTTATCGACTTCTGCGGTGAACAGCAACAGCTCGCGATCAATATCGCCTTCGGCTGCTGCGACCTGAGCAGTATTGCCAATTAAGGCTATCGCGCTAAGCGCTGCAAAAATAATTTGTTTCATGGGACTCCTCCGATTTTTAGTTGGTTTTCTTTTGCAATGAGACTCTGCTTTACTTTGAACAGCTCTTGAATCCGATTCTCCATCTGATCATCGAGCTCCGGCTGCTGCCGTTCAAGTGTTGCTGAAAATGTTGATGATGGCAGTGATAAGTCTGCGATAGACGCACTTTTTTGGAGAGAAGACAAAACCGGAAAGACGGACGAGAGTGTTGCTCCACCTATTTTTCCAAATGAGACACCTGCGCCGTAGAGCAGATAGCTTGCCGATAAATCGACGAGCCAGCGAGCATGAGCTTCAACTTGATTTAGAAACTCTTGAACAGGGATTTCTGATTCGTTAGCCACTGCTGGATTAGTCATTGAATAAAAATTTCGGATGCCGACCATTCCATATTCAAGATCTGAGAAAAGTTGAGAAGACTCTGTTGCTTCGTTAATCGATTTTCTGAAATATCCCACATGTTTCACGAAATCAGCTTCGAGGGGATGGACCGCGTGGAATTCGCTGGCCCAGTTCATCAGAAATCCGAGCTGTTGAACAACTTGATAAAAAGGGCGGTCAGGAAAGCATTTGCTAAAAACGAATCGGATTTTGCTACCGAATTGATCTTCGATCGAAGAAAGTTCATTGCTGAGATCTTGAATTTCGTGTCGAAGACGATTCCCCGCAGATTTATCCGAGGTTGTTTTTTCAAGAGTGCTCATCTGTTGGTACAGTGCCGTTTGTTTCAACATGATGTTTGCCGCTCGACCGATTCCAATCTTCCAAAATTCGATGAACTGATTTCTCTGAGCAGTATTGTTTTCAATAGAAAATAGCAGATCTGTGGCTTCCCTCATTTTATAGATAGATCCCTGAAATGAAGTCCATTGAGATCGCATTGTCACTTCGTACTGTCGTCTGAGCTGCCAATGTTTTTTCCAGTCGGCCGCCGTTTCTGGAAATGAAGATTGAGTCACTTCAGCATGAGTAGTGAACGGGCGCATTAAAAGTTTGTGCGCTGATAGAATGCCGCCCTGGTCGATCGAGAAGGGGACTTGTTGCACTGCCTCTGATATTTTCTGTAGGGCAGTTCGTTTTTGTTGCTGACAACTTTGGCTAAAGCAGGGAGAGAGTCCGTTTTCAATTTTGGTTCTTAATCGTCGGATTTTTTCAAGCTTTTCAATTTTTAGCTGGCGAATGGCGAGTTCCTTGGAGGTCGGTGAATCTCCGGTCGGAGATCCCAAGAGTGATACGATCGCTATAAGAATAATACCTCCCATACCTGCCCGCCCTAAAACTAGCGAGGCACAAGATGTATTAGCAACTCTTTTCTACTTCGAGCGGTGCGATTTGAAAAGGAAGGTCCAGTTCCTGATCATCTGCAGAAACATTGAACAGACGTAAAGACTCTTCCAAGCGATTCTTGCAACGCTCAATCGTGACCTTCGAGGCGTTGGATAAAAAAATGAGAAACTCGTTTTCGTTTGAATGCAAAACACGATCTGACTGCCGAATTACGCCGCCAATCAATCGGCCGAATACCTCAAGAACTTCAGCTCTTGCAGCGTCACTGCCAAGTTTTCTTTTTATTGTGGTCCATGAATTGAGAGTGACACGTAGACCTTGCTGAAGATCGTCGTTTAACAGGTTTCGGACAAAGACGGAAGACGCTCTGGCTTGGGAGGCTTCAATCATCGGCATTTTTTTTGAAATGAGTTTTTGAAGTCTCTCATTTTGCATCTTTAACTTTCGCTTGAGTCCCACTTCTTCGATCAAGCGGGGAAGTTGAATCAAGTAATCGAGGCTTACGACTTCGCTCAACACAATCAAGCTGTGATCGACCTTAGCCTTTCTTTTTTCGCTGAGGAGTCTGTAGCCCGCAGGAGTGAGAACATAAATTTTAGGTACTGCCCCATAAACTGAATTGATTCGATCGAAGTACTCGAGATTTTGCGGAGAGAGAGATTTCAGTTCAATAATCAATCCGTCCAGGAATTTACCGTCAACTTTTCTGGAGTCTTTCAACCTGGATGGGGTAAACTTCCAGTAGGAGAAATCGTATTTCGGAAATTTTTTCTGCAGTATTTCCCGCAGACATATGGCCTTAGACGAAGGAGTGCACTGAATGATTGCCCAACGAAAACTAGATTTTCCCCTCACCGAACCAGTATCACCGTTACTTTTGCCTCGGGGCAAGACTAAAATTTGCGTTTTGTTGTTAATGCTTTTGTCTGCAATTTTTTCGGTCCGATGCTTTGCATTAGATTTAACACTCAACAAGGCATTAGGGGGTTGTGTCGTTCTGCGCTCGACAAAGGTTCCAGCCGCAGTATTTCAGGACTTTTTCGAGACGGTAAACTCTCGGTTTGATGGACAGTGCAGAGTTATGGGTGTGTTGATTGATGAGCCATTTTCCGAAGTGAATAAAAGTCTTTTTTTGACCGAAGATCGCGTTGGGTTCTGGGTAGATATGGAAGCAAATGGAAGCAGTCTCTTGGTCAGTGGCATCGACTGCAATTCGCGAACATTTTGGGATCAACTTCGTGTTGCTCTTCCAACGGTAAAGAGTCTCGCTTTGGAACAGATTTCTGCAGCAATCGTTCAGCTTTTGGATAATTTTACTTATCGAGGTGTTGTCGTCAGTGGAGGTTTCTATCTGTGGAATGGAACATCGGCTCCGTTGGCCTTAGTAAAAAGAAGTGAGATTAGTAGACATCCATTTCTTCCGAAATGGTTGGGCGCTCCACTAGGGGACCAGGTTGTTTTGAAAAGTCTGGCGTTGAGTCGCTCAGGAAATAATCCGGCTGTTCTAAAAGGGTCTGCAGAAAGCAATTTGGCAGATCAGAAAGAATTATGGGTGGTTGCCGACGATGATAAATAGGTCGTGAGTGGCATTGTTCTATTTCTTGCGTTTATTTTCTTTTTTTTTCTCTCTTAAAACCTGCATTTCTTTGCCACTAATTAACTTATTGTAGTGATCAATCTCAGCTTGAATTGATTTCAAAGATTGAGGCTTCTTCGGCTGATCTTCAGCAGCCTGTTGAGCCACAATTTCGTCTCGACGTTTTTCAGCAAGTGCCAACCGAGCCCTCAGATTGATGAGAGTTTCTTGAATATCTCCTGCTTCGTTTTTAAGATTTGATTCAATAACCTCTTGAAATCGTTTGACCGCAGGGTTCTCGGGGCTTCTCCATTCGCTTTGAGGAGACTCTGTTTGCTCGGATATGAGAAAGACAAAAATCAAAGATAGCATTTGTTCAGATTAAATTCTGTTTTCGAACTTGACCATTTTTTTTCATAGTGTGGGTAACAATTACTGTCGTTATTGGCGAGCCGTCATCTTTATGCTGCGGTGCCAAACTATTTGAATAATAGATAAATTTTGTTCCACCCCTTTTGGCACGCGACTTGAAATGTGAGGCAGTCGTGAGTCGTTGCGAAAAAGGGGGCATATGAAGGTTTTTAGATTAATCTACGTTTTCGTGTTATCAACAATCAGTTTCGGAATATGGGCTGATGATCAGGTTGTGATTTCTGCTTCAGAAAAATTGAAGCGTGTCGAAATGAATGGTCACGTCAGTTATTCAGGAGAGAATCTTGTTCTTCAGGAAAATGAAAGACTGGTTTTCGATGAACCATCGACAGTTTTTCTTGATAAGCTCGAGATGAAAGAATCTTCAGCGATCGACACAAAAGGCAATGACTTGCAAATTTTGGTTAAACAGGATGTCAATGCGGCGCCTGGCAGTATTGTTGATGTTTCATTTGATGCTGAGCACGACGCCAGTGGAGCGAATGGCCCCGATGGCGAGGCAGGATTCAAGGCGAGTGATGCATTGAAAGGTGGAGCGGGAGCTGCGGGAACTCATGGCACGAACGGAGGCCATGGCGGAGATGGCGCTGATATTTCAATTTTGGCGCCGTACTTGCGCGGAAATATCATCTTGAGAACGCGTGGCGGTAACGGCGGCCGAGGTGGAGTCGGTGGCGCAGGGGGAAATGGCGGAGATGGACTTTCCGGATCCGATGCTAGAACTCTTTATTACTTCAAATATTTGGATAACCAAGGACCGCAAGCAATGCTTCAACTGGGTGCCATGATTGGAATCCCTTACCTCGGACAGGTTCTTGCTGTGTTGACGATCTTCAATGGTTTGCGAATTGGCGATGGTTTCGATGGCTTTGATGGAGGTAACGGGGGCCATGGAGGTAACGGGGGCAATGGTGGCAATGGTGGTAACGGTGGAAATATCCGGTTGATATTTGGCAAGCAGGTTCAAGGAACCAAAATTTATGTGAACACCAAAGGTGGTCAAGGTGGCGCAGCGGGCTTAGCCGGTAGTTCTGGCATCGGTGGCCAAGGTGGTGAGGGCGGAAAGCGTGGGGATCTTTGGGCTCGTGAGGGATTGCCAGGTCATGCCGGCGCAACTGGAAAAATTGGAGTTGAAGGAAAGCCGGGAACTCCTGGAAAATCGGGCAAAGTGAACGTGATAGAAACGAGTGATCCGCAATGGGTGATGTGTTACGTTCGATATAGGGAGTTGGCGGATATGGGACAAGATTTGGAATTTGCTCGTGAGGTTTTGCGCTCGTGTTCGAAGTAGCTCAGCTTTTTTTCTGGGCTTTTCTTGGACAGAATTTTGCTGGTAGCCAACAGACTATAGAACTTAAGAAAAATGAAACGCGAGTTCTCACTTTCGAACAAAATCAGAAAATTGTGGGGGAATCTTCTTCATCTCAAGGAGATTCCTTGCATTTGGGATCTCTCATTTTGGATGAAGGGTCAGAGCTTCAGATGCCAGCATTTAAATCAATCCTGATTCAAAAAATTATTGCTCGCGATGGATCCCGCATCAGAATTGCAGATCAGAATTCTGGGGCTGATGGAGCATCGGGAGTCTCGTCGCGTGGTGGGGATGGCTCTCGAAGCAGAGTTTTCATTGCCGATATCTCTGGCCATGTGCTGATTGAAGCGAGCGGAGGCGATGGTGCTCGTGGAATTGATGGACGAAGTGGCAAGCAAGGGTTGGATGGCGCAGATGGACGACGTGCGCGAACATTATTTGGTGGATTCATTTATTTGGGAAATGGTGAAAACGGGCAGCCGGGTGAGCCTGGTGAACCCGGGGAAGATGGTGGACCGGGCGGAGATGGAGGTTACGGCGGCGTCGTCGATGTTTTTTATTCAACTCGAGATTCTTCCGCCTCGATCGTTGTGAATGTTGATGGAGGCAAAGGTGGTCAGGGAGGGTTTCCCGGTCTGGGAGGCCTCGGCGGCAATGGTGGTCGAGGAGGGCGAGGCATTAAGGATGGAGAGCAGGGGAGACTGGGTGCGCAAGGAGCTCACGGCCAGAGTGGAAAATCTGGAGTGCCTGGCAAGCCCGGGCGAGCTGTTGTCTTGCAGATCTCACCGCGTTTTTTTTCATGCTTGATGGAGTTAGAAGCTCGCTCGGTCATCGAAGTGTTGACGGATGCAGATTTTGAGCAATGTCGGGATGAGTCTGAGACAGTGCAGGATTTTTTATCACAGGCCTCCGCGAAAAATCATTCGGTCGTCGTGGATGAAAACGGCGACATCAATATTGCCGCAGATGGTATGGATGGCGTCAGTGCTTCGCCGGCGGTGGCTTGGGGAGCTTCTTCACTTTCGGGAACATCGGGGAGCTCTGGGGGCTCAGTGACACTCTTGGTGCGCGAACTTCCGTCGCGCGTTGTGATCTTTGCCAGGGGTGGTCGTGGAGGTGATGGCGCTGATGGCGTGAGAGGTCGCGACGGTGCGGATGGCGAAAATGGAAGACAACCCTTTATTTTTAAGAGGGGCGGTTCTGATGATGTAGGAACGCCAGGAAAGCCTGGTGCCGCTGGTCAATCTGGAGGAAACGGTTCAGATGGAGGCAGAGGTGGATCGGGGGGGCATGTAAAAATCGTTTTAGTCTCAAAAAATCCACCTGAGAATTGGCAGTCGCATTTTGAAGTTTCCCTGAGTGGCGGTTTAGGCGGAATCGGAGGAAAGGCAGGGCTCGCCGGCCACGGAGGTAAAGGTGGAACTGGTAAAACTCGCGGCAAGGATGGTCCTGATGGGGTGAGCGGGCGCGACGGCAGTTCGGGCACTTCGGGTGATTTTGGAATTCTGGAGTTTATTGCGACACCGTCCTATTCAGATTTTGTGATCGATGAGTTTCGTCGTGACACGAAATAGACTTTATTCTCCAAAAAACTCATGATGAATCTATGGATTCCTTCAAAGAACGACTTTTAAAAATTATGGATCAGAAAAATCACTGGGGATGGCCACTCGTCACGGGACGGGACGTAACGAAGCCCCAGTTGTTGGTGCATTTTCAACAGGAGTATGAGGTCTATGTGCGAGATTTCCCGATCTTTCTCGCGCGAATTTTGGGAAGAATCGATTCATCTGCTGATAAATTGAAGCGCGAGCTCGCAGAAAATATTTATGAGGAGCAGACCGGGGGTCTATCGAAGAATTACTCACATCATTTGTCTCATCCCGAGTTGTTTCTAAAGATGATGAGGGGTTTAAAATATCGAGACTCAGATTTTCGAGATATCAAACTTTTACCAACGAGCCTTGGCTATCGCAGTTTTCTAGATCTCGTGACATTGACGGGAGACTGGCGAGTGGGCGCGGCAGTTCTGACATTATTTGTCGAGGGAAGTTGCGACGATCGCAAGCGTATGAAGAAAGATTACAAGCCATTGAATCGACTCAACGACAGACTCAAAGAGCATTCGCTTCACAAATATCATGGGCTACCATTTTCAGCGATGGACCTTGTGAAGGCTCATCATGCAATAGAGGGTAGTCACCGTCGTTCTGCCTGGGATACGCTGTTGGAGCATATTCCGAAATATTTAGAAGACGAAATTGTGGACACCCTGCAGAAGTCGCTCGATCTCTGGCACCTCTTTCGTGACGGAGTTTGCCTTGAAATGGGACTGGAGAATATAGAATATCGACGTTTGGCTGGCGTATAGACTGGCCTGGATCGTCGGGGAATTCTGACTATTTAATGTCAGGCGGAATCTGATCTTGCCGATAACGTGTGATGACACCTGTTGATGGAGTCATCATCAAATAGATTTTTTCAGCCTTTGGCAGATCTGGAATAGTGAGTCGCAGAATCAATTTGTTTTCTGTCGCAAAAGGAATTTTTGGATTGATCAGTTCACGGAAGAGAAAATGAAAGCGTCCTTCGTCGTCCGTTTGCGCTTGCCAACGCGTTTGATTCAGAACGTCCCCATTGGGCCCTTCGGAATTGATGATAAACAAATCTGCGTGAAGCAGTCGATTCTTCAAAGGCTTCACATATGATTGCCGCGAATTCTTTCTGACGACGCGAAGCAGCCCACTTATCGAAAATTCATCGTTGGGGATCGGCGCTGTTGTGGTTTGATCAAAGGCCAGTTCATCGAGATCAAGTGTAAGAAGTCCATTGAAGGAATTTTTTTTGAACGTCAAAATCTCGTCAGAGACTTGCTCTGAAATTTTGTAATCAACCAAAGTTTCATGAGAATCTTTCTCGAGATTAAATTTTAAAGAAACAATGATGGGCTTTTGATTTCTGACTCGGTCGAATTCAATCTTGATGACGGCAGGAGTGAATTCATCGTGATCATAAGGATTATAACTCAGCATCAATGGGATATGTGCATTACCGAGCGCGTCTGTTTGGACGTTGTGAGATTGTTCCGAGGGATAAAGGACAGAGAATGTTGCCGACCGAGTGCCAAATGATTTTCCGGATACGAGGCCAAAATTAAAATGAAGATCAAGAGAAAATGTTTCTTCGAGTGAGGCTGTCATTTCAGAGGAAGACACTCTCGCGTTCACTTGATTCAATACGATGGACGTAATCTTTTCGTCTAAGATGGAAGGGCTAAATGAATTGGGCTTTATTTCTGAAGAAAGAATGAATGGGTTTTCATGAGGTTGTATGACGACGCTGTATGTCAGTCGCTCGTGGCCAGCTGTTCTCAGAGATAGTTGAGAAATCAGTTGAGAGTATGGGTTCTCTGGATCAATCGAAACTTCTCCGCTCACATGAACTCGAAATGGGCCAATAGCTTCCCATCGAATATTTTTTAACTGTGGATGCCGCCACTGAAGAGCATCATCAAATAGAATCAATTTTTTCTGCTCGTGACCCAGAAGCTCCAAGTCCAGTTTAAAAATTCGGCAAGGTTCTGGTGTGCTGTCGCAGTTGCTTGTCGAGAGGTTCTGAAACGAGAGTGTTGGATACTGCGAGACGGTAAAGAGCTCTTTTGATTCGAAATGCCCGTCTCGGCATCCTTGCAAGAGAAATATGGTAGTCAAAATGATCTGAAGACGAGCGAATCTCAAAATCTTAAACTCCCGAGAAAGATAATTTCTTTTTTTGTATTCTGCAGGGAGCTTGCTGCAATCGCTCGAGCATAGAGAACAGTGAGCTCCGCTTTAAGATCATCCAATGGAAAATAGCTAATTGCGCCTCGGAAGACTTCACGATTTGTGAAGCTAAAGTGGGGGTCAGCGATTGAAGCCAAAGTCAAATCTGGTTCTGCATAGTAATAACTCAAACTTCCCAATAGATTTTCTTTGATCCAGCTATTGCCTACGGTTCCCTCGACAAAGAAACCGCGGTGGAGATCACTGCTTCGCCAGTTTATTGCGAAAGCTGTTTTTAGTTTTGTTGTCAGGCCCAAAGGAAGAGCTGTCAATTCAAGTATGGCCTCTGAAGTGCTGAACTTGGCGCCAAGAATCGGATTGTCGAGACTTCCAGAGAATGAATTGCCTGTTGCGGCAGATTTTGATTTCAACGCATTTGGGACATTCAAAATATGGGAGTGAGTGCCGCCAAAGCGAATGCGAAGACTGATATCAGGAAATACAGTTTCAAGAGAGGCTCCCTGAATGAACATCCAATCTCTGGTGAAAGAGGTTTGATGAAGTGCGGAGTCGGCCACTTGTGACAATGCGATCTGATCTGCGAACAGAGAAACGGACCATCTTGATTCGGAGCGCTGCCACGTGAGTTTCTGTTTCGCGCCTGCTTTATTCCATTCAAGATCTGAAATCAGCGGAGAATATTCGTTGGACGCGGGCAATTTTCCTGCAAGCAGCTCAAGCTGTAGGTTTCCCGTCATCTGAAAGCCAAAAAATAGTTGTGAAATATCCAAAGATCTGGAGGACGAAACAGCTGAGAGAGAAATGAATCGAGTGTCGTCATTTGAGTGATCATTAAAGGTAGAGATTTCAAATCCGGCCACGAAAGGAGATTGATCGGGTCTAAAAATTCCGAGCCGTCCTGCGCCTTCTAAGCCCGAATAACGGCTTCCGATCTCTCGCGCGTCACGCCACCTGAGATCAACGGAGCCGCGAATCTCAAACGAATTTGACGGTGACGAAAGCTCCCCTGTTTGCAGGAGAGATGCTAATGTGAAGAAAGCGACTAGCATGTAGAACAATGACTAAAAGGAACTGTCGATTAAGACAACAACGCGATGAAAAAGCGAAAAAATCAAAAATTTAGACTTGACGACCTGCTTGTTCGTCAAGGGTATTTCGCGACGGCAAGGGAAGCGGAAGTCGCGATACGATTGGCCCGGGTCAGGATCCCGGGGTCTTTGCAAATCTTGGAAAAGCCAGGACAGCCTTTTCCAGAGGACGCTGTATTTCTCGTAGATCTTGAGACAAAAAGTGTAGGGCGTGGTTCTGCAAAGTTAGAAGGATTTCTAAATGAACTAAACGTTTCGATGGCGGGAGTGACGGCGGTAGATGTGGGATCATCCACCGGGGGATTCACCGAATGCCTTCTCGAGCGCGGACTTCAAAAAGTCTATGCCGTGGATGTTGGGACTCACCAATTGCATGAGAAATTGCGCAATGACTCCCGTGTCGAGGTTCATGAACAAACGGATATTCGTTCGTTTGCACTGAAGAGTCTTGTTCCGAAGCCAAAACTGGTTGTGATAGATGTTTCGTTTATTTCATTGCGGATGATTTTACCGTATATTTTGCAGAATCTCGATCTGCAGCTAGTCATAGCGTTGTTTAAGCCGCAGTTTGAAGTTGACCGACATGTCCCGAAGAAACGTGGAGTTGCGCCTGCTAAAGAGTCTGATCTTGCGCTGAAGGAAATGCTTCTGTTTTTTGATCGTCTTGGGTTAAATCCAATTATGGTTAAAGAATCTTCACTTAAAGGGAGTCAGGGCAATCAGGAAACCTTCATTGCAGCGGTTCCGAAGCTGACTCCCACGATTTTTAGAACATATGACATTCGAGGCAATGCGGATCGGGATCTTTCTGATTATGTCGTTGAACGAATAGCTTTTGGATTTGCAGAAATTGTTCGAGAGAAGCGTGGCCCACAGGCGACGATTGGAATTGGTCGCGACGCGCGCGAAAGCTCCCCGCGAATTTTTGAAGCTGTGAAGCGCGGTATTCATCGTGTGGGTATGAAGGCTGTAGATCTGGGTGAAATTCCCACCCCGTTGTCGTATTTCGCGCATTATCAGTTAGATCTTGATGCGATCTTTCAAATCACCGCGTCTCACAATCCGCGTGAAGATAACGGATTTAAGATGATGATTGGCAGAGAAACTTTATTCGGGGATGAAATTCAACGCATCCGTGAAAAGGGCGATCATAGTGGCTGGGTGGATGAGCAAAATGCTGAGTCACTTCCATCTCAGCACGCAGACTTAATCTCTCGATATTTTTCATTTTTACAAAAGTCGTTCAATTTTAAAAACAAATGGAAGATTGCGCTTGATTGCGGAAACGGAATGGCTGGAGCAGTAGCACGTAAAATATTTACGCCTTACGCTTCGGAGATTTCGATTCTTTTTGAAGAGGTCGACTGCCGATTTCCAAATCATGAGGCGGATCCAACAGTTCCAAAAAATTTAAAACCCCTTCAAGATTTTATTCTCGCCAATGGATTTGATATTGGTTTTGCATTCGACGGGGATGCTGATCGTTTAGGTGTTGTGACGAAGTCGGGTCGGATTTTGTGGGGTGATGAGATATTGATGCTTCTCTCTGAATTGGTTCTCCAGCAGAAACCAGGGGCTACGATCATTGGTGAAGTGAAGTGTTCGGAAAAGCTTTTTCGGATGGTTAAGTCTAAGGGCGGAAATCCCCTGATGTATAAGACGGGCCATAGTTTAATCAAAAAGAAGATGAAAGAAGTTTCTGCGCCGTTGGCGGGTGAGATGTCTGGGCATCTTTTCTTTGCTGATCGTTATTTTGGTTATGATGATGCGATTTATGGAGCTCTTCGAGTTCTGGAAGTGATGGACTCAGGGTTTATGGACCTGGACGCATGGATTTCGTCGTATCCAGCGTCGATTGTTACACCAGAGTTGCGGGTTGTATGCGAAGAGGCAGAGAAAATCCCGCTTGTTGAAAAGGTGAAGGAATATTTTAAAGATTTTCCAAATGCGCACTTGAATATGATTGATGGAATTCGAGTTGGTTTTCAGGATGGATCCTGGGCTTTGGTGAGATCGAGCAATACGCAGGCTGTTTTGGTTGTGAGAATTGAAGCGATCTCAGAAGGGCGTTTGGCCGAGATTCAAAAACTTATTGAAGAAGCATTAGACAAAAAGCTCCCTCGCCGGGAAACTATAGGCTGAGGTTGTAGATATGAAAAAATTATTGGCTTTAGTTTTATTGCCTCTGTGTGCCTGCTCGTCGCATGAGGCAGATCAGAGACTCACCGAGAAGGCCGATCTGCAATACAAGATGGCCTATGAGAATTTTTCTGCGGGAGATTTGATTCCCGCTTTGTCGGCCGTTCTCGATTCTCTCAAAATTCGTCCGAACGACGTCGACTCCAAAAATTTGCTTGGGCTGATCTATTTTAGGCAGAAGAAATACGATGAAGCGGAACGAGTGTTTCTTGAAGCAATCAAGCTGGATGCTAATCGTTCAGAACTTTGGGTCAATCTTGGGACAATGTATCTCGAAATGAAACGATATTCAGAGGCTGAAAAGAATTTGGAGAAAGCGTTAGAGAATCCGTTGTATCTCTATCCGGAGAGAATTTACAACAATTTGGGATTGGTCTATCAGGCGACAGGACGAAATCCAGCCGCTATTGCCGCATTTCGAAGGTCAATTGAGCTAGAAAAAGAATTCTACCTTCCGTATCAGAATTTAGGAAAAATTTATCTCGAAATGAATCAGCTAGATCGAGCAAAATCATTGCTGAGTGATGCAAGCAGGCTTTGTGATACGTGCTCACAGCCACGATATTTTCTGGGGAATGTTCTGATTAAAGAGAATAAAAGGGAAGAAGCGCTGAATGTATTTAAGGAAGGTGCAAAGTTGGATCCTCAGAGCTATTACGGTCAACTCTGCGCGCGATTAGTATCTGAAGATAAGGCACGGGGCAAATGAGTGATTTAGAGGGAATTTTTCCAGAGACGTCCCGGTTTACAGAAACTTTTGGAGAATATCTTCGCCGCCATCGAGAAGCTTCAGGCAAGACTCTGGATGGTATTAGCCGCTCAACCAGAATATCGAAGAGATATCTTCAGGCTCTGGAGGACAACGATGCCCAAAGATTGCCGGACGAGGCGTTCGCAAGAGGTTTTCTAAAAGCATACGCAAAAGAGCTCGGTCTCGAGATGGATGAGGTGATGTCTCGCTATGACCAATTTAGAAGATCTTTGCTGCCCACACAGGTAAAAGATCTTAAGCAGCCGAAGCCTCAGATCCCCGTAGATGGATTTTCTACATTTGATAAATCAAGGGTTCTGTTGGCTATGATGATCGCTGTTCTGCTTGGCGGAGCTATTTGGATGGGGCGAAACCTCGTGAGCTGGAATCATGAAGCTCCGTCTAATGCTGAGACTCCGCAGACAATAGAAGCACCTGAGGTTTCTGGTGAACTTCCTGCCACGAATTCTCCAGATGGAACCGATATGAGTTCTTCTGTTCAATCGCCAGCTCCTGCGTCACCCGCATTGTCGATTCCTGTGAAACCGTCGATTCTTTCGATCTCAGCTCTCAAAGAGACGTCATTGAGTCTTCGAGTAGATGAGAATATGGTCGAAGAGCTTAGCTTTAAGATCGGCGAAAAGAGAACGGTCAATGTTTTTAAGGATGTTGAAATTCGAATGGCCGATCGCACTGCTTTTCAGTTTCAGTACAATGGAAAACCGCTGGATATTTCTGGGCCAGTCATCAAATTGTTCAATCGTAATCTTTTTTCAAAAAAGCCATGATCTAGAGACATTCAAATATGAAAATCGTGTTGTTGGTATGGAGCGGTGAGCTCATCATGAATGCCATCAGAGCAGCGTTGCAGAAGGATGGCCACGAAGTTTCAGTTGTCGATATTTATCCTGAACGTCGGTTTGAGGATGTCTTAAATGATGTAGAGGCCGCTCATCCTGATTTTTGTTTCACGCACAACTTTTATGTATTTGATAGCTGGCTCGAAGGCGGCGTTTCACTCGAACAGTCACTTAAGAAAATGGGAATTCCTGTGGCGACCTGGTATTGGGATAGTCCGAGGGTTTCTGGATATTACCGTCTCGTGAAGCGATTGAGCTACGGACCATATCCCGATCACATTTTATTTTTTGTTGTGGATAAGCAACACCAACAGTGGCTCGAGGAGAGAAGGATTCCTACTGTTTATCTTCCGATTGGAGTACGAGAGGATTTTTTTAGAAACCCGCCTGAGCCAAGTCTGAAGGATCGATTCAATTGCGAGATCAGCTATGTTGGCAAGCCATGCGAAGCGGTGCCCGGGATGACTGGCGACATGGGGGAGCTGTGGCGCCAATATATTGATACGACCTATAGCCATTTCTGCAGTTTATTCCAGCTCAGCGGGGTTGCAGCAGGCCTCAGCGAGGATATGCGAAAGGACCAACTCAAGAAGGTGGGAAACCTCATTATTTCTTTTTTTAGAGCTCCCATTTTCTCGAGCGAGGAATGCGATCTGCGCACCAGCGAATGTCTGCTCTCTGCGCGAGAGCAATTAGTTGCTGCGGTTTATAGGGACTTCGAGCTTTACATCACACGAGTTGAGTTTTTTTATTCCTGGTTTCAGCTCCATCAATTGCTGGTCAATTTGCTAGAGTTTGATCTGTCAGTATTTGGAGGAGATCACTGGAGTGAAAGGCTGTTACGTCCCTTTGGATTTTCGAAGACGTCCCCGTTTTTGACCGATCAGGAGTTGGCCGCGTGTTTCGCGTTTAGTCAGATTAGCTTTTGCCATACGAAGTGGCCGTTTCGGCATGGCGTTCACGAACGCCCGTTGATGGTGCTGGCGGCGGGTGGATTTCCACTCGCCGACTATCGCGCTGGGCTTGCGGACCTCTTTGCGGACGGCGAGATTGCTGTGTATCAAAGTGATGCGGAACTCTTAGAAAAAGTTAGATACTATCTCGATCACGAAGAGGCTCGACTAAAAATGGCTGAGAAGGGGAGACGGCGCGTTTTGAAAGACCATACCTATGAAGAGCGAGTCAAGGTGATCGTGCGAGAAACAAAACGTCATTTTAATTTGTAATAAATTTGTTGAATGACTCGCGTTCTGGATATCTCTACAATTCAGCTACGGAGGATGATGACGTGAAAGATGTATTCATTTACGCGGCGAAGCGAACCCCGATTGGTTCTTTTCTTGGAGCCTTGTCTGGAATTTCTGCGCCTCAGCTTGGGGCAATTGCGGGCAAATCGGTATTGGAACAATCACGTGCAGATGTGTCGAAGATTGACGAGTGCATTGTAGGTTGTGTTTTGTCGGCAGGACTTGGTCAAGCACCGGCACGCCAGGTGTCTATTTTTTCTGGCCTGAATCAGAGCACAAGAGCGCTCACGATCAATAAAGTTTGTGGATCTGGTTTGAAGGCTGTCACTCTTGCGTCTGATAGAATTCGACTCGGACATTCGTCGGTGGTGATGGCTGGAGGCATTGAAAATATGTCAATGGTTCCCTACTATTCAAAGACTCTTCGAGCCGGGGCAAGAATGGGAAATCAGGAGCTGGTCGATGGGATGATCCATGATGGTTTGTGGGATGTATACAACCAGTTCCATATGGGAAAAGCTGGCGAGCTTTGCGCCCGTGAGTACAAGTTTACACGAGAGTTGCAAGATGAATTTGCGACGCGTTCATATCGCAAGGCCAATGACGCGATTTCCAAAAATCTTTTTGCCGACGAAATAGCTGCCGTTGAACTTCAAGTGAAGAAAGATAAAATTTCGGTTTCAACTGATGAAGAACCAGGTCGAGGGAAGATTGAAAACTTTCCGAAGCTGAAGCCCGCGTTCGATTCAGACGGAACGATTACCGCCGCCAATGCGAGTTCGCTGAACGATGGAGCGGCGATGTTAATTGTTGCGACTGAAGGTGCCCTTCCAGCAAAACCACTTGCACGTATCATTCATTCTACAGAATTTGCGCATGCGCCTGAATGGTTCACGACCGCGCCCGTAGGATGTATTCGCCGTTTGTTGCAAGACGCTCAGCTGAAAATTTCTGATATTGACTGTTTTGAAATTAACGAGGCTTTCTCTGTTGTTGCGATGGCGGCACAGAAAGATTTAGGAATTTCGGATGAAAAGCTTAATCCAAAGGGAGGCGCTGTTGCTCTTGGACATCCGATTGGTGCGAGTGGAGCTCGTATTCTGACCACGTTGATTTATCAATTGAAAAAAGGACAGAAGGGCATTGCCAGTCTTTGCATCGGTGGTGGGGAAGCAATCGCAATTCTTATAGAGAGACTTTAATTTTATCGGAAGGATTGAGGCGTCTATGAATTCAGTATGGCAATCAGTGGGTATTGTGGGCAGTGGTCAAATGGGATCAGGAATCGCGCAGGTTCTCGCCACTCATTCGATTCAGGTGATCCTCTATGATTTGGAAGACGGAGCACTCGTCAAAGCAAAAAGCGGCATTGAACGAAGTCTCGCCAAATTAATTGAAAAGGGAAAAGTGTCCGCCAATTCTTCTGATATTCTTAAGAAGATTCAATTCACATCGAATTTCGACGATCTAAAATCGGCTGACTTGGTCATCGAAGCGGCGACAGAGAATCGAGAGACGAAAAAAAATATTTTTAAGAAGCTAGATGCATTGCTAAAGCCTTCGGCCGTTCTTGCTTCCAATACGTCGTCCATCAGCATTACCGAACTGGCTGCTGTGACTAAACGACCGGCTCAATTCATAGGCATTCATTTTATGAATCCTGTGCCGTTGATGAAACTTGTTGAAGTGATTCGTGGGCAGTTGACCTCAGAAGAAACATTGAAAGGTGTCACTCAGTTACTGACGAAAATTGAGAAGCAAAAAGTCGAGGCGAAGGATTTTCCTGGATTCATCGTCAATCGGATTCTGATGCCAATGATTAACGAAGCGGTCTTCACTCTTTATGAGGGTGTGGGCACAGTTGCTGATATCGATCAGGGGATGAAGCTCGGAACAAATCAGCCGATGGGTCCGCTGGAGCTAGCAGATTTTATTGGGCTCGATACTTGTCTGTCGATTATGGAAGTTCTGCATGAGGGCCTTGGTGACGATAAGTATCGACCGTGTCCCTTGCTGCGTAATTATGTGGCTGCAGGTTTGCTGGGACGCAAGGTTGGTCGGGGCTTTTATCAATACAATGGCTGATTGTGGGGAAAAATGAATTTCATTAAAATTGAAAAATTGGGAAGAATCGCAACTGTTGTTGTTGATCGTCCGAAATCTCTTAATGCGCTGAATGCAGATGTTCTCTTAGAGTTGCGTTCGGCATTTTTGCAATTGGATGGAGTGGGAGTCGTGATTCTCACCGGTGCAGGTGATAAAGCCTTTGTAGCTGGTGCGGATATTTCTTCGATGGCAGAATTTGGACCTCTTGATGCGCGTACGTTTGTGGAATTGGGTCAGGGAGTGATGCAGACAATTGAGGAAGCTCCTTTTGTCACGATCGCAGCTATTAATGGATTTGCGTTGGGGGGTGGCTTGGAGCTTGCTCTGGCCTGCGATCTTCTTTATGCCTCGGATACTGCTAAGCTGGGACTTCCTGAAACAAATTTAGGAATTGTGCCAGGATTTGGAGGAACCCAGAATTTATTGCAGCGCGTGGGAATGCATCGAAGTTTGGAAATGATTTTGACTGGAAAGACCATCTCTGCGGCAGAAGCGAAAGCAATTGGCTTGGTTTTGGATGTCTTTCCTGCATCTGAATTGTCATCTCGTGTGCATGAGATTGCGACTAAAATGTCGAAGAAAGGATTGCTCTCATTGCTGGCTGCTCGAAGATTGGTTCGGGCGCATTGCAGCGATTCAAAGTCGAAGGGATATTTGCTCGAGCGAGAGGTGTTTGCAACTCTGTTTGCGAGCGGTGAACCCAGAGAGGGGATGACGGCATTTCTTGAGAAACGAGAAGCTCGATTTTCTTGGCCAGGAGAAAACGAAGTTGGGACAAAAATATGAGATTGGAATTGACTGATGAACAAATAGCCGTACGAGATCTAGCGCGGGATTTTGCAGAGCGTCGCGTAAAGCCTATAGCCGATGAGCTCGACAAGAAAGCTAGATTTCCGCAGGAGCTCGTCGAAGAGATGGCCTCGCTTAAATTCTTTGGGATGTGCGTCGAAGAGAAATATGGCGGCGGTGGGATGGATATGGTGTGTTATGTTCTGCTGCTCGAGGAAATTGCAAAGGTATGTGCTTCAACCGCGGTGATTTTATCGGTCAATAATTCATTGGCCATCGAGCCTATTCATCGTTTTGGAACTGAGGAGCAGAAAGAAAAATTTTTGAGGCCACTTGCAACCGGCGAAAAACTCGGATGCTACTGTTTGACTGAACCTGAAGCGGGAACAGATGCAGCAAATCAGAAGACTCTTGCGGTTCGAGACGGAGAAAACTTTCGGCTGTCGGGCACGAAGCAGTTTATCACCAATGGAGCCGAGGCAGACATTGCCATTGTTTATGCGCTTACGGCGCCTGAAAAGAAGAAAAAGGGAATCTCGGCATTCATCGTGGATACGAAGTCGAAGGGCTTTCGTATATCAAAAAAAGAAAAAAAATTGGGAATACGAGGGAGTTCTTGCGTTCAAATTGTTTTGGACGAGGTTGTTGTTCCCGCGGCGAATATGCTTTCGAAAGAGAATGAGGGTTTCAAGGTCGCTTTGAGTACATTAGAAGTAGGTCGAATTGGAATTGCGGCACAATCGAATGGTATTGGTGCGGCGGCTCTCGATTGTTCTCTAAAATATTCGAAAGAGCGCGAACAGTTCGGAAGTTCAATCTCTCAATTTCAAGCGATTCAGTTTATGCTTGCCGATATGGCGGTTCGTCTCGAGGCATCGAGATGGTTGACGTATCATGCGGCATCTCTAAAAAATGAAGGAAAGAAAACCCCGTTAGAATCGTCTCAAGCTAAACTTTTTGCTTCAGAAATGGCTATGAAAAACGCGTGGGCGGCTGTTCAGATCCATGGCGGGTATGGATACGTCGAGGATTATATTCCCGAGCGATTGTTTCGGGACGCAAAGATCTGTGAAATATACGAAGGCACAAGTGAAGTTCAGCGTCTTCTGATCGCAAACCAGGTGCTAAATTCGACCAGCTTGTGATAGTTCTTGAGGATAATGGAATTCGAACTATCGCAAGCGCAAACAGAAGTTGTGGAATGGGCGAGAAGCTTTACTCTGGCAGAAATTCTGCCTCGAGCGGTAGCGCACTCTAAAGAAAAAATAGCTCAGGATTTGCTCCAGGCTTTGTCACGTGAAGGCTTCATGACGCTCAATGTCCCTGAAGAGATGGGTGGCCTTGGGCTCGATGCGATATCTTATTCTTTAGTGATTCGAGAGATTGCGAAAGCCTGTGGATCGGTTGCAGTGACCGTTGCAGTGACGAATATGGTGGCTGATGTATTGGTGAGAGAGGGCAACAATGATCAGCATCGTCAGTTTCTTTCTGATATCGTTGAGGGACGATCTCTGACGGCTAGTTTTTGTTTAACAGAAAATCAGAGTGGATCGGATGCTCGATCTCTAAAGGCTCAGGCAATAAAGAATTCAAACGGGCATATTCTTAGCGGTGAAAAACTCTATGTGACGAATGGAGCCTTTTCGACTGTGTTTTTGGTGATGGCGAAGATTGAGGGTCAAAAAAATCCCTCCGCCTTTCTTGTCAGAAAGGGGACTGACGGTTTTGTGATTGGAGCTGAAGAAGACAAGATGGGACTCATTGGATCTTCCACAGTTCGAATTGCCTTGGATCAAGTGAGTGTTTCATTGGATCAATTGCTTGGCGAAGAAGGTGAAGGCTTCAAGATTGCGATGCGCGCTCTTGATGGGGGACGAATTTCAGTGGCATCACAAGCTCTTGGAATCGCGGATGCGGCTTTGAGTTCATCTATTCGGTATGCAAAAGATCGCCAAGCCTTTGGCCATCACTTGAGTGATTTTCAGGCAATTCAATGGAAGGTGGCGGATATGTCGACGCAACTCAAAGCGGCAGAATCACTTGTGCATTATGCGGCCTTTCTCAAGGATCAAAAGAAGGATTTTACGGTAGCCGCAAGTCAGGCCAAGCTTCTTGCAACAGAATCAGCGTGCAAAATCTGCGAAGAGGCGATCCAAATTCATGGCGGCTATGGCTATGTCAAAGATTTTCCCGTGGAAAGATATTATCGGGATGTTCGTGTGACAACTCTTTATGAAGGGACCAGCGAGATTCAACGGCTCGTCATTGCCAGACATCTACTCTCGTGAAAGAACAGTGGCAGAAACGAATCTCTTTAATTAAACTTCACTATTGTGACAGCTCGTTTTGATCAAAAATCAGGGCCGACTAGAAGTGGGCCCATAAGAATACTCATGGGAAAAGTAGGCCTCGATGGACATGACCGTGGGGCGAAGGTCGTGATGATGGCGCTTCGTGATGCTGGTATGGAAGTGATTTATTCAGGATTGCACCAGACACCCGAGGCGCTGGTTCGCGCGGCCGTCGAAGAAGATGTTGATTTGATAGGAATCAGCATCTTGTCTGGAGCTCACAATACTCTGATTCCAAAGGTGATGAAGAAATTGAAATCTGAAGGTCTGGCGCATGTGGCCGTCTATGTGGGTGGAATTATCCCAGCTGCTGATATTCTAAAGCTGAAAAAGGCCGGAGTACGGCAAGTCTTCACTCCCGGAACACCATTAGAAGAAATCGTCAATTGGGCAAAGCTGGATGCAGAGCGGATTCGAAATGGGAGACGCAAGAAATGATGAACTTTGAGCTTTCACAAGATCATTTGGCAATTCAAAAACTGGCGCGAGATTTTGCAGTAGAAGAGTTAAGACCTCGCGCAAAAAAATGGGATCAAGAAGGCAAGTTTCCATTTGAAGTCATTCCTAAGATGGCTGAACTCGGATTTATGGGGCTCACTGTGCCTGAGAAATACGATGGAGCAGGTTTGGATCTTTTTTCAGCGGCATTAGTGATTGAGGAAGTTGCGAAAGAATGTGGATCAACAGCGCTCACTTTGGCTTCTCACAATGGCCTGTGTCAGCGACATATTTTGGATTTTGGAACTGAGGAGCAGCGACAGAAATATTTGCCAGAATTGGCGACCGCCAGAAAGCTTGGAGCTTGGGCTCTGACCGAGCCGGGTAGTGGAAGTGATGCGAGCGGAATGAAGACGCGTGCAGAAGCTCACAAAGATGGATTTATTCTGAATGGTTCGAAAGCCTTCATTACACAGGGATCTGTTGGGCATATTTATTTGGTTCTGGCTTCAACAACTCCAGAGAAGAAACAAAAAGGGATTACCGCATTCATTGTTGAAAAAGGCGTTCCCGGATTTAAGCCTCTTAAGCCAGAAGATAAACTGGGCTGTCGAGGGAGTGATACGGCTCAGCTCGTTTTTGAAAATTGTGTGATTCCAAAAACTCAGATGGTGGGAGAATTTAATCAAGGATTCATCGATACTCTAAAAATTTTAGATAAGGGACGGGTGATTATCGGAGCTATGGCTTTGGGTTTGGGTGAAGCTGCATTGCGATCTGCCGTTCAATATTCGAAGGAACGTGAGCAGTTTGGCAAAAAGCTTTCTGAGTTTCAGGCGATTCAATGGAAGATTGCAAATATGTCGACAGAGCTGGCAGCCGCGCGTTTGCTTATTTATAGAGCAGCGTATCTGCACGACAAGAAACAGAAGGCAACTTTGGAATCATCGATGGCGAAGCTCTACGCATCCGAAGCGGCAATCCGAGCTTGCAATGAGGCCATTCAGATTCACGGAGGCTACGGCTATATTAAAGAGTACAATGTCGAAAGATATTGGCGAGATGCGAAGATTTGCGAAATCGGAGAAGGTACCAGCGAAGTTCAGAGGATGGTGATCTCGCGAGCAATTCTTTCTGCGTCGTAAGATTTAGATGACTTTTCTTGATGCTACAATTCTTGGAATCGTTGAAGGACTGACAGAGTTCTTGCCTATTTCATCTACAGGACATCTCATTTTAACGGCACGGCTTTTGAATTTATCGGAGTCTGAAGCCACAAAGGCGTTTGAGGTTGTCATTCAGTTGGCCGCGATTCTTGCCGTGATTTTTCATTATCGCGAACGGCTTTCTAAACTATTCGTGGGACTATGGAAGAAAGACGCGTCTTCCCTTCATCTTTTTACTTTGTTGACTGTGGCCTTTCTTCCGGCTGCGATCCTGGGATTCATCTTTGGATCTTCTATAAAAAAATATTTGTTTGGAATTTGGCCTGTGATTGCAGCACTGAGCATTGGTGGTCTTTTGATGATTGTCATTGAGCGGCGGCTCAAACGATTAGCGATGCGTTCCGATGATTTATCGCGGATTTCGGTAAAAGAAGCTCTCATCATTGGATTCGCACAGTCCTTAGCCCTTTGGCCTGGAACGTCCCGTTCTATGGCGACGATGATGGCGGGTCGTTTGCTTCGATTTTCTGCCAAGCAAGCAGCGGAATTTTCTTTTTTACTTTCGATCCCGATCTTGGCTGCAGCTTCGCTTCACGATTTGGTTAAATACAGAAGTGAGCTGATGGATGCATTTCCGGATTGGCGAGTTCCGGTGGTCGGTTTGTTTTTTTCTTTTGCCAGTGCGCTTATCGTCATCCGAATTTTTCTTCGATTTCTGTCGACGCATTCGATGGAGGTATTCGGTTGGTACAGAATCGCCTTGGCAGCTTTATGTTTTGTGATTTTCTGATGACGTTATTTGGCCTGCCAACTTAAGTTTCTTGTTTATTCAAATACTTAGCACTCTTTTGACACGGCCTATCATGAATTGAGATAAAATCAAGTCGTGGGAGTGCTGTGAGGTGGATTGTGTGTTCTTTTATTTCGTTTCGGCGTGTTTCAAAACTCGGTAATCGTGGCTTTGGTCTTGTTGAGACAATGGTCGCCATGCTCCTCGGATTAGTCATCGTTGGTGGAATGCTTGCAATGGCGACGGTTTCGCGGAAACAACAACTTACTCTCACCAATGCATTTGATTTCGACAATATGAAGAGAAGTGTGCAGCGGGTCCTTGGTCGATCAGCGACATGTCAGTCAGCTTTCTATAAAGCAGATGGTAGTGGCCCTCTTGAGTTTCAAGAAAAAGGAGATAATCTGACGCGTATTCAGTTGGGGTCTGTTGTAATTGCTGATGCCTCGACGTCTCTTGGCGGGGGACTCAGTTTGACGTCAGTGAATCTCAGAAAAATTGATGGCACTGAGGCCGATACGATTTCTGTTCCTGGTTCGAGCATTTATTCGGTCGAACTCATTCTTGAAGGAAAAAAGAACGAAGACAGTGCGGGCCCCGTTGCAATTTCAAACGTCAAAAATCCATTTAGATTTGCAATTCAGGTGAACAATGGAACTCGCCGTATTGAGGCCTGCGTCGATAGTGATGATGATCTGAAACGAGGACGGCATTCGGGAATTGCGTGCTTATTCGAAGGCACATATGCGCATACTGATGCTGGAAGTGGGAATGATTTTGCTCTCACATGTCGTTCTGGCAAGATGACTGGCTGGTGCGGTGATGGGGATCGGGATCTGAAGGGCTTAGGTCGAGGACTTAACGCCAATAACTACACGTGTGAATTCGGTGGAACTCCTGCAGATGATCGAGTTCGTTGCGATTTTCAAGGTACTTGGGCTTACAATGACGACGGCCCTGGCAATGATTTTGCCGTGACTTGTCGTGATGGGAAACTCACAGGCTGGTGTACGCATGAACAGCTGTCTAGCTTGAGACGAGGTCTTAATGCAGAGAATTTCGCGTGCGAAAATTCTGCAACTGCGAAAACAGAAGCGGATGTGACAGTCTCCTGTCACTTCGATGGATCCTACCAGTTAAACGACGATGGTCCTGGAAACGATTTTGGTTTGACTTGCCGAGATGAATCGATCGCGGGTTGGTGTTCTCCGGAACAAATTCCCGGATTGGTTCGTGGCTCGAATCCGAAAAACTATCAGTGTGCTCGGTAGAAAATTGCGGATCTAAATATTATCGAGACTATTATCGAGGCGGCCGTGAATAGACGGATATTGGAGTTCTTGAAAATCTGAGAGGGCTCGCAATGCACGGTGTGATTCCGTCGCTCATTGTTGTAAAGAGTTTTCGGTGGATGACTTGAGGGTCTTCAGAGACCTCCTTGAGATTATTGATTGGGCCCACAGGAAATCCTTTTCCATCGAAAATTTTCAGCCATTCTTCACGAGATTTCTGTTTCAGCTTGTTCTCAATGAGTGTCGCGAGCTCATGCCGATGAATACAGCGTTGCTCGTTCGAAACAAATCGAGTTTCTTTGTTCCACTCGGTTTCAATTGCATGACAGAAATTTTCAAACTGATGATCGGAGCCCACGCAAATGAGAAGCGGTCGATCTTTGGTATTGAATGCCTGATACGGAACAATTGTCGGATGAGTATTTCCGATGGGTTCAGGGATTTTGTGAGTCGCCAAAAAATTCATCGCAACATAACTTAAAAGACTGACAGAGACATCCAGCAGTGAAAGGTCGATAAATTGCCCTTTTCCAGAGATTTCTCTTTCTCTCAACGCTGCGAGTATTCCAATGCAAGCATAGAGGCCAGTGCAGAGGTCGATAATGGCAACTCCCGATTTGGTGGGCGTCAGAGCATTTGGCCCTGTGATGCTCATCATGCCGCCGAGGCCTTGAATGAGCAAATCGTATCCCGGAAGTTTTGCGTAGGGCCCATCTTTTCCGAAGCCCGTAATTGAGCAATAAATGAGCCTGGGATATTTTTCTTTGAGGCTTTCGTAATCCAATCCAAATTTTTCAAGGCTTCCAATTTTAAAATTCTCAATAACGATATCGCTTGTTGATATATGACGATGGATTTCTGAGAGATCTTCTTTCGAATTAAAATTGAGTCGCTTCGATATTTTATTTCGATTGGCAGATAAAAAATATGTGGATTGTCCGTCGAATTCTGGAGGTGTCCATTTTCTAGTCTCATCGCCACCCGAAGGATCTTCAATTTTTGTGATTTCGGCTCCAAGATCGCCAAGAATTTGGGCACAGTAAGGGCCGGCGAGCACTCGTGATAGGTCAAGAATTTTGATTCCGTAAAGGGGAAGTTGAGTCATGAATCAAAATCTATCGCGAATTATCGATCGAGGGGAAGGATCATCGTTCTTTTGGTAAAAATCAGTCAAGCGTAAACCCTTGATTTCAGAGGTTTTTCTCGTGCAAAGACGATTTGCATCACTGATGTTGGGCTTTTGCGCCATTCGTGTTATAGTTTTCTGGTTAGTAACGTAGGTGTTTTGCTTTGAGCTATCGTCTTTGGTCCATCTTCAGGTATTCCCCGAAAATTAGATCAAGTTTGAGGTCTGAGGCGAGATCCTTCGGTGTTTTTTAACTTTGTTTTAAGGAGTGCGTGTCTATGGCAACTAAATTATATGTAGGAAGCTTACCGTTTTCGGTAACCGACCAAGAGCTGAACCAATTATTTGCGGCTCATGGTGCGGTGGTTTCCG
>CAZVFP010000018.1:0-206 GCA_964626465.1 uncultured Bacteriovoracaceae bacterium | reverse complement strand
GTGATCGTTGATAAGATGTCAGGTCGATCAAAGGGTTTTGGATTTGTGGAATATGAGAATGAAGAAGAGGCCAACAAAGCCCTTGAAGCATTAAATAACTCCGAATTATCTGGCCGAAAAATCGTTGTGAATATTGCTCATCCTGAAAATCGCGAACGACGTCCTGGTGGCGGCGGTGGTGGTGGTGGTGGATTCGGCGGCGGCGG
>CAZVFP010000017.1:0-42482 GCA_964626465.1 uncultured Bacteriovoracaceae bacterium | reverse complement strand
GTCAGCATCACTCCCTTGGGCTCACCTGTTGTACCCGAGGTATAAAGGAGAATAGCCAGATCATCGTCTCGAATTGTCTGCAATAATTCCTTAGCCTCTGTTTCACTGATCGGTGATTGAAGAAATTCATTTTTGCTAAGAATTTTAAGATTCTCTGGACTCACAGGCTTCTGAATTTCATCCCAGACAACACACCACTTCAAAAACCGCTTATGAGTGACCTGATTTAAACGAGAAAAGAGCGCGGCGTTCGAGCAGAATATTCCAACGGCTTCGGACTCCTCCAAAATATATTGGATTTGTTCTACGCTGCTCGTTGTATAAATCGCCGACGTAGCGCCACCTGCCCATTGAATGGCATAATCAGTGAGAGTCCATTCCTCGCGATTCTCAGAAAAAATAATCGCGACATCGCCTTTCTTGAATTCAAGCTTTCGAAGCCCCGCCAATGTCTGCCGAACAAAATCAAAAGCCTGCAAAAAAGTCATTGCTTGCCAGCGGCCCTCACGCTTTGTGAAATAGCAGGGGCTTCCCGGATTAATTCGCGCACGATCATAGAAGGCTCCCGGCATCGTCGACGCAACGGGAATTCGACTCATACGATAGCTCCCGCGACAACTTCTGCGATATCTTTCACCTGGATATCTTCTCGCCCTTTTGATTTCAGTCCATCCGACATCATGGTCATACAAAATGGACAGGCCACGCACACCGTTTTTGCCTTCGATTCAATGACTTCTTCGGCGCGATTCACGTTGATTCTTGTGCCCGTCGTTTCTTCAAGCCACATTCGACCGCCGCCTGCGCCGCAACACATGCCTTTGTCTTTACTCCGCGGCATTTCAATGGGGCGCTCACCGGAAACAGCTTCAATAATATTACGAGGAGATTCGTAAATATTATTGTAACGCCCGATATAACAGGAATCATGATATGTCACATCTGTGATTTTAGATTGATCTTCAATTTTTAATCGGCCATCGGCGATCAGTTTTTGAATATAATCCGTATGGTGGATCACTTCGTAATGTCCTCCGAACTCCGGATATTCGTTCTTAAGAGTATTAAAACAGTGCGGGCAAGAGGTGAGAATTTTCTTCACCTGATACTTTTCGAGAACTTCCTTATTAGCCATGATCATTTGTTGGCCTAAATATTCATTACCCAAACGACGAGCTGTTTCTCCATTGCAACGCTCTTCTTTGCCCAAAATTCCAAATTTCACACCGGCGGCCTGCAAGATCTTGACGACACTCTCGACGACTTTCTTGTTCCGATCGTCATAGCTTCCGGCACAGCCAATATAGTAGAGAAACTCAAAATCTGCGCCTGGCTGATATTGCGGAACGCCTTGCTCCACTAAATTTTCTTGGCGGCTTGCTTCGTTCAATCCCCATGGATTTGAAGCCGACTCCCAGTTTCTGAAAACTCGAGTGGCTTCTTCAGGATTTGATCCTTTGTTGAGAACCAAAGCGCGTCGCATTTCGACGATACTATCAACATGGTCGATCATCACCGGACAGGCTTCAACACAAGCGCCGCAGGTGGTGCAATCCCAAACGAACTGATCCGAGTAAACGTCAGGAACGAGATCCTGCGCCAAAATTCCCTGATCCTCTGTTGCCAACTGCGCCACTCCCAACTCATTGGCTCTTAATAAAGTCGGCCCACGATGAGAAACCGCAGCGCGTAAGTTAATCATGAGACTTTTCGGACGAAGCGCCTTGCCCGTCGTCGTTGTGGGACAAAACTCATTACAGCGACCGCACTCGGTACATGCAAAAGAATCCATCAGATTTTTCCATGGAAGCTCTTCAACCTTTTGAGCACCGAAGGATGTAATGGAAGTATCGTCCAGATTTAGCCTCGAAAGACGCCCTCTTGGCTCCATTTTCGAAAACCAAACATTCGGTCCCGCAAGAATCACATGAAAGTGTTTGGAATACGGAAGAAAATTCAAAAAGAACAAGACAATGGCTAAATGGCTCCACCAAAAAAATCCATGCCAGAATCCTGAAACAGGGCCATCGAACCAAATATTTGAGAGTATGTTTGCTGCAGGCTTTGCTGCCGCAAATAGATCTTCGCCATTATGAATTCCGATACTATGCGTCAGCAAATTTGAAATAGAGAGGCCCCATATTAAACTCAAAATAAAATAGGCATCAGCCATTGATTTCGATGAATTGTCAGCCATTCGTTTAGGTTTCACCACAAGGCGTCGATAGAATGCAAAAGCGACAGCCGAAAAAACAAAAACATTGAAGATATCTTGCGTGAGGCAGAACAACCTATAGGGAATTTCACCCAAAAAGCTGAAATCTTTGCCGGAAATCCCGTGATAAATCCATTCTGCGGTTCCCGCAGTGAGTATCACGAAGCTCCAAAAAATAATGAGATGAATAAAGCCGGCCGCACCCTGCCTTAATAGTTTGCGATGCAAGAGGACTTCTTCGACAAATACAACGAGCCGTCGAGGAATTTCATTCCAACGATTTCTTGGCTTACCCGTCGCCAATATCTGAACGATCCGACCAAAGCTGGCCGTAAAAAATGCAACCGCAAAACCAACAACGATCAGCGTTGCAATCTGTGTATAGCTCACTTTACCCCCCCAGGCTCATCTACAATAATTATGCTTTGCTCAGCAATTTCTTACATTCTTCAGTAATGAGAGGAGCTAAAACAAAAAGATCTCCCACTATCCCGTAGTTTGCTTTCTGAAAAAGCGGGGCCTGTGGATCCTTATTGATTGCCACGATCACTTTACTTGTCCGCATTCCCGCTAAATGTTGAATTGCTCCGCTGATTCCGAAGGCCATATAGAGAGCAGGGTTAACAGTCTTTCCCGTCTGGCCCACCTGCATATCGTGACCAGCAAGTCCCTCATCAACAGCCGCACGAGATGCTCCAACCGCGGCACCCAATAAATCTGCAAGATCAAACAGAATCTTAAAGTTCTCTTTAGTCTTGAGAGAGCGACCTCCACTGACAATGGTTGCAGCCTCGGTTAAATCTGGACGATTTGATGACGCTTCTGTTCGAGAAATAAACTTCAACGAAGATCCCGCAAAATCATAGCCGGGATTCAAATCTTTGATTTCTCCGGCGGCATTTGAAACTTCTCCGGCGGGAAGTGAATTTGGTCTTACAGTCACAAATACCGTAGCAGATTTTTCAACCGTCACAGTTCCCAAAGCCTTACCAGAATAAAAAGGCTTCTTTATCTTGAGATCCGCAGCAACTTGAAGCTCAGTAATATCAGTGACCAGAGGACCATCGAATCGAGCAGAAAGCACTGGAATCAGATCCTTGCCCAAACTAGAGGCTGTGCCCAAAACAAGTTCTGGCTTCCAAGAATCAATCACTCCACTCACCGCCTTCGCATAAGCCTGTGGATGGTAGGCGTCATAAGCCGCATCTTTCACCCAATGCACGATTGAAACTCCCTTTTTCTTCAGCTCTTCGGCGGCAGGTTGAGCGGTCGATCCAAAAACAATTGCCTGGACCTCTAGGCCTTTTGCCGCACCAAGGAGTTCCATCGATGCTTTTTTGAGTTGACCCTTTTTGTGTTCTGCAACAATGAGAATCTTTTTCATATGACCTTTGCCTCCTCGCGCAAAAGTTTGACAAGCTCAGCAGCTTGTTGAGCTGCCTCTCCCTCAATCATTTTGACCTTGCCACGTTCAGGCGGCAACGACCACTGCGCGGTCCGATAACCAATTTTTGTCTCTGTCAAAGGGACTTCCTTCAACGGCTTTGCCGCCGCCGCACGAATACCCGGCAAGGAAGCTAAACGCATTTTGTTTAGTCCTTTGTTGGCGATCAGAACTGCTGGAAACTTAATCTGGTAGGTCTCTTTCACTCCGCCTTCAATATCGCGATCTACCTTCGCCTCACTGGTGCCAGTGAATTCAATTTTAGAAATGGGCCCAATATGAGGAAGCCCCAGTTTTTCGGCCACCATCTGCGCCACAGCATGAGAATCTGTATCGACAGCCTGTTTTCCTGCAAAAATGATATGAAAAGCTTCTTCCTTACAAACAGCCGCGAGTGCTGACGAAACACTGCGTGGGTCTATCGCCTTCTTGTCATTGTCAACGATCAGGATTCCGCGATCCACACCCACTGCAAAAGCATCTCGCAAGGTTTTAGTGGCCGTCGTCGGGCCCAAACAAATGCCCACCACTTCGACCTGCTGACCAGCTTTGAGCCAGGCATCTTTCGTCTTTACAGCTTCTTCGATCGCAAATTCATCGTAAGCATTGATCTCATATTTGATATCAGATTCGTCGATCGCATCGCCCTTTAACTGAATAACCGTTGTGGTCTTCGGGACATGTTTAATAAAAACTCCAATTTTCAAGCTCATACGAACCTCCAAGACTTACTCTAGGTTAAACACTCCAATTTCGAGGGTAAAGGAGAAAACCCAAGTTCAAACAATGGCTTAGAGCTTCCTAAAGAGTCCGCGATAAGTTTTTCTCAAGATCATTCGGAAATGATCTTCCGAATAGCGATCTTAAAATGAGTTCGCCATCTCTTTTGTGCCTGAGCAAAGACGGCCGAGTCAGCCTCATCTTTTCCGTCTTTTACACTGAATGCAAGTCGGGGGATCAAAACTCTCAGTTTTTCAGGAATATCAAAGGTGAGCTCTGCTCTCGCAAAGCCCTTTAACTCTGCGAGTTGTTTTGGCTGACTCGTCATGGAATAAATCGCCAAAACTGCGGTCGCAATTTTTTCACGACCCACAGCATATTCCAAGAGTTCTCCGAATTCAATCGACTGCCCTGACTTCATCCGACCTTCGATCTCTTCACGTAAAGGAGCTAGAGCTCTCGCACGCTCTTCCAATTTGGCCATCGCGGATTCGAATCCCTCGATGGACAACGTCGTTTCCAATTCTCCAATCGGAAGACCTACGCTGGTCAGCGCTTTTCCGACGGGGGCTGGCAGCAGCTTTCGCGCAACAGTATTCGGCAATCCAAAATACTCCCACCAGTGCCGAGCGACCAAATCCTCCTTGCTGACCGTAGGGCTCTCACCAATCTCTGCAATCACACGTCCAAGAAGCCTTTGGTATCGTGCAAGCTCGTCGGGCATCTGCGAAAGGCTTAAATTAAAATCCAGGAAAAAGTTCTCAAAATCGGCTGCACGACGTGGAACCGGCTGCTCCAAAAGTTGTGCGGCGAGAGATCTCACGAGAGGAGACTCAGAAAATATCCGCCTTGCCTCTGATCCGTACAGTATCGACCTTTGCACAGCACCAGGTCCAAAGTACATCGCCCATGCGGCTGATCAGCCACAAAAATACTCACCACCAAAAAAATTAATCCACCCATACCCACTCCAAACACAAACTAAGCACTAAGTGTATTATGGGTCAATCATCGAAACGGGTTGGGCAAAGAAGGAAGATTTTTTTGAATCTGCTGAAGTCCATCTTGTACAGTCTGCCCCGCCGCCTTTTGAATAGCTTTCTGAGACTGCTTTTCAAGTCCGTTTTGAACACTGAGCATCTCATTTCTAGAATTTAACGCTGTTTGAGCATTCGACAAAATCTTATTCTCGACTTCAGATTTAAATCGACCCACTTCAGACTCCGCCTCACCCTTATAGGCCTGAATCTTTGCTTCGATTTCAGCTTTCAGGCGTGATTCAAATTCAAGAATCTTTTTCTGAAGGACCGCCTCTACGCCAGTCTTAATCTTTGCATCCATATCGCTCGAAACATCGAAACCAAATTTTTCATTTTTATAGTCAAATTTCACATTCACCGAGAAAGAATCTACCCTCTCAAAAATCCCTTGAAGCAAAGGAATAAGAGTTCCTCGATTCGGCACCTCAGAAAAATCCCATTCCACCTGACGCAAGTCAAATTTAGTCTGCCAGCTAAAATCGTCGCCAGTAAATTCAAGCTGGGCATTTGTATCCGCCAATCCCTTTTTCAACTTTACAGGAAATAGTTTTGGAACTCCGACCTCAAGACCATCAGAAACAATTCCACGTGCGGAGAGCCCAAACTTTTCGTGATCCAGATCTTTTGTATAATCTAACAGTGCATCAAAACCCACAGTCTCCAAAACCCCATTCTTAAAATCGGCTTTCGCCGCGATCGTGGTTGGTTTTCCGTAAAGTTTCGGATCCGAAGTGATATCTCGGAGCTTGAGATCGTAAACTTGGTTCACCAGTTTCTGATCGCCGCCATCGACGGTTTTCACGCTGAAGTCAGATTTCGCAAAAACGAAAGAGGGCTCTTGAACCGGCGTCACAAAAACAATATCGCGCCCCTTTGCCCGATGTTTCACCTCAATATCTTTATCTTTAGAAGTAGAAGCCAATGCTTTTCGCAGCATCGCTTGATAAAGCAAAACCTTCTCTGCCCGCTGAATCCAGAGATCTCCAATCAGGATCTTGGATATATTCTCTATGTTAATCCCATCCAAGCTAACCAAGCCCTTCGCTTTCTGAACATCCGCATCAAGAGCCTTTCGAGCCTTATCCACTTCGGATTCAATACGTTTCACATCGTCGCCAGCGGTTTTTACCACAGACTCAATACGTGTCTTCTCGTCTTCAAAAAACTTTTGAAAGCGACGAACAGTTTCTATTGCATCCAAAATCGCTTTTGGATCTTGAGGAGGATTCTTAAGAAGCGCACGCGCTTCTTGTATTTTCGATTCGTAAGCGCTCACGTCTCGAATATCTTTGAGGCGCTCCGTCCAGGCTCCTCGCAATTGTTGTCCCAAGAGTGAAGCAGACTTATAGGCTTCTTCCGACTGAAGATGCAGTCCATTCAAAATATCCCGCGTATCATTGGGAAGTGAAAAATCAGTGAGCTTGCCCACCGGAGTTTTTGAGAATTCTGACTTCAGCGATGCGAAGGCTGAATTCATCGTCTTCGAAACCCATGAGGCGTTTTTTGGCTTGGCTCTAACGGGAAGTTTTCCTGAATGACTTCGCTTCGTCCCCCACTGAATTCCCTTCAACGAAAAATTATCAACGACAAATCGCTTTTTCAAAAGCGGAAGGCTCTGGAAATCGATGATTATGTTTTCGAACTCAACGGCATTCTTCCATTCATCCTGGCTTGAAGCGATTTCTAAACGTCTAATGGCCAGCCGGGAGTTCTTGAACGAAATGGAAAGATCAGAAATATCCGTCTTCGTGTCTGTGATTGCCGAGATTCCGGACTCAAGCCAATTCTTCACCAGACTATCAATTCGATAGACCAAAACAAACGAGACCAAACCAAGCAAAACAAGAAATGGAATAAAAACTTTAAAGCGAATCATGAGAACGCACTCATTTTCGATTTTGCCGACTCAAATTTCTCATAGAGTCCATAGAGCGGAGTCATCTTCAGGGCTTTCACAAAACGACTATCCCGAATACTTTCTCTCCATTTAAGCCGATAAAGTGTAATCGCTCGCAGGGCGGCAATAGAAACCGGTGCAACAAACGCCAGGCTTGTCACAAGAGATCCCATCACAATTGTATTGTTGAATTTAAAAAACGGCCAAACAGCTCCCGTGGAGATTTGTATCCAAAATGGTCTCAATATTTTTAGATCAACCAACGCCCAATAACCAATGGCATCAAACACAGGATCCAAAGCAAAGCTCAAAAGAGAAAAGAGTCCTAGGCTCAGAAAAAACATCGACAGATTCACTCGAAATAAAAAAACCAACAAAAGAAAAAACAGATTATGCAAACTGAGCAACGGAGAAAATCCAACGATGAGCCCGAATATAATACCAGCCACCAATTGAGCCGGGGCTGTCTCAGAGTTCAGAAGCTTTATCAAATGATGAAGCGTTTTAAAAATGAAGAACATCTTCATTTAGATTAAAGTTTTGAGGAGCTCAAACGCAATATGAATCCGATATTTTTTTCTCTAATCCATTATGTGGCCCACTCGAAGACTTTGTGGGTTAGGTCCCGCGAGTGCCACAACCGCAGAAATCTATTTAAAGACGCAAACGCCATCCTGACACGACGGACCTTCAAGCCAATCCACGAGAACCAGTCCAAGACGATTGAAACCTCCAGGCGATTCCGCTGCGGTTCCAGCGATAGCGCCTAAAGATTTTGCAGCTGCATCCCCATAGCGCTGATCCCCCGTTTTTCGATGAAGCCGATCAAGCACTGAAATCATCACGGCATAAGGTGAAGGCAGCGCATTGTCATGAACTTCTTTGACACGAACAAGAATATCGCTCTGAGCCGCCAAGGTTGTCCAAAATCCGCCTCTTTCAGAATCGTAGTAATCTCGCAGAACGATATCACCAATCATTTTCGCCCGCTCTAAAAATGAGTTCTCGTTGGTCGCATCGAATAAATCCAAAAGCGCCTCACCAAAATATGCATGGTCTTCGAGGAAACCGGGAATCGATTTGTCGGAAAGATGCGACAGAGCCCCATCAGCAAAGGCTCGATCCCACAACTTTTGAGCTGCCACACGAGCACGGGCCAGCAGAGCATTCTCCGAAAATGCTTTCGAGGCTGTCGTCAACGCAGAGACCATAAGAGCATTCCAACTCGTCTGTATTTTCGTGTCGATGCCCGGCTTCGGTCGTTTATTTCGCAGCTCACGAAGAAGACCGAGCACAGACCGAAATACCTCATCATCTTTTTCAGACAGAGGCTCCTTCAACGAAAGAATATTCGCACCGTCAAAGTTCCCCTCTTTTGTGACTTGATATTTTGTGAGAAATCTAAATTTTTGATCAGCAGGAACAGATTTCTCGAGTTCATCAAAAGACCATACATAAAATTTGCCTTCTTCATGGTCGGTATCTGCATCCATCGCTGAATAAAATAGGCCATCATGGGTCATCTCTCGATCTAACCAATCAAATATTCCCACCGCCACTCTCCGATAAAAGGAATTCTGCGTCGCCTGAAAGGCCTCGCTATAGAGACGAGCAAGCAAGGCGTTGTCGTACAACATCTTTTCGAAGTGTGGAATCTTCCATTCTGCATCCGTCGAATACCTGTGGAATCCCCCACCCACTTGATCATAGACACCACCGCAGGCCATTTTCTTGAGACTATTTTCAACAGATGCGAGTAGCTCTTGATTTTTGATCGCCACTGCTTGCTGAAGCAAGAGCCGCAAGCCATCCACATGAAAAAATTTAGGTGCGCCGCCAAGCCCGCCATTGACATGATCCACACTCGCAAATGAGTTCGTCACAATTTTCTCAAGCAGACGGCGATCAACTCTTTGAGCTGAATCAAAAAACTGACCCTGCTGCGCCAGAATACCTGTAATTTGATTGGCATTCTTTTGGACTGCCTCTTGCTGAGTTTGAAAAATTTCTGCAAGCCGCAAAAGAATATCTCGAAACGGAGGTCTTCCATAGCGAGCCTCAGATGGAAAATATGTTCCTCCAAAAAAAGGTTTCAAATCGGGGGTGAGAAAAATATTTAATGGCCAACCGCCCTGCCCTGCCATCATCTGTAGGGCGGTCATATAAAGATGATCGAGGTCTGGGCGCTCTTCCCTGTCCAATTTAATAGCCACAAAATTCTCGTTGATGATTTCTGCCGTCGATGGATCAGAGAAACTCTCTCGCTCCATGACGTGGCACCAATGACATGAAGAATATCCGATACTCAGAAAAATCGGCTTCATTTCGTTTCGAGCCCGGCTTAAAGCCTCGGTTCCCCATGGATACCAATCCACCGGATTATCCTTATGTTGACGTAAATAAGGTGAAGATTCGTACTCTAATCGATTTGCCACCGCTGCAGATTATCCATTTTTCTATATAAAACCAGGAATCTCCACTTGATTGAAATCCCCTAAGTTTCTAACTTAGGGTTCTTGGAGAGATAGACGGATAAAGGAAATGAAGAGCGCACGAAATACAAAACTAAAGTCCCAAACAAAGACCAAAAGCGCATCCACGAAGGCAAAGCCCAAGCCGGCGAAGGCGCTTGCCAAAAAATCGAAGAAAGCTGCTTCAGCCACGGCGAAGGCAAAAATTATAAAACCTGTAAAAATTGATAAGAAGGCCTTAAAAGCGGAATCAAAGGCTAAAGAGGCAGTATTAAAAGCTGAAGAATCGTCTCGAAAAGCCCATGCAAACCCATGGGATCCTTTTTTTGACCTATGGAAGCCAAAGTCCGAGTCATTTGAAGCAGGTTTAGATCGCTTTTTCGACAAATATCCCCTGTCTGGAAAGGATGCCGGAGCTAATAGAACCGCTGTAGTCGAAAAACTGCATGCTCAGATGAGAAAGCATCCTCTTACTCCTGCCATTGAAGAACAACTATTCGAGCGCTATCCCCGAGATCGTGTACATAAAATTGGCTCAATCGCCGCAATGAAGCCACGTACCACAATTCGACTCAATTTCTTGCGTGCCGATTTAAAGGGTTTTGGCGAGAGTCAACTTGCAACAGACCTTAAGATTAAAAGAAGCGGCTTGAGCCCATGGGCATTCGAAGTTGGAAAGCCTGAAGCGCTTCCTGGACATCCCTCTTACGGAAAGGGGCTTTATGAAGTGCAGGACGAAAGTTCTCAGCTCTTGTCTCTTCTCGTAAATGCTCGACCTGGGCAGAGAATATTGACCATCAACTCCGGGACCGGTGATGTAGCGCTCGCTCTGGGTGCCATGATGAAAAACAATGGCAGCCTCTTCGTCTATGAATCCGATCCACGGAATCAGAAGATCTTTAAGGATGCAGCAACACGAGCCCATATTGATGGTTATCGCATTTTATCTGATGCTCAGATTGGTGAGGTCAAAAGTTTGGATTCTGTATTGATCCAAGCGCCGAGTAGCAATCTGGGAATGCTCGGACAACATCCCGACATGAAATGGCGATTTCATAAAGAGGATCTTGGCCGACTGCACAAATTGCAAGCCGCCCTCTTGAGAGAAGCAGGCCGAAAGCTCAAGCTTGGTGGATATGTGATCTATGCAACGAATACGCTCAGTCGTTCGGAAAATGAGCAGCAGATCGATCACTTTATTCGATCGTCTCACAACTCTTTTCGCGTTGTGAACATGAGCACACATCTGAGAGATTTCGTGATTCCATATATGACGAGCTATTTTGGATTCGCTTGGGACGAAAAACTGATTTCTAGTTTTGTCGAGTACGATCCATTTTTTGTTCTCTCTCCTGATATTCATGGAGTCCCCGGACTTTTCGTCAGTGTCATGCAAAGAACAAGAATTAGTTCGTAACGCTGTTGATAACTGTCTTACAGGGTGAGGGTTTCGATTCTTGACGCGGAGCCCCATTTTCTACAGCTGCTATGCCTGTGAAACTATTGGGCTTTCGAAGTCTTTTGAGAAAATTTATGAAGATTCGTAGTGCAGTGCCGATAGGTTCTTTGGAATATGAGAATTTCAACATCCAATTATCTCGCACTGAAAGGGCTCGTGACGCTTCAAAAGCAAGCTCGCGGCACCGACCCTGGAGAAAAGAAAGACTTCTTTCTTAACTCAGTCGCATCCAGCGAAACAAAGAGTGCACCGTTTAAAATTGAATCAGCAGAAATTGATTCAACAGCAGACAATTCTCGACGGGCACAAAGCACATTGGGCCTGGGCAATCGAAGTGGTGGAATTTCGAATATTTCGACCGACCTCAACGTCTACGAGCTCTACCCCGGCTTGGCATCGCAAGAAAGCTCGCTCGCAAGCTATTCTGCAACAGATCAGCCAACAACCAGCGAGCTCCGACACCTCAGAGCGTCGATTGAAGATGTCACAAACAACTTCTTGCGCGACAACCCAACGGCAAGTGTTTCGGATGTCGAGGCTGAACTCGACGATCATTTTGGATCTGGATTTTCAGATATCATTAAGATCAGCATTACAGATTTGGGTTCCGGCCGATCAGAAATTAAAATTCAACAATCGAATTTCAATGATCTCGATAATTCTGAAAAAGAAATCTTCAACCGAGCTGTGAGTTTGGCACAAGACAATTTTCAAACGTCTACATTCTCTCGAGAACTGAAAGGCCTGGACATCTCCAGCAAACTATCCAGCCTTGAGCTCAACTTAGGCATAAACAGCAAACCTTTTGTTGATGATCTTCGATCAAAGCTCACCAATTCTTCAATCGATGAAGAGCTTTCTTCATTCAAGGCGAAGATTTCAGATCTTTTTGATCTAAGTGCAAATCAGTCGGCACAACTCGAAGACACAATCTCGTCTCTTGAAAAACTCGATCAAAGCAATATCGACAGCTTTGATACAAATCCCTTCGCAGAAGATTTGACGATCTCATACACTTCCGGTCGATACGCACGGGCCTATTCGTCGGACGATACAGAGACCGTCGGACTTCTCACAGCAACGGAATACTAACTCAGATTTTATGGTGGGCGTGAGCCTCCGACGCATCGATCGCCATTGCTTCGCAGTTCGCATGGCCGGACTTCACTTTTTTCATGATTCGGCACAATTTTGGTAAACTGATTTGATTTACTCTGCAAAAATTGAGGCCTATCCGAGATTGTAGGAAACAGTTGACCTGGCAAAATCGAGGGGTCGAAATAAGCGACGATGATCACAGCGGTTGATTCGTCTGTTCTGTTGGACTTACTGACGAACGATTCTCAGTTTTCGAAGAAGAGTATTCGCGCCTTAGAATGGGTTGAGAGACGAGGCCGGCTTATTATTTCTCCTGTGGTCGTTGCAGAGATTTTTCCGCTTATCGGGTCCCAGGCTCTTGTCCAAAAATTCCTTTCGGATCTTTCGATTGAATTTGTAGACCTTGGATTTGGGGCCAGCACTTTAGCCGGCGGAGTTTTTATGCAGTATCAACAGAACAAGGGCGAAAAAAAGTGGGTCATCGCGGATTTTTTGGTCGGGGCACATGCGTTTATGTACGCCGATGTTTTATTAACTCGGGATCAGGGCTTCTACAGACCTTATTTTAAAGATTTAAAAATTATTCGTCCGACTCAGCTTTAGAAAAAGCAGCGCCGAGGAAAGCCTGGGAAGGACCAAGCCTCCCGCTTCGCACGCAAGTCTTAACCGAGCAACTCATGAATATCATTTACTGAGTCGTTCGCTTTGTTTCGTCTTGCGCGAGTTCCGATAAACGCTTTTTCAAACTGATCTCGCCCATCGTCAGCATGCTTCGATCAACAGAGGCGGCAGCCTTTGCTTGATTCTTAGCACTTGCCTGAAGCGCAGAGATATCTCGCGTCACTTCTCCGATTTTTGCATACAGTCGCTCAATCTGAGATGATTGAAAATGAGTTAAGCGTTCAAGACTCGCAATGTCTGCACGTTCCGCATCAAATGTCGGAATCGCATCTCGATTCATCATATAATGAACAATAAAGGCTTGAAGAACGACCCACTCAATAACAACCGCTGAGGTCAGCAATATGATCGCATAATGTTCTTTGAGCCATTCTACATTCACTGACGAAAACAACCACTCCATGGTTACTCCTTCCGCAAAATCGAACTGTCTGGCTTATACGATTCAAGTCTCCACTTAAGTCGCATCAGCGCCTTTGCATGCATCTGGCAGACCCGCTGGTCAGATGTATTCAAAACTTCTGCTATTTCGGCAAATGTCAGCCCCTCGTAATAATACAGGGCCATCAAGACTTGCTCCTCTTGATCCAGTTTCGAAATTGCATCGATGATTCTGCCTTTAAGTTCTTTGATTTGAATTTCTAAGTCAGGATTTGGCGACGACTTATCTTCAATGAACTTTAGAACATCCAACTCAGCAGCATGTGCGCCGCCCACCAACTCATCATATGACATCATACCAGCCGGTTGTAGATCGACGATATAATCGTAATATTCCTCGAGCTTCATCTCCAATGCAGCTGCCATGTCACGATCGTCAGGAACTCTCTGAAGCTCAACCGAGAGTTTTCCGAAGAGCGCGTCCATTTCACGCATTTTCGCGCGCACAGATCGAGGTAACCAATCGCGCAATCGAAGCTCATCGAGCATCGCCCCACGAATTCTAAACTTCGCATAAGTTTCAAATTTGACCATCATCGTTGCATCGTACGAATTGATAGCCTCAACCAAACCAAGTGTGCCGCATGAGATAAGATCCTCGACCACAAGGTGCTTAGGAAGTCGCCCAATTAAACGATAAGCCGACATTTTCACGAGCGGAGCATAGCGAGCCGCAAGCTCAGCACGCTCATTTGTATTGAGATCTTTTTTTGCGGCCTTTTTGTATGCGTTAATACTCATGCACGACTTATGCCGATCGCGCCCCAAGAGCTTGTTTTAACAGAAATTGCATTCCGCCTTTTTGATTTTTTAATTCCATGGCGACAACCTTGTCTGCTAATTCCTTATAGGACTTAACGATCGATCCTTCCTTCTCTAATTTTAGCACGGGCTGTTGCCTTGCCACGGACTGTCGAACTTTTTCATCAAAAATAAAATTCTGAAGATGCCATAGTTGCACCGAATCAAGAAACTGATCGCTTGCATTGAGCAGGGCGTTAAAAATCATTTTGCCTTCGGCCTCATTCTTCGTTTGATTGGTAATGATATAAAATGATTTTTCACCATACTTTGACGCCATGAGTTTCATTAACGCATATGCGTCAGTGATACTTGTCGGCTCGGGTGTCACAACAACAAAGACAGCTTGCGCTGCCGAATTGAGATACATCACGTTATCAGAAATTCCAGCAGCCGTATCAATCAAGACCACATCAAAGCGACCTTCGAGGGCGTCCAGCTGATCAACTAAGACGACTTTGTCTCTTTCATTCAGTTGAGTCAGTTCTTGAATACCGCTCGCAGCGGGAATAATCTTCACCCCGTCAGGCCCAGAAAAAATAACTTCATCCACCGTCTTCGAACCATCCATGAGATGCTTCAGATTATAGGGCGGTGAAATATTGTAAATGATATCAATATTGGCAAGCCCCATGTCGCCATCGAAAATCAAAACGTCGAGCTTTTTGGCGCGCAATGCCAGAGCGAGATTCGCGACGACCTGGGTCTTTCCGACTCCTCCCTTCCCACTCGTGACAGAAATCACCTTGATGGGCCGATGGATTTTTCCTTTTGAAATTTGATCTCTCAATCCCTTTGCCTGATCCATCTATAACTCCTTAATTCGCTCCAACCGGTCTAAAATTCGTAACGGTCTCGATGAAGCTTTTTTGAGAAAACATCGACATATCGTCAGGAACATTCTGCCCGTGGCACACAAATGACACTGGTTTTTGAGACTGCATAATTGCTGCTAACATCCCACCCCAATTTTGGGTTTCATCCCACTTCGTAAAAATCAAGTATTGAGGATCTAAAACTGAAAATCGTTCTAGATGCTCTTCAACATCCTGAGCTGAAATTCCAACGGGCATCACCAAATGAATCTCGACCCGAGAGGCCATCTCAGGATCTTCAAACTTCAGCGCATTCATCAATTTTTCGAGACGATCCGTATCGTTGGGCGATACCCCAAATGTATCCACAAAAATTGTGTCGCCGGTTGCCATTTTGATCTGCTCTTCGAGCGACATATCATTTCTAGATTTCAAAAATGGAATTTCGAGCAGTCGCGAATAGTGACCCATCTGATCAACCCCGCCTATTTTATAATCATCGATGCTGACAAGAGAAACAGATCGCTTTAATCTGATTTTTTCATAGGCCGCCATCTTAGCGATCGTCGTGCTCTTACCAACTCCAGTCGCGCCGACAAGAACAACGATTCTCTGTTTGTCGGTAGAAAAAACATTCGCTTCATGCACTGATGTTGCCAGTTCATCTGAGATCGCATTGAGCTCATCATGGCCCTGTTTCAAATCGACACCATGCTTTTCGAGTTGTTGCAAGAAAGAGAGAACCTGCATATGCGACAAGCCTTTTGATGTCCAAAAATGGATGAGTTGACGATAGACGGGCGCCATCTGTTCTTGATCCAATCGCTTCTCGGTCATAAAAAGCCTGAGTTCAGATCTCAACTTCTGAATTTCTCCTTCAAGTGGATCAAAAACTCGCTTTCGAGTGGCTCCAGATGCTGTCTTTTTGAATTCAATTTCCGATTTTGGCGCTTCGGTGAGTGAATCAAGCTTTGTTCTAAGGCCAGATATCTCTTTCTCGAGTGGCTCAATGAAAGTCTTGATAGCGTACAATTGATTGATTGGCTTATCAGAATTTTTCTTGCGTGGATAATCATCAGCCTCAGTGACTACCGTCGCTGGTTTTGAGACAACTGGGGCATCTGTTTTTTGTTTTGAAACAGCGGGAGAAGTTCCCGTCAGGCGATTCAACCAGCTGCGTTTTGGATTTTCAAGAACTGCAGTTGATGCCTGTGCAGTTTTTTGCATCTTGTTCTTTTCAGAGGCGTGAAAATTTTTCTGCGGTTCATCCTTTCGATCAATGGCCGCCGTCACTTCGATCAACGTCTTCGAAAGAAGGCCCAATCCCTTGGTCTCCTTCACCGTATTTGTCTGAAGTATGATGGCATCATCTCCGAGTTGATCCCGAACGTCCTCGATAGCCTTTTGCAAGGTCGCCGCCCTAAATTTCTTAATTTGAATGCCCATACCTTATCCTCCTGCAACCCGCGGTTGCTGGTTTTCGATTTTCAAAACCCCCAAACTTTCCAGTCGACTGAGAGCCGTCACTTCGCCATGCGAAATCACTGTGCAATGCTGTACCTGCCGATCAATCAACTTCTTGAAGTAAGGCCGTATACTCGATGAGGTTAACACAACCGGTTGAATTCCATCTTCGCTCAAATTTTCGCAAATCTGTTGCAAAGCGTTTATCATTTGGAGTGCTCGCTTGGGATCCAGAGTAATCTGAATTCCATCATCTCCTTTGATCAGACTGCGGGCAATTGCATCATCCAGCTCGGGATCTAAAACAACCACCTTTAGCTTTCCTTCTTGAGAAAATGTATGGGTAATTGTGGCAGCTAATGCCTCTCTCACATATTCCGTCAAAACATCAGGATCTTTAATCCGCCCTGAATGATCCGCCATGGCTTCCAGAATGGTTGGAAGATCTCGAACAGGAATTGATTCACGCAAAAGATTTTTCAGTACACGAAGAACTCGGCCAACTGACATACCATCGGCAGAAACTTCTTCGACAATTTTCGGGTGAGAATCCTTGAGACGATCCAAAAGCTTTTGAAGCTCCTGACGCCCCAACAGCTCATGAGAGTGTGATTTGATTACTTCGCTCAAGTGTGTCGCCACAGTCGTTGAATTATCGACAACCGTATAACCCATCAGTTGCGCACGCTCTCTCTTATCTGATGAAATCCAAACAGCTTTTAATCCATATGCCGGCTCTTTCGTTTCAACGCCTTCAATGCGACCCGCTGTTGTTCCAGGATCAATCGCCAGATATTGATCGATCATCAATTCACCACCAGCCACCCGAACACCTTTTACAAGAATTGCATATTCACCCTGACGCAGTTGCAAATTGTCGCGAATATGAACTGGAGGAACAACGAATCCCATTTCTTGCGCGACCTGTCGTCTTAAATGTGTCATTCTCTTCAGAAGATCACCCGATTGTCTCTCATCCACTAAGGGCACAAGACCATATCCCACTTCCAACTCGAGCAGATCGACTGGACTCACCCAAGAGGCTGGATCAAACTCCAATGGTTTCTCTGGTTTTGGAACAATCTCGGCAGCCTTGCGAGCCTCTTCGGCTCTTGCAGCCATTTCTTCAGCCGCGATTGTTCGCTTCGCTTTAATCGCCATATAGCCCAACAATCCCGCTGCCAATAGAAACGGAACCGTCGGCATGCTTGGATGCAAGCCGCCCAGCCCAAGTACCAACGCGGCAACAACAAAGGCCTGTGGTTGAGCAAAGATCTGTCTTGCTGCAGCGCCCGACATATTGTCGACGCTGTTGACTTTGGTCACAATCAAACCTGCCGCAGTTGAAACGATTAGTGCTGGAATCTGTGTCACAAGACCATCACCCACCGTGAGCATCGTGTAAGTCTGAGCCGCCTGCAGCACATTCATTCCACTTTGAGCGACTCCAATGACCAAACCTCCGACTATATTCACAATGACGATGATAATCGCTGCGATCGCATCGCCTCGGACAAACTTACTCGCCCCGTCCATCGCTCCATAAAAATCGGCTTCAGTCTCAATTTGCTTCCGTCGATCACGCGCTTGGGTTTCATTAATCAATCCAGCATTCAGATCTGCATCAATAGCCATCTGCTTGCCAGGCATACCGTCCAAAGTAAAACGAGCCGCGACTTCAGCAATACGACCCGCACCTCGAGTGATAACGATGAAGTTGATCACAATCAAAATTGTAAAGACGATGATACCGACGACGTAGTTCCCCCCAATAACGAAGGTACCGAATGTCTTGATAATCTGTCCTGCTCCATCAGTACCCTGACTTCCGTGAGTCAGAATGAGTCGGGTTGACGCCACGTTAAGCGCCAGTCTAAATAAAGTGGTGACCAGCAAGACTGTGGGAAACATCGAAAACTCAACAGCCGATTTGGAATATACAGATATCAAAAATATGACGAGAGATGATGCAATCGAGACAACCAAGAGAGTATCCAGAACAAACGCTGGAATGGGAATCATCATAATAAGAACTGTCGCCAGCATCAGGAATCCCATGAGAGATTCGCGATTCTGTATCAGTCCCATCAACTCGCTTTTTTGATTCTGTTCATTTGCCATAAAAATTTCTCAACAAATCAAACTGCTTCCTGAGCAATAAACGATCGAAATTGTTTCTTAATCTTGTAAACATACGCCAAAACTTCTGCGACCGCGGTATAGAGAGACTCAGGAATCATTTCATTCACTTCAACATTTCGATAAAGAAATCGCGCCAATTCGCGCTTTTCGAGAATCGGCACTCCAGATTCTGCCGCGATCTCCTTAATTTTGACGGCAATATATCCTGCGCCTTTAGCTACAACGATCGGAGCTCGATTCTTTCCCCGTTCATACTTAAGCGCCACCGCAACGTGAGTCGGATTCGTCACCACGACATTCGCTTTTGGAACATCATCCATCATTCTTGCCCGTGCCCGATCACGTTGAATCTGACGAATACGGGATTTGATATGAGGGTCCCCTTCACGATTTTTCATTTCATCTTTGACCTCTTGCACGGTCATTTTCATTTTTTCCCAATAGTTCCATTTCTGATAAGCAAGATCCATTCCCCCAAGCACAGCGAGAAAAATGAGCACGACATACAAGACTTCTGACATCAATTGAAATGAATATCTAAAGATGTCCTGAATCGGCAAAGAACCGAGTTGAATAATTTTCTGCGCTTCACCCTTAAAGACAAGATAAAGAATTGCGGAAATCACCAGTACCTTACCGCTAGATTTAATCAACTCAACAAATGTTTCTCGCGTTACTAATCGACTCAGGCCAGAGAATAAACTGATTCTTTCAAAGTCAGGAGCGAGCTTTTCCGTCGTAAATAAAAATCCGAATTGGCCAATGTATCCAGCCAGTGAAAAAATCATGACGCCAATAAAAAACGGCATCAGGATCACGAGCATATCGCCAGATACTTTATTAATTAAAAGCAGAAAGGCTTGGTTTGTCTCGATCTTCGAATGGCTAAAATCAAATGAAAACTTAAAAAGTTCCACGACGCTCCTCAAAACTCGATCCCCTCCCCAGCTCAAGCTCACGACACAACCAAGAAATACGAAGAAGTTCGAGAACTCCTTGGACTTTGCGATATCACCTTTCTGACGAGCTTCATCTAACTTATGACCAGTCGGATCTTCTGTCTTGTCTGAGTCGCCACCGCCGCTCATACAGCTCCCTTCATCGCTCTAATTACGCGAAGCAGGTCGCCTTCCATATTTTGTGTCATCCCCACAATGAGAATTCGAAAAAGGGGCAAACTCAGAATAAGAACTGAAAATCCAACGAGCGGGCCAATGATGAATCCAACATTGAAGTAGATATTCATTTGTGGAGATAGCTTAGAGATGAGCCCAAACATTGTATTCAAAACGGCGATCACCACCAGCATCGGCGATGCGATCTGAATCGAGAAAACTAAAAGGCGAGCAACAAGGTCAGACAGAGTATATCCAACTGCAACTGAAAATCCCTTCCCGAGCGGTAAATATTGAAAACTTTTAATCAATGCAGAAAGAATCGTATGATGTCCATCGACATAAAGAAAAAACAAACCGCCCAAAATAATATAAAAACTCGTAATCACAGAAGCTTGATCGAGATTCGCAGGATCCAAGATCGAAGACATTGAATATCCCATTTGCAAACCAAAAATTTCCCCAGCAAATTGTATTGCCGCAAAAACAATGGAGGCTGCAAATCCAATAATGAATCCGATGGAAAGTTCCTGAATGACAATGGAAAGCATCGCCCAGAGAGAGCCGGCAGAAGATGACGGATAGGGGGCTGTCAACGGCATCATCAACAGTGATATAAAAATGGCAATACAAAGCTTAATGCGAGTAGGCACACTTCTATTACTGAGAAGAGGAGACACCATAAAGACTCCGCCTACACGAAATAGGATAAAGAAAAATTTCACAATTGACGTCACGTCAAGTGTGGGAATTCCTGTCATCGCACGAACCTCGAGAAATCTGAAAAGATCGAAATTGAAAAATTCATGAGACGCTCTAAGGTATAACCACCAAAGAGGATCAGAACGAGATAGATCGAAATCATTTTTGGAATATACGCGAGAGTCGCTTCTTGAATCTGTGTAGTCGCTTGAATGACACTAATCACAAGGCCTACAACAAGGGCCACAAGCAGTGATGGCATCGAAACAAGAAGAATGACTTTAATGGCCTCTATTCCAATTCCTTGAACGAACGCTGGATTCATGACATGACCTCGAATGATTTAACGAGACTTCCAATGATAAGATTCCAACCATCGACCAGAACGAATAGCATCAATTTAAATGGCAGAGAGATGATCGCGGGTGGAAGCACAAGCATACCCATCGCAAGAAGAACTGAAGCAACGACTATATCAATCACCAGAAATGGAAGGTAAATCATGAACCCAATTTGAAATGATGTCTTCAGCTCGGAAATGACAAACGCTGGGATGATATGAATGAGAGTGATTTCATCCTTTGATTTCGGTTTCTCTTTGGTCATCAAGCTGACAAAAAGAGCTAAATCCTTTTCGCGAGTATATTTCAACATGAACTCTTGCAATGGTTTCGTTGCGGCCTTGAATGCTTCTTCTTGATTCAACTGGTTTTTAGAATATGGCTGAACAGCCTGTTCATTGATTTGTTTAAAAGTTGGTCCCATAACAACAAGGGTCATAAAAAAAGCGAGACCCACCAATATTTGATTTGGTGGAACACCATTTGTTCCAAGAGCATGTCGAAGCAACGAGAGCACGATTACGAAACGAGAGAATGAAGTCATCGTCACGATGATCGAAGGAGCCAGAGCGAGCACAGTAATCATCAATAAGATTTGAAGAGTTGTGCTCACTTCTTTTGGATTTGTTGCGCCTCCCACATTCAGCGAAATGGCCGGAAGTGACTGCGCCCAAGAAAGTGAGGGCATAATCAGGATTGCACTCAAAATCAAAAACAAAACAGCGCTTCGATTTTTCATCACGATATCCCGCTTTCTCGCGTTGAACCTATTTCATGACTTCCAAGCAAATGAATCGACGCTTCTGATACTCCAACGAGTAACTTGCTGGACTCCCACTCAACCACCATCAATTTTTTCTTTTGATCGATGGGCATTGTTTCTACGATTCTTAGACTTCCGACACGATTCTTATTGAGCCACTGATCGGGCTTTAAATATTTTTTTATAAACCAGGAAATCGCAAAAATCAGGCCGACGACCGCTCCAAGACTTGCAATCATTCTGACAAAAATCATGAGTGTTGAAGCGTCCGCCATCTGAGAATTTCCTTACGCCAATTTATCAAGCCTATCCTTAGGCGAAATAATATCCGTCAACCTCACGGCGAATTTATCGTTTAGAACGACAACTTCGCCTCGAGCGATCAATTTTTCATTGATCAATACTTCGAGAGGCTCTCCCACGAGCTTCGTCAATTCAACAACTGAACCCTGACCGAGCTGAAGCAAGTCATTCACCAACATTTTTGTTCGACCAAGTTCGACGCTCAATGTGAGCGGAACGTCCAAAAGAAAATCGATTGACCGAGCAACACCTGCTCCAGCGCCGCCTTGCAATTCATTCATCGGAAGTTCTTGTCCTTGTGTTTCATCTGCCATAGGTCTACTCCTTAAAAAAGTTACTCGGGGTCCGCCATGGCGACAACTTGCACCGCCTGCTGCCCACAGTGAGTTCCCAGCTGCACCTGAAACTTAGGAACTCCCTCTAACATCATTGGAATTGGTTCCGAGACATATTGGTCTAACTGGATTGTATCTCCAACCTTGAGTGACAATACGTCTCCCATCGAAATCTCAGTCTGTCCAAGCGTCACTGAAAACTCAGCCTTCGCGCGACGAATCGACTCTGTGAGCCAAATCTTCCAATTCGGATTAGGCTGAGACTGCTCGACATATGTATGATCCGTCAGAAGTGTCTTCATCGGATCAAGGGCAAAAAGTGGTATGACAAACTGAAGTTTTGAACTTACATCTTCAAAATTAATGCTAATGTCTGTCACCACGACAACGTCACTCGGTGCAACGATACTCACATACTCCGGATTCATATCCGTTCGTACAAATTCAAAGTTTAGTTCATGAATCGTTCGCCATGCAGCTTCAAGATCCGTGGTGCAATATTGAACAAGTCGCTGAATGAGCTTCAATTCGATACTGGTAAAATCTCCCTCTTTTTTCTTTAAACTGCCCGATCGACCTCCTCCGAAAATATTGTCGATAAGCGAATAAACGAATGCGGGCTCCAGCGAAACAATCGCCTGACCGATCAGTGGCGACATCCGCAAGATAGTCAGACAAGAAGGCACCGGCAGGTTTGAAATCCATTCCCCATATCGTTGCATTTCTGTTTGCAAATACTCGACGGTCACAACTTTTCTCACGAGACTTGAAAGCGTCTGACGATAAGAGCGTTGAAATCGGTCAAAGATGATTTTGAGACCGGGCATTCTGGCCCGAACAAGTTTTCTCTGCTGTGTAAAATCATACTTTTGAAGATTTCCAGACGGACCTACGCCGCCCTCAACTTCTACTTCACCAGAGCGAACAGCGTTAAGAAGTGAATCAACTTCGTTCTGGGACAGAATCTTTTCGTTCTTTTCGTCTGACACCGCAGTCTCCTATTGAATTACAAATTCTGTGAAATACACCCGCTTGATACGTCCGGTGACGAGCACTTTATTCACGCGTGTAAACAATTCGTCCTTTAAAATTCTTTTTCCATCGGATGTTTCAATATCTGTTTGACGCTTTGAACTCAGCAACGTCAGAAGCTCATCTCTCATTTGGGAAATACGGGTATCAATTTCTGCTTTGAGAGCTTCTGATTCGAGTTCGAATTTAATTTCAATTTTGAGATATCGCGCGCCTCGTCCATCATCGATCAGATTCACAACAAACGGCGCCAAATCATACTGAGGACCTGTCAACGTCTTTGGATCTGTCACCTTTGCTGGATCCACCTTCTGTTCAGCAGGAGATGCCTCTTCGTGTTTTTCTTCATGAGACGAACCAGAAATCATTTTAAAAGCAACAATTGCGCCGCCCAGCACGACGACCTGACTGGCGATCAAAATGATAACCCAAATCGGCAGTTTCTTTTTTCCGCCACCCTCTTCTGCAACCGCTTCTTCCTTATTTTCTGCCTTATCCGCCATACACCGCTCCCCTCAAATTAAGAGTTGATCCCGTAGAGATCTCAGCAAGGTGCATACCAAGTTCAGACATCCGATAAACCACTGATTATATTGATATTTCTCGAAATAAAATTCTCACCGTGATGCAGCAAAGCGTCAGATAATTGTTTATTTCGTCAAAACGATGACTCTGAATATTCGGACCTACGCAACATCCACTTCTTTGAAGAACTTTCGGCGCCCTTTCCAGACCTTCAGCGATACTTGCGGCTTACGCCCAATGTATTCGATCATCGCAAAAGTGCAATCGAGCCTTGCACCCAAGCGATCGAGCTCCAAATGCGTCATTGGATTCCAAGTGCCTGTATTGACATACTCCTTGCCGGGAGCAAAACGCTTAAAAACCGGACGGTGATTGTGACCAAAGATCACGGTGTGAATATCATCACGCGTTGCCAGAATTTTTTCTGCTGATTGATCTAGATCTGGAAAAACTGGAGCTTCGAATAGTATTCCCAAGGTTCGAGCCAATGAGTTTTTCCGACGAGGATCATTTCGAAAATTTGATTTGAAGAAAAATCGTATGATATCCCAGATCACTCGGAGTCCAAATCTAAAATCATAAACCAGCAACCATTTTAGATAATCGGAAAACGGAAGAACTTTATCGAAATGAGGCTTTCGTCTCTTAATCTTGTTAATCACATGCACCAAAAACAATGTGCCCCAGGGCTGATTCAGCAAAGGTTCTGGCACTCCTTCTGTCAAAAAATACTGATCTCGATCAAAGCTATTCGCCACTTCGTATTGATTGCCATGTTCAATATAGAGTCCATCAAACTCATATGATTCTAAAAAAAATCGCGTGGCCTCACCTGTTGACTGTCGAATAAGCTCCTGAACACTTGGAAAAACAATTCCTGGATCGTGATTACCCATCACGAAAACCAACGATTTACCAGGAAGACTCTGAAAATATTTGAGAGCATTCATGGTTGCACGATGCCCGTCGAGAATTTTTTTCATCCGACGCAAGGTCGTGAGTTCTGTAAGAACATCCGGATCGATCTCCTCGAAATCAATCATCAACAGATTAAAAAAATCACCATTGAGAATTAACTCGACATCTGCGCTCTCAAAATCGCCGCTACCAAAATATTGCAGAAACTCAATGAATTCTCGATCGTGAAAAAAATCTTCAAGAATATTGATTGATCCATCACTATTTCGATGTCCTGCACCCAAGTGAAAGTCAGAAACAACGAGTTTAAGCTTTCTTCCCGCTCCCAACTCCATAGTGACTCACTGAGGCGCTATCGGCACCATCGGAAGACTATTTGGCGTTACTGCATTTGGCGCTACGGTGTTCGGTGCAACCGCATTCGGGGCAACAGAATCTGGCGGCAACTGTGACGACAAATCTAAGCCAGGAAGAGGCATGGGAGCCTCGCGAGGAATAACACCAGACCCATCTGTTTCAAGCGGTTTTACTTCAAATGAGCGAACAGCCCCACGCCCTCCAACAAATTGAGAAAGTTGCGCTTCAGCAACTGGCACCGCGATATTTAATAGAACTTCAAATCGAATATTGCTTCGGCTCATCCTCAGATTTGAAACTTTAAGCTTCCAATTATCCTGCACGAATTTCAATATATCTGACGAAAGTAAAGACCCACCTTTCGAATCTACTGAAATTTCAAAACGCGTATTGATGGGATTCACTAACTGTGGAACCGCTTCTTCTTTCGCCTCTTTCGGGAGCTCGATCTCCACAAGATATTTTGATGTCAGCTGCGTCCCAATCTGTTTTTCCCCAATTTTCTTATATGTTTTGACATACGAAGCTGCACGCTTCAAAAATTCAGCTTTTTTTTCTGGATCCATGCTTGCAGGAAGAGATTGCTCGACAGCAGATTCAAACGATTTTTTTTCAGACTCAGCCTTTGCTTCCGCAAGATTTCCACTCTTGATATCAACGATGACTTCCACAGGAACACTCAATCGTTCTTGTGAAAACAAAGAGCCTCCAAAAATCAGACAACTGAAACAAAATCCGAAATAACGAATCCAAGTCTTTTCCATTGTTCAACCCTCTTTGATGGCAGATCCACGGTCATTTCAACATAATCCGCGCGAAACTCCTGTTCGATGATTCTACCCTCTCGATGAATGATCGCCAACAAATCTCCACGCCCCTGTGGTAACAAAAGTCTGACTCGGCAATAGCCCCCCGCCAGGACTTCGGCAATTTTATCGAGAAGCCGCTCAATATGATCGCCCCTCAACGCAGAAATATAAACCCGGCGATGGCTAGATGCTAAACGAGGCATCTCTGTACTTAAGAGATCTACTTTATTGAAAACCTCAATAATCGGATGGGACATGCAGTCAAGTTCAAGCAAAACTTGTTCTGTGGCTTTCTTCTGTGCCTCCCACAAGGGATTCGACACATCCACAACATGCAAAAGCAAGTCCGCTTCATGAACTTCTTCTAATGTAGACTTAAACGCCTCTACCAATTCATGAGGTAATTTCCGTATGAAACCCACCGAATCCGTCATGAGAATTTCACGTTTGTTGGGCAACGAAAGCCGTCTAGTAGTCGGATCAAGCGTTGCAAACAGCTGATCAGTTCCAACGGCAGCCGCAGCCGTCAGCCTTGTAAACAGAGTTGATTTACCAGAATTCGTGTAACCCACCAATACGATCTGAGGAACAGACGAACGCTTTCTTTTTTCTCGCTGAAGATGCCGGGTATTTTTGACCCTCTCGAGATCTTTTTTCAAGCGAGCCATCCGAATCTTAATCAGCCGTTTGTCAATTTCAAGCTGAGTTTCCCCCGGCCCACGAAGCCCGATACCCCCGGTTTGCCGCTCCAAATGGCTCCAAAGGTGCGTCAGTCTCGGAAGAATATACATCAGCTGAGCGAGCTCGATTTGAAGCTGTCCTTCACGAGTTTGAGCTCGCTTCGCAAAAATATCGAGAATCAGCGCACGACGATCGATTGTTCGAACACCGAATTCAGCTTCAAGATTTCTGGCCTGTCGCGGTGAAAGTTGATCGTCAAAAATAACGAGGTCGGCATCGTGCATCTCGACGAGTTGGGCAATTTCCTCGACCTTCCCTTTATTGATAAACGTTCCAGCATTCACTCGATCCAACCTGCACGCAATTGACTCAACTGCTTCGCCACCGGCAGCAGCCGTCAACTTTCTCAACTCTTCTAAGGTATCTTCAATGTCGATATCGTGAAACTCACGTCGGCTTTGTAGTTTGGGACTATAAGTCCCAACAAGTATGGCTTTCTCTTTTTCCGAAAAATTCGTCATTCTGCGCTTCCCATGTGACTATGCCTCGCAGGTTTTGTCACGTCTAGACCTAACTCAGCACTTCAACGAGATGATCGGCAGAAAATCCAAAGGCTTTCACATAAGAAATCAATGCCACGATCAGATCATATTGTCCCTGATCCAACAACAATGAGGCATCTAAGACGCTATTTTCAGTTTGCAAGAGTTGCAAATAATCAATCGTCGAAACTCGGTAGTTACGACGAGCTTCTTCCAAGGCCTGGCTGGCGAGATCCACCGTAACGTGAAGAGAATCGATCACCGCTTCGGCCGTTTTCAGATTCTCAGAAGCTTGAATTTGCGAGAGTCGAGTTGACTGAACCACCTTGTCTTCCTCAAATTTCGCCTGCATTAACTGGGCCTGATATTCCTGGCGCTCATGCAGGTACGACAATCCAGAAAAAATCGGCACGCTCAATGTCACACCGGCCCCCCAAGACATCGCATCGCCATCAAAAAGAGCACTCTTCGAATAGCCGAGCCATGTCAGGTCGCCAACTGCATCAATGCGAGGCCAATGTTTTCCCAACAGTGTCGTGATCGACTCATCAATCTGCTGCCGGCGAGCCACAACCCTCTGAACTTCAAGTAATTCAGGGTTCAGGCCCATCCATTTTTTGAGTACTTCCTTCACATCGATCTTCTTCCAAATACTATGAATCGCAATATCTGATTCATAAGGACGGCCCATCGCCTGAGCGAGTTCAGCTGTGGACGATTTTAATTCTCCTAATGTCCGTTGCATCTGAGAACCCAACTTCGCGATTTCTGTTTTAACCTGCAGAAGATCCAGTCGCTGACCCCTTCCAATTTTTACACGGTGTTCTGTCTCACTTAATGTCTGTTCATGTATTTTTATAGCCTTACTGATTGATTCAGACTGCCTCCTCGCCACCAAAATCTTATAAAATATTTGAATATTCTTTAAAATTAAATCACGACGAGATATTTCAAAATCTAACTGGCCAATTCTTTTTTCACTCGAAACTGCATGAATAGCCGAAAAAAAACCTCGAACCAAAAGCGGCTGAGAAGCACTGAGATTCGTCTGAAAATAATTATAAGATTCTCCTCCAAACTGAGGTCTCGCTGCATTCTGGCTATCTTTCTTTCGCTTGTAGCTTAAATCTCCCTCAATCGTGGGCAAAAGACTCGACACGGCCAAGCGTCCCTTTGCATCCAGTTCCTGCAATTTTTCTTTGGCCTGCTTCAGAGATGGCTCAGATTGAAGAGAAGCTTCAATAACAGCCTTCAAATTGAGTTCAAGACCAGCTGAAGAGTCTGAGGCCGATATCAAAAAATTAAGACAGAGCGCTATCACGCGAGAATCCTTTCCTGAGATCGCAAAAAATACTATAGGCGCAAGGCACGACAAATAAAGTAAAGGACGTCGACACAAGCATGCCACCAATCACGACGATCGCCATAGGAACGCGAGTCTCAGCCCCTGGACCAATCGCCAATGCCGCAGGAATTGCCCCAGCGATTGTCGCAAATGACGTCATCAAGATGGGTCTCAGACGAATCGGGCATGCTGTGAGTAGAGAATCTTTTGAGTGCATTCCCTGTTCGCGAAAATGATTTGAAAACTCGACTAAAAGAATCGAATTCTTCTTTGCTATGCCCATCAGAAGGATGATTCCGATGAAGCTATAGATATTCAAGGAATATCCCGTTATCCAAAGCGCAAGAAAAGCACCAGAAATACTAAACGGCAGAGCTAAAAGCACCGTGATCGGATCGACAAAACTATTGAATTGGACACCCAAAACCATATAGGCCACGACCAAACCAAGTATAAGCGCAAAAAATAATCCTCCAAAAGATTCCTGAAATGTTTGAGCGCTCCCCGACAAAACAACGCGATAGTCCTTCGGCAAAACCTGCGCGGCTATTTTTTTCACTTCGGCGATTGCCTTCTCTTGAGAATATCCTGGGGCAACATTACCAAACATCATGATGGATCTTTCTCGATCAGATCGCGCAATTTGCTGCAGACTTGATTTTTCTTCAATCTTGATCACATCTGAAAGCCTGACAAGCTCACCACGATTGTTCCTGACAAAGAGCGACTTGATCTGATCCGCCTGAAGCCTTTCTTCTGGCACAAGCCTGGTTCGAATATCATATCGATGACCGCCCTCGGCATATTTGCCAGATATAACTCCACCGATCAGCGTACGAATCGTCTCTGAAATATTTCTGATACTCACACCGTATTGAGACGCCTTCTCTCGATCCGGATAAATTCGAATTTCAGGTTTTCCCAACTTAAAATCAGAATCCAGATCTGTCACCATGCCAGACTGCTCAAGAAGGTTGTCGATTTCTGCCGAATACGCTCCAAGCTTCTCCCAATCTGGCCCTCTAAGCGAGAACTCAACGGGAAAGCCCCGTGACGAAGAGAATCCTCGCATCGATAGGTCTTGAACAAATGCCTTCATCCCCTCAATCTTCGAAAGTTCTTGGCGTACAATCGGCATGAATTCCTGCTGGGTCAGCTCCCGATGTTTTCGAGGATCAGTTCCTCGTTTTCCCAAATCCTTCATCGTGACGAAAATATTCCCTGAATTGACATCGCCCCCTTGAAAGCCTCCTACAGCAGCATAAATGCGATCAATCTCAGGTCTTTTCATTAAGATGGCTTCCGCCTCTTTGAATTTTTCATCCGTGAATGAAAGAGATGTTCCGATAGGCCCCTGAAGTCGAATCAAAAACCGCCCTTGATCCTGTGCCGGAACAAATTCTTTATTTAAAAAACGAATGCTCAATATCGAAACCGCAAAAAATATCACCGACAAAGAAACAACTTTGCCACGATGGGAAAGTGCCAAATCTAAAAGACGCCGATAGTGCAAAGCTAAAATTGAAAATTTTTCTGAAATCCACGATCCAAACCTGCTCTTACCCTGAGCTTCCATGAACTGACTACAACGCATCGGAGTAAGGGTCAAAGCTTCAAGCAGAGAAAGCAAAACAGTCACCGTCATAGTCACACCAAATTGCAGAAAAAATTTTCCAATCACTCCCTGCATAAAAGCGACGGGCAAAAAAATTGCCACAATCGCTGTCGTTGCAGCCATCGCCGCAAATGAGATTTCTTTGACTCCATCCAAGGCCGCCTGAAATTTATTCTTTCCAAGGTCGCGATGCCTCACAATATTTTCCAAGACCATAATGGCATCATCGACAACAATGCCCACGGCCAAGCTCAACGCGAGCAATGTAAATGTATTCAGCGTATAGCCCAACCAATGCAGGATGATGAAAGATCCAATGATCGATGTCGGAATTGCGAAAAGCACGTTGACCGTCGACGCAACCGACGCCAGAAAAAACCAGCACACAAGCGCTGTGAGAATGGCAGATAAGACCAAGGTAAAGTTAAGCTCGTGAACCGAGTCTTCAATAAATGTGGTCGTATCAAAATTGACAGACAGTTCTGTATCAACGGGAAGCTCTGCCTTAATCGCATTCATTCTTTCTTTCACCGCACGCGCCACAGCGACCGCATTTGTTCCTCTTTGCTTTTTAATCCCCAGTCCTACAGCGGGCGTCCCATTGAATCTTGACAGCCGCCGAACCTCTGCCAATCCATTTTCGATCGTTGCAATTTGATTCAAATAGATTGGATTATAATTTGGCCGTCCCCCTCTCTGATTAATAACGATTTTTTTGAACTCCTCGATGTTTTTTGCTTCACCCATTGTTCGAACATCATATTCCTTTTGACTCGTTTCAATTTGGCCTGCTGGAAGTTCGAGATGTTCGTTTGAAATCGTGTCTAAGACATCGCCCACCGTGAGCTCATAATTATTTAATTTTTTATTGGAAATCCATACTCTCAGATTTGGCTCTACGTATCCTGCGAGAAAGACTTCTCCTACTCCAGAAACAGTCGAAAATTTTGATTTCAATTTATCTCGTACGAATTTCATCAAGTCGGGCGTCGACAGGCTTTTGCTGCTCACACTCAACCAGAGAATGGGTTGGTCTTCGGGATTGGTTTTAGAAAAACTAGGCGGATCTAAATCTCGTGGCAATTTTTTCTGCGCTTGAGAAACTTTAGCCTGAACTTCTTGCATGGCGGCATCAATATTGCGGTCCAGCTCAAATTCCAGTGAAATCGACGCCGATCCATATCGTGAATAAGACGTCACACTTCGAATTCCTTCAACCGCCATCACGGCATCTTCAATGACATCAACAATATCTGTCTCCATCACTTCAGGCGCGGCACCATCGTAGGTGAGTGAGATCGAGATCATCGGCGAATCAACATCAGGAAGCTGACTCATCCCCATACGAAAAAAGCTGATGGCGCCAAAAAGAATGAGAGCCGCCATAAGCATCCAGGCAAACACAGGGCGACGTATCGAAAGTTCAGAAATAGACATGGCGACTCCTCGAGGCAGATGAAAGAGATCTTAAAATCGATTATGATGGAGTGGCATGGACGAAGACAAGAAAATGAATGATGGCAAAGATAAGCGTCCCTATCTGGGGGTACAGTTTGAATGCTGTTCTGTTTATACTCGAGTCTATCGAAAGCCAGAAATACTGTTCTACGAAGCTCGCTGCCCGAAGTGTGGACGAACCGCGCGAATAGATGTGGATCGAAAAGCAGGCGTCGATGCAAAATTCATTCGTGTCAGCTTTGAATGATTGGCCCGTATGATGCGAAGATCTTTAGGCCCAATGAAGATAGCTCAATCGGGGCTCGCACTCCTCCGGCGCGCTCTTTCAATCGCCTCAACAACTTCAGGATTCACTTCAACAAGGTGAATTGCGCCATGAGCAAGATAATAGAACCGATTTCCGTCAGGAGAAAATTCAAGAGCATGACCATTGCTATCTAAGACGGCATATGCACCTGTCATCAAATCCTTAAAATGATAATGACCAGGAGAAAAGCTATCCGGCCCATCTTGCGTGACAATGACTGCTCCAAAAAAACGGACTCGGCGACCCGGCAGCATTGCCACTGTCTCCCCGCGCGAGTTAAATACCACTGTAAAATTCCTCTTAGGAGTGGTCATCCCTCGTTCTATGACTTCTACTGCCCCGAAGGTTTCGTCTTCATTATATCGTGGATGCACAATGGCATTTGGTATTCGAAGAACTTGCCGTCCTGTGCGAGTATCCCAAAATACGCCAATACTACGTCGTGGCGGCTGGGCGTTATTTTTACGAGAGTAGTAGACACTATAGACCCAATTTCCCCCGGGCGAAAGCTCAGCGCTAATTCGATCAGCATCTGGCTCAATTTCAGAAGCATCAAGCGCCAAGGACGATGGGCGGAGGGTATTCACATCACGAAGAATCGGAACTCCCTTATCTTCCCGATTCCTAACCTCAAGAACAACAATGCCATTTTTTGCTGAAACAGAACCCCTGACATCAGCATCCTCATTAAAATCTAGGCTCGCCAATTCGAGACCAGTCTCAAGATCAAAAATCCGAGCTGTTCCAGCACGGCCAAACCCCAACATATACTTGCCATCATCATCGTCCTGGATATGATTAGGAAAGCTGAGTTTCGTGTCGCGAAAAGACTCTGCATCTATAATTCCTGTCGTTTTATCTCCAACAACCAGTAGATATCGGCCGTCGTTCGCGTAACCTGAGGAGCGGTAAGTCTCCTGAGTGTTCATTAAATCTGAAACTGGGTTACGCGTTTGTAAATTCAAGACCTGAACTTTGTTTTGTCTCTCGCCTGAACAGCGAACCATAATATCTCTACTATTAGGGCTAAACTCGCAACCATAGATCACGTGGTCGGGAATGCCGACCACAATCCTTTTGCGTTCCCTGAGGTTCCAAAGTCCCAGGGTGCCATCTGAAAGCACAGCGGCGATCCAAGATGAATCTGGAGAAAAACTAGCTCCTTTCACTTTATGATCAAATCCACCGCCAAGAACTGTGATCTCGAAAAGATGGTGATAGTCAATCCCTATACTCGGGATATCCACACGGGAGAAGGGATTAGCCACAGAAGCACTTGGCTGACCGTGCGCCCAAATACCCATACCAGACAGCAAAACTCCGCAAGTGCTACCGTCAACCGGAGCTAAGTATCCCAGCGACTCGAATAGGAAAAGAACGACAATAAGAAAATATTTCTTCATAAGACCTACCAAAATTAAGATTGTTCGATCACCTAAATTGGGCTGCTTATATCGAACAATATCTGGGTGAGCAATCGATTTCTGGCCACATCACCAGATCGTCTTAGCCACAATAGACTTCCTACTCAAAATGCAGGGAATCGGTTCCAAATTGTGACTCTATCCATGTAATAAACTCTGGCTGAGCCCTAACGTTCATATTTGAATCAATCGTGACACGAGTATCGCGAAGTGGCGTTCCCTGAACCTCGCCATTAATCGGAATACTCACCTTCAGATTCATACTCCCCGGAAAACGCTTGGCCTGATCCACTAAAGTTGCCAAAGCGTCGACCTCCTGAGGCGTTCTCAGCTTAACCAACATATGACTGAAATGCCCCATCGAGAGCTCTTCCAGGTCTCTTGCCAAAATTTTTGTCACATCATTTTCACGAACAACCTGCCCCTTAATCAACAAAAGCCGATCGGTCGTCACCATTGAACTTTTTTTGCTAAAAAGGTCTGAAAACACAACGACCTCGATGATGCCTTCCATATCCTCCAATGAAAAGAAGGCCATCTTTGCGCCCTTTTTTGTGATAATTTCTTTTGCTGCAACGACGAGGCCAGCCGCCATCACTTCAGTTTCTCGAGAAGGCACTGGGCGTTCGCAAATTTCTTGAATACTTCGAACTTTTAGATTTTGCAGAACTGCTTGGTACGCCTTCAACGGATGCCCGGAGATATAAGTTCCTAATAAATTCTTCTCATCATGAAAACGGATGCGATCTGGCCATTCATCCACAACTTTCAGCTTCGGTTTTGCCGAAAATAACGAACGCTGGCCACCCGCACGATCTCGCCCTGCCGATTGCGCGCTCGACAACAAAGAATCGAGTGACGCAAATAATGTGGCCCTCGTATATCCAAGATGGTCTACGGCTCCAGATCGAATGATTGATTCTGCTCCCCGCTTATTCATCACCTCTGCCGAAACTCGCATAAAAAAATCTTGGCCATCCTTGAAGGCTCCTGATTTTTCTCGCTCATCCACGACTGCTTGAGCGACGGGAACTCCCAAATTCTTGATGGCGGAAAGTCCAAAACGCACTTTAGATTTTTCTTCAATCGAAAAGTCCACATGCGACGAATTCACATGAGGAGGCAATACGAAAATATCTGACTTCAGCGCACTTCGAATGATGACCCCAATTTTTTCAATATCCTCAGATTCAGACGAGAGCAGCGCCGCGTAAAATGCTTCCGGATGATATGTTTTCAAATAAGCCGTTTGGATCGTCACCATGGCATAGGCCGCTGCATGCGACTTATTAAATCCATATTTTGCAAATTCAGCCATCAAATCAAAAATACTCTGAGCCAAGGAATCTGGATGTCCATTTTTCACAGCACCCGCGACGAATTTCTCTCGCTGTTGAGCCATTTCAGATGCAATTTTTTTACCCATCGCGCGGCGTAACAAATCAGCTTCGCCGAGAGAAAAACCCGCCATCACGTTAGCGGTTTTCATCACCTGCTCTTGGTAGACAAAAACGCCGTAAGTTTCTTTTAAGATGGGTTCCAGCACAGGAGAATCGTAAACAACCTCACGTTTTCCCATTTTTCTCAGGATGAAATCGTCGACCATCCCGCCTTCAAGTGGTCCAGGACGATAGAGCGCAACGATAGCAATGATATCTTCAAAACGATTGGGCTTAAGCCGACGAATCACGTCTCGCATACCAGAGGATTCCAGCTGGAAAATGCCGACTGTATCGCCAGATGATAATTCTCCCATGACTTTTGGATCGCTATAATCAATTTTTAAGAGATCAATATCGGTCTTCGTCAAGTCAATCGCTTCTCGAATGACCGTCAGGTTTCGCAAGCCAAGAAAATCAAACTTCAAAAGTCCCAGTTTTTCGACACCCTTCATCTCAAATTGAGAAACGATTTCACCATCCGACCCACGATAAAGAGGCAAGTATTTGGTTAGAATATCGTCGGCAATCACAACTCCAGCAGCATGGACAGAAGAGTGCCTGTTCAGCCCCTCTAATCTTTCGGCAATCTCTAATAATTGATCGGCACGAGGATCACGATTTCTTAGGTTCTGAAATTCTGGCTCAAGCTCATAGGCCTCTTTTAAAGAAATATTCAAAACATTTGGAATTAACTTTGCAATCGCATCCACATCAGAATACGGGATCCCCAGCACACGACCGACATCTCGAATGACGGCCTTAGATTTCATTTTTCCAAACGTAATAATCTGCGCGACACGCAAAATTTCTTCCAGCGGTTTTGAATTTTCAACGGTAGGTTTAAAATTGTATTTATCACGAACATAATCGATGACCCGTTCGCGACCTTTAATACAAAAATCGACATCAAAGTCAGGCATGCTCACCCGTTCAGGATTCAAAAAGCGCTCAAAAAGAAGATTGTAACGCACAGGATCTATATCAACGATCGACAAACAATACGCCGCAAGACTTCCGGCTCCCGATCCCCGACCAGGCCCCACAGGAATCCCATTGTTTTTGCTCCACTGAATGAAATCTGCAACGACTAGAAAGTAATCTGAGAACCTCATCTTGCAAATGATCTGATATTCTTCTTCCAGCCGCTCGCGATAACTTTTTTCAACGAGAGAAAATTTTTCAGCCGCCACCTGTGTCTTCACAAGCTCAAGGCGTTTCTCGAGCCCCTTCTGGCACTCTTCGTACAGCAATTTGTCGATATCCCCGTCTGCGCCAAACTTTGGAATATGATAAACTCCAGATTCCCACGAAAAAGTGACGCGAGACAAAAGATCGTCTGTTGCAGATAACCATTCTGGATGATCGCCGAACAGACTGTTCATTTCGTCTGGACTCTTGAGATAAAAATCACGCGATGGGAGTTGCGGATGTTTTTCATCAGACAATGTCATCGCTTCACCAATGCTCAACAAAACTTCATGGGCTAAGTGATCGTCCGGCTTCAAATAATATGTCGGCTGGGTTGCAATACAACGCCCAAATTTTTCAGACACTCTGACGGCCAGCTCTTCGCTTGGGGCTCCTTCATAACGATGAACTTCAAAAAATAAATTTTCGTTAGTCCAACGTGAGTAAAATGATGTGGCTGACTCAAGCTGAGGATGATCCGGAGAAATGAGAGCCACCAGCCCCTTCTGCAATTCTAACAAACGACTCAATGTTAGCGTTTCAAATGAGTAAGCACTTAAAATGAGACAAAGGTTTTGATAACCTTCCTGATTTAAAACTAAAAAACTGACTAAGCCCTTAGATTTCACCGAGCTTGCAAACTGGGTTTCTGAAACAAGATTGATCTTCAAGGTTGTGCCCAAAATGGGTTTCAACCCTGCCTTTTTCATCTGCCCATAAAATTCAATCCACCCAAACGCGTTGTCGAAATCAGTAATCGCCGCGCCTTTAAACCCAAGCTCCTTTAAGGCCGTGCAATATCGATCCACCGGAACCATGGCCTTTAGCAGCGAAAAATCTGTATGTAGTCTGAGTGGTATCATCTATCAAATAGTTGAATTTGAATGAGATTTTAGCTTCAGTCGAGGGTTCCTTTCTGGTTAATTAAGCTCGTATGCACCCGTTTATCGAGGCTTTACAAAATCGAGTGATTCTTGGCGATGGCGCCATGGGCACAATGCTCTATTCCAAGGGCATCTATATTAATCGCTGCTATGACCAGCTCAATCTTGAAAACCCCTCGATTGTTCAGGAAGTTCATAGTGAATACCTTCAAGCGGGATGCGAAGTTATCGAGACGAATACATTTGGCGCAAATCGACTTCGTCTGAAGAGTCATTCCCTTGAGAATCAGGTTGCTGAAATCAATCGAGCGGGAGTCAAAATTGCTCGCGCTGCAATCGATCAAAATTCAGCGAAATCATTAAAGACTGCGTGGATCGCTGGCAGTATGGGACCACTCGGCGCAAACTCGGAGCCTTTTGGAAAAATTTCGCACGCAGAAGTGCTGAGTATTTTTGAAGAGCAAGCGCGAGCTCTGGATGATGGCATTGATTTCTTCATGCTTGAAACGTTTACCCATCTATCTCAACTGCAAGACGCGGTCTCAGCGATTCGAAAAGTTTCGCAAAAACCCATCGTGGCCATGATGACGATCAATGACGATGGGCATTCGCTTCTCGGAGAAAGTCCAGCGGTCATGGCAAAAGCATTTGATACGATGGATGCAGAAGTCGTCGGATTCAACTGCTCAAGTGGTCCATCAATTGTCTTAGAAACATTGGAAGAAGTGAGAAAATACACTGCGAAACCACTCGCTTGTTTTCCAAATGCTGGAATTCCGAAACAAATTGGTGGCCGATTCATCTATATGTCGACCCCTGAATACTTTGGGAGTTTTGCTAAAAAATTCATTACCGTCGGGGTTCAACTTATCGGAGGATGCTGCGGTACAACTCCGAATCACATGAAGCGCGCTCGTGATGCCATTCAAGCCAGCGGAAAATCTGAAAAGAATCGGCCGTATATTGAGGTGAAATCTAAGCAAGAACCTCAAGTGCAGATCGTGCCCATTGATCAGCGAAGCCGGCTTTCAAAAAAAATTTCAGATAAAAAATTTGCTGTAAGCGTTGAGATCGATCCTCCAAAAGGAACTGCCTTCGCGAAAGCATTAGAGGCCAGCAAGCAATGCTACGATGCGGGGGTTGACTGCATCAATATTGCGGATGGACCAAGGGCTTCTGCGCGAATGTCGCCCATGAGCATGGCTGTCATTTTGGAACGTGAGATTGGAATTGAAACCATCATTCACTATTGTTGCCGAGATCGAAATCTCTTAGGCATGCAGAGTGACTTGCTGGGTGCAAATGCATTGGGCCTTCGAAATGTTTTGATTATCACTGGAGATCCTCCCAAGCTCGGAGATTATCCAGAGGCCGCGTCTGTCTTTGATGTCGATGCAATCGGCCTCACACGCATCGTGAACAGACTCAATCGTGGAATGGATCTCGCAGGAAACGCGATTGGAAATCCCACCTCTTTTTTTCAAGGCGTCGGATGCAATCCTGGCAGCTTGAATTTCGATGAAGAGATGCGACGACTTTCGCTGAAAATTGAGGCTGGCGCAGAATATTTACTCACGCAACCCGTCTACGATCATAAAACATTTGAGAGATTTTTGCAGGCGTATCAAAAGTTTCCCAAGCGAATTCCAGTGCTGATTGGAATCTGTCCTTTGGCGAGTCTGCGAAACGCGGAATTTCTACATAACGAAGTTCCTGGAATGCAAATTCCGTCTGATATTCTTAAGAGAATGGCGAGCCCCAGTTCTGTGGAGGCGCAACGAGACGAAGGCATAGCGATTGCGCGCGAAGCTCTGACAGCATTTCGAAAAGATGTGCAAGGCACTTATATCATGCCCCCCTTCAACAAAGCAGATATCGCATTGAAGGTATTAGATGGATTTCTGGAGAAATAATGTTGGTCAACCAGATTGCACAAAAAATTGATCACACGCTCCTGAAGGCGGAAGCCACAAGTGAAATGATTCAAAAATTATGTGCGGAAGCTGATCGATATGGCTTCTACTCGGTCTGCGTGAATTCATTTTGGATTCCGTTAGCGAAAGAAGCGCTCTCTGACTCCACAACGAAAACATGTTCAGTCGTCGGATTTCCGCTGAGCGCTCAACTTTTTTCTGTAAAGCTGCGTGAAATCGAGCAACTGCTTCTGCATCGGGTGGATGAGATCGATCTCGTGATGAATATTGGCGCCTTCAAGTCGGGGCAACACGAAACCGTCTTTGATGAAATCAAAAACGCAGTCAATCTTTGCGATACAATCCCTCTGAAGGTGATTGTAGAAACTGCACTTCTTAGCCGTGATGAAAAGATTCGAGCTTGTGAACTCGTCATGGCGACGGGCGCGGCCTTTATAAAAACCTCAACTGGGTTTTCAACAGGAGGAGCAACTGTCGAAGACATTAAACTCTTCCGTGAAATTGCCGGCAATACTCTAAAAATTAAGGCCAGCGGAGGCATTCGAAATCGAGAGACAGCGCTGGCCATGATCGGCGCCGGGGCGGATCGTCTTGGAACATCTCAGTCTGTTGACATCGTCAGCGGAACCGGCGATTCATCGAAGCAGGGGGGATATTAATGAAATTCCATCGAATCTGTCTGATTGTGCTCGATAGTCTCGGAGTCGGAGAGCTCTCAGACGCCGGTGAGTTTGGCGACTCCGGGGCCCATACACTGCTTCATACATATCAAAAATTGGGCGGCTTGAAGATTCCGAATCTTTCGGATCTTGGTCTTCTTGAACTCCTCGACGATGAATCTATCAAATCTCGGCATAAACTTTTCGCATCATATTTTTCTCGAATGAAAGAAAAGTCTCAGGGCAAAGACACAACAACGGGACATTGGGAAATGATGGGCCTTATCTTAGAGAAAGGTTTCGATACGTTCTTGAACGGCTTTCCATCCGACTTCATGAACGCCTGGTCACAGAGAACTGGTTGTGGATATCTTGGAAACAAAGCCGCTAGCGGCACAGCCATCATAGATGAACTGGGAGCCGAGCATGTCGCCACAAAATATCCCATCGTTTATACATCTGCAGATAGTGTTTTTCAGATCGCCGCCCATGAAAAATATTTTGGGCTTGAGAAACTGCACAAACTTTGCGAAGAGACTCGAATCATTTTAAATGAATCCTCGTTTCGAGTGGGCCGGGTGATTGCAAGACCTTTTCTCGGTGAGCCGGGATCGTTTAAACGCACAGAAAACCGACGCGATTTCTCAGTAGAACCGTTTGATGAAACTGTTCTGGAGGCTCTTGATAGCCGAGGAGTTTCAGTTACAGGAATTGGAAAGATTCCTGATATTTTTGCGAATCGTGGCATCACACATCGATATGAATCACACAACGATCGTGATGCGATCGAAGCCACTGTGAATGCTTTGAAAAAAGAAAAGCAAGCCGGCCTGATTTTTACGAATCTCAACGATCTCGACATGATCTATGGCCACCGAAGAAATGTGGAAGGATATGGGCGTCAAATTGAAATGATCGACACAGAACTTCCGAAAATCCTGGCGGCGCTATCGCCCAACGATCTGTTGATTCTGACTGCGGATCATGGAAATGATCCGACCTATCGTGGAACTGATCATACGCGGGAACATGTACCACTTTTGATCTACTCGCACAATTTTACAAAGGGCTCACGAGAATCCAGACGACTTCAGGATCGGAATAGCTTTTCGGATATCGGGCAAACAATCATCGACAATTTTGGAATCGCAAAGAAAACTCCGGGCACGAGCTTTCTAGCGCTGGTTGCGTGAAACAATGGATCTTTTAGACCTCATTTATAAAAAGAGAGCGGGGCAAAATCTCTCAGCTCAGGAAATCAACACATGGATTCGCAGTCTATCCACAAAGAAATCGCCGCCGCTCTATCAAATTTCTTCACTTCTCGCATTTATCTATCAAAAAGGGATGACTCCTGAAGAAATTACGGCACTCACAAATGCCATTCGATACTCTGGAGTTCAGTTTCGGTATAAAGGATTTCCACGATCGGCTCGATTTGTTGATAAACATTCAACGGGTGGAGTTGGTGATAAGATCACCATTCCCCTCCTTCCGATCACACTAGCGTGTCATGATGATCTCTTCTATCCGACGATTGCGGGGCGCGGATTAGGCCATACTGGCGGGACGGTCGACAAACTGCAGAGTATTCCTGGATTCAGATGCGACCTGGGGCTGCCGAAATTCTATCGAATACTCAAAAAATATCGCGGAGCCTTTTTAGGACAAACAAGAGAAATTGCGCCCGCGGATCGCCTGCTTTATTCACTGCGAGATGTGACGGGCACTGTTGAATCTATCCCCTTAATTACGGCGAGTATCCTGTCGAAAAAATTGTCGGAAACTTTGAATTTTTTGTTGCTCGATTTGAAATGTGGCAACGGTGCATTCATTCGAGACGAAGAGAAGTCGAAACAACTCGCTGAAAGCCTTTCAAGCGTAGCCACTCTGGCCGGCGTTTCAAATGAAGTGCTGATGACGAGTATGGATACACCTCTTGGCCACTACTCTGGCAATTTTCTGGAGATCAAAGAATCGCTGGATATCCTCAAAGGTGCGGGACCATCCCGGTCAACGGAGCTCACCTATCTTTTGGCTGAAAGATTTTTGAAATATATGGGGATTGAGCGCGATGAAGCTCGACGGCGAATTTCAAATGCGGTTTCATCAGGACGTGCTTTAGAAATTTTTGAGAAGATTTCGGTCGCTCAAGGAGCTTCGCTTCAAAAACTGGAGCGAAAACTAAAACAGAAACCCTTGAAGCAAAAGACTATACTTGCTCCACGATCCGGATACCTTTTTTTTGAGACTCGAGAACTCGGGCTTGCACTTGTCGAGTTAGGTGGAGGTCGAAAAACGATGGCTGACAAGATCGATGACGATGTTGGATTCTATCATCCAATTTCCAGCGGCGAACAGGTTAAAGCCGGCCAAGAAATATTGACGATATTTTATCGAGACTCGAAGCGTCTGAAGGCTGCGATTCAAAAACTCGATTGGGCTATCCAGGTTGTGGAAGAAAAACCGCGACAGCTTGAGCTTCTACTGAAATAAGATTCGAAACGCCTTCGCTACAGAGCTTTCTGGATTTTCTAATTCACGAGCAGGTATTGGGCCAAATCGACGAAGTGCGCTGTCAAACGGCAGACTCTTGAAGGGCGCGACAGTTGTAAGTTTAAAGTACCGAAAATCAATCTCTGAAAAACTGAAATAAAGCCTTGCCCCTCTTGAGCCGTCGTCATGCTCGACCCACACGTTAACCGGCCCATAGTTATTTGAGCTGAATCTGAGTCTATATCCTAGACTGCCTCCTGGAATTCCGACGCTCCTGTCGCCTCCAAGCATTCTACCCGACAGAAATGGAATCTTATTCAGAGCGGGCATTTGCCTGGCCACCTCTGCAAGCAAGGTTGAACAGCGCTTATGGTTGGTATCAGCAACTGAAGGCGAAGAGACATCCCCGGCATTAACATCGACCGCAGAGCCCCATAGTGAAATAATGGTGATCAGAACAAACCCAAATAATCGCATACGCTCTCCATGCCTTTACACATTGTCTCTCAATAACTTTGCAAATTTCATACCGCTCTATCGGACCCTCGAAAAGCTCCTAACCCCTCTTTTTTATTGGAGTCTCTGGAATCTTCCGCAGCCTCGATCCCCCCTCCAATCG
>CAZVFP010000016.1:0-49239 GCA_964626465.1 uncultured Bacteriovoracaceae bacterium | reverse complement strand
CCTTTGGGCCTAAGACGACTTACCCCCGGTTACATCTTGCCGTGGGGGAATACGACTAGTTGAAATTGAAAGGTGAGCTTAAACTTTTGGAGAATCTATAGGCTAAAGGAATTCCCCTTTCCAAAGATTCCCAAGAAATTCACGAAGAGGAAATACTTCTATACCCGACTCAGTCTTTCGATAGCGTGCCTCGCGGCAGACTAAAACTTTACGCATTTTTGGAAACTCTTCAGAAAGTGCGACGAGCCCCTTAAAATCACTTGAATCCACACGACGAGAAGCTTTCACCTCCACCGCAAGTTTTGTTCCGATCACAAAATCCACTTCTTGCTGACTCTGCGTGCGCCAGAAGCAAAGGTCGTGGTCAAGCTCCTGATAATCAAGATACGATCGGAGTTCCATAAACAAAAGATGTTCTAATGCCGCCCCTAGGGATTCCGAATCCGGCTCAACCGATCGCCGCTTCAAAAGCTGATTGGCGACCCCCAAATCGAAAAGAAAAAATTTAGACGAAGCAACGGCCTTGCGTTTTTTCGTGAGTTGAAATGGAGGGAGCAGAGTTCCAAGAAGAGTGTCTTCTAAAATCCGAAAATATTCGATGACGGTTCGGGGAGGCACCCCCGCGTCACTTCCCACTTTTGAAAAATTTATGACTTGCCCATTGCTTAGACCCGAAACTTCTAAAAACCTTGAGAAGCGTTCCGTCGATCGAACTAATCCTTCCGCTCGAATTTCTTCTTGTAGGTAAGTTCCTACATAGGCTTTCAAGTCCTTTTCTGCTTCTTCTGAAGAAAAAATCCCAGGCAGCCCTCCAACGTTTAACAATCTCCAAAAACCCTTCTCGCCTTCTGACGAGATTTCATCCGTTGTAAGTGGATGGAGTTGTAGCGTACGAGCGCGGCCAGCAAGTAAATTCACACCTTTTTCTTTCAGGCGCCTGGCGCTACTTCCCGTAAGAATAAATCTTAAATTTTTGTTGGACTCAATGAGCAGATGGACCTCATCGAGCAGTCCCGGAATCTTTTGAATTTCATCGATGATTACGATTCGATCATTCGTCTGAAGACTTTGGCGAATAGTCTCAGGTCTTGCAGCAAGCTCGCGATAAGTGTCTGCCTCTAAAAGATTGAACCATCGGGCGTCAGGAAAACTTTTTTTTAAAAGTGTCGTCTTACCGGTCTGTCTGGGACCCAACAAAAAAACAGAACGGTTTTTAATCGCATTTCGCAAAATAAGAGCTCGTTCAAACACAGCATCCATACTGCCAATTATAGCTAAATTTGGCAATAGAGCTGCTGTTTATATGAACGGGCTGTGACCCTATCCGCCCCAACCTTAGGCTCCAGCCTGGCGAGCATCGTTATGGCGGCGCATCACTTTTTTGATGCGGAGGCTAGACGCACTATAACTAGCTGCGCAGAAACCTGATGAAAGAGCTCATCTTTCCGCCACGCACTATTTAATTTGCGCGCCGCGACTCGTCCAAATGACGATAGGTTCCCTGATGCTGAACTTTGAACAATTAGGCACGCAAAGACAGAGACGGGTCTAAGAATCACAACCAATCTCCTCTCGCTTGGTGTTCAGCGTAATCTCGCCAACGCCATGCGTGCCATTGCTCGCGCGTTGCAGCGATTGTCCTCGGGTAGTCGAATTAACACGGGCAAAGATGATCCTGCGGGGCTTGCCATGGCCAATGGACTCGAAGCTCAGAGACGAGGCTTGATTCAGAGCGTTCGAAACCTGAATGACTCGCGTGGATTTTTAGAAACCGCGGATGGCGCGATGGCTGAGCAAACGAATATGGTGCAGCGAATGCGTGAGCTCACCGTGCAAGCAAGTAACGGAACCCTGAATGATGCCACCAGAAGATACCTAGACGACGAATGTCAGGCCTTGCTTGCAGAGTTCAACCGCCTCACTACTCAAACTCAATTTAACGGTGTGAACCTCCTTGATGGAAGTTTTGGGACAAAAAATATTCAGGCGGGAAGTCAGAAGGGGCAAACGATCGGACTAAGTCTCTCATCCATGCAATCAAGCAAGGTTTTCCTTCAATCCACATTGTCAGGGGCTGGAACCTTTCAAAGCAGTGTGACGATTGGGCTGGGAAGTTCTCCTTACGCAACGCTAACCTCAGACTTCAATGGCGACGGATTCGCTGATATAGCGGTGTCGGATGCCATTGACGGAAATCTGAGCATTGTATTGGGCAATGGCAACGGGACCTTTCAAACAAGAAAAACAGTTGGAACAGGTTCGGGCACTTATTCTATCTCAACGACGGATCTTAATGGCGACGGAAAACTAGATTTGGTGACTGCCGATTCCGATGATGACACCGTCAGTATCTTAATTGGAAAGGGCGATGGAACATTTAATCCACGCACAACCATTAGGGTTGGAAGCTCCCCGTTCTCAGTGACTCTTGCTGACGTAAATGGTGATGGCAAAGCGGACATACTGAGCGGCGATTCAAATGATGGAACAGTGAGTATCGCACTAGGAAACGGAAACGGCACCTTTCTCGCCCGATCAACAATTTCGGCTGCGCCTCTCACAAACTTTGTTCTAGCCAAGGATTTTAACGGCGACGGAAAGATCGATATAGTAACCGACGGAAACTTTAGCATTAGTGGCACACTTTCTTGGGCCTATATCCAAATTGGCAACGGCAACGGCACTTTTAAGGCCCCCACTACCATGGTTGTTGGAGCCAATGCGTTAAGTATGGCTTCAGGTGATATTAACGGAGACGGAAAACTCGATCTTCTAGTTGCTGACGGAAACGCCGGGTCTGTCTCAATTCTTTTAGGCAACGGTAACGGCACTTTTGCATCGAGATCAACCACTCAGACCGAGAACACTCCCGACAACATAGCCTTGGCTGACCTAAACGGGGATGGATATTTAGACTTAGTCAGTTCCAACCTCCTCGCCGTTTCTCTCGGAAACGGAAATGGAACCTTTCAAGGACGACGAACTTTTTCCACCCAAATTTCCTCTGGCGTAGCCATCTCAGACATGAACGGCGATGGAGTCCTTGATCTCTTTACAACGGAGGCAGCCGGAACCCTTTACATGGGAAATGGCGTTACCACCGTAAGCGCTGCCCAAATTTCTTTGCGAGCGACAGCGGATGCGCAATCGGCCCTGACGGATTTGGATACGGCTCTCGCCTACATCAACTCCGCTCGTGCAAATATCGGCGCATTTCAGTCACGTCTCGGTTCTGCGACCTCCGTAAATATGAACACGATCGAAAATATTTCGGCCGGTCGCTCGCAAATTATGGATGCCGATTTGGCGGTCGAAACGGCAGAGTTCGCCCGTCTTCAAATCTTGCATTTCGCAGGCATTGCTGTGCTTAGCCAAGCAAATGCAAATGCAAAACTGAGCTTGAAGCTTCTCGAAAATATTTAAAAGAATATTCATTGCATCGATGCATCGGCCATTAACGAGTTGAAATTGAAAAGTGACCCCACTATTCTCCGGTTCCCGTGGCCATTTTCCAAAGATCGTCTCCGTAAACTCTGCGAACAACTTCTTGTCGGAGCACGTCGGTGGGCCCATCAGCGATTCGCAGTCCCGAAAGATCCTGAACTCGTTGTTCGAGATCTACATGGTCGGTATATCCCTCTGCTCCGAAGGCGCGCATCGCATCGTCAGCCGCTTTCCAGGCAAACTCGACGCCCTCAGCTTTCGCCATCGCGACAAGTGGAATGGCTTTTGTGTATTCACCTTCGTCCATAAGTTTGGCTGCTTCTCGTATTAGTGCAGACGCCATATTCAGTTTGCCTGTATTCTCGGCAAGGGCTTGTTGCAGATGGGTGAACCTACCAATCGGGCCTCCGAAAGCTTCTCTTGAGCGGATTCTTTGCGCCATTTGTTTTAGAGCTCGCTTCCCGCAACCAACAGCCGCAGCGGCCTGCATCAGACGCCAATAAAGAAAATGTTCGCGAAAGATTTTTCCGCCTGGAAATTCCCAGTAGCCGGCGAAAAAAACATCGTTGGCTCTTCGCTTTCCCATCAGAATTTTTCGATCTCGCAGAAATATTCCGACGGCGACATTCATTGAATTATTTTCCGACAAATAATTTTGCTAGATCGCCAACGGTCTTTACATGACTCAGTTGCTCTTGATTTAGGCGAATTTTAAACTCTTCCTGAAGTTCAATGACCATTTCGACTAGAATCAGCGACTCGGCTACGAGAGTATTTAGCGGCGTTTCGTCGGTTAAACGCTCGATAGGTTGTCGCAATAGCGTTGAAACAAGTTTTTTAAAAGCTTCGGTTGTGACCATAAAATAATTTAGCTCCTGAGCCCTAGTTCTTGATTGCGCTGAATCAAGTGATGAACTCGATCTTCGTGTTCCTTTAATGTGTCTTGGTAAACTTTTTCATCGGCTTCGGTAAACTTTTTGATCGCGGCGTCTATGTTTTCTCGACCGTAGTCGTTCACCATATTATCGAGAGCGCCTTTAATCCATTCGATATGCCATTTTTCATCTTTCATGATTTTGATGATGGTTTCTTTCACGACTGGATTAATCGTGGCGATCGATGCGTGCTTGGCATACTGACCAACCACTCGTTTTTCGAAAACTTGGGTGAGTGCTAAAACTTCCATTAAATTCGCTGGTACTCCTACGGCCGATGAATACTGATCTTGATAGTTGTCACGGAGCGAAAGGGGAGTGACTCCTAACTTTTGCATGCACTCGGTCCAATACCAAGCATGTTGAGCTTCGTCGGCGAAATGTTTGGTCATATCAACTTGAGTCGGTCCAGGTCGCAAGGTTCTTGCGAGTCGCCCAAAAAACAGGGAGCCTCCAATTTCAGAGGTTCTGTAAAAGCTCAGTAGCCAACGATCATTTTCATCAAAGTTTTCTCCCACGATTATGCCTCCTTTTTTAAGGGGCCAGAATTGCGACCCCATTTCGTCTTTAATAAATCACTTACTAAATTTCTGAGAAGCTCACGCGGGTTTGGAGCTTCGCACTTGCCTTTGAGCGCGTGCATTGTGTTCTCGTTCCTCATATTTTTTCGAATGAAGAGTTGTTTTGCAAATGGGGTGATCGTGCCAATAGCTTGGCTCATGATCTCGCCACCCATTCCCTGCACCACGCCCGAAAGGCGCTCGAACGATTCATGATTTACAAACAGAGGTTTTAGAACTCGTCGAAATTTAAAGCCTTCGTCGTTCGCAAAAAGCTCGTAGCTTAGGTTGATGAATTCCTCGAGCGTAAGACAATCTTTGAGTTCGTGAGCAATATTGAAAAACAACTTCGTTTTTTCGTTCTGAACAATTTCAAAAACAGCATTTGCAACGAATTCTCCCGTTACAAAGTAAAGCGGTGTCGATTTGTCGCCTGGAATTAGCGATAGCAGGCCGTAGTAAAAAAGTTTCAAAGTATTGTGAACAGCATTGTACTGCGTCACCTGTCCGTCATTGTCGTCGCAGATCACAGTAGCAACCCGAAGTACTTGCCAGGGGAGATCACTGAATTCTGAGATCAAGCTTGTTTCGGCTTCCCATTTTGAACGCTCGTAATGATTTGCGAACCCAGCCTTGTTATCGAGCGGAGCTTCTTCTACGTCGCCCTCAGTCATTCCAGAAGTATAGACCGTAGAAATATAGGCAATGCTTTGCAAATGTGGGCAGAGTCTTGCGAACTTAAACAGCTTTCTAGAACCTTCAAAATTAATTTCGTTCGCATCTTTTTCGTCGACATTAAATCGAATGATAGCCGCTGTATGAATAATTTTTGTAATCGTCTCGGGATTAATATTTAAAAACGGATCAACGTCGGTCAGTCGAGCTGAAACAATTTGAATTCGCGGCAAGTGACGATGAAGAGAAATGCTCAGGGCCTTCCTTTTTGCTTCAAACTCAGCTTCGTCGTTTGATCGAACCCAGAGTACAAGAGAATCCGATGTTTCATTCAAATATTTTTGAACCAGGCGCTGACCTATGTATCCATCGGCTCCGGTAATCAAAATTTGATTCATAGAAAGCTCTCAGGTTTGGGCCATTTATTCGAATCTACTCCAAAATGGTCAGTGATCGCAGCTATCCAGCGCTCAAGCCCAAAGGCCACGCAGCCTGAATAAGCCTCTGCTCCATTTGCCTTAAGTCCGAAAGCTTCCCCAAAATAATTACGATGAAAATTGGTCGACGCTATCGCGAGTCCGTCTCCGTAAGTTAGTTCATTCTTCACAGGGTCGAGCTTTTGCATTAAAAATTTCGGATTCTGAGACGGATTAAAAAAAGGATCAGTGGCACCTTCCCATCGAAGCGGAAGGCCAAGCTTCTTCGTAAACTCATCGATGACGCCACGGTAAAAATCCACGAAGGTCTGAACTTGCTCAGATGTGCCGATGCAGACGATTTCTCGCATCGAAAAATTCCACTGTCGTCGAAGTTGCACATAATGCGATTCTCGTCGGTAGCATGTGCAGCGAGTTGTCAGGTAGCGCGGTTCATCAAAAGTTTGACCCTGAAAGAGAATATAAAAATGGTAGCAAGCGGCAGGCGTTAGCACTTCTTCTACGGGCTTTAGCTTTGTGAATTGCATTTCACCTTTGGCATTGATTCTCTCGCCCGAGGTGAATGCTTCGATATTTTCGTCGCTTGAATCCAGGGCGACCGGAAAACTCACCAGATGTGGAAACGATTTAAAATAATCGAGTTTATTGAGTTCTTTCGCCGCCACGAAGGAGGGGAAGAGATATTCCTTCGCCTTTCGATGTTCCGCAAAGCTCAAAAATATTCTGTCGAGGTTTTTGTAAAGCTCGAGCGATGGCCCCCAAAGAACCGATTGCCCGCTTGAATACCAATGAGCGCTTTCCGGACTTTTCATTATGCACCTGCTTCAAAAAAGTTTTGATAGATTGTATTTACGCTTTGAAAAACCCCAGGTTTTAAATGGCTCATATTAATTTTCTTCGCCGAGAGTTTCTCGAGATAAAGAATGAGATCCAAAACATGAAGCGACGAAATGATTCGTTGTTCTAAAATGGGAGTGTCGTCGTTCAGTTGATCGGCCGCGACTTTCGAATTTTTCTTAAGAATCCAGGATTTAATTTCAGCTTTCAATTGGTCAGGGCTGCTCATAATTGGGGCTCCGATAAAGTCATTTTGTTTTCTAAAAGATAGCGAATGCAATTGGCTGTAATTTCTTTGCGTCTCAGCTTTGCAAATTCAGATTCAAAGCCAAGGTCGACCAAATCATAGGGGTCCTTAAGGCCAGCGTCTTCATAGACTTCGGGATTCGAATATTCCTTCCAGGTGGCAATAATGTAATTGGAAATATAGTTTGAGAGTTCTTCTTTTTTCTCGGCACTCCATTTGGGAGAGAATTTTTCGAAAAGCTCCTTAACCAAGGCCCGGCCAAAGACGAGATGACGTGCTTCGTCTAAGTGATGTCGCTTATTTATTTCGCGAGCTAGCGGATGAAGCCTATCGTCTTTCGCCATTCGAACATTATGCGCATCAGCGACTTCTTCAAAGATCACCACTTTTAGAAAGAATAAAAAATCTTCTTCACCTTCAGCGTATTCGCGAGGGAACGAAAACTTTTTGTCTCGATAAACTTTTTTGGCATATCGACTGCAAAAGCCGCCAAAATAAACCATATGGTCATTTTCTTCGTCGAGAAAATGGTGAAGATAAGGCGAGATCTCTAAGGTGTCGTCGCGATACAGGCGATCGGCGAGCCCTTGAACTAAAGGCTTTTCGCCATGAATATTTAAACTAAAAAAATTCACAGCTTCGTAGAAGGCGAGTTTTTTCTGCTCAGCTTCTGTGAGGTTCTTGAAGACTTCGGTTCCGTAAATGGAAATGAGTTCTGGGCTCATATACCAGGCATTCCAGTCAACCGAATCGGTCCAAGGCATATTGTCGTAAGGCGATTTTGTATGCTGAATCGATGCGGTACAAAGTTTTTCAATTTGAAGTGGATTCATTATACTTTCTCCAAGATGAGTCCTTGCCAGTTCAGTCCAAAGCCGGCCATGGGCACCAAGATTTTTTCACCCGACTTAATTCGATCTTCTTGAATGAGTGACTGAAGATTAACGACATTATCACCGCTGATCATATGACCGACTTTTGGAAGAGTCGAAAAGCAGATGCGCTCTTTGTCGAATGAAAAAATACTCGCGAGAATTTCCCAAGCTTTCTTGTTCATATTCTGGGGCACGATCCAGGAGATGTCTTTCATCTCAAGCTTGGCTCGTCCGAGCAGCTCTTGAATTAATCGGTGAGTGTAGTTGAAGTACGAACCGACGGTTTCATCATCGGAAGCTCTCGCGAGCGCGCCGTTGGTGATGGCGTGGCCCGCAATATATCTAAAGCCCGCAGGCTTTCGTGAAACGATGCAGGCTGCGGCGCCGTCAGAGATGACATTGTAGGCTTGCTCGTAGGCTGCACCTTCTGGAAAGCGGTCAGCAGTAAGACATAAAATCTGATCGAGCTCGGGTTCTGAGATGAGCAGTGATCGTGCGGTTCGAATGGCGAACAACATTCCGGTGCACGCCTGTTGAGAGAGGCCGACAACAAAGGCATCTTCAAGGCCAAAGTCAGCTTGAAGATGGCTGACCGGAAAATCCATAATGTATTTCACATCTCGCGTTCGCTCAAATTCAGAATATTTTCCAATATTCGCATTCAGTGGAAGGCAGTGGGCATACAAAATGGCGCCGATATTTTTAAGTTGAGGGCGAATTTTTTCTACGGCTGACTTTGCAAGATCGTAAGACGAAGTCGTGGGCTTTGACCGGCAGTGTTCAGAAAATCCTGCTTCTTTTAAAAGCGCGACATCTGAAAAGAATTTTCCTTCTTTTGCTGTCTCATCGATCGACGTTCGAAGATCGCCAAGTGCAGAAGCAAAGTGATCGACAAAAACATCGGTAGGCTTATTCATAGATTCTCCTATCCAAGTTTTGGCCAGAACCTTCCGGTTCTTTGCATATACGATTGGTATTCTGAACCAAAGGCCGATGCTGAGAGCCGCTTTTCTTCACGCTTGGCGGTCAAAGTTAAAATCAGAATGCCATAGAGGAAGAGTGCCAGTGTTGTAACGTGTGGAAAAAATAAAAAAGCTCCAAGCAAGGTCATCAGAAACGAAGTGTAAAACGGATGCCGAATTCGCTTATAGGCGCCGTAGGTCACAATGTTTTGTGGTGCATCGTTTTCTTGATGCCAAAGTGCAAGCGGGACTCGATTGGTTCCCCAGGTGAACGAAATGAGTCCTACAGAGAGCAGCGCTAGAGCAAAAGCGCTCCAGTTCTGAAGTTCAGCCGACGAAAAAATTTCAAGTGGCGATAGGACTCCGAAAAAACCCCCAGCAAGAGCTATTGAGCAGAACAGAAATGGGGACCCGGTCATCCACCACATCAAATGAAAAGTTCCATCTCGTCGAAAAAAGACGAAAGGTAAAATTCCAATATAAGCAAGATTTGCGATTAAAAGTGCGAAGACTGTTTTATCCATTGAATAACCCTTTCTATGAAGTCCCTATTTCTGGTGATTGCGCGTCTTGCTTCTGAAGCCAAGCTAAAACTGGAACACGTTTAATTTTTCTAGCGGCGGTCTTTGGAAGTTCCTCCCGATGAATGACAAAAGTCTCTGGTCGTTTATAAGGTGCGAGCTGGAGGCATAACGACTCAGCTTCTCGAAGAACCTCTGTATCGGCAAATTGAGGCTCTGGTACCAAGACAGCGCAAAGTTCTAGGCTTCCAGCCAATAGTTTTGTCGTCTTTGGCCGAGCAAGAACGCAGGCCTCTTTGATACTCTTCGCCTGTACAAGCACTTGTTCGACTTCTTCGGGTTGAACCTTTTTTCCGCCGGCTAGCACAATCAATGTCTTTAAGCGGCCGGTAACAAATAAAAAGCCGTCGGAATCAAGTCGGCCTAGATCTCCAGTTCGCAACCAGCCGTCGGCATCTAAAACTTCCTCAGTCAACTCAGGTTGGCCGTAGTAGCCATTCATAATATGCGGCCCTTTAACCCAAATTTCACCGACAGTATCCGATGGCTTCGCTTTGACAATCTTCACCAACGTTCCTTCGAGGGGCTTTCCCACAGATCCGATGCGTTTTTGATTTCTGAAATTTGTTGCGATTACGGGACCCGCTTCTGTCATTCCGTAGCCTTGGTAAACGGGAATTCCAACAGTACGCGAAAGCTCAACAATCGGAGTTTCGAGAGGGGCGCCACCGCAAAAGAATTCTTGAAAACAATCTCCAAAGACTTGATGAATTTGGCGAAACAAAACGCGTTTTACCTTTGGATGTTTGATTCGGGCGCCAACCTTCAATAAATTTTTAAAAATAAATTGTTGAGCAGGGCTCCGCTTCTGAATCTGGCGTTCAATTGCATTTCGCACCATTCTCAAAAAAAGAGGGACAGTGTTCATTCGCGTAACATGTCGCTCTCGAATGGCTGCCATGATTTCTTCTGGATAAAGACTCGCGAAGAAGCAAATTTCAGAACCCGATCGAAGAGGACTTAGAACACCACAAGTAAGTTCGAATAAATGATTAAGCGGAATCATAGATAGAAAAACATCCGTTTCGTTTACTTCCATACCCCGGATCAAATTCTTAGTCTGAAACAGAATCGTATCAAAGCTGATCATGACACCCTTCGGGCGACCGGTTGTACCCGAGGTGTAAATAATGAAGGCCGTAGAAGGTCCGATCAGCGTAGGAAATTTCGCCAACTGAATTTGCTCGGGTCCGTACATATCGAGCACAATTGCCGAGCCTTTCACCTGTGCGGCAAGTTCTAGAAACTGCATCGAGGAGACAACAGCATAAGGTTTACAGTCTGAAATGGCGGCACTTAACTCCGGGCTGGTCCATTTAATATCGAGAGGAACTACAATCCCACCGGCACGCAGAATTCCAAAGAGAGCAATGATCCAGTGAGCGCCCGGTTCTGCAATCACGGCCACGCGATCACCGGGTTTTAATCCCTTTGAAATGAGTTCAGAGGCGTAAATATTTATTTTGGAATCGAGCTCGTTATAAGTGTAGGTCTTCCACTTTCCATCTTTTATGAACGAAACTGCTTTTTCCTTTCCGTAGAGTTCAGCTCGAGGAAAAATCAAATCGACGTGGTCGCGCACAAAGGGGCTTAATTTCGACGTCATATTTTATGCCCCAATGCCTCAGTGATTTTCATCGACGCAGCTTTTTTTGCAGGAAAGTAGCATGCGATGACCGCGCACAATACGGCTACGACTGAATTGATGACCACGTCATAGCATCTCAGCCTTAGAAATACGTTCAGGCCCTTGGTAGCCCCTGGGCTCGCGGGCATCGGAATGCCAGTAAAGAGCATAAATTTTATTCCAAACGCAAGCACCACGCCTACGACGCCACCGGTAAGGCCGAGCAGAACGTACTCTCGAAGAAACTGATTGCGTACGAAGTTTCGCCCAAAGCCCATCGCGCGCATAGTGCCAATCTCGGCCGTGCGCTCGTGAATAGTAATGGTGACCGTATTTAAAATGCTCATAATCACGACGAGGTAAATGATCAGTCGAATGAACAGAAACTGGGCCTTCAGCCAGCGAACTGAATTTCCGTAGTAGATATCATCAAGCTCTTTAAAATCTTGAATATCGAATTCCTGCGGAATAATCGTTTGAAGGTCAGCGCGCTCAGCTTCAATGTCTTCGGAGTGATGAAGACCAACCAGCAAGCTAGAAACTCCTTCGGTCTGAAGAAGGCTCTGAGCTTCAGACAAATGAATTCTTGCGAAGCTCTCGTCAAATTCTTTCACGCCGCTTTGAAATGTTCCTACCACCTCAAAGTCAGCGGCGTTCATGCTCCCGTTAATCGTATTTGCAAGAAGCGTAATTCGCGAGCCTGCCTTTACTCCAAGGCCAGCGGCAAGACGGTCTCCGAGAATAATGCCGTTAGGTTCATTGGGCTTCAGTGGCCCGCCGGATTTGTAATCGAGTTCGTCGAAGAATTTATTCTCGCGAAGCGGGTCGATTCCCTCGGCGATGACCGGGAGACTTCGCTTATCGTTTGCAAGAAGTCCGCTTACACGAAGGCGGGGAAAGACTTCTTTGACTTGCGGATTTTTTCGAATGCTCACCGACAGAGAATCCGAATTGTTGAAGAGAGTGTCGGATACATCGGTAGAAAGCACATCTGACGAAACTTTTTTAGAAATCTGGAAGTGCCCCATTCGTGTGTGAACGACTCGTTCTTGATATTGCCAAAGGGCGCCCTGATTAAAGCCTTCGAATAATAGAAGGCTTAAAACTCCTATGGCCATTGTGCCAATGCAGATCATCGAGCGAGTGGGTTTTCGCACAATATTTTGAAAGGCGAGCTTCCAGAGAATATTTGAACTGATTTTAGCCAACGAGTTTCCCCTTCTCGAGTTTCAAAATTCGGTTGGCCTTCTCATAAACTTCTTTGTCGTGGCTTGCCAGAAGAACGGTTGTCTTCAATTCATTGTGAAGATTTTTTAGAAGTTCGATCACTGCTTCGGCGTTTTTTCGATCGAGGCTCGCGGTGAGTTCATCGGCGACGATCAGTGAAGGGGAGTGAACGAAGGCTCGTGCAATGGCGACTCGTTGGCGCTGGCCGCCGCTCAATTGATGAGGGAATTTATGCTCGTGAGCGGTCATTCCCACTCTTTCAAGCGCCTTCAGCGAAAGGGCCTTCATTTTTTCTTCAGAGGTCTCAAGGCCGAGAAGCGAAAATTCAACATTCTCACGCGCTGTTAGGGCAGAAAACAAATTGAAGTTCTGAAAGATAAATCCAATGCGTTCTCGACGAACGGAGTCTACCGAGTCTTCAGAGATGAGGGATCCGTTAAAAAAAATCTCTCCCTTGGTTGGCGCGTCCATCAGTCCGAGCAAATTAAGAAGCGTCGATTTTCCGCTGCCAGAAGGGCCAGTAATCGAAACGAATTCTGTGGCTTTGATTTCGAGGTTTAGATCGTCAATCACTTTGTCTTCTGTGTCACCTAAGCAGTAGACTTTTGAGATTCCTCTTGCTGATATCGAGGTGGTTTTGGGTGTCTCATGAGCCAGCATAATGATCCCCTGACAATAAGGGGTTGGAATAAGGAGTCAACGCGTGTTGTTGTCAGTAATCAGATTTTTCTGTCAAATTGCGGTCGGCGCAGTTTTTTTATCGACGGCATTCGGATCCGATTCGCCAAAGGTTCATTCGGTTATTTCTCAGTATACTTCGTATAACTCGTCTAAAAGCCATTTCTCGAGAGCTCGCTTTCAACTCGAGTCGGCTGTGAATCAAGATCTTTCGGAAACACTCGATTATTCGGCAACCTTTCGACTGTCGGGCGATCCGATTTTATGGAATTCGGCCCAGTACCCGCTGAATGTTCAAAATGACGAGCGACTCGATCTTGATATTCGGTCCTTATATTTAGGTTGGACGAAGCTTCCGTTTAAAATGCGCATCGGTCGACAAGAAGTGATTTGGGGTGAGGCCCTTCATTATTTTTCTGCCGATCTTTTGCATCCAAAAAATTATGCCGATTTTTTTACGAACGATCTCTCTTGGGCGCGAATTCCTCAAACGGGAATTTGGATGGCTTACGACAATGAAGAGGTGAATCTTCAGCTCGTTTATTTTCCATTTTCCGAAGCTCACAGACTTCCGAAACCAGGCTCTGAGTTTTTTCTATCGGCCTATTCGGTCGAGAGTCTTGGCGTGTCGGGTGCCGGAAGTGAGAGGCGATTTGATTTTAAATCGCCTACTTTGGGTGCGAACCTTGGCTGGCGCTTGTCTTCGCTCGATCTGCATTTAATGGGCGTTTGGGATCGCGATCCCCGAGGGCACTATGTCGCAAGTCGAAATGAGTATGAAAGATCGCGACTTTTTTCGACGGCATTCACCGCTTCAAATGCTTGGGATTCACTGGTGATGAGATTCGAAACGACGGTCGCTTTCAGTGAGTCGCTCAATACGGTTTCAACTAGCATCGAAACAGAACGCTCAACGGAGGCGATTCATCTCTTGAGTGCCGAGTGGAGTCTCACCCCAGAAATTTTGCTGACGCAAAATTTGTTTTGGAGCCAACGCTACGGATGTTCCGAGACGACGGTTTTAAAATGCCGAACGGTTCAGCATGGTACTGGAGTGAAATGGTCTGAACTTCCTTATCACTTCAGCCTCAGTTCAACAGCTTGGGTGGAATATAAAGATCCGTCGCTTTGGTGGTCGACTCAGCTCGAGCGATCGTTTGGCGATCACACTCGCGCTATTTTGCAGGTTGATCAATTCATGGGTGCTGGAGCCACAATTTATAGTGAACTTTCTAATCGTGATCAGATAGCGCTTAAGATGGAGGTCAGTTTTTAATGCTCACGACTATTCTTGCATCGCTCTTGATTCAGAGTCTTTCGGCCGAAGCTATTTTAGAGAAAGCAGATGCCTACCGAAGTCCAAAAGGCCCTTTTGAACTGAGGGTTGAGACCGAAGATGCTAGCGGGGATAAATCTGAGTTCGATGTTTGGATCGACGGAAACGAAAAATCGTTAATGGTAACTCGTGCTCCCGCTAGAGATGTCGGACGCAATTTGCTGATGATCGATCAAGATATGTGGATTTTTATTCCTAGGTTGAATCGCCCTGTGCGCATTGCGCTTCAGCAGAGGCTTGTGGGTCAGATTGCAAACGGAGATTTGTCGCGGATGAAATGGGTTGGCGATTATGAGCCGGCCTTCGAGACGGCGAAAGATCCGAAGGTGCTTCCGATTTTATTGAAGGCAAAGAAGAAAAACCTTACGTACGATAAGATTCGAATCTTTGTTGATTCTCAGACGTTTCAACCTTTGTCGGCCGATTATTTGACGCCCGGTGAAAAGATTTTAAAGAGCGCAACATTTGAAGATTACGGACCCTTGGGCGGAACTCAGCGCCCACGTCGAATCGTCTTTATAGATGCCATTCGAAAGTCTGAGAAATCTGTGGTTCGCTTGCTCGATATGAAAAGCCGAACTTTTCCTGCGGGCTTTTTTAGCCAGTCGAATCTTGCACGACCAAAGCTCTAGCTTTTTGGTTTTGGTCGGCTGTGGGAGTTCAGAGAATTCAGGACTCCAGTGGTTATTAGGGCAAAGGAGTTGATGAGGAGAGTTCGTAGGCGATTTTAAAAAATGGGTTTATAAAATCCTCCCATGAGGTCAAGTCTCGATTTGGAATGGAAGACTGCAACTGCATTTTGGCTTTTCGGACGACGAATTTTGGATGAACGTTCATCCAAAATTTGAAGAAGATCGTCTCGGTGCGATCTCTAATGTTTGGATTGAGCAACTACTTCAAGAATTAGCTCAGAGTCTGCGCTAATTTCGCAGATCTCTGAGCCTCTTCAGATAAATTAAGGTTCCAAATTAAATTGGAGAAGAATGGTTCCACCGCCGTCTTCGCTCTCTACAAAAAAGAGCGTGGGAACTTCAATGACTCGATCCAAAGCCATCGTTTCCCCTGGGGTCAAATTAGCTCCGTAAGCTTTCGCAAGTTTTGCATTCAGCCCCTTTACCTCAACTCCGATCGCGATGTCCGATGCGACAGGGGTTGCTAAGAGATCAATTCGACGAGCGAGTTTTTCTAAACCTGATCCATCTTTAACGAAGATATAATTTCCACCGCGCAGAACGGAAATTTGCTTAGCAAGCTCAGGTTCCAACTGCTTGCCTATACCAACAACGGTGAGACCCACTCCCGATTGCGCGGCCAGGCTCGCGACTGCGACTACGCCGTCTGTTGCGCTTTGATTGTGACCCACATCTGAAATGAGAACGATTCTTTTAACAACATCGCCCTTCATCTCTAAGCTAGCTTCGGCAACTAGGGATTTGGCTAAGTTTAATGCTTTAGTCACATCTGTGCTCCCTCGAGGTTCGATGCCTTGAATCCTTTGGAGCAATATCGCCTTATTCGCTTGAGTCGCTCTCATAGGTCTAGAAAGAAATTCTGCTCGATCATCAAAGAGAACCACACTAATGAAATCTCTGTCGGTTAACTGCGAAACAATACTCGCAGCCGACTCTTTGGCCCAAGTGATTCGGTTCTTCCGTTCTGTCTCAGATCTAGAGCTTCCATCACCTCTGGCGCGACTAACTGAAGACGATGCTCCATCTACTTCTCCCATCGAGGCGCTAATATCCACCGCCAGAGACAAATTGAGCGGCGGTCGATCAAAGGCTTCAGTAGAAACATTCGAGGTAAAAGCCACCTGAACATAAAGTTTTCTTCCCGAAGGGTCGTAGAGAACACCCGCGTCTGCAGATACCAAATCTGCCGCAGGTTTTCCACTGAGAAGAGGAAGCTCGAAAGTTCGTAAAAAACCTTCTGGATCAAAGTCTGATTCGTCTGGAATGGAGTGACGATCAAGCTTCGCATAAAATTGGTTCACGTCTTGAGCTCCGCCCGTGGCAAGAGTCATTCCTTTTGCAGTAGGAGCACCTAGAGGCATTGCTGAAAAACTTCTCGTGGCACCACCAAGTCTTGGGCCACCTCCGCCTCCTCGTGTTAAGAATCCGCCGCCAAGCACCTCTAAATTACCATGGTCATAGCCTTCTTTAGCCGTATCAATAAGAGATGCAAGTTTTTCTAAATAAACAAAAACCTCATTTAGTTTTTGATCGTTTCGAAGATTAAGACCATCGGCTCCTGCTCTAAATTGTTGAAGTAAATGTCGAAGACCAGCTGCAAGTTTTTGGTTGCGAGTTTTGGCTTCACTGGCATCAGGAAGTAAAGGCACTCCACCAATGGTTCGAAGTCCGATATTATTTTCATCGACCTGAAGGATCGTCGGCAAGGGGGCCAGAGTATTGCGAAACGCCTTAAGGGTTGCCTGAACAGCTTTGCCTAGATTTACAACGAGAATGGTTTTTAAAATGCCTTGATCTGTAACTGAGTGATTCGATCCGACAGCATGCGGAATTTGCGCGGTGAGCGTCTTCCTTGTTTGCTCCCCAACACGAGGCGTATAAACAACTTTTATAAGTAATTGTCCACAGGAATGAGTGCTTTCTTCCTCTAGCCCTTCATTTTCTGCCCCAAATATCATGCCTGCAAATGGAGTCCCTGCGAAATGAAGTCCAAGAACGGTGAGAAGTGAAATAACGAATTTATTAGTCATGCTGATCTGTCTCCTAGGCTGTTCCTTAAGCACAGCTGCTTTGACTGGTCAATCGGCACAATGACTTATATAATGACGTTTCGATAGAACTGAACGTTAAGCCACATTTTTTACAAACCAAAAGCAGCCGCATCCATAATTCTGCTGATCCGAGATCTGTTTGGTGGCATTTGCGATTAAACCCGCCTCCAGAGGTCTATCGAGAATAAGCGAAAACTCCTTTAAAGAAAAATCGTCAAAGAGCTGCAGCGCAGACGAATAATCGTAGATACGATGGGCATTGAACTGAATGACGGGTTTTCTTATGGGCACAACAAACAGAAATTGGCCGCCAGGTTTTACGACTCGCTTCAGCTCATTGATCGCTTTTAAACCTCCATCGTAATCAATCGCATCTCCGTATCGGCCGAGGCCGATATGCTCGACAACACTATATCGATATGGAGCTTTGGTTTTGATTCCGCCACAGCTCGTGCCGCCCAAGGGGTGTGATAAATATAATGTCGATCGAAGTAGGTCGTTGCAGTTTTATCACCTAGACACGGATAGCGATCATTCCAAGTGAGATTGAAACTTGGTTTTGTCTGCTGCGCCAATTCATGAAATTTTTTGAATTCTTCAATGAATTGTTTTTCGGTCGCAGAATTTTCCATGGCTATCTAAAAAAAACATAGAACATCTCGAGCCAAAATAGGTGACGAGCCGATCATGACCATTCGTTTAAATCAGTACTTTTCGAGAATTTTCAGATTCGAGACAATTTCATTTTGCATTCCTTGGGGGAGGTTCGGCAAAAGAGAGCTGTTGTCGAAGCCGAGCGAGAAGTGAATGGAAAAATTTCGATTGAGACTCGATATTAAATCACCAGTCTAGAGCTGACTGTGAAACAAATCAGCGAAGTCGTTCGCCAACACTGCCCTGAATCCGCCGTTACTGGTTTAGATCCAGGTGCACCAACTATTGCTAAAAGAGGGGCCCGCGATTATAAATCCCCGGAAAGCCGGGTGATCGCCTCTACAAACGGAAGCACTTCGGTATCACCCATGACTTGAGCGTGTGAACCTAGATAAACGACCATCGATTGGCATTTTTTCTTCCCAACAAAATTCTTGAAACTCTTAAGGCCATTTAGGTCGTGCTTGTTTATTCGTTTTGTGGCTTTCACCTCGACCGCAAAAAGCTCGCGATCTTTTTCGATGATGAAATCAACTTCTGCACCATTAGCGGTTCGGTAAACCGAAACTCTGACTTCGTTTGCAGTTGATTTGATCGTAGATAGGAATGATTGAAGAAAGAGAGTCTCGAACAAAAGCCCAATCCTGTCGACGGAGACTTCAAAGTTTCGAAGGGCGGCGTTGAGAACCCCGACATCGAATAAATAATAACGAGGATGTTGAACAAGTTGTCGTCGACTACTTTTGGTGAAAGCGTCGACCGGAGTAACGATTAGCGTATCAACTAAAATATCGAAGTATCTTCGTGCCGACATTCTTTCAATCTGCGCCAAAGACGCCATTTTTGAAAAATCGATAAAGTCGCCAGTCCGTGAAACTGCAGCTTCAAAAAATCTTGAAAAGCCCTCGAGATTTCTGGTGAGCGCTTCGGCTTGAATTTCCTCTTTTAAGTAAGTTCTGGAATAGGTTTGTAAGGTCCTCTTCCAGTCGACTTCTTCCTTCTCCAAGTAAATTCCGGGCAGGAGCCCCTTTTTAAGAGCGATCTGAATATCAAACGAATGAGGAATCTCAAGCGGACTCAAAGGGCCAAGCTCGTATGAATGTATTCTTCCGGGCAATAAATTTGCTTTACCACGTTTTAATTTTCGAGCGCTCGAACCCGTGAGCATAAATTGCCTCGAGGGTTCGGAGTCAATGAGCGCCTGAATCGAATTCAAAAGAGAGGGGATTCTCTGAATCTCATCTACAAACACCTTCTTTACCTTCGTCGTCCGTTGCTTGAGAAGTCCAGGATCGGCAAGGAATTCGACGAATGTTTCTTCGTCCGCCAAATTGATTTCTACTTCAGGATTTAAGGATCTGATCAGAGTAGATTTTCCTGTCTGACGTGGTCCGAGCAAAAGAAATGATTTTTTTGTCTTCTTTAAAATAGCAGACAGTTTGCGATCAATGATCATGTGTGCAATTTATCACCTAATTTGCACACATGTCAACAGGCGTAAAAGCAACCCTGTTCCGGGGCAAGCGATAAAATCCAATAAGAAAGAAATTACTCCGAATTCTCATTTCCAATGGTGATCTTGCTCGTCAGCCATTGTCTCGACGTGACGTGGAATAAAGACCAATCGAGAATTCGAATGGGCAATGCGACTGAGAATTTAGCGGGGATGAGACGAACCGCGCTTAACCTCCTCAGACGAGAGACCGCGCTTCCCAAAGAATCCATTCGCCGCCGAACTCTCTCTACGAACTCCTTTGCCCTAATAACCACTCGAGTCCTGAATCCTCTGAAAAACTCCCTAAATTATGAAATCTCGTGGGGCATGAAACCTCCGGTGGACGTTTCATGATCGGCGAGATTTCATCATTTAGGGAGGGGTTTGCTTCCATCGCCCGATAGACCCAATGTCCTCAGAGCTCCATCGACGCATATTTTGACTTCATTCGCTGCCTTGGCTCTCAGTTGGGCTCGACTTTTTCGGACTACTTCGATGTCCGTTAATAATTTTTCGACCTTCTGGCTCAATTCTGGCGAAAGTTTAGGCCGTGAATCGGCGATCGCCTTCACAAGAGTGGAATTCGTCACAAGATCCGGAAGGTTGCGAAGTTCTGACCAAAATGTGCCTGCCATTGCTTCCGATATCTTTCCGTCTAAATGCGAAACTGCCGCCTCGATGTCTCTTGGCTCTCCAATTTCGAAAACACGACTCAGAGAAGTAAGGAATTCGTCTGCTGCTCCCCCAAAACCGCGGTCGAGATTCTGAGACGAGCTCCTCATGGTGTACAACCAACTTAGGCGATCGACTACGGGGTATAATATAGGCGAGGTTCTTTTTAGGATTCCGATGAATGCGTCGATACCTCCTGCCTCTTTGACAGCGTCACTATTCGAAAGTCCAGAATAGAGCATTAGTTGTAATTCAGGGTCGCGCAGCCTTGAAAATAAAAGCTCGAAGAATCTCAGTCTCGGTTGATCGCGAACATCTTGGAGCATGGCCATCTGAGCAGGAACTATCGACCGAAGTGGTTTTCGTGGTTTTTACACTGGAAATAAAGGACGTTTTTTCACGGCGGAAGCCGGGAGGGGGGAGCTTCGCTTGAATAGGGGATGCGTCGGGCTCGATTCTAAAAAATTGGTTTAGAAAGCCTTGATCTTCGAGTTGGTAGAGAATGATATCTTTTCGATTTGATCGCCTGAACCCCAAATGATAGATGGCGATCATGAAACACGTTTTCTTAGCGATTATGACACTACCGCTGTTCACCTTGACCCTCGACTTGCTTGCCTGTCCTGCTAAATACGAAAAGCTCTACCGCGGGGGACTTCAAATGCAGACCTGGGATGACGCAAGAGCGGATGATAGAAAGCGAATGACTCAACTCGATTTTGTTGCTCAAGCTCCCGAGTTTCAAAATGAAGAAACCAAATTGAAGTTCTTAATGCTGAGGGCCGTGGGCCGAATTAAAATGAAAGAGTTAATCGGAGGAATTTATTTGTCCTGCTTTGAGCAAAATCAAGAATACATGGATCTCTATTATCTTACTTCGAAGGTTTTTTCCGAATATATATTTCCAGACGACTATGCTGAGAATTCTGGTCTTCTAAAATTGCGACGGCAAGACGTTCCTCTTTACGCGAGGGCTTCAGCCCATGCGAAAATGCTGAGAGAAGAATATGAGAAGGAATTCAACGCGGAAAACGAAAAGAATGCTTATCGTGAAGGTCGAAAGCGGGCTCAGGTCGAGGAATGGAGAGGTCTGCGAAAGCTTTTAGAGAAAGTGGAGAAGGCCGAAGCCAATATGAAAGATCTAACAGAGGAAGCGGCAAAAGTGGGAACACGCGCTAAGCTCGCAGCCGCCAATCTTAATGAAGCAAAAAGAGAACTGAATTTGAAAGATTGGATCCAGGCTCTCGATATGAAAATTCGCTCGAGCGACTCTCCAGATCCCATTTTAGTTCTGACCAAAGCAAAGCTCGAAGCTATTGATGGGATGCTTGAAAAACAAAATAATTCGGAAGTCAAATCCACGCAGATAGTGACTTTTCTAAAATTGCAATCTGCAGCGCTTTCCGAAATATCTGCCGATGCCAAAAAACGCTCTAAAGAAATTGAAGATAGCCTGAAAACACTTTCGAAACAATGTGACGCCTTTGAAAGTAAGTATTTTGGTAATGATCGTTATAAGTTGTACTTCCTCAAGGAAGACGAAGACGCGGCAGAGCGCGAATACCGCAGAGTCAGTTCTCAAGTAAGTCAGGCAAAGTAGCTTGCGTACCCTGCTGTCCATAGTTTTCTTTTTATTCCTTTCAGCGGTTGCTTCGGCTTTTAGCCTTATGGATGTGCTAACGCTTCAATTTCTAGCGCCCAAATACGATACCGAAGAAGATTATCAATGGCAGTCAAAAATTCCAGGGATGGAATTGGAGCACGAGGCTGCCAAGAAAGCCATCGTCGAGCGCGCAACACAGGAACGGGAGAGAACCCGAGAAGAGTTTGTTGAGTCCACAAGGACCGAGCTCAGCGAGCAACGGGAACGTTCTCTGGTCTATGAAATGTGGATGCCAAAGTTTGAGTATTTTCGCAATCTAACGGAGGCTGTTGAACATGAGTTGCAGAAAGAAGTGAGCTGCGATGCCCAGAACGGTGATGCATTAGCAGACATTCAAAAATGTGTTTCGACATTGCGTGCTCATATCGCTCATTTGCAAGTCTTTCGATCAAATATCGCATCGTTTAGGAGGGAGTTAAGCAGTGCAGCTTCGCTTCCGAATGGAGATGCTGATACTCGCACCCAGATGCTTGAAGTCCTCGACAATATGGCCGCAGCACTCGCAAGAAAAACAGGTATGCTAGTAAAATCGGGCGACCATCTTCTTGATGAAACTTTAAAAGTTGAAAAGGAAAAAGCTCAGCAAAATATCGATCGAATTTTTAGAGTAGAAGAAAATAGGGCGTATTGTGAAAACTTGAAAGACCTCATCGAGCCGAAGCTTAAAAACATTCTACTCAATATGAGTCTTTCGTTTGAGCAGGGAGATCTCGTTGCATTTAGAGAACATTTGCAAGGGTTTCGCATGCAGGATTTGGAGTGGAAGTCGGCTATTAATTTATGCCAGATTGACCATCAAAAAATTCCGCCCGCGCTTGAAAACTTTCGAAAAAAGGCTGAACTCTTAGAAACTATTCCTATTTCTCTATGGTTCGAAAAAAGCTGCGGTTATCTTAGAAAACTTCAGAATGTAAACCACGCTGAATTCCTCGAGGCCTGCGAGAATCTTTCGGCAGGCGAACTCTTTTTCGCGTCGTATCGAATAGCGCTTCGATCGGGATTTGCGAAATGACTCGTAGAAGATTTCATGGGGGTGTCGCACTTCTTTTTATGGTTTCTATGGCAAACGCGGCGACTGAGGATGATACTGAGTTCGGTACTGGGAGTGTCGAAATCTCTCGGTTTTCAAATGGAGACATAAGCCTGGATTACACAACGGGAATGGGTATCACCGGCAATCCGCCTAGCCCCCCGTCAGACGACCATGGTCGAGATCCAGGCGATTTCCATTTTCGGCCTCGAGATCCTCGCACGCCTGTTTATGTTCTACGTAAACCCTATCCCAATTTTTCAGGAGGGTTTGTTAGAGATCCTGGGCAGGAGCCTGATTTTAATCCCGGTCCCCGTCGCACAGATGCGTGGAAAGGCTTTGACTCAGAAGATGTGCCACGAGTTGTTCAAAGCTCACCCAATGGCCCAAACCGAAATGGTGCGCCCGTATTTTGGCGGGGAACATACTTTGTTAAACATATTCCAGGCGCCGTTTGGCGCGGAAATTATTTCGCACAGAATGAACATGTTTATCGTGCGATTTTAATTAACTTCCAAGTCAATCTTGCTAATGACCTTCGTGATGAAAATAAGCGTTTTTCAGAAACCTTGAACCGCAAAAAGTTCGAAGGAATGCGGTTTTCTGCTGAGCATGAATCGCTGGTTCAAAAGAAGGCTCAGGCCTACTCTTTGCTCGCCAAGCGATTAAGTAGCCGAAAGGGCTACTTCGATGAAAAACTTATTGAAGTGAATTTAAAAAATTTTGAAGAGCATATTAAGAATGCAATCGGAAATGCCCCAGTTCCCAACTCCATCCAAGAGATAGCCGTAGCGAACGGCAAAATGCTCCAGAATGTAATCGAGCTACCTCCTGTCAAACCCATCGAACTGCTTTCACAGGAGACGACAGAGTTTGGGCAGCATGCTCGGCAAACTCTCAGTAAATTTCAGTCCAGCGTATCGAAGGGTCCTCAACCGCTCTGGGCGCAATGGTTAGGGATCAATGCGATCAAGCTTGCGGACAAACAATATAGTCAGCAACAACTAGCAGAAGCTCAGTTCTCGCTGAATTTCGCTAACGCCATGGCTGATATTTGTTTTGCTGGCGTATTGCCAGCCGGATGGGCCCGAGATGTTTTTGAGGCCGTCACGGGTACTAATTTCATTACGGGACAAACCTTAACGGACGCCGAACGATACTTTGCTGTGGCCGGAGCGCTGACCCTTGGAGCTATTAGCCTCGCTAACAAGGCGTCATCAGCCATCAGCGCGCTCTCTAAATTGGCAAGTACTTGGAAGAGAGAAACATTCGGATTTACGAACGCAATTTCATTGCTGAGGGATTTGAAACCGGAAAATCGCGACGCTCTTTCAAAGCTCGCACAAAATCTTACTGCCTCTCTTTCAGAGAATCGCGGAAATTTAGCGGAACTCAAAAAATTGAGAACAGATCGCCACCGTATTTATAAATCTATGGACCTTCGACAGATGATTACCTACAAGGCGACTGCCCAAACGCCAAAAGCCTTTCGCTACTTCGGTGGAAAATCCCAAGCCGTTGGTAGGTTTTTACTTAAGAGGCAATATGCGACCGAAAAGACGCTGCGAGAAGGAGCGGCGATCTCTTCTTCATGGGGCGGGACGGTCGAAAATGTGGCAGAGTTTCAATTCGTGCCTGGGACTGATATTTTTGAATCACGTATTTTATCCCAAGGAATGTTTTACCCTGGTGGCGACTCTCAACTTTTTATCACGAATCCCGCAACAAGCCTGAAGCTGCTTTCGGTCAAAAAGGCATTTCCCTAAAAGCATTTTTTTCAGCCGGCGGCAGCCAGGACGGGGGAGCGTCAGCGCGAGAAGATATAGTCGGGGAGCACGACGATCCGGGAAAGAGAATTGAGCCGTCCTAATTGGAGGAATGAACTCCCTACCTATAGACATCTTTGCGATGACCGACTCGAATCACAAAGATCACGACTCGATCTTTATGAATCTCATAGACCACACGATAGTCTTTAATTCGAAGCCGGTAGAGATCCCTTGAACCGCTGCCTTCCATTTTTCGAATGGGCAGAAGTTGGCTAAACGGATTCGCCGCTAAGAGGCGCATAGCGTCTAAAATCTTTGCCTGAGCTGATTTTGGGAGTCTCGCGAGCTCTTTTGAAGCAGAGGTCTTGAATTCAATCAGGTACGTCTTCATGATCGACGTTCGTGCTTGACTCCTAGATTCGCCACAACTTCTTCAAGACTGATCGTCGGCTCATCACGTCTCTCATCAACGGCTTTGAGATCGTATTCATCTTCCAAACGATCCTGAATGAGGTCCTCCACGAACGATTGAACTTTGAGACCGCGATCTGAGCAATATCGATCGACAGCCTTCTTGAGGCCCACCGGAATACGTGCGTTGAGCGTCGTCATTTTCATGCTTTCATTATAAGTCATTTGCAAGCAAAAGCAAGCCGAGCACTTAGAAGCCAGATAAGCTGTTCCGGCTCCTATCAGGTCCAGACTGCGCCAAGTAGAGCCCTGCCTGAAATTTTTAGGAGCCCTTTCAGAGGGCCATGCGCCCAAGATTTTCTTTGCTGATGGAATTTATGTAAGAAAGAGCTTTCTCGATAGCGAGCGCCCCTCAAACGTTCTTCTCAATTCCGCCGATCGTGCGCTGATAAATGCCGATATCGAAGGTATTCATCAGGTTGTCGGGAGACTCGCAAAGCCTTCGCATATCTTTCTTCAACCAAATTCGAGCAGAGTTCACTGGGCAAAGCCAATTCAGATTCTATTTCATCTCGAAGACGAGGGGATTCAGCCGGGACCACGGTTTGATCGAGCAGCTTTGAGTCACGAGGCTGCTCATATGGTTATTCACCAAGAAATTTGGCGTCGCCTTCCTGCGCTGCTTGGAATTTCCGATTCAGTGATTCGTCAAGAAGTACTTGTCAAATATCTTAATGATGTTCATCCAACTGGTTATGTTCTGGGTCAAAGCATTGCAGACTTTGAAGGATCTGAACTTTCAAAAGAGAATTTTCAAACTGTTCTCAGACGATACATGGCCAGTCCACGATATTGAGTTAAGCCTCAGATTGATTCCGGTTTAAGCCCTCAACAAATAATTCCTGCGATTTTCGATGCCGTTTGGGATGAAGTGCGTGACCCAAATCCGGCCCATAAAAATATTGGGACTTATCAGGGATTTTGGCGAAAGCCTGACGCAAAAAAAATTCGAGCGATGAACGAAAGTTTAATTGAAAGAATTGAGGATACGATGAATCGCGTTCAATAACGGCGACAAGGCAGTCTTTACTCGAGCTTTGACGAGGTAGGGATTCTGCATCGCGAGATGGTCGCGAGGCCGTGGGCATTCTACGAAAATCAAGTGACGGCTTCTGCCAACTTATCTTAGGATGCCCCATGATTGTCAGCATGACGGGATATGGATCGGTAACGGAGGTGATTGAGACCTCTCGTGGTCGCCTCGAAGTTCAATTTGACATTAAAACACTCAATTCTCGTTATATTGATCTATCGATCCGTTCCCCCAGGGCCTATTCGTCTTTTGATGGCGATCTTTCGCGGCTCGTTCGTAAATTCATTCGCCGGGGACGGGTGGATATCAGTTATTCCGTCAGACAGCTCGAAGGGCTTTCTCGGCAGATGACCGTGAATCATTCGATGGTTGCGGCACTGGCCAAGGATCTCGAAGCGGTTCGGCAGAGTTTGAAATTGGATCAGCCTGTTCAACTGTCGGATCTGATTCGATTTCCAGACTGGATTGAAACTAAAGATATTCAGTTGGAAGCGCAACGTGAGTGGCCTTTGATTGAAAACGTGGCGACGAAAGCTCTTCAAGTTGTTTGTGAGGTTCGCGCCACTGAAGGATCGGCACTTGAACAGATTCTTCGCGGCCATTTAGACCAATTTAGGAACATCTTTTCAGACTTTGTCTCGAAATCCGACCGTGCTGTTTCGCAGTATAAGGACCGCTGGAAAGAAAAGATGAAATCGATCTTTGCATCGGAGAAAATGAATCTTGAAAAGGTGGATCCGCTACGGCTAGAGCAGGAACTCGTCATGTGGTTGGGACGGTCAGATTTTCAGGAGGAGATCGATCGTATTCGGCAGCATTTGGTCACGTTTGATGGAATTTTAAATGACACTGGCGAGCCCTGCCGTAAATTGGAGTTTTTGATCCAGGAAGTGCAGCGAGAAGTGAATACCCTGGGTTCGAAATGCCCCGACGCTCAATTGACGCCAAAGGTGGTCGAGCTCAAAGCAGTGATTGAACGTATTCGAGAACAATTGCAAAATGGAGAATGAGAATGGTTCTTCAGCCCTACAGCGTTAAGAAAGGTTTCATATTGGCGGTCTCTGCTCCTAGTGGCACGGGGAAAACATCTCTTTGCGATAAACTTGCGGCGGAGCTTGGCTTTGTCGACCGATCTATTTCGGTGACGACTCGAGCGCAGCGGGATGGAGAAACGAACAAAGTCGACTACGAGTTTGTGACTTCCGAGGAGTTTCGAAGGCGAGAGCAGGCCGGCGATTTTCTCGAGACCGCGACGGTCTTCAAGAACCTTTACGGTACGCCGCGAAAACCGGTAGAAGATGCGATCGCCAACGGTCGGGTCATGGTGATGGATATCGACACGGTAGGGGCTCTGAGAATCAAGGAACTTCGTCCTGAGGATACGGTATTGTTGTTTATTGTTCCCCCGTCATTGCATGAACTCGAGAAGCGCCTGAGAGCCAGAGGTAAGAACCTTCCTGAAGATTTGGCAGAGAGATTGAAAATGGCTGCCCTAGAGATTAGAGAGGCTTCTAAGTACGACTATATCATCAATAATGAGCAGTTTGAGGAGGCCTATACCCACCTGAAGGGGGTTGTTTTGGCCGAACGACTGAAAACAAGGCGCCTGGGTCCTATTATTTGAGTTTTTAAGGTCTTGAATGATCTAAGGTTTTCAAGTAACCGTCTTCTATATGGCACGTATTACTGTTGAAGATTGTCTTAAGAATGTTGAAAATCGATTTGAACTTGTTCACGTAGGTTCTCAGAGGGCGCGACAACTTTTGAAAGGTTCTCGGGCTTTGGTTGATAATACCTTTAGTCAAAATCGTTTGGTGGTCTTGGGTCTTCGAGAGGTAGCTGCTGGTTTCGTGAAACGAAAGAAGCAAGACTCACAAGAGTCATGATAAACTGAAAGTGTGACGCTCCTTTCGAATCTCTTAGCTGAGGTCAAAAAAGCTCATCCTGATTTCCAACTAGAAGGCCTTTCTCGGGCCTTCGATCTTGCCACTAAATCTCATGGCAATCAAACCCGTCGAAGTGGTGAGCCCTATATCGTTCATCCCGTTGAGGTTGTTCGAATTTTATTACAAATGAATTTAGACTTGCCTTCTCTGATCGCAGGTCTTTTGCATGATACCGTCGAAGATACATTTCTGAAGACCGAAGATATTGAAGCTCAGTTTGGGAAGGAAGTGGCCTTTCTTGTGGATGGGGTGACCAAGCTTTCTAAACTTTCATTTCATTCAAAGCATACGGCTCAAGCCGAGAATTTTCGAAAGATGATTCTGGCGATGGCAAAAGATATTCGAGTGATTCTCATAAAGTTAGCTGATCGCTTGCACAATATGCGGACCCTGCAGTTCATGCCCAACGAAAAGCAGATCGAAATTTCGGAAGAGACGTCCGAAATATATGCGCCGCTAGCGCATCGTTTGGGGATTCACTGGATTAAAACGGAGCTTGAAGATTTAAGTTTGCGGTATTTGAAACCCGACGTTTATTTCAAGCTCGTTCAGCTGATTGCAAAAACTCGGAAGGCTCGTGAGAAGTATATCGAGGATATCATTTCGATTCTGACCGAAAAAATGAATGAAACTGGAATGACTAAGTTTGAGATTCAGGGCCGGCCAAAGAATTTTTTTTCGATCTACAAAAAAATGGAAAAGAATCAGGTCAGTTTCGATCAGCTTCATGATTTGATCGCCTTTCGAATTGTGACTGAGGATATTCGCTCGTGCTATCAGGCTCTCGGTCTTGTCCATTCCATGTGGAAACCGGTACCGGGTCGATTCAAAGACTATATCGCCATGCCGAAGGCGAACCTTTATCAAAGTTTGCATACGACGATCATCGGACCCCAGGGCGATCGAATGGAGATTCAGATTCGAACCTTCGAAATGCATCAGATTGCGGAGCAGGGGATTGCCGCGCATTGGACTTACAAGAAAGATGGTAGCGTCAACAGCAGTGATCTTCAGAAGTTTGCGTGGTTGAGAAAGCTTGTGGAAGATCAGGAAGAAGTGAAGGATTCCACTGAATTTCTGAAAAACTTGAAGATCGATTTGTTTGAAGAAGAAGTATTTGTGTTTACTCCAAAGGGAGATGTGTTGGCTTTGCCAAATGGCGCGACACCAGTCGATTTTGCATATGCCGTGCATTCAAAGGTCGGAGATCGATGTGTTGGTGCTAAGGTCAATGGTCGATTGGTTCCTCTTCGCGAGAAACTGCATAGTGGAGACGAAGTTGAGATCATTACCTCCGAGATTCAGGCGCCTCGCAAAGATTGGCTAGATTTCGTAGTCACCAGTCGTGCAAAAAATAAAATTCGCCAGATCGTTAAGAAGGAACAACGAGATCGCTCGAAAGATCTTGGGATCAAGCTTCTCGAGCGTGAACTGAAACGGGTGAAATTAAACCTGAATCGACTTTCTAAAGAAGGAAAATTGAATGAGCTGGCTCCGTCCGTAGGAGCCTCTGGCGAAGAAGATCTTCTGATTAAGATCGGATATGGGAAATTATTGGCGCTTGATGTTGCCAAAACGTTTGCAAAAGCTTTGGGCACTGAGGAAGAGACTGCGACTGAAGGGTCGGAAGATGAGCTTCAAAAAGAGGCTGGTTCTTTTATTCGAAATATCTTTAAAAAAGCATCACAGAAGAAATCATCATCGCCCATTCGCGTTCACGGCATTCAGAATATGTTGATCCGATTTGCGAAATGTTGCAGTCCAATACCGGGGGAGCCGATTGTCGGATTTGTTTCTCGAGGTCGGGGCATTTCCGTGCACTCAATTGATTGTGAAAAAGCGCTTACTTTTGATACTGCGAGAAAAGTTGATCTTGAGTGGGAGCGTGGTGAAAAAGTTGAAGATTTTAGAGCGGGCATTCGGCTTACAACTTTGGATCGGCCCGGGCTATTGGCCCAAGTCACAAAAACAGTTTCAAATTTGAACGGTAATATTACGCAGGCATCGGTATCAACATCACGAGATAAAAAAGCGTCGATTGAGCTGGAGGTTGTTGTCAAAGATGTGGCTCATCTTCACAATCTACTTCAAAATCTGGAGAAAATTGAAGGCGTTATTGCAGCTGAAAGGACCCGTGGAACCTAGGGTCTAGTCTTTGTAGTTCTCTGCATCTGCAAATTTTGCAGACCTATGGTTTTTATTTACTAGTTGCGAATCGATCGCTTCTCAGGGCGTCATGGTAGAATGAATCATGGGAGTTCCATTAGGCGCGGTGGATCTTGGGGGCGCGCAGCACGACAGCTATTTTAAGGTTCCGCTCGATCTTTACAAAGATGGGGATGTTGTAGAGCGGGATATTTATTTGCTATATCAGGGCAATTACATTGTCTATCGAGCGAGGAATACTCGATGGACTGCTGAGGATACTCGTAAACTTTCTGAGTTTGGCGCTATCGACCTGTTTATCAATTGTAAGACTGATGGCGAGCATTTTAAGTTTCTCGAATCAAATCTGAATCGAATTTTGCAGACGCCAGGGACGCCCACGAGACAGAAGACGTCCGTGCTTTATCAGTGTGCATCTGGAATTGCAGAAAACGTTTTTAATAATCCGTATAATTCAGAAAACTTTGCAAAGACCAAAAAAGTGGTCAGTCATACGATTGAATTGCTCGCGAAAGATAGCGATGCGTTCTTCAATATGATTTCGCTCTCTTCGCATGATTACTATACCTACACGCATTGTGTGAATGTGATGACATTTACAATCTCGCTTCTTTCTGCGCTGGGAGTGCGTGACAAAAAGCTGTTAGAAGAGTCGGCAACGGGAGCTTTTCTTCATGATATCGGAAAAACAAAAGTGCCTATCAGTATCTTGAATAAGCCCGGGCCACTGACTGAAGAAGAATGGAAGATCATGAAAAAACATCCGGAGTGGGGTCTCGATATTTTGCAAGCGAGACCGATTCCGAAACGAGGAAAGGATATCATTATTCAGCATCATGAGAAAATTAACGGAATCGGATATCCCTATGGCTTGCGTGGCGATAAAATTCAGATGGTTTCTCAGGTCGTCTCGATATGTGATGCCTATGACGCAATGACAACCAATCGTTGTTATCAGACTGCCAAAACCCCATTTGATGCATTTCAAATTATTGCGAAAGACATGCGAGGTCATTTCAATACTCGCATAGTTGAAACCTTCATTGAGTTGCTCAATAGCGAACGACAACGCGAAAGCCTCGCGAAAAAACTACCTAAATAGAGAACGCCTTTTATGAGTAAGCTTTAAGCAATTGCTTGATTGCTTCTTTTGAGGCGCTGCCGACCATCTGATTAACTTCTTGCCCATTCACAAAGAGTTTCAAGGTTGGAATACTTCGAATTCCTAGTTGACTCGGCGTGTCAGAATTGTCGTCTACATTCATTTTGAGAACTTTTACTTTTCCCTGAAGTTCTGCGGATACTTCTTCCACAACGGGAGCAATTGCTCGACATGGTGCACACCAGGGTGCCCAAAAATCGACTAAAACAGGGATTTTTGATTCCAGAACCTCAGTTCTAAAGCCTTGATCTGTAACTTCATTAACGTGACCCATGGAAACCATACAACTTGAAATCAATGTCAGTGTAAAGTTGAAGAATGGGCGGTCTTCAGAGTGAAGGTTTGTTGAGTCCTGACGGGGAATCGGTTCTGGCTCTTTTTATGCGAATTGGAGCGGCCAAGACAACCGGTCTGCTGACGTTAGAATGGGACAAATTCAAGAAACAGATAGCGTTTCGGGACGGGGAGCCTGTTTTGGTCAAATCCAACTGGCCCCTTGAATCGTTTGCTCAATTTCTTGTGACGGAAGGACTGCCTGCAGGCAAAGTAAAAGAAGTCTTCACTGAGTGGGAAAAAGAAGTTCCTCGACCAGATCTGAATGTATGGATGGTCAGCAAAGATTTAGTCGCGGCCAAGCGGATCACAGAACTGCACGTGAAGTTTTTTAGATTTCGTGTCTTCAACATGATTTGGCATAAAACTGGAAAATTTCAGTTTAAAGAACTTCCTCAGAATTATGACTTTGGTGAACAAGCTCAGCACTTGGATTCCCCATTTTTGAAGATAGCCTGGGATTCCGTTGCAGCAGAGCCGAAGGATACTTTTTTTCATTTGGCCCTCGGTTCTCGGCTCGATCAATGGGCTCGTTTCTCCGCAAAGGATTTTCCAATTCCTCTTTCTGGATCGAGTTTGAGAGAGTGGAATTCGATAGTCTCGAATAAAGTTCAGGCGAGTCAATTGACGGGAATTCCGTTGCGACTGCTGACGGTAGCCTCAATTCTCGGAATGGTTGACTGGATTTCAACTGTGGGCGATGGAAAATCTTTGAGTGTCACTGGTACTATCACGAACAAGGCCGAATTGGAGCGATTGATTTCCAAGTACTCTCATATGAAGGAGCACGAAATTCTTGGTGTTGATTATGATGCTCCGATCGAAAAATGCAAAGAAATCTACCACCAGCTGATTTTGAAATTCCACCCCGATCGAATGCCGGATCCCGAAATGAAAAGGCTGGCTGAGTCCATTTTTTCTCTGATCAACGGAGCGTTTACAACGATGACAGATCCACAGAAGCGCCTCGATTACCAAGCGGGAATTGAACTTGATAAAATGGGTGGTGTAGAGGCCCTTCAAAAACGTGTTGAGGCTGAAATGAAAATTCCCCAGGCTCAGCAGTCGTTGAGGCGTCGACACTTCCGGCAGGCGCTCGAAGCATTTGAAGAAATTCAGAAGGCGTTGCCAGATGATGGTGAAGTTTTGGCAGACAAAACCTATGCTGAGATGATGTGGATTATTGAAACAAAGCAGAATCTAAAACTTCGGTTACCTAAGCTGAAGCAAAGCTTTGATTCTGCAATCTTGTTGCGACCGCGCTATGGTGCCGCCTATTATTATCGAGGACTTATGTTTAGATATGATAATCAATTGGAGAAAGCGCTTCACGATTTCGATGAAGCGATCGCCTTGGATCCAAACCTGAGCGAGGCCCAATCAGAAGCTCGCCTCATTAGGGTTCGCTCTGGTAAACAGAAAGGATGAAGGGATCTTCGTGATTCAAAATTTTTTAGGAATTCTGATATCTGTTTATCTTTGCGCCTATTTAGCGCTTTGGTTTTACTGGAAATATCTTTCTTATTCAGCATTGAAAGCTTGTCGATGGATTCTTGGTCTGAGTGTTGTCTTGCATTGGGGCTATGCTGTGTCCTGGTTTCTCGCGAAACATATTTCTTTGCCGAGTAATAGTTGGGAAAGCCAACTCGTCGTGTCAGGAGTGATCGGGTTGTTTTCGTGGATACTCAGTATGAAAAAGAAATATGTGGTCTTAGGCTTATTCATGATTCCTGTCTCTCTTCTGGGTGTCCTTGTATTTCATTTTTGGGGAAGAGAGGAGGCTGTTCTCATTGAAATTTCTCCATGGCTTTGGACTCATATTCTGCTCACAGTTGTTGGAGAATCTCTTTTTTTTATTGGTGCTATCATCTCGCCTGTTTATCTTTTTGTCGAAGCGCGGCTTCATCGACGAGCGGCTGGATCTTTCTTAGGCAGATATCCCTCACTTCCGGATTTTGATGCCATTTTGGGAGCTCTCGTATCGGCAGGATTTGTTTGCCTGACTTTGGGATTGTTTATTGGATTTTTGATTGCTCGGGACCAATGGGTTGAACATTGGTATTTTGATCCAAAGGTTTTAGTCGCTGTATTGACGTGGATTGTTTACGCCTTATTTTTGTTACTTCGCTATAGCTTGCCATCTTTTCGGGGAAGGTCTTCCGCTTGGTATTCGATGGTGGGCGCGCTTGTTGTTGTTTTTCTTTCGCTTGGGATGGACCATTTTATTCCGACCAGACATATCTGGGATATTGATGCACTTCAGAATGGATCCAACAAATGAAGCTGCTCGCTGTGGGGCTTGATTTTCGCTCTGGAGATTTGGATCTTCGAGTGAAAATGCTGAACTTGAAGAAAGAAAATCTGAGACTTCTGTATTCTGAAGCTTCAGAGTTGCTGTTCCTCGGAACATGTAATCGGGTGGAACTTTACTGTTGTGGAAATCTAACTGCTGAAGAAGTCTTAGGCCGTTGGGCTCGTGTATGTGGTATCGAGAGCGAATTGTTGCCGCGGTTTTTTGTCTATGAAGATCTTGAGGTGTTGAAACATTTGTTTCGTGTGACGTCGAGTCTTGAGTCGATGGTTGTGGGAGAGTCTCAAATTTTAGGTCAGGTCAAACAATCTTATGAAGAGGCCGCTCGGATGGGGACCGTCGGCGCAGGGCTGCATAAAATATTTCAGCGAGCACTTCGTATTGCAAAAAAAGTGAGGACCGAGACGGATGTCGGCCGATTTCCCGTGAGCATCCCATCCATCGCTGTTCGTTTGGCAGAGAAGGTGGTTGGCGTGATGACGTCGCGCAGAGTTTTCATCGCGGGACTCGGTGAAATGGGTCGTTTGGCGGCAGAATATTTTGCGAGTATCGGCCCGTGTGAAATTTTGCTCTACAATCGCACTCAGGCAGTTGCTGATGAGATGATGAAAAAGCTGCGCAAGGAGGGTGTGGCTGTTCGGGTTGTCGATCAGATCGCAGACGGAATGAAAGACTCTGATGTGCTTGTCTCTGCCATCGATGGAATAAAAATCGATCGTTCTGTGCTTGATACTTTCATCAAAGCTTCGGGACCTCGTTTCGTGCTCGACCTGTCGGTGCCGCCGAGTGTGGATGTTGTGAGAAGTGACAATATTTTTTATTATACCGTAGACGATTTGCAAAAAATGGCTGCGGAAAATTCTCAACTTCGAACGCAAGAGCTAGCGAAGGCGAATGAAATGATCACGACGGAGGCCGAGCGAATCTGGAGAGAGTTGCGCAGCCATAATTTAAAACAGGCAGTCGCGGATCTGGAGAAGAAGGTGTCGGAGTTGCGATCAGAAGAGCTGAATCAACTGAAAATTCGATTGAAAGATATTTCAGAAGAAGATTGGGCCCAAATAGTTAAGACGTCTGAACGCTTGACCTCTCGAGTATTAAAAGATCCACTGATGCAGATGCGACTTGATCTTGAATCTTCTGAATCTGCTGAACCTTTGATTCATTTTTTTAGAAATCTATTTAAAATATAGCATGGCAAGCAGAACCTATATTTTAGGAACCCGAGCCTCCCCGTTGGCTATGTGGCAAGCCCAATTTGTTCAGTGGTTGCTAGAAGAACAATGGCCAGAGGATCACTTTACGATCGTTGGAATTAAGACGACCGGTGACGATCAGTCGATATCGATTTCTAAAGAGGGCGGAAAAGGCTTGTATGTCAAAGAATTGCAGCAGGCCCTTTTGGAACGCAAAGTCGATTTTTGTGTTCATAGTTTGAAGGATTATCCGGTCATCCCGGTGAAGGGATGTGCTCTTGCTGCAATCGTCGAGCGTGGTGAAATTAGGGATGTGTTTTTGAGTCGCGATCGCATCCCTCTTTCTCAATTTGATGCATCAATGAAAATTGGAACCTCAAGCTTGCGAAGACGATCTCTTTTGCGGGCGCATGGAATTAAATCGCAAATTGTCGAGATTCGTGGAAATGTAGATACGCGGATTCGAAAAATGAAGAACGGTGAAGTGGATGGATTGCTCCTGGCTGCTGCGGGTCTTCTTCGTCTCGGTCTTGAAAATGAAATCACGGAATATCTTGATCCAAAATTATTTGTTCCTGCGCCTGGGCAAGGTGCGATTGCGGTTGAATGTCTCGCAGAAAATGAAGATTTACGGGTGAAATTAAGACGAATTCATCATGACGAGAGTGGTCAGGCAGTTGATGCGGAGCGAGCATTTTTGAGAAAGCTGGGAGCGAACTGCCATTTGCCATTGGGCGCCTGGTGCGAGGTTGAGCAGTTTCAGATGCGAATGCATGGATTTCTTGCAGATCTGGAGGGTAATTTGGTCTTGATGGAAAGAGCGATTGCCCCTGTCGGATATGCGCAGGACTTAGGTGAAAATTTAGCAGAACGGTTTTTATGTCACGGCGCAAAACAAATTCTTCAGAATCTCCCGCCATCGTAGTTTTCAGGGATAGGCAAGGGCTTCAAGATGTAGCCAAGATTGCGCCTGAGGCAATACTTATTGAGTCGATTCGCATTGTTCCAAGAAGAATTCAGGCCAAGTTTCAGCGCTACGATTACGGGATCATGAGTTCAGTTCATGCTGTTTCTGCTTTAAGAAAGTGGCCAGAGGTTGATCGATGGATTGCCATCGGTGAAAGAACAAAGGCCGAATTGAAGACAATGGTGAAGGCTCCTGTTCGGGTGTTGAACGAAAGAAATTCTCACGGACTTAAAAAATTTTTTAAATCTAAATCTGGTGTGACGATTTTCTATCCAAGAAGTTCACTGACGGATCCTCAGACGCTGCGCGCTCTGGCCAGTAGAAAAAATCAATTAGATGCGCCGATTGCGTACAAAACCTATGTGCTCTCACTTCGATCTCAATTAAAACGATTGAGTAAGGGATCTCAGAATTTTATTTTCGTTATCTTAAGCCCATCAAGTGTTCGTTCAATTGTTCAGTCGGGAAGTTTAGGCTTTCTAAAGTCTCGTGTTGTTGCTTGGTTGGCGATTGGGCCCACGACTGCGAGAGAAATTCAAAGTTTTGGGTTTCCAGCTCGAACAGCGAGCGCAACAAATTTAAGGCAAGTCTTGCGCGAGGCGAAATGGCTCAGATCAAAATGAGATTTTGTCTGAGCTCTGAATATTATCAATGTAAATTAATCACAATGAAGTAAATGGTGGCGGCGATTCCAATCCCACTCGCTGCAGCAGCTATTGAAGCAATATGCCATTTACTTTGTCGTCGTTCGAGAAAATTTGCGGGTCTTGAACCAGCGGCCTGGTCCATTTTAGCCCAGGCTCCAAGTCGGATGCCAAGATGTTCCAAATGCCACTCGGCATTATGGCGAAAAAGCATGGCACGTTTTTCAGCTCTCGAAAAATCTTCACCTCGGTTTAGTTGAAGTCCATCGATGAGTTCGTGGTCATATCCGCTAAGATGCAGCATTTCAAAAACTGACCAGAGTCCTTCTGATGGTAAAGTTTGAGTGATCGAGTTGTCTGAATCAACAGGGACTGGCTCCAGAGTTTCGGAAGAGGAAATCGAGGCTTCGCGGTAAAAACGCAAAAAATCAAAGAGAAGCTGTGTGAGAAAGGCACTTTCAGATTCACTTAAATCTTCTATAAAACTTAAAACTTTTCTGGATTCCTGAAAATTCAGTGGGATCATCGCTATATCGACCAGGCCCGGTCGTCGATTCAGTGGAGTGCCGAAAAATTGGTTTAGTTTTCGTCTGATGGATTCAATCAACTCCTTGCGATATGATGGATCTGCAAGCTCAGGTTTGATCGAGGGATCGGCGAGGTGTTTTATTGTCGCGTAACGTCCTGATTTTTGAACAATTGCCCGAAGCAGAACGTCGCATTTTCTGGATAATTCGCTTTCGGGGCGGATGATATCTGCCTGGAGAGGGGCTATTGCGACTGCAGCCGAAAGCCAGATTCCGAGACAAGCGACTGAAATGACACAAAAAAATCGAAGTTCTTGAAACATCCTGTTAACCCTTGGCCAGTCTTTAGCATATTTTCTCTGAAATTCCGAGAATTCCGTCGGGCTCGAGGTCTTGGATCACCTTTTTGGGAAGGAAGTGCTGGGGATACATTGAATTCGTCTCGACTTTGTTTTATTGAAATCCATGGCTAAAGTTTCGACTCATGGAAAAAAATCAATGGGCACACATGGCAAAGACCTCATTCAGGCGGCACGTTTGGAGCCAATACCGTTTCATTTTTCTGATCTTGCAACGCTGATTTATTTCACATGTCCTGAGGGAACTTCTCTTTGTCCCCGTTCTGGATTTCCAGATTTTTGGACTGCGCATCTTTGGTATGTTCCTGCGAAAACGATTGTCGAATTAAAAAGCTTAAAATTATATATCAACAAATTTCGTGATCGGGCGATCTATCATGAAGAGTTGCCGCATATCATGATGAATGACCTGCGTGGAATTTTGAGCCCAAGATATTTGAAGATTGTCATCGACTATACTCGCCGCGGAAATATTCAGACGGATGTGATTCTTGAATATCAAGCGAAGGCATATAAAGGCCCAACAGCGCCTGTCTGGCCCATTCGAATCAATCATCGATAGGTCTTTATTTTGCGGAGGGTACGACGACCGGACCTTCTTGTGGTGCCGAGGGGGCTCGAGGTCTTGGATCCATTCGATCCCATCCATTGAGGCGCTTTGCCATGCGGCTCGCTCTTTCTGCAGCTGCTTTAGCGAGATTCATATTGAGTTCGCGCCGGGGGATGCGGGGGCTTGTTGCGGGGACTAGAGTTTTATGATTCTCATCCACCAGTCCATGTTCTTGAGCCATGAGTATATTCCAAAATTTTCGCGCTTGAGATTCAAATATATCGTACATTTTTGGATCAAGCTCTGGGTCTAGTTGCTTAGATGGTTTGAGATCTTCACGGAGTCCGAGATAATATTGCCAAGCAATGGTGACTGACGCATCATCGAAACGTTCCTGGCCAAGATTATTGAGTCCAAGAAACAGATCTTCATAGGTTTTTGCTGGAACTCCAATCGTCGATCGAACTTTAGCCGCATCTGAAATTTCTGCGCGGCGCGCGAGTTCAGCCTGGCTTAAGCGCAGTTCAGCGGTAAGTTGTTCAATTTGATTGTGCATGAATTGAAGCTTTGAGTTTATAAGGCCGAACGTTGTTGCAAGACCGGCGAAGAGAAGGAATTGATTTCGTATCTCGGTTGATTTTTTGTTGGCATACGTCGCCCAGCCAGTCGCAAGGTTCAGATATCGCCTGGTTTCTATTTCCCAATGCCGAGCCTGGAGAATTCCCCCTGATCGCTTGGTGTCGGCAAGTTCGCTGATGCGCTGAGAAGAGCGATCTGTTGGTCGCCGTGCAATGTCTATGGGTTCTTTGCCGTTCAGAATGCGATCAGCTTTTCTAATGAGGATCAGCTTTTCGTTTTTGACAGATTCTGTTGCGTCGAGGGTCGCCAGTTTCTTTACTGCTTCGTCTGAGAAGCTGTTTCTGAATTGGCCGATTTTCATCCACAATTCTGCTTGTTTCATCTCGCGTAAAACAGCCTGTTGCATATAAACTTGGAGCTCATATTCATCGTTTTTGATCAATTCGATTAGATCGCTAAAGTCTGTAATCGTCTCAGTGGCAAGAACGCTGCCTTTTTCGTCGGGTGTCGCTTGCTTTCCGATTCGGCTCGGGGCTCGTGGAAGGTTAACTTCCAATGGGAAGGATTCTTCCGGGGATAGAGAGTAGTTGGGATCGGCTTTTTTTTGTTTTTGCGCCTTCAGAATGCGATCCCGAATGTCGTGCAACAGTGCGATGCGCCCCTTTTCTCGAATGCTGTCGATCTGAGGATCTCTGTCTGGGCTTGTTGCGGTTACAGCAGGGGGTTCTCCCGCATATCGGCCGATTCCTCGAATGAGGGTATTCATTTCTTCGGGATAGGCATCGTACGTCGTGAACCAGCCTCTGACGAGAACCAGCGAGGGGTCTTCCTGCTTTTTCGGGGTGCCATCCGGGTTCGTTTGGGGGATCACCGGTGCAGCGGGAATGCCTCGGACTTCGCCGCCATCAAATCTTCCGCCGCTCACGCTTTTAATCGCTCGGCGTGCGAGCGGAATATTGAGTTGCCATTTGAGGAGGGCTGCTCGAACTCCTCTCGTTCTCTTGAGGAATTCCTGGCAAGTGACTTGCTGGCGTCGTTCAGTGTCGGCATTAAATCGATCGAGATCGACGGACTTGGCGAAAGACGAACCTTGAAGGAGCACAAGAATGGCTATCGCTGCTCTGATCGTGAGGGACGGTATTCGGTAATACACTGGTTTTTTTTGATTCGTTGTCGTCTCTCCAAAAGTCATTTTGGTATTAAGCAGCTTGAAATTCACTGGAGTCAATGTTCTTCACGCTCTAATCATCGCCTTCTGGCGTTCCGCTAACCCTCCGAGGTACCAGGTACTCCCGGTACTTTTTAGGTACCGGGAGTACCTGGTACCTTCGTGACGTGGGTGAGGTTGCGGGGCCAGTTTTGGGTGGGGACATAGCTTAGGGCGGATCCTGCGATTCGAGAGGTCCAGCTGCTGTCTTGAATATCGGCGACTGCAAGATTGTCCAAGCCCCGATTGTCGACGTCCAAGGGTATGAGGCGCTGATTCCACGGGCAGACTTCCTGACAAATATCGCAGCCGGCAATCCACTCTGAATAGTCAGGTGTCTCATCGCTAAAATCTCCCCGATGTTCGAGAGTCCAATAGGCAATGCACTGATCCACTTTAAGCACATATGGCTCCAATGCCTGAGTCGGGCAGGCATCAATACACCGCGTGCAAGTTCCACAGTGGTCGGTCATTGCAAGTTTTGCTTGAAATTTACTGAGGGGAATATCTGTGAGAGCTTCTGCCAAAAAAAATTGGCTCCCAAATTGTGGATTCAAAATGAGCGTGTTTTTTCCCTGCCACCCGATCCCCGATTCTGCCGCAATCGATTTTTCAAGGAGAGGTGCAGTATCCACAGCAATTCGATATTGAAATGGACCGAGCTGCTGCTGCAGTTTCAGCATCGTATTCTCAAGTTTTTCCTTTAGTACAATATGGTAGTCGCGTCCAAAAGCGTAGTTCGAGATCTTGATAGGTCCTTTTGCCCAACCTCCGTGATAGTAATCCGCAAAAACAAGAATCGATTGAATTTGCGGAAAGTAGTCTTTGGGACTTAGCCGTTCTATTTTTCTTCTTTCGAGGTAAGACATTCGGTGGCCGCCATAATTCTTGAGCCACTTGTGAAACTTTGATTTTGTATCTTCACTAATTTCCGGCTTTGAGACTTCTGCTCCAATCCAGCCATTTGATTTTGCAAACGTGCTGATGTCAAAGGGCTCCGTCATTTCGCCTTTTTAGGTTTGTTTTTTTGAATCCACAAGCGAATTTGATTTTCATTGTCGGCTGTCATGTCGAGGAATTTCAAGCCTACGCCGGTCGGATGATGTTCGCTCCATCCATTCTGAATCCATACGACTTGAGCGGTTCCTGAGATGGATGGAGAATTATCCTTTAAAAACAAGTGGAAACTCACGGCCGTGTCAAGAGAGGGTGGGGGATTGAGTTTTACGAACATGCCACCTTTGCTCAGGTCAATCGTGGACGTACGAACCCGAAAAATCTCATCATTCGTGGAGGGAAGTTCAAGGCTGACATCACGTTTAATTTGAAATCTCTCTGTTTTGATCAGCTCACCTTTCATCTTTTTACGTATACGAATAATGAGCGATCTGATTCGGTTTTTATTTTGAAGGGCGATGAATACAGCAATAAGTACCGCAAAAAGCATCACCCCTGCAATAATGAGAGACAGATCGAGTGGTTGTTCTCTCGCAGATTGGATGGCCCCAGAGATTCCGCGCAGAAAATCACGACGATCGTTTTGAGCAATAAGAAGCGGACCCACACCATATTTTAACTCCCAAATCGAGATTTCTTAAAGTCGTAGTATGACGATGCTTTCGATATGATGGGTCTGAGGAAATAAATCGACCGTTGTCCATGACGAAATTTTATATTTAGCTCTTTTTGTGAGATAAATGATATCCCTCATCAGAGTTTCAATATTGCATGAGATATAGATAACGCATGGCGAAAAAAACTGAGAAAGAATTTGAACTTCGTCGTATGCCCCTTGGCGCGGCGGATCCAGAAGCACTAAATCAAAGAATTTTTTCTCGTTCACAAGCTTGTTCAGTTCGGATTTGGCGTCTCCTTCGCGCCAGTCGACTCGGTCAGAATTTTTTTTTGCCCATGCTATAGCTGACGGCGACGATTCAACTCCAATTACGCTCTCAAAATAGTCTGTGAGAGGAATTGAGAAGTTTCCGATTCCGCAAAAAAGATCCAATGCCACTCGTTTGGAATCAAGATTTTCTACAGCGTCTCGAATATGCGCCCACATCAACTCATTCGCGCCAAGATTTCCTTGAGTGAAGCAATCAGCATCAAAGTGAATGTCATGGCCATCAAGATGGTAGTGATCGTTTGCGCTCTGGTTCCAATCTCTCTGATCGGGAAGGGTGAGCGCTTGGTTCTGAAGCCTTGAAAAAAATCCATCAACCATGATGGGGCACTCGTGAAGCTCTAAGAGTCGGGTGGATTGAGGTCTAAAGAAATGAAGCTTATGATTTTTAATCTGCAATCTTGCTCGGTGTCGATAGCCATAGGGTGAAGGCGATTGAATTTGATGAAACTCAATCTTAGGCAATTCAGGAGCAAGTGGAGATCGACGGATCCAGTGCTTCGTCATTCTGACTTTCCATGACACTTGCGCGTCATACGAGATATGTTGAAAGTCACATCCTCCGCAGTCTTCGAAATGCGAGCACAGAGGTTTTTGGCGATCGGCGCTCTGCTTCAGTATTTCTAAAGTTTCTGCTCTGAATCTGCCTTTCTTCTTTTCTATGATGCGAATTTTGACGATGTCTCCCGCCATCGTTTTTGGAATAAAAATCTCTTGGTCATTATGACGCGCCAAACCTTCGCCGAAGGTGCCGATCCCCTGAACAGTTACTGATATTTCATCTCCGACGCGCAGATCCATGATGCGATGCTGATACATCGCGAGAGATATTTATGCAAGTTTTGAGAGCGACCTGCTGTTCATTAAATATCATAATGTTACAATCAACTAAGGTATGGATGCCTATCTCAGTCAGGTTGGTAAGGTGGTAGATGATCTTGTTTCGTCTACGTTTCAATTTGTTGCAGCATCAAGATCGGCTGACGTCGACGAAATTCAACGATGCGCAGATCGACGGTCGTCGATTTTGAGACAGCTTGTCGAATCTTTGAAGAAATATTCGGATCGTTCGCCGCAGTTTTCAGAAGTCTGGGAAGTTCAACTTGCGCAAATTCGCTCTATGGAGGACGAGGTGGCGGGACTATTGCGTTGGCAGTCGAGTCGAACAGAAAAAGAATTGAGATCCCTTTTAGGAGAAAAATTAGAATTCCTGAATCAGAATCAAATTAATCTCAGGGGGTCGAAGCTCGAAACTAAGGGCTGAGTCGTTACAGTAAAGAGGTGTTGTATGGATAGCGCAATGAAGACATTGGAATTAGATGGTGAGTCAAAAATATTTGACGGAAGCAAAACGTTTGCAACGGTCTCGGAGGAGATTCGAATGGCGTTGCCACCTGAGCGCGTGCTTGCTGAAATTTACGTCGACGATAAACCGATTGATCTAGCGGAAGAAGAAATGCTCAACGAAAAGATCCTCAATGATCTCGGCCGGGTGGTAGTGAAGTCGAGACGCATTGACGAGTTGTTCAAGGAATCTCTGCAGTCGGCCCCGCATATTTGCCAAGTCCTTCAGCAAGACTGCATTGATGTTGAAGAGTTTTTGTCGAAGAACGATTTTGAGAGCACTCACGAGCGAGTTATTGAAATGACGGCTCTTCTCGAATGGTTGATTCAACTCGTGATTGGTACTCAATCTCTGGGTACGACGAACGTGGAAGCCGCAACTTTTGAGAAGCAGAAAGTATCTGAGTCTATTACCAGAATGCAATATCAGTTGGTTCAACTTCACTTTTATTTGGGAAGTCAGAACTGGGAAGAATTTAAAAAGATTTTGACGGGATCGTTTCGATCTGAGCTTAGCGTTTGGGAAGCCTTTTTTTCAGAGGCTTCAATGACTTGGATTCCTCAGCCTTCAACTCGCGAGTCATAAGTGAAACAAGCGATTTTCTAGGATCTCGGCCTTTGTAGCAAATTTGAAAGACCTCTGAACAAATCGGTAGTTCCAGTTTATACATTTTTCGGATCCGTTCTACCTGAGCGACTGTATGGAATCCTTCACAAGTTGTCCCAATTTGATCGAGGGCTTCCGAGACAAGAATTCCTTGAGATATTTTGTGTCCAAGTTGCCTATTTCTACTGAGATCGCCAGTCGCGGTAAGCCAGAGATCTCCAACACCTGCGAGGCCGTAGGCTGTCGGGGGCTCTCCACCAAAGATGGGCAGCAGCTGCTGAATTTCAACCAAGCCACGCGTTAAAAGTGCAGCTCTGGCATTGTGTCCGAGACTGAGGCCATCGGAAATTCCACACGCAATTGCTAGAACGTTTTTTACAGCACCACAAGTTTCGACTCCTCTGAGATCAGAGCTTGTATAAAGTCGGAAGTAGGGAGTGGAAAGTTTCTGAACCGCTGATGCTAGAAATTTTTTATCTTTTGACGCGAGAACCGCTGCCGTTGGCTTTTGTTCTAGGAGCTCAGCAGCAAAGGTTGGCCCAGACAATGTTGCAAATGGTGCTTTAATTTGTTTTTCTGCCATGCCGCTGAATGTATTTAAAGTTTTTCGGTCGATTCCTTTGGATGCGTTCATCACAGCTTGCACCGTGTTATGCTGAAGATAGCGCATGATCGAAACAATGGCTCCAAATGGACAAGCGATTACAATAAAACAATTCTTGTTTAGTGCGGCGTTCCAATCTGAGGATGTTGAATGAGAATCCAGAAACACGGTGTCTAAAAATGCTGATTGAAAGGTTCTTCCAAGGGCCTTTCCCCATTGTCCCTTCCCAATAATGATTAGTTTCGTCGATTTGTAATTCACATGGGGATCTTAGCAGATTGACGCTCTTCTCTGTATGGTTAAGTGATGCATAATGAAGTGTGGGAAGGCCTCGACTATCTGATGATATTCAAAAATTGATTGAGGCTGGAAACCTTGATCAAGCGGTCTCTGATCTAAAAAGACGACTCATTGCAATCGAAGCGTCACTTGAAGCATGTTATATCTCTCAGGAGCTTGCGGAAGTTTATGGTTTTCGGGCGGACGATCCAGATTGGACGGCGCGGGCAATCCATTATGCATCTTTGGCGGGTGAGGGATTCGTCAAAGAAGGCCTCTTGCCAGAGGCGCTGAAGGTTTTTTATTGGCTTCGAAGCAGACAGTTAGATCAGGCGGCTGCACATCAATTGAGAGGACTTATCGCTTCGACATTTGCGAGTCGAAAATCAAAGAAGCCTGTGTTTGATGACGAAATGCCTCCGCCAACTCCTTATCAAGAATTGAAGGGCTCAATTGTATTTGATAACGATCCGCCAGAGCTAAAACGCTTTCAGCTTGAAAATATTGAATCAAAACAGTTCGCATTTTTTTCTTCTCTGAAGGTTCAGGAGCTGGAGGCTTTACTTGAGGTGCTTCAAATTATGATTGTGCAGAAAGATCAATATCTTTATCGCACTCGTGATGAAGCAGATTGTTTCTATTTAATTCTTCAAGGGAATTTTGAAAAGCATCAGGCGGAATTGACAATCAAAATAGGATCCGAGGAGTTTGTCGGAGATCTTAGCTTCTTTTCAGGCCGCAATCGGTCTTGCGATGTTGTCGCTAGTGAAACGTCGTCTGTTCTTCGGTTTGATCAAGATGCGTTTGATAACTATTCGAAGCAATTTCCAAGTGTGAGAGAAAGATTTTTTCAGTTCTATGAGAAGCGGCTCTTTTTGAACTCATTCATGGCTCATCCTGTTTTTAAACCGCTTGGGGCGGAGGCTCTCTTTGGGCTCTTTGATGAAGGCGTTTTGGTGACTCTGCCTCGTGGACGAGTGCTATGGAAAGAGGGATCAACGGTCGATCGATTTTATCTTCTCGTGCAGGGCGTGTGTCAGGTTGAGTCTGACGAAGGTGCTCAGACTTTGTTGCCAGGGGCAATTGTTGGATTTTCTGAATTCAAATCGACGAAGCCTTCATCTCTTTCTATAAAGGCCGCATCGGAATGCTCTGTCATTGAATGGAGACGAGATATATTTCAGGATTTTATGCAGGGTGTGCCAGAACTTAAAAAATCTTGGCAAACTATTTCGCCAGACGACTACGAGAACTTTTCAGAAAATCTCTTCGATTGAATTTTTGTAACTGCTTTTTTTGCATAAATTTCAAGATTAGGCAGTGATCTGCTGGTGGATTGTGCCCATTGACATTGTGAGACTAATCGCTCAAAACAAGCCATGATTCTACAAGGAAAAAAGGCCCTCATTATGGGCCTCGCGAATGAGAGAAGTATTGCGTTTGGAATTGCAAAATCTTTCAAAGAGGCAGGCGCAGAACTCGGCTTCACCTATATCGATGCTGTAGAGAAGCGAGTGCGACCAATTGCTGATGAGATGAATGCGACGTTGGTTGAACGCTGTGACGTATCGTCGGATTCTGACATTAAAGGACTAGCAGATGCAGTTCGTGAAAAGTGGAGCAATCAAGTCGATATTCTTGTGCACTCTGTAGCCTATGCTGAACGGGAGGATCTCGATCGAGAGTTTATGTATACATCGCGCAAAGGTTTTCATACGGCATTGGATATTTCGTGCTATTCACTTATTGCAACGACCGGAGCATTGTTTTCAGCGCTTGAACATTCGCGTGGATCGGTCATCACGCTTTCGTACTATGGCGCTGAGCGAGTTATTCCAAATTATAATGTGATGGGGGTTGCCAAGGCCGCGCTGGAAGCCTCAGTCCGATATCTTGCAAATGATGCTGGAGCAAAGGGTGTGAGAGTCAATGCGATTTCCGCCGGTCCGATTCGAACTTTGGCAGCTAGTGGCGTTAAAGATTTTCGATCGATGCTTACAAAAATCGAAGAGAAATCGCCGCTCAAAAGAAATGTCACGATCGAAGACGTAGGGCAAACAGCGCTGTTTCTTGGATCAGATTTATCGAGAGGTGTTACTGGCGAGGTGATCTACGTTGATTCTGGTTACCATGTCATGGGCATGTGATGGAGTAGCAGCCCGCGAGATTGATATTGGTCGGATTATTTTGGCAAACCCAATTGATTCTAGATAGTCGCGAATCGTCTCATCGTTCAGAAGTTCCTTATTTGGTTTGTCGCTGTTGCGATGAGCGAAGTCACAGAAAGCTTTTGCAACAGTATTCAGAAATTCGCGATGTCGGTAACTAAAAATGATATCCGTTGATCCAAACAATTTTCCGAGACCGATCGCGTCAGCACCTTGATAGGCATGCTTTCCATATGCAGAGCAAAGTTCTTCAATACTCTTGGGAGAGAAGAATAGCGTATAGTTCTCCTCAATCGTTTTTTGTAGGTATCGTTGCATGACAAAAGTGAGCTGGTTCTGAATGACGGAATGAATAGTTTGCACTTCCTCGGGTGTTGCTTGGACAGGGGGAATTCTTTGAATAACAAATTCGCGGAGCCGTGGAATTTCAGAATTGCTAGGAATTATATTCGTGGCTGCGAGGGCTTCGTTGCCGAATGCTTTTGTCGCGCAATTTTTAACCTCGACCTCTTGAAGTCTTTCGTATTGGGGTGATTTCATTCTTTCAAATGTTTCGAGACCGCAGTATTTCATCAAATCGTAGTAGTGATCTGATTTGAGGGAAGATACGAAGTTTGAGAAATGGCTTTGAAGCCAGAGATTGGCCTGTTCGGAATACGTCAGTTTTGTTTGGCACAGATCTGGCGATGTAAATTCAAGACCTTGAAAAACGGCATCGCGTATGAATGCGTATTTCTCTGGTTGATTACTTTTCAACGTCGCGGACTTAAATCGGTAGGCGACGACTGATTCTGCAAAATCTTCGGCCTCATTTGTCATCGCATAGGTCGAAACAAATTTTTTGGAATCAAGAGGATTCTTAAGAGTGCCATCAGGCTGCCGATTCCAGTCGCCCAGTCCTTTCCATACGTCCGAGAAGCTCCAGTTCCAATGATCTTGAGTTCGTCGATCGAGCACGTGTGCTAGTTCATGAACGACGGTTGTATGTTTTTCCTCAGCAGCTGCTGCAATCCAAGGGTCGAAAAAGAACAGGGATTCATCTGCGAAGAGAACGGATGCTGAGTCTGTTTCCTGGTGAGGGAGTTTCAGAGTATACCCCTCTTTAAATCTGACAAGCGGGCGTGCTGGATGGATCGGAAAGAGGACATCTGGAAAGTCATGAAGAGCGCGTTCGATTTCATCGAGTTCTGATTCTTTCCAAGGTTGGCCGTAAGGAAGTGTGTAGTGTGAGGCTTTAAGGCCGTAGCGAAAATAAAAATAGAGCAGACGGCGCCCGTCTTTGTTCGGAAAGACTGCAGAATCTGTGAGGACGCAGTCGGTTGTTTCGCATTTGCTGCTGAGTCTTACTTGCGGAAATTTTTCTTTACCAAATATTTCTTGTTCGTTTCTTAGAAGTTCCTGAATCGCAAAGAGAACGCGAGGATCTCCAGTCAATTTGAGCCCAAAGAACGTTCGAGTCTCATTCGGCAATGCTGGTGTTAGCGTGCTGGCGAGGAAGTTTTCCATTATTTTTGAAGAGGCGACATTGAGTTGTCGGCATGGTGATGATTGAACATCAGAAGGTGATGCTGCCCAATCATCTTCGGCAGTCAGGGGAGCCGAACGAAGTATTGAAAAAAATACAAATGCAGAAAAAGAAATACAATTGAACATTTTCCCTCCCCGAAACATGAACCTTCTTCAGGGTAAGTGTTTTTGGGAAGAGAAGAAAAGTATTAGTTTTTATGGTCCGAGAATTTCCGTTATCCACGAATCGTTGTGGCGGACATAGCGCGTCCGATCATGCAGACGATATTGTTGGCCGATCCAGAGTTCTACGACTTGTGGCTTTACAAAGTATGCGCCCCAGTTTGAAGGTCGGGGGACGTCTTTTCCTTCAAATTTCTTTTGATACTCATCGAGGCGCTTTGCAAGATCGGAGGATGACGAGACGGGGCGACTCTGGGGTGAAGCCCATCCGCTCAGTTGGCTTTGCCGGGGGCGAGTTTTCCAGTAGGCGTCCGAAAAAATATCAGAGGCCTTTCGAATTGTGCCTTCGACTCGAATTTGTTTAATGGTGGTCTTCCAGTAGAAGCTTAGCGCGACATAGGGGTTGTCTGTAATATCGTTTGCTTTTCGGCTTTCGTAGTTTGTGACGAACGCGAGTTCGCCGTCGTGAGTGCCTTTGTAGAGCAAGATTCTGACGGAGGGCTTTCCGTCTTTGGTCGCGGTGGCGAACGCACAGGCCGTGGGTTCAATTTCATCTTTTTCGGCAGCCTCTTTGATCCAGGCATCGATGGTGATTATTGGGTCAGTTGACGGAGTATTCATGCCCAAAAATTTAGGCCTGCCCATATCGTCGGTCAACTCCCTGATCACGGGAGGTACCAGGTACTCCCGGTACCTCCCATTTTTTCGGTACGTCGGATATTCCCGGTACCGGGAGTACCTGGTACC
>CAZVFP010000015.1:0-70382 GCA_964626465.1 uncultured Bacteriovoracaceae bacterium | reverse complement strand
AATATTACTGTTAATTCTCAATCCCAACTCAGTCTCCCTTAGCTCCGCAGCAATTGAGCGAACGAGTAACACTCGCCGGTATTGCTACGATCTGATTTTTGTTAAAAGTCCACATTCAGGAATGAGTTCGGAAAACTTCGCAGTTTGCTCAGCATCAATGATGGATGCGCCGTGGCATCGTCAATGAAAATCGATTGTTGCGGAAACATCCGAAAATGCGTCTGCGCGGCGGGTCGAGAAGTCTTCAATGAAATTCCCTAAGGTGTATTCCGCTGCGCGTCGAACGTAAGCTTTACAGATTTACGCTGTCGCAGGTAGCGTGTCGGCCATGACAAATCATTCTGCGACAGTTGTTCACGACCTCATTGAAAAAGAAGCTGCCCGCCAGCAATTTCAGTTGGAGCTCATTGCGTCCGAAAATTTCGTATCTGATGATGTTCGAAAGGCGGCCGGTTCGGTGCTGACGAATAAGTATGCGGAAGGATATCCCGGAAAGCGTTACTATGGCGGATGCGAGGTGGTGGACGAGGTTGAAAGTCTTGCGATCGAACGTTTGAAAAAACTTTTTAATGCCGAGGCCGCGAATGTTCAACCGCACTCTGGCTCTCAAGCGAATATGGCTGTTTATTTTGCCTACTTGCAACCGGGCGATACGATTCTGAGTATGGATCTTGCTCAAGGTGGGCACTTAACCCACGGGGCGGCGATTAATTTTTCTGGGCGGCTTTACAAAATTGTTCACTACGGAGTGAATGAGCAGGGAGTCATTGATTTTAATCAGGTGAGAGAACTGGCTTTGAAGCATCGGCCAAAGATGATTGTTTGTGGCGCTTCGGCATATTCTCGCAAGATTGACTTTTCTCAGTTTCAAAAAATTGCTGAAGAAGTCGGGGCTCGAACGATGGCCGATATTGCGCATCCGGCAGGACTGATCGCCACGGGCTTTCATCCCTCACCGGTTGGAATCTGTGACTACGTAACGTCGACGACTCACAAAACTTTGCGAGGGCCTCGCGGTGGCGTTGTGATGATGAAAGAATCGGTGGCGAAAGAAGTTCAGTCGCGCGTTTTTCCTGGAATTCAAGGTGGCCCGTTGATGCATGTGATCGCGGCGAAGGCTGTGGCATTTGGTGAGGCGCTTGATCCTCGATTCAAAACCTATTGTCGTCGCATTATCGAGAACACGCAGGCTATGGCAGATGAATTGGTGAAAGGCGAATTGACGATTGTGAGCGGAGGTACTGACAATCATCTCTGTTTGGTTGATCTCAGGCCTTTCAAATTGACTGGGGCCGTCGCTGAAGAGGCTCTAGGTCTGGCAGGTATTACAGTGAATAAGAATATGATTCCTCGAGACCCTGAATCTCCGCGTGTAACTTCGGGGATTCGCTTGGGAGGCGCAGCCCTGACGACTCGTGGTTTTTCTGCAGAAGATTTTAGACAGGTCTCTCGATGGATTTTGAAAGCGCTCAAGAATACCCAGAATCCATCCGTTCTTGAGAATATTCGAGGCGAAGTAAAAGATTTCTGCGGAAAGTTTCCGCTCTTTCAGTGGGATGCGCAGTAACAGACGATCATGTATTGCCCGTTTTGTAAAAATGAAGAGACAGGAGTTGTGGATTCTCGGCTCGCTAAAGATGGAACCGAGACAAGAAGGCGTCGTGAGTGCTCAAAATGTGGGCAGCGTTTTACCACTTATGAGCGCGCTGATTCTGTTCATCCATGGGTCATAAAAAAAGATGGGCGGCGTGAAGTTTTTGATGCTGATAAAATTCAGGCCGGCGTGATGCGGGCATTAGAAAAACGGCCGGTCAGTGTCTTGGATGCCGAGGAACTTGTCGCGGAAGTTGTTAAAAGCATCACTGGACGTGGAGAAAAAGAAATTCCGAGTTCGTCGATCGGCGAAGAAGTGATGAAGCGCCTGAAGAGTTTGGATGAAGTCGCCTATGTTCGCTTTGCGAGCGTTTATCGCCAGTTCAAAGACATCAACGATTTTATGTCAGAGCTTTCGAGCCTTTTAACGAAAAAGCCCAATTAAATTAAGGCCTAAGGCCGGCTGGATTTCAAGAACTAGCATTTGACTTTAGGGCACTCCAATCCTATCAAGTCGGCATGCCACAGCAATTAAGAGGATATCGCCGGAAAGCTCGCGAGGCTGCGCTCGCTTATCTCTATCAACATGATGCGGATGTGAGGCCGGTGACCGCTGATTTGGAAAAATTCTTAAATCATTTCAGAGTTGAGATGGATATTCGAGATTTTGCAAAGCAAATGATTTTGGGCGTTCTGCAGCATTCCGAAAAAATTGATGCAGCCATTTCTTCGGCGTCGCAGCACTGGAAGCTTTACCGTATGGAGTCCATCGATCGGACACTTTTGCGCATGGCCGTATGGGAATTAATATTTTGTTTAGAAACTGATCATCCCGTTATTTTGGACGAGGCCGTTGAAATGGCGCAGACCTTCGGATCCAATAACTCGTCTTCATTTGTGAACGGAATTTTAGATCATTTGGCGCAGGAATTCCGAAATCCTGGTGCTCAAAAAAAAATAACGAATGATGAAGTCATTGCTGATCCGGCAAAATCCTCCGAGGCTTCTTTGGGGCGCAGCGTTGCTACTGTATTGTTGGCTTCGGCAGTTCTGTTTTTTGGCCAATCTGTTTCTGCAAACGAGAACAATCAAGAATCTGTAGGCTTGCATCCCACGACTTGTCTTGCGGCGCTTGCGATATTTTCTCAGCCGCATGAGCGAGCCAGTCCGGAGGACATAGCGCAGAATGCCAGAGTTGTTGGGGATATTCTGGCAGGGCAGAGATATCAGTCGTTGGCTGTGGCAGGCGCTGCGAGAGATTCGATGTATGGTTTTTTAGCTGACCACTTGAGCGATCCTCAGTTAGACGTGCAGATTGTCCAGGGTCGAGAGGCGGTCGGGCGGAAGTTGGCTGAGTGGGTGGCTGCAGAGAAGAGGGTGGGGGAGGAATTAGCGAGAATTCCAGGCGACCAGCCCCGGCTTTTAGAAGAGGCGCTGTCTTCTGATCCGTATCATTTGGGTGTGGAGTTGAATTCCTTTCATCTTTATAAAAGACTGCAGACAACTGCTTTGTGCCGGGTTGGTGTCTGTTTTCTGCTTATGTGTACACCGATTCCGCCTTTCTTCACAGTGCTGTTGACGGGACTGAGTTTGAGATCGCTTCTGGAAGCAATGCCGAAAGCTCTGGAGTTGGGTCAAGAATCTCGGCAGAGCAGAATGGATCGAATGGATTCTCTTCGCACGGCAGAGTCTATCCTACAAGAATTTACAGAGCCCGGTGCGTTTTCTCCGTTTCCACGTGTTTTCGGGTGGGTTACTGCAATGCCGCGAGATTCGAGAATTTTCCTAACGAAAGCAGTACGTATGGATCGACGATGGCTTCCGAAAAAACCATGGCACTTGAGTGGCGTAGGCGCCAGGCAACAAGTGATTGTTCTTGGAGTGGCTGAGAGAGATGGCGTCGAGGAGCCAGTTCTTATTGTTGTATCGGCACCAATCAGAATTACCGAGCAAACAGCTGCAGAATAAATTTTGCAGCTCTGGTGCGAAGCTTTCATCAAATTTCTAACGCTTTTTCGTCAATGCTTTGTCGATATTGTTCCTCTGTAGAGCGTCACATTGGAATGGCGCCGTCGCGCTAAGCTGCTGAGACAAGTATGATTTTTTGCTGAGTCCTTTTTTGCCCACCTTGGCATCCCTCTTGCTTAAGCAGGATGCTGATGATTTCTTTTTTTCGTGGTCTTTCTTCTTTTGCAGCGGTTTTGCTCGCCGCCGCATTTTTGTGGGCTGATGGAAAGACGAATTCTGGTGCGAATCAATTCAGATTCACTCGTGATGAGAAACGTGCTCGTTTTATCTCTGAATTGAAAGAGCCAACGCTTGTTGATTTCGTCGCAGAGCCGACAATTGAGATTCCACAGCTATTTATGAAGGAAGACTCGTTGCCAAAAGATTGGAAGAGTTCTCCCGAGTCTGAAAATATTGAGAAAATATTCGAACTTCAGAAAGAAGAGGAATTTGCCAAGGCCTACATCTTAGCTGACAAGACACTTTCTAAACATAAAAACTCGACAATGAGTGAGTGGCTAAAGTTGCTGAAGGCCGACTTGATGTTTCAAGTTCAGAATTCTAAGGAAGAAAAAAAATACGCTTTGGCGACAGAAGAATATCAAGACTTTCTGAGAGAATTTCCTCTGAATACTGAGGCGCCGAGGGTGCTTTACCAAATTGCGCTCGGTCAATTGCGTCAGAATTTTGCACTCGAGGTGGAGTCGACGGTCGCTAGAGCGCTCAAGGATTTTGGTCAATCGGAGTTAGCGCCTTACTATCACCTGATTTTAGGTGAACAGGCTTTTGTGTCGAAGGATGATCCGAAGGCAAATTATGAATTTTCTCTCGTCATTCAGAAATATCCTCAGCATCGAGCGGCAGTTGATGCCGCATTTCGTAAAGCCTTCATCGTCTTTCGAAAAGGTGACTATGCTCAGACTTTGAAAATATTTGAGGATCTCGAAAGGTTTCACTCAAAAGATTTTGACCAGCTGAAAATGGAATCTAATCCAGAGCGGCATGAAAGATTTTCGGATCGAGTCGTTTATGCAGAGGCGGTTTATCAAACTGGAAGATACAAAGACGCGGCAAAGCTGTTTCAAGATCTATCAAATATCTTTCAGACGGAATCGTTGACTCCTTATCTTTTGATCCGTTTGGCCGATACCTATCTTCAAAGGGGGCGTTATCATGCGGCGACTGAACTCTATGAAGATGTACGCCAGCAATTCAAGTCCTCAGTGGGTGCGGCTCATCTTGCACAGATTCGTTTGGCAGATGCCTATTTCTTGTTCGACCCTTTCTCATCGTCGAGATATTCCGAGAGTTTTTATTTAGACGCATACGAAAAGACAACCGAGGCAAAAGTAGATCAGATGGCCGCTCTTGCTTTGTCAAAACTTGCCGCGTTTCATCTCTACAATAAGACCTATGTTAAGGCGAAGCCCGTTCTTGAAGCCTATAGAAAACAATTCGAAAAGAGTCTCAATCAGTCCTGGGTTGATACGCAGTATGCAAGATTGATTGAACTTCAGGTTCAGGATTACTACCAGCAAGGAGATTATTTAGCAGCACTTGCTACGTTTTTAATTTCAGAGAGTCAGCAGGCGGATCAGCTCAAAGATAGTCCTGTGCTCTTGAAGTTGGCCGATGCCTCAATGCGATTGGGGCTCTTGGAAAAGGCGTCCCAGATTTTGAATCGGGTGGTTTATCTCGATCGAACACAAATTGGCAGACAGGAAGCCCTTCTCCGATTGGTAGATATTTCAATTCGACGAAATGAATTGAAAAAGGCGAGCGAGAGATTGCGACGATTTAACTTTGCTTATCCTAAGACTTCCTTTGCATATTTTTATGAACAACTTTGGGGAGATCTTTATGGGGCTCTTGGAAATATAGAGCAATCGCTTACCCACTATGAGCGAGCCGTCAAGGTTGCTCGGGCATATCCGGAGAAACTATTCGATTTGAGATTTGTGTATCTAAGAATGGCCAATCATTACCAGAAGCTTCTTCTTCCGTTGCGAGCGATCGAAGCATATGAAAAATATACCGCGGTTGTTTCTGAACGCAGAAAAAATCCGTTCGCAAAAAGTGAGCTGACCAAGAAGGATGATTATCTCTATAAAACGTCGAGATACAGAATCGCCGATCTTTACTTCGATATGAAAGATTATGTTCGCGCACTCGATGCCTACAGAGCTGTGAGCCAAGAGCTTAAAGAGGAACCGTTTGTTTCTCATTCTCGTTACCGAATGGGCGAATGCTTTTTATCTCTGGATGATCGAAAGGCGGCGGTAGCTGCATTCGAAAGCGTGAATTCGTCAGATCCGAACAATCTTTGGGCAGTCGCCGCGAAGGATTATGTGGAGAGCGTAAAAATGGAGGCTAAGTATGGAATCAGAATCTTCAATTAAGTCGAAAGAAGTTCTGCAATCATTAAAAGATTCTGAGGTTGAATTTGAGGGGAGTCTCATTGCTTCAACGTTGGCTCATGAAATTAGAAATCCACTTCAGAGTATTCGCCTGCAGTTGGATTTGGCATCACGTGGAGGCTCGGCCGAGGACGCCCTTCTGAGTATCAGAGATCATGTCAATCGCTTGGAATCGGTGGTTGAAAAGGTGCAGAAGCTCAGCGAAAAATTTGTTACTCAATTGGAAAAAGTTAATCTCAGTGATTTGATTGAGTCGGCGATGTCGTCTTTGAAATTTTGGCTTTCTGCTTCAGGAATTGAGACTCGAGTTCATATTGCATGGGAAGGCGCACCTATTTGTTTTCTAGATAAGGAACTTATCGAACAGGTTCTGTTGAATCTGTTTATGAATGCGATTCAGGTGATGCCAGCTGGTGGCACTCTCACTGTTTATGTCACTGAAGAGATTGATCATGCTGTCATCGAGGTTTCTGATACGGGTCCAGGGATTCCAGCTGATGTTCTCAATAAAATCGGAACTCCGTTTTTCACCACAAAGCAACATGGAAATGGTTTGGGAATTGCATTTTGCAAGACGATAGCAGCTCTTCATGGAGGATCCTTGGAATTGACGTCGTCGCATAAATCAGGCGCACCGACTGGCACGCAAGTTGTTCTGAGAATTTTGAAAGATCCGACTCCTGTGGAGGACATCGAACATGTTCAGTAATTCAAAACAGATTTTAGTGATCGATGATGAGTTTGGAATCCGTGATGGACTTAAATCAGCGCTGGAGTCTCTTGGCTATCAAGTGATTGTTGCAGAGTCGGGCGAGCGAGGAATACATGAGTTTCGATTTGGCGGGACATTTTTAGCTGTGCTGACTGATTTTAAAATGCCCGGGCTTACGGGAATTGACGTCCTCAATGAAATCAAAAAGATTTCTGCCAGCGTTCCAGTGATTATGATGACTGGCCATGGAAGTATTCACCATGCTGTGAATGCAATCCAGAAGGGTGCAAATGATTATCTTTGTAAGCCGTTTTCAATTGCGGATTTAGAAAGATCTTTGAAAAAAATTATTAAGACTGATTCTTCTGAAGTATCTGAGACGGGTCTTCTCACACGAGATCCAAAAATGCTGATGATTCTTAGAAAGGCCGAGAGAGTTGCCAGAAGTGATACTCCGATCTTGATCGAAGGAGCTTCAGGCACTGGAAAAGAGCTGCTGGCACGGCAAATTCATCAGTGGTCCAACCGAAAAGATAAGCCCTGGGTCGCTGTGAACTGCGCGGCTTTGCCCGCAGGACTTCTTGAAAGTGAGCTTTTTGGTTTCGAGAAGGGTGCATTTACTGGAGCGATGGAAAAAAAATTAGGAAAATTTGAGCTCGCTGATGGAGGCACTCTGCTTTTGGATGAAATTGGTGAGCTAGATCCGTTGCTGCAGGCGAAGCTTCTTCGAGTTTTACAAGAAGGTGAAATCGATCGCTTGGGAGGAAGGAAACCCCAGAAAGTAGATGTGCGCATCATCGCTACGACGAATCGATCTCTCGAAAGATTGGTCAAGGAAGACCAATTTCGAGAGGATCTTTACTATCGGCTGTATGGAGTAAGGTTTGAACTTACGAATTTGTCTGATCGGCCTCTAGATATCCCGTATCTTGCAAATCATTTCTTATCAATTCAGTCACAGGAGTTGGATCGGAGTCTTGAATTCGCTGAAGGAGTTCTTGAGAGTTTGCAGAAATATCCTTGGGAAGGAAATGTGAGAGAGCTTCAACGAGCCGTGCAACGAGCCTCTGTTCTTTCGGAGACGGGAATCGTGAGGCTCGAGCATTTTGAATTTCGAGTCGGTGAACCTTTGAGACCGACGACGAGAAATGCTCAGGATATGTCCAGTCAGAGCCCACGAGCTCTGCATCCAAAGGGAAAGCCGATTAAAGAAATGGAGAGAGAAACGATCATTGATGCTCTTTTTGCACACAATGGAAATCGAACTCATACTGCAAAAGCATTGGGCATGAGTTTAAGAACTCTTCGCCACAAGTTGAAACAATACAAAGAAGATGGATTTTTCGTGGATGGCACTCGGCAAAATCAGATCGGCAATAATGGCCGAGTGAACCTAGGTGACGCGGAGCTCGTGCCGCTTACAGGGCAAAATGCGGCTGGCTGGGAAATTGCACAGCTTACGCGGGGGGAAGTATAAGACCATGGGACCAGTAGACTTCAATCTTCAAGTTCTCGCAAAAGCCATGACGTTGAGACTTCAGCGCCATGGTGCAATTGCCGGCAATATTGCGAATGCTGATACTCCGGGATATAGACCGACTCAAATTTCGTTTGAAGAAGAGCTGCAAAAGGTTTCTTCGTCTCATAATTTTTCTAAGTTGAATGGCATTCAATCGAAGAGCGAGATTTCGGATGACGGAGTTGCTCGCTTGGATGGAAACACTGTGAATCTAGATAAGCAAATGGCGGCGCTCTCGCAGAACGCGATTCTCTACAATGCGACGGCAGAATTTGTCGCAAGAAAATTTAGGATGATCAAAGCCGTACTGAGTTAGTGAAAGGAATTGATTTTATGGATTTACTTACAGCACTAAAGATTTCAGCATCGGGGCTTTCAGCACAGAGAACTCGGCTTAATGTTCTTTCCTCAAATTTGGCCAACGCAAATTCAACACGTAGTGCTGATGGATCGGGCCCTTATAAAAGAAAGGATCCCGTTTTTCAGGAAGTTTCCGCAGACAGCTTCGATAGAACTCTCGATAAAGTTTCAAAGCAATTATCGGGCGTCGAAGTCACAGATGTCATTGAAGACAATACACCCGGTCAAAGAATCTATGATCCAGGGCATCCAGACGCTGACAAGGAAGGCTATGTCACGATGCCGAATGTCAATGTTGTTACAGAATTGACCGATATCATGGCTACGTCTCGGTCGTATGAAGCAAATATCACCGCGATGAGAGCTGCAAAAGATATGGTGCAAGCCGCGCTTGCGATTGGACGAGGATAATTTATGAAGATTGAAGGACTCACATCAGCTGTTTCTAAGGTTAAACTTTCGCCAGAACTGCAGAAGTTGGCAAAGGCTGAATCGTCTTCAGAATCATCTTCAGATTTTGGTAAGACCTTGATGAATAAAATTCAAGAGGTCGACCAAATGCAAAAAACGGCAGAGGTAGCCACTCAGGATTTAGCGACTGGAAAATCAAGAAATCTGCATGAAGCAGTTTTGGCCATGGAAATGGCTGATACGTCGTTAAGATTGATGGTCACTGTGCGAAATAAGGCATTGGAAGCCTATCAAGAAATAATGAGGATGCCGATTTAATCTCAGGGATGAGGATAAGCTATGGAGTTTCTTTTAAATTTCAATTCGTGGTACAAGACGCTTCCGGCGAGTGGCAAGTTATCGTTGTTTCTCGTTGTTGTGGGTGTCGTGATCGCCAGTTTTTTATTAAAAAGCCATTATGATACGGCGGGCTATCAATATCTTTACACGAATCTAAGTCTTACGGATTCCAATCAGATTGCTCAAAAGCTTCAAGGGATGAATGTGAAGGCACAAATTCAGGGTGACGCTATTTTAGTTCCTGGAAATCAAGTCTTAGAATTAAGAAATCAACTTGCTGAAGAAGGCTTGCCAACTGGTGGAGGCGTGGGATTTGAGATTTTTGATAAGAAAAATTTTGGGGAAACGGAATTCCAACAGCGAGTGAACTATATTCGGGCAGTGCAAGGTGAATTGGCTCGAACCATTCAGGCTGTTGATGGCGTTGAAAAAGTGAGAGTTCATATTGTTGTTCCTGAAAAGGCATTGTTTTCTGAAGACCAAAAAAATCCAACGGCAAGCATCGCACTGACTATGAAAAAAGGGCGTAAGCTTTCGGATTCTCAAGTGAGTGGCCTCGTACACTTGGTTGTGACGAGTGTCGAAGGAATGACCGAATCTGGAATCAGTGTCATTGATCAAAATGGAAACACATTGTTCAAGGCTGTGGATGATAAAAATGGCGGGGGCTCAAAACAGATGGAGCTTCAGTCAAATATCGAAAAACGACTCGAGGGCGGGGTTCGCGAGCTTCTCGAAAGAATTGTGGGGCCGGGTGGAATTTCGGTGAAGGTGTCGACTGTTCTAGCTCTCACTCAAGTAGAAAAAATGGTGGAGTCGGTAGATCCAGAAAGTCGTGTGGCGCTTTCTGAACAAGTGACAACAGAGTCTTCTAATGGAAGCAGTGGTGCAGCGGGCGGCGCTCCTGGAGCTGGCGCAAATCTGCCTGGTGGGGCTGCCGCTGGATCTCAGGGTCGATCTGAAAACAGCAAGAAGACAGAGACGTCTTCAACATATGCTGTTACCAAAACCACTCAAAAGATTTTGGAACCCTACGGCACAATTCAAAAGCTGAGTGTCGCTGTCTTGGTCGATGGAAATTACAAAACTGCGGAGGATGGAAAAGTCACGTACGAGCCTCGTACAGCCGACGAAATCTCTAAGATGGAAGATCTCGTAAAAAAAGCGGTTGGATTTAGTACAGACCGTGGAGACCAAGTTCGTATTGAAAATTTTCAATTTCAAAAATTGGATCCAGCGGACAAAGCTCAGGATGCATACATTGAAAGCACATCATCCGCCCGCTGGAAAATGTTCATGATGGATAATGCGAAACTCATGGGGGTTGTGCTGATCGCAGGTATCATTTTCTTCATGCTTGTGAAATTGGTTAATTCGTACGCACCTCCGATTAATGTCGCGTATGCAAATATCATCGGCCAACAGGCTGCCCAAATCGCCCAAGGTCTACCACCTGCCGGACAGGTAAATATTATTCAGAGAAATGATAATGCAGCGAAAGAGAAGATGGAGCAACTCGCCAAGCAGCTGCCCGAAGCAAGCGTTCAGCGGCGTAGCGATGGGCCTCAAATTAACTTCGTAGAGTCTGAAGCTTCAATCACCGTAGAAGCGCCCGTGACATCAGAAGAAAAACTGAGATTACAGGCCGCCAAGATGCAAACGGAAGCAATCATCCGTAAGGATGTTCAAGAAGCAGTGACAGTAGTTCGTGAATGGATGAGTGAGGGGTAATTTATGGCTGAAGAAGCTGCCGTAGCAAAAGAAGCGCCGAAACCGGATGCAAAAGCCGCAACAGTAACAAAGCTTAGACTTTCTGGAACACAGAAGGCCGCCGCTTTGATGCTTGCGATTGATAAAGAGTTGTCGAAGAGCATCTTTAAGAAGCTTGAGGACTTTGAAATCAAGAAAATTACTGATGCGATGTTTGAACTTGGCGTTGTCCATCAAGATACGACGACCAATATCTTGAATGAGTTTGTGAAACGATCCGCTTCAGGTAGCTCGATGGCCGCAAGTTCGGATGAAATTAAGGCTTTGTTGAAGGATACATTGGACGAAGATCGCGCCAAAGAACTCTTCTCTAATATGACGAGTTTTAAGGATAACGCGCTCAAGAACCTTGGAACATACGATCCAAAAACCTTGGCTACATTCTTGTCAAATGAACATCCACAGACAACTGCACTACTCTTGTCTCACTTGGGATCTGAAAAAGTGGGTGCCGTGATCAAGTTGCTGCCTCCTGATATCAAGTCAGAAGTAGTATCAAGAATTGCGTTCTTGGAAGACATTACGCCAGAAGCGCTTGGTGACATTGAAGATGCGGTCAAGGATGCCTTGAAGAGTCTTGGTTCTGCGAAGAAACACAAAATGGGGGGTGTGGATTATGTGGCCGACTTCCTCAACAAGCTCGACAAGAAAACTACTACAGAAATTCTCGAAAGCATCGGCTCTGGAAATCCAGAACTTGCTGAATCGATTAAAGCGAAGATGTTCGTTTTTGACGACATAACAAAAATTGATGATCGAGGAATTCAAGAAATTCTTAAGAATATTGATTCTTCAGAACTTGCGCTCTCACTCAAGGTTGCAACCGATGATTTGAAAGAGAGAATCTTCAAAAATATGTCTGAACGGGCAGCGAAGATGCTGAAAGAGGACCTTGAAGTCATGGGTCCAGTGAAGGTATCTGACGTTGAAAAAGCCCAAGGAAATATTCTTAAGGTCGTAGATCGATTGATGGCCGAAGGCAAAGTCATCATTGCAGGTGAAGGTGAGGAGGCGGCCGTTGTCTAGAATCGTCCGAGGTCCTTCGAGTGATGTGCGTGCGATGAGGCCGGTTGTTCCGCATGATGGAACGGCTCGGTCTCCAAATACGCCAGCTTTCAGATCAATGGCATTGCAGGGTTTGCAATCCGAGGAAGAAATTATTCCTCGGCTACAGGCTGCAAAGGCGGAAGGTTATCGCGAAGCAGAAAGCCGTTCATTGGCACAGGTTCGAGCGGCACTGGAAAACATCGAGAGAGTAGTAGACGAAATTTCTAAGTTTAGAAGAGAGCTGTTTAAAGAATGTGATCGAGATGTTTTTGAACTTGTCGGAGTCATTGCAAAGAAAGTCGTTTTGAAGGAACTGTCTCTTAATCCAGATTTAATCAAAGACATTGTGCAAAAGGCGCTTTCGCTTTTAGAGAAAGAAAAACAAGTGGTATTGCAGCTCAATCCCCAGGACTTAGAGTTTTTCAAGAAGGCAAAACCGGACTTTCTGGACGCATACAAGGGTATCGAAGAACTGACATTTGAAGTAGATAGTCGCATTCCAAGCGGTGGGCTCATCGCGAAGTCTAAGAAAATGGAATTGGATATCAACGCAGGGTCGATGGTTGATCATGTTCTTTCTCAAGTTAAGAATGTGCGCTCAGAGATTTCTGCAAGTAACAATGAGGGAGATGTCTAAATAATGTCACGTCTTCAGCTCTCTCAATATCATGATGCGGTTAAAGATTTCTCGGCTTTTCCAGCCTATGGTCGCGTCACGAATATTCTTGGCCTTCTGATTGAGGGATATTGCCCTTATGGATCGGTTGGAACAATTGTTGACGTATATTCTCTGGATGAGAAGACGTCGACAGAAGCGGAGATCGTGGGTTTTCGCGATGATCGAGCGTTGTTGATGGCGCTGAAGGAAATGCAAGGTATTGGTCTTGGAAGCAAAATGGTTCCAAGAGCTGGGCAAGCGGCTGTCAAGATTGACGATTCGATGATTGGTCGAGTTTTTGATGGCTTATTGAATCCGATCGACGATGGTCCTCTTATTGATACAGATCAAACATATTCTATTTACTCAAAGCCAATCAATCCACTGAAGAGAGGGCGCATTGATGAACCTCTCGATGTTGGTGTGAGGGCGTTCAATGGTTTGCTCACCGTTGGAAAAGGTCAACGGGTTGCAATCATTGCAGGTTCTGGCGTTGGTAAAAGTATGTTGCTTGGCATGATGGCGAGAAGCACGACAGCCGATGTGAATGTGATTGCACTGGTTGGTGAGCGGGGTCGGGAAGTTCGAGAATTTTTGGAACGAGATTTGGGGCCTGAGGGTTTGGCGAGAAGCATCGTTATTGCTGCTACAAGTGATACATCTCCACTTGTTCGTGTTCGGGCTGCGTATACAGCGACTACTGTGGCGGAGTATTTTCGTGCGAAAGGCGCAAACGTTCTTTTGATGATGGACTCCGTGACTCGCTTTGCAATGGCGCAGCGAGAAATTGGTTTATCTTCTGGTGAGCCTCCAACGACAAAGGGTTATCCTCCATCAGTATTTAATAATCTTCCAAAGCTCTTGGAGCGTGCCGGAAACTTGAGATCGGGTGGTTCGATTACGGGGATCTACACTGTTCTTATTGAGGCAGACGATATTAATGATCCCATCGGAGATAGCGTCCGATCGATCGTCGATGGTCACGTTGTTCTTTCACGGCGAATTGCAGCGAGAGGGCATTTTCCTGCAATTGATATTTCATATTCTGCCAGTCGGGTCATGACAGAAGTTGTTTCAAAAGAACACTTGGCTATGGCCATGAAGATTAAAGAACTGATTGCGAGTTATTCTGAGGCCGAGGATTTGATCAATATCGGTGCGTATGCAAAAGGATCGAATCCTGCGGTCGATGAAGCGATTCAATTTATTCCGCAAATAAAAGAATTTTTGAAGCAGCCATTTGATTTGAAGGTTTCATTTGATGATTCTGTGCGCGCAATGGCGGCAATTTTTCAACAAAAACAAGCTCAACCGAGAGCAGGAAGGCGATAGTGAATCGTGCAAAAATTTCGATTTCGATTTGCAACAGTGCAGCGGATCCGAAAGATAGAGCGCGATCAGCAGTCTCGTGTTTTATCTTTAGCGATGCAGGATCTATCGAAAATCAGGGCAGATATTCAACAGCTCGAGATGCAGCACGAAATGGAATTGAAAAGAATGAGCGTAGAAGCGCAAGAAGAGAAATTTTCAGTCGTGGATGCGCAGGTTTCTATCAAATACAGAGAAGAGCTCAGAAGCCAATTGCGTCGAAAGAAGAAAGAGGAAGAAGCAGCGGTTTTCAAAGTTGAGCAGGAGCGGCTGAAGCTTGTTGACCGAGAGAAGGTTAAGAAGGTTTTAGATAAATTAGAGGAGAGGGATCTTGAAAAACATGAACTTGAACAAAGAAAAATCGAAAATCAAGATATGGATGAAGTTGCTTCTGTGCGTCAGTTTGCTCGCGACTCTCGGAAAAAATCTGACAGCCAGCGAAGAGAAGAAGGAAGCCGCTAAGCCTGAGAAGAAGACCGAAGAAGCGAAGTCCGAAGGCGATAAGAAATCTGAATCTAAGAAAGAAGGGGCAGTTGCTGAAGGCGCGGCAGTTCCGGAAGGCACGCATAAAGCTGAGACGGGAGCTTTTCCTGAAAAAGAATTTTACACGAAGGCCGAAGTGGAAGCGTTGAGGCAAGTCTTGGACGAGAAAAGTCAGCAGTTGGATCAAGATATTGATAGTCAGAAGAAATATATCGAGTCTCTTAAGACGCAAGTCGCAGATCACCTCAAGAAAATTGAAACAGCTCGTAACGAGATTGCCGACTACATGAATACTCGCGACGAAAAAGAAGAGAGCAAATTGAAGAAACTTGCGAAATTCTATGAGGCGATGGATGCAGAGCAAGCGGCCCCACTTTTGAAAGATGTTCAGGATGATTTGGCGATCAAGATTTTTGACAGGATGGATGCAAAGAAGGCTGGGACAATCCTGGCTCAATTGCCAGCACCAAGAGCCGCGCGATTAACGGCTGCGTTTCCACGTTTGAGATTGCAGGCGGATAAATCCGGAAGCGAGAAGCAGTAAAGGAATTTGAAATGTTTTTTTTAAATGATGGGCATTTAAAAAAATTAATAACGACAGAACGGAGGCGAATATGGATATGCCATTGTTGGCAGTAAATCCAAGCGCTTCAGCTCGATTAGGAATGGACCTAAACGGAGTTCCTGAGTCAGAAGCAGAAGGTCAATCATTCGAGAGGCATCTCGATGATCAGAACGAAGTGAAGGCTCAGGAGCCCCAGGCAAAGTCAGAGTCGACGAAGGCGAAGGCCTTGGTCGATTCCGACTCAAATGCCATGGTCGTGACAGATGAAGAATCTGCAATGGAAGTAAGTAATCCGCTGGATGCGGTTGAAACTGCCGTTGTGGAAATGATGCCTGTGAACGTTGTGCCAGAAGAGAAGCTGACGGAAGAATCAGAACCGACAGATCTCTCGAGGCTGGCGGTGTTTTTGGCATCAGCTTCGACTCTGAGCTCGATAGATAAGAGCCCGGAGGACGGAGCCGAGAGAGCTGAAGATGCGATGACGAACCTTGCCGAAAATTCTCTATTGAATAATGGAGAAGGTTTGCAAGTTGCAACATCGCTCGTTGGGCAGCAACAAGGAAGTGATGCTGCGTCGTTGTCACATGATGTGAAGGAAAAAAATGTAGAAGGACAATCTTCTGCATCTGAAGCGGATAATCTTTCAGAGGCAGAACAAGGACTTGCGCATTTGTTTGGAAGCCCGAAGGAGCATTCGGAGAACGAAATAGTCAAAAGCATGAGTGCGAAGGATTTCGTTGAGCCCGAAAGCATTCGACCAAAAACATTGAAGTCGATGGTCGATACTCTTTGGATCGAACAAAGTGTGAAGAATAGTACACCGAGTATGGAGGCAGTCGTGTCAGTGCAGGCAAGTGATTCGTTACAAGCCCCGCAGGTCACAAGATCCTTTGCTGAGGATTTGAAGCCCATGCTAGATCAAATGCGAGCGAGTAAGTCGGGAGGCGAGATGATAGTCAGTTTGCGGCCCGGCGATCTTGGACAAGTTCGAGTAGAGATTCAGGTGCAGAAAAACGATGTTCAGGTATCGCTTTTTGCAGAAAAGCCACAAGCTCGTGAGATTCTTCAAAGCCAATGGAATGACTTAAAGAATCAATTATCGAATGTAGGCCTGAAACTTCAAGATATGTCCGTCAGTTCAATGTCTGCTCAGTCTTCTGAAAAACAGAAAGAGGGTGGGCATCAACGTCAGCCCGAATGGAATTCTCGCAGAGAGAAGAACGAACAGGCCGACTTTGAGGAATCGACTAAGCAAGATAGGAGAGATGCCGCATGAATTCGGACGTCGTAACATTACAAAATGCAACAAATCTGTCGACGCCGCTAAAGCCCGGAAGTCAGGCGATGGGAAAAAATGAATTCCTAAAGCTTTTGATGACCCAGCTGTCGCAGCAAGATCCGCTGAATCCAACAGATAGTACGGAATTTGTGTCTCAATTGAGCCAGTTTTCATCGCTTGAAGGGATAACAAATATCGGAACAAAAATGGATGATTTGCTAAAGCTCACCGGAGCGAATAACTCATCATCCGCGGTCTCATTGCTTGGCAAAGAAGTGCAAGTGATGACGAATGCAATCAGCGGACCGACAGAAGTGCAGTACAATCTTTCAAACAATGCTAGTCGAGTGAGATTGAGTCTTCGAGATTCAAATGGCAGCGTTGTAAAAGTCTTATCGGATTTGGAGACTTCGAAAGGGTTGCATAGTGTAAAGATCGAAGGAATCGAAAAAGGTAAATATACCTTTACTATCGAAGCAGAGGACAGTGCTCAGCAAGAGATTTCATCTCAACTATCTCATACCGAGAAAGTTTCGGGAGTTAACTTTTCGGGCGCAATTCCGATGTTTTTGACGGAGTCTGGCAATCAAGTGAAAGCGACGGATGTAGTGGAGATACGTCTGCCGACTGCGAACCTAGCTGGGAGCTAATTATGGATGATATTAGGCGAGCAGCATTACTTTCTCAGATTCGTGGAATTGATCCCAAGCAATCTTCTGGAATTTCACCCAAGAAATCAGAAGGCGGCGTGGATTTCGATTCTATTCTTGACCACTCACGATTCAAGATCTCGAAACATGCTGAGAAAAGACTTAGTGCACGTCAGATTGAACTGAGTGATGCCGTGAAGGATCAATTGGATACAGCGATTGGATCGCTGCAGAAAAAAGGTGCAAGAGACTCTCTGGTTCTCATGGGGGATCTGGCCTTTGTAGTGAATGTTCCATCAAGGACGGTGGTGACGGCAATGACGAAAGATCAAATGAACGAGCAAATTTTTACGAATATTGATTCTACTATGTTAGTGGATCAAAAAAATTAATTTAGAAGGCGCCTTGGACTCGAAAGAGAGAGGCTTAGCTTTCGCAACGACATAGGGAGGAAAAAATATGTCAGTTGTCGCAGCTTTGTTTTCAGGAATTTCAGGAATTTCATCAAATGGATCCGCACTCGCGGTTTCCAGTGATAATATTGCAAACATGAGTACCCCTGGGTTTAAAAGCTCAGTGGCTGTTTTTGAAAGTGCGTTGTCTCAGAGACTTGGAAACGCAGAAATCGGATTAGGTAGCCGGTTGGCTGGAACGACCGCCAATTTTACGCAGGGTGGTTTGGCAAACACGACTCGACCAACCGATATGGCGATTCAGGGTTCTGGTTTCTTTGTTGTAGAGTCAGCAGCTGGTGAGCGATTCTATACTCGTTCGGGTATCTTTGAGAAAGATGGAGATGGCGATCTCGTAACGAGCGCAGGTGGTCTAGTTCTTCAGGGCTACGAAATCGATAGCGATGGCGCTGTCTCTGGAACTCTATCATCTATCAATCTGGCGAATGTGACAGCAGCTCCGAGCGCAACGACAGAAATCAATGTTTCGCTCAATTTGGATTCAAGTACAGATGTGAGGACGGATTCATTTATTGGAACGAGCACCTCAAATGCTCAATCGACCTCTGACTTTAGTGCGACAACGAATGTTTACGATTCGCTTGGAAACGCTCGAACGGTTATTACCTATTTCAGACATATTGGTTCTAACCAGTGGTCATACCATGCTTTGACCGATGGAACTAATATCACTGGCGGACCCGCGTCCGGAACAGTGATTCTTGATGACGGACTCATCACCTTTGCGTCTGATGGATCTTTGTCGACGGTAAGTTCTGCAACAGATTATAGTACCGGTGATAATGATGCCACTTTTGAAGCTGGTGAAGCCATTTATGACTCTAACGACGCTGGCCCTGGAAATATTCCGTGGGCAGATGGTGCTGCAACTCAGACGAGCATCACATTTGACTTCGGTCAGGTGAGTGGTTCAACCGCGGTTTCGACACAATATTCTGCAACGTCGGCAATCAAAAATGTTGAGCAAGATGGAGGTTCTCAAGGAGATCTTCAATCGATTGCCGTCGACACGGACGGTACGATTAAAGGAACTTTCTCAAATGGTACTACCCGAGGCATTTATCGAATTCCATTAGCCGGATTTCCAAATGATGAAGGTTTGGGCCGAGCTGGATCAAACCTATATACGGAAACAACGGATAGTGGAACAGCGCAAATCGCAGAAGCGACTACCGCAGGTCGCGGTGAAGTGAGAGCATTTTCTGTTGAGCAGAGTAATACAGACTTAGCGAGTGAATTCGTTAAGATCATTACTTTCCAAAGAGCGTTTCAGGCCTCTGCGAGAACTGTAACTACAGCTGCTGAGCTCTTGCAGGATCTTGTAAATATCGGTCGGTAATTCTTAGATTGCTAGTACCTCGTCCAATAAATCTTTCCGCGTCCTGCGGAGAGGCATTTTTGTTGAGACAAGGCGGAGGGATGGCGCCAGGTTGGACACCTGCGACATCCCGACAACGATGTGTCAGCAAAAATGCCTTCCGCCCTCTGGGAATTCAGTATTTGCCCTGACTCTTCGTTGCTCGTCATCACATATGTCCAATATGTATCCTCCTCGACGCCTCGATTCAGGGCAAATACTGAATTCAGGATCGGGAAAGATTTATTGGACGAGGTACTAGGTGCGTTAACACATGATGCCATAGCCCTTCGGTTGAAATAGCCGAAGGGCTTCTTTTTGTCTTAGCCTTCGATTCGGCCCCTCGGTAAACTAGAGATTGTGTTTCCTCAGCCATTACAATCTCAGAGTGATTATTCCGAGGCGCTTCTTTTTTTTGAAAAGTTACTGAGAGAAGGGACGCAGTGCAGACTTGAGGATGAGTACCCTCTGGTTTTTCGTGAAGATCGGTTTAATCGCCTTTTTTTGATGCGACAAAATGGTGAGCTCCAGTCCGGCCTTGCTTGCCTTGAGCGAGTGATTGATGTGCGGCCAGGACAAAAAGCCAAAGCGCTTTTTGTTGGCAGCGTGGTGACGGATCCAAAGGCTCGTCGGCAGGGATATCAGCGGCAACTATTTCATTCGCTAGAGGAGTATGCAGAAAAGTGGCAAATTGACTTTATTGTTCTTTGGAGCAATCAAGTCGATTTCTATGAGAAACTGGGTTTTTCTTTAGGAGGTCTGCAGGCGAGTTGGTTTATCGATCATCGCGCGGCATTCGGAGCTGAGCCGTCGCGAGCAAAAATTTGTCTCAGCAAAGAGATAGAATTTCGGAGAGAATATTTTGATTCATTCGATTCGAAAATTCTTCGTGTCGGTAGAACTTTCGACGAAATGAAATTGCTGTGGAAAATTCCCAGTATGACGGTTGCTTATACCGACCGCGCCTATGCCCTTATCGGAAAGGGCGAAGACTTTCATGGAGTCTGTCATGAGTGGGCAGGTCCCGCGGCAGAGGTTATAGAATGTTTTAAGGCGCTGAGCCAACAATACGGACAGCTCCGTATTTTATCGCCAGGTGTGGCCAATCATCCTGACGAAATTGAAGTGATGAACTCTCTTGAGACAGCGGCGTCTGATAGCCGTCTTGAGTACTTGGGACTTTTCAAATTAATGTCGCCAGATTTTAAGATTGAGGGATTTAATCCGGAAACATTAGACTATCCATTTTTCATCTGGGGTCTCGATTCCATATGAAGCAATTTTGGAATTCGAATTTGATTTCTCTCGAGAAATCAAATCCAGATCTTGCTCGGCGACTGCATGTGTATGCTGAGAGGGAATTCGATCAATTTCAGGTTTTAGATTCTCCTGAGGGTCCTTGTCTTCTGGAGCAGGGGCATATGGCAGCATTAGCTGTTTCGGAGAAAGATTTGAGATTGCCGTTGCAACTTGTTCCGTTTCCCAAGATTTCTCTGATTTGCGGATTTGGTTTGGGAGCTGGCTTGCGAACTTTCTGGGGATCGACTGCTCGCGAATCGACAAACCACGTATTGATTTTAGAACCAAGCATAGAGCGGCTGGCTTGGGTTCTTGGAGAGAGAGATTTCTCTGATGTTCTCAGTGATCAGCGCCTTCAATTTTTTGTGGAGGCAAATACGGATTCCATTTTTAGTTCTCTCTTTCATTGGTTACGAATTCCTGAGAGAGCCTTTCGAATGACAGCCGATGTCGTTTTGTTTTCGGACAAGGTGGGAGAAAAATATAGAGAATATTTTATTAAAGCTTTAGACGAGTGGAAATCCGCTAAGATTCAGATTCGGAGGCAGTTTGGGGAGAAAGATGACTCTCTACTTGGTTTAAAGTATGTCTGTGAAAATTTATCTTTGGTGGCAGAAACTCCTGGAATTATAAATTTTAAATCAAGATTTCAGAATATCCCTGCTGTGATTGTCTCGACGGGCCCGTCGTTAATTCGATCGCTACCTCATTTAAAAAAAATTCAGAATAAATGTCTGATCATATCGGCAGATGCAAGCTTAAATATTTTACTGAAGCATGGGATTGTTCCGCATCTTGTTGCGACTCTTGAAAGAGATTTATATTCGAAAAAATTTTTTGAGTCGGCGGGCCTCGAAAGTGAAAAGTTAAAATCTTTTCTTGTGGCATATCCGTTTATTCCAAGCGAAGGATTGGCTTCATATAAGGGACCTATCGTCTTTTCATATAGAGACTACGGTTACTTCCAATTTTTTAATGAAATAGTCGAAAAGGGAATAATTCCCAGTTCTAGCTCTGTTGCTCATTTTTCTTTGAATATCGCAAAATTCTTAAATTGCTCAGAGGTGGTACTGGTGGGGCAGGATTTAGCGTATGATCCTGATACCTTTGCGTCTCATGCACAGGGTATAGCGTATGAAGATTGGGCAAAGCCCAGCGATCTGAGCAGGATGAAGGCGCGAGCAAAAGAAGAAAGACTGGGAGATGTCTTTTTTGTGAGCGGAAACACAAGAGACAAGGTTCCCACTCACTCTACTTATTATAGCTTTCTCAAGGAGTTTTCTTGGGAGGCTTCGCAATGTGGCTTTCCCATTACTAATGCAACCGATGGTGGGGCCAGAATTCCTCTGATTCCTTGGCAACCGTTTGAGGATGCGACGAGTGGCTGGACAAAGGATTTGAATTGTTTTGATATTTTGAACCGTCACTATAAGAGGGAGGCTGGAAGTTTTAAGCAGCTCTCTCTGATTCTGGATTTTCTCTCGGACCTTGAGGCTAAGTTGAAAGAAATTCTCAGCCTCACCGAACATTCAGAAATATTTTCAAAGCTGCCCCAAGATAAGAAGACCGAGATTTTGCGATCTCTTCGATCTGCACAGACCGAACTGATGAAAGATACTCGTTTTGTTTCATTCGTGATTCAGAATGCGGGTATGGAGTATCTCGATTGCGAGAATCGATGGGCTACCCGCGAGGCTAAAAATTCATTAGATTTCACAGATTCCATGCCGGATATACGACGCTGGACAGCACTTTGCCACGAAGTGTCGATGAGGGTAAAGAATCTGATTTCTAGCGCAATCTGCTAGCGCAACAAGTTAGAAGCAAAGCGTCGCGGAAAAACTTGCCGACTCCAAGTTATTGGAGCATTTCATTTTTTGCGACCAATAACGCAATCCTGAAAAAAATAGTAGGAAAAAACTGCCCAGTGCCGAAAGGCAAAGCATAAATATTTTTTGGTACTAACAACATAATTTGCCAGTAACGATTCGCGCATCTCATCTGGACGAGGGCTTGATCAAGTTATGGTGAACCTACGGAAAGGAAACGAAAGATGGGATTCAGAATTAATACAAATGTGTTGAGCCTCACAGCGCAGAGAAACTTGGGCTCCTCGTCCAAAGCATTTGGAAAGGCACTTGAGCGATTGTCTTCAGGTTCTCGGATTAACCGAGCTGGTGACGACGCTGCCGGCTTGGCGATCTCTGAAGGGTTAGGCTCTCAGGTTCGAGGGATTAAAGTTGCGATTCGAAATGCAAATGATGCAGTCGGGTTTCTCAATACTGCGGAAGGCGGTCTCGCAGAGTTAACAAACATTACACAACGTTTACGAGAACTCGCGATTCAGGCGTCAAACGGTACCCTTGGCAGTTCCGATAGAGGGTATCTTGATTCAGAAAAAACACAGCTGCTGCAAGAATTCGATCGTATTGCAACACAAACAAACTTTAACGGTTCCTATCTCTTGGATGGAACGTTTACGACAACTAACCTTCAGGTTGGAATTCAAAAAGGACAAACAATCGCATTCAATATCGGAAATGCGCGTTCATCCGTGTTGGGGGGATTGGCTGTTCTTTCTGGCGTGAGAAATCAAATCACTTCTTCGACATCTGGTTTGATTGTCAATGGTACAGCGATCAGTGCATCTGTTGCTGCGGATGATACAGTGTCATCTTCTGGTAACTCCTATAGCGCAGTCGCGGTGGCCTTGAAGATCAATGCTCAATCGAGTACGACCAAGGTTTATGCCGACGTGAATACAACGATTGTTCAGGTGAACAATCTAGTTTTCTCGAGCTATGCTGGTGATTTGAGCACAGATAAGTTAGCCATCAATGGGGTTTCCATTCTTGGAACCGGAGTGACATCTGTGAACTCGTTCATCGCTGCAGTAAATAACTATTCGAATACAACGGGTGTCAAAGCTCGACTTCAGTCGAGTTCAACAGACGATATCGAGTTGTATGCTGACGATGGTCGAAATATTCAATTGCAGTGGACGACAGCCGCCGCTACGTCCGGGCTCTATGGTGTCTTCACTGACTCTGCAAACTATACAGCTGGATTTTCGACAGGTGTTGTTTTCTCAACATCGACTGGATATAGCGCAGCATCGAACTTGGTGAGAACTGGATCGATCAAGCTGCGTTCTGCTTCCGCGATCACGATCACGGGTACTGGAGTTTCGACAGCTCTAGGCTTCTCAACAACCAGTATTTCGGTTGATACAACCAATAACGTAAGCACAATCACTTTGTCGAGCCAATCTGGCGCGTCAGACGCGTTGGCATACTTGGATGCGACTTTGTCACAGTTGAACTCACTACGATCAAACCTTGGAGCGATCCAAAGTCGTCTTGATTCAACGACAAGTTCGCTTAGCGTCACTCTTGAAAACGTATCAAGCGCGCGATCTCAGATTAGAGATACAGACGTTGCGACGGAAACGGCAGAATTGACCAGATCTCAGATTCTGCAAGAAGCCGGCGTAGCGGTGCTTGGTCAAGCGAACCAGTCAGCAACATCAGCACTTAAGTTGCTGCAAAATATTTAAGCGTGGGAGGTAACTAAACGAGCGGGAGGTAGGTAATACACGCGAAGAGTCAGTAAGAAAAGCTAAAGCCGTATGTCCTTAAGGTTGCTAGAGTATTTTTGCGTCATCGATTTTTGAAAAATAAACCGATGAACAAATACTCTAGCTAGCCGAAAGCTTCATTATATTTTTTGGCGAAGCAATCTACGGATTGAGCCAAGAGATGGCGTGCCATGGATGGGCCGTATGAGGGACTATAAAGAAACGGAGATTCAGACATGGGCTTTAGAATTAATACAAATATTTTATCTCTTACTGCTCAACGAAATTTGCTTGCTTCCTCGAAGTCATTTGGCAAAGCGTTGGAACGATTATCATCGGGTACTCGGATTAACCGAGCTGGTGACGACGCTGCCGGATTGGCAATTTCAGAAGGTTTGGGCGCACAGGTAAGAGGGATCCGAGTCGCAGTTCGAAATGCGAACGACGCAGTTGGATTCCTCAGTACCGCAGAAGGTGGTCTCGGAGAGTTAACAAATATTACCCAGAGGCTTAGAGAGTTAGCGATTCAGGCTTCAAACGGAACGTTGGGTGGAAGTGATAGAGGATTTCTCGATGCAGAAAAAACCCAATTGCTCCAAGAATTTGATCGAATTGCAACGCAGACAAACTTTAACGGATCGTATCTTCTTGATGGAACGTTTACAACGACGAATCTTCAAGTCGGTATCAACAAAGGGCAAACAATTGCGTTTAATATCGGAAATGCCCGTTCATCTGTTCTTGGTGGTCTTGCGACAATTTCTGGAATTCGAAATCAAATTACGGCCAGTACTCCTAACCTCGTATTGAATGGTGTCGCGATTTCGCAATCAAGAGCTGCAGATGATACAGTTTCATCAAGCGGTAACTCTTACAGCGCGATTGCAATCGCGAAGGTTGTTAATACCCAGTCGAGTAATACGGGCGTTTATGCAGACGTCAATACGACCCTGGTGCAATTGAACAACCTGATTTTTAGTAGCTATCAGGGTGATTTGAGTACTGATAAATTTGCGATCAACGGGGTTTCAATTCTTGGAACAGGAGTTGGCTCAGTAAACGCATTTATCTCAGCGATTAACTCTTACTCGAATACAACAGGTGTTAAGGCGAGATTACAAACAAGCTCAACAGACGATATAGAACTGTATGCGGATGATGGAAGAAATATTCAGTTGGCTTGGACAACCGCGGCTGCCACGAGTGGTATCTACGGCGTGTTCACAGATTCAGCGAACTATACAGCTGGATTCTCAACCGGAGTCGTCTTCTCGACATCAACTGGATACAGTGCTGCATCTAGCTTGGTTCGAACAGGTTCGATCAAGCTTCGATCTTCGTCTGCAATTACGATTGCTGGTTCGACAGTTTCCGCAGCTCTTGGATTTTCGACTACAAGTGTTTCGGTCGATACATCCAATAACGTTAGTTCAATTGCTCTTGATACTCAGGCAGAAGCTTCGGATGCACTTGCTTATCTTGATGCAACTCTCAGTCAGCTGAATGCATTGAGATCAAGCTTAGGAGCTATTCAAAGTCGTCTGGATTCCACTGTGAATTCTTTGAATATCACTCTGGAAAACGTTTCAAGCGCTCGATCACAAATACGCGATGCCGACGTTGCAACAGAAACAGCTGAGCTCACTCGATCTCAGATCTTGCAACAAGCAGGTGTAGCTGTTCTTGGTCAAGCCAATGCTTCTGCTCAATCTGCTCTTCAACTACTTCAAAATATTGGTCGATAATTCGACTCATTTTTAAGGTAATTGGTAGCAGCCCTAATGCAGGAGGATTGAGTTATGAGCGAAATAGGTGGAATGGGCGGTTACTCACCGTCGGGGCGCTGGAAGCGTAAAACGCTTGGTCGAAAGGGCAAGAAAGCTCTGACGGCCTTGGCGCCCGACGATCACGGCGAATTGATGGCACAAGTTCATCGTGATTCAGATTCTCTACGGCGATTCGGAGAGAGTCTTAAGAAGAAGAAAGGGTTTTCAAAGGATAGCAAGGCTCAATTTGAGCTCGATCCTGAAACTGGAATGATTTTTCTTAAGATCTTTGACGCTGAGACCGGCGAGCTTCAATTGGTGATGACACCAGATGAGGTGGCCAAGAGTCTGAGAGACCTGGAGGAGGCTGAAGATAACGCGGCGCCGTTAAGCAGCTTCTTTCTAGATGTGACGGTCTAAAAATAAATTGAGGTATGAGGGGCTCCTTCGGCGGAGCCCCTCAGCCGTTTCCGGTTTATAATGAAAGGAGTAAGTTTTTCTAGAATGGAAATCTATGGAGACGAAGGTATGAGTGGATTTAGCATCAGCGGGCTTGGAAGCGGCATTGACTGGTCGAACTATATCGACAGTATTAAGAAGGCTGAGACTCAGGCGCTTTCAAGAACTGTTGGGGCAAGACAGACCAAGATTGCGGCTGTTCATACGTCTCTTTCCAATATAAAAGGGCTTGCTGATTCCGTAAAATCTGCAGCTCAAAGCTTTCAGTTTGCGAAAGATTTTAAAACGAAAACAGTTTCTAGTTCTGATTCAACAGTTGTTTCTGGAACTGCGAGTCTGAATGCCATCAATCAAACCAATACTGTTCGGGTCGAACAACTTGCGACGAATGAAGTTTGGCATGCAACAACAGCAAATGTGAATTCGATTGTGACAACTTCTGCGCAAACACTGACGATTACTGTGCGAGGTGTATCGAATGTCCTGAATGTGGCAGCCGGAACTACGCTGACCCAATTGGCTGCTCAAATTAATTCAGCAGGCATCGGTGTGACCGCAACAACTTTTGATACCGGCGCGGGAACTGGAAATACGGGACGACTCGCAATAACGGATGATAATTCCGGAAAATTTAACCCCGATCAAACCGCGGGCATCAATTTTAATTTAGGATTTTCAAGCACATTGACCGGCCTGGCGACCGGAGATTTCGGTGCAACACCGATCGTGGAAGGTGTCGATTCTCAGGTGAAGATTAACGGATCGTCTACGATGTATCGAGATACCAATGTTGTTACAGATTTAATCCCTGGAGTGACACTCAATCTTTTGTCGGCTGATCCTGGCGTCGATAAGACGCTGACTATTGGCGAGAGCTCGTCTAATGCCGGTACAAAAATTGCTGATTTTTTAAATAAGTATAATACTCTTTTATTAGAAATAAAAAAGGCCATCAAGATAGATCCATCTTTGACCGCGCAGACAAATCCGACGGCTGGCAACTCGACTCTTCGCAGTGTGATGGATCAATTGACATCAGTCGTGATGTCGAGCGTAGATTCTCTGCCTGGTTCTCGATCGATTCGAGCATTGGTTGATATCGGTGTGACATCCACATATGACCAAGGCAATGGGTTGAAGAATGGGCAATTGAGTTTGGACAATTCAAAACTAGAAGCTGCCATCAGTTCAAACTTTGGCGAGGTGGTCGAGTTTTTCGAAGGGGTCACTCAGGGTTCCATCAAATACGCGGGTTTTGGGGAAAAAGTGTCAGATGTTCTTGATACGATCTTGAATTTTTCAACTGGAACTTTGCCATCGGCGATTAGTGCATCGGACGCCGAGATCACCCGGCTCCAGGATGATATAGATAAGAAATTGGCAAAAATTGATGCTAAAGAGCAGATGCTAAAAGCAAAGTTCGCAAGGCTAGAGACGGTTCTGGCCCAGCTCAGCAGCCAGCAGAAATCCTTGAGCTCCGCTCTGGGAAGTTTGCCGTCAGCAAAAAAGAATGAGTAAAGGTTTAGAGAGAAAGGACGATTCTTATGATTCAATCGGGCGGATTTAAAAAGGGCAAAGCGAATCCTTATCAGAAGACAGCGATTCAGACCGCAAGTAAGGAAGAGCTCGTGCTGATGCTGTATAACGGCGCAATCAAGCATACCACTCACTCCATCGAGTTTCTGGAGAAGAAGAATTTTGCAGACGCCTCTAAGAATATCTGTCGAGCTCAGGCAATCATTGTGGAATTGTTGAATTCTCTTAACTTTGAGGTAGGTGGAGAAATCGCCAAAAACCTTGAATATCTCTACTCTGTGATGGTCGATAATCTCACAGTGGCTAATTTTGAGCATGTCGTTGATCCACTGAAGCTGAATTTGAAGATCTTGGATAAGCTAAAAAGCGCTTGGGAAGGTGTTCTGGAGCAGATTAAGTCAGGCAAGGTGCAAGGCGCCGCCCCAAAGCAATAATCTCCGCCATCAGCTTATCTGCGCGTTGATATAATCGAATACCTTCTGTTCATCCGCAGAAAAACTTCTGAGCTTTGATTCGTCATCAAACAAATTTCTGGCCTCTTTAAACTTCTCTAACTTTGCCAGTGTAATCCCCAATTCCAAAAAGGATCGCGGGCATTTTTTGGAGTATGCTTCTTGAAGTAGGGGCAGAGCTCTGTCGAAATCTCCAGCTTGGCGGAGAAATGCGCCTTCAAGAAGTTGCGGCCATCCCGATTTTCCAAACTCTGCCAACGATGAATTTTTGTATTTTTCAATGAGATCTCGTCGCCCGTGCGTGAGAGCAAGTTCAAATGCAATCAGTGGAACCTGAACGAAGTCTGTCTGAAATTCGTCTAGCCCCTCAATTTTAGACGCATCGTTTTGTGCCTCGGCTACACAGATAAAGAATTTCGATTTTTGAAATCTGGGCATTGTTGTGATCAAAGTCTTCCAGTCTCTTAAGTGAAAGAGAGTCATAAAATAATAAAGCTCAAAAATTTCTTCGTTGGAATTCAGATCTCGAGCGGTTCGAAACTCTTTGAGAGCTTCTTGAGGTGAATTCTTTTTTTGAAGAATAACGCCAAGTTCCCAATGAGCCTGACCATTGTTTGGGTCAGTCGCAATCTTTTCTCGAGCAAGTTTCTCATAAAATGCATATCTCTGACTTTGAAGGCCGAGGTCTTGCTCTTTGATGGGGCCAAGATGGTGAATGGCTGCATCGAGTGATTCTGTTTTTGCTCGAAGCCGATCTAAGGATGGTTCAATCTGCTCGTGAATGATCCCTTCGTATCTAATGAGAGGATTTCTGCGGAAAAGTCTGTGAAGATAGGTGAGGTAAAAGCCTGGACCCCAGTGACTCTCTTGGGACCACTGAAAGCCCATTTGCTGAAAATGCCTGGTGTAGTTTTTGATGGGAAGCAGATAGGCATCGATCTGTTTTTTTGCTACGGCAGCTTTAATTCTGCCATGGTCGCCAGCTTCTATGCGTTCGTCTGCGTCGAGAAATAAAATCCAGTCTGAAGAGGCGCATTCGATCGCATAATTTTTCTGATTGGAAAAGTCATTTGGCCAGGATCGAGAAAACAGTTTGATTTTATTGTTTTCGGTGGCTAGTTGCCGCAAGACCTCGCCGCTTTTATCGGTGCTACCAGAGTCTACAAGGATGCATTCATCGACGAGATCCAATACAGACAATACGGCGTCTTTTATATAGAGTTCTTCATCCTTAAAAATCATGCAAAGAGAAATAGTCACAGATCATCAACCTATCATGTATGATTAGTCTGAGGTTGGCTGATGTCAAAGTTTAATATTGAAGAACGTCGATTGCTGGTGGTCTTGGCCTGTGTGCAGTTTACACATGTCCTGGATTTTGTGATTATGATGCCTCTGGGTCCGCAATTGATGAGGACCTTTTCAATTTCAGCTGGGCAGTTTGGCTTGATGGTTTCGGTCTATGGATTGAGTGCGAGCATTGCCGGTTTGGTTGCTTCATTTTTTATTGATCGCTACGATCGAAAGAGCGCGCTTCTCGTTTTGTATAGCGGATTTCTTGTGGGCACATTTCTATGCGCGATCTCTCCAACTTATCATGCGTTGATCGCGGCTAGAGCTATAGCCGGGGCGTTTGGAGGAATTTCTGGTGCAGCTTTATTTTCAATTATTGGAGATGCGATTCACGCGGATCGAAGAGGGGCAGCGACCGGAATTGTTGTTTCATCATTTTCGGTGGCATCCGTCGTGGGTGTGCCAATGGGACTGTTTTTTGCCCAGCGATTTGGTTGGCATATGCCATTCTTTGGTATCGTTCTGGTTGGACTCTTCAATATTATCTATGGATATCGAGTGCTGCCGTCCATGAGGAAGCATCTGCGAGGCGATAAGTTTTCATTTAACTTTCGATTCTGGACTCAGTTTTTTACGAAGAAGCAATATGTCTTGTCGAATGGTTTTGTATTTTTTGTGATGATGAGCAATTTCATCATCATTCCATTCATTAGCCCATCACTTGTCGCAAATGGGGGCATATTGGAGAGTGACTTAGTTTATGTTTATTCCTTTGGGGGATTATTTAATTTTTTTACGTCGCAATTCATTGGTCACATGGCTGATCGGTTTGGCGCCTATCGTGTTTTTTTGCTGATGGCCGTCATTTCACTCCTGCCCATCTGGATCATCACCCATATTCATTCCGCCCCACTCATCGTTTGTATGCTGGCTGTGGCGCTTTTTATGATTTTTGCATCTGGCAGAATGGTTCCTGCGATGACGCTCATTAATTCGGTCGTGAAGCCTGAGCAGAGAGGGCAGTTTATGAGTTTGAACTCAGCCGTTCAACAAATGGGCATTGGTTTGGCCTCGTTTGTTTCGAGCCATATTGTTGTCCAAGAGGGGCACGGGCACTTACAACGCTTTGGTTCGATAGGGTACTTGTCGATGATATTCGTGGGCCTGACATGTTTGTTAGCGGGCCCGCTGTCTAACGCCGTTATGTCTATCGGTGCGAAGCGGCATTGACGCGCCGCACCTAAATTTTATTGCAGTGCCGAAACCCATTGAAAGTCTTCAGTAATTTTCTGATCACGCTGCGCATAAAAAAAAATTCTAACGAAATGGCGCGGTGCCGCCGAAAGGTCTTTTGAATTAGCGTTGCATGGATGCAATTTGGTTGATCGCCTTTTGATTGGGAGTTCTTATGGGATTTAGAATTAATACAAACGTTCTCAGCCTAACCGCACAGCGAAATTTGGGTGTTGCATCCAAAGCATTTGGAAAAGCGCTCGAGCGACTATCATCCGGTTCGCGAATTAACCGGGCAGGAGACGATGCGGCTGGTCTTGCGATCTCTGAAGGTTTGGGATCTCAGGTTCGTGGTATCAATGTCGCCATTCGAAATGCAAACGATGCCGTTGGGTTCTTGAATACTGCTGAAGGGGGATTGGCTGAGCTCACCAATATCACCCAAAGGCTACGTGAGCTCTCGATTCAAGCCTCAAACGGAACTTTAGGAAGTTCCGACAGAACCTATTTGGACGCTGAAAAGACGCAGTTACTATCAGAGTTCGATCGTATCGCGGCTCAAACAAATTTCAATGGATCCTATCTTCTCGATGGAACTTTTACGACGACGAATCTGCAGGTGGGGATCAGTAAGGGTCAGACAATTGCCTTCAATATTGGAAATGCTCGGTCATCAGTTCTTGGCGGCTTGGCGACGATTTCAGGGGTAAGAAATCAGATCAGTACCGGAACTGCCAACTTGATTATCAATGGAACTGCCGTTTCAATTGCGGTGGCAGCGGATGATACATCCTCGTCAGCAGGAAATTCCTATAGTGCAATTGCCATCGCAGACCGGATTAATGATAGGTCGAGCACGACCAAGGTTTATGCGGATGTGAACACGACAATCGTTCAGTTGAATAACCTCATTTTTTCAAGTTATGCAGGTGATCTGAGTACAGATAAGTTGGCCATTAACGGAGTCTCAATCATTGGGACTGGGGTCACATCGGTTAACTCATTTATTACGGCCGTAAACAATTACTCTAACTCGACAGGCGTGAAGGCTCGTCTTCAAACGAGTTCAACGGATGATATTGAGCTTTATGCTGATGACGGAAGAAATATCCAATTGCAGTGGACAACGGCCGCTGCAACATCCGGCCTTTATGGTGTATTTTCGGACTCTGCAAACTATACTGCTGGGTTCTCGACGGGCGTTGTGTTTTCAACATCGACGGGATATAGCGCGGCCTCTAACCTGGTCAGAACTGGTTCGATCAAGTTAAGATCAGCCTCAGCGATTACAATCACGGGTTCCAGTGTTTCATCAGCTCTTGGATTTTCAACGACGAGCATCTCGGTCGATACGACGAATAACTTGAGTACGATTAGTCTTTCGACTCAAAACTCATCGTCAGATGCATTGGCCTATTTGGATGCTACCTTGGCGCAGCTCAATTCTTTGAGATCAAGCTTGGGGGCGATTCAGAGTCGACTTGATTCAACGGTGAATTCATTGAGTGTGACGCTTGAGAACGTCTCCTCTGCGCGATCTCAGATCAGAGATACAGACGTCGCGTCGGAAACGGCAGAGTTAACTCGTGCTCAGATCTTGCAGCAAGCAGGGGTTGCCGTATTGGGTCAGGCAAATCAATCAACAACTTCAGCGCTGAGTCTGCTGCAGAATATTTGAAGGAGATTGAGAGTGTTGAATCAGTCATGGCAAATAGTGGAGAACCTCATGTCTGCAATGTCGCATTGCGAAATTGACGCGTGGCTTCCTGAATGTTTTGCTGTGGTGCAACCTCTCTTAATCGCAGCATTTTTCTGCGGGGCAATGATTTCTCTAATTTTTCTTCGAATAAATAGCGTCATGCGGCCGAAAGGCTCTTTGAATAATTTGTGCAAGGACGCAAATGATTTCTTGGTAGCGATACGTTTTTAAGGAGTAATATATGGGATTTCGAATTAACACAAACGTGCTTAGCCTCACTGCGCAGAGAAACCTCTCAGTGGCCTCGAAGGCCTTTGGAAAAGCTCTTGAAAGATTGTCCTCTGGTTCTCGAATCAACCGGGCGGGAGATGATGCTGCTGGTCTGGCGATCTCTGAAGGTTTGGGATCTCAGGTTCGTGGCATCAAGGTCGCCATTCGAAATGCAAATGATGCTGTTGGATTCTTGAATACTGCTGAAGGCGGCTTGGCGGAATTAACGAATATCACTCAAAGACTTCGTGAGCTTGCGATTCAAGCATCAAACGGAACACTGGGAAGCTCCGATAGAACCTATCTCGATTCTGAAAAAACACAGCTGTTGGCAGAATTTGATCGTATTGCAGCCCAAACAAATTTTAATGGATCTTATTTGCTGGATGGAACATTTACGACGACCAATTTGCAAGTCGGAATTAGCAAGGGTCAGACCATTGCTTTCAATATTGGTAACGCGCGTTCATCTGTTCTTGGTGGATTGGCAACTATTTCCGGAGTGCGAAACCAAATCACGGCGGCAACGGGTAACCTGATCATCAATGGAACAGCTGTATCCGCTTCGGTTGCTGCCGATGACGCATCTTCATCTGCAGGGAACTCTTACAGCGCTATTGCTGTGGCAGCAAAAATTAATGCACAGTCTTCTACCACAAAGGTTTATGCCGATGTAAATACGACGATTGTTCAACTGAACGATCTCATTTTTTCAAGCTATGGTGGAGATCTCAGTACTGACAAGTTCGCTGTCAACGGGGTTTCAATTCTTGGAACAGGCGTCACATCGGTAAACTCATTTATCTCGGCGGTTAATAACTATTCGAACTCAACAGGAGTGAAGGCTCGCCTTCAATCAAGTTCCACCGACGATATTGAATTATACGCGGATGATGGCCGAAATATTCAGATTCAATGGACGGCAGCGACTGCAACAAGTGGTCTCTACGGTGCATTCACGGCAGCGACGAACTGGACGGCTGGATTCTCGACAGGAACAATTTTCTCGACGAGTTCTGGATTTAGTGCAGCATATGCGATTATCAGAACTGGATCGATCAAGTTGCGATCTGCTTCAGCAATTACGATTACTGGGTCAGGTGTGTCGTCAACTCTTGGTTTCTCATCGACAAGCATATCTGTCGATACAACCAACAACTTGAGCACAATCAGTTTGTCGAAACAAAACGGATCTTCCGATGCTCTCGCTTACTTGGATGCAACGCTAGCGCAGTTAAACTCTCTGCGATCAAGTCTTGGAGCTATTCAAAGTCGTCTTGATTCGACGGTGAGTTCCTTGAGCGTGACGCTGGAGAACGTATCTTCAGCTCGATCTCAAATTAGAGATACGGATGTTGCTTCTGAAACGGCCGAGCTCACCCGCGCTCAAATCTTGCAGCAAGCTGGCGTTGCGGTATTGGGACAAGCCAATCAGTCGGCAACGTCTGCGCTTAAATTGTTGCAGAATATCTAAGTTAGTTCATGTTTTATCGGGAGTCTTTGGGAGAGATCTCTGGATCTTCTTCCAAAGACTTTCCGCGTTCTTCAGAATTTTGTCGGAATCGGCGTAGAGTATTTTTTTGCTTTTCATTAGTGGGCGGCCCTTGACGTACGTCGAGTCTACGTCTTGTCCGCGAATGGCGTGCACCACATGATTGACGATATTCGTTTTCGGATACAGATGCGGGCTGTCTAGATTTACGATGATAAAGTCCGCGTCTTTTCCAATTTCAAGACTTCCGCATTCATGCCCCAGCCCAATGGATTCCGCTGCACGTATGGTTGCGCTTTCGATGATGTCCATGGCCGGAAAGCCAGTGAGATTTTTCTGAGACAGATGGTGAATTTTCGAGATGAAATTGATCTCAGAAAAAATATCGAGTGTATTGTTGCTCGCGGGGCCATCTGTTCCAAGAACGATCCTCACCTGGTTCTTTCGAAAGTCCTCGATCGGCGGAATTCCGCTGGCAAGTTTGGCATTGCACTGCGCATTTAAAACGACGCTGATGTTTGGCCTTGAAATAAATTTAAAGTCCGATTTTTCGGGCCATACAGCATGCGCAATCAGCAGATTTTTTACTTCAAGTAGTCCGGAGTCTTTGAGTAGTTCGAATGGATTTCTGCCGTATTTCTCTTTAATTGATTTTTGCTCGCCCTCTGTTTCGGCGACATGGACCATGACAGAAAGATTATGAAGCTTTGCAAATTCTGCAGATTCTCGAAATGTGTCAGGTGAGCAGCTGTATGGCGCATGGGGAGCGATTCCTGGGATAACACGTGGATGATTTTTAAATTTTTTAGCCAAAAGTAGGGCTTGTTCAAAGGCCGCATCTTTTGTTGCACAGTCGGGAGCTTTCCAATCCCAGATATGGTGGCCAGCAAATCCTCTCACTCCCATTCGATCCATTGCTTTTGCAACGTCCATTTCGTAATAGTACATATCTGAGAGAAAGGTGACGCCCGATCGAATTGATTCCAAAATGCCAAGTTCAGTTCCGATGCGAACGAAATTCTGCGACACCCATTCTTTTTCAATCGGGATGATTGTTTCGAAGAACCATGATTGAAGTTCAACATCTTCCGCAATACCACGAAGAAGTGTCATTGGCAGATGCGTATGCATGTTGAATAGACCTGGCATGATGAGCCCAAAACTGACATCTTGGACTTTCAGAGATTTAGCTCTCGGGCGTTTCTTCCAGGGGCCGATATCCACTATTTTCTCATTCTCGATCGCAAGAAATCCGTCCGTGAAAACATCCCGATTGTCATTGCAAGTAAGAATGGTATTAGCTCTGAAAACCTGGCATTTGCTCATGCTGATTCCTCGATGATCTTAATAAGTATCTTAAAAATTCGCGCCTTTGCCCTTTGAATGACAGACAGAACTTCGGAATGCATGAGCGGTTTTGCGACCACTCCTGTTCCGTAGTTTGTCACGCAAGAGAGCCCCAAGATCTCAGCGCCCATCTGTTTGAGGGCAATACTTTCCCAGACTGTCGACATTCCAACGGTATCAGCGCCCCACTTCGAAAATAATTTGATTTCTGCCGCCGTTTCATAACTCGGACCGTTCACCCCCAGATAGACAGCTTCTGAAAGTCGATTCTTCGGGCCTAATGATTGATTCACCTTTTTTCGCCAATTCTTCGAATAGAGATCGCTCATATCCGGAAATCGGTCGCCACCATAAAGCTCTTTACCATGAAGGGGATTGAGCCCTGTGAAATTAATATGATCCTTAATGAGTACGAATTGTCCAGGTTTCAGCTTTTTAGACGTTGATCCTGCTGCATTTGTCAGAATGAATTTATTGATTCCCCAGGTTTTTAGAACTCTTGGAATATGAACGACCTGGGTCGGAGAATTTCCTTCATACCCGTGCACTCGCCCGGCAACAACAAGAACTCGCTTGTGAGAATCACTCTTGAGAGAGCCCAGGATCAATTCGCCACGGTGACCTTGAACTGTAGACACAGCGGCTCCAAAGACATCAGCGGTGGGAATTGATTTTTCGATATTGAGTTCGTTAACGAATTCGCTAAAGCCGCTGCCTAAAACCAATGCAAGGTTTGGGGCAGTGCCGAAAGTGCTGTTAATCGATTGAGAGGCGAGTTGAATGGCATCAGTCATATCACCCTTAGTATCAACTGATATGACGCATAGTTGAATCTAAATTTTATCTCAGTCGGCAAAGTTCGATCGGCAAAGCTTGCCGTCGGTAACAATGATGGGGCTCCGCGTTCAAGACTGAAATTGGTCTCAGAAGTAGGTTAAGCGCGTTTTTAGCGCGACGCAGGGCGGAAGCATGAACTTTGCTAGAGAAAGACTGCGGAGTCATAACATGTATACGGCAGTGAGTGGAAAAATTGCGGTTGTTAAACAGATGGAGTTGATTGCCAACAATCTTGCAAACGTTGGAACAACAGGCTTCAAGGCTGAGCGTCCATTGTTTGAAAAGGCCTATAACGATCAGAAAGTACTTCTTTCATCTAGTTTGAAAAAAGATGTGGATGCGCCGTTAGCTTTGAAAACGGATGACTTCACATCACTGAAAGGATCTTTCGCTGATTTCTCCACTGGCCCTATTGAAGTGACAAATAATCCGCTCGACGTGGCCGTTGATGGCAAAGGATTTTTCGTCGTTCAAACTCCGGCGGGCGAAAGATATACACGCGCCGGAAATTTTCGCCTCGATGAAACGGGACGAGTTGTGACTCAGAATGGGAATCCCGTCATGGGTCAAGGCGGAGAAATCACTGTGCCTCCGGGAGATCTATCGTTTGGAAATGATGGATCAATCAAGGTGAACGGAAAAGCCGTGGGCAAGCTTCGCATCGTCGACATCAATGCTGCGGATGCAGTTCACGAAGCCGGCCAATTATTTTCACTGAAAGGCGGCGCTTCGGCGGCTGAGGTCAATGAGGCGAAAGTAAGCCCAGGATCATTAGAAGGCAGCAATGTAAACGCTGTCCGTGAATTGGCGTCGATGATTCTCGCTTCGCGACTCTATGAAAGTTTTAAAAATACAGAAGATGCCCATTCAAAGATGAATGAGCAGAGAAATCAGAAACTGGGAAGCATACAGGGGTAGGGATAGCGTATGATTAAGTCACTTTTTGCAGCATCGACGGGCATGGAAGCTCAACAAACTCGAATAGCTGTCATTGCGAACAATATTGCTAACGTCAATACAACTGGATTCAAAGCCTCCAGGGCTGAATTTCAAGATCTCATTTACGAAACTCAAGAGCTGCCAGGTGGCGAAGTGGCTTCTGGAGTTCAATCGCCGAACGGCATGCAAATTGGAACAGGCACGAGAGTTGTTTCAACTCAAAGTATTTCATCACAAGGAACGATGGAACAAACAGGAAATCCTCTGGACGTTGCGATAGAGGGTAAAGGGTATTTTGCAGTGACACTTCCAAGTGGTGAAACGGGTTATACGAGAGCTGGATCTCTCGCGATTGACTCGACAGGTAAGTTAGTCAATCAAAATGGATTTCCAGTTAGTCCGGCAATCACTCTGAACCCAGCGGGTCTAGATCGAAAAATTGGAGTTGATGGAACAATCACATCTCGAGTGCCTCCAGCAGCAACGCCTACAAGTGAGGGAACCATTTCTCTCTATACATTTCCTAATGAAGCGGGGCTTCAGAGCGTAGGTAGAAATCTGATGATGGAAACGGCTGCATCAGGATCTGCTACATCAGGAACTCCAGGAACAAACGGCGTCGGAAGTCTACAGCAGGGTTTTTTAGAAAGCTCGAATGTGAATATTGCCGAAGAGTTGATTCGCATGATCATGGCGCAGAGAGCGTATGAGTTGAATTCCAAGGTTATTACAACTTCCGATCAAATGCTCAGTGCAACCAATAATATTCGTTAGGAGTAAAGTTTGAGTCGATTTTATAAAATAATTCTTCTGGTGATTCTGGTTCTTCCCATCTGGTTGACCATTGTTGCTTTTGGTGAAGAATCGGCACTTGTTTGGAAAGATTTTTTAAATTCCGAGCTTGCCAAAGTGACGAGCAGAAAAATTCAGGTCGTTGAAGTTTCTGAGAAGTCGATTCAATCAATGATTCCAACTGCCGGTGATCATATCGAAGTTGATCTTCAAAATATTAAGGCTCAGGGATTTTCGAATCTATTTGTCCGGATCCTCAATTCCAAAAATGAAATCCGAAATCAAATGACGATACAAGCCAGACTATCTATTCAGACCTTGGTTCCATTGTCGCTGCGACGATTTCAAAAGGGCGATCTGATTTCTGCCAGCGATTATAAGTGGGAATGGAGAGAGGCTTCTCAGAGCACGATGGATGTTCTGACCGATCGAGATGTGGATGGTCGAGTCGCTCGTGGCGTCATCGTGAATGGCGAAATGATTCTACCATCGAAGGTTGAATCTCCCACTTTGGTGAACAGAGGAGATCGAGTTGCAGTTGTTATACTCAGCAATGGACTAAAAGTTTCTGGGGTGGGCGTAGCCGAGCAATCTGGTGGACGTGGCCAGTCTATCAAAGTGATGAATCTTGATTCAAAGAAAGAAATCATCGGCGTTGTGTCTGATCAGAGAGTGGTGGAGGTGCGATTATGATCCGTATGTTTGCCACTGCTGCTCTGATCGGATTTTTCATATCAAGCTGTGGACTGAGGCCGGCAAAGCCGACTTACAATCAGTCTCAGCTCAAAATCCAGGAAGATCGAGCCAAGGCTGGATTGAATCCTATGAACGCGACATCAAGTGAGCCGACAGCCGATCCGATTCAGTCGAGTCTTTGGGCGAAGTCAAACGGAAGCCCTTACTTGATCAGAAATCAAAAAGCGCAAAACGTGGGAGATCTGATTACAGTGATTGTCAGTGAATCTGCGACGGCTAAGACGCAGGCCAAAACAGATGCCAAGCGCGATGGCTCGCTTTCTCTCTCGGGCACCTTGAGTGGTGGACAGGCGGCGACCGGCCAGCGAGGAATCTTTAGCGCAGAAACAGCAAACAAAAATGAATTCAAAGGCGAAGGAAAAACAGATCGGTCTGGCACTTTCGAAACAACAGTTCAAGCGGTTGTGGAAAATGTTCTTCCAAATGGAACCTTATTCGTTCGTGGTCGAAAAGAAATTACGATCAATAACGAGCAGCAAGAAGTGGAGATCTCTGGATTTGTAAGACCCGATGATATTCGAATCAATAATACCGTTAACTCGGTGCTGATGGCTGATGCCGAGATTCGATATATCGGCGATGGGGTTGTTTCTGACAAGCAAAACACAGGTTGGGGGACGAGGCTGCTCGATACGATTTGGCCATTTTAAGAAAAGAGAAATTTATGAGTTCACGGAAGAACATAATATATTTCACAATCCTGATCTTGTCGGTGCTTAGTGCCGATCTTCACGCGGCTGCGCGAGTGAAAGACATCACCTATCTAAAAGGTGTACGAGAAAATCAACTGATTGGTTACGGACTCGTAGTCGGTCTTCAGGGTACTGGAGATGGAACAAGCAGCCAATTCACCATGCAATCTCTGGCGACGATGTTGAACAATCTCGGTATCGGGATTGATGCGTCCACAATTAACGTGAAAAACGTCGCTGGGGTGATCGTCACAGCCTTTTTACCACCATTTGCAAAAATGGGATCTAAGCTTGATATCATGGTTTCGTCTCTTGGCGATGCGAAGAGTCTCAAAGGGGGTACACTTCTGTTGACGCCACTTAAGGGTGCCGATGGTCAAGTGTATGCCGTGGCTCAAGGCGCAGTGACGATCGGCGGGTTCTCAGAAGAGAAAGCTGGAGCCTCGACAACTAAAAATCATCCCACTGTCGGAAAAATTCCTGGTGGCGGGTCGATTGAAAAGGAGTTGAGTTTCGATTTTTCGATGACCAAAGAACTGACGTACTCACTTCATTCTGCAGATTTTACAACAGCTAATCGCGTTGCAAGAGCAATCAACAAAGAACTTCGAGGATCTTTTGCGCAAGCCAAGGATTCAGCAACGATTGTTGTTCAAATTCCAGACAATATGAAGGATCAGATTGTTCAGTTGGTTTCGCAAATTGAAGTCATAAAAGTTAATCCAGACGTTATGGCAAAAGTCGTGGTCAACGAACGCACCGGGACGGTCGTTGTTGGTCAGGATGTTCGAATCTCAACAGTGGCCATAGCCCATGGAAGCCTAACAATTAGTATCCAGCCAAATATTTCGGTGAGCCAACCAGAAGGATTCTCCGAAGGCACTACTACGGTTACGGCTGAACCAACCATTGAAGTAAAAGAGCAGCAGAATAATTTAGCCATTTTACCATCGAGTGTCTCGATAGGGGATTTGGTGAAGGCGCTGAATGCAATTGGCGTAACGCCACGTGATTTGATCGCCGTCTTTCAGGCGATTCAGGCGGCTGGCGCACTTCAGGCTGAACTGGAGATTATATGAGTGATTTTAAGATTCAAAATATGAATCAAGGCCCAAGCATCGAGCGCATGGAGCGCCTGAAAAATACAAAAGATCTTGGAAAGCTCGAGAAGGCAGCCAAAGAGTTTGAGGGGTTTTACATGGATTTGGTGATGAAGAGCATGCGAGAGACAGCTGCAGAGCCAGAAGTTTTCGGCGGATCGGGCGAGGCCAAGATGTTTCAATCAATGCTCGATACGGAATATGCAAAGACAAGTACTGAGCGCGGAAATATCGGATTGGCTGCGGCAATTGTGAAGCAGCTGGCCCCAAATATTCAGAAAACAACGGACCCTAGTTAGCGAACAGAGGACTCAAGGATGAGAGTTGGAAGTAAAAAACCAGGTGGAACAATAAAGGGAAGCGGCTCTAAGCCGCCTACTAAAAATTCTGGCAAAGACCAGGTTTCTCTGAAAAGCCTCGGAGAAACAACTTCAAGTCTGACGGCGGATTCCGTAGAGGTCTCGGATCATACCACTGCCATTCAAGTGATCAAAGATCTTGTCAATGGAACTCCCGACATTCGAGCGCATGAAGTCGAGAGAGTTTCAAAAATGTTGAAAAACGGACAATACAAATTTGATTTGGAGAAGGTGGCAGAGGCGTTCATCAGAGAAACGATTGTTTCCGAACTGGCCAGAAAATCTGGAAAGAAGGGTCTATGAAATCAAATTCGCTTGAAAGAGTATTGCAAGAACAACTGGCTCTCTACGAAAAATATCTGGAGCTTGCCTCCCAAGACGCAGAGCTTATGGCCAAACTGAAGATTGATGAGTTGGAGCGCAACAACAAGCTCAAAACGACAATTGTGTTGAAGCTACAAGCAATGGATGAGGCGCGACAAAATGTCGTCCGACAAATTGCGAAGGCATTCAATTTAAAAGAAGAAAAAATTCGCGTTGAAGATTTGTGTCGAGTCTTGTCGACCAGTGAGGGCAATCGATTGATGGAGCTTCGTCAGAAGTTGAGAGTCGTCATTCAGAAAGCAAAAGATATTCAATCAAATACGACGGCCTTAGCACACGCTTCTTTAGGTTGGGTCAATGGATCTATGGCTGCATTGAGTGGACTCATGGGTGCTGTTGCAACCTACAATCCACAAGGCAAAGTGCCTGCTGCTGAAACATATGGATCTCGAAGTGTGGAGAAGAGGGTATGAGCTTAGACGCTGTACTGAGCAGAGGACTTGATGGGCTTCTCGCGAGTCAGCGAGCTTTGTCTGTTGCTTCCAATAATATTTCAAATATCAATACCAAGGGGTACGCAAGACAAGACGTGACTCTGGCCACTCGACCAAGCACAGGAGTTGCTGGGACCTCTGGCGGTGGTGTGGAGATCGCGGGCGTTAGATCGATCGTAGAACCATTTGTTGAAATGCAGCTTTTTCAAATCGGCAATTCATTTGGAACCGTTGACGGCCGAAAAAAAACACTCGGCCAGTTAGAAGCTTTGTGGAACGAATCTCAGAACAACGGTCTGGGAAAATCGATGAACGAATTTTTTAATACTTTTAGTCAGCTCGCAAATCAGCCAACAAGTATTCCACTGCGTCAGGCTGTAAGAGATCGAGGAATTCAACTGGCTGAGGGCTTCAATCGGCTTTCGACACAAATGGATACGATGAAGGTGGGATTGTCGACAGAAATCTCTGCTCGCCTCGATACTATCAACGATTTGGCGTCGGATATTGCCACTCTCAATGGGCAGATTGTTGCAGGTGGCGGATCAGATAAATTTCCGGAACTCGCCGCAAAAAGAACTTATTTATTGCGACAACTTTCAGAGGAACTGCCAATCAACTATTATGAACAATCAAATGGCTCATTAGAAATTCAACTCACTTCGGGTGGGAATGTAGTTTCTGGCGTTGAATCAGCGACCTTCACTGTCTCGAGTGATGATCTCAGTAGTGGTGGCGATATTGCGATTTCAATGAGTGTTGCGGGATCAAGTTCTACCCTTGATGTTACGGCTGATATCTCGTCTGGGCGCCTTGGTGGAAATCTGATTGATCGAAATACAACGATCAATTCTTTGATGGCAAATCTTGATACACTTGCTTACCAATTCGCGACTCAGTTTAATACTCAATACTCATCGGGTTACGGACTCGATAGTAGCACAGGGCATAACTTCTTTGTGCCGCTCGCTTCGGCAACTGGAGCGGCCTCTCTTCTGGCGGTAGATTCATCTGTCACTTCGGATGTTCGAACAATTGCTGCGGCTCAGCAGGATCCTGTTGTGTCTGGTGTCGGAGATAACAGAAATGCGCTTCTGCTCACAAATTTGCAGTCGAGTTTAACAATGACGAGTGGAACGTCGACATTCTCTCAGTATTACCAGGGACTCGTTGGCAGTATTGGAAATACCGCTGGATCCGTGAATCGTGATTACGACACGCAATCGTACTTGATGAACCAAATGGAAATTCAGAGAGAAAGTATCTCTGGTGTGAATATGGATGAAGAGGGCGCCAATATTATCAGATATCAGAGAGCATTTCAGGCGGCCTCTAAAGTGATCAGTATCGCGAATGGGTTAATGGATGATCTGTTGAGGATATAAATATGAGTTTAAGACTAACAGGCCTTTCAAATTTCTTACTCTTTCAACGAGCGCTTACGGCACGCAATGAAGGCGTTTTTAAATCCTCTGAACAGTTATCTAGCCAGAAAAAAATCAATCGGCCATCGGATGATCCAGAGGGATTGAGAATCGCACTTGGATTTAGACAAAGTATCGAAAGTGTTGATCAATATCTGAAAAATTTAGATTCGGGAGAAAGATTTCTCAACGAAACAGAAACGTCTTTGACGTCAGTTAAAGATCTATTGGTTCGAGCAAAAGAATTGGCGATTCAGGGCAGAAATGGAATTTTGAGCTCGTCGTCTCGAGAGGCGATTGCGCAAGAAATTCAGCAAATCCAACAGCAGCTATTGCTGACAGCGAATACTCAGATGAACGGCGAGTATCTCTTCTCTGGATATCGGACGCAGACCGCTCCGTTTAGTTTGAGCGCACTGCAACCTGGAGCAGACCCAGTCGCAACATATGCCGGTGATACACATGTGAGAAGCGTTCAGGTCGGAGACAATATTACGTTGGCAGTTCAGAGCCGTGGAGATCTGGTTTTTCAGGGCGATGGAACTGCTGATACTGTTGATTTGTTTCAGACATTGGCAGATCTCGAAGTTGCTCTCAGAAATAACAATGTTGACGACACTGATCCAGCCAGTGTGGGTCAGATGGTCGATGATCTGGATCTTGCAATGAACCAGGTGCTTTCAGAGATCACTTCTGTAGGGGCGAATCTGAATCGAATTCAGAATAATCGAGAGCATTTCGAATCACAAAAAGAGACGCTCAAAAGTTTTCTATCTTCAATTGAAGATGTGGATATGTCGGAAGTGGCGTTTGACTATCAAAGCGCCAATACGGCATTACAGGCAACAATAACCGCGGCGGGAAATATCATGAACCTGCCGTCACTCATGGATTTTCTAAAATGAGAAGCATAATCATAGGAGGATATAACGATGCTAGTGCTCACTCGTCGTTTAGGGGAGTCGATCTGGATCAACGACAATATCAAAATTGTCGTGCAGAGCGTGAAGGGGAATCAAGTCCGTCTTGGTATCAACGCTCCAAAGGAAACAACCATTCATCGAGAAGAAATCTATCAAAAGATTCAATCGGAAAACAAGCAGGCCTCGGCGCTGCCGTCCGAAATGGAGTCTGTGAAGGATTTGTTTCGAACTATTTCAGCGAGGAAGTCGTGACGCTTTGTGCGTTTACGAACTTTGAAAGGAGCACGTTATGATTATCGAATCAAAACGAATTGGAAGAGTTGAATTTGAAGATAACAAGATCATCACGTTCGCAGAAGGAATTCTGGGTTTTCCGACACTCACTCGGTTTGTTCTCTGCAATGATCCTATTGATGAGACCATGCCATTTAAGTGGTTTGTCTCAATCGACAATCCTGAATTGATGTTTCTCGTGACGGATCCAGGCTTGTTTTTTAAGGATTACGTATTCGATTTAACTGAAGAAGAAAGAAATTCTCTTCAAATCGAATCTACAGACGACGTCAATGTTGTATCTGTCGTGACTGTTCCAACAGATCCCAAGCAAATGACCGCGAATTTGAGAGGTCCGCTGGTCATCAATTGGAGAATCATGAAGGGACGTCAGATTGTCTTGCAGAATACGCATTATGAAACAAAACATCTTTTGTTTCCGTCGGATGTTCAGACTGCGGCGACTGCTGCCAAGGAAGAAAAATCGACGTCAGATATCGTATTGCCCCCCGATGTTGTGAATCAACATTCTGGCGAATTGAGAGCGAAATAGTTTTTAAATATCTAGGAGGGATATAAAAATGGGACTTAGAATTAATACAAATGTCATTTCAATCAAAGCACAACGGAATCTTGGCACAAGCTTAAAGGCTCTCAATCGCGCGATGGAGCGATTGTCGTCTGGATCCAGAATCAACAATGCTGGTGATGACGCTGCCGGATTGGCAGTGTCTGAAGGTTTGAGATCTCAAGTAAGAGGCCTTCAGCAAGCTATTCGTAATGCAAATGATGGAGTCGGCTTCTTGGCAACTGCAGAAGGAGCGTTGACTGAATCCACAAATATTGCACAGCGGATTCGCGAGTTGGCGATTCAAGCTGCGAACGGTGCGATTTCTGACAACGATCGGACAAACTTAAATTCAGAGGTTCAAACTCTGATCGAAGAATTCGATCGAATCGCGACGACAACAGAATTCAACGGAGTCTTTTTGTTGGATGGAACTTTTTCTACGACAAGTCTTCAGGTTGGTATTCGAAAGGGTCAAACCATTGCATTCAGTATTGGGGATGCTCGATCAACCGTGCTGGGGGGCTTAGCAGCGCTTTCTGGAGTTCGAAACCAGATCTCCGCTGGGACGGCGAACTTGGTCATCAATGGAAGTGCGATTGCTCAGGCGACCGCTTCCTCAGACACTTTGTCATCAGCCGGAAACTCCTACAGCGCAGTAGCAATTGCTAAAGTGATCAATGCAAAGTCGGGCGCCACGAAAGTATACGCGGACGTGAATACGACATTGATCCAGATCAATAACTTGATCTTTAGTAGCTATGCCGGAGATCTCAATACCGACAAATTTGCGATCAACGGGACATCGATTTTGGGAACCGGAGTTGGGTCTGTGAATGCGTTCATTAACGCGATTAACAACTATTCGAGTACGACCGGCGTGAAGGCTCGGCTCCAATCAAGCTCCACCGACGATATCGAATTGTATGCGGAAGACGGAAGAAATATTCAACTGCAGTGGACAACAGCAGCGGCAACCTCCGGTCTCTATGGTGTATTTACCGATTCAACAAACTACACGGCAGGATTCTCAACCGGTCTCGTATTTTCAACGTCGACCGGTTATAGTGCTGCATCGAGTTTGGTAAGAACTGGTTCGATTAAGTTAAGATCCGCTTCTGCAGTAACGATTCAAGGTTCTGGCGTTTCTGCGGCTCTTGGATTTTCGAGCACCAGCATCGCTGTTGATAATACCAACGCCGTCAATTCAATCACGGTCAGTAGTCAGTCGAATGCAACAGATGCACTCGCGATTATTGACGCAACTTTGACTCAGCTTGTGAATATTCGAGCTGGGTTGGGAGCTGTCCAAAATAGACTAGAAACCAGTGTCAGTCGGCTAGGAATTACCAATGAAAACCTCAGTGCGGCGCAGTCGCAAATTCGAGACGCTGACATCGCAACGGAGACTGCCGATTTGACCAAGGCTCAAATTCTGCAGCAAGCAGGTATCGCAATTTTGGCGCAGGCTAACGTCTCAGCACAAGCGGCGTTAACTCTGTTGCAGAAGTAAGTCTCGATAGTTCTTAGCGTTCTCGTGGCTTCAGCTCTTGATCACAATCTTGAGTTGGAGCCGTTTTTTCGGTCTTTCTTCTGCCGTATGTCTTTATTTTGACAGGGAAATTCTCGTGAAATTCTTCGGCCTGGACAGGAATCCAAATTTGAATTTTATGCTCTGCGCAACTTGAGCGAGAGCCCCTCATTTCTGATGGTCTTCAGTTATAATAGGGACTGGTATTGTCTTTGGGGGTTTCTTGAAAAGTCTTCGTTCGAAACTAATTCTCGTTGTCACTGTTATTTGTCTTGCCGGCATTATTGGAATTATTTTTTCAAGTCTTTCTCTGGTCAAAGATGCGCAGCGTGAGCAAGTGAAAATTTCAAATCGACAAGTTGCAGATCTGATTTCGAATGCCGTCATGTCGCATGTTGTAGAACATCGCGATCAGCTCGAATATATCTATCGATCTTGGCTGGCAAATCCTGAAGTAAAAATTGACCCTGCCTTGTTTCCGGATCATCTTTTGATTCGATTTTTCGCTGTGCAAGGAGTTGGCAGTTTCGAATGGGAAAACGGAAGCCTTCTTGAGAAGAATGGCTTAAGTGCAGACATGTTGTTGGGGCACAAGAAGAGTTCGGATCTTGTCGATGAAGCAAAATTCAAATTTCGGATACCCAGAAGTTGGATTATTTTCAATTCCACGGTACAGCCGCTGCATCCGACATTTTTGCTGGTCACATCTTTTTCGGAGAAAAATACTGAGGATATCACTCATATTGGCTTGGCTGAAATTCGATCCGAACGCCTTTATGCAAATATTAAGGGTGGGGCTGATCAGCGGCTGATTTTAGTCGACTCTCACGAGAATTTGCTCTTATCGACGCAAGACGGATGGGATCCAAGTGATATCGTCCTGTCGGATCAATTGGGTGTGAACACGCTGAAAGATTTGAAGCCTGGAGCAAGCTTGTTTACAACACTCGAATATCCACACCAAGAGGCTCAAGTATCCTCCTTCTATAAATTCGCGGAAGGATCCGGCTTAGGTTTGATACTTCAGACGCCGGTATCAAAGGTCAATGCTGGAGAGGCGAGAATAAAATCATTGTCGATGGTTATGGCGTTTGCAGTTCTATTCGTGACGATCAGTCTTCTCGTCCTGTTTGCAAATTCAATCACAGCGCCACTTGTTCAGCTCGCACGAATGATGGAGAAAGTTGGAAAGGGAGAGTTCTCAGGCAAAATTGTGGTCAAGTCGAAGGATGAAATTGGCCGCCTTTCGGTGATGTTCAACAAAATGCTTTCCGACTTGCAGCAGCGTGAAAGTGAAATTGAAGCGGCGAAGTCTCGGCTGGTTCAATCAGAAAAAATGTCGGCATTTGGTCAGATGTCAGCAGGAATTGCGCATGAAGTGAAAAATCCACTCGCGGGAATTCTGGGCTATGCGCAAATGGGTAAAAAGAAATTAACCCCGGACTCTCCAGTCTTGAACTACTTGGACATCATTGAAAAAGAAACCATTCGTTGCAAAGAGATTGTCGAAAATCTTATGAAATTTGCCAGGCAAGAAAAGGCAGCGATGGCCCGAATCGATATCAATAGAACCACAAAAGATTCCATTCGACTTGTTGAACATCAGATTGGCATTTCCGGGATCAAGTTGGTGCAGATGTTTGCATTAGAAGGCGGAGCAATTTGGCTGAAGGGAAATTCAAATCAATTGCAACAGGTGCTGATGAATTTGCTTCTTAATGCTCAACAGGCGATGGAGAACAAAGGCACGATCACGGTAAGTACTCACTACTCTCCTGAAACACAGAAAGTCCTCGTGATGATTTCGGATACGGGACCGGGAATGGCTGAAGAAGTAAAATCTCGAATTTTCGAGCCTTTTTTCACAACTAAGGGAGTCGGTAAAGGAACGGGTCTTGGTTTGTCGGTGAGTATCGGCATTATCAAGGATCATGGGGGAACGATTGAAGTCGATAGCACGATTGGAAAAGGAACGACTTTTACCATTTCGCTTCCGTGCGATGAAAACCAATCTCAAGAAGTGGGTGCTGTCGCATGAGCGTAGCCTTTGACAAATCGAAAGTGCGCGTTCTGGTCACAGATGATGAATCCTCTATTCGAACTGTCATTACGACTTATTTAAAGGAAGAGGGTTGGAATGTTGAATCAGCCGAGAATGGCAAGCTTGGACTGGCTGCCGCAACTGCTGCTCAATTTCATATCATTCTGAGTGATATTCAGATGCCAGAAATGACAGGCATTGAGTTTCTAGAGGCGATCAAAAAATCTCAGCCGAACGTTGAATTCATTATCATGACGTCTAACGCTACTCTTGAAACGGCGATGCAGGCTATTAAGCTTGGCGCGTATGACTATTTGACAAAGCCGTTCGATGACTTGAGCGTAGTTTCAAAAAAATTGACCCAAGTTTCTGAAAAGATTTTTTTACGACAGCAAAATACTGAGCTGATTCGTCGACTGAAAAAGGCGAGTTTTGATTTAAAACGTCTTTTTGAATTTGCGGCTTCCCTCATGGGAACTTTAGAAGAAGATAAACTTCGAGAACTCGCTTTGGCGGGCATGCCGAAGCTTTTTCAGGATGAAAATGCAAGAGCAGCTTGGATGGAAGGCGCAGAAAAGGCCTGGAAGGTTTTGGGTCAGACAAAGTCTGAAGTGTTTTCTTCTGTAGATATCACGACCGATATTGAGTCGGCCATTTCATCGACGTCCGGGCTTCGAAATCCAAAGACCATGACGCTCGTCAAAAATGAAAGCCAAAATATCGTTATCGTTTATGAAGATTTAATTCCAGAACTGTCGGCACTCTGGGCCCATGAGATCCGAATCTGTTTTGCAAGCGTCAGTCAATATCAGAATATGGTTCAGCTGGCTCATCGAGATGGTCTGACAAAATTATACAACCATCGCTATTTTCAAGACCGTCTGCGCCAAGAGATTTCACAAGTAAAACGTCAGCAGAACGATTTGAGTTTAATCATCATCGATGTTGATAATTTTAAGCATTACAACGATTCGCATGGGCATCCCGAAGGAGATAAATTACTTAAAGAGCTTTCGGCTTTGTTTGATCAAGAAAGTAGTCGTCGTGATTCTGATATCGTAGCTCGGTACGGGGGAGAAGAATTTATTTTTCTTCTACCGTTCACTGACTACGAGGGTGCAATGGTCAAGGCCGAGAGGATTCGAGAGCTCGTGGAGGGGCATCCCTTTGCGCATCGAGAGACTCAGCCCCTCGGCAAGGTCACAGTGAGTCTTGGCGTTTCTTCGTATCCAAGACATGCGGTGACTCCAAGCACACTGATTGAGATTGCCGACAAGGCGTTGTATGAGGCCAAGGCGCTTGGAAGAAATAAAGTGGTTGGCGCTGAGTTGTTGAAGGGCAGGGATGCTGATGCTTCCGCGAAGTCAAAGATGACTTTGGAAAATGTTCTTAACGCTGTCGATCAAACAGTTGAAACTGTCTCGGTTGAGCCTGCCAAACCTGTGGAGTCGGTGCAGCCTGTGGAGCTCGCTCAGCCTGTGGAGCCAGTTGTTGAAGCAGAGGCTCTCGCAGAACCTGCAACGACAGCTCCCAAGGTAACCATGAAAAAGAAATTGTTAGGCCCAGATGTGAATGTGGAAAATTTGATCAGTTCTTTGGATGCCGCACTTGGTGCGGGGGCTCCAGGAATTGACGATGGGCTCAAGGCGACACTTTTCTCAGAAGACGAAAAATCACAAACAGAGGTAAAACGTGGAAACAGCTCTGAAGGATGATTTTCAGTTTAATGTGCTCGTTGTGGATGATGATTCCACTATTCTGGCCTTGTTGCGTGAGATCATGGAAATGGTTCCAGGTTGTAATATAAGAACAGCCTCTGAGCCGAGCGAAGCGGTCAAAATTGTTCTTAAAGAAAAAATTGATATCGTATTCACCGATATTCATATGCCCAATCACAGCGGGTTGGAATTTTTGGAAGACCTCGTAAAGCTGGAACAGACTCCCGAAGTCGTGGTGATGACAGCCTATCCAACGGGCGAAGACGCACAACGTGCAATGGAGCTTGGCGCTACTAGTTTTATTTCTAAACCGTTTGAAGATATTCGTGTCGTGGAATTAGAGCTCGAAAAGGCGATCAAGAAAATCATTCGTCAACGAGCGTCAGAAAAAGAAGTTGAACTGAAAAAAATCGAGCTGTCGAAGACTCAATCTGCTCAGGTCGACAATGATCCAGTGATGAAAGTATCGATTCCGTCTCCGCAACCAGACATATCATTCTCTGAGCCAAGGGAATCGTCAGTCCAAGTTCAAGCCAAATCTGAGATCGAAGCGAGTCCCGTGAAATTGGATCGCAAGATTTATGATTTATCTCTTGCCGAGCCTCTTGTCGAAGTGGAGGTCGAACGCTGTCGAAGAAATAAACGCCAATTTGTTTTGGGTTTCGTAGATTTTCAAGATGTACAAACTGGTGAAGATAAAACGCGATCGAGGCTCGAACAGCGTGGCAAGCTTGAACAGCTCGTTCGAAGATCCGACGTGATATTTGATGCTGGTGAAGATCGCATGGCGATCATGGGCTTTGAGTGTAATAGAGTGGGAGCAGATGTTCTCGAACAAAAACTTGCGGCGTCCGGATTTTCGTATTCTGCGTTTTCAACATATCCCACAGATGGAATTAAAGCTCCTGATCTTCTGGAGTCTGCCAAAAATAAATTAAATTTACGTCGTAAATTTCAGATAGTTGTTTTTGAGCCAGAAGACTTCTTCGGTCGACTTGTCAGCAATATGTTGAGCGATCCCAAGTATCACCTGACGTGGGTGAAGAATCACAATGATTTTTACAATCATATTCTTACAGAGTCCGAGAGTGTAAAGCTGGTTGTTCTTTCTCTGTCTAAAGATAAAGAGCAGTGGAGACTGATGGCCAAGATGCTTCGTGAAGGATTGGTGAAGTGGCCAGTTCTTCTCTTTATCGATGTCGCATTGACAAAAGAAGTGAAAGAAAAGCTGTCTCAACTTGGAGTGAAAGCGATTATTCATCGGGGCGCAAGCCAAGAAGAGTTTTTATACTTGGTTCAGTCGTTTGTTGTTCCAAAAGTTCTGGTTGAACGAAAGAATTTTAGAGCTTTGGTTGGTTTGCCTGTGACCTACAAGATAGCAGAGAAAGAGCTCTCGTCAGTGAGCTTCACTCTCTCGAGGGATGGAATATTTATTCGTGATATGAATCCTCCCGCGGCTGGGTCGATTGTGGAGCTAAAAATATTTACTCCGAATCGAGCTGAGCCGTTAAGAACTCAGGCGGAAGTCCTCTATGCGGTGCCCTATTTCGTGGGAGTGAATCTCTTTCATGTTGCAGGGTTTGCCGCTAAATTTATCGATCTGCCTGAAGAGGATCGCGTTCTGATCGACGAGGTCGTGAGTAAAAGTCTGACGAGCTATCTTCTCTAACATAAGGACATAAGGATACATGCTCGAAGGTGGGGGCAGCTTCTTATACTGACCGCAGCAATAATTTGGGGGCTCGAATCATATTTTGAGACAAAGCTCTAGGCTCTGTGCTAGAACTGGTGCTGGGTTTAGGGTTTTTTTGTGAAGACATTATTATTCTTGTTCATTTGGATTTCTATCGCCTTGCCGGCGTTTTGTGGCTCGCCCACAGTTGAGGGTGCGCATCCTATTGATGACGAAACCTTTGCGGTTTTGATGGAACAATATCTTGAAGCAGAAGGCCATTCGCCAGAGCTGCTGGGCTTCTTGGATTCGGTAGCTCCGGATCCCGACCATGGTTTTGATAGGCTTTGCTTATTATTTGACCGCTTGAAGATAAGACCGATTCAGGATCTCGGTATTCGAGCTGATCAACTCTGGGTTATCGCCAATAAGGCCATTTATTTTAACGGGCAAAAGGCCTTTCGACTTTATGCTGAGTTTAGTGAGTGGCTTATCAAGCATCCGTCTGCGCTGAGAAGTGTTCAGCACGATTATTTTGGATCAGATTTTTTTTCTGTGAACGTTTCTTCTGAGATGAATGAGGTCATCGCGCAAATGCAAAAAGCGAAGCTCGAATTGTGGAGTCGCATGGCCTTGTCAGGTCAGAAAGATCTACAAATGTTTGCGGCTCAAAATGCGATCTTTTTGGACTCGGGCGAGGGGGTCCGAATTGATACGCTGTTGCGTTTGACTCAGTCGAATGAAGCTCGAATTGTCTTGGCGGCATGGAGGAGCCTTGCTGTGATGCTGCCTTCAGAACGTCGCAATGACATCGTTGTGTCTTTCGCTCGGAAGTCGTGGGAGAAATGGGATCGAGTGGTGGAGATCCGTTTGCAGCTGTATGAGCTTTTGCAAAATGAGACAGATCTCAATTTCGCGGATTATTTTTCAGATTGCAAGAACGCGGAGGCTCTTCGGATTGCGATAGATCTGACGCCTCACTATTCGGGAGACAAATCCGCGCATCTGAAGAAAGTTTTGCATTCGCTGATTCAAACCGAAGAAGGCTCTTTGAGTTTCCGCGTTTTAAAGACGGCCTTCAATAATCTTGAACAAGCGCATTTAGTAGAGAAAAAAAGGTTTGATCAGGCCGTTGGACTGATCTCATTTCGTAAGCCTGATACAAGCGCGACGCTTTATACGGTCTATAGTCGCTGGTTTACGCTGGCTAAGCAATATCTTGGGACGGGGGACTCGGTGTATTCGACGATCCTAGTTCACGAGGAGCGACATCCGTGTGCTGTCGCGAACCTCATTGAATCTTCAGAGGTCCTGGGAGCGGACGGGGACGCCCTTTTAATGAGGGTGATGGATAGTCAGGATCTTATTCTTCAGAACGCAGTCGCCAGGCGCATTTCGTCTCTGCCAAATTTAGAGAGTGATCTTCTTTCAGAATTTTTCGTGAGGGCCCCGGAATATGGTCAGATTGAGTTTTGCCGGTTATTGTTTCTGAGGGGTGAACGACCTTTGGGAGACAGTCAAGTTCGAGAGGTTCTACACAAAATAATGAAGGACAGCTCGGTGGTCGTTCAGCGTGAGGCTTTGCAGTCAATTATCTATAGAAGGAACAGTTCGGCTTATCAAACTGATGCTGATCAGAGGGATCAAGAATCGTTAAAGCTCCTAGCGGGGGTGGCGGGTAATATAGAGAGTTTTACAAGAATATGGTTGTTGAAAGGTCCGCTTCGTCATGCCCGTAGATTTCGGTCGATCGTTGAGGCATTTGCTCAGGATTCGGATGCTACCGTGCGTAAAAATGCAACAGATGTTTTAGATTATTTTGATTCAATCGCACATTTTTCATCTCCCTTGCCTTGACATTCCGGCGTTCAAGCCTAAGTTTTGTCTCGTGCCGATTTACGAATATAAGTGCATGAAAAAAGGACATGTTTTTGAGGTTTTCCAGAAAATCTCGGACAAGCCCTTGAAGAAGTGCCAGGTTTGTGAGTCTCCTGTTGAAAAATTGGTTTCGTCGAGCTCGTTTCAATTGAAGGGAACGGGATGGTATGAAACTGATTTTAAGAATTCAGGTAAGCGCTCAGCTCCAAAGGCTGAGAAACAATCAAAAGGTGAAACCTAAGAATTGGGTTTGAGCCGCGACTTTTAAGGAGGTTGAGAAATGAAAATTCGTCCGCTTCAAGATCGAGTTATTGTAAAGCGAGTAGCTGAAGAAGAGCGAACCAAAGGTGGAATTTTAATTCCAGATACCGCTAAGGAAAAACCAATGGAAGGGAAAGTCATTGCTGTGGGGCATGGAAAAATTCTCGAGAATGGAACCAAGGTGACCCCAGAAGTAAAGGCCGGGGATCGCATTCTTTTTGGCAAATATGCCGGAACAGAAGTAAAAATTGATGGCGATGAGCATCTAATTCTTCGGGAAGACGATATTCTCGGAGTTCTTGAAAAATAATTTTTCAATACGATTTAAAATAAGGAGTAATGAACATGGGTGCTAAAGAAATTCATTTTAGCGAACGAGGTCGGCAAGCCCTTCTTGAAGGCGTTGACGCTCTTGCGAATGCAGTAAAGGTGACACTTGGTCCTAAGGGACGAAATGTGATCATTGATAAATCTTTTGGATCTCCGACGATCACCAAAGACGGTGTTTCGGTAGCAAAAGAAATTGAACTTGAAGATAAGTTTCAAAACATGGGCGCACAGATGGTGAAGGAAGTTGCTTCCAAGACATCTGATGTCGCTGGTGACGGAACAACGACGGCAACGGTATTGGCTCAAGCGATTTTCCGAGAAGGATCAAAGCTTGTAGCTGCGGGCCACAATCCAATGGACCTCAAGCGTGGTATTGATGCGGCAGTGCGGGTTGTTGTGGATGAATTGAAGAAATTGTCACAACCTTGCAAAACAAAGACCGAAATTGCTCAAGTTGGAACTATTTCGGCAAATAGCGATCAAACGATTGGCGATATCATTGCTCAGGCGATGGATAAAGTCGGCAAAGAAGGTGTGATCACTGTTGAAGAAGCAAAATCGATGGAAACAACTTTGGAAGTTGTAGAGGGAATGCAGTTTGATCGTGGATATCTCTCTCCATACTTCATTACTGATCCAGAGAGAATGGAAGCAGCACTTGAGAATGCGTTAGTTCTTGTTCATGAGAAGAAGATCTCCAATCTCAAAGATATGATCCCTGTACTTGAGAAAGTGGCTCAATCGGGTCGTCCTCTTTTGATTATTGCAGAAGATGTTGAAGGCGAGGCCCTTGCAACCTTGGTTGTGAATAATCTGCGCAAGACCCTGAAAACCTGTGCAGTCAAGGCTCCTGGTTTTGGAGATCGTCGTAAGGCGATGCTTGAAGATATCGCGGTTCTTTGTGGCACGGAAGTGATCACGGATGAAACGGGCGGCCGTCTTGAGAGCGTAACGTTGGATCGTTTGGGTTCTGCAAAGCGAATTGTGGTAGATAAGGACAATACGACGATTGTGGAAGGTGCTGGTAAGAAAGGCGCTGTTGAAGGTCGTATCAAGAGAATTCGTGCGGAAATCGAGAACACGACTTCAGATTATGATCGTGAAAAGCTGCAAGAGCGACTGGCAAAATTGGCCGGTGGCGTAGCAGTGATTAACGTTGGTGCTGCAACAGAAACAGAAATGAAAGAAAAGAAAGCTCGTGTGGAAGATGCATTGAATGCAACGCGCGCGGCTGTTGAAGAAGGCATTGTCCCTGGCGGTGGCGTGGCTTATATCCGCGCTATTCCAGCGATTGATAAGCTGAAAGTGGCTGAGGAATTGACATTCGGAGTGAGAATCGTACGACGAGCGTTGGAAGAGCCGCTACGTATGATTTCTCAGAATGCTGGTGTTGATGGATCCATCGTTGTGGACAAGGTTCGCAATGAAAAGGGAGCCTTTGGGTTCAATGCCGCATCCGAAGAATATGAGGATTTAATCAAAGCTGGTGTGATTGACCCAACCAAGGTATCGCGTACTGCACTTCAAAATGCAGCGTCGGTAGCTTCGTTGTTGTTGACCTCTGAAGCGATGATCGCCGAAAAACCTGAGAAGAAAGCCCCGGCAGCTGCTGGTGGTATGGGCGCTCATGGAATGGGTGGCGGAGACATGTATTAATTGGCCTATTAAGCCTTTTAAATTCAAAAGCCCGGGACTTGTTCCCGGGCTTTTTTTTTTCTTTATGTCGGTACCAGGTACCCCTGGTACCTCCGTGGCCTCCAACCGCGACTCTGATGACTCACTTTTATTGCTTCTAAATGCGACATTATTAGCCTTTTTGGCTGATTTAGGCTGGTACCAATCTTGCATCTTATCTGCGTATAGTAAGGGGGATTTCATGGGAGTGAATCAGGTTTCGCAGGATAAGATCGGCGAAAGAACGGAATTATTATTAAGAGTTCGCCATTTGGTGGCTAAAGATTCGTTTATTGACGATCCCGAGGCCTTTGCTCTGTGGCTCGACCTGTTGAGAATTCTGTCGTATCGGGCACAGCAGTCCGCTCCTCTCGGAGCGCCTCTTAAATCTGTCTTTACCCATTTCAATCGCAAGTTTGAGCTGGATTACATTGAATCCCAATGGGATCTCATAGAAAAACTCGGCGATGATGCTGGCTCTCTTGTCGCACTCTGAGCTAGATGCCTAAAGATATTCCAATTAATCATTGCGCGAGAGCCTCGGCATTTGATTATCTGGAAGTCTCTTGGCAAATATAACAACACTCTCAAAATATCAGGAAGACTCCGGTACGGAAGGTCGCAAGTATTTCGTTCTGGATACAAATGTAATACTCCACGATCCAGAGGCACTCTTCGTCTTTGGAAATAATACCGTCGTGATCCCGATTAAGGTTCTTGAGGAAGTGGATAAATTTAAACGTGACCTCAACGAAACCGGAAAGAACGCGCGTCAGTTTTGTCGTCTTTTGGATGCACTTCGCCAGTTTGGCAGTCTCTCTAAAGGCGTCCCACTCCAAGTCGCAGTTGATGTAATATACCCTCGGCACAAAAAAAGTGTGCAGGGTGAGTTGAGAATACTCACTCGCGATATGCTCGCTGAGAGTGAGTCGATGTTTAAAACAGAAGGATCCTCGGACCTTCAGATTCTGGCTGCAGCGATTGACCTGGCAAAACAGCACAAGAAGGTCGTTCTTGTTACAAAGGACGTTAATTTTAGAGTTCGCGCAGATGTTTACGGCATCACAGCCGTAGATTATGAGTCAGACGTCGATGTGAGCATCGACGAGCTCTATATGGGCTGGCGAGAATTGAAGCTGAGCTCAGACGATGTTCAAAATTTCTTTAAAAAAAGGGAATTGAGCCTAGAGAGCCTCGAAGATGCTCACCCAAATGAGTATTTTTTGCTGAAAGATCGCGATAACGAAAAAAATACAGCGCTTGGACGTTGGGAATATCAGCAGAAAAAAATTGTTCCGATCATCGAGCTTCCTAAAGGACTTTGGGGTGTGATGCCTCGAAATAAAGAGCAGCGATTTGCAATCGATATGCTTTTGAATGATCAAATTCCTCTCGTTACATTGGTCGGCAAAGCAGGTACCGGAAAAACAATGTTGGCGCTTGCCGCAGGCCTTACAAAAGTTCTGGACGAAAATGCGTATACCAAAATGCTCGTTTCGCGATCGATTTTTCCGTTAGGTCGAGATTTGGGAGCGTTGCCAGGCGAGTTAGAAGAAAAGCTCCGGCCATGGATGCAGCCGATCTATGACAATTTCGAGTTTCTGCTGTCTTCAAAATCTTCTGGCCGCGATCGACGTGTATCATACAAAACGATCATGGATTTTGGTGAAGTTGAAATTGAAGCCTTAACATATATTCGAGGTCGTACAATTCCCAATCAATGGTTGGTGGTTGACGAGGCTCAGAATCTCACTCCGCACGAAATTAAAACGATCATTACGCGTGCTGGTGAAGGAACAAAAGTCGTGCTTACTGGAGATCCTTACCAAATTGATAATCCCTATATTGATGCTTCTAACAATGCGATCACATATGTGGCCGATAGATTTAAGGATCAAGGATTAGCAGCCCACGTCGTTTTAACAAAGGGTGAGCGATCAGCACTGGCTGAGTTAGCTTCAAATATTCTCTAGGAATTTGTATGGCTCTGCTCTTTCTTGGAATCGTAGCTGGCACATTGACGACAATCTCGTTTGTTCCGCAGGTGATTAAAATCTGGAAGTCGAAATCTGCTCAAGACCTTTCGATGGGTATGTTTCTCACCTTCAGCACGGGAGTCTTTTGCTGGTTACTCTACGGAATTTTTCAGCACGATCTGCCGATCATCATCGCAAATATCGTGACGCTCGCACTCTGCCTGACGATCATTGTGCTGAAGTTTAAATTCTCGAAGATTTCTTAAGCGGAGTTTTCTGCCGGGCTGTCACAAATTTATCGTGTTGTTTCTGAATTTGGCCCTGAATGATGTCGAAAACTTCATCGATCTGAGTATAGAGGTGATCTCCCTCTTTTCTCGCAAAAAAATCCTTTTTATTTACATTGTCGTGCCAATAAACCTCTGCGAAATGAATTTTGCCGTGGGCATCTGTGCCAACGACAACTCGCACTCGTTCATCCACCTCCAGAAATTTATCCAATTTGGCAGCTCTCTGCTCAATATGGTTTTTGATTGCCTCTGTTCCACCCATTTCTCGATATGCAATGTCCAGATTCATAAGGCCATTGTGAGCCCGATTTTCGATCTAGTCTAGCCCTGTTCGATCGCCTCCCATCGTTAAATAAATCCCTTAAACCATTGAGCCTTTTCGATGTTTTTCTTAATCTCTCGGTATGGCAGACGCATTTCGATCAGAACACGATTCTTTAGGTGATGTTAAAGTTCCGACTTCGGCATACTACGGGGCACAAACCCAACGGGGTCTAGATAACTGGCAAATTTCAGGATGGAAAGAGCCAGAAGTATTCATACGCTCCTTCGTCATGATCAAGCGTGCAGCGGCAAAGGTGAACGCTGAATTAGGAATGTTTGATTCGGCGAAGTCCGACGCGATCATAAAGGCGTCCGACTTAATTCTAAAAGACGGCAAATATTTCGAACAGTTCGTGATCGATGTTTTTCAAGCCGGAGCAGGGACGTCGTTTAATATGAATGTCAACGAAGTGCTCGCGAATCTTGCAGCTGAAATCGCAGGAAAAAAAATCGGCGTTTACGATTTTGTGCATCCGAATGACGATGTGAATCGAGCTCAATCGACGAATGACAGCTTTCCGACAGCCATGAAGATTAGCACCTTGCTAGAGCATGCATCGCTCGTCCAAGAGATTGAAAAGACAATTGAAATTTTCAGAAAAAAATCGCGGGAGCTTGATGGTATTTTGACTTCTGCAAGAACTCACTTGCAAGATGCAGTTCCGATTCGTCTGGGCCAAGAGTTTCGTGCATTTGCAGATTCTCTCGAGAAAGATATTGCGCGATTGAAATCAGCCTCAGAGGAATTATGTTTTCTCAATATCGGGGGCACAGCTGCCGGAACAGGCATGAACTCACATCCCGATTATGCGGAACGAATGGCTCAGGAGCTTTCAAAATTGACCAATTTGCCATTGAAGCGGGGTAAGAATTTGGTCGAGCTCTCTCAGAATATGTCTGACCATGCTTTTTATTCAGCGGCGCTGCGCAATATTGCGATTACGGTGACGAAGATTGCCAACGATTTACGTCTGCTCAGCTCTGGTCCAACCACCGGTTTCAATGAAGTTTTGCTGCCTGCCGTTCAACCGGGGTCTTCGATTATGCCTGGAAAAGTAAATCCATCGATGCTTGAAATGCTAAACATGGTTTGTTTTCAGGTGATTGGAAACGATACCACCGTCAGTTATTCAGCGCAGGCGGGGCAGCTTCAGTTGAACGTGATGATGCCTGTAATCATTTTTAATACATTGTTCAGCATGAAAGTGTTGAAGAATGGGTTGTCGACCTGCAACCGATTTTGTTTTTCGGGTATTAGCGCGAACGAAGCCGTCTGCTCAAAATATTTTAATGAAAGCATGGGGCTCGCCACAGCTTTGAATACGGTCGTTGGATATGAAAAGGCAGCTGCAGTTGTGAAGAAAGCTATGAAAGAGAAGAAAAATATTACGGAAGTCGCCCTAGAGCTGGGGTATCTCAATGCCGATGATGTGAAAAAATATTTTGGAAAAAATTTAACTGAGCCAGGATTCATCACTAAGTAACAAGGAGTATCTATGGAAACCCAAGCGCTTCAACAAAAAATTACGATGATTCTGGATCCTTATTACGATCGAGAGTTTTTTACGAACCTCATCTATTTATGGGATAGAGGTGTCGAGCCTAGGATGGTAATGAACGCCGCGTTGAGAGAGGTAAACGCGAGTCCCGCTTGGAGTGACGACCTTGATCGGGCCCTTGCGCATCTTTTCTATTCTTATCAAGCAGCCAGTGCGATGCGTGACAACTATCATTGGTTGCCCATTGCAAATGCTTTGTTCGGAATTTCGATTCATAGAGGCAACGGTCAGAAAGTGGTGAGACCGATTTCGCAGACAGAAGTGCGTAGCGAGGCGTGTACTTTGGATGATTTTAGAAAACTCATGCGAAAAGAAACTCGCCGTGTTGAGCCAAAAGAGAGAGCTTGGACTTCACTGCTGTTTCTATTGGAGAATCGAACGACAAGATCACAAGCAATTTCGATTTTGTTGAAAGAATCGCTTGAAAGTAATTCGATGCTACATTTCTCAATGCTCGAAAAATCATTGGAAGTAGATCTCGCGGGTGGTTGGAAATCTTCGAGCACGATTTTACGAAAACCCTTTGATCGTTTTTGGGATGTTCATCCGACTCAGACCTTTGTTCGAAATGGCCTGATACGCGCTGCTGGTGGAAGCTTCAAAGCCGGCGTTCAGCCAGTTGAATGGAAGTCAGAGTGGAGTGAAGAGCTTTGGAAAAGAGCTTCGACGCAATCATCTGAATCAGTTTGGGAGTTTGCAAATCAGCTTGGACAATCAGGAGCGACATACGAGCAACTCTTTTATGCTTTGAATGCATTGAGAGGCCGCGCATTATTTTTGATGAACTCCGAGCAGTGGCTTCGATTTACCGAAAGCTTGATATGGGCTGACTCTATTTTAGGAGCACATCGACTTTGCCCAACGGAAGATGCGGCTTGGTTGTCGGTGAGTATTGAAGAGCTGGTCGAGACTTTAAGCCATTTGCCAGTTCGCGATATGAAGCGCCCGACGGGGACTCAGATACTTGATGGAGCATCGAAAAATATTTCGAAGGATCGACTCATTTTCCGACTCGATGATGCAGTCGAAAGAGGTGATCGCAATCACAGTCTTGAGTTGCTCGCGGCAGTTGTGCAAGATGGCGGATTGTCGAGAACCCTGGCAGATCGACTCTTGATGATGGCAGCCAAACAAGATTCGTGGACATTCCAATCGCGTGTATTGCCGGTTGCAATGGTGCTCACACAAGTCTTTCAAAACTGCCAGAGATTGAGAATGTCTGGAGCTTTAAGTCAGGATGCGTTGTTTGGGTTGCTTCGATTCCTGAGTGACGTCAGGGATATGTCCCTTCAAATTGTTTCTAAAACGGGCACCTACGGCGATGGAATGAAGACCTCACAGTATGACGTTTCTGGGGGGGCTCGAATCGTAGACCGCTTTGTTTTCAATCAGTTACGTAATGCTCAGAGAATCAAGGTTTGGCCATCGGATGGGTAAAGGCTTCGTTGACAACCTCTATTTTTAACGTTTACGTTAACTCTGATGAAGGCCTATAAAATCGGCGAACTGGCGAAGTTGGTGAACGCGACAACGCGGACTCTTCGCTACTATGAAGAGCTGAATCTTTTAGAGCCTATCCGTAATGAATCTGGCCAACGTTTATATTCGGAAGCGGCGATTCGGAGACTCAATTTCATTGATGAGCTCAAATCTGCGGGTTTTACGCTCTTCGAAATTAAGGCTCTTTTTGAATCTTGGGGTCAAAAACTTTCTGGTGGCGAGGCCTCAGCAGAAACAATGACATTGGTCGAAAATAAATTAAGTGAGATCTCGGAGCTTCAAAAAAGGCTTGATCGATTGCAGGCAGAGTTGAAGGGCATGGTTAACTTTCTGCATTCATGTCGTCAGTGTGAATCAAAGCCAAGTTTAAATTCTTGTCAGTCATGTGACCATCATGAAGAAAGTCCAACTGATCCGTTGTTGTTAACTCTCTTGAATAGGGGCTAGTATCGAGATCCGAGAATAGGAGTCTCAGATGGCGCTTACAAAAGATCAAATTTTCGAAACTCTTCGCAGCTGTAAAATTCCAGGATCAAAATCCGATATCGTTTCAGGCTCACTTCTAACGAAGGTTGAAGTTCAAGAGAAATCGATTTTTGTGGAAGTGACTTTAGCAGAGTCCAATCCTGTTTTTGAAAAATCCCTGCAGTATCAAATTGAGAAAGTCTTGCATGGTCTCGATGCCGGCCTTCAGATTGCCATTTCATTTGCGAAGAAGTCGGAAGAAAAAGAAAAGTCAAAACCGCAAATTGGCACAATTTTAGCCGTTGGCTCAGGTAAAGGTGGAGTCGGTAAGTCAGCGGTCACTGTTAATCTTGCAGTGAGTCTTCAGAATCTGGGCTATTCAGTTGGAATTCTAGATTGCGATATCTATGGGCCAAGCATTCCAACGATGCTTGGGCTTGAAGGTCGAAAACCCATGATGCTCGATGGAAAAGTTCAACCGCTCGAAGCCTTTGGACTAAAGGTGATGTCCGCTGGTTTTTTTGTTGAAGCTGGGCAGGGCATTATTTGGCGCGGGCCAATGATTCATAAACTGATTCAGCAATTTTTTAATGACGTGAATTGGGGGCGTTTGGATATTTTGGTCATCGATTTGCCGCCCGGCACGGGGGATGCTCCTTTATCATTGAGTCAGACTTTGCCAATAACTGGAGCGGTGATGGTCAGTATGCCATCGCGAGTATCTCTTGCAGATGTGCATAAGAGCGTTTCAATGTTCCATCAAGTAAAGGTGCCAGTGATTGGCATTGTCGAGAACATGAGTCATCACGAATGTGTGTCGTGCGGTCATGTTGAAGAAATATTCGATCGTGGCGGTGTTAAGAAATTCTGTCGTGAGCAGAACATCACGTATCTCGGGGATATACCGATCGATGCGCGGATTCGAAAAATGTCGGATGAAGGCCGTCCATTTATGCTGGACTTCTCTGAAACCCCAGCGGGCAAGGCCCTCACTGAAATCACGGCGCGAATCCGGCCCTTTATTTCTGAAGTTGAAAATCTGGAGCCGCTCAAAATCATCATTTAAATTTTATGGCTTCAAAGAAGAATTATTACGAGATTCTTGGGGTTTCGAAAACCTCTGATATTGCGGAGATCAAGAAGGCCTATAAGAAATTGGCCCGGCAATATCATCCCGATTTGAATCCGAATAACTCAGAGGCTGAGCAGAAATTCAAAGAAATTTCCGAAGCATATGCGGTCTTAAGCGATTCAGAGAAGCGATCTAAATATGACAGCTATGGAAGCAATCCTTTCGGTGCTGACTTTGATCGTGCGTGGAAGAGTTCTCGAACCAACGAGGGATATGACTTCAGTCATATGGGGGATTTTGGTTTCGACTTGGGAGATATTCTTGGCGATATCATGATGGGCGGCGCATTTGGTTCTCGAGGCCAACCGCGAAAAAAAGATTTAGAAATGGAACTGCACTTGAATTTTTTGGAGAGCCTTCAAGGGGTTAAAAAATCGGTTTCGTTAGGCTCTTCGATTGTTGATGTTTCGATTCCTCAGGGTGTTGAAACAGGATCCAAAATCAGACTGCCGAGAAAAGGCCAAAATGGCGGAGATCTGTATTTAGTTTGCCAAGTGGATTCGCATCCATTTTTCAAACGAATCGGTGATGATCTTGAATTGGTTGTGCCGATTACATTGAAAGAAGCAATGAGCGGCGGAAAAATTCCCGTGCCGACGCCCACCGGTGTCGTTGATCTTAAGATCCCCGAAAATATTTCTAGTGGTCTGCGAATGAAGCTTAAAGGAAAGGGCGTTCATAATGCGACGAAGAAAAAAACTGGGGATCTTTTCGTTGTGATGCAGATCCATATGCCAGAGCTATCTTCGTCTCACAAAGCTCAAATTTTAGAAATTCTAGAATCGGTTAAGCAGCTTGATCCGCGCAGTCATTTGCAAATATAGCAAGCCGGGTCATTCTTTTTCTCGATCACCCTCGGTATCGAACATAAAAAGATCAGCATCGATTGAAAGTGCAGTGCTTTTTTGATCGCCACTGCCCGTTATCTTCAGATCAATTGGTGCTGTTGACGGTCCGGCAATTAGTTTCTCAATTTCTTTCACTTGCTGAGGGATTTCTTCAGGCGGGTTTGTGGCGGGCGTCGCGCTGGATTCGGAAGGCGTCGTATTGTTTGAAACCGCTGTTTCAATTTTGGTGATCACAGTCGTAAATAGTTGTTTTTTATTCTCTGCTCCGGCCTTCGTGATATAGGGATCTGGGGTAGCTAGTTGACTAATCTTTGATGGGATAAGAAATTCTGGAGCAATCACTGTTTCGGATGACATCACTTTGAAATCTGGAGGTGGTCCGTCAGAAATCTTTTCCCGATTTTTGTTGTCGGCCGAGTCATCCGATTTAAATCGTCTTCGAAAGATGACAACAAGCGAGAACAGAAACAGAAGTGAAAATGGGACGAAAACTGCCGGTGCTGGCGCTAACTTAATATGATTGTCGATGTCTCGAACGGTGACTTCGATGGGATGATTGGTGGGGATATGCTTTTTCAGAGTGTCTGGAAGATTACGAGGATCAATTTTTAGTTTTTTCTCGCTCATAACGTACAGATGGTCCCAGGTTGAGTGAGTATTTGTAAGGGGGTTGCTGAAATATTCCCTGAAGAGCTGACAGAAATATTCCTCGCATAAAATGATTCGTCTGTTTCATAGCAATCTGCATATGCGGAATCGATGCCCAATTTCTCGATTTTTCCCAATATCGTTCTGGTGCCGTCACGATCCAGGTCTGCACCCGCAAGCACTTGAAGTACGTCCCCCGGGGCTGGGGCTGTAGCAACGGATGTCGGAGTTCCGCAGACTCCGGGATTATTCGGGTAGACGCCCTGCCAGGGGCTTGCCGAATAGGTGAAATAGACATCAGAGCTCGCATTTATCCCAAGCGTAATCATGTTTTGGGATACCTGTGGCAAGGGTGGTGGATTCAAGAACGGTTCGCGCCGATACCCGGTTGAAGAGCTAACCACAAATAAGAAGCAGGGGCTGAGTTGATTTCCGCTAGCATCTGCTCGTGGTCTCATCCAAAATTCTAATTCAGCGTTCACGATTTTTTGGATCATTTCTGGAGCTTCAGTTTGCTTCGCTCGAATTTGCATTTGGGTATAAAGGGGCAGCGCAAAACTTGAGAGAACTCCCAGAATCCCCACCACGCATAATAGTTCGATCAAAGAAAATCCCGCTTTGCTTCCGTATCGAGATCTTCCGGAGAGCTGATTTTGCAGTCGAAACATGAGAGGGTATTATCGCGTTTTAGCTAAGTCTTGGCTAGCATCTTCAGAATGACTCCACAGGCCAAATCGGTGCGACGCGAAAAATCGCCAAGATAGACGATTTCATCTGCACTGTGCGATCCCTGGCCTGGAAGCCCGATGGAAGTTAAAACGGGAACGCCTCGTCGTGAAATAAATGATGCTGCATCGTGAGTTCTTGTTAATTTTTCGATGGGAGTTTTAAAACCCAGTTCGACGGCTGTTTCACGATGTGTGAGAAGGAGATCTTCAGGAATATGGAGTTGGTGAGGTTGCCAGATATCAGAAATCTTGTAGTCAAATATCCGCGCCTCTGCCGAATATCTCTGTTTCAATCTGAGGAGTCGGCGTCTGATTTTAGCTCGTTCATTGATGGAGGAATATCTTAAGCGCACAGTTAAAGTTGATTTTCCGCCAAGAAGATCTTGGCTGTGCATATTTGAAATGCGAACGGAGATGCCCGATTTTCGTAGACTCGCAAAATCTGCTATAACCTCAGCGGCAATGTCGTTGGCATTTCGTCCGAGTTCTACGGAAACTCCAGAGTGGTTTGTTTGCCGTTCGATGTTAAATGTAACTGACATATTTCCGCCCACCTGAACTGGAATCATGTACTGATCGTTGTCAGGTTCGTACCATGCAAATTCGAAAACCAGGCAAAGATCAGCACCGTTTGAGAATCGTATGAGGCTTTTGCGCGAATACTGTGAAAAAATCTCTTCATCGGCTTGAAGAAAGATCTTCCAGTGCACAGCCTCTGAAATAGCAGAATGTTCAAGCCTTTCGAGTACTGAAAGCAGTTGCAAAACTCCCACCTTCGCATCAAGAGTGCCCGGGCCTCGAATGGCTGGGGTTGTTCGGGGTTTGTCTGGATCTCGCGGGATGAATTCTGGCTGAGCAAGCTGAACCGATGGCCCATACGCCGTGTCGATATGTCCAACCAACAAGGCCGTGAATCTGGAGCTGGCACCTCTGCGTTCAGCAGTGAACGAACGAGTGGGATAATCCCAGCTCACTTCGAAACCGCGCGGTGCAAGTCGATTTCTCAAGAATTCAGCGATTTCGTTCAGGCCCGCCTCTTCAGACTGATGAGATCGAATTCCACTTAAATAAAGTAGATCGGATTCAACCGATGAAAGAAACAGTGACAGTGCAAGAGTTTGAAAAAACATCCGTTAAATAACGCCTACGAATCCAAAGTTGTTTCTGCAAATATCCGGTCAATAATTCGCTTGTTTTTGTAGCGATTGAAGAGATCTGTGGCTTTTTCGAGAGGCTCCTTTGCGACACCTGGATTTGAGGATGAAGTGAAACGGGAGTCTCGGTAAATCACATAAATCTGATTTTTATTCTCCGTCGGAGCCGAGTGATATTTGCTGAGAAGGCCTGAGGATGAGGATCTGAAATATCCGATATGCGCAGTTCGAAGTTTCTGCTCCAAGTCATCCGCATGGCTTTTGATCTCGTCATTTTGATCGGAATGCAACTCTAACAGCATACGATAGGGCCGTTGTTGCATAATTCTTTGAGCCCAAGGATTTTTGGATCGTCGAAGTCTCGACCAGAGCCAGTGATCATCAACTTGGAGGTAATCCTCTACAGACGAAGGAAGTTTTGTTCCCTCTGTATCAGATAACAAAAACTGATAGAGCATCTCATCGTAAATCACAGACTTATGGTGAAGATAAACCATCAGATACATATGATATCGAGAGAGAAGAAAATCTTCGAAAGCGTAGATGGCTCTTGAATCTAATGCTAAAAAAAGCTGGTCGTTTTCTTCAATGGTCGTCAGGTTAGAAAATATCCAGTCTCGATCAAAATTTCCGTAAGAAATTCCGCAGAACATGCTGTCGCGTTCCATATAATCCATGCGATCTACATCTATTTCTCCAGAGATCAGTGAAGAAAGAAGTGGAAACAAACTCTTTTGTCGATGTCTGCCCGCCATGAACAATTTTGGAAATCGATTTTGATTTCGTATGAGGCTAGCAATTGCAAGAGGGCTTTCTTTCCCAAAAGTTGTCTCTAAGAGCTGGGTCAGAGACGATTTCAGAATAATCACTTCGGTATAGTCCTCATGACTGGCTTGTCCATCACCAGTGCCCACGACATCTTTTTTGAGAGGCATCGCCTGTTCAATCGCATGCGATAGCGGCCCATGACCGATGTCGTGTAGAAGTGCGGCCATTCGAAGATAGGTCCGAAATCGTTCTCTCTCCGCGCGGTCAGCCCATTCGTATTCTGAAAATATTTGATCGAACACTCTCCCAGCGAGGTGAAAAGCTCCCAACGAGTGTGAATATCGATTATGAGTGGAGCCAGGAAACGCAAGTTCAGCAAAACCGGTTTGTTTGATTCCGCGTAACCGCTGAACATATGGCGAGTCGATGATCGATAGTTCAGGATGGCTGACGGCAATGGGTCCGTGAATGGGGTCTCGAATTTCACTGGGAGATTTCATGAAATATTTCTATCAGCCGCATCACTTGGTCACAAGTGTGGAAGGAGCTTGTTCTGTGATGTGAGCCGAGATAGCCTTAAGGTATGATTTTTTCATCAGTTTTTATGTTTTTTATGGTGGCTGTCGTCCCTGCGGATGAGTTTGTTTTTAATAACGGTGTTGAGCCGGAAAGTTTAGATCCTCACCGGTTGTCTGCGCAGAGAGATGCGTTACTTTCGTTGCAGATGTTCGAAGGCCTCGTCGGAAAGGATGCTAACTATGAGAAATTAGTTCCCGCCCTCGCAGAATTGCCTGAAATTTCTAAGGATGGCCTGAGATACAGTTTCAAAATACGCAGAGGTTTCAAATGGTCAAATGGAGAAGAGATCACCATTGATCAAATCCGAGAATCTTTTTTGAGAGCGATGAGGCCCGATGTTTCGTCGCCGTTTCTGTCTTTTTATACAGATAATATTGAAGGAGCTCTGGAATATTCAAAAAACTATGCGGCGTCAGATAGAAAGGTTTTTGAAGAGAGAGTGGGGATTAAAATTAAGCCCTCCCATATTCTTGAGATCAAATTGCTAGCGCCGTGTGTGCAATTCAAAGACTACTTAGCGCTGCCTGCATTTGCTGTTGTTCATCCGTCGATGTATGCCGCTGATGCAAGGTGGAGCGATCCAAAAAATTTCATCGTCAATGGCCCTTATGGATTGAAAAGCTGGGAAGTGAATAAGAAAATTATACTGCAGAAAAATCCGTTTTTTCGAGAGGCGGCGCATGTAAAAATTCCCACGGTTGTAGCACTTGCATTGAATGATCAGTCGGCAACATTAAATCTTTATCGAACGAAGCAAATTGACTGGACTGGGGAGAATACGTTTTCAAGTTCGATGGTGCCATCGCTGAGAAGCGATCCAGAGTTTAAGATGGATAACGCCTATGGGACTTATACGATCATTTTCAATACCGAGCACAAGCCTTTTAAAGATGTGCGTGTGCGAAAGGCTTTGTCGCTTGCAATTCATCGAGCTGAGATTACCGATAAGATTATGAGAGGTGGTCAGATTCCAACCTACAGACTGGTGCCTGAGGGGATCAAAAATTATAAACCAGACTTAGTCGCGCGGCCGCCGTTTGATAAGCAAATCGAAATGGCGCGCGAGCTGTTGGCGGAAGCGGGATATCCGGGTGGCAAAGGCTTTCCGAAAGTGACCTACGTCTACAATACGGATGAGTCTCATCATCGAATTGCCCAAGCCATTCAGCAGATGTGGAAAAAAAATCTCGGGATCGAGATCCAGTTGCAGAATATGGAGTGGAAAGTTTTTCTTAAGGCGCAAGAAGCTAGACAGTTTGATATTTCTCGTCAAACGTGGGTTGGGGATATCCCTGATCCAATTTCAATTTTGGAAATCTTTGGTTCGAAAAGTAGTCTCAACTATACCGGCTGGGGCAATCGAAGGTTTGATCAGTTGTTGGGTCAGGCTGGTGGGATTAAGGATCAGAAGAAGCGGCATGGGATTTTGGCACAAGCTGAGAATCTTGTGCTGGATGAAATGCCGTTTATTCCGATTTACCATTATGTCTGGTTTAGTATGTTGCGGCCCAATGTGGAGGGATATAAGCCCAATATTATGGGGCGATATCAATTCAAATATTTCAGTAAAAGATAGTATATTTTTCTGAATTGATTAGTTAGCTTGGGCGAAATTTGTCCCCTTCGTCTAGCCCGGTCCAGGACATCTCCCTTTCACGGAGGTAACGGGGGTTCGAATCCCCCAGGGGACGCCATTTTTTTCGGTGAATGAGCCAGCCCGCCAGGAGGAATCGTCACAACTATGCCGGTCATTAGTGAATTTTTTGGAATAAAAATTTTGATGTATTGGGCAGATCATTTTCCCGCGCATTTTCATGCTCAATATGGAGAATTTGAAGCATATATTTCTATTGATGAAATTGCAGTCATTAAAGGGGAATTACCTTCGAGGCAGCTCAAGCTCGTTTTAGCTTGGGCTGAGATCCATAAGGACGAATTGATGCGTAATTGGGCATCAGCCAAAGAACATGGTAAAATAGCTAAGATCGAACCACTTCGATAAGTTTTATGCGTCATCAAGTTGTACAAGTTAAGGCTACGCTGGATTTCAAAGTTTACGTCTATTTTGCGGACGGAAAGATCAAACTTTTTGATATGAATCCGCTGCTTAATAAAGGCGTTTTTAAAAAAATCTCTAAGATCGAAGATTTTTTGGGTAAATGTACGGTTATCAATGGCACGCTTGCTTGGGACATCGGTGGTAATTTTGACGAGTCTAATTGTTTGGATGTGGATCCGGAAACTATTTATACCGAAGGCGTTAATGTAGCGGATCCGCTAGCTGAACGGGCAGCCTAGCTGGTCGTTGATCTGTAGTGATCGGGTCTTAAATTCTCCTTCCCAACGAAGAAGTGATCTCCATCCTAGGGTCCTTTAAGCGCCCATTCAGCCAAC
>CAZVFP010000014.1:18675-73409 GCA_964626465.1 uncultured Bacteriovoracaceae bacterium | reverse complement strand
GGTGATTATGAAAGGTCCTTTGGGGCCTTGGTAACCTTTAATTTGAGCCGGCTCGTCCCAAAAATTCTCAGGGCACCAACGGCTTCGGAATGAAGATTGTCTCTCGAAGCGGCGTCGGTCAAATCGGCGTTAGCGACGTTGGATCTGCGAAGGTCCCTTTCAAGTACCGGTTCCAATTTTCTATTCGCGATATGACCACCTGCGATGAAACGGTGGGCCTGGAAGAGCAATACAACTTCGGTGGGCAAATCAGATTACCGGTTCGAATCCATAATTATAACAAGCCCGAATGTAATTAAAGGGAGCTTACTGACGAAAAATTTTTGCTGAAATTGATAATATTTCGTCGGGTGTCACTCATACACAAATTCTGGAAAGGGAAAATCACCGTGATCTGGATCCCCTGTGAAGTGGGGGCGGTGGGCTGATGAATCCCACTCATTCGGAATGATTACCAGCCCTAAAAACATAGATTGAGGTCACGCGATCATCAGCCGCAAGTTCAGAAATCCGTCTAAGAGTGAGTAGAGTCTGAATGGTCTTTTCCCTCTTTTCACGAACCCGAGACGACATTTCGAGACCAAGCGTTTTAAAATCAGACGAATCCTTTACGGTTATCAATACTGAAAAGAAAGACGACCAATCCGTTGGCATCGAAAAACTTCCTGAACCCATATCTAACTGCAGCCTTACTCTCTTCTTCGAATTCTTGGCATTACCTGCTGCGAGGGCATCACGGTCAATGAGAAAACGAATGTCGGCTTGGAGACTTGAATCCAGTTTCGAGAAATCGATCGCAGATGACGAAACGATCCAGCTCAAACTTGCCCCTGCCACTGGCATGGGCTCGGCAGGATGCAGTCCGACCCCCGACATGATTTCATTCAGATGCTCGGCAAGACCTGCTGTACTGCTTTCATCAACCTGAGTTCGATCGACAAGATCATCATCGAAATATCGGAAATGAACACGAACACTCTTGAATATCCCATAAATCTGTTCCTTCCGAAGCGCATCCGAGCGAGTGGCTACATCAACCTCAATTTGAAACGGGTAGTCTGTGCCTATTCGGTTCTCAAACGGATCGAACTCTACAATTCGAATACTACGAGAACTCTGTGAAACCCCAAATAGAGCCGTCAATTCCTTTCGAACTGCTCTAACATGTCTGTACCATGCTGTTCGCTTGAGCGTCGCTTTTGCTTCAACCGGTTTAATTATCTGATCGAATCTTCCCCAGCGTACCTCGTGGATCTTAGAATATCCCGAGGTCAAAGCGCCCATGTCTTGAAGAGAGATCTTTCCATTCTGGACACCGAGATGAATCGCATCGACCGTCGTTAGTTCAAAAATATTCGGGCTGAAAATTCCATCGACAGGATCCTCTGTTACCTTGCCGATATACCCAGAAGTCTCGACTCTCACAGTCTCTTTCTTCTGACCGCGACCTTTGGAGTATCTGAGAACCGCCTGCCACTGCGCATCGAAGCGCATGGGAGAATCCTTCATTGGTATCAGCTTAAAATCAATAAGCGCTGGTGCAAAGCCAAGGGTTGTCAGAGCCTGATGACATTGTGAAAAAGCAGACCGTCCGCCTTCCTGCAACAAAGTGGGCAACGCCTTCTCAAAACTTGGACCCAAACTACTCGATGCTGGAGTTGCCCCACTTGCTTCTAAAAATCCGAAACACCACAAATGGCAAACAGAAGCTACCCAGGCGCACAGCGATTTCATGAGCCCCATCTAGCCCGACATCCACTCCTTTGCAAGACGAAGCTGAATTGATTCCACGCCGATTTCGACCACTATCAGCAAGCTGTTGAGCTATTCAAACTGCTATCCAAAAGCTGATAAAGACCTAATCATTGTAACCGGTTACAGGATCGCGCTAGAAATTCTAATTCATATTTCTTTAGAAGGTATCTCCACCTAAGATGGAAGGTATTGATGAAAATTCTGACTCTTAATCTCCATAAAGGTTTTTCGGCCCTGAACACAAAATACATTTTGCCACAGATCCGAGATGCTCTTCGCGCGGAAAATCCGGACATCGTCTTCCTGCAGGAAGTACTTGGCAATAACCACGGAAAGGCCCCTGCAAAGGTGCACCAAGAACAACCGTCACAATACGAATACCTTGCTGATTCAATATGGTCCGATTTCGCCTATGCAAAAAACGCTGTCTACAGCGACGGCGATCACGGTAACGCCATTCTTTCTCGTTTTCCCATTACAAAATATGATCACGTCAATCTTTCAACATATGCTCTAGAACAGCGAGGATTTCTATACGCTGAAATACTGATTCCAGAATTTGGGCTGGTCCATTGTATCTGTGTGCATCTCGGCCTTCTCAGCATGCATCGAAAACAGCAATTCAAAATCCTTACGCAACATATCGAAGTGAATGTTCCGATAGGAGCTCCCCTGATATTGGCGGGGGATATGAATGACTGGTCACATACGGCTCAAGATCATCTCGCAACACCGCTTGGACTCGACGAAAGCCACTGCGTCGTCCATGGAAAATTAGCACGAACCTTTCCGGGGCCTCTCCCAATACTCAGATTGGATCGCATCTATACGAGATGCTTCAAGACTCTTTCGGCTTCCGTTCTTGCAGGAAAACCTTGGTCCGCTCTATCAGATCACTTGCCAATGACCGCGACTATCGAATTTTTGAAAGAAAATATTCAATGACAAAGTGGTCAGATAATAATTCTTTTGAATTGATATCCGACGCCAAATTATTCTTCTCTCAATTGGAAAAAAGTATCAGCGTCGCACAGCGAGAGATTTTTCTTGAAACATATATTTTTAAACCAGATCGCGCTGGGTCGAGAATATTTGCGGCTCTAATGGACGCTGCTTCAAGGGGCATCAAAGTTCATATTGTCATTGATGGCGTTGGATCGAGAGATTTTCCAGAGGTCTGGATCCGAGAACTGAAGAAATTAAGAGCACGAGTCCATATCTTTCGGCCGCCACAAAAAATATTCAAGCTTGGTGGGCGTATTTTTCGTCGTCTGCATCGCAAAATTGTGACGATCGACTCGCACGAAGCATTTATCGGCGGAATGAATATCAGCGACGATCAATTTCAGGAGTTAGATTTTACACTCCTCATCCGCGGACCGATCTGTTTACGAATCCATAGATTCATGAAGCTATTCTTCTTGCGTCTTAAAAAAAGATGGATCGAATATTTCAAAGAATTGACGAAATTTCCAGAGTCCAAAAAATTTCCAAAAATACAAAGAGACGATGTGAAGGCGGATTTCGTTGTGAGAGACAACTTCCGACATCGACGAAAGATTGAGAATGCCTATCTCTCGACCATGTCTCGAGCAAAAAAAAGTATTGATATCGCGAACGCCTACTTTGTGCCTGGCCTCCGTTTTCGGAACGCCCTTATTCAGGCAACAGGGCGCGGAATTCAAGTGCGGCTGCTTCTTCAGGGCAGAACAGATCATCCTATTGTCCGATGGGCTACCCGAGCCCTTTATGATGAGTTTGTGTCACACGGCATTCAAGTCTATGAGTATGAAAAGAAAATACTCCACGCGAAAGTGGCTGTGATCGACGGTGACTGGGTCACAGTTGGATCGGCCAACCTGGATCTCTTCAGCCTATTTCTCAATCTGGAAGCCAATATTATCTTGAAGTCCTTGACCATCGGAAATGCAATCGTGTCGGTGATGAACCAAGAAATTGAAACCGGCACGATTCAAATAACTGCAACAAAACTGAAGCAACGAAAACTATCGCAAAGAGTCCGAAGCTATATAGCCCTCGGACTCCTCAAAATTCTTGGCTTGATTACAAGCTATCGATAAATGATTTAAGCTTCTTTGCTCTCGAGGGATGTCGAAGTTTTCGCAGCGCTTTTGCCTCAATTTGACGAATACGCTCACGAGTCACTTCAAAATCCTGGCCTACTTCTTCAAGAGTATGGTCAGACTTCTCGCCAATTCCAAATCTCATACGAAGAACTTTCTCTTCACGAGGAGCCAATGTGGCCAAAACTTTTCTCGTTTGTGCCGAAAGATTGTAATTAACGACCGCCTCAGTAGGAGAAGTTGCATTGATATCTTCAATGAAATCTCCCAAATGTGAATCTTCTTCTTCCCCGATCGGCGTATCGAGCGAGATCGGCTCTTTGGCAATTTTTAAAACCTTACGAACTTTTGCGAGAGGCATTTCCATCTTCTCAGCAATTTCTTCTGGCGTGGGTTCTCGTCCAAGCTCTTGAACTAAATGTCGAGAAGTTCGAATCAACTTGTTGATTGTCTCAATCATATGCACCGGAATACGAATGGTGCGAGCCTGATCTGCAATCGCACGAGTAATCGCCTGACGAATCCACCAAGTCGCATAGGTCGAGAACTTATAACCTCGACGATACTCGAACTTATCGACAGCCTTCATCAAACCAATATTTCCCTCTTGAATGAGATCCAAGAACTGCAAGCCGCGGTTCGTATATTTTTTTGCAATACTCACAACCAATCGAAGGTTTGCTTCAACAAGCTCATTCTTTGCTCGCTCGGCCTTCAACTCACCATTTTTAACTTGTTTGTGAATTCTCTTAATTTCGCCAGCCTCGAGATGAACTTCATCCTCGATCATTCCGATACGCTTTGCAGCTGATCGATATTGTTCAATCAACTCTGCGAGTTCTTCTGGTTCTATCTTGAGCTTCGCCGCAATTTTCTTAGGATCTTCTTTTCCTTTGTCGAGAGTGACAACGAGATCTTTGATTTCATCTTCAGTATATCCAAATCGCTTTTCGACCGCCGTGACAAGAAGCTGACTTTTTTCAACACGACCAACCAAGTTTTTTAACTTAGCGGAAATTTTATTGATGAATTTTCTATTGAGATCAATTTCTTTCAAAATCTCGAAAATTTCATCTCGAATTTTTTCGATTTTCTTTTTCGGCTCTTCTTGAATTTTTTTAGAAGCCGTTCGAACCTCAGCCCAGGTCTCTTGCAAATCAGTGAACTTGCGACGAGCTTTTGCAATCAGTTTAAGAACTCTTTCACACTGAACATTTTCATTAAATTGTCCCTGCTCGGTTTCGTCATAACCCCGAATCACATCGCCAACACGAATAGTTTTTCGTTTAAGCCGATCCTCGAGATTCAAAATTTCTTTGATACCGAAATCAGAGCGCAAGACAACACTCAGAACTTCTTGCTCTCCCTCTTCGATGCGCTTCGCAATTTCGACTTCACCATCTCGTGTCAAAAGGGACACTTGCCCCATTTTTCTCAAATACATGCGGATGGGATCATTGCTTCTGCTCAGAGCATCATCTTCTTTTTCATCCTCATCAAACGCATGTTCATCAGCGCCTGCCTTCGGCTTCTTCGCAGTGGCGGCGGCTGGTTTGAAATCTTCAGCCTCATCAACAACTTCGATATCCATCTCATCCAGCATGAGCATGACATCATCGATCTCTCCCTCAGCAGTCACTTCTGCAGGAAGAACCTCGTTTACTTCTTCAAATGTCAGGTAACCTTTTTCTTTTCCAAGATGAATCAATTGCTTGAGCTCTTTGAGGTCTTTATTTTTTCGACGTCCTTTCGCAGGAGCCTCTTTTGCAGCACCCGCGGCGTCGACATCGGCCGAAGCCTTTCCAACGACCTTCGCCTCAACAACTTTGACAGTCTTCTTGGAGACAATTTTCGAGCCCTCAATCTTCTTGGTTTCAACAACCTTAGACTGTGGCTTCTTCATTGCCTTCAACGCTCTCGTTTTTCCAACTGCTTTTTTCTTTAATGCCATAAATCTAAATCCCTTTCCGTCAATCACACTTCTAAAAGTTCGGTTGCAGAACCTTCCGAGGCTCTCATCAATCGCACTAAATCTCTCTTTTCAGACAATAACTCGCGCGATCTATTCATATCTTTTCGTTCATCCGCCTGAGAAAGCTCCCGCTGAAGCCTTTCACTCTCACGACGAAAATAGGCGCGTCTCGTTCCTTTCAACAAATCTGCCCAGAGCATACTCAACTCTGACTCATGCACAGGCTCTAACGACCACTCTCGGATTACCGCCTGAGTATCCGGCTCGCAATCAGTTAACCAGCCTAATCCTGCTATTGACCTTGACTCTAGACCAAGGTCCAAAAAACGCACAAGGAGACTTGTCCACTTTGATGAGGGAAGTAAATAGGGCCTAAATTCAGCCACTTCAAAAGCCTGCCGATCGCCATATTGCACCAGAAATCGAACAATTTCCCTCTCCCAACGGTCATCCGTGACCTCCATTTTCGCCTGTTTCGGCGCGGGCATTGGCTTAGGACTATCTTGAGGTTTCAGCAGCAAATTTTCAGCCAACTCAAACTTCTTCGCCAATTCCTTTTTAACAACCGCTCGCTGCAGATCGTCGGGAATTTGATCTAAAATCGAGACCAATGCCCTGAGCCGCTTGCCTTTACCCACAGCCGTTTTTTCCACCAAAACTGTTTTCTCAACCAGATAGTCAACGGCAGGCACCGCAGCTTCAAAAATTTTCTTTAAAGCAGCCTTTCGTTCGACTTCACTATGAGTCTGGTCATGCAAAAACTGATCAGGATCTTTTCCGGTCGGTATCATGGCAACTTTGGACTCAATCCCTTCTTTCAAGAAGATGCTCAAATTCCGCTCCGTCGCGGCTAGCCCAGCGCTATCCGAGTCGTAGAGCGAAATTGCTTTCTGAGACCATCGTTTCATAAGTCGTGCCTGATCGATCGTCAGCGCTGTTCCCATGGAGCCAATGACATTTGTGACCCCAAACTGGTTGAGTGCCAATACATCCAAATAACCCTCAACCAAGACAGCATACCCCTTTCTGGAGATGTCCCTACAAGCAAGATGCATGCCATAAAAAAGGCGGCCTTTATCGAAGTGGCTCGACTTGGGAGAATTAATATACTTCGGATGTTCATTTTTGAGGATACGCCCCCCAAAACCCCTGATTTTCCCCCTTTCATCCATGATTGGAAACATCAGCCGGCCCTGAAAACGATCGATATATTCACCTCGCTCAGTGCGACCTATAAGTCCCAATTGGGAGGACAAATCCAGAGAAAACTTCTTATCGGAGAGTGTTCTCACAATCCATTTCGGATCACCTGCGTGGGCACCCAATCTAAATGGCTTCCAAAGACTCGACGGGATTCCACGGATCTGAAGATAGTCCCTAAAATGTTCCCCGGCCTTAGCCTGCAGATGGTCCTCAAAAATCTGGCCCACTGTCTCCAAAATTGCAAAACCTTCTTCCCATTGAGGGTCTACCTTAAATTTTTCAATTTTTATGCCGGCGCGTTTGGCCAATTCCTCCAAGGCCTGTTGAAATTCCCATCCATGATAGAGCTGAATGAACTTAAAGACGTCGCCGCCCGCTTTGCAGCCAAAGCAATGAAATAGCTGCTTGCTTGGGCTAACGGAAAACGAGGGGCTTTTTTCATTATGAAAAGGACAACGTCCAAAAAAATTGGATCCACTTTTCTTTAGAGGAACGACCTCTTGGATGACTTCGACGATATCTACAGCGCGTCTTACGGCTTCTATCATCGAATTTTCCTCTAAGCAGTGAGTAGTTTTTGAATGGCTTCTGTAACTTTCTTTGAATCCGCGCGACCGACTATTTTAGGCTTCAGTTCTTTCATGACCTTACCCAAGTCCTTCACCGAAAGAGCTCCGCTTGCCTGTATCGCTGACTTAATGAGGGCTGAAAGCTCTTCTTCTGAAAATGGCTTCGGCAGAAAAGAAGTGATGACTTCAATTTCTCGTTCCTCTTTCTGTGCGGATTCAGGTCGGTTAAATTGTCGGAACTGTTCAGCTGCGTCGCGGCGCTGTTTGATCATCGACTGAAACACTTGAAATGCTTCTTCGTCAGTCAGATCCTTCTGTTCTTTTTCGACGTGCTTATATTTCAAAGCAGATTTCATACCGCGAAGAACATCAAGACGTACTTGATCCTTTGCGCGCATGGCGTCTTTCATCGCTTCGCCGATCTGTGCTTCAAAAGGCAACATTTTACCTCTTATTCACTAGATTTTTTTTGTTGTACGTTGCGATCGCTTGACGGCGGCAATGGCTTTTCGTTTGCGTTTTTGCGAAGGCTTTTCGTAAAATTCACGCTTGCGAAGCTCCGTCAGAATTCCGGATTTTTCGACGAGCTTTTTAAAACGCTTTAAAGCGCCTTCAAATGATTCATTATCTCGAACTTTTATAAAGGTCATGGACTCGAAATCTAGGATGTTCAGCGCATACGGTCAAAGGGTTTTATTGCAGTTTTAGATCTTCCCCTGCATTAGCCAATCGGTGACCCATAGTTTTTATTTCTCAAGCTCGCTGCGAGCCGAAAAAGAGGCTCCATGGGTGCTAAAGCCCTCTTCCTTAGCTAATTTCAAGCTCTCAATTTCATGCCGATTTAGCGCGTCCCGGTCAAATTCAATCAAAGTAAAGCGCCTCACAAAAGACATCGGCGACATTGAAAGAGAATAAGCCGCGGTTCCCAAAGTATTTACCAAACCCGACGGGGCTCCGATAAGATCCAAGCCCACGGCCGGAGTATAATGTCCGAGCAAGACACTTCCGCATGATCGAATTGCTGACATCCACTTCGTCGCGGAATCTGTCGGCAAAACGACAACACCAGGCGAAATATCGTTCACAACGTCAATCGCCTCCTCAGTGTTTTTGACCTGAAAAAAAGAGGTTCGAGTTTCCAAACAAGATCGGATAGACGACTGCTCACCATGGCTTTTCAACTGCTGTATTCTTGTCGCCAATTCATCGACGAGCCCCTCCAGCCACTCTCTCTTCGGATGAAAAACCCAGATCTCTGCCTGCGGATCATGGTCGGCTCTTCCGACGATATCGGCAGCAACAACGGAAACTTTCGTCGTTTTATCGCATACAAATGCTGTCTCAATGGGTCCAGATAGGCCGTCTATGCCCACATAACCTGACAGCAATAATTTCGAGACCGCTGTTCTTCTGCCGCCCGAACCGACGATTTTTTGGACAGGTTGAGACTGCGATGTCCCAAATGCAAGCGCCGAAAGGGCGCCAACACCACCCGCTAATAAAATCTTTTCGATTTTCAAAAGCTTCGCACAATAGAGAAGCGTAAAATCAACATAGGGCTTGTCTAAATTCTTGCGTGGCGGAGTCGCTACCACGATTTCTTTGACTCCAGCGGCTCGTGCCGGCGCACCACACAAAAGCAATGTCATGAAATAATTTGCAGACCCTCCAGGTACATAAATACCAACACGTTCCAGTGGTCGAACTTCAGTTCCCCAAAAAACTCCTGCTTCATCGTTCGCTTGGAAGGAAGAAACCTTAAGCTCCTCCTGGAATCTCAAAATTCGTTCGTGCGCGTGATCTATAGCCTTACGAACCTCGGTCGAAATTTTCTTGTGAGAACTCTTAATCCACTCCGGATCAACCCACAAATCGGCATCGGTCAACGACATCTCATCGTAGTCTTGTGCCGAGCGCAGCAAGGCGGCCTCGCCCTGACTTCTGTAGGCTTGAATTGAGGCAGAAACCTCAGCAGATAACTCATCGAGCAGTCTCCAGCGTCTCGTACGCAATAGTTTTAAATGCTCGTCACATTCTGAGCTGCCGACTGTTAAAATTTTCATTCACGCTCTCTCCAAACATTGGCGCCCAAAGACAAAAGTCGAGACTCCAGTCCCTCGTATCCGCGATCTAAATGGTAAATTCTTCGAACTTTAGTTCGACCATTCGCCTTCAGTCCCGCCAAGACAAGACACGCCGATGCTCGCAAATCAGACGCCATCACCGATGCTCCACTCAGTTCTTTAACACCTTTGACAACAGCGGTATTTCCATTGACCTCAATATTTGCACCCATCCGACGCAGTTCAGCAACGTGACCAAAACGATTTTCAAAAACAGTTTCTCGGACCGTACTCGATCCCTTTGCGGGATCAGCTACGGTGAGGCATCCAATAAATTGAGCCTGGGCGTCTGTTGGAAACCCAGGAAATGGTGCTGTTTCAAAATCAATCGGATCTAGAACTCGAGGCGCCTCTATCGAGATGGAATTTTCTCGTTCCAAAATCTTCGCTCCCATTTCTGAAAATTTTTGAATGACAGAATTCATTGTTGAATGTCGATAGGGAGTGCAAGTCACTGACCCACCTGTAATTGCACCAGCCGCTAAATAAGTGATGAGCTGAATTCGATCAGGCTGAATTGTCCACTCAATGCCATTCAGCGATGGCTGCCCTTGAATCAAAAGTCGATCAGTTCCAGCGCCATCGATCTTAGCTCCCATTTTATTGAGCGCTTCGATGACTTCAACAACTTCTGGCTCCTTCGCGACATTCTCAAAAATCGTCTCGCCTTTCGCAAGCACCGCCGCTGTTACCAAATTAATTGTTCCCGTTACTGTTGGAAAATCTAAAACAAAACGACAGCCAACCAATCCCTTTGTCTTCGCCTTGATATATCCACCTTCAAGATTGATCTCTGCTCCAAGAGCCTTCAATCCCTTCAAATGAATATCCACCGGACGCTCGCCAATGGCACAGCCCCCAGGAAGAGACACTTCAGCCATGCCCGTCCTTGCAACGAGCGGCCCCAAAACCAAGATCGATGCTCTCATCTTACGAACCAAATCATAGGGCGCAATGGTCGACTTGATCGTCGGACAGTGAAATAATCCAGGCTCCGTCGACTGAACACCCAGCTCGCCCAGCAAATTCTTCAAACTTAAAATATCTTGTACATCAGGAATTTTGCGAAATCTCACCGGTTTATCAGTCAAAAGAGATAGACAAATAAGAGGAAGCGCCGCATTTTTTGCGGGAGGAATTTCTATTGTACCCGCTAATTTTTTTCCACCCTCGATCCAAAGACAATCCATAATTCTCCTTAGGCACTTTTCTCAATGAAGATATGAGGCCCGTCATTCCAGACTCGACATTCTCCCGCTGAATTCAATTTCTTTAACGGGTCGAGTTCTATCAATTTTTTTAATTGCTCGCCCCCATATGTTTCGAGTGCCAGCAATCCATCCGCCAGAATCTTCTCATACCAAATCTGAAAAATGGATCGATAATATACGATTCCTTCTGTTCCACCATCCAGCGCAATGCCAGGCTCAAATTTTCGAATATCGAGAGCTAAGCCGCCTAAATCGTCAGAAGGTATATATGGAGGATTTGATACAACGACTGAAAACTTCCCAAGCTGGACACAGTCATCACTATTTAACATATCTTTCTCAATCCACTTCACCCTCTTTACTAAACCTAGATTTTCAGAGTTTTTCCGAGCAACAGTCAACGCTCGATCCGAGATATCGAGTCCGTAAATTTCCCAAGATGAAGGCAATCGACTCGCGAGTGACAGTGCTATGCAACCAGATCCCGCGCCCAGATCGATCACCCGCCCAGACTTCAATTTTTTGTCAGAAATCCAAGCGAGAACACCCTCCACCAACCCCTCGGTTTCTGGGCGTGGGATCAAAACCGACGAGTCGACATAATACTTAAGTCCAAAAAATTCCTTAGTCCCAAGAATATACGCGATGGGCTCACATTTTAATCTTCGCTCCAAGAGCAATTCAAAGGCTGCCGATTCATCGTGCGACAACTCTTCGTGGTCATGGGCGATAACTTGCAGAGGATCAATTTTGAGCACCTCGGCCAACAGCAGCCTCGCTTCAACCAACCCACGATCACCCGCGACAGTGGCCAGACGACGAGCAGCCTCAGGCAAAATTGCACGAATGTTCTTCGAAATCATACTGCAGACGCTGCTAATTGCTTCGTATAATCCTCTTGTTGAAGCGCTTCAATGAGCTGATCCAAATCACCTTCGATCACAGAAGAGAGTCTCTTCAACGTAAAATTAATTCGATGATCCGTAACCCGTTCTTGAGGAAAATTATAAGTACGAATTCTTTCACTTCGATCGCCAGTACCCACCTGGGACTTGCGATCCGCCGCCCGTTGAGCCTCTTGACTCTCGATCTGCGCATCCAGAAGTCTAGTCCGCAAAACCTTCATGGCTTTCGCCTTATTCTTGATCTGACTCCGTTCGTCCTGGCAAATCACCACCGTATTCGTTGGCAAGTGAACCACGCGAACTGCTGAATCGGTTGTATTGACACCTTGTCCACCTTTTCCACCAGAACGATAAACATCGATGCGTAAATCCTTTTCATTAATCACTAAATCCTGCTCGTCGGCCTCAGGCATCACCGCCACAGTGACCGTCGAGGTATGGATGCGCCCCATCGCTTCAGTTGTGGGAACCCTTTGAACTCGATGCACGCCTGATTCATATTTCATCAGCGTATAAACATCTTTGCCTTCGAAGGACGCGATCACTTCTTTGTAACCGCCTTTCTCAGAAAAAGACTCACTCATGACTTCAATGCGCCAGCTTCGCTTCAAAGCAAACTTGCAATACATCCGAAAGAGATCCATCGCAAAAAGAGAAGCCTCATCACCCCCAGCACCCGCTCGAATTTCAATCATGATATTCTTGCCGGCGTGTGGATCTTTGGGAAGCAACGCAATCATCACTTCACGATCAAGCGCTGACAGCCGTGACGAGATCTGAGCGATTTCTTCGCCCGCCAAGTCCGCCATTTCACCACCTGAGTCTAGCATCGCCTTGGCCTGCTCTTGCTCATCGGTGAGCTTCAAGTATTCCTCAGCAAGCGCCGCGACCGACTCAAGACTGCTTCGTTCTTGGGACAACGTCCTAAATTTATCGGAGTTGTTGATGACGTCAGGATTAGAGAGGTCTGCCGTTAAATGAGCAAACCGATCTAATACTTTTCGAAGCCGATCTTTCAACTGGAGAACTTCGACTACTTAGTCTTAGTTGCGTATTTTTTCTTAAATTTCTCAATACGCCCTTCAGTATCCATTAATTTCACGGATCCTGTGTAAAAGGGGTGGCATACATTACAAATTTCAACATGGATATGCGACTTTGTTGATGCTGTCACAAATGTATTGCCGCAGTTGCAAACAACTTTGGCGGGGGTGTATTCGGGGTGGATATCTGCTTTCATTGGTTCATACTCTCCAAGAATTCCTTGTTCGACTTCGTCTTCTCGATCTTATCTAGTAGAAACTCCATGCTATCTGTCGGAGACAGAGGCGCCAGCAGCTTCCTCAAGACCCATACACGATGTAGCACATTCTGATCGAGCAGCAATTCTTCTTTTCTCGTACCCGACTTATTGATGTCAATAGCCGGATAAATGCGTTTATCGGCCAATTTTCTGTCTAAAACGACTTCCATATTGCCGGTACCCTTAAATTCTTCAAAAATGACTTCATCCATGCGGCTCCCCGTTTCAATGAGGGCCGTTGCAATAATCGTCAAACTGCCGCCTTCTTCCACATTACGGGCCGAACCGAAAAATCGTTTCGGTCGGTGAAGCGCGTTTGCATCTACCCCCCCTGAAAGAATTTTTCCTGAGGGAGGAACGACCGTATTAAATGCTCGCGCAAGCCTTGTAATAGAATCGAGCAAAATGACGACGTCATTACCATGCTCAACCAATCGCTTAGCCTTTTCGATAACCATTTCTGCAACCTGAACGTGGCGTTGAGCAGGCTCATCAAAGGTCGAAGACACAACTTCAGCCTTCACATTTCGCGACATATCGGTGACTTCTTCAGGCCGCTCATCAATCAGAAGAACAATCATTTTTACTTCCGGATGATTGATCGAGATCGAGTTTGCAATATTCTGCAAAATCATCGTTTTACCAGTTCTTGGTGAAGCAACGATCAATCCACGCTGTCCTTTTCCAATCGGGCAGAGAAGATCCATAATACGGCCCATATTGTTGTCAGCGTTTGTTTCGAGCTTGATCTGCTTATCTGGATAAAGCGGAGTCAGGTTATCGAACAAAACCTTATGCAAGGCTTTTTCTGGTTTATCATGATTAATCGACTCAACTCTGAGCATCGCGAAATAGCGTTCGCCTTCTTTCGGATGACGGATTTCTCCACTGACGGTATCGCCAGTCCTCAAATTGAAACGTCTCACCTGGGACGGCGAAACATAGACATCGTCCGGTCCTGGTAGATAGTTAAAATCCGGAGATCTCAAGAATCCAAAACCATCCGGAAGCACTTCAAGAACGCCTTCCGAATACACGGCGACATTCTGTTTAATACTGGCCTTCAGCAACGCAAAAATCAGGTCTTGCTTACGCAAAGAACTGGCATTTTGAACACCATAGGTCTCAGCCATCGTTACAAGTTCAGCTGCCGGTTTGGTCTTTAAGTCTTTGATATGAATTGTCACAGCTGGGGCATTATTCTGCTCAACCGGCTGATCACCATTCTGAGCAATGCCTGAAGTGGGAAGTGGGACGATATGAGAAGCAGCGCCCGCAGCTACCGGTTCTGCCGGAGTTCCGCTATCGGCTGTGGTTCGACCCTGAATCGCGGCCTCTGCAGCGGCTTCAGCCTCGGCCGAAGCCTGTTCCATTTCGCGGGCTTCATCTCGATCTAAAACATTTCGGTCATCTCTCGGCGTTCGACCGCCGGTTCGATATCCCCTTGTGGGTCGATCCCCGCCTCCGCCACCTCGACGAGGTCTTTGAAAATTTCTACGTTTATCTGAGCCTTGCACTTCTACCTCCACAATATTGGTTGGGCCCGTTGGTGAATCATTATTTGATCTCATAAATTGTCAGCATCCCCTAGTTATTTCATCTATTTTCACGTCCCGCGTGATCTACACTTAGTCCTTCGTCACTTACTCTCATCATTTTTGTGGATGATTGTCATGTTTGGGAAAAACGCAAGGATTTCAAGTGGACTGATACCTACCCATTAGGGTGGTAGCTCTAAGCTGTCAAGAATTACATCTCTAAAGACGAGCAGTCTCAGTATACACGGCTTTAAAAATATTCGATAGTCACTTGATCACAGGCAAAATGCCAATAATCATTGATGTTTTACGATGAAGACTACGCCGCCGAAAAAGAGAATCCTAGAACTTCGAACACAAATCGCTTTTCACAATCTTCAGTATCATCAAAACGACGCACCTATCATTAGTGATCAAGAGTTCGACGCCCTCGTGCTTGAACTCAAAAGACTGGAAGAGAAATTTCCTGAACTGGCAACCCAAGAGTCTCCAACTAACAAAGTAGGTGCGATATCACGAAAGGATTTTGAAAAAGTTACTCACAGCACCCCGATGTTGTCTCTTGAGAACGCATTTTCAAAAGATGATCTGATCTTGTTTGAAACTCGGATGAAGAGATTTCTGCATTTGGAGTCAGGCGCGCAAGTTCCGTGGAATTATATCTGCGAATACAAAATGGATGGCCTCGCCATTGAAGTGATTTATAGGGATGGACGGCTAACCAAAGCATCAACGCGTGGAGACGGCGAGATTGGCGAAGATATTACTGAAAACATAAAGACCATTCCGACAGTCCCAAAAACTCTCGACTCAGCTGTGAACCTCGAAATCAGGGGCGAAGTATTCATGGATATCTCAGATTTCGAAGCCCTCAATGAACGCCGAAAAGAAAATGGCGAACAACTTTTTGCCAATCCGCGAAATGCTGCCGCAGGAAGCTTACGCCAGCTCAACAGTCAAATCACTGCTGAGCGCCCCCTGAAAGTTTTTTTCTACGGCCTTGGACTCCCTCTCGATTGCAAAGCAAGAACACAATCGGATCTTCTGGCGTTTTTTGACAAACTGAAATTGCCAACGAATCCCCGTTTCAAATTGTGCAGAAATCTCGATGATGTTTTGAAATTTTACGAACAAGCAGTGAACAATCGAGAACGACTACCCCATCAGGTGGATGGAGTTGTGGTCAAAGTAAACGAATTCAAATTTGTTGAAGAACTGGGGTTCACATCCAATCATCCACGTTCCGCAATTGCTTACAAATTTGACGCCCCCATCGGCACAACAACTCTCGAAAAAATCGAGGTTCAAGTTGGGCGAACGGGAGTGCTCACGCCCGTCGCATTACTTTCTCCTGTCTTTTTGGGCGGAGTCACCGTGACGTCTGCAAGCCTTCACAACGAAGATGAAATTCGGAGACTCGATGTGCGAGAAGGAGATGAGGTTGAGATCATCCGTTCGGGAGATGTCATTCCAAAAGTGATCGGCGTAAAAAAAGACGCCCGAGGTCGAAAAAAACTGACGTCATTTGAAATGCCACTGCGATGCCCTTCATGCGATTCGAAAGTAATTTCAGAAGAAGGACTTGTCGGGAGGCGCTGTCCCAATCGAGCTTCATGCCCGGCTCAAATCGAAGGACGACTAATTCATTTTGCATCAAAAGATGCGCTCAACATGGAAGGAGTTGGCCCTCAATGGATTGCACAATTTATAGCCAAGGGCTGGCTCAAAAATCCTTCTGATTTTTATTCGATTACAGAATCTCAGCTGATGACCCTCGATCGAATGGGTGAAAAACTAGCAAAGAAATTGGTGTCATCCATTCAAAACCGAAAAAAAACATCTCTTGAACGTGTCATCTACGGGCTTGGAATTCCTCATGTGGGCGAAACGCTCGCAGAAAAAATTGCAAAAAATATAGGCGACCTTTCGGCTCTTCTCGAAATTTCAACTGAAGATCTCACAAAGATAGAAGATGTAGGGCTCACAGTGGCAGAGTCGATTGGCCAATTCTGTCGAGAACAGCGAAATGAGATACTTCGTCTCATAAAAATTTTGGAAATTGAAAAATTGCAGACAGCTGGTGCGTGGTCTGGACTGACTTTTGTACTCACAGGATCGCTTCAATCAATGACACGATCTCAAGCCGAAGCAAAAATTAAAGAACGCGGTGGTAGTTCGGGCTCATCAGTCACAAAAAATACATTTGCAGTGATTGTTGGCGAAGATGCGGGCTCAAAGCTTGAGAAGGCGAAAAAATTTGGAATTCAGTTGTGGGATGAAAAACAGTTTATTGAAAAACTTAAATTCTAAGTTTTTGATCCAGCGTTTCAAAAGCAAAAAGAGTCTCGACTTATCAGCCCGCTGAGAGGCTCCCCATTAGTAACTACCAAATCTGCTTAGAATTCGCCTTTGCACTTTCTACAAGACTCCTGAAATAGGCCGGCGACAAACTCAAAATTCCCTCACGACTCCACTCCACAATTTCTGATACATCCAACAGCTTTTCAAATTCAGCCGTCGCCTGCTCTCGTCGACCAGCATTGAGCATCGCCTTCGCGACTTCAATACGCAGCTGAACAAATCGTCTAAATAACGGAACAAACGGCTCGATCTCACCTAACAGCTGAGGCTCTCTCTGCAACAAGCGAATCAGCAAGGATCCAATGGAGGGAAGCAAATGTTTTCTCGCATTCTCATTCAAAGCAGAAATATCCGATTGCAAATGGAGAAGCGACTGTCGCAATGGTTCGCCGGTCAGGGTTTCAATCTTCATCGCCTTGACTCGATAATCAGAGCTTTCCTCTTCCGACAATGCCTTCAACTCGTCCATCCACCCATGATCTCCGATTTTGCGCAGGATTTGAAGACGAATCACTTTGAGCTCAATATTCTGCGAGTTCTCAACGATCGCATCGCTCAAGATTTTCAGCGCCGAATGCGGCACTCCGGATTTCAATGCTTGTTGAGCCTCGTGAATGGCCATTCCGGCTGGAGAAAAATCTCGTTCCGACTTAATCTCGTGATAGCCCGCGCTTCTGGGGATGGATGACGACGACGCCTCACCTCTCAAAAAACGAGCGTAATAATCACGCCTCTCGACAACAGAACTTCGAAGTCGATTCTCACAAACATAGTCATAGGCAAGCCTTAATGCCTGCTTAGATTTCAACCGATCACTGATGCTCCATCGAATAAGATTCTGCATCTCATCAAAATTTTTATAAGCAGGCAGTCCCGTCAATGACAATATCTCACGATAAGGTGGCGCATCTGGAAGAATAGGAAAAACTCCCCTGCTGATCATCTCCAATGCTTTGATATCGCTTCGACATTTGTTGTAGGGATTATTCAAAAGCGGGACGAAACCAAATTGAGACGACTCAAGAAATTCAAAGTAGTCGTTCATAGAGCCCCAATGTCGAAACGTAAATCGGTGTCTCGGCAATGTCACATGGGAGGGAATCATATCATTGCCCATCAACGAAAGATGAAGCTGTGGAATTTCTTGCATCAATTGCCGCACGAATGGCATCGCAGAGAGCAGATCAGGAAAATGTCCCATCGAACCGCCCCAGCAGAGTCGAGGCTGAGGCAAGTTCCACTTTTCCGTCAGATCATCAAAAGTCTTGAGCGATCGATCTGGCAAAAAGTTTCGCAGAACTTGAATGGGCGCCGGAGTCTTTGGCGATAAAACATTTTTGAGAGATTCACATGTCGCAATCACACCATCGACAACAGCCAATATTTTCTCATACATTTTCCAAACAAATGGAGAGGTCCATCCATCGAAGACTGGAGAAGCGACCGGCGCAGAATAAAAATGATCGTTGTACTCAGCGATCGTGGCAAGCCCTCTCCTTCGGCGCTCGTGAATGAGAGGGATCAGATCTAAGTCCTGAGATTGAAAGAGAACCAGCAGATCGCAGGTGAGTCCCCACTCGAATCGACGCGAATCCGCCACATCTAAATTCACAACTGTCCAATCAGGCATTGCCTCACTCAATGCCTCAGCTGGCCACTTCATTCTATAAAGAGCATCCCCAGTCTGATCGAGTCGAACCAGCTGAAGAATAGAAAATGACTTTGAACTTTGTTTCTCTCCCACTGCGACTATTATAGGATAAGAAACTATGGCGAGCGAAGAGAATCGACTGATTGTTCAACTTTCACTCATCGATGAAACAGGCGACAGCTATCACCGGATGCGATGGCCAGCTAAATGGGTCGCGTCTCAAAGAAAAAATTGGGCCTATATTAGCCAAGACGCGCGTGGTGACCTCAATCACGAACTCATCCTTGCCGCGGATCTTCTTTTGCTTTTGCAGTGTGGAGATATCCGATTGATGCCACTTATCGTGGAAAGAAAAAAAAGAGGTTTAAAAACCGTCGTTGAAATTAACGATCTCTTCTATCACCCTCAGCCCTGGAATCCCGCCGGGCAACATTGGAACAATCCACACCAATGGTGGATTTATGAAAAATTTATGACCGAGGCCGATGGAATCATCGTGTCGAGTCCTGACCTCAAAAAATACTTGGATCGATGGAAAGAAAAGATCGTCATTTTTGAGAATCATATTCCCTCAGACATTCATCCATCAGAAAAAAAAATGAACGATGCCTCGATCATTGGCTGGGGTGGATCTGCGGGCCATATGGTCGACCTCATGGCCGCCGTTCCATCAATGAATCAGTTTCTTACAAAAAATTCGAATTGGAAATTGCGGCTCATGGGTGACCCCTCGATTCGAGATTTTGTCACATGGGATCAAGCCCATTCGCGTCGGGTCGAATACACCTCTTACAGCTCAATGGTGGATTATTTTAATTTTTTGAAAAGCCTAAGAATAGGCATTATCCCACTTCTCGACACTCCATATAATCGCTGTCGAAGTGATATCAAAGCGCTCGAAATGATCGCTTGTGGCTGTCTTCCAATCGTGCCAAAAGTTGGCCCCTATCAAAAAGTCATCCAGGAATTAAAAATTCCAGCTTACGAAAATTTCTCCGAGTTCGAAACGCTCCTTCAGAAACTCACGAACGATCGCGACACCGCCAACAAAATCTGGCAATTCGCCTTCGAAAGACTCAACGACACAAGACGAGATCCCTCGCATTCCGCGAGAATCAGTTACTACGAATCACTGTTTCCGGCCAAAAGCTCGTCTAGACTGAATCCTGGATTTAAAGAAATTCCGCTGAGCCAGCCACCGACGCACGAACTTGAGTCGATCTTCAACGACTGGAGACAAAATAAGATTGAGAGCGCAATTGAAAAAATGGCCGAAAAGCTTTCAAAAAATCCCTATCACGCTGAACTTGCAGCGATGTATATCCTTGCCCTAAAAGAGCACGATTTTGAAGGCGCACGCAAGATGACCGACCTCTGTCTCAACGACTTTCCTCATGATCCACGATTCATGATTCTTGATCTCGTCCTCGAGCCAGATATTTCTGAACACAAATGGAAGAAGTTGATTCAAACTCTCAAAGACTATTCGGCTGCACATAAAATCTGGGCCTTTGGTTTTGTTCGAGACATTTTGCTCAAGAAAGATCTAGATCTGCAATTCCTTAACGATCTTAAAAATATTTTCAACGAAAGTCCCGAGATCCGTCTTTGTGTTTTTAACAAATTGAAGTCACAGCAGAAGTGGGCAGAAGCAAAGGCCGAAATGATCTGGCTCGACATTCACTATCATTCATATTTGGCAAAGAAGAATTTCTTCGACAAGTGGCCGTCCTATATTCCCAAAGTCTGGATGAGCGCCTTCGAACACGCCGGCTCATTCAAGCCGTAGAATGTGTTTAAAGGGCGATTTGACAGTATTAAGCCCCTAGGCTACCAACAGGCCTATCTATGCGCACGTTCAGGAGACCAACGGTTCTACTTCGATTACTCACAGGCATGTATTTGATGACCTTTCTTTTCGGTTGCGGTGGCAATTCTGAAACACAATCTATGGATGATGAGAAAGCTCTTCTGTTAAAAGACTTGCAGTTGGGCGATGCGGCCTATCCTCCCATTCATATCTCGCTAGACTCCAATGGCTGCTCTGCCATTTCCGAGAAATACTGTGATGAACTTTATGACGACGAACACCAGGGCAACGCAGATATTGTCGCTCATGATTCGGTTTTGAAGGTGCGACTTGGAAAAAACAAAACTGGATTTAGTTACGGCAAAGCTGGTTTCGAAATGGCGAAATGGTTGGCTCAGAACAAACTCCCAAAGGCCCTTTTAGAATTTCTGAACCAGTATCATTATTTTGATCTTCTAAAAAAATATCTCAGAACGAAGCCGATAGCGGACTCAACGCCCGACGAGGCCCTGGAAACTACTCTGATTGAAAAAGAAGCAGCCGCTATTTGGGATTGGGCGCTCGAGCAAACCATTGATCGCCGGACAAAATTTGAAGCAAAAGTTACTGGAATAGAAAGGCCCTCTGTCAAATTTGATATCCTGTTGAACAAGGTTTCTCAGCGTATCCGTGCGAATATCTACGATATTATCTGGTCAAATTCGGACGACTGGAAAGCTATTGCGGCACAGTTTGAAAAAGTTCGAATCGCTTTTCTTCAAGAAATCGAGGAAGAACCAAAGCTCAATAGAGAGATCAAAGCCTCATGGACCGAAACTATAAAAAGCATCAAAATCGTTCCTCCGGGTAGCGATCCTGATATTGAAGACACAGACTGTGCCGAACACGAACCGAATGCCTACTACTATCGAGAGAAAAATGTTTTTACCGTCTGTGCAGGCCTTATTTTCGGAAGCGAAATCTCTGGAATTGTCGCGCATGAAATCGCTCATTCTTTAGGGATAGAAAGAACTCGTCGAGAACATTTAAGGCAAAGCGCTCACTTCAAAGAAATGAAAACCTTGCAAGATCAAATTTGCCATTCAGAATTACCACGATCTTGCCCTCCCGCTTGGTCTCAGTTTCAAAAATCGTTTACATCAAACCTGGATTTCTTGCTCAAGCAGTTTGACCCGCCGGTGCAACCACTCCTTTCTTGCCTCCAGTACAACGCTCGTGAGCTCAAAGCTTGGCCGCCGGATGAGACCGAGCTTAAGAAAATTGCAGAGATTCGAGCGAAACTTCAGGTAAGCCTCGGGGCAGCAAAACATCTATTTTTTCAACTCAGCAAACCAAAGCTACTGCTTCCGAGCGGAGACGAGTCGGAGAATCCCTATTATCTAAACCCTTGCGAATTGAGTGACTGGAAAGAATTCTCGTACGTTCCGGGTAGCACATGGGACTTATACTTTTTCTTTAGTGCTGCCCATCTCTGTGGAGATCACACAAAATCTTCGGCCGAACAACTCGATTCAGCGATTGTTGAGGCAAGAGCTGTTTACAGCGACGTGCTGCAACGAGTGATTCCACTATCTAGGAATTTTTCATCCGACGAAGATCTCGCCGGACGTGGGTATTCAGAAGATTCAGAAGAAAGATTCGCGGACTTTTTTGGCTTTCGTGTTCTTGCACGATTGTTAAAAAATGAATCCCCTCTTGTGCGACGTGCTAGATATTTTTCAAATATTTCAAATTTCTGTCAGCCCCACTCTTCTCTCAAAAAATATCCAGATGAGCTGCAGGCTGAAAAAAAACACGATCTTGAACCACACTCTGCCGGACTCCGACGGCGACAAGAAACTCTGGTCAGACCCTTGAGAGAAATTCTAAATTGCGCACAGGATTTTGAAATTCCAGAATGCGAACTTTAAAATTAGGAAATTCAAAGATTCCGACTCCGAGCCGATCTCTTTACAGATCGGTTTTTGCGCTCATCTCTGGAGTATACCTTGGCATTATGCCGGCAAATCTTCTGGAAGGAAGCGAGAGCTGTCGCGATCTGTTTAAAAGAATTGTCTCCATCGCCACCCAAAGCCCCATTGGTCGGTATTTTCCAGGCCCAGCATCTCTTTTTGCCCTCGAAACGTCTGTGAAAGCGCTGGAAGAATCTCGAAATGAAATCACTGCGAAAGATGTTCTAAAGGCGGCTTCGAGCTTGCGAGAATTTCAGACTCCCTGGGCCAGGAATGCCGAATACGCTGGCCATTTACTGGGTATAGACATTTCGGATCTAGAATCTCGAAATTATTTGATCGCAATCGATCGTCTCAGACTTTGGCTCCAGAAAAACGAGCCATTCACTACCGAGATATCTACGGCGATTCACGATCTATTTGCTCCGACATATGTTGAGCAAGAACATATCTATCAGCATCCCGCCTTCCAGTATGCGATTCCTCAAATTTTACCTCACCTCAGGCGGCTACCAGACCATTTGCAAGTGGCTCGCAAAACCATTGTTCGCCTAGGTCAACATTTGATTTCAGCAACCGATACCGCTGAAACTACCGCCACTTTATTCCGAAATTTCTTTTTGAGTATCAACGATAGAGACCATGCCTCGATATTCACTCCGAAGATAATTATTCGATCTTCTGAGCCACATCATGGCCATTCAACTCATATCAAAAAGAGAGGCAGAAGAAAAAAGACAGCCCCCGTCTCATCCAAGCCTGAGCCAGAGCTGAAACAGCCAGCCACATCAATATTGCCCGATCGTGCAGAGCCTACCGCAGATATCTCGACAGCGCTGGATAGTCTCGTTGCGAACCTACCCATTGCTTCGTCCATTGTTCGCGAAATCATTAGCTCTTTGCAACCTGGCACAAAACCAACCATTGAAGATATTTATTCAGCGTTCAAAACACGGGTAACAATTTTTTCGAATAAAATGGATGAGCTTGCATCTGATACCCCTGAGCTTAGCGATTCGATTTGGACTGTGAAGGATGAATTAAAAAAAAGGATTGATACTCTTTACACGCAATTCAAAAAATTGCAGCGAGAACAGGCGAATGAAGCAATTCTCGGCTCATTTGCCGTAGAATGCGAAGTGCATTTCCGGGGAATAATCGGGGAGATTGCTGCAGTCTATTTCTTCAAATATCAATTATTTGTTCAGAATATTCGATTTGATTACAAAGGATTCAGAGATAAGAAATTAAATCGCAAAGCCAGACAATTCTTGGGTCGCATTCGATCAGCACTGAAAACCAAGCGTGATTATTATCTTCACCTTCCAGAGTCTTCCTGGGCCACAGAGCTCGACACACTGAAGCGTAAATTTCCGAATCTTATTCCTCCTACATTCATTGCAAAATCAGTCGGCTCATGGATCGGACTTTTCAGTATGCTGGCAAATATTGAATTCGATGGTTTCTTAAGAGCCGCCATTCAACAGCCTGGCGACGATCAAGATTATCAAGCCCTGGAAGTCAAAGCCCTTCGAAATCTTGAGGAACGAGAAGACGCCTTTTTGACAGTTGTAAAAAGTCTTGAGAAACGAAAGGAATTCTTTGAATTTCTTGAAATGAATATCCCCGTTGTGCTGTACCTTCCCTACGGATGCTCCCCAAGCCAACTTCAGATGCTGCGATCAAAAAATATTCAGGTCCATCAAGGGCTGCCGTCCTCATCTGAGATGGTCATCATTGATATAGAAATCACGGAACCTGACGAGCAGTGATTTGCTATGTCCCGTCACACAGCCTAGCCGAGTGATCAGGCCATAAAATACCTTCTTGTCGCAACGCAGCATCATTTTTTTTGAATCAAAACTTTTAATCTCCGGAAGGATCAGAGAAACTGCACTAGAGAGGGGTCGACATGAAAAATAATATCTGGATTCTACTCGTTGCTTGCTCGCTTCAAGTATTGTGTCTTCACACCGCACATGCCGCGACGGTTGCTGCGAAAGTTGATTGCAATTGCCACTGTAAGAGCACAGGCCCTGAAGGCGATAAAGAATTTGAAAGTTATACACAACAATGTGGAAACAAATATAAATACGATAAAGCTCCTTCAAAGAATCCAGAACAAATGCCATCGAGTCAGGCCTGCACTGCAAAAGCTGATAGTCTTAACCAAAAACCCTGTGCAAATTGTGCTGTCGACAAAGACCATCCAGAAAATTTTACATGCGAAGTAAAGACAACTGCAAAATGTGGCGGTTGGGCAAAAGGCGATGTCATCTCCCAAGGTAAGTGGGAATGCAAATCATCGCCATCTGTGGCATCCACACCACCCACTGGTTCGCCTGCCCCATCTCCTGGCGCTCCAGCACGCAGCCCAACGTGATATTCCTAAAAATTTTAGTAGATTGCTTCGCGAATCTTGGCGCTCAGATAGTCCATGATCCAAACGACCGCAGCGATCGTGATGATGATTGTTCCCACTTCGTTCCATCGAGCCAGCCCTTGATATTGCATCAACAAAGTTCCGATGCCCCCACCACCAACCAACCCAATAATCGTTGCCATACGCACGTTGATATCCCACCGATAAATTGTGAATGCTAGAAAAGGAAGAACAATCTGGGGCACTACCGCGAACCAGATGACCTGCAATCGATTCGCACCGGTTGCCTCGATCGCTTCAACCGGACCTTGCTCGATACACTCGACCTGTTCAGAATAGTTTTTAGCCAATGAAGCAATCGAATGGAGCATCAACGCCAACATGCCAGCGTATGGTCCAATTCCTACCCAAACAGAAAATATAATAGCCCAAATCATGGGCTCAACCGATCGAGTAAAATTCAAAATGAATCGAACGATGGTATAGACCACCATGCCGGCAGAACTTCCCTTCATCAAGTTTCTAGCCGAAACGAAGCCCGCCAGAAATGATAACGGCAACGACAACGCCGTTGCAATAAACGCAATAAAAATGGTCTCGACCATTGCCTTAACGACCAGTCGAACAATCGAAAGCTCTGGATGCAACATCGCGGAAAAAATTCGTCGGGCACCATCTACTCCATCTTGGCTAAACAGAGCTGAGAAACTCGAGTCCGTCAGTTGAAAGCCCAACCAAAGCGTCAACAATATTAAAATCCAAGACAATGTCTTTTCACGCGCTGGCACGATCAGCAAATCTTTGAAGTTTTGACGAAGCACGCGATTAGATGAAAGAACCAACATGAAGCCCAGAGATTTCTCAGAGAATGTATAGAAAAATCCCAAAATAGCCGAGATAGCCGCACCTAATATCCATAGGTTATCCGATAGTTCAGTGATCCATTCACCACGAACTAATATTTCCTGACACAGAAAAAACAGATAAAAACCAAAAAATATATTTATTCCGCCGCCAACAATTCGCGCTTTACGCACTTCTCGTTCTAATTTGAGGCTGTGTTCGTTCGTCATCGATAATCCCCTCAGTGAATCTCTACGGATGCCGCTTCATCGCCGTAAATTCGCCTAAACCAGGCTTCGTCAATATCGGTCGGAAGACCTTCAAAGACAATTTGTCCGCCCTTCAGCGCCACGACTCGAGTCGTATACTGACGAACAAGACTCAAAAAATGCAGATTGCAGACAATTGTTTTTTTAAATTCTTTATTGGCCTGCTCCAAAAATTTCATAATCGAATGCGACGTTGCAGGATCCAGACTTGCGACAGGCTCGTCCGCCAAAAGAATTTCGGGATCTTGCATGAGACTTCGCGCAATCGCGACTCTCTGCTGCTGCCCACCACTCAAATCGTCAGCTCGAATATGCGCTTTTTCTTCAAGACCAACCACCTTCAGAAAATTTAGGGCCTTTGCGATATCCTCTTCGGAATATATTTCCATCACACTTTTCCATGTCGGATGTGTAGCCAATTTTCCAGAAAGGACATTCGCCAAAACAGACTTTCGTTTGATCAAATTAAAGTGCTGAAAAATCATCCCAATTTTTTGTCGATAATGCCTGAGGTCATTCCCACGAAGGCTGAGAACATCTTCTCCCTTAAACTTGATCTGACCTCTCGAAGGTTCAATCAATCTGTTCAAACAGCGCAAAAAAGTAGATTTTCCAGACCCACTCAATCCGATGACGCCTAAAAATTCACCGGGCTTGAGTTGAATGGAAATTCCCTTAAGCGCCTGAACACCGTTGTCATAGACTTTCTCAAGGTTCTTCACTTCTAGAATAGGGGCTGCGGTGGTCACGATATTTTACTTCGCAACAATTTTTTCAATATCCAAATTAGATTGAAGAACAATCTGCCGGATGTCGTTGTATTCGCTGTCACCGACACGCTCGAGTCCTGAGCCAGTCGCCAAAATAGTGAGCATCTCTTTTCCTTCATCCGTTTTTACAAACTCCAGAAGAGATTCAACGATCAGCTCTTTCAATTCTTTATTTTTTTGCGGATCGGCTAACAGATTCGATCGAAGCACCCAAGGTTCATTGGGAATTTCTTGGGTAAATCCAATAATTTTGACCTTATCTTCAACATCTGGGAATTGGGTCTTTACTCTTGCGCGAGCGTCAGTAATTTCTTCAATCTTTTTTCCATTCAACTCGACGGTCTTTGGAGCACTATAGTAGGTCGCACCCGCATCAACCTGTTTCTGATAAACCATAGTCACAACATTGTCGTGTTTTTGAGCAAAAACTGTTTCACCCAATTGGATTCCTTTATCCTTAAAAAGCTTCGAGGGAAGGATATAACCAGATGTTGAAGCAGGATCGGTGAAAGCAAATTTCTTCCCCTTAAGATCCTCTAGAGATTTTATGTTACTGTCTTTATGCGCAATAATTTGAGCCTTATAGGTTCTCTCGTTATTACCACGGAGAACTTCCAAAACAGCCTCGACATCATATTTCTTAATATCTTTTGCGAGAATATAACTGAAAGTTGTCAAAGCCGCGAAATCGGCTTTTTTGGTTCCGAAGGATTCTACCACCGCAATATAACTCGCTGGCACGGCGCTTTTCACATAAAAGCCAGAATCCTTTCCATACAATTTCTGCGACACATAACGCGATACAAACTGAGTCACTTTATCTGCCGTAGTCGCAATTTTCTGAGCATCTACAGACGGAATATAATACATCGTGAACGGCCTCTTTTTTGACCCCACTGGCGGCTGGCTACAGCCTACAAGCAAGACAAGCGGCAAGCTCAAAAGAATTTTTCCAAGAACTCCAGAAGTGATAATTTTAGAAACCATCTTCAATTTCCTCCTCAGGCTGATGCTGGAGCCATTCTTATGGGGAGGACACTTTCTTATCAACAAGATTTGGGCAGTTTTGCAGAATCTTTTCGTAAGTAAGTCCAGAGACCAACAGAAAGAACGACAAGGCATAATTGAGACATCAGAGTTTCAGCCGTAGGAAAGATTCCGAGAGACGATAGCTCAAAAGGGAGTTTGACAAACGACATGGGAACCATCCCAACTTCCTGTAGCGCACGGAGTCCCTTTCCAAGAAGCATGACAGACAAAATAAGCATCAACCAAGAAGACAAGGCAAACAGCTTACGAACCGGAATATTCACGCTGTATTTAAGAAATACCCAAGCCAAAGCAAATATCACCAGAAACGATACAAAAACTCCAAGCGCCATGGCAGAAGACGATTCTTGAACCCCATCAATGGTGAGAGCCCGAAGAAACAGAACACTCTCCAACGCCTCTCGAAATACAGCCACGAATGCCAAGAGAAATAGGCCCCAACGACTGCCGCCATTGAGATTAGATCTCACTCGCCCATCAATGAATTTCGTCCATCTCTTGATTTCTGTTTTGCTGTGCAACCAAAAGCCAACATAAAGCAGCATCACAACAGCAAACAAAGCTCCGACAGCCTCGGTCAACTCACGACGTGCTCCGGTCATGACAACCATCCAACCTGTGAAAAACCATGCGAGAATTCCAACCCCCAAAGCAGACGCCCAACCTCCGTGAATAAAACGCCGAGCACCAGTCGCACGGACGGCGCGGATCACCCCCAGCATTGCCAAAATAATAAGAACAGCCTCAAAGCCTTCTCTAAAAATGATTCCCGCTGCCAGCCAAAAAACCGTCGCAAATGAACTATCTTGTTTTCTCAAAAGCGATTCGGCGCGCGCAATCTGCACTTGCGCTCGCCCGACTTTTTCTTTCAATACTATTGCAGGATCTCGTCTTTCGATAACCTTTCGAACCTCCGCGAAATCGTATTCAATCTCAGAAACAAATTCTGGATTAATACTGCGCAGCTTTGGTTCCACAGGCTCAAAACCATCGAGATATGCTGAAAGAGCCAGCGATCGCGCCAGAACATAATCGCCCTCATCATATTTTTTCTGGGCGTCAACAAGACGCAGCTGAGACAACTGAAGGCTTCCGCTATCGTTCCCGTCATACGTCTTGGTTCTCAGGAATGCCAAAATTTGATTTTTCTCGTCTTCTGATTTGCCCTCGAGTTTCTCAAGAAGCGCTTCATCAGAAAGACTTGCGACTGTCGACAGGCCAATTTTTTCATCCCAACTCTCCATTTCAGCCAGACTTGCTTCGTCAGAGATCTTCCCCTGATGGCGCATCGACAGTACAAAAAAAGCGAGATCCCAGACCTCTTTGTCAGAAAATTCAGGATGAGAAACCATCGAAGTACCAGGAATCCCCAAGCGAATCACATTGAATGCATGAAACGGAGGAAGCCCCTTCATATACATATTATCCAAGAGATTTCTCGGAGCCGGATCTAATCCTCGTCCACCCGGACCATCACCTCTTCCCGAACTTCCATGACAATTCGCACAAGCCGCCGAAAACAAATGTTCGCCGTTCTTGAGATTTGGCCAAATCGCCGGAGAGATCGAGAGCTGCGAGATTGACAGGACCTCTTGCTTGATCGCGCGCGCCAGGTTGGCCACATCAACACCATCAGCTTTTTCTGCAATTAAGCGCTGTAATTTTTCTGTCTTTCCAACGATCGATACATAAGCCGAATCTGCGGCAAGATCTTTCGCGATTCGGACAGACGACTCACCAAACTCTAGCTGTTCTTCATATTCACTTCGATTGATAACCTTCTGATTTTTAACAGCACCACTGTAGTCGGCCGCAAGATATTCAAGCAAATGAACCAAAAGCCGTGGCGAAGAATCTGGTTGTTGAGCCAGCAGACCGCGAGAAACCAGGCTCGTGACGAAAACAAAGGCGAAAAAAACTTGGATCAAATGAAAGCAACGATATCGAAAACCCTCTTTGATCTCTAAACGACCGCCATTCATAGTGATAATCTCATATTGATAATCATTATCAATTACACGAAACACGATACCAAATACCTGAGTCAAGAACTCCCGCACAATTTCAAGACATCGCCATTAAGATCGCTACAAAATCCTTTTTAAAAGAGCCAAAAATAGATCGTCTGAGTCTCTAGACGCGCCCGACACAGAATATTCTGAGCGTGTAAACTCAGTTTCAAGCGAGTCTCAAACAGCGAGCCTTTTGCCGTTATTTCTCGGAAATCAGCAGAGCTCTTTCGCCGACTCACTTCACGACACGATATCTTCGCAGCCTCGGGAGCCAAGAACGAAATTAGAATATCCTGAGCCATTCGATCTCCCGGTTGAGGAGCCAACATATCCACGCCGACAGGAGCCCCTCTCAATTTTAAATTCGCCTTACGAATGCGATCGACGAAGAAAATATTTTTCTGACTATCAAGATAGGAAACTTTCCAGAAAAGTGTCTGATCCTGAGTCCAGGATCTTTCTAACTCCATTCGCCTCGCCGTCGTCGACCCAGAAAAAATCATATTTGTCATCGTTTCGTCTAACGCTATTTCTACTCGATAGGATGCGGCATCGGGCCCCGCTGGCCACGCTAAACTCAACCCCTGCACAAACGGATTGATTTCAATATCCACATCTGAAAATTCATTCGAAACAGTGAGTGATCGACGTTTCGCTAAAAATTTCGATCGATAGTCTTTCAATGACATGGGCCTCAACCCTTGAGCACCTTTTCCTGCGCCATCACGAAGATAACTTTTCCAATCTGTTTCAGAGTTACTCAAAACCACAACTGAATTTGGACTCAGCACTAAGTCTGGCTTCTGAGCGCTGGAAACCGCCGGGACTTTCTTTTTTTCAGGCTTTTTTTCAGGTGGGGCAACAGACTGCGGCGCTACTTGCGGCGGCACTTGTGGAGATTCAACCACCATCGGCGTGGAAGACGGAGGCTCCGAGGGCATATGCTGTGTTTCAGGTGAAGCCTGCGGTTCACTCTTGTCTGGATGAGATTCAGGCTTCAGGAAAAAAAACGCCAAAAGGAGCATCGCCGCGATAGCGCTTCCAATGAGCCCCCACGTTGCCGTTCGCCTCGAACGCACCGCATGGCCGATCTTCGGATGCGCGGGATCCAGCAAAAACAACTGCAGCAGCTGTTTATAAGGCAACAAATTTCGTGATCGCAGCAATTGCTCGATATCGACAATCATCGCTGAAGCAGATGCATAACGCTTCTCAACATCGACCTGCAGTGCCTTGGCGACAATCTTCTCGAACTCAGGACTAATCGAAGCATTACGCTGTCGAATCGGATCGAAGGATCCTTTGACCGTCTTATACCAAACCGTCGTCGTCGAATCTCCTTTGTTCTTAAAAGCATGGGTCCGGGTTGCGAGCATATACATCGTGAGTCCAAGGCTAAACAGATCACTTCGGTGGTCTATCGCACGACCTTCTATCTGCTCTGGCGACGAAAAACTGGGAGTCCCAACAAAAACCCCTTCTTTAGTAAGACCATCATCAGATCCAAGTATTTTCGCCAATCCGAAGTCTGATATTTTTATTCCCAGCTCAGGATTCACGAGAATATTTGCTGGCTTGATATCTCGATGAGTGATCGACGCATCGTGCGCAGCCTTCAGCCCTTGAAGAATTTCAAGCGTGATCATCAAGACATACTCTTCAGGAATTTTTTCGACAGCCTGAACAATTCCAGAAAGCGTTGTTCCCGGCATAAACTCAACAACGAGAACCGTTTTATTTTTATCTTGGATGAAGTCATATACCGTCAGAATATTGGGATGTCTTAATTGAGCAATGAGCTGCGCCTCGCGCTTCAGCCGATGGACAACATCCTGTCGATCCTCCAGATGTTCATGTAGAACTTTCACGGCAACTTCACGACTCAAAACGGTATCGCGCGCCTGATAGATGACGGCCGTTCCGCCCTTCGCTATCCGAGAGATCACGGAATATCGACCTCCAATCAGAGTGCCGACGAGTGAGTCACGCGAGAGATCAGATCCTCCAGATTGTTGACTCTCACTCATTGCCCTAATTCAATCCTGCTCTATCCCTGAATTCCCAAGATCCTAAAACCCTTTGAGTTTAACCTACTTACACTCTACACTGTTCCCGTGTTGAAGTTGAAGCCTTGGCTTTTTTTTATTTTCATCGTTTTGACGACCATCCATTTTAACGCACTGAGCTATGGTTCAGAGAATCTGACTGGCGAAAAGGGCCTTTTTCGACTTCTGTCTGCCGAGCAACCGACCGCCGGCGACTATCACTTTCTGACGTCATTGGAATATTTTCGAGAGAACAATTTGCTCAAGGATTCTGGAGAGTCAACGATTGAACGAACGAGAGCCACCATGGCGTTCGGATATGCCTTCCAGAATTTCTTCATGATGAATCTCCACTCTGGGTTTCACTTTGCACTTCGAGAACCTCAAAGCGCTTCGACATCTTCAGGATCCGAAGCCATCAATCTTGTTCGCACTGGATTATCCGCCACAGGATTTCTTGATCTGAGTCCCTATATTCATTTGTCTCCAAAAAAATTGCTCTCTGCGCTTTCGATCTGGGTGGATATGTCTAAGATTTCAAGATTCATAAAGGGGCCCAATATCGTTCCTCGCCTCATTTTTACTTCTGATTTTTCAGAAAGCCCTCAGCTTCCGTTTCGCCTTCATGCAAACTTTGGATTTCATCCTGCCAATGGAAATAGATACTATAGCGAAAGCGATGCCGTACGAGATTTTGATCGGCTTGCAACTGAGACTCTTAACTCTTGGGCTTTCTCATCTAGCTCAGGAGTTGATTTTCCATTTCGTTATATTAATCCCTCAATCGAATTTCATCTTCTTAAGGTCAGCAACTCAAGCTTATCGTCGACGCCAAAATGGCTCACTGTAGGAATCAAGGGCCGTCCATTCCCTCAGCGTAATATTGAAATTTTTGGGGCTACTGACATCGGCCTCAGCAGTTTCAGCGCGACTTCAATCGGAACAAAACCTGAGCATTCCGCAACGCCACTTTGGAATCTGATTCTTGGTTTTGCGATTAGCAGATTTGGACAGAGGGAAGGTCAGGTATCTATCAATGAATCAGATTTACAAGATCTGAAAGAGAGAGCTTCTAACGCCGAGGGGACTCTTCAAAAAATCAAAACGGACCTGGAATATAATATTGTACAAGGTCGCGCGTTTGACGCCGCCACCAAAGAACCTCTCGGCGATATCGAAATCACGTTTCCAGAAAGTGCCGATATAAAATCGTTTAAGTCGGATAGTAGCGGGCACTTTTTAAGATACTTTAAGTCACTGTCTGCGGCTCGAATGGTTTTTTCAAAGGAAGGCTACGAGCCCTCGTCCAAATTCTTGACCCTTAAGCCGGGTGAAAAAATTTCGGTCGATATTGAGTTGAAGCGAGAACTTCCAGGCCAAGATCTATCCGAGTTTATTGCTACCCTCTTCAATCAATCTGGCGAACCTCTGGCTGCAACAGTGAAACTCACAAAGAAATCTGGTGATTCTGTGGTCTCGGGCCAATCAGATCTGAATGGACAGCTTTATATGAAAATTCCGGTAGGTGACTATACACTCACAATCCAAGCAGAGGGATTCAATGAGATGACCGAAGCCCTCAGTTTCCAAAAGGGTCGTGCGATTCTTCGATCTTATACTCTTACCCGCAAGTCCAAACAATAAGTGGACTAAAACTATAAGCGCGGTAAGACGCATTTATGATCACTTCTGTCATATTTCTTATGGGCGGACTTGGCGTCTGCGTATGGGTTATCATAGCACTTCTTCCCTGGAAGCCCTGGTCGACGCAGGAACGATTCGAGAAAACAGACAGTCCATTATCTCGAGATCTTTCATCAGTCACGGTACTCATACCCGCCAGAAATGAAGCCGATACCATTGGACAAACAATTGAATCATTAAATCATCAAGGCGCCGATTTAAATATCATCTTGGTTGACGATCAATCGACCGATGAGACGTCAGAAGTCGCAAGGAAGGCAGCTGCAAATGTGCGGCTCACGGTGATTCGAGGATCTGATTTGCCGGCAGGATGGGCTGGCAAGCTCTGGGCGCTTCAGCAGGGACTCAGTCATATCACGACACCCAATATTCTTTTGTTGGATGCCGATATTGAACTGAAACCAAATGTGATTCCTGCTCTTCTGCGAAAAATGGAACGCGAAGGTTTTGATCTGGTCTCCATCATGGCCCATTTGAGAATGAAATCATTTTTCGAGCAGATGCTTATTCCTGCATTTATTTATTTCTTTAAACTTCTTTATCCATTTGCTCTGGGCAATGCGACTCAGTCAAAACTCGGAGTTGCGGCTGGCGGATTTGTTTTGGTGAAACGTGATGCCCTCACTCAAGTGGAAGCATTCAATTCTATCCGCGGCGCGCTGATCGATGACTGTAGTCTCGCACAAAAGCTGAAAAGCAACGGTTTCCGAACTTGGATTGGATTAAGTCGTGAGGTGCTCAGTCACCGGGGATACGACAGCTTGTCAGAAATATGGAATATGGTTGCTCGTTCAGCGTTCACTCAATTGCGATATTCTTTGGTCTTACTTTTGGGCGCGACCTTTATCATGACCTCGATGTATATTGCTCCTTGGGCTTCCTTGATTCTATCTGGCCACAGCGATTTTGCATTGTTCTCAGCTCTTGGAATTGCACTGATGACTGCGTTATATCTTCCGACACTGCTGTTTTATTCCATGAATCCACTGTGGGCATTTACCATGCCACTGATCGCTGCACTCTATCTTGCAATGACTTGGACATCAGCTATTCGATACTGGCGAGGAAAGAGATCTCAATGGAAAAATCGAGTCTATGGTAAAGAATCCGCAGACGCCGCCTAAAGAATAAAGTCAAAATCGAACGAGCAAAAGGTAGAGCAGAGAACCTGCGAAGTAACAGTAAACCATGTAGTTGTGTATTTTGCGAAACAGCGCAGTTCGATCAATCGGCTTCTTTTCGTGAATTTTGGACAACTGGACCTCAAGCCCTTCTAGCTCGAGCTTTTCTCCCATAAGAACGAGAGTTCTCGAATTTAGATATAAACTAACAACAGACCCTAAACAAACCAGGCCAGCCATAATTAAGAAAAACCAATACGCTCCACGAAGCACATCTGGCGTATGATTTCCGAAGATACCAACGAACCGAGCTCCGGGACTTGAAATAAAAACGAACTTTGCAGCCGCGAGTGAAAACACCACGGAAAAGGAGTCTCGCAGCTGAGTTCTTTGCCGAATTCGTCGTTCATCCTCACGATTTTTTAGTGCCAGCTTGCGTCTCTCTTCGATTCCCACAAGCCATTCGGACATGACACGATCAAAGAATTTGAATTTAATCCACGACTGTACTTGTTGGGACCCATTCACGTCGGCCCGAATCTTCATCGATCGCTCAAAGACAGATTCGTAAATTTCTTCGAGCAAATCTGCCAAAGCCGAAGAGGCCCCAGCCAACATTGAAATAATATTCCGAGGTACAAAAACCACGAATGTTCGCGGATCAACAGCAACCAATGTCTGGATTTTTTGAGAACTCAGAGTAAACGGCCGAGTCAGAAAGAGCTCATCTTTCAGCGCCACAGCGATCGGCAGACCCTCGGGATTTAAAAACAAAATAGTGCCGGAAACCACATAGCCATACGAATCTTCAAACTCATTCGTCGCTGAAAAGTCCAGCACCGCATCGCCGGCCTCGTAGGCCCTGACTTTGATAGCGGAAACAACTCGATCGAAAACTCTCTCGGGCAGATATCTAAAAAATCGAGATTCCCGAATTTTTTGTATATCTGCGCTCAATCAGTTCAACGCCCTTGTTTTCGCTGACTACGAATCTGAATCGCCTCATCAGTGAGCACCGATTCCGTCCAGGTTGCGACGATTGAATCAAAAACTTCGCGAATAGACTTTCCACCTTCGGCCATTTTCTCAATTCTTGCCTTCACTTCATTGGCCTCCGGAGAATCACATTCGGCTAAAATCTTTTTGCCCGCACAACCTTTCGGAAAGGCTTTCAATGCATGAAATACCATTTCGGCACCCATATGAGGTTTCTGATCAGCACGTGGTGGGATATTCTCAATGGATTCCCCAGAAGAAATTCCATTCATGTCTGCAATCGAATAAGGTCGCTCGGACGACGCATGATAAACGCTATTTTGAATAACGATCACTAAAAGCAAAACAGCAATCACTAAAAGCAAGGTATGTGTCAGCAAATTTGAATTCATGATTTAATCATCTTTCGTCTCTTGTCGAAGGTCAACGCCCGAAGACAGTTAAGAAGCACCGAAATACTGCTTCCCGCCATGGCCAAAGCTGCCCACTCGGGCTTAATCAAAATTCCAAATTTTCCATATAAAGCACCGGCTGCTATCGGGAGCGCTGCTAAATTGTAAATGAAACTGAGACTCAAGTTCTGAAAGATGAGACTTCGAGTCTGCTTCATCACTCGAATCGATTCAGGAACCGACCACAATTGATTTGAAACGAGGATGATATCCGCAGAAATTTGCGAGATTGTCGCTCCAGATCCCATAGCAAAACCAACATGTGCTGCCGCAAGTGCGGGCGCATCGTTCACGCCATCACCCACAAATCCAACCTGCTCGCTGATCATATCGAGCCCCTTCTTCTTTGGCTCAGAGAGACGCTTGACGATGGTCGCCTTTTCTTCGGGCAAAACACCCGCGTGAAAAAATTTCAATTTCAACGTCTTAGAAAAAGAGCGCGCCACATTTTCTGAATCTCCCGTGATCATTCCTACCTGAAAGCCACTCTGACTGAGATCTTGCAAGACATCCCGGGATTCAGCACGAAGCTCATCATCCAGAAACAAAAGACCGCAAAATTTAGAATCGATTCCCACCCACAAAACTGTTTCATGACTTCCATCAGCCTCCCACGTCAGATCTGTCGGAACTTTCGTCGAATCATATCCATTTTCAAAAAGCCAAACTAAGTTCCCGACGACCACCGACAATTCTTTCCCATCCCGTTTGAGAACGCCTCCGACGCCTTTGCCGGGAACAATCTTAATCTGCTCAACAACTGGCAATAGCTCAATTTTTTCAGCTGCTGCTTTCTGAAGAATGGCCATCGCATAGGGATGTTCGGATGATCGCTCTAAAGATGCTGCGTACATCAAGAGATCCCGATGAGAAATATTCTCAACTGCTTTTATTCGATTCACCACTGGCCGACCCAATGTCAAAGTTCCTGTTTTGTCGAAAGCAATCAAATCAAGCTCTGAAACTTTTTCGATTGCTTCAAACGACTTAATCAAAATTCCACGCTTGGCCGCACGAATGGCGCCAACAAGAAATGCCGTCGGCGTAGCCAATCCAATCGCGCACGGGCAAGCGATCACCAGAATCGAAAGCGCCGCTGTCCACGCGATATTCTTATCTGCCCACACAAAATACATCGAACCACTCAGAAGCACGACAAAAGGCACAAACCACGTCGCGATTTGATCGATCCGTCGCTGCAATCGGGGCTTCTGCGCGAGACTTTGGTTTACGGATCCCACTAATTTTTCATAAAAAGATTCTGAATAGAGACGAACGACATCCGCATCAACAGGCTGACCAATATTCACAGCGCCCTGCAGAACTTCTTCGCCTCGCCGAATTTGGACCGTTCTTGATTCTCCAGAAATAATACTAAAATCAAAGTCGGAATCTAGAGACACTCTGCAGTCAGCTGGCACCTTTTCTCCCATCAATATTCTGATTCTGTCTCCTACTTTCAGGGCAGAAACTGTGCAGATCTCTTCCGTGCCATTTTTGATTATTCGGCAACTCTCTGGTAAAAACACCGACAAATCGTTCAAATATTTTTTTACGCGACGATGAACGACCGCTTCGATCCACTGACCAAGCACTACAAGAGCGACGATAAATGCGGCAGAGTCAAAATAGACCGCATGATATTCATGTTTCGATATATTCCAGAACGACAATCCCCAGGACGAAAGAATGCTTATGCCAATAAGCGTATTCATATTTGCAGATCGAAAAATCAACGGAATCGCGCGCAGAAAATGTAATCCGGAAATGACTGTCACCAAAAAAGCCGATGCCGCTGCAATTCCCACCGTTAGGCCTGATATTTCCATCCCCAGTAAGTGCGGCATTGATGCCACCATTGCGACAGCTGACAACACTAAGCCAACGACGACCTTCAAAAGAGAAGGTTCTGGTTTTGATTTATGTACCGCATGAGCTTCAGGACAACAGGTTTCAGCCATGAGAAGTATGATATTCGTTGCCCCAGAAAGCCTCAATCATTCGATGGCACAAAATTTGCATCCTTAGTAAAATACTATGGCTATGGCAAAAACGAAGAACTTTACGAATTTCAAAAACTTCATCTGGGCATTCATCTGGGCAAGTCTCGGCATTTCGGGGCTCCTCTTGAGTGGCTGCGGCTCGGTGGATAACACGACCCTCAACAATACGAAAAGCCTTTCGTCGATCAACCTCGGCGGCCAATACAAAATGTCTTTGACGACTTGCAAGTCTGGTCAGTTTGATCCCGCCTTGGCAAAAAGCATTCTGAAAGAAAATGAATTATTGGAGCACTACAAGTCTACTGGATCTGAAGTAGTCATCAGCCTATCCAAAGATGAAATCACACAGACAGCCCCCTCGACTTTTTTTGGAGGAAAGAGCGCTGGGTGTCAAGTGACTCTGACTAAACACGCAGCGATACGCGATGATTCGATTCTATTGCTTCAAGATAAGTCGATTTCTTGTTCCAATGCGTGTGGGCTCAATGACTGTGAAGAGAATAAATTGATTTCGAATTCGCCCATCGAGCTCTACAGCATCGAACATATCGGAAATAATCTGAAGCTGACGAGCAAGTCAGAGGGGCTTGTTTGTAGATCTGAAAATAATCAGAAACAGCCTTCCGAACTCAATTGGATAAAAAAATAGACACTGTCGCCAAATTCGATTGTGGCAGTGTCGTGAAATGTTACTTTCGTTTCACAGCCAATAGTTGCTTTGCAGCTTTAACAAGTGGGCCTAAGGCGTTCTTGTCTTTACTCAACTTCACGAGATCTCGGAGATTCAGAAATTTAATCATCGACGATGAATACTGAAGTGGAGTTTTCGGATGAAAGCAGAGCGCTAATTTTACCTGATAGTTTCGAGTCCATCCCGAATTGACTGAAATCGTACGAATGACGTCATCGGGCACATTTCTCATACTCGCATACACAGCCACTTCGGCGTCCGTAATTCGAGGTGACTTCAGAACAGACAGTGCAACGATGCTATTCGTGTCTCTGATCAGATACGAGCGGGCCTCTTTATTTCCCTTCACCGCAAGCTTCACCTTTGCGCCAACGTTCAACTTCTGAATAAACTGGAGCAAGCTCTGACGCTGTTCTTCATTGAGTGTATTGCCGCTCGCCGCAAGAAGTGATTTCGCTTTTTGTTCATCATCGAAGCCCTCGATGGCAGATGACAAAAACGCCTCATCATCCATCAATTCAATTTTCTCTTCGACAACGCTCGATTGATCTCCAGGAATCGGAATTCCAGCCAATCTCAAAAATTGTCTCAACTTGTCGGTGCTGCTCTTGAGATGATTCTGATTCGACTCAAGAGATAAAATAATCTGCGGGCACTCAATAACTCGCTCTTGATTTTCAGCAATCAAGGTCGATAATCTTTCAGAACAAGTCTTCGCTATTTCGACAAAAAAGGTGCTGGGAGTTCCAGGATTTAAAAGCACGGCTTCGAGAACTTTCTCGTTCGATACAAAAACACTTCCGAGGCTCTCCAAGACCCACTCAGGTAATTCGTTCTCTAAGAGCGGCAATAAATTCTTTTCCGGAAATGTCTTGAGCGACTGCCTCGCGGAGCTGGATAGCTGAGCATCAGGATCTTCCAAAAGATAACAAAGAGAAGGAATTAAAACTGAAGGCGGAATCGGTGCTAATCCCTTGGCGACCATCCCCCAAGTTTTCGCTTTCGTGGGATCGAAAACCTTCTGAAGATCAGGGCCAAGCTTATCAAATGCAGGACGACTCATTTTAGAAGTACCCCCCCCCAACCAAAGCTCTATTCTACTCGAATTTTTGGAAGTGAACGAAGCCCTAGTTCTTCGACATAGGGCATCCGACGCGATGCAAATATTTTTCCAGCGCCTCCAGTCAGCACGATACGAAATGACTTGCCAAGTAATCGACTTGCCACGAACTCAATCTCTCTCAAAAATCCACGATAGAGATGAAACTGACCGTACTCTATACAAGTTGTCGTGGAGTCACCCGCCCGCGGTGCGTCAGCGCGCTTGAGTGCTGGCACTAAAGGCAGAAGCGCAGTTCCTCGCGAGAGCGCCTTGAGCGCAAGCCTCGGCCCAACGACGATAAATCCCCCCACATGAACTCCCTTACCACTCACAAATTCAGCCGTGACCGCGGTGCCGAAATCGATCACCACACACGCCTGTCTCACCCTCTGATAAGCAGCATATACATTAAGGACGCGATCGATCCCAATTCCGTTCTGATAGGCAGCCTGAACCGGAATATCTGCCAACTGAAGTTCTCGGCACGGAACTTTTGCAGCGCGACAGACCGCACGCAGTTGACGAACGATTCTTGGAACGACTCCGAAGAGAACGACCCGATTGTAACGACGAATCTCTCTTCGCCAGAAAGAAAGATCGAATTTTTCGATGGCCATATGGTTGAACTGAGAACCACCTGCGTGCCAAGCGATTCGCGAATTTCCAATCTTCACGTAGAGTATTCTAGACTTCAGAAATTTGCTCTCCCGAAAATAAAATCTCTCCAGAATCTTGCATCGATATTTTGCCACCACGATCTACAATAAGCGCTCCTGATGCATCAACCCCGATCACTTTCATTTCAGAAATAGACTCTTGAATCTTAAAACGAACGCTCTGTCCTCGTCTCCAAAGAATCTTTTCATATTCCGATCTAAAAACTGAAAAATCAGATTTAAAAAACTCACAAAGATATTTCCAAACCGTTTCCGCCACACCCTTAACTGAAATCAAATATTCAATCCCATTACCGATACCACTGTAGGGAGCTGTCTTCAAATGCTGGAGATTGATTCCAATTCCAACGACGACAGTCGCTTGCGATTCTAAGATTTTTGATTCAACTAAAATTCCGCCCACTTTCGAGTCTCGCAACATCAGGTCGTTCGGCCATTTCAGTTGAAGTGGAAGCGCCGACAACTCCTTTACAACCCCGAGCCCAACCACCAGTGAAAGCGCAGACAGATTTTTGGCCGGCACATGAAAGCCCAGACTCATGGCCAATGAATTCTCTTTTTCGTGAATCCATGGCCTCTGCAATCGACCCCGTCCTTTTGTTTGCTCATCAACTGAGACCACAAGAGGCCCAGCCGTTGATTCGAGAAGTTCAAAGGCTTTGTCTTGGGTCGAGGGAAGAGACGCGAAATGAAAATAATTCATGAGAAAAAATCACTTACTTCGAAACAATCCGCTCGATCTCTGCCTTGAGAAGGCCTTCGGCAACAGGCGATAGATTTTCTTGAATCCATTTTTGAATCTCCACGCGAGCTATCTGTTTCAGCTCATCAGAACTCAATTGCTGAATCGCGATCGGAACAACAGACGGTTCAGACCCCGCAGGATTCGATGTCACAACTGTAGATCTCGTTTGCTCTTCCACCGCAGATTCTTCTGCGAGAACAATTGTTTGCGTCGCAGATGTTTTAATTGTCTTTGTCTTTACGAGAGTCGGTTCCTCATCCAAGACACCAAAGACCACTTCTTTCAGATCTCTCGCGTCAAAAGGCTTTCGCAACAACCCGTCTGGCTTGAAGCTTGAAAATTTCTGAAGAAAATCTCTTTCGGATCCACTAAAGAAGGCAATCACTCGCAACTGACGATAGTTTTCATCACCCTTCAGACTCTCCAACAAACTCTGCTCACCGACCCCCGAGATTTGAGAATCCAAAAGAACGACATCCGGCTTTAACGACTTCACTTTTTGCATCACATCGTAACCATCGAGCGCGACGATGACTTCCAAATCGGTGTCAGCAAAGGTCAGATGCACCAGCTTCTGAACGGAGATCGATTCGTCAACCACGAGAATTTTTGATTTCTTTGGCTTGTCTAACATCGAAACCACTCTATCGTTTTAGCGTCAAAACTCCAACTCCGCATCACGATGTGCGGCATCTGCGCCTATTTTGGAACACCCAATGCGGCGCATCCCCCTTAAAACAGCTTAAAACAGGCCTATCCAGCAAATACGACTTGGTATGAGCTTTGCATATTGTATGGGCAGGACGCGCGATGCGGATTCTCGATTAACAAGAAATCCAAAAGCGTGTAGGGTCGAAAACATTCAGATTTAGGATAGGGCCAGGGATATGCAGACAAGTACTTCAAAAGATAAAAGAACTGGAATTAGAGTTCCTCTACTTTCTGAGACAATCACCTTTTTTTATAATGGTGAAAAAAAATCATGTTCAATTACGGATATCACTAATGATGGATTATTTCTTAAGACCACGGAGCTATTGACGCCTCGATCAGAAATTCTTCTTCAGTTGGAATTGCCTGGCGATTTAGGATTTATTCAAGTCAATGCACGAGTCATTCGAGTCAATTGGACAATCAATCGCAAAAAAGGTCGAGAAGCGATGGGGATGGGCCTGGCATTTGAAAGCGTCCCAGCGAATATCAAAAAGATTTTAGAAGCCTACGTGGTGTATCTACGAAACAAACAAATCATTACAGTTTCAAAACGCATTATCGAAGAATTTTTTGGCTCCGAAGGCGGGCCGAAGAAAACAATCTAGTACCTCGTCCACATCTGAGTCTTCGTCAAATAACGATTTTGAGACGTATCGCGTGCTTGTTACTCGACTGTCACAGACTTCGCAAGATTCTTCGGCTTATCCACATCACATCCCCGCAAGACACTCATGTGATACGAAAAAAGTTGCAAAACCACTGTCGTCAAAAATGGATAGATTTCATCTGCGGCTTTTGGAATTCCAAGCCAAGCATGCGCCAAATTCTTCGCTTTAAGATGTCCCTCTGTTCCAACAACAATCATTTGCCCACCGCGAGCTTTGATTTCTTCCAGATTTGAAATCGACTTCTCAATCATTGCGTCGGCAGGTGCAATACCCACAACTGCCCAATCCGAATTGATCAACGCAATCGGACCATGTTTCATCTCACCCGCCGGATATGCTTGCGTATTGATATAGGCAATCTCTTTCAACTTGAGAGCGCCCTCCAGAGCAATCGGATATTGAAAACCTCGTCCCAAATAAAAATACTGTTCGTATTTCAAATGCGTCTCTGCAAGTTGCCGAATCTGGGAATCAAGCTGCAAAACAGACTCAAGCTTTTCTGGAAGCTCTACAATGTCTTGCAATGCCAACCTCGCCCACTTTTTCGTTCGCTCACCGCGTGCCAGGGCCAGCTTGACTCCGAGCAAATAAAGAACTTCAAGCTGCGCTAAGAAACACTTGGTCGACGCCACTGCAATCTCAGGACCCGCATGGGTATAAATGACGTTCTTGGTTTTTCTTGCAAGACTGCTTTCGACTGTATTTGTTACAGCGATCGCTTTCACTTTTCTCTTTATGGCTTCCGTTGTCGCCGCGAGAGTGTCTGCTGTTTCACCCGACTGAGAAATCGCGACATACAGAGTTTTTTTCGAAATGACCGGATCTCGGTATCTAAATTCCGATGCTAAATCCACATCGCAACGAATCTTTGCGAAATTTTCGATCCAGTATTTTGCCACAAGCGCTGAATGCCAGGCAGTTCCGCAAGCCACCAAAGTGACGGAATCAAAACTCGCCCACTCTTTTTGTGTCAACTTAACGCCTTCAAAATGAACATTGTCGAGAGAAGAATTCAATCGGCCCCGCAGCGTATCTCGCAATACCCGCGGTTGCTCGTAGATTTCTTTGAGCATGAAATGTGGGTAGCCCTCTTTTTCGGCAACCGCGAGAGTCCATTCCACTTTGTGAATTTCTTTTTTTATATCTCGGCCTTTGAAGTTTTTGACCACAACTCCGGCGGGTCGAATCAACGCAATTTCTTGATCATCCAGAAAAATAAAATTCTTCGTATAATCAAGCAAAGCCGGAATATCAGAGGCTAAAAACTGCTCACCATCTCCGAGACCAATCACCATCGGGCACTGTTGTTTGGCCACGCAGATCAGCTCGGGGTTCTGAAGACTCAGGGCAGCGAAAGCAAAGGCACCCTTCAAGCGATTGACGGCCTTCAAAAAAGCTTTTTCCATCTCGAGACCTTCGTCCAAGTAAAGCTGAATCAAATGGGCGATCACTTCAGAATCTGTATCCGAACTAAACTGGTGATTTTCCTTTTTTAACTCTTGAATCAATTCAGAATAATTCTCGATGATTCCATTGTGAACAATCACCACTTCTTTGTAGCGATGCGGATGTGCATTTTTCTCAGAGGGCTTACCATGCGTGGCCCAACGCGTATGGCCAATCGAGATTGTTCCTGTGACGGCACTCTCCGAAAGATTTTTAATCAAATTGTCGAGCCGGCCCTCTGCGCGTCTGACGGTCAGATTCATTTTTCCGCCAGGTTTATTTTCGAGCGCTGCCAAACCCGCAGAATCATATCCACGATATTCCAATCGTTTAAGTCCAGAGATCACTATCGGAGGAGCATTTCTTGCCCCCACATATCCAACAATTCCACACATACAAACCTCAACTAATCTTTCTTATTCTGGCTCTTTTATATTCCGGCCCGATTCGTATCTCGACCGAAATTTCTGAGCACCACCAGGCTTGTGTATCTGTTGACTTCGTTCAAATGAGAGCGAATCTTTTTCAATATTCTCAACAATCACAGAACCCGCACCTACAATTGCCCCTGTTCCAACAACCACCGGAGCAACTAAAGATGTATTCGAGCCAATAAAAACACGTTCTTCAATAATTGTCTTGTGCTTAGCGAAGCCATCGTAATTACAAGTAATGGTGCCGGCCCCCACATTTGTGTGAGCACCTACTTCTGCGTCGCCTAGATAGGTTAAATGACCCGCTTTTACGCCAATCCCCAGGGTGGATTTTTTTATCTCAACGAAATTGCCAATATGCACATCGTCCGCAAGATCTGACCCTGGTCGAAGTCGCGCAAATGGGCCGATAGATACATTCTTTCCAAGCTTTGCTCCTGTTAAAACGCAATGCGATTCAATGCGAGAATTTTCATCAATTCGAGAGTCTTCAATCACAGAAAAAGGACCGACCGTTACCCCTGCTCCAATTTCTGTTTTTCCTAACAAATGAACCCCCGCACTGATGACGGAATCTGGATTTAGAACAACACTCGACTCCACTCTGACAGTATCTGGCGAAAGAAATCGCACTCCTTTCGACATCCAATCATTTACAATGCGTTTCTGAAGCACTCTCTCGAGTTCGGCGAGTTCTTCCAAATTGTTTGCACCTGCGGCTTCCTCTTCAGCCACTTCTTGAGAATGAATAAGTCGCGATTTATCTCTACAGAAAGCAACAATATCCGTCAGATAAAATTCCTGCGCTCTATTCTGATTTTTCATTTGAAGTAAGGCTTCTTGCAAAACAGAAACCTGACAGAGATAAAAACCAGAGTTCACCTCAGTGATATTTTTTTCTTGTTCAGACGCATCCTTGAATTCAACAATTTTTTGAATAGCCCCTTGATTGTTGCGAGCAATCCGACCATAAGCATTCGGCCGCAAACAGCGGCAGGTGAGCAACGATAAAAGAGCTCTCTTCTCTACTGATTCCTCAACCCATTTCTTTAAAGACTCTGCTTTCAGCAAAAAAGAATCCGCACCCATAATAAATACCAATTCATGCGACTTGCTTTGAATAATCGGCAGAGTGACCCGAACTGCGTCAGCAGTTCCCTTTGGCGCCTTTTGCTCAACGAAGTGAATTTTCTTAACGGTCTGGGGAACAAATTTTCGTGCCGTGGCCTCGACCTCTTCTTTTTGATGGCCTACGACAACGATGATTTCATCACACACTTTTGCGGCCTGTTCGAGAGACCAGGCGATCACGGGCTTGCCCAAAACATCATGCAAAAGTTTAGACACGCGAGTTTTCATTCTCGTACTCGCGCCCGCTGCTAAAATAATTCCAATCATTTCTCTCTGCCTAAAGAATCATCATCAGGAGCCACTTCCTTAATGACGACTTCCCATTCCTTGTATTTGACTTCCAACAAATCTGAAGATGTCTTTCCGTTCACAGTTGCCCACTTCCAAGTTCCTGTGACACGAATTTTGTGAAATGCCCCGATAGGGGATTTATCTTTGCTGAGGTTCACAATATCCGCCCATACGCCATCGACCGAAGTCCCATTTACTGTCAGTACCTGAAACATCGGGCAGGGAGCTGTCACACAAACTCGAGGTTGATAAAAAACTTCCAGAACACCTTCGCCTTTATCAATAGCCGAAGTATCTGCACCTAAAAGACCTAAAGCCAACAAGATGATTTTCATGTCTCTAATCTATGATGTCTTCAAGGTGCGGGACAAGCAAAAGACATGAATCGAATGCACCAACGAGCTCAAAAGTTCTGCATGAACTCGCAAGCTTGCACCGGTCGTCATGACATCATCGACGAGTAATACGGATTTACCAGCCAAAAATTGACTCTGCGCGCCCAAAAAAACCAAACGGTTCAGAAATTTCTCTCGTGTCGTCAGATCCAAAGCTTTCTGAGTTGAAAGAAACGGCCTACGTTCAAAAACGCCGGCTTGTACGGGACGTTTCAAGAGCGTCCCTAAGTGTCGAGCCAATTCATAAGCAGGATCATAATTCCGCCGACGGCAAGAATCCGGATCGCCGGCAACTGCCACTATGGCATCAGCGGTCGGGATGGCTGGCAGCATCCAATCTTCTAGCTCCCGAATTCTTTCAATACGACCACTGTCTTTGAAATCACGAATCCAGTTTCTCACACCATCTTGATAAAAAAAGGCAGCCCTCAGGGATTTCCAAGGCACGCGTTTCTGTTGGCATGAAATGCATGCGTCTAAACATATGTCGATTGGAAACACGCCGCAAACAGGACAGGCCAATTCAAATTTCAATCTATGGAAACAGGCTTTACAAAACAAGTCTGCCGAAGCGTCCCCGCAGTTTTCACATGATGGCAAAAAACTTTTAATCGTTTGAATCACTGCACAAGCTTCTGAAGAATTCCTCTCTTGATGTCAATCGCCTGCTGAATCTGGGCCAATGAAACCGAAAATGGTTTTGGAGCCTTCCAACGCACCGCCAAGGGAAAAACATCGTAGGCCTCTATGCCGGCCCATCTGAAAATACTCGAATCCGAAACATGGGGCGCGATATAGCTGAAGACTCGCAATCCAGATTGTTGATTCAGCGCTTTCATCATCGACGTCGAATCCGCACTTCTCAAAAAACTGCGACGAAACGGAATATAATCCTCCGTCTTCATATTCGATTGCAGTGTGAGGACCTCTCTTTCTATTTCACGCTGCTCACGATCTCCAAGAAAATCATATTCCAAGACTGATAGCCCATTCTTTTGGGGAACCTGCGTCCACTCGCTTTCAATCATGGACTCCCACGAATAAAATCTGAAAAAGAATCGAGACCTCAACCAAACAATAATCTGTTGCCACCAAGGAAGCGTCGCTCGAGCAACCGAGGCAAAATCATCGAGCTCAGCATGAAGCGATCGCCACGTATTGACCACAGTCTTCTGCCGAGCTTGCAAGACTGCCAAAGTTGGCTGAAGATCTCCTTCAGCAACACCACGCCAATATCCTTTGCTTGCGGCGACGATCGGCAAATAAATTTCAGAATGGCCATCAAAATGAAAAGCCGGAACAGAATGAGAGAGAACCAATTCCACTTTTCGTAACTCAGGAAATTTGGCCCAAACTGAACCCGCTTCGACTTTCTGAAAAACATTCCAAGAATAAGATTCTCCAGGCAGACTGCGGATCAAGTAATGCACAAGGTCCCGTGTTCCATACTTAGACCAGGCCTCATCACCACAAGATTTGACAAAAAAGATATCCCGACTTCTTTTTTGATTCATGAGACTTGTCAAAGCCATCCAATCGATGAATCCCGCCAAAGCTCCACTCGAAATATCGCCCTCCGCAATCTCTTCAATTTTCAAGTCAGAACTGGGGTTCGGCCTGTGAATCAGAAGCAATGGCGCTGCTTGAGTCTCTACCGTCGCTGGCAGAATCGTGATGATATGACGGCAAATAGCGCTCGGATCCAAAGTCCACTCGATCTCACGAAGCTCCAAATATTTCGCTTCACGAATCCAAAACTCAGATAGTTTCTGAGGACTTCTACTGATTGAAACGTATCGAGCCATTTGATCTGGAAGACCAAAAACAATTCCTAAAACCACGAGAGACGAAATCAGCATTCATCTCGAAAGCTATCGAAACTTGATTCGTAAGACTACTCTGCACTACTGTCATCAGCAGCATTGGCTCTCAATTTTTTCTGATAGAACTCGCGCAAGGCCTGTTGAGCTTTCTCATGAGTGACCGTGATCTCTTCGAGAACAACTTTTTGTTTGTCTCGGGCTGATTCCAGCTCTCTGATCTTCAATTCGCGATCCATGAGTTTTGCCTCAATTTCGGACAATTCAATCTTGAGCCGCTCCGTTTCAGTCTGAAACTGCAATTTCTGTCCTTTCAACAGGGCTTGGAGTTTAGGCTTTAAGGTGTCGTCAGTCTTAGACATCGCTCCTTCGAGCTCCGAAATTTTTTTCTCGAGCTCACGAATTCTATTCTTATAGAGATCGATCTGAGCCGCTCTATCCCGATCTTCGCGAAGAAGATGAAGACTTCCTTTCAACGCCGGCGGAAATGGACATCCAACAATTTTATCAAGCGCATCTAACAGAACACCTTCTGTCGCCTGAACGTGGATATAGTAATCTGCGCGATTTTTTGACTCACCATGATTCAAGAATTCAACAGATGGCTTTCCAAGATGCATGAGAATAATCGCGGTCGGCAATTCTGCGATCTTTAGTTTCTCACAGGTGGACAATGCCAGTTGCTCGTTTTCATGAGATTGAAATGAAAAAATAAAAACATTGTGATCACCAACACTCACATGCTTCAAAGCGTCTGGTCGAATATGGTCTACGAGATAGCCCAATTTTGAGAGAGTCTCAGAAAAACGAAAATCACCCTCATAGTCACAGAAAAGCAAATGGCAAGGAGCAGATCCCACGTACCCAGTATAAATGGATGTCGCCCCGAAAAGTAGAGGGCCAGAAATTCATCTGGCCCCGCATTAAAGCTGAGCGTCAACACTCAACGAAACTCAACGAAAGGCTTCAAACGCCTCAGCCACTGCCTTCTGAGTAATCTCACCAGCATGGACGTTGAGTCCTTTAGCCAAAGCAGGATCCTCTTTCAGCGCCTTTCGAATACCCAAGCCGGCCAATTTTCGGGCATAGGGCAATGTTGCATTGGTCAATGCAAACGTCGAAGTTCTCGAAACTGCGCCTGGAATATTCGAGACGCAATAATGCAAAACTCCAGAATCGACATAGGTCGGATGCGAATGCGTTGTTGGCTTCGTCGATTCAAAGCAACCACCTTGATCCACCGACACATCAACCGCAACCGAATTTGGCCGCATGCGCGAAAGCATACCGCGAGTCACCAATCGAGGAGCCTTCGCACCAGTAATCAATACAGCGCCAATCAGAAGGTCAGAAAGAGCCACTTCCTCAGAAACAGCATCGGCATTGTAGACCAATGTCGTGACACGGCCGCCGTAGAGATCATCCAAATAAGCGAGGCGATTTGGATTCACATCAAAGATGGAAACCTGGGCACCAAGGCCAACAGCCATCTTCAAAGAGTTCTGACCAACGATTCCAGCACCAACAATCGTCACTCGGCCAGATTTCACACCGGGCACTCCACCAAGAAGCACTCCGCTACCGCCGCGATCTTTCTGCAAATAATAGGAACCGATCTGAACGGCAAGGCGTCCCGCCACTTCTGACATCGGTCTTAACAATGGCAAAGACCCATCGTCCAGCTGGATCGTTTCATACGCAATTCCAGAAACCTTTTTATCCAACAGCTGTTTGGTCAAATCAGGAGCAGGCGCTAAATGCAGATAAGTAAAAAGAATCTGCCCCTCCTTCATATAATTGATTTCGACGGTCTGGGGCTCTTTCACCTTGATGACCATCTCGGCGATATCATAAATCGCAGCGGCCGTATCAAGAAGCTTCGCTCCAGCTTGAACATATAATTCATCCGACAGACCGCTACCAATGCCGGCGCTCTTCTGAATATAGACCTCATGGCCGTCTTGCACCAATACCGCAGCTCCGGCAGGGGTTAGCCCCACCCGAAATTCATTGTCTTTAATCTCTTTGGGAACTCCAATGATCATACGAAATGCTCCTTTTGCTAACGATCTAAAGTCTCCCTCATCCTGTCAATGCCTCGATTCGGAACTTTCGTTAATTCCGGAAATCCAAGAAGAAATAGCTTGAGGTAAAAGCGGTTTTCAGAGCTAGGTACGGATTCTGCACCTTCAATCGACATGCCGGCAATTCTGCTGATGTTGATTTTTCCATTGAGCTTCTGGATGGCCTATACGATGAACTGGACGGCCCATCTGGCGCACCGCCAATCCGAACAACTTCGAACCGACGCCGTCTCTCTTTCACTGTGCCACCAACGAAAAAGGTTTTTAGATCGAATTTCAACGCTCAATACCGCCATCGGAAAGATCGAAACCCTCATGACGGCAGAAGCAGAAACTTGCCTGAACTCTGGCCCACTAGCCTTCGGCGTCTGTGAGGGAATCATCGCGCTCCTCAAAGCTCAAAGCCTCTCGGCACAAGCTCTTGAACGACTCCAAGACTATCGTCGAAGCTCATATCCCACGGAACAATTACGAGTTGCTGTATCTTTGAAGGACAAGAACGAACTAAAGGGAAATCTGAAGATCAATTCAGCGCCCTCAGCACTGAGCCCCCTCGATGATGGCCTTGCACGAGAGACTCTTCTGCCAAAGCAAAGACTTTATGAACAATTATGCAGCTGCCAATGGCCGCGGCGCCTTCAGCCAACTTCGTTTTTCGAAAGCAAAAATCGCATCAATATTCAGTTTCTTCCATTCCGAGAACTCATTCAGGATACGCATTCCACTTTCAAATTTTCTGCAGCTTCGGGTCCATCAAAAACAAATTCGAACTGTTCGATAGAAGCACGCTCCACATCCACAACTTTTCAACTGCAGACAAAGAGAAACTTATGATGGTCATCAAACGAAGCGCCACGATGGTCGCATCGCCACGCGGATCAAGCATGATTATCGTTGTTCTGTTTTTTGGAATTTTTGCATGGACTATTCTGATAGTTCAAAAATTCATCACTGAAAGATCGGACGCTCTTCGAAAGATGAAATCTATTCAATATGATCTTCACCAGGCTCATGTTCACGAAAACCGGCGATCGCAAAGTTGGAAGATCCCGTTTTCTTCCGGAACTCTTGGATCCGAAGAATCAACTCGAAAGACAAAGATGCCGGCGGTTGATCATCCGGTCTATTTAGACTTTGGCAGCGATTAACTTGATGGCATGAGTGAAGAGGTAGATACTAACCCTAATTTTCATGAAACAAATCGATGCCATTAAGTATCAACTCTATGAAGCTTCTGTGATCGATCCCGTCGAGGATATCCGAATTTTCAGGGATATCTTCATGAAGCAGACAAATCGCATCCCTCGACTCTATCGCGAAGATTTCTGTGGAACTTTTGCACACTCTGCCGCCTGGGTGAAGCAAAGCGAACACAACTGCGCCTGGGCATTGGACCTTGATCACAAACCACTGCGATTCGGATTTGAAAAACATTATCTGCAGCTGACAGTGGCGGAGCAAAGACGGCTTACAATTCTACGGCGTGACGTTCTTAAGGGATGCGGCCAAAAGGTCGATCTGATCACGGCAACGAATTTTTCTTACTACTTATTCAAAGATCGGCGAGCACTTCAGAAATACTTTGAGTGCGTGCGACGCGCACTCAAAACGAATGGCCTCTTCCTTATGGACGCCGTTGGTGGGCAACAAATGATGATTCCCAATACCGAGCGCAAGCAGTTTTCAAAAACGAAAGAACTGCCAGCCTTTACTTATTTCTGGGAGCAAAAGGGATTCAATATTGTAAATCATGAAGCTGAATTTGCGATTCACTTTGAACTCAAAAATCCAAGGCGCACATTAAAAAATGCGTTTCGCTATGATTGGCGCATCTGGTCTCTTGCCGAGCTTCGAGAAACCCTCCGAGACGCGGGCTTCAAATCGGTCGATGTCTACTTCGAGGGGTCCACTCGATCGGGGCTGGGCAATGGGGTCTTTAGCCGCAAAGACCGCGAGCCTTCATGCGACGTATGGATCGCCTATATCGCGGCGAGATCCTGAGGCTCCTTCACTTTCATCAACACCTAACCGGGACTTAGAGTCCCCACATCTGGGCTCATCAATTGGGGGCCTCATATCCCGCCAATTATAAAAATCTAATAATCACAGCAAGTTATCGAGATACTCCTTCTCTCCCAGTCCTGGCATGAATGTTGCTTTAATAGGGCTCAGGGAAAACCAAAGACGTGAAACACAACAGTAGTAAGTACAAAAGGGGAATCTTTATGAAAACATCTTATCTTATACGGTCCCTGTTTACCGTAGCTCTTCCCGCGGTCTTAACGATTGCTTTCGTTGGATGCGGCGGAGACAGCGGAAACAGCTATCCAACTCGCGGAGCTCTTAATGATCTTCCACGAGATCAATTTAGCCTCGTTAGTCCGGGGACAGGTAAAGACGATATTTGCATTAATCCGAAGGTCGTCGTTTCTCTTTCGAATGCGGCAATCTCGAACAACGCAAATATTTGTAACAATACGGCAGGCCTTTCGGGCCTCTTTCAAATTCTGCAACAAGGCACAACTTCAGGAATTGTTCCTGTGATCTCAACCGTGCCCGTCAGAAGCACAGATAGCAGCGGCAAAGAAACTTGTACTCTTGAAATGACGACTGGCCAACTCGAAGCGGGAAGCACCTACTACGTTTGTGCCATGAACTCGCAACTTTCAAGCGGCTTCAGAAATGTGGATCAAAACTGCTATAACTTTAGAACAAACTTTCCAGCAAAAACTTGCGCAGGAGGAAGCAATTTCTTCGTAAAGACGATCGGAAACCAAACAGCCTTTCCAACCTCTGTCGGCAAGGGATCTAATCTCTTGGACGGCGAATTACCATTCTCTCCTGGAGATCTTGATGGGCTAGTAAGCTCAGCAATCAGCGCGTTGGGTTCTGCATTAGGCCTTGGCCAGTGGTTCACCTCGGTTTATCATCCAAATGAATTAGTTCCCATTGAATTTAACCGAGACGTTAATTCTGAGACAATTTCGAAAGCTTCGATCAAGCTCATTCAAGGAAGCATCGACGGACAAGTGGTCAGCGATACCTCTGTGACTCTCTCTTCAGACCGCAGAAAAGTATTCCTGCAATTACCCAGCCGATCGCTGGTAGTTGGTACCTATTTAGTTTGGGTGAACAGAACGGTGAAAGACGCAACGGGAACTCAAATGACATCGCCTAACGTTTCCGGAAATATTTCATACTATGCACCGATAGAAATTCGGAACTACTGATCAATAAATTTATAGATGTTTTCAGATTTACCTAGGGGGTAGATCGAACGATCTTCGTTTGGCTAAGGGAAGCTGTGAAGCGGAAAGCCAAACGAAGATTCGTTCATTTTTGTTTCAGACTCTTTTCAGAGTCTTGAGATCTAATATTTCTAAACACTCGACGACCTAAACTCGATATCAGGCAATTTCCATGGAAAGCCCTTCCAATATGTCGTTGAAAGCTTAGGCGCTAGCTCATTTTTCACAAACGCTTCTGCCTGATCAGAAGCCAGGCCAGACAGCTTTCCGGCTGCACCAGTCGACTTCAATTTGCCGGCAACGGCCTTCTTACGCAAAGTTTCGTGAATATCCTGTCGAGAGCCGCCCTTCAAAGTTTCCTCCATCATATAGCCCTCAGAAATGAAATAATGCTCATAGGTCTTCAATCTCTTTTTCGCTTCATCTGGAAAAACGCGAAAACCACAGATCCAACGATACATGGCCTCGCACAAAGCGTCGGCCGTCAGGAACGCCTCCGGAATCACTAAACGCCGGTTGCTTGAATCGTCGAGCGATCGCTCCAGCCACTGCGTTGCATGGGTCCACGTCGCATTGTGCGCCAAGGTCATCAAAAAACGACTCAGTCCAGTAATCCGCTCAGCCAACATCGGATTTTGTTTATACGGCATTGCTGAGCTGCCCACTTGATCCGCACCGAAAGCTTCAGAAACCTCCCGTAAATGCTGCAACAATCGAAGGTCATAGCTCACCTTGGAAAAAGTCGAAGCAAGATTTGCAAGGCCATGTAAAAACCAGGCATCCACTTTTCGAGAGAGCGTTTGTCCACTCACGGACACAGGCTCCGTAAATCCGAGTCTCTCACACACGGCCAGATCCAATTGAAGTACTTTCTTCTTATTCTTCCCAAAGAGGGTCTCGAAAGAAGCTTGCGTTCCGGTTGTCCCCTTGCAACCCAATGGTCTCAACCGTTCAACGCAAAATCTGAGTTCTTCCAAATCCCAAACCAAGTCCTGTGCCCAAAGCGAAAATCTTTTTCCGAGAGTCACGGGCTGTGCCGGCTGAAAATGAGTGAACCCCGTCACTTCCAAATCTTTCCACTTCAGAATCGCCTTCTGAAATTCTGCCAAAATCAAGGTGATCTTCTTGAGGAGTATCAAAGTTGCATCCCTAAACAAAACGGCATCCGCATTGTCGGTGATGAACGCTTTGACGATGGGGGTG
>CAZVFP010000014.1:0-18665 GCA_964626465.1 uncultured Bacteriovoracaceae bacterium | reverse complement strand
GTGATGAACGCTGATGTCGCACCCAGGTGAAGAATGGGTTCTGCTGATGGCGCCAATTGACCATATGCCTTTAAATGCGCCATCACATCATGTTTCAAGCGCGATTCGATCTGAGCAATTTCGTCGAACCGAATATCCGCCTCCACTTTCTTCAACGCACCTATCTGTTCTGACGTGATTGGAAGGCCCAAGCGCTTCTGTTCCTCTGCCAAAATGACCCACAGGCGCCGCCATATCGCCGCCCGGTTCTTTTCTGAAAAGACCCGAGACATCTCAGGACTTGAGTAGCGAACAGTTAAAAGATTTCGGTACTGATCCGTCGGTTCAGAAACTTTGGCTGACTTAGTCATGATCCCTTTAGTTTTAGAGATACACTTGTCACTAACGCAAGCAGCGAATATTTAAACCATTCATTTTACCTTCTGCCTAAAGACTGATTAAGATTGTGAAATGATTTACCTTTCATTTTTCTATCTCTTAAGTGCCACGCCCGCGCCTGAACTCCTCGAGCAGAACAAAGCCTTTCTCGAGAACCAGCTCTCGAGTCCTTCGCCAGATTTGCGAATTTCGGCCGTGCAAAAATTGAGGGATCTCAGATTTCCTGATTCGCTTGGCAAATTTGCGCCGCTTTTGGATGATGTGGATCCAGAAGTTCGATACGAAGTCATTCGCAGCATCGGTCGACTGAATACTCCTGAAGCCTTGTCGACATTGCAGTCAGTTTTACAAAAAGAACGAGACCCCTATCTTATTTCAGAAACAAAAAGAAATATCCGGGGCATCGAAGACACCCTAAAAGCTGCAGAGGCGAAGCTTCAAGAACAACTGCAGCCGAAGCCCAAGAAATCAGACTCAAAAAAAGCCAAAGCGCGCTAATTCATTATGAAGGGCCGAATGCAAAATCTCGAGTATCCCTATCAAGGCCCATCAGATTCTCTTGGAACTTGGATTCTATCCTTTGCAAAATACTCTGATAAAAATATCAAATATCGAGTCTATCTGTTCACTGCGTTTTGCTTACCCCTCTTTTCAGTGCTCTTTGGATTTCTTGGGGCAATCTTTTCCGATATCCCGTGGCTCAACTGGGCAGCTGCAGTCTCTGGCATCGCGTCGCTCATCGCCTATTTGGCTTTCTTTAAATATTTTGCGAAGGGATCGTCTTCATCTGGAATTCTCGGCTATCTGATCGATCCCGATTTTATCGCACTCGGATTTTTGTGCGCCATGACCATCGAACACATGATTGATCGCTTTCAAAACTCTGACTTCTGGATTTTTTTTGGAATCTTCATGCTGGCCTGGATCCTGGTTCAAGCATGGACCGCCGCTCGCTGGAAAAAATTTTCAGATCACCACTTCAAACGCCAAGATTTTTTTTGGAAAAATCCTCTGCTCGTTGCCGAGAAATATAGAAAAATTCTATTCATCCTGAGTCTTGTGGTTTTTTCTAGCGCTTGGATTCTTTTTTACAACGGTCACCAGGTGAGCCGCCTGCTTCTGGCTCTTATTCCCGTAAGCCTCCCGCTTTTTTTGGAGCTCACGACTCGACTTCTCGCCGATGCTGATCAAAATGATTTTTACTGCGGCAATTGGAGCCAGTTTCTCGATCTACGAAAGATCAAAAGCCTCATTTTGCACCAACACGGCATTCTCACTGAGCCTGTTCAGAAAGTTTGCGAAATTTGGATCGATCAGAACGACGATTTTCAAGAAGGCGAAATTCAAGAAGCCTTGGCTCTCATCTCGAGACGAGGCAATCATCCCATTTGCAAGCTACTCTCGGATACGCTCAAAAAAGAAACTCGCCTCCTCAAACTCGTGCACTCAGAAGAGAAATCACATCTCGGCATCACCGCCGAGCTCGAAGGCCTTGATCGAGAACATATCACAGCCCACTTCGGAACTCTTACTTGGCAAAAAATTTTGAAACACGAAATTTCGGAGACAGGAATGCAGGTCATTCGTACTCTGCGCCTGAATCGAGATTCATTTTCACTGCTGTCTCTCAACCGTTCCGTCGTTGCCGTTATATCTTGGAATAATACCCCCAAAGCTCAGACACTCGAAGGCCTCAAAGAACTCAAAGCCGCCGGCATTTCTGTGAGTATGATCAGCAGCCAAATCTATAAATCTGACGAATGGAGTGAAGAGGTCTTGAAAGACTCGGCTATCGATCTGCTGCCTATCGAAAGGCCTGTTCACTTTGAGCGCTGGATTGAGCGAGAGCCCAGAGTGGCCATTGTTCAATGTGGCTGGGATGAACTCGAGAATCCAAGCCTTCCAAGAATTCTCGTCTGCCAGAGAACGAGCGAGCTCACGGATTGCCCTCTCTCATTTTTTAGGTTTAATCCAAGATCTTTGAATTGGCTGATCAGGGCCTCGACACGTTATTCAAAAGGGCTCGTGATGGTCAGCACGTTGTCGTTCATGGCGTCTCTGGTCGCTTTGGCTATTCCGGGAGTCTACTTTTCGAGCCTATTCGTCCTTGCTTATGGAATGCTGTCTGCAGCCTTTTTCACGCGTTTTATGCAGCCTTCTCGTCTTGATTCGAAAAACTAAACTAAGTTATAGTTCGCTTGTCATGATACCAACGAATATTGCGTTTTCGACCCAGGTGCAGGCGGACCAAACCGTTCAGCCGGCGAACTACCAAAATGACCCTATTTTTAAGGATCTGAAAGAAAAGTTGCTCCAGCGAAAGGCTCATGTGGGAGTGATCGGCTTAGGATACGTTGGACTTCCGCTTTCGATGGCCTTTGCCGACGGAAGCTACCAGGTCTCTGGTTTTGATCTCAGCGGACCAAAGGTAGATTCGATCAATAAAGGGATTTCTTATATCCAAGACGTCCCCACCGATCAGCTGGCCAAGCACGTTAACGGCGGGAAGTTTTCAGCCTATTTTGAATTCACGAAGCTTAAAGAGTGTGACGTCGTTGTGATTTGCGTACCGACACCTCTCAGCAAAACAAAAGACCCAGATATTTCCTATATTTTATCCGCACTGGCTAAGATCGAAACTCATTTCCGCAAGGGTCAGATCATCATTTTGGAAAGCACCACTTATCCTGGAACAACCCGAGAAGTTTTACTTCCAAAGCTTGAGGAAGCCGGATTGATACGAACCGGATCTCGATTTCAATGTGGCAAAGACTTTTTCTTAGCCTTCTCACCAGAACGCGTCGACCCAGGAAATCCAAAGTTCAATGTCTACAATACCCCAAAGGTCGTCGGCGGCCTTACACCCGCGTGCAGCGACTTGGCATCGCTGTTTTATGCACAAGTTTTGCAAAAGGTCATGAAAGTAAGCTCTCCCGAGAGTGCAGAGATGGTAAAACTGCTCGAAAACACTTTTCGGTCGGTCAATATCGGCCTTGTCAACGAAGTGGCGATCATGTGCGAGAAATTGCATATCGACTGCTGGGAAGTCATCGAAGCAGCAAGTTCAAAGCCATTTGGATTCATGCCCTTCTATCCCGGGCCAGGGCTTGGTGGGCATTGTATTCCGATCGATCCAAGCTATCTCAGCTGGAAGCTCCGCTCGCTCAACTATACGGCGCGATTTATTGAACTCGCAAATACCGTCAATACGGCGATGCCTGCATTCTGTGTTGATAAAGTCATGATGGCCTTGAATAACGATGAGAAATCCCTCAAAGGTTCCAAAATTCTTGTGATGGGCGTGGCCTATAAGAAAGATATCGACGATATGCGAGAATCACCGTCACTCGACATCATTCACCTCCTGAAAGAGCGAGGCGCAAACGTTGAATATTACGATCCCTATGTTCCTGAATTTGAAGAAAATGGGGCGCGGATGAAATCGGTCAAATGGGCGGATGATTTATCCTCGCGATACGATCTCGTCGTAATTGCAACGGATCATGCGAACATCGCATACGATCAGTTACTTAAACATTCACGACGAATAGTAGATACTCGTAATGCGTTGAAAGCATTTAAAGATCAGCGAATTACGAAGATCTAAATGCTAGAGAATGCCTCCACGATTGATACGACAAGTGTTAATTCGCTTAAGGAACACTGGTCTGATTTAGATCATGAGTCGCGGCTAAATCATTTTTTTGCTCTTCCTCGTCATGAAGCCGAAGAACTCTTTTTAAGTTTTTCGCCTGATGAACAGATCGAAATGATCGGAAAGCTCCTGGCACCCGAAAAAAGATCATGGATCCGATTGTTAGCTCTTGATGACGTCGCGGACTTATTGCAACGCCTTCCTCCTCAGCAGCGAGCGGAAGATATTCTGCTACTAGACGATCATACTCGTCGCGAAGTGATGGGATTGCTTGCCTATGCAGAAGATGATGCCGGGGGATTAATGAACCCCCGATATATTCGACTCCGACCTGAAATGACCGTCGAAGAAGCAATTCGATATCTTCGAGCTCAGGCGAAAACCCCGATCGAAACCATCTACTACGCATATGTCATAGAGTCCGATCAAAAGCTTGTGGGAGTGGTCTCCTTCCGCGGCTTATTGCTAGCGCTTCCCGAAAAAACTGTGCGCGAAATTATGCGAACAGAATTCATTTCGGTTCAAGAAGACATGGATCGAGAAGACTTGTCGCGTCTTTTTTCGCAGCACAATCTCATGGCGATTCCAGTACTCGACTCTTCCAATCGAATGAAAGGTATTGTCACCTACGACGATATCGTCACAGTAGTTCAGAAAGAAGCGACTGAAGACATCCAAAAACTTGGTGGTATGGAAGCTCTGGATGTTCCTTATTTCAATATCAGTTTTTCTCAAATGGTGAAAAAGAGAGCAGGATGGCTCACGGCCCTTTTTCTCGGAGAAATGTTCACGGCCTCGGCTATGGGGCATTATCAAACTGAGATCGAGCGAGCCGTTGTTCTTGCACTCTTCATTCCATTGATCATCAGTTCCGGCGGAAACTGTGGGTCCCAAGCTTCGACACTTATCATTCGCTCATTGGCTCTGCGGGAAGTACGACTGCGAGATTGGTGGAAGGTTCTGGGTCGCGAAATTGGCACAGGTTTATTTTTGGGCGGAATTCTGGGCATCATTGGGCTCTTACGTGTCATCATTTGGCAACAGTGGAACCCTATCTATGGAGACCATTATTTCCTAGTCGCACTCACCGTGATGTGCAGTCTTGTGGGGGTGGTTCTGTGGGGAACAATGGCTGGATCGATGCTTCCGTTCGTACTCAGAAAAATGGGTTTCGATCCGGCGAGTGCATCAGCCCCATTTGTGGCGACGCTTGTCGACGTCACAGGCTTAATTATTTATTTCAGCGTAGCGACAATTCTGCTTCGAGGCACCCTGCTGTAGCGGGGCCTTAAGGTTTCAGCCAGTTTTTGTTTTCTAACAATATATCGTTCGGAAATATTTCTAAAACCTCAAAATCTGGAAGGCTGGCCATCATCTCTTCAAACGACCATTGATCCTCATAAGTTTTCACCTTTTCATGTTCCATAAAAAGATAGTGAGTTAACGGGATCATCTTTGCCCCACCTTTCACCAAATCTCTTTCAGCGCCCTGAATATCCGCCCAGATAAAATCAATTTTATCGATCTGCTCTTTTTCGCAAAACTCATCCAAAGAAACCACATCTACCTCAACCGTATTTTCAAATCTCAGATTTGACCCCACGGGAAGGCTTGAAAGAGGCCTGTGAATTGAGCTAGACGCCGTCCAAACTCCAAAGTTCTCAACAATATTCGTCGATTGATACAATAGCGTTCTGCCAGCTCGTTCACCTACGGCCTTGGGGATCAGCCTTACTCCCGGCGGCAATCCCAATTTGCGAATGATTTCAAGATTCCGTGGATCTGGCTCAAAAGCGTAAAAGCGCCCAAAGCCGGATGCAGCGATCTCTAGCGTATCCTCAGCCCGATGCGCCCCAAACTCAAAGATTGTCGCGCCGTCTTCTAAGTTTCTCAAGATATCGCGCGCATATGGATTCATAAAAATATCTTACTCCAGTCTTCATTAAATCGGAAATGCGTGATACGAGACCGCATGATTTATCGACTAATGATCCTAGGTCTTCTGACGCTTGGCTCTCTTGGAGCTAAAAATATCTCGCTCAATGCTGCACCTGTAGAATCTCAGAAACCAAACGCTGATCTGCAGATGCTCGAAAAATTGATACTTCCGTTAAAAACAGATATCAAAACGGCGTTAGATCAAAAATTCAACCAAGATGATCGCTTGAAAGAAATGAAAGCAAAAGCGATTGATAAATTAAAATTATTTATGAAGTTCGATCGGGAGGCCTACGAACTCAATATCGAAGCACCGGAAGACGTGAAGGCACGCGAGATGATTCAAGCAGATGAGTTGAAAGAAAAGAACGAAATCTTGGCAGATAAGAATCTCTACCGAGCATTCTCAATTGTCCGAAAAGTAGTTCAACAAAACTCATTTCCAGTAAAAGGCCATCTTGATTCACTGGGCTACAAAGACATTTTAGGCCATATCGATTTATTTGCTTTAGAAATCACTGATGAAGATCGATTACAAATCAGGGCCTCTCTCGCTGTGTTAGAAAAACTTAATGAAGTAGACAAAATTTCTTCTGAGATTGCTGTTGCACTGGAAAGGCTTAAGGGCATGTCAGAGGATATCAGAAAAGCCAATTCTGATATCGCTCGCCTTACCCCCGAAGTGAGAGCCCTTTCTCAGCAGCTCGGAGATACTGATATCGAGTTTCCGGATACTCTTAAGAAAAGACTTTTCGACAAGGAAGAAGAATTAGAACTTGCTCAGCGCGTACGACGAAGAGCAGACAATCTACGAACGGGCATCGAAAAACTAAACACGGCAGCGCAAACAAAATTCGTTGAATATCTGAAGTTGAGGCGAGAAACCGTCAAAAAATTGCGAGAAGACAGAACTAATTAGAAATCAATCTCATCAACGCCTGGCAATTCGCAGCGACCCGGGACCAGTCCACGAATTTCCACGAGATTAAAATCGACGCGAGCCCCAGAGACAAAAATTGTGGAGAAATCGCTGGTCCCTTAGTCACCTTCGGCATGACGACCCCTCGAAAATACTTAACAATCGCCTGATCAACAACCGCCCCACTATCGAACGACTGCACAAATTCAAGCAGCTTTGCCTGTGTCGGCCCAGCCACTCGCGCCTGAGAAATTGTTGGCTGAACTCCCACCACTCGGGGAAATGAAACAATATGATCATTCATCAATGTATGAATAAAACCGGGCATCGCCTTCTCCGCGAGATAAAAGGCGATCTCCATTCTTAGATTTTCTTCTTCTGCGATCGGAATAAGCTTAGGCGCAAGCCGCTTTGTGAAAAAAGAAATTCTATCCTCACCAAAACGTGAGACAAATTCCCCAATAGTTGTCTCTGTTCCTTTTTTTGCCGTTTCAATATGCTCACGAGTCCATTCACCCATCAAATCATGCACCGTCACGGGCCCTTCCCTGTAAAATAGCCCATCAAACTTGATCGCATGCTGAAATCCTCTTGTATATCTCTCCGAAATCTCGAAGGCCTTAAAGATGGGACGATAAACCTTTAAATTTTCTTCCCAACCTGGATAGTTTTTATTCAAGAACACCCTCAGATCTTTGAGAGAGGCTCTTCGAAGTTTCACAAAGAATTCCGCCGTCAAAACCGGGAGGTCATGAATATTGGAAGTTGGCGCCGTAAAAAAATTTTTAGATGAAAGATCTGCAGCAACATCATTCAATGACAAACACAAAACATCGGCCTCTTCTGAAAAAGCTTGGGTAGACAGTAATCCCGCGACAATTAAAATAATGAATTGCAGCTTCATTTTGAGCCCCCGAATATACCGCGCAAATCCCCTCCCCACAAGCCCCTCGCCCATCATTCCCCCGCCTTCTAACTCATGAAAATCTTTCACAAAAATCGAAGTCCGATTATCATTGTGATGTGTCGCTCGAAAAACTGACAAACGAAACAAGTGTTTTTATCCGTCAACAACATGAGCTGGCTGAATGGCTCGGCTTTGAGAGTCGAAACAAATATCAAATATCGGATTCGCAGGGCCATCCGCTGGCCTTCGCTGCAGAACAGAGCAAGGGATTTCTTGGCTGGTTGATGCGTCAGTTTCTGGGCCACTGGAGAAGCTTCGAAGTTCATTTTTTTAATACCGACCGGCAAGAAATTCTTATCGCTCGACATCCTTTTCGATTCTTCTTTCAACGAATGGAATTCTCTACGCCAGACGGAAAATTCATTGGCGCAGTCCAAAAGCGCTTTTCCATTTTGACCAAGCGATTCGATGTTGAAAACGAGAAGGGTCTCGTGATCATGGAAGTCGCCTCGCCTCTTTTTAAACTATGGACTTTCACTTTTAAGTCTCATGGAAAGGACCTCGCGCACGTCCGAAAAAAATGGTCTGGGGTGGTCTCTGAATTTTTTACAGATCGAGATAATTTTTTGGTCGAATTCGTCGATCCCACGCTGACTCTTCATGAAAAAACGAAAATCATGGCTGCGGCAATTTATATCGATCTTATTTACTTCGAAAACAAGGCAGGTAGCTAATGCTGTTTCCCGCGCTCTGCCAAAGAAAAAGCGGGAAAATATCCGTTGAAAAAGACAAACTCGATTTTAGTTACGATGACACTCAAGAAGTTATTTCAATTTTATACAGTGACCTTCGAGTAAGCAGTGGTGGCGAGAACCAGCCGATATTGATTTTTTCGTCGTCTCAAAATCCTGAACTGACTATTTCGACCCCCTCCCTTGATATCATTGATCACTTAAGTCACAGAGGATTTGACGCAATCCATTCCACCGCCTCCCGCATCCGATCTCGACACACATGGCGGTATTCGATCATGGCCATATGCGCTTCGATACTCATCGTTGCGTTTCTGATCTTGCCGTTTCTTGCATCTCGATTTCCAGATGCCTGGCTCGACAGGTTGTTGTCTCCTGAGACCGAGTACACCTTGTTTCATAAAATCGACGAAGCCACATCATTCAATGACGATCCACTCGTCGATTCCCAAACGCCGGCGGTATCAAAACTTCAATCGCTCGTGGATTTCATAAAATCAAAGTCTCCATCGATACAAAATTTCAAGATTGACGTTCGCATCAGTGAATCTCAAGAAGTGAATGCAGCCGCTTATCCGGGTTGCATCTTAGTTGTTAACGCAGGATTAATCGCACACGCCGAAAGCATCGAGGAAATTGCCGGAATCGTTGGGCACGAGCTCGGACATATTGAAAGACGCCACGTGATTAAATCATTAGGTAGCAGCCTGGGTTTGATTTTTGGAGCTCTCATTGTCGGTAGCATTGCGGGCTCTGATGCAGCTGCCTGGATGATGAAAGGGCTCAACTTCACACAGCTCAAGTACTCACGCGATTATGAGCGAGAAGCCGATGAATCTGCAGCACGCTATCTTCACAGTGCAGGCATCTCAACAGATGGTTTGATAAAATTTCTGGGACGATTGAGTCGAGTTGACTTGCCTGCTATTTTTTCGATCGCAAGCACACATCCGATTTCAGCTGAACGTGTATTGAATCTCAGACAAATTTCGGCATCCCTCGGGGATTTACCCGAACCTGCTACACTGCCCGTGAAGCTCGACGATCTCCGATAAAGGAAATAGGGAGTTTTTCTTTAAGTCCAGGCGGCGGACTTTACACGCTAATACTCGAGTGCTAACAGACGTTCATATGGTGACACGATGGCTTTTTCTCAGCGGGTTCTGCACGTTTTGCTTATTTCAATCTAGTGTCCACGCAAGTGAATGTGATGAGCGACTTGCTCGAATCGCTGCCATTAAACTATTCCTTGGACGAGTGGAATTAGATCCGAGGTCCAGAACCTATAGACATATTGCTTCTCTCGTCAGACGGTATGAGATAGGCACAATATTGAATCCAGACAGATTTCTGGATCGCGTCACTGCTGATGACTTGATAGGTATCGCTGGAGATCCAGAACTGACTGATACTTTTTGGAGGCAATTAGTTGAGGAATCAGAGGGCTTCCGAAATTCATTAATTGATCAGATTTTAACCCCAGCCGAGCCTGGAGATCCCGCTTTAGCGCCCGTGGACATCATTCATCACCAGTGAAAGGCCTCTCAAATCTCAGGGTCGAAATCAGATGAGTTAAATCTTGTCGATCAATTCAATTCAACGAATACTCTGATGAATGAATAAAATTATTAGCATCTTGATCGCAGGAGCTCTCGTTGGAACAACACTCACATCTTGGATATCACCCAAAATTATTGCTTGGTATTTCGAACCTCCGGTTGAAATCGGGGTCAATTGCCGGCCGGCTACGGAATGGGCCATGCATGCATTGCAGACTATGCAGGGCATCGGCTTGCTTGCCGGAAGTGCGATCGCTGGGCTTGGATATTTTTTAATCGCGCGTAAGAAAAAATAGCGGCTAGGCTGAAGTTAACCAAAATGAGGGGCCCTATCTAGCTAGGGAAGAAATTTCGAGGGAAAGTTCCCTGTTTCGATTTTTATCACAGCTCCCATCACTAACCTCCTCATCACAGAAAAATGTCTGCACAGCTCATCAAGATCTAGCTTCAGCCTGCTTTGATCAGCATTTTTTGGTCGTGCCAACAAGAATGGAAATATCTCGTCTGGCTGAAAAGTTTGAATTCGGGAGCGATTCATTTCATCTGACAAAGCCCAAAAATAATCTTCCGACAGTGGATAAAAATCCGACGCCGACAAGCGAAGAGAACTCACGTCGACAAATTGAGCGGTATAAGCCATCGATTTCGGTCGAGAAAATCTATGACTCAAGAGAAAATGGCTTAATTGCGCAAACCCCACCCCCTGATAGGCGCCTACATCGAGCTGAACCTGTTCATCATTCTCTGTCCATGCCACTCGTTGAGAATTTAGCTGGAGGTAAGCCATTTCAAGAAAAGATCTCCAATCTTTTTTATCGCGATGTCGAAGAAATTTTGAAAAACCTAATCCAAGATTGGCTGTTCCAACATCAATGTCGATGTATGATAAGCAAGATCATGGATCAGCTCATGAATCCCTCCATAATCTTGATGAATTATATTTGATAGAGGAAAAGCGATCTCTTCAGCAAATTTTGTTAGATATACCGACTCCCAACCACTTTCTGGCGTCACTGTCTCTCGATAAAAGTTTGCAACCGGAACATACTGCTCTTGAATGATATTCCGACGAGCCATATCCGTCAGGACATCCTTGACCGATTTCCATGCACCTATGAATTCGTCAGCTGACGGAACCCACATCTGACGATCTCCATTCATTTCAAATCCAAAAAAACTTGCCGTTCTTTCGTCAAAAACCTGAATGAACTGTCTAGGATCCCCTTGCCGAGCCAAAACCATCAAGGGAAATTCCGAACCCCACCGGCTTCGCCCTCGGCGTTCAACAAGAAACTGTGCTGCTCCGTGCCGCCCGGATCGATGCCCTGCATATTTGACCGACTGTGCTCGTGCCCATCGATCTTCGTGAAGAATCTTGGACCTGACAACGCGGCTGAGCCCAACCCCACAGCCCTGAGCCGCATGGACACGAGGGCCAAAGAACACAACAACCAAAATGGCGACGACTGCGAAGGCAAAGACCGAACTCTGCATCACATTCACGATGATATTCGTCTTTGCCATACCCGACTCAATTAGCAGAAAAAACGGGGATCCGATAGACGAGGGCTTGCATAGCTGGCGGTCACAGCTGCCTTCCCCGCGACGAAACGGTAAGCCATTGATATTCAAAGCCTTATGAACTCATGACAAATTCTTTCAATAGCCAGCGGCATGAGTCGTCCTCTAAAATTCACTCTATGAGGGTATTCACAGTATGAGGGTAAGAGAGGGAATAAAGTTTATTTTTACTGCGGCCATTCTGTTTTCAATAGTTCACATAGAACAAGGCCTCGCTTCACACGAAATTTCACAGACTGAAACAGACGGTTTCAAATATCACAAAATTTCAAACCCCATAGAGGCCCTTCACTATTCTCAGATGTGGTATTTTAATTTTATCGATATCGAAAATGATCTTTCGGGCGTAGTCGGAGTTGGAGTTCTAAACCCAGATCAACGACTGCTTCCCATTGGGCAAACGAGCACAATGGTCGGAATCGTCAGAGCGCCACAAGAGGGTGATTCATTTTATATTTGGGACCGCATCTATGGTCCAAAAAAACGAGGTCAATTTTTTGCCTCTAAAACTTTTGAACCAAGATTGCGCCTGCAGCTCATAAATCCATCATTAGCGATTAAGGTCATCAGCAAAGATCAGTATCGCCTGCGCGGGTCCATGCAAGACGAGCAGAGAATTGTATCTTTTAACTTAACCTATTCTCGAGTGAAAGGGCCGTTAGGTGCTGGCTGGATACCTTGGAAAAATATTGAACTTCCAAAAATACTCGGTGTTTTGGATGCACGAGTCACATATACCATGCAAATGCCGAATGCATTAGTGAACGGAACGATGACGATTTCAGATCTTCACTCACATACGCAAAAAAAATATACGATTCAAAACGCGCGTGGCTATCACGATGGATATTACGGAAGCGCCTCCCTCATTCCAACTTTCAAATGGGATTGGCTCAATTATCAACAAGACGATCTCGCGATTCAAATGCTGAATCCTCACGGTCCTATTTACAAATGTTCCGAAACAAATGCCATATGCACTCCTGGAAATCTCCGCGTTGTTGTCAATGAAGGAGCTTTCGAGTTTTTAAAAAATGAAATTTCAATTCAATACAATGAAATGAAAGTGGATCCAGAATTTCCTTCGGTGCCTTATCCAACAGACACATCCATAACAGCCATAGATAAAGATGGAAATCGGCTTGAGCTCCGATGGAAAGCCAAGCAATACATCAAGGTATTTTACAATCCACCGAAGCCTCTGAAAAATCTTCCGACTTTTGAAATTGTCGCAGACATGACAGGAAACTTTTTCTCTTCGAAAACCGGACTCACTTACCCGATCGCCGGCTTTGGTTGGGCCGACTATTCAGACAACCCAAAATGAGAGATGAGAAATAGGGCAAAAAGTTTCGCGATTCCCTCAAATAGCTCCGTTCAATGCAATGTAAATTCGGATCGTCGGATTGTGAATCTATTCGAACTTCATGAGCCCGGAGCCTTCTGAAGTAAGCTTTCGATTGAAATACTTCCGCATTTTAAATTTTACATTAACGCTGCCCTTATGAAACTCGAAGGTAGAGGCTTCTTCAATGACGTCAGGCTCTCTTCCTTCTTGAGGAATCTCCAAGCGCTGGATCTGAGTATATTCCTCAACGCCGTTGCCTAACACGCTATGACTTGAATTTATAAACAACCGAGGACGATTTGCCTGTGCCTCTCTTAAGAGATCTTGATCAAATCCACACGACGAAAATTCAATTCCAACATCCACTTCGACATTATCTATATTGGAAGGATTGGTCCTAGAATGCCCAAGTGAAGATTGATGGTCTTTCTTCAAAAAGGTGTAAGGTTCAGCCATTACTTCCGCCAGAGAAAAATTATTTAGTTCGAGGTGAACCTCAGAAGCATCCTTTATTTCTTTTTTATCCCACTCTCTGTCGTCACCAAACTTAAATCTGTAATGAACACCCAGAGGCGTTTTTTCAGTCAGAACACTCTCGCTTCGCATGCTGTTGGCTCCATCAATCTCCACAGTTCTAAACCCCTTAATTTTTCCACCATCATCAAATTCTGGGGTAAAATCTAAAATACTTTTCATAACCAACGTACTAGTAACCTTTGTGGCGCTTCCAAGCTTGCTCTTCCAGAAATCTATTCTGGTCCTCTCCGCGCTTTTCGCACCCTCCAGTTGGGACTTGTCTCGAAAGAAAATTGAAATTTTGTCAAACTTAAGCTCCTGCTCTCCATTTGGAAGTGAGACCGGCTCGTATGAGAATCTCTGATCGGCCTTTGAACGTATCGCAATGTTTTGAATCGTACTCGAGACCGAGGCAGAATTGGTGGTGGGACATTGAGGTCCAGCTTGAGACACTAAAAAAATTACCATGGTTGCTATCATTCTGTCTTCCTTTCCCGTCGCGCGAATCACATGAATCACGCGAATTAATCTACCAACTCAATCCAGGCATTATCATGCAAGCCTTATGCCAAGTGCATTAGTGGAAAAGCCAACCTTGAGGTCCGGGGCGCCGTTTTCAAATGACTTGCGTCGACCATTCGCTTTCACTAAGGATGGAAACATGCGATTTGCAAAGTTATTTTTTTTCATGTTTATTTCAAAATCTTTGCTCTTTGCGGCTCCAGAAAGCGCGAGTGAAAATGAAATTGAGCGGGCACTATCGAACAACTGCATACCTGTTTTGAGTTCTCTTACAAACTGTGACCTGCTCGGGAAGTGCCAGATTCGGTCTGGCAGTTTTCGCGTCGTCCAGAGACCTAACGTGGATCAAGATGCCGACTTGCTGAAAGTTAGCCGAGAAATTTCTGCCCAACTTAGATTTTTCTTTCTGATCGGAAAACCATATCGAATTGACCAACGTTTTCTTGTTAAAGCTAAGACAGACGGAACCAGACACATCGAATTACAACAAGCGCCTATGGCGCAGCCCGATATTCAGTATTTCTTTTTTGGAAAAGTTTCCACGATGGCCACTCCCGCGACCAAAAGAGAACTAGCCGACCATCCGAATATTTTTTCTCGATCACCACACACTTGGAAAAAAGAGTTTATGAGCTTTTTAAGGTGGACCTATGGACCGCATTTCGTATCACTGGCTCCACACGGCTCCAATAGTTTTCTTCTACGACTAAAACCGTCGTTTTTAAAGTCACCACATTTTAGAGAACTAACTGTAGAAAACAACTCTTGGTATCTTTTTGATCCAGAAATCCAGGATTGGAGAAAGGTCATTTTCGATATTGAAGGCCTTCTCATTGGCCCCCTGCGCGCAGATTGAACCAGAAACAGGCGTCTGATTTCCCACTTGTCGATCTGCAATATAGCGTCTACTCCCTTCTGTGCATGATTAAAGGTTTTCTGTTCGCACTTGTTGCACTCTTTGGATCTCACCTATTTGCTGGAGATCATCGGACCTGCGCGGGCTTAATCCGACAGATCGAGGCGAGAGCACTCAAAGCCGCCCGTTACTACAATGATGTGTATTTGGGTGTTGATGTGAAGACTCCGATACTTTTTTCATTCAAAAGAATTGAAACTTTTTCAGAGGAACCAGTTATCGAGATTGTTTCTGATGAATCTGGCACAAGAACGAACGGTTTTATAATTTTTCAAAATCGATCGACCGGAATTCGGAACCTATTGAAGATCACAAGAATCTCCAATACTGAACTGGGTTGGGTTTATATTCCTGAATTACAGATTTGGATAAACGCTTCAATATTTAACGACGACACCAACATTCGATACCACGAGGATATGCTCAGATATTTGCCGCTCGCTTTTTCACGGCTAGAACTCGTGCATACTCATCCGCTCAGCGCCCAGACTGGATTAGAACGAGAGTATCTGATTGTTCCTTCCTACCCTGATTTGGCGTCGGCCATGGCACTTAACTCTGTGAGAAATCGAGCCGAACACAAATTCGGAATTTATACATCATCTATTGTTTCACCGTTCGGATTGACCACCATTCATCAAAATCCAAGAATGATTGATCAGAATTATGCTGCAAAATATCGAGTGGATCATGGTAGAAAAATGAAAGGAAAACTTCAAAACGCTATTCGAGTTCTTTACGACGCTGAAGAAAAATCAGAAGTCAAAATAAATGGTGGCACGAAGGTCTTCCGTCCCTTTCGTTTAGAATTCATCCCAGCAGAAAAGTTTTAAATGTGATAAAGAGACACATGCGTTTTTCAAAGGGGGTCTGGATATTTCTGCTGTTTCTTGCGACTGCGCCTTTAAAGGCTAGTGAGCCTCTCTCGCTTATCAAACATTCTTGGTCGGATGCAGAGTTTCAGATTATTGAGTTTGATCTTCTTGCCAGCGAGCAGCTTGGACTTCGACATATGCGGCACTTTGCATGGCGGCCGACCTCTCCCCGTGCAGATCGACCATTCTTTCCTCTCTACTGCAGTGGCTATATGGGAAAGTGGTACGACGGCTATATGGGAGGCCTCCCAGGTCGGTTTTTTTCATTTGAAGCGAATCTTTGCACAGCAACGCATTCAGCCTGCGACTTTTGCTCGCCTCTCGATGAATTCAAAATTACTGGAGTGTACAAGTCTCTTTTTTTGAGTGCGACTCGCAGGCTTAAATATGATTCGGCTGCAGTAATCAGGGCCACGAATTCGGGGATCTCGGATGGGCATATCACCGTGCATCCTTTTGGTTCAAAAAAAAGAATTCTTTATTTTGCCATGAAGACAAAGGATGAACGTTTTTCTTTGATGATCGACTTACCTTTTCCCACGAGAGATGAAAGGCAAGCGGAGGTTTTCATTAAGGATTCCAAAGCCAATAAAATTATTTTTCTCGGGCCAGATCAAATTGAGCGAATTTACGTCAACGGCGATGGAAATATTTATGTGAAGGGAAAGACTGCTGAAGGAGTTACCATCGAGGCTTACTGGCCGTCTAAATCACACGTGCGAGACATTCGACATCTCAGAGAGGCGTTGTTGCAACCCGGAGAATTTTCAGAACAGCCGTTCATCGATGAAACTGACGCCGGAAAGATTGTTGTAAACTATGTTGATTCTTTGCCGAGCGAATCAGCCAAACAGCACTTCCTATATAGCCTCGGAGAAACACCATTTTTTAAGTTCGGCGACGATCACTTTCGTTTTTCGGATATCGAAGAAATCACAGATGGGAAAGAGCCGAGAGTAAACTTAGACGGTTCCCGTGATGCTCTCAAAAAGGAAGCCACCTACAGAGAAATGGGTCTGTGATTCGGATTTGATTGGCAAGATAGATACTTAGGCAAAAAGGCAACAGCCGACGAAAAGCCATTGGACTGCAATTTCATTTTAGGAGCTGTAGGCACCTTGCCTGACATTCAGACCCTACTGTCTCGGTAAATTTTGACTCAAGGCCTTCCACCAGAAACTCCAACACATTCCCAACGTCGAAATGTCGATCGTACTTACGAGAGTTGTTTTTACTCTCAACGACCCTCATGGAAAATTCAGACAACGTGGATGGTTGACATAGTTTACTACTTAGTTCACTATTAAGCTAAATGAGAATTAACATTCATGATGCGAAGACCCATCTTTCCCGTCACTTAGCTAGACTAGGTTTTGGGGAAACAATTATTTTATGTAACAGAAATATCCCTGTAGCTGAAATTAGGGCTCTTCCCACACCTTTAAATAAAGAACGTCCGTTGGGACTGGCGAGGGGAAAGGTGAAGATTTCTGCATCTTTCTTTGAGCCGCTTCCCAAAAAAACTCAGGACTTGTTTTACAAGTGAAGTATCTTCTCGATACCTGCACTTTTTTATGGGTGATTTCGGATCCCGACGAGTTGAGTAAAGGCGCGAAAAAACTGATTCAAGACCCGGCAAATGAAATTTACTTAAGCAGTGCCTCTACCTGGGAGATTTCAATTCAAATTGGATTAAAGCGACTTAGCTTTTCTGAGCCTATTGGTAGTTTTATTCCTCGCCAACGCGAACGCCATCAAATCCTTAGTTTGCCAATCGATGAAGAAAGTTCTCTCTACTTGGAAAAACTTCCGAAATTGCACAAAGATCCTTTCGATAGGATTCTTGTAAGCCAGGCTCTCGTCCATGCGATGACCCTCATTACTCCCGATAAAGAAGTCGGAAGGTATCCTGCAAAAACCGTTTGGTAATGTTGTATGTACATACTGGGAGATAGGGTTCGAACCTACGAATGGCAGCGTCAAAGACTGCTGACTTACCACTTGTCGGCTTAGCTGGATCGACGCAATACTGAGACGTGATTCCATATCGAAAACTCTTTGAAGAACTTGAGAAGAACAGAATTAGATATCTTGTGGTAGGTGGATTTGCCGTTAATTTTCATAAAGTCCAAAGAGCAACAGTCGATCTAGACCTGATCATTCATTTGGAACGCAAGAATATAGAATCCTTTGTCCATATGATGACGGCATTAGGCTACGTTCCGAGGCTCCCTGTCAAACCCTTGGAATTTGCAATCGCAAAAAAGCGAAACGCGTGGATCAAAGAAAAGGGAATGGTAGTTTTCTCGTTTTTGAATCCTTCGAACCCGTTTGAAATTATCGACATCTTTGTTAAGGAGCCAAAGCCCTTTAAGAATCTTTGGAGGCGGCGGTTGGTAATCGAGCCGTTCGGTATTAAAATTGATGTTATTGGAAAGAAAGATCTTATTTGGCTTAAAGAAAATGCGGGCCGAGCGAAGGACATCTTTGATGCGCAAGAGCTTAAAAAACAAAAGGACTAAAAAACCTAAACTTTATTGGGGAGAAACCCCCTTGCTCACTCATGAGCAAACGATTGAATGGCTTGATGGTATGCGCCAGTTTATGTTTGAAGTTTGGCGAAGCAATCCTAAGCAAGTCCCTGCCGAAAAACGCGAGTGGTTGAAAGACTGGCTGGGGAAGTAGAATTTCACTACCTGTAGCTTCAATGAGAGTTAAGAATTTCTCGCAAAGTTTGATGGGTCTGCTTTAAGTTTAACGCTGCGCTCCGGAAGTGACATCCTCGGGGCTAAGTGCTTG
>CAZVFP010000013.1:49664-73885 GCA_964626465.1 uncultured Bacteriovoracaceae bacterium | reverse complement strand
GAGGCAGAACAAAATGGCTCGCATGAAAAACGGATTTCGTGGGCGAGACTTCTGAGCAGACAACGATGGAATTCCAATTCCAACGACGCTGTCGTTCGAGATTCTGAGATGGCTAGTGTGAGATTTTTTGGAGATAGGCGAAACAAATTGGAACAACTGCAGCCACTACTCCACCTACGACGAATCCGGATTTGATGGCGTATTGGCGAGCATTTTTCCAGTTCGATCGTGCAAGAAATCTTAGGTCTCTGTCGTTGGATTCCTGACTACGATAATCCACTGGAATGAAAGAAAATAAGAAACCTAAAGTAGCGGGCAGAATTAAGTTCTTACCCCCCATATCATACGAGGTAAGTGCAGTGATACCCAGTGCGGCAGTCAGCGATAGTCCCGCCCCAATACCACCCGCAAGCGTTTTCAGAAGGTATTGCCGCTTCCATTTCGCCCTCATTTCATCTACGCCGGCGCAAATTCCGCCTACTTCACAAGCAAATTCTCTAGTCCTAACTCCTTCTTCTGTTTTCCAAAACCCGCTATTTTTAGGTGCGAATTTATCAGCAATTTGATCGGGGGCAGACTGATTTGCAACCGAAAGGAGCTGGTCTCTAGCTTCGACTAGCCTATCAAAGCTCTCAGGATATTCTACCCAAGGTCCACTCGATCGTGCACCGTAAGCCGCTTTCTCGAAGGCTTTTAATACTGCTGAGATCGATTGATCGTCTTCTAGGCCTAAGCGGTCAGCAAAATCCTCCGCACTCGGATCAGGCTCGCCACAAAAGACTGCGACTGTTGAAGAGCTCCACAGAACGGCAATAAACACAAAAAATCTTAGGATCCCACTTACAGAAACCATAGCGAACCCGTGTGTAGCACAAGAGCGCATCGAGTTTCAATTTTTACCGGTTACAATACGTGATCCAAAAACTAGGGGACGCAAAAATTTGCGGAAGATTGATTTCTTTAGCTTTGAGTAAAAGGAAGAGTCGGCAATTTTCGATTCTTAAGACCTGTTTTTAGACTTAGTTCTATGCCGATATCGCCTCGGGTGATCAACTTTTATTGGTGTGGAGTATCCACCTTGCGGACGGATGCGCGAGTTGTTGCCTATTGAGAAGCCTACGAGATGTCATTCATACTTCATTACTGGCCACATGGTCGAGAACTCACCGTAGTGCTGCACGCGAAATCCGTGTGGGGAGCCTCAGATTCGTTGATCTTAAAACTAAAGCCTCTCACCAGTAAAAAATGCGCTTACTGCCTTGGAGCGAGAATCTTCTGTTGATTCTCAAGCTCGCCGTCCTACTTACTGCCTTCGCTCGAATTCAACAGCGAAAACTCTTTCCTCTAGCGACTGGTTTCGTGGCTTCATGCGAACCAACAATACGTTCGGCTGAAAATCGCTAGAAACTGGACTCGCCTTTAATTTTCTGTGTTTCGCGGGTTTAAATTGACCATGACTAAATCCTCTAAACAAGGTTCGAATTTGGTCGAAGGCTTCGAAATAATAATAATAAGTATTCTGACGGTCTCTGATTCGATGGTCAAGCAAGACGACACTTGTGTCTTCGACTACTTGACGCCCTTGCATATTCTCCGACTTGGTGATGAAAAGAGCATTCCCAGCCTCCCAAAATTTAAGGTCGGATTTTGAATGTGCCAATAATTTAAATCCACATTTGTAGCCAATATCACACTCCCAAGGCGCCATAGGATTTTCTGAAGCGTACAAGCTCAACTGGAACTCCGGCGCTGCTTCAAAACTGGGATCGCCATATTCTACTCGAAGAAAATGCTCATGTGACGCACTAAAACCAACAGAAAATTCTGGAATAAGTCTTGCGCGATAGAAGCCTGCAGGAAGATGCTGTCGAAGAATTCCGGCCAGCCCAGTCGATGGATTTAGATTTCGAACCGACTGGATACAAGGTTTAGTAGAAGCCCAGCCCGCAGACTGACTAACGAGCACGAGGGCAATCACATAACAGAATTGCTTTAGGAGTTGAAAAACTTTCATTGCCTTCTAGATAGAGATCATTCGAGATTCAAGTCAACAGAAACTGAGGCGCCCTTCCGTGACCTCCAACCCCGCACTTGCCGACGCTCTAAAATCTTTATCCCAGCTTGGCCGGATGAGTTCGAGGGCGCTCTACGGGATCGCTTGCGCCTAAAACTGTGACTTCGTTGACTGGCCCGGCCAAAACATCAAAAGAATGAAGAGAATTATGAGGATTATGTCGGTTAGTCCCCTGTCCGGCCCGGAATTCCGATCCCACCCGCCTGAGTAAATCTAAAACGGGATCTCAGAAATGGGCTTTGTCCTACCTATCCTTCGTCCCAAAATGCCACAATTTACTTGCCCAGTGAGATTGACGAAGCGTAAGTGCTCTTGGAATGAAGTATTTGAGTTCTTATTTCAGAGTATTTTTCTTCTCGTTAATCATCATCGCCCCTCAGACCGTTTCTGCTCGAAGCTTATCTGGGCGATGCAGGGCGCTTATCAAGTATCTTTCTCCGCCAAAGACCGGTCGGGCTGTTTTATTTTCGTATGATGGGACTCGTGAAGCCGAAACCCTGAAATCATTTTTTGGAAAAAGCGTCACCGTAACTCGCGGAGTCGTTTATCGAGAGACCGTTCCTGGGACAAGGTCTGATTATCAAAATTCGATGACCCAGCTCGCATGGCTTAGATACGGAAGAACGGGAACATTAGTCGCTGAAAGGCGGCTCAGAGCTCCGACCTCTACAACCGATGTTCCCCGTCTTGAAGGTCGAGAAGTGCGAGGCCAATTGATTGCCGCAGGAACCAATCGAGAGATTCGCTTATCTAATGGAGTCAGTTTGTCACTCCCTTATGTGGAACTTCGTTTGCCAGATCAAAAGACCATTGAAATAATCATGGATCATGAGCCAAGAAGAGATGCACCTGTCAGCTTCAAATTCTTACGGATTGCAGAATTGCTGGATTAAGACTTTCAACAAAAGCTGATTACTTGCTTTCGCTCGAATATTCTGATCTTTAATCAGAAGTGAAATCCCCGCTTTTCACTGACCTCTACCAAGTAACGATGGCGAATGCTTATTTGAATTCGAGCACCGCTCATTCTCAAGCGACCTTCGAACTTTTTTTTCGCCGCTGCCCTTTCGACGGAGAATATGCGATCGCAGCTGGCTACGACCTCGTCCAAAATATTCTCGAGAAGTTTAAATTCTCGGCAAACGAAATTGGATTTTTGAAGTAGGCTTGTAAGAGTCCATAAGAATGCAATTGCTGGAGCCATTGACAATCAACAACATCGGTCTTTTTTTCAGGAACATTTTTGACGTGACGAGCATTGACCAAAAAAACCTTGATGTCGGCTTCTTCTAAAAGTTGATACAGAGGGATCCAGTAAACTCCGGTAGATTCCATGGCCACCGTATCGATTTGGCATCGCTTCAACCACGCTACCAAACGATGAAGATCTTGAGTGAAACATCCAAATTTTTGAAGGTTATCGTCGTCCCGATCTTCCGGAACACAGACGTAATGAACCTCCGAGCCGATATCAATCCCGGCTGCATGAGGATGCATCATTGTTATGCTGGACGAATTTCGCTTTCGTTTTTCATTCATTTTAGACATATCCTATTCTCCTTGAGGTTAGGATTTGTTCCAGCCCGAGAGCGATCGAAAGACAATCTTCTAAACGGGGTAATGATGATAATACTTCGTCATTCCACCAATGATCTGATCGCAATGTCCCGGAACCAGGCTACATGGCGGGTATCAAAACACCATTGGTCGACCGGTCTTGACTGCAGGAACAAATCCTCTCCTGAAAAGCGATAAAATAAATTTTAGGCAAGTTTCTTTCTCGTTCAAAGCGGGGCGATCAAGTGCCCGTTTGTGGGGCTAGCTACATAGCAACTATCCGTTCGCTTGCGCATAGAGAGAAAGTATCGCGCACAGAGGTCAGACAAAAAGGGGAGAATGTAGGAACTTGGACTGAGATCTTGCGATCAATCAATCCAAGGTCCTTCGCTATTCAGGTGGTGGCGGAGTGGTAAATGCCGCCACACCCCTATAGGCTTGCGGCCGTTTCTATTTACGGATATCTGCTAAACTCAATCTGAGTATCAACGTAGTACTCGTTGTTGGCCGGTGCAATATTGCTAAAAATGGTCTCGGTATAAGGAGGATTCGCTCCTTGCGGAGACGTAATCGTCAAATCATATGGATCTGTAGCATTATTCCGGATGAACGTGACATTTGTTTCTCGCCGCCTTGTTTGAGCCCAGGATTTCGGGATTCCGTAAGACTGCACCCAAGCCGCAGTATTATTTGCTTCAATAGGCGTATATTGAATTCGGCTTTCACTCAGGCCCGTTAAGTAATTGGTAAATTCGATTGTGTGTCCATTAGGATTATATGGAACGGTACTTTCCATTCGAGAGGTGTAAGTTGTCCACATTAAATACGCCTGAGAAGTACACGCTGGTTGTCCAGAAGAATTTACTCCGCTCGAGCTCCAAAAGTTATAATTCCAAACTTTCTTGGACTCCAAAACGAGACCGTAACCAGTCTTATTGGCATAAATATTGTAATGCCATGGCGTAATAAAACGGCAGGCATAAGTTTTCTGAATCACTTGAATATCATGATACCGATAATAATCGCCCTGCGGGGTGCTCCCGAACGCATTGCAGGGCTCATCGATCTGTCCGATGCGTGAACCAGAAACTTCTGGCTTACTATTTTCGACGTCTCGAAATTGATTACACTCAGATTCGGTTCGAAACAGTCTACTGTCGACTGGAAGACTAGCATCGTCTTTATAATTGTTTTGCCAGCCTGGTGGAAGCGTCAGTGCACCGACAGAAAGCGATGCGAACGAGATGTATATCAAGGCAATGATCAGTTTGCATTTAGTCATTATTAAAGCTCCTTGGATTTCTATAAGTATGTTTGTTTATGTATAAAATAATTTGTACAATGAAAAGATACAGAGCAGAAGAATTTGTCCACATCCGATTTATAGAATTTTAGGGGAAGGGTTTTTCCCCACAAATCAGGTAATAGAATGGAGCTAGCCTCCTCGCGTAGCTCTTCCTATGCGATGCTAATTGCACTTTCACGAATTTCTTTCAGCTTTCCAACAGGCTCGTTTTGATCACTTTGCTTTTTTCGTTTCATACAATCTCTTTCCTTTTTGCAGGATTATGTCGGTTCGGCCTCTGCCCGACCCTGGATTTAGATCCCACCCGCCGAAGGAAAACCAAAACGGGATCTCAGAAATGGGCTTTGTCCTACCTATCCTTTTCTCAGCGAATGGTCGTTTCTAGGCTACTCGCGGTTCCGGTTCTCCAGCACGACGGTAGGCGCTACGCCCGCCAATCGAGCAGCGCAAGTCAGAGAGTGTAATTGAAGGCCTACCGAGAGAAAAAGCAATTCAGTGATCAGTTCCTGCGCTTCAAAAACTACTCCCTGCTGCTGACATTCCCGTAAAAACTCGCGCAGGTAACCGTATGCCAACAAGATATCGTGATTTTCATCAATTGATCTTGAAATTCGAGATCTTGCAAAATTTCCTAATGCCCGCCGAGCGGTATCATAACTTGAGCGGGCATTTCTGCCAGCGGTGGTTAATCCAGCAAAAGCGCTTTTGAGCGCAGGATCTCGTATATCGTCATATTTTTCTGCTCTTGCAGTATTTGGAAGTGTCGCGATTGCGAGCGATATAAAAACAATCATTTTGCCAAGTGCATTCGTAGACATAAAGATCTCCTTAAAGGATCCCGGTATCACCGAACCGCTTTTATGCCAAGTCTTCGATAGATCATAGCCCATTTATGGGCCTGGGTTTCGTAGGCTAATGTGTCTTGAAGGTTCTCCTTTGTGACCCAATGCCCACTTTTTGGAACGGCGAGCAGAAGAATGGGATTGTCGGAATTCTGCTGAGAATTTTGAAGAGCCGCTGCTAATTTGAGGCTATGAGCTCTGTTCACTCGTGAGTCATCTTCTCCCGCAATCACAAGTGTAGCGGGATAATTTCTTTTTTTCAGTGCAAGTGTCACCGGCGATATCTTCAAGAGCTGGACAAAGGCCTTAGCGTCTGTCTCAGGATTTCCCCACTCTTCTTCCCAGCCTTGAAATCTCGGGTCCAGAACCTGCTTTCTCAATTGATCGTGAACGCCGTTTCCTGGAATCGCTAATCCAAAAAGGTCTGGAAAAAGCGTGATCATTGCGCCAACTAAATAACCGCCATTTGACCATCCCTCAATCGCGATGGTTGCTGGAGATGAGTATTTTTCTGCAACAAGCATTCTGAGTGTCGCAGCCATGTCATTAAACGTGTTCATTTTTGTTCCATGCTTAAACATGGCATCCTTTCGCCAGGCGGGACCCATTTCATTTCCACCGCGAAGCGCAGGCGCAACATACACTCCCCCATCTTCTAAAAACTGGCTTATTTCAAAACGATATTTGGGATCAATGTATCCAGCCAGATTGAATCCTCCATATCCTTCAACAAGTGTTGGTCGTTTTTCGTCAAGATCCAGATCGTCTCGGTGGACGATTCGAACAGGAAACTTTTTCTTGTCGGCACTTTCAACCTCAACGTACCTGGTTTTGTAGCGATGGCCTTTCTTGTCAGTCAGCATTTTTGATTCTATCGCTTCGTCAGAATCTGCAAATCGTTCAGTTTGCAAATCATAAACAAATGACTCTTCTTTTACGACTGGTGAGGTAAAACTCAGCTTCAATTCTTTTGCTTTTAAAAACTCACAATCAGTGAGTGTTGAATGATTGGGAAGTTTAATCGTTCTGTCGATTTCCCCGATTTCGCTAATCAGAATCGCCCATCGAGAAGCGGCAAGGCTGAATGTGAGTAAGGTTTGTTTTCCATTCGAGAAAGCTGGACCTAGATTTCCTTTTCGCAAGTTGAGAGTCCGATGCCGACCAAGTTTAAGCTTGCCTGACGGTGACGGATCAATTGCAATTCGAACGACTTCAGTCCACCCGTCGGCGTCTTTTACTGTTCCAAAGAGAGCGTTTTCTGAGGTTGCTATGATTTCTTCGAGAGATAAATTCAATATCTCTTCACCTGTATCGCGAACAAATCGAAGAGCCGTTTGTTGCTCGAACTTACGCACAACGACTTTGAGATCGGGTGAATTGCTATAGGAATCCTTCGACTCAAATCGTCTGTCGGCCGAGGTTTGAGTGCCCACTCGATGGACATAACTGACATAATCCACTGTTGCATAGCGGCCATAAATAAATTCATGTGGATTAATCCAGGTGACTCCATAATCTGAAATGTTCTCAAGTTTAGTGACTACTTCGCCAGTCTCGATATTCACAATAAAAAGATCGCCCGTATCGAGTGATCCGGAATGCACGACTGGAATGAGTAAATATCTGCCTAGAGGATCCACTGAAAATCGAGTGAGTCCAACGGATCCATCGCGGTTGATCTGATGGTTAGAGAAAAGCGTTCTGATTTCCCTCCCTTCCGTTTTTAAGACGATCTCATTGGGCAGGTTGAGCCCTCTGTCAATCAGTGCTGCTGAATAGGGTTTCGTCAGCGGTGTTTCTTGGAGCGTTGTTGGTTTGTTGTAGTGTTCATAGAGCACGGCTTTCCAGTGGCGCAGGTATTCAGGCTCAGATTCGAAATAAATACGCGTATGATCGTTCTGCGCAGACAGCCACTGCCTGGTTTCATCAGAATTGGTCTCGAGGTGACGATAGGGATCTCGATGCACAATTCGTGGATCCATTCTTGCAAGGTGTTTTCCGCAGGTGGCAGCTTGGGATGCTGGCGTCGTCAGAGTGAGTGCCAGTGACAAACGCAGGACCTGAATAAAATTTTTCATGAAGTAGTGTTCTCTCATGATGACTCCCCTATTTCGATATCCCCCTATCTTCGATGCCTCCGTGGGAATTACGGCGAATCCGTGGATGCCCTTCAGAGACTAAACATTTTTAGGGAGTGGCGTGTCAATGGGTAAAAAACATGCGAGCTCGTTCTTCGGGTTTTGACGCATGAGAAACAAGCTGAATATTTTTAGTAAATCGATACAATATTGAATAGATGTCTGCAGAGAGTAAATATGCTTTGGTTGTGGTCGGCGATGTGAGCCTCGAAGATAAATCGAAACGCGCGTTGGCGTCGGCTTTCAAGAATTTTCAACCCGTCGCGGCAAAAAATGTTCAGGCGGCTTTGGATAAACTCGTCCATGTAACCTACGAAATCATAGTGCTTTCTGGAAGAGGCCTCAAGATGAGTCCGGATTTTGTCGCGAATAAGATTTTACAAAATAAAGATCTTCACCGGCCGAAGCATTTTGTTTTTTTGGAAGATTCAGCAAAGGAAGATAGTGACGGGCCGAAAAGTGATATGAACAATATTACTCGCTTGCCAGATTCTGTGGCCGACGAAGATTTTGTAAAGGCCCTTCAGGCGATAAATCTGTCAGATCAACATATTGCGCAGCGAGCTCCCGCATCGACTAAATTAGACGTTAATTTTATTAATCCGTTTATTGAATCTACACTGAAAGTCATTGAAACCACATGCCGCACAACGTGTTCAAAGGAAAAAGTTTTTCTGCGCGCCGCTGATATTACAAGCGGAGATATTTCTGCGTTGATCGGAATGATTAGCGATAAATTTAAAGGGTCAATTGCCATTTCATTTCCGAAGACGACCTTTTTGTATTTGGTAAACAGTATGCTCGATGAAAAATATACTTCTATTACGAAGGAAAATCAGGATGCGGCTGGCGAACTGTGTAACCAGATTTTTGGTCTCACAAAAACGACGATGAATGATGCAGGCCATACTCTGAAACCAGCCATCCCGTCTATTATCGTAGGCGATAATCATAAGATTCAGCACCTTTACTCAACCCCCGTAATCTCCGTGCGTTTTAAATGCGCCGGGGGGCCTTTTGTTGTGGAGACCGCCGTCGGATAATGATGGCGACATCGCCATTCTAGTACCTAATAAAAAAGACAAGATGGAGTGCGTCATGTTTGACCAAGCATCTGTGCCAAGGACCTCTTCATCAATAATAAGGTGGTGCCAAGTTTTTGTTTTTGCCTTTCGCTTTGAGGGCAAGAACATGAGTTGCCATTCTGAAAGTCTTTGCTTGATGATCCATTTCGATAATTTTCTTGAACTGACGAGTTCATCTTTTGGATCAATCCAAACCTGTGTTGGAATATTCCATGACTCAGTTCGCCGATCGGAAATTCTTTTAGCGCTTTGCCCAAGAGATTCGTAGGCGGCGAGTGGAATACTTTTCGCAACTCGATAATCTGCTGGGCTCAGACTTGGTATCCTGAAATTTCGCCCGAATAATTTGAAAAAGCAGTGAATCAGCGCAGAAGAAAATCGAGGAGTCACAGCGGGTGATAGCAAAACCATCTTGCTCAATTTTATTTTTGGCGATTCGTTCATTGCGTCGAGAAAAATCAAAGCCCCCAGGGAATATCCGATAAGAAATATAGAAGAATTTTCACTGGGGCATTTCGTTTTGAGTTTATCGTACGCTTCACGGGCATCTTGAATCCAGGCCTCACGACTGATTGTTGCTGTCTTGAATCCTTCTTTGTGGTGGCCGCGGAGTATTAAACTTTGAACTTCTATTCCTGAATGACGAAGCAGCTGAGCAAGATTTTCCATCTTCTCTGGATTTGTATTCAGTCCGTGCGCGACGATGGCGCATGATCTGGGTGAGTCGCTTTGTGGCATATCAGCCCATAGTAGGGTCAGGCCACCAATTGAGAAAATTAAAAATGAAATTAATTTCGACATATGGTTGATTCAAGCTAGGAAGTTTGAGTGAATAAGTCATGAAGCTATTTTTTGTTTATCTGAAGAGATCTTATAGAATTGTTTTCTTCACGGGCGCGCTTTTCAGCGCTTTTAGTCTATATGAAGTGGCCTACGGCTGGGGGGATCTCGGGCATGAAACTGTCGGTGAGATTGCAGGCCGTCACTTAAGTCAGAAGGCACGATGGCTTATCGCTGATATCCTTGGCGCAGAGAATCTTGCCGATGCCGCAACGTGGCCAGATCGCGTGCGATCGGATCCTCGATTTTCTGGATGGCAAAAATTTGATCAATATCATTTCTTCGATATACCAAACGGTCGCAGTTTTACTGATTTTCCAGTGAAGGACCGGCCTGAAAAAAGTGCGCACGTTATTTTAAGTCAGGCGCCTCAGTTTGTCGTCGATCGTAGTCGTTCTCGAGAGGCTCGCGTTATTTTGCTTCGGTATCTTGCGCATGTCGTAGGAGATATTCATCAACCATTTCATATCGGAAATGGTGTCGATCGGGGCGCGAATTTATGTCAGGTAAAATGGATAGACCCAGGCAACAAAAATATCGAATCGATGAATTTACATTCTGTCATGGATGAAGCCATTTTTTCATATTTTAAGTTGGAGTTTCGTTCCAAGAATGAAAAAAGCTCGGAAGGTGGCAAGAGATTTTTTGGTTATAAACAAATGACTGAACTTGTTTTGGATTCGCCTCATGTTAAAAAGCTGAATATGAAGGCTGTTTCAAAAATTGATTTTCCGAAATGGTATTCGGAATCGATTGAGTTGAGAGAGACTCTCTATCCTGGACCAGTCGTGAAAAATCCATCCGAGAGACGCTATTGCCGAGTTGAGAATCGTGAGACGAAGAAAGTTGAGGATGGCCAATTTGACCCTGCCGCGATTCCTGTTTTGGACGAGACCTGGGCGAAAGAGGTATTGCCAAAAATTAAACTTCAGTTAGCAAAGGCTGGTTTTAGGCTGGCAGCGATCATAAATGATATGGCGGAGGAATACTTCAGTGAAGCGAGCTTTCAAAATATTATTGAGAGCGCGGAGCTCCGTGAAAAGCCCTGAATTTCAACTAAATTTGGGATTGCCCCCCCTGCTGCCCACCATTTTTGTCTCTGCAGGCTGCAGACCTAGAGGGGCTGAGAACCGAGTATCAGAAACTTTTGCAGGATATGGGGCCCGAGCGAGAACAGGCGATTCCTCAGGTGCTGAACCTCTGGGCACCTGAATACTTTCAGGCAACCACGATAAAAAAAAGTGGCGAAAAGTTTCAAGTGCCCGCATACGATGTTCCAGTTTCCCCGTTTTTTGATGGAGACATGAATATCAAGAACAATGCAGCACATCTTGATGGTCGAAAGATGAAGTTAGAAATCATTCCGACTTTTAAAGAAACAGAAACTCATTATTTTCTCGCGTTCATAAAATACCATGCGAAGGATGTGGCTCCTATTGGCGGGCATGATCACGATGCAGAGAGCGTATGGATGTCCATTCGAAAGGATGGAACTGCGACAGGAACTCATGTATGGAGGGCTTCCATCCGGTTTGGCAGAGAAATATAAGATTGGTTCGAGTAATTACTTGTTCAATCCTATGCTGAAGGTTCTTCGCATTTCACCGACCATCAAGACGAACTCGGTACAGAATTGCCTCACGAATTCGTGGGAGCGGAATTTTCAACAAATTCTTAAACAGCAGTAATCAAATCATGAAGTCATTAAATCATCATACATTGAGCTGTGCTGACCAGTTCGCCAGCTCCTACTTTTTCTTGCGTACGAGTTCCTTAATTTTCGCTGGACAATCAATCGCTGTGCCAAAGTGCGTCTTCAAGGGCGTAGGCCGATTGGGAAGCGTTGCCCAAACTGAGCCACTGGATTCCGCAAGCATCTTGATCGCGTCTACCTGATCCCGGGATGCAATTTCAGAGATGCGTTCCAGAAGTATTGAGCTGTCAAGACCTCGGTCGAGGACTGCCGAAAGGGCTTCTAGTTGAAAGTCATTCTGAATCTTGAGAATAGCTGAAAAATGACTCGCCACGCGATATTTCCTAGGGAATAGGATCCATACCCGTCCTCCTTCACTGAATCGCAGTTGTGGACCACGACGAGCACTGACGACTTTTTCAATGGCGTTTAACTGCAGGTCGGACGAAACCTGAGTGATGTAGGCGGCCGATGGGTTTATGATTTTGGACCATCAGCCTCAACGCAGCCAGCTGAGCTGGATTCTGAATGCTTAAGATGACCGTCCAATGAGGGGCGATGAAATAATTTTCTTCGAGCAGAATCTTTAGCGCCTCAACCTGAGTTTCAAGGGAAATTTCTGGAATTCGTCTGCAAGATTCCTCAACTAATTTACGGCCGTGCTTGATCATTTCCGATAAGGCTCTCTTTGCAAATTCATTCTTAATGCCTAAAATCATAGGCCATTTATCTGCGATACTGTACGAGGGGCCAACGACGCTTCTCTCTAAGAGCCTACGCAGCATTTCAATCTCATCATCTCTTGTGACCTTAACAATACTCGGCATAGAAGGCAGCACATCCCTGCCCGCAATGACCATAAGTCTTAGCGCGAGAACTTGAAGGTTGTTATCAAACTGGAGAATATAATCGAGATTATCGGAAATTGAATAGTCTTGGCCTTTGCTCGTCTTTCCCTGCAAAAGAATTTCAAGTGCTTCGTATTGATATTGGTTCGTGATTCTATCGAGGCGACGGATGACCGGTCGCAGATCTCGGTCATGATCTGCCATCAGATAACCTGCGAGCTGTGCGTAGGTACGCTGTGTAGGCTCATTGGCGAATGCATGGAATCTGCTGGTCACCAACGCAGCGAGAAGAATCAAGATTTGAGCAGAATTTCTAAGTCGAAAAGAATGTCTAAAATAGGGTTTCTTATGACACATGAGTCTCTCCTATCGATTTTCACCGTCGTTTACCATCGGTTACGCGAGAATCTTTAGCCGGTCAACGATCGAGAAGAGTGCGTGCATGGGTGATTGCAATAATTTTACAATCGTTTAGAACTTTGTCTGGGGTTTATTTTGGGTATGGAAAAATCACTGCCTAGATTTCGGCTGATATTTTTTTTAAAAATGATCAGTTTATTGATATTTTCGTTCAGTCTATCAGCTGCGTCGGTTCTGGAATCTCTTCCAGCAGGTCTAGAAGCAGAGAAGTACCTTGCGATCTGGGAGTCGGCATTCCGCAAAGTCATGGTCGATCGGGGTGATATCGCGCGACTCAAGAAAGCAATCAGCGAAGACCCTGTCAATCCAGTTGAGCGAGGCCACATGCTCGAGGTCGCTCGGATTTCTTCACTTCGTTCATTCATGCATGAACTGAATGGTCGTCTTGATGGAACTCGAAAGGCATTAACTGCCGAGGAGCGAGTTGTGCAGATTGGTCGTGGCAGTCCAGCGCATCTCGCGGCACTCACCGAAAGCTACCGGAAAGATCGACTGACTCCTGAAGAGTTGGCCGTGGCGATTCACTTTTATCGGTGGATTGATCAGAAAAATGCAAATCTGATCGAGGAGAATGGACTTCAAAAGAGTCATACGGAAACTGCGCGGCAGGCGAACGAAGCGACCGCGTGGCCGGTAATTGAAATTCGACGTCATGAACAAGACTCCCCTCGTGTGCCCTATACTGATGCGATGTCGAGCCAGTGGACGAGAATATTTAAATTTTTTAGAATACTTCAATTAGAGCATTCATTTCGCCAGCTTTGGTCTCAGCTCGTCAATTTTGAGGCGGGTCATTTGAAGTATCGACATTTGGAAACATTTGAGGAACGGTTTCTATTGAATATCCGCCGGCTGGCGCTTGTTGAGAATCAAGAGTTGATCGCACGTGATCTCTTGCTGGCTTATTTTTCAAATACGAAATCAGGAACAAGTCTTCATCAGCAGCTTGAGTTGTTGCCGGATGAGTCTCCATCAGACTCAGTCAATAGCAAAACTCTAGGTTGGTTTGCGTTTAGAATCTCCACTATGCGAGATGTCGCTTCTATCCGTGAGTTTTTTGAAAAAGGAGTTTTGCCTAAACACTTTCTGCCGGTAAAATCAAAACTTGCGGAGGGAGTGATTGAAATTTTCGGGAAGGCTCATGTGATTGAATCGCAGAATGGATGTGCAACACGAATTAAGGTCTTAGCTGACCAGAAGGCTTCTGGTCTTTGAAATCGTTTCGTATTCTTATTTTAGAATGGGAGAAAGAAAAGATTTTGAGTGCTGTGGCCCGAGCTTTTCTCAAGCAAGGTCATGAGGTTAAAAAAATAGTCATTCAGAAAACGACTGGTTTTGACGCGGTAAAATCTGAGATCGAGGCCTTTGGTCCTTCATTTTGTCTCACGAATAGCTTTTATGTTTTTGATTTGTGGAAAAAAAATGGAGAAGCGTTAGAGGAATTCCTGAAGTCTAAAGGAATTCCAACAGCCACTTGGTATTGGGACAATCCTCTGTCGACTGGAACCTACTATTGGGTGCGCCGGATTCTTCTGGGACCATATCCAAAGGATATTCTGTTTTTTCTCATTGACCCGACTCATGTTTCGTTTTTGCGAGAGCGAGGAATTTCTGCTTACTATCTTCCACTGGCCGCAGATGAGGCTGATTGGAATACTGAAGGTCTGGACGGCTCCTTCAAAGAGCGCTTTTCGTTTCCCCTGTCGTTTGCGGGTAAGCCCTGTGCTGTGATCAGGAATATTGGCGAAAGCTCGCAAGAAATGTCTGCGAGTTATATGAATTTTATTTTTCGCGAATTCTGTCAGATCTTTCGGCAGACGAAGTCTTTTAGCTTTGTGAGAGAAGACGATATTGAGCCGCAGATGGGAGAAGTGAGAAATATTTTGACTTCTCTTTTTTCAGCTCCATTTTTTCGTCGCAGTGAGTTTGATTCGCATATTCAGTTGCTTTTTGCTGCAGCAGAAAAAAAATTAATTCCACCTGTGCTTGAAGAGCTGAAAATATATTGGGCTCGGTTTGAATTTTTCTATTCCTGGTATCTTTTAAATGAAACTCTTATCGACATTCAAGACTTGGGGTTGCGCGTTTTTGGCGGGCCAGCATGGGGAGAGAAATTACTCAGAAAATATGAATTCGAGAGCCCTTATCTGAGTGATGATGAGTTGAAGGCGCTGTTCGCTTATTCGAAGATTAGTTTATGCTACACGAAGTGGCCATTCCGAATGGCTGTTCATGAAAGACCTTTTTTGATTCTAGCCGCTGGTGGATTTCCACTCACTGATGACCGCGAATGTTTAAGTGAGCTCTTTACGTCAGAAGAAGTGGCAACGTACGGAAGTCTAGAGGAGTTGCGAGATAAAATTTCATATTATCTCACTCACGACGCTGAGCGAAAAAAGATGGCGGATGCGGGTAGAAAACGTGTCTTGAGCTCGCATACCTATGAACATCGAGCGCGCGAGATTTTACGTCTCGTGAGTCAGCATTTTGGAATTTAAAGGCGCTGTTGTCTCGCATTCATCATTTCATGAAGAAGTCCAAAACGCACGCCAAGATCCATGCAGCAGATCTCATTCCATTCAAAAAATTTCATGAGCGCAATAATGATACAAATGCCGCCTCCAAAAACATCAGATCGATCTGGACTCAGCCCAGGAATATTTTTTCTTTCAGAATCGTCTTTAGAGAGAATGAGAGTGGCAATTTCCTCGATTTCTTTGAGATTCATTTTTTGCCCATGAACTTGCGAGCGATCATATGATTTCAGCTTTTTGTGAATAGAAAATAAAGTAGTGATCGTTCCGGCGACACCGATTCCAATGGATTGTTTTTGTGACCATTTTGATTCTAAGAGCAACTTGTTGAGATAGCTCATGGCCTCCTTAGAATCCGAGGCTTTATCCAATTGAAATTTTTCAGTGAGCAGGACGCTGCCCACTTTCAGAGAGATTCGCCTTTCGATGCCTCCGGCGCCACCAAGAGCGAGCTCGGTGCTTGCCCCGCCGATATCAAAGACCGTCTTTATGGATTGTGGATCGGGATATTCGTGTTGGACGCTCCAGTAAGAGAGCTCTGCTTCGCGCTCCCCTGAAATAAGTTGAACGGGATAGCCCAGAGTCCTTTCAATTGTCTCTCGAACCTCTAGTCCATTTTTTGCCTTTCTCATTGCCTCAGTTGCAGCGACCGCCACTTGGTCCACTTTGAGTTCGTCTATGATTTGTCTGAATCGTTTAAAAACGAGCAGGGATTTTTGAAGGCGATCGTTTTGTATTAATCCGTCCTTTGATAAGCCTTTGGCGAGACCAGTAACGTGAGCCTCGTCGATGAGTATTTTATACGGCTTGTTATTTTCGATGATGGTCAGCAAAAGTGAGTTTGATCCAATATCAATTGCGGCGAATCGCTGAACTTGAGTCATGTTTGGACTCTACCAAATCTTTGAAGCTAAAAATAGCCGAGTATTATTTTAAGACTGAGGTGAACGATAAGAGTCGCTGAAACCGCCAGAAAAAGTTTTCTCACGAGAGCGGGTCCATGCTTGTTGGCGAGAAATGTTCCAAAATAATTTCCCACAAGATTGAATCCGGCCATTGGAACGGCGAGTTGATAATCAATTTTTAAGGCAGGACCAAAATAGACAAGTGCTGCAATATTCGTTGCGAGGTTCAGAACTTTTGCCCATGCGGACGCTCTCAAAAACGAAAATCCTAGAAAAGAGACCAGGGTAAAGATAAAAAATCCGCCAGTTCCTGGGCCGAAAAGGCCATCATAGAATCCGATGGCTGCGATGAAAATAAGCGCCATCCATTTCGACTTCTGCGATGTTGGGCGGTGTGACTCGCCTAATCCAAAAGACTTGTTGAAATAAGTATACGCCGCGACCAATAAGATAATGCTGCAAACCAATGGTCGGAAAACAACTTCCGAAATAGCCCCAGCGAAATATGAACCAATGAGGGATCCCAGGAACGCCAAGAGAATGATGACGATCCATTTCTGTTTGTTGTATCCAACAAGATGCTTTCTGTAGCGGTAGGTAGCAAAAAGGGTCCCGATGGCAGAAGAGAATTTATTTGTTGCAATCGCTGTCACGGCAGTGAGTTGAGGAAACAGTAAAAGGAGTGCGGGTAATTGAATGAGGCCTCCCCCACCTGCGACAGCGTCGACGAGGCCGGCAGTGAGAGATGCCAAGAATAGAAGAGCAATATCTGTTATATGATGGTTCATGATTTCTGGCATAGGGAGCTCCTGACTGTTTTAGCAATGCTGGTGCTGGCGTCAAACCTCGATCTGCTCTGGTGCGGTAATCACTCTATAACCGACGGAAATGGGCGTTTTGAGGGTTGCTACCTTCCTGGTCTTGCGACCGGCTGACTACAGTGCTAGAGTCCGCGGTTCAATAGGAGCTCGCAATGCTGAATATTCTGATTCGTCGAATTTCCTTTTATGTCATGCTGACAACCATTGCCGGGTTTTTTGGGCGCGATCTCGAAGCTGGATGTGGCGATCAATTGCGTGAGTTGATTTTTGGCCCGTCCAATCGTCAGCTTGTCGCGGCGGTTCGGGACTTTCTTGGAAAGATGCCAGGCGAGATAGATGCGGAAATCGAAGTCCATTTAGATCATCGACTTCAATCTACGAGAGGTCTTAGTCGATGGAATTGTGCTCTCGGGGCTTCTGTGGCGGTTGGCGGACTTGGCGCTTATGCATGCATTTCAGGAGTTGACGCAATCTGGATGTCGCCATTGGTTGTGGGTGAAATCTCGTTTTTACTTAACTCGTTAGCTCGAAGTAACAATCTTTCTGGCGATTCTTGGGGGGATTTACTGAGGGGATTTATTGTTTCTAGTGGGACTGGGCTCCTCATCGGGGCCTTCTTCTCTATTGCTCCGGAGAGTTCAAGTTTATTGCCTTGGGCTGGAACTGCAGGTGGCTTTGCTGCATTTTCGATTCCGCTTCGCCGCGAACGCGCGAGTCGATTTCGGATCTTGAGGCATCCTTCGATAATTGGGGAGATGCGAGTCTTCGGTGGCCACCGTGTGGATGCGTCAAGCCCCAAGCGATAGAATCAATTTTTGGTGCCCATCCGAGTTGTCGCGGTCTTCGCTGACAAAATCTTGAGATTTGAACGGGCTCGTATTGAAGATACTCCGGTCGATACGTGATTTTCTTGTGGATGCCAGTGATCTCCATGAGGCTTCGAGCTAACTCTAGAATGGTTAAAAAGAGATCAGATCGTAGATTGAGGTGCTGCAGTCCGGGGCGAGCTATGTTTTTTACGATGAAATTTGAAATATCAGAGAGATGAATAAAATTTCTAAGCTGGTTGCCGTCACCAAGTATTTCTAAAAATTCTGCTGTATGAATTTTGTGCAAAAGATCGGGAATCACATGAGACTTTCCGACTTCATGGTGATTCCGTGGTTGTTGGGCGGCAAAAAAATTCGTTGGTCTCAAAATCATGAGGTTGTCGAACTGGCTTTGGAGAAGAACTTCAATTCTGGCTTTCGATTGGGCATAGGGAGTTTTTTGATTGAAGACTTTGAGCTCGCCATGTTCGTCAGGAATTTGTGAGTTTTCAAACACATTGATGGAAGACAAAAAGATAAAGTTTTCACAATTCGATCTGTGGCATAATTGGATAATATTGTGCGCAATGATTTCTTCTGTCGCCAAAAGGTCGCGTTGTTTTGCGTTAAAAAGAAATCCACCTACCGAACTCGCCAGGTGAATGCATGAATCAAACTGCATTTTGTCTGTCAGAGGTATTTGCAAGTCGTGTGTTATTCGCTCAGTCGAAATGCTTTCATTAATTCGGTCAACGCCGATCACGTGGTGTCCCGCATTTTGAAGTGTGGGTATCAGCCACGAAGCTAAAAACCCAGCACTACCCGTGACAAGAACCCTCATTGGACTTAAATTTTTTCCATCATGAATTTTGGGATATCACGCAACAGTCGTAGGCCAGTACGGACAATATTTACTGAGCTGCTTCCAAACTCTCTGGCTGACGTTTGAACTGGATAATCGGTGACGCGAAAGCCACATCGCTTGGCCTTGATGGGAAGCTCGACCTCATAGCAATAGTTATTGGACTTGAGTTGAAATGCCGAGGTCACTTCCCTCTTCCACATTTTTATGCCAGCCAAAACATCAGTGAGGCGAAATCCAGCGATGCAAGACGCATAGAAACTGATGGCTAGGTTGCCGTAGAGTCGCGCACCAGGCACGCTTCCTTCTGATCTCTTTGATTGGTTGAGGAATCGACTTCCACAGACAAAGTCTGATTTTTCTGACTTGAGAATCTGGAGCATGGGCACGAGATCCTTTGGGCAGAATTGCAGGTCTGCATCGATCTGAGCGATATATGGCCTGGTGGCGAGTTGAATCCCCAGTTGAATGGCATGGCCTTTGCCACGATCATGCTCGTTTTTATAGTAAATGATTTTGGAATCTATTTTCAGCAGCTCATTGGTCAGCGTTTCTGTCTCATCATTGCCCCCATCCACAATTAGAATTTCGCTAAGCGGAAGCTCTTGGCGAATTTGGCGCATAATTGTCTGTATTGTTGAAGCTTCATTTCGAACGGGCACGATGACAGAGAGATCGGAAGAGATGTCCAAATTATTTGCGTTTGGAATATTCACGACTTACTGATCAGTTTAGTCGACGAAGAGGCACTTGAGTCAATTGATCTTCGTGCAATCGTTTCGTGCGATCACTTTTGTTCTTGAAGCTGTTGAGACTTCTCTGAACATAAAGTAGAGGTTCCTGCATGACTATATCGTGGCGAGAAAAACTTAAGAAATTTAAGAAACCAACAACCCAGGAGCTTGAAAAGATTTTGAGATCTGAACAGCTCATGGTGACGCAAAGTTGCGGTACAGAGCGAGCGTTTCAGAACGAATTCTGGGATTCCAAAGAAGAAGGCCTCTATGTTGATGTGGTATCTGGCGAACCGTTGTTTAGCTCAACGAACAAATTTGAATCTGGAACGGGATGGCCGAGTTTCACGAAACCTGTGCTTGCGGATATGGTCGTTGAAAGATCTGATGACTCTCATGGAATGGCGCGCACAGAAGTTGTTTCTAAGGTTGCCGAATCACATCTTGGCCATGTTTTTTCTGATGGTCCTCAGCCAACGGGACAGCGATATTGCATCAATTCTGCGGCTCTGAAATTTATTCCAAAGAAAGAATTGGAATCTGAGGGCTATGGAGAGTTTCTGCCGCTTTTTAACACAACGGAATCTGCGATTCTTGCAGGAGGCTGTTTTTGGGGCGTTGAGGAACTTTTCAGAAAATTGAATGGAGTTCTTAGAACGCGTGTTGGATATACGGGCGGCAAGTTGGTAAATCCGTCGTACGAAGTAGTGAAAACGGGTTCAACCGGGCATGCAGAAGCCATAGAGATTGTATTTGATAGCGCGATTCTCTCGTATGAGGAGCTTCTCCGATTTTTCTTCAAAATTCACGATCCGACCACCATCAATCGACAGGGAAATGATCGAGGCTCGCAATACCGATCGGCCATTTTTACGCAGTCTGAGGCGCAGCGACTTTTGGCCCTGAAAGTGAAAAACGAAGTAGACTTGTCGGGTAAATGGGGAGCTCCAGTTGTGACAGAAATTGTTGAGGCAACTGCTTTTTTTGAGGCCGAGCAGTACCATCAAAAATATTTAGAAAAAAATCCAAACGGCTATACCTGCCACTTCATTAGAGAATAATCCCGTTTCGGACGATATTGTCGCAGAAATTGCAGATTTGCGGTATAAACCGCGAGTGTTATTCAGCCGGATCTTGATTCTCGCCTTGCTGGTATTTTCGTCGGTAAACGCCGGCGAGAAAGTGCCCTGTCATGGTCTAGAACGAATTGGCGGAGCTCCCCATCACCAACGAGTGCCTCCAGAGAAAATCAGCAAGAATCTTGAGGCTCTGCGTGGCCGGTTTAAAAAAATGTCGATCAGTTATCATGAGCGAATAGAAGCGCATGCCGCTGGACAATATTATCTTCAGTTAACGACTCGCCCGGAGTTCGGGGAAGTTCTTTCCGATCTGGAAGATTTATATTCTAGAAAAGATATCGCCGCAGCTGTGAGAGTCCAACTTTCAACTCGGCTGATTGAGCTTTCTCCAGTGCTGAGGGCCATAAATTTTTCTTTGAGTCGTCAAATTCTTTTTGATTTCATTCGAAGCTTCTCTAAGTCAGTCGATGCAGAGATCTGGCAGGGACGGGAACGTTTTGGGCAGAGGTCGAATCGTCCTATCGAGCAAACTTCATTTACTCAGAATAAATTACAGAGATTTTTGGAGAAGAGTAGCTCTGAAATATATTCTGATACTCATCGCCGTGTGAAAGCTCGAATAAATGCGATGGAGAAAAGTACTCGTGAGAAATTTCTTCGGCTCGATTCAGATGTGATTGCCACTGTTGAGCAGGTGATTGCAATCTTTGACAACGAAAGAATTTTTCAAATCGTCGAGGTTCTTGTTGGGGTTGATTGGTTTTTAACGGCGGCACCTGAAAATCAGTCGCGATTTATTTCTTTACTGAACTATCTGGCCTATATGGCTGAGAATGCGATGCTGGATATTCAAAAAGCGATTTTAACAAATTCTCTCGACTATATTTTAGAAGGACGAGCGCAAATTCAGTTTGCAGATTTAGGCAAATCGGTTGCTGGCAGAGCGATTTCTGATGAATATCTCATTCGAATTCATAGTGAGACAAAAATTGAAAGTCCTCTTCTGCCTGGAAATACTTTTCGATATGCAGCACTTGCCGTGATTCCTCACGAAGTCGTGCATCTTTTGAGTGCCCAGCCAGTTGAGGAAACAATCGCCTATTTTCGGGAAGAGATGCGAGCCTGGTATATTGGATTTCTGGCGTACTATGGACGTTATCCGTCCGAGCGTGATGCGGCTTTACATGCCATCTTTTTGATTAACTCGGATATCGATGCATATGAATTCATCGGACGGCATTTTAGATCACAACCTGAGCGGTTTACGTTATCGTTTTCTGAGATTGGCCTTGATGCTCGAATCATTCACGGACGAGATCTCTCGGATCCAAATCAATTGGTTGGCGAAGCCAGTGACCGAAAAACGGCGCCGCTTTGGGGTGTCCACCGGATTGACTATCTGTTACGACGCTAAAATTTGCATTAAAAAAATGAGAGCTCCGGATTTCTCCGGAGCTCTCTTGTTTACGTTTTTAATTTTCTTAAACGTTAAAATGAATAGATGGCCGCAGCGGCGACTCGATGCTCAGAGGTTCTTGAAGCTCCGTTGGTAACTTCAGTTCCTGACCAAGTATAGTCCGCCTTTAGTTTCAAGCCTTCCACTGACTTTGGCGCATATTGTGGGCCAGCAGTGAGTTCGAGTACTTGATAGTTTGCAATATTACGAAGCCAGTTTCCACGAGCGCCGAGAGATGCTTCTTCCGTTACATCTGCAACAAGATGTCCGAGAAATTGGTAGCCGGTTGTGCCAGATCCAATTTTCTGGATATCGAATTGAACGTCCGCTGAAAGAATGCTCATTTTAGCGCCTGCCATAAAGTCATAGAGATTTTCCATGCCGGCTGGGCCCTGTTGGTTGTGCCCCAGGTATCCAGCTTTAAGGTAGCAGGTATCTCCGTGAACATAAGCCAGTTGTGCGCCAAATGAAGGATTTCGTCCTGCCATCGTTCCTTTGTCGGCCGGATTTGCGATAAGAGCCTTTAGAGAAACTTCTCCGTGGCTGAGGCCAATCATGCCGCCCAAATGTGTTGTTGGAATAAGCGAAGCATTCGTCGCGGTATTCGTGAATGTCGAGTCAACGCTATCGGCTGCTTCAAATCCATAGATCGCATCGAACTGTCCGAATGTGAGTTCGATCGGATCTGCCGGTTTCAGCCAAATGAAAGCCTGAGCTTTACCTGTGGCGAAGGAGAAATTGTTGCTTGCCGGCTGATCTGCTCCAGTGAAGGGAAGATCCACGAAAAGTTGGACATTCTTTCGAGCGTATTTGATATAGAGAGCCCCATCGTTCAGTACGAAGCCAGGGCTCGCGGTTTTTTTGGTATATTGAAATTGACCATCTGCAAATCCGCTGATGGAAAATTCTTTGGTGATCTCAACTCCGAATGCCTGCGATGCAAAAGCAAAGCCTGCGACAGAACTAAGAAGATATTTTTTAAAATTATTTGTCATAGGTTTACGAATAATTCCTTTCTTCAGGAATGCTATCGACTAACCTATTGAATTAACAACGTTTTTTATAAAGATTTTTATTTAATGAGACTTTTGACTTCTTGATCGATGAGCATTTGTTCTTGGGTACTCAAATTTCTAAAGCGGATGCCTGCCCCATCCTTGCCGTTATAGGCGACCTCACCAAATCCGTGTATTTTGCCAAACTGTTTCAGGCTTAATGAAAATCGAAATTCTTTTGGAAGTGTCTTTCCAGGAATATAGCAACCACCAGCAGAAAGTGAAACTGTACGGCATGGAAGAAGAATCGAATTCGTCACGTCGTTCACGTAGAGGTCACGAACGAGAGGAGCTCGAATCCATTTTCTCTTGAAACCAAAGGGATCTGTCTTGTTTGTCGATTTCTCTGATCCAAGAAGTTGAAGAACTCCCTCTCGATAACCTTGAATTACTTTTGAATCTGGACGTAATCTTTGGGCTCTATCGAGATACTCGAGTGCTTTGATGGGGTCGTCTGCTTTTATGCATAAAGCTTTTACGACGAGAGCATGTGGATTGCTCATATTATTTTTCAAAACGAGATTCGCATAGCGGTCTGCACGTGGGAGATCTTTTGCATAGAGAGCCGCTGTTGCGCATAAGAGATGCGCTTCTTCTGTTTCGATGCCGGTGTGAATTGCTCGCTCGCAAGACGCGAGTGCTTCGGCATAGCGTTTATCTTTGAACTTGAGTTTTGCATCAGCCAGCAGTTCTGGACACGGAATTTGGGCTCGCGAGCTATTGCCACTTAAGACTCGTTTGACTTGCGAGAGTTGGCAGAACGCGTTCTCCACTTCAAGCACATTTTTTTCAAGGATTTCTGGCTCTGACTTATATTTCTGAAATGCGAGGCGGAATGCCTCTGTTCTTAATGTCTCGAGGGCCGATTCTTGATCTTGGGGATTTAGCTCAAGCCATGTCGAAAAAGCATCCTGAATGACTTTGATCTTAGCTTTGAGATCTGACCCCATATGCATCTAAACAATGCAAATGCTACGCCAGATCAGAAAGCGAGGGGGAATCTGAGTGATTCCAATTATTTAGTCGAAGAGCGCCATTTCGCTGAGAGCTGAAAAATGTCGCTTGGTAAAAATTTTGCCTCATGAGCGACATTTTTGGGGGCACGAATATTGCAACGAAAATTTCAAGTTTAAGTCTTTATTTCGAGAAGAGAGATTTGGAGA
>CAZVFP010000013.1:0-49654 GCA_964626465.1 uncultured Bacteriovoracaceae bacterium | reverse complement strand
AGTTTGAGTTTGCGCTGTTCCTTATAACCATTACAATGCTCTAGATGTATCCGCTTTGTGTTGATCTCGATGGCACGCTTGTCAGAACTGATATGCTCTATGAGTCGATCCTTGCGCTGTTGAAGAAAAATATTTTTTATATTTTTCTTCTTCCGATCTGGCGGCTGGCCGGCAAAGCGTCGCTGAAGAAAAAAATTGCTCAACGAGTCGAGCTGAATATGGGATCACTCCCCTACGATGAGCGGGTTTTGGAATTGATCCGCCTGGCTCGTTCGGCAAAGAGACCTTGCATTCTCATTACGGCTTCGGATGAGTTGATCGCTCAGAAGGTTGCAGATCACCTGAAGGTTTTTGACGAAGTCATTGCGAGTAACGGAAAATTAAACATGAAGGGTCATGCTAAAGCTGATCTTCTCTTGTCACGTTTTGGTTCAAAAAAATTCGACTATGCAGGTGATGCTCAAATAGATGAAGTCATTTGGAAACATTCATTGACGCCCATCGTTGTTAATGCTCCCAAATCGATTGTGGCGCGCTGGCGAGGGGCGAAAATCTTGCCGCGATCAACAAATTTTTGGAAGGCTTTGCTGAAGGCGTTAAGGCCTCATCAGTATGTCAAAAATACTTTGATTTTTGTTCCGCTCGTCACTGCCCATCGCGTGTCGGATGCGACTGCGGTGTTTCAATCTGTCATGGCTTTTTGCGCATTTTGTTTTTTGGCCTCATCAGTCTATGTTTTAAATGATCTTCTGGATCTTGAGGCAGATCGTGGTCATCCTTCGAAGAAACGTCGGCCGTTCGCGCAAGGGGCTTTGCCTTTATCTTTTGGCTTTGTGATTTTTCCGATTCTTATTTTGTGTAGCCTTTTGATCGGTTCTTATCTTCCGAATTCATTTCTACAAGTTCTTGGCCTCTATTTTTTAGCGACGACTTTCTATTCGTTCTACGCAAAGAAAATCGCCGTTGTAGATGTGATTCTGCTCGCTGGATTATATACTTTGCGGATTGTTGCAGGAGGCGAGGCGACAGGCATTCCGATTTCTGAATGGATGCATGCTTTTTCGATGTTTTTTTTCTTAAGTCTAGCGTTTCTGAAGAGGGCCGGAGATCTCGGTCGATCGACGAATGGAAACGCCACAAGCGTTGAAAAAGGACGGGGGTATTTAACAGGTGATCTCCCCATTATTCAGATGCTGGGAACGACGAGTGGATTTCTTTCTGTTCTTGTCTATGCGCTTTATATCAACAGTGCTGATGTTCGAGTCCTTTATAGTCATCCAGATATTCTTTGGCTGAATTGCCCTGTGATGCTCTATGGTTTGATAAATCTTTGGATGATTTCAAACCGTCGAGATGATGCAGATGCGGACACTGTGATCTTCGCTGCGAAACAGCCTGCGTCATATATCTCGATTGGGTTGATGGTCATCATTCTCTTTCTCGCGTCTAGAGGATTTTAGACGACGATGGAAGCACTCACTTCTTGGGGACGAGTCTTCGGTCATTTTCAGCAGAAGAATATTGTTCCTCATTGGCCTGACGATCTTCCAGATATTCTGAGATCAAACAAAAAATATTTAGCGTATGGAAATGGACGCAGCTACGGGGATTCTTGTCTGAACGATGGCGAGACCCTGTTGAGTATGCGCGAGCTCAATCGTTTTATTCTCTATGATAAAGATCAAGGTATATTGAGGTGTGAGGCAGGCGTTTTGTTTAGCGATGTTTTAAATCTCATCGTTAAAGATGGATGGTTTTTGCCCGTGACCCCTGGAACCAAGTTTATCACCGTGGCCGGAGCCGTGGCGAATGATGTTCACGGAAAGAATCATCATGTGGCGGGTTGCTTTGGAAATCATGTCAGATCGTTTGAGCTTTTGAGGTCTGACGGGACTAGAAATATTTGTAGTTCAACTCAGAATCGAGAACTATTTCGAGCAACGATCGGCGGACTCGGTCTGACGGGCATTATCACCTGGGTAGAGTTTTCGCTTCAGAAAATATCGAGCTGTTTTATTGATGCTGTGTCGATTAAGTTGCGAAATCTCAATGAGTTTATGGAGTACTCTGCTAGAAGTGATGGCAACTTTGCTTATTCTGTATCTTGGATGGATTGTCTGGCATCGGGCCAGAGTCTTGGGCGAGGTTTAATGCTCTTGGGAAACCATGCGCATGGCGATAGAAGTGCCGACCTTAGATATAAAGAGACGTCTCATCTGAATCTACCCTTCGATCTGCCGATGGGCCTTCTGAATCGTCAAACTGTTGGAGCTTTCAATTTTCTCTATTATCATCGACAAGCAAAGCGACGAAAAGAATGGCGTTGTCATTTTGACCCATTCTTTTATCCTCTGGATGCGATTCTCAATTGGAATCGTGCTTATGGACGAAATGGATTCTATCAGTATCAATTTGTGATTCCGTTTTCTGCTGCGCCATTATTGCGAGAAATGATCACGAGAATCTCCACAAAAAGTCGCGCATCATTTTTGAATGTCTTAAAAACGTTTGGAAGTATTCAGTCTCCAGGGATTCTCTCGTTTCCAGCGCCTGGTTTTACTCTAGCCATCGATATTGCAAATGATGGACGAGAAACCTTGAAACTTCTGGATGACCTTGACGAGATGGTTGTTTCTTGCGGTGGCAGAATTTACCCAGCAAAAGATGCGAGAATGTCGCCTGCGATATTCCGCAAGTCGTTTCCTCAGGCGGAAGAATTTGTTCGATGGATTGACCCAAAGTGTTCATCTAGTTTTTGGAGACGTGTATGGCAGTAAAAAAAATCGTTGTATTTGGTGCAAGTTCGAAAATAGCGCAAGAAGCGTGTCGGATTTGGGCGGAAGAGTCGTGCTCATTTGTATTAGTTGGCAGGAATGAAGTCCATTTACGTCAGATCTCCGATGATTTGCGATGCCGAGGTGCAGTTTCGGTCGATATTCATCAGTTTTCATTTGAGAACTATGCTGAATCTTCATCTTTGGTTGAAAATATATTTAAAAGACAGGGTCCTATCGATCTTGGTTTTTTTACGCACGGATTTTTAGGAGACCAGAAGGAAGCAGAAGAGTCTTGGGCGCATGCCGAGAAAATCATAGGTGTTAATTTTTTGAGTTCTTCGGCCCTTTTATTAGCCTTCGCAAATCAGTTTGAAAAACAGAAATATGGGAGCTTGATTGTGATTGGATCGGTTGCTGGTGATCGAGGGAGACAGTCAAACTATATCTATGGAACAGCAAAAGGAGCTCTAGAAATTTTTTCTCAGGGTTTGAGAAATAGATTATTTCCTCATGGAGTTTCAGTGCTTCTTGTGAAGCCTGGATTTGTTGATACTCCTATGACTTCGCATCTCAAGAAGGGCTTTCTTTTCGCAAGCGCGTCGCGAGTGGCTCGTGATATTGTGAAAGCCGAAAAGAATAATAAATCTGTTATTTATACTCCCTGTTTTTGGTCAGGAATTATGTTTATCATTCGATCGATTCCAGAATTTCTTTTTAAGCGACTCAAACTGTAGTGAAAATCCCAATCCTGAGATGAGGGCCATAATCGGAATGGCGGGCATCAGAAATCGTGCATTTCCGCCTGACCCGACTGCCGCTGCATGAGCGGCGACAATGCCAAGGCAGATCAAAAGAAAGCTATTTCGTTTTTGCTTGTCTTTATAGACAGCAAGAAATCTGCGCGCGCCAAGAAATGTAAAAATCCCAACAAAGATTCTCCAAAAGATCAGTCCAGCCAGGGCTAATTTGGGCAGTGGTTTCGCTATCTCGTCGGGGCCATACAAAATTTGAGCCCAACCGCTTTGATAGGGTCCAAAAAATAAGTTGAGTTGGCCCACGATAAATCCTTTCGCAAAGTCGATGGGATGCTCCCCTAGCCATTTCTTGGCTTGTAATGAATAGGCAGATGCAAAGGTAAACGGATTCTTGATTTCGTCTGGGGTGAGCGGATGGTCGAGCTCCCACGCATCGAAGCTGGCGATGAGTGGTTTGTTTTCAGCTCGCATTTTTGCCACGCCTACAAAGAGGGCGGCGAAATTTTGAGGGCCAGAACTAGAGACAGCGTAAGAGCCCCACTGAAGATAATTTCGAAGACACCAGGGCGCGATTGTCGCTTGAAACGACAAGAATAGAACAACCGCCGGCAGAAGAGATTTACCTCTCTCCAGAAATATAAAGATCAAAGTAAAAAGCAGAACAGGTAGAAGAACAATCCCAACCGATCTCGTCATGACGGCGAGGCCAAGAAGTATTCCGCAGCCTCCGAAATTTAAGAGCAATTGCGATTTTCCGTATCCGGGTCGATAAATGGTTTTAAGAAAAAGAAAAAGAAGAGTTGTGATCAAAAAAACATAAAGCGTTTCTGTGAGAATGAATCCGGTCTGCAAAATCAGCGTGGGATCAAGTGCCGAAATGATTCCAACAGCCACGGGGGCATGCTTATTCTTAAAGATGAGGTCAGCTATTCTCATCAAAAAGTAAACCGTGATCGTTCCGAGGATAGCTTGCACGATCAGAATCGTCAGAATGGCGTGGGCCCCCAAAAATAATGACATAAAGCCGCAAAGCATCACATAGATTGGAGGAAAAACTTCAAAATCATAGAAATTTTGAGCGATGATATTATGTCCGATCTTCAGATAATGATCCGGCTCAATGGGAATCTGTGGATCTCGCACCGCGCAGACAACAATAATCAGTCGAAGGGCCAGTGCGATCAGAAGAATAGTTCGATTCGAAAGTCTTGTCATATCAATAACTTGCATGGGAAAATAGAAATAATCGATAGAAAATATTCCGCCTAAAAGAGGAGGTAGTTCCTTGGATATCTTTGACAATCTCGATCCTGGGTGTTTAATTTTCGCTCTATGAAAAAGATCGCCTACATCAGATTTATGACCGTCTTTTTTATGACCGTCTTTGCTTGTTTATTGTGTGGTGTCTTTGCGAGAGAAGCTACGTTTGGAAAAGAGGCAAAGGGTGTATCGTGCAAGTCAGTGATCTCAAGATTTGCTGTAAATTTTCGTGCCATTGGAGCCTTCTATACAAGCGCGGTATCCGATGATTTGATTCCTTCGATTTATCGCACTGATTTGCGCGGCAATTTTTTTCGAATTGAAGGCCTGAGTCGCCTTTACGAAAGACATGATGAAAAGCCTTTCGGCAAAATAAAGCGCCAGTCGAAGGCGGCTGAAGACCTGATTGGTGCAACGAAAGAGGACCAAGAAGCTTTGGACGGAGCTACTCGCTGGAAAGCGCCTCGAAAAATTTTGAGAGACCTGACAAAGAAGAGAGACGAATCTAAAGTCAAGTTGATTGAGGGTTTGCAGAGTAATTTCTTTCTGCATTGGAATTCCCTGCAGGCTTCGGAACCGCGAGTCAGTCGATGGGCTCAGAAAATTCAAGAATTTGAGTTCGGGGATGAAAAGAAAGATCGAAAAGTGTTTCTGAAGGCTTTGGTGGCTGAAGCAAAAATCTTAGAAAACGCAGACTTCGATATGCATCTGCTTGAAGAAGGAATTCATGAGATGAAGCGAGAAATTCGCTGGCTTCTCATTTATTTTCAAGCCGCAGCCGGATTAGTAAAGTTAATCGACAGTGATGCGCCTGGCCAGGCAGGTTTGAATGAGTATCGATATCTGGTAAATACGCCGCTGGCCAGTGGCCCGTTTTCGAAGCTGCCAGAAGATGCGAGCATCACTGATCCAATATTACTTCCGCGTTATTTGTTTTTAGCGCTGTCTAAAATCGTCGATGAGTTAGATGCCGTTAAAAAAGATGGAGAAACTTTTGAGGCTATCCAAAACTCTTACAGAGATTTGGGATACAGCAAAGAGAAATCGCACAAACTTGCAGTGAATGTTGCCACAAAAGCGAATGTTAATATTGATTTCTACGGGCGAGCTCAGACGATTAAGGACGAGGTTGCCAGAACTGGTCTTTTCAAGGCAGTTCGAAAAGCGCTGCAAGCGAATGAATAGAAATTTTATTTTCATATCCATTTGAAATGAATTTGCCGGAGCGCAAATCATCTGATACGAATCTGAAAACTAATTCGTATCGGGAGTAAGGGTTTGAAAAAATATATTTCTTTAGCGTTCCGAATTTTTGCGATTAATTTTTGTATTTCATCAGCTTGTCTGGCTGCTGACGATTCGAGAGGGGTTTCTGCGGTTGGGCCGGAGCAGTGCCGCGAATCTCTCGGAAATGTTGGAGCTGAATTCGCGAGTAGGCCGTCGAAACCAGATGAAAGAATTTATGTCCTTGATACGAATGCGCTCATTCGTCGTCCGGAATTGTTAAATACGCTTGCCGGTCAACATGTTGCGGTGCCAGATACAGTTGTCGCTGAACTTGATGCTTTAAAACAAAAGCTGCAAGGCCCTGATGCACAACGTCTTCGCACGGTATCTCGAGAACTAACGAGATTGATGGGTAATCAACCGCGTCGACTAGTCCCTCGAAGTGAGGGAGGTATGCTGCATTTCATATCTCCGTCCGATGGGGTCTATGGCGATGCTCTCGATCGATCGGTTCCCGACGATCAGATTATTTCAGTAGCCAACCGGTTGAAACGCGAAGGCTGGGCGACGGTCGTGGTCACTGACGATAATCTGGCGCGGCTGAAGGCCGGCATTCAGGGGCATTTTATTGATGAATCTAAAACAGTTGTGGCTGGCGGTACTTCAGAAGATAGAAGTGGTGTAGACCAAGGAACGCTCGGCACTCCGTTGACCGTGAGAATCAGTCGAGATCGTCTAGAAGAGTTGAATCGATTGGATACTATATCTGCAGATCAATTTGATCGATTCGGAATCCCAAAAGGCACAGTCTTCTATGACAATCAGTTTGTGGTCTTTGAGAACTTAGAAGGCAAAGCATCTTTCGATTTTGATACCTATCTGAATACTCGCTTGTGGCGCTATTGTTCGAGTGGGACCCAGGGTGTCCCGTTTTTAAGACATCCTCAAAAGCGTGAGATTAGAGCTCAGGCGATTAGACCACGAAATCTTGAACAACTGATGGCCTTAGATCTTTTGCTGGATCCCAGATTGTCGTTGGTGACTTTAATGGGGAAAGCCGGATCCGGAAAAACCTTGATGGCGATTACCGCGATGATGGGTCAAAGTTCTATTCTCAAAAATCGGGGCGGCCGTACGTTTGATCGAGTGCTATTGATCAGGCCGAATGTTGAAGCTTCAAGAGGCCATGGGTTTATAAGGGGGTCGATGGTTGAAAAATTGCGACCACTTTTTGGGGCATTTGAGGATAATTTTCCGGTATGGATTGATGCTCATCGACTTCAACAACAGCATGCGCATGGAACTCGACGAGAGTTTGGGGATTCTGTTGGCCATAAAATCGTGGAGGCTCGATCTGCAGAAAGTAAGTCGAGACGAAAATCTGGAAAGCCACGATCCTCGGCGGGCCCTGGTAACGATCTGCCAGATGGATTGTATGAACTGACGGAGAGAGACTTGTCGTCCCCGTTAGTTTCACCTGAGAGATTAGCCGAAAAAATGCTGAACTCTACTTATATTACGATGCAGGCGCTCTCTTTGGTGAGAGGCAGAAGTATTAGAGATACATTAGTTGTTGTGGATGAAGCCCAGAATTTGACAGATGAAGAACTTCTATTGATTGCAACACGCATGGATGAAGGGTCTCTTCTTGTGCTCGTTGGAGATCCTGGTCAGATCGATTTGCAAGGTTATTCGAGAAAAAGGAATGCCCTTTTTAGAGCCGCCACCTCGTTTCAGGGCAAGCCGTATGCCGGCTATATTATTCTGCCTAAGGGCGAGAGATCCGCCCTTGCAAGCGATGCGGCAGATTTGCTGGATACGGGGAGATGAGTGTATCGGCCAGGGCTTATGCGGCCTTAGCGGCAGGCAAGCCACTAGAGCCATTTTCATTTAAACGACGAGCTCTTGGGCCTGCAGATATTTTAATGGATATTCATTTTTGCGGCGTTTGCCATTCAGATATCCATCAGGCGCGAAACGAATGGGGAGGCTCTCGATTTCCGATGGTCCCGGGGCATGAGATTGTGGGAGTCGTGACCAAAATTGGTTCTGATGTCAAAAAATTCAAGGTCGGAGATGCGATCGGTGTTGGTTGTTTTGTTGATTCTTGTCGTAGATGTGACAATTGCAGAGCTGGTCTTGAACAGTATTGCAAAGAGGAATTTGTTCCGACCTATAACGGAATTGAAAGGCAAACTGGTGAGAATACCTATGGCGGCTATTCTTCATCTATCGTTGTCGATGAAAATTATGCTCTTCGTATTCCTAAGAATCTCGATCTGGCGAAAGCTGCGCCTTTGCTTTGCGCAGGGATTACCACTTACTCTCCTCTTAAACATTGCGGCATTTCAAAGAATCATCATATTGCCGTGATTGGGCTTGGAGGTTTAGGCCATATGGCTGTCAAGATCGGACATGCGCTCGGTGCTCAAGTGACGGTTCTGAGCTCGTCTCACGATAAAGAAAAGGATGCGCGTCGGTTGGGTGCAAATCACTTTGTTTGCAGTCGAGATTCTGGAGCATTGGCAAAGTTAACTGGCCACTTCGACTTTATTCTGAATACTGTTTCTGCGCCGATTGATCTGGCTCAATATCTTGATTGCTTGAAGACGGATGGAACGATGTGTCTGGTTGGTGCTCCCGATAAACCAATGGATCTGCATGTATTCTCGCTGATTACGCAGAGACGGAAACTGATGGGTTCTCTGATCGGCGGAATTCGAGAAACGCAGGAGATGCTCGATTTCTGTGGTGCAAAAGAAATCGTATCCGAGATCGAATTAATACCGATTCAGAAGATCAATGAAGCTTATGAGAGAATTCTGAAAAGCGATGTGAAGTATCGCTTCGTGATTGACCTGAAATCACTCGGATCGAACTGAATTTATTCGTAGAAATTTTCAGTCGGCTCTGTGTCCATTTGTGAGGGCGCATCGCCGGCAAGATCTTTGCCAATTCCTGAGCCCTCAGCGGAGACTGGCAGTGGCATTGAGTGACAGGCCACGTCTGGCACAAGCAAAGTTTTTGTTTTCTTTCCTCGCCCATTGTCTTCAACGAGATAGAGATTTCCATTCTTTTTGTCAGCCCAAGTTGCAGTCTTTTCGTCAGGCGTTAGATACTTGTTATTGAGCTTTTCAAATTTGGATTGAAGTTTTTTGGACTCTGTTGGATCAAGTTCTGCCAAAGATTTTTGGAGTTTCGTTGCAACTTTCGTGCGCTCGCGCTGAACCCATTCCGACATAAAATAATATTTATTTTGACTGCTGTTTCGGTTGCTGAGAGCTCGCTTCATTTCGTCGATTTGCTCTTGAACGGCTTTGTCTTTTTTTCCCGTAATGGTTTCAAGTTTTTTCATGTCTCGGGTGATCAATGAAATGCCTTCGTTAAGAACTTTTTTATTGAGCGCGGCCATGCCATCTCCAGATATTTTATCTGGAGAAATCATGGAGACATGCATCTTATTGGACTGAAACGAGGTTTCTATCAAATAGACCTTTCCGTTTGGAGAGAACGCGATGCAATGCTCTTTGAGGTCGAGACCGTGAATGCAGTCATGTCGCGTATTATTCATGCTGATATTGCCAAGCTGCGGATCGTGATCGAAAACAATATCGCCTTGGGAGGTCAAAACCAAACTCAGTCCGATCAATGCATTCAAAATCATACGCGACTCCTTTTGTCGTTGAGATATCTTCTTGGGAAGAGACAATTGCAAGAACCCTGCCAGGCAATAACTGGCTTTAAAGTCAATATTTGCGCCTGTTATGCAAGTCTTGCGGAGGGGGAAAACTTCCGGATCACGATCTCGACGATGGTGCCGCTGCCTGGACTGCTTTGGATGACGAACTGTCCATTCCAAGACTCCACCGACTGGCGGGCGTGGGCGATGCCAAATCCGCCCCGTTGTGGTCGCTCAGATTTTCCGAATGATATTCCTGGGCGGCCAATGACCTCTAAGATAGACGCGTCCATTCCACAGCCATTGTCTGCTATGCAAAGTTTTAAAGAATGCTCATCGTTTTCAACCAGTGATACATAAATGCGGCCCTTCTCCTGAATAGCTTCGATAGAGTTATTGAGAAGATTTGAAAGAACTCTCTTAAATCCTTCAATATTCACGTAGGCAGGGCTCGAACAGCTATAGTCAAAATCAATTTCAATTTGTTTTGAGGCCGTGAGCGAAAGCCGCTTTTCACCGATGATTTCAATGATAGACGGAATGAGGTTCTGTGATCTTGGAAGATCCGATGGCTCCTGTTTTTGCAGAAGGTCTTTTGCGATCCCTTTTATTCGAGTCAATGCACTTCTGGCAATTTCTCGAAGCTCATCTGGTAGAGATTCAGAGTGATGTAAGAGAATTTCGAGAGCGGCGATTGGTGATTGAATATCGTGGGCGACCTGTCTGGCGATTTCGACTTTTTGTGCATCTGCATAGGATTTTTGCGCTTCTTCTTGCAGTCGATCTAAATCCTCAAGAAATTGCCGAATTTCCCCAGTGGCAGGTACTTTTCCAGACATCGTTGATTTTGCCACGGACCCGCCAGCAAACAATTTCAAAAACTGACTGAGAGGGGCATGCACATTTTTATAAATATATCGAGCAGAGAGCAGCAGGATCAGCATGAATAAAAGAAAGACGGCGACGAGTAATGCAATCAAGGGCGAGGACAAAGACACTGCAGAAGTAATTTCTGATTCATTGATCCGAGCGACGACGAATCGATCGTCCCCTTGAACTTCTGATGGTGCGGGTAATATGATTGTATGCCGATCCTCGGGCCCAAGATTTTTCTGATCTACAATGTCAATTTTCCATCCGGGATGATTTTTTTCGACGCCACGAATTTCTTCGTTTAGAACTTCATCCTGTCCTAGCGCTTTCCAAAGTCGCCATTGCTCGTGCCGTTCGTTGAGGATGGGCGCAATATGGTTTTTTGATTCAATCAAAATCGATTTTTTTCTAGTTTGACCAACGAAGAGCAGAAGAAGCGTCAGCAATAAAATCCCAAGAGCGACAGAGATAATCTGAAAGAAAATGAGTCGCCGAAGAACAGGATATTGGTGGAGAGGTTTCATTTTAGTACAGGTTTGGATTTCCCTACCAATTTAAAGACTCCGTTTTCAAACTGTACAAACGACAAGGCTCGATCTGCGTGGCCTCCTGAGGATCTGAAGCAGATCGTTCCAGTTGTATTTTTCTGAAAGCATCCAATTTTGTAAAATGCGTCCATAAAGTGGGCGCTGTTCACCGGCTGTTTCGCTGAGCGCAAGGTTTGGCCGACAATGTTACCGAGATCAAAACCGTAGGCGGCTTCTGTGCTTGGTTCTCGACCAAATCTCTTTTTAAATTCGCGTTCGAAGACCTTTCCTTCTTTGCTTCCGTGAATCCAGAGCGATGTACTGAAAACAGGTGATCGTCGTTTGATTAATAAACGGCGAATCAATTCAAAATCATCTGTTGTCCATGACGCGTTGGCGAGAATGGGGAGATCGATTCCTTGTTCTTCGAACTGTCTAAGAACCGAAATGGACATGTCTGGATAGGGAGTCATCCAGAGATAGTTCCACTTCCCGGATTTTATTTTTTTCAAGTCCTCGTCATTTAATTTAAAATCTTTCGAAAGCGACACTGACGTGACGGGTATTTGCGCAAAATGAGGATTATTTTTAATTGTATCAATAATAAGATCCTCTTGGTTTTTACAAAAAACATTATAGGGATTAGTCACAATCAGTAGTGAAAAATTCTTTTTCTTGTTCTTAATGAACTCAAGCATCGATGCGATGTCTGACTGCATCGATGGAACTGTTGAGACAATTTGAGGGCCAAAGTTTGAGAGATCTGAGTGCCTCGCAGCGGCAAAGATGCCCATCACTTTTGTCTTGAGAATTTCCTGAGAGGCAAGCAGTGCATCTTGACTAATAGGAAATCCTGCCACAGCAATCACTCCCCTTTCAATGAGTCGTCTCGCACTTTTTGAGGCGCCAAGCGGAGATCCGTCCCATGCGTTGTCTGAAATAATCGTGCTAGAAATATCGGGCATATTCGTTGCAAGAGAAAATCCGACCTCGAAGCCTAAGTAAAAAATCTCCTGCGTTTTGGCGGGCAGTACAGAGTCTGAAGATCCGTATCCAATCAACGTTTGTGAACCATAAATATGCGTCGGATCAAGCGCGCCGATGACAAGGCAGAAGAGGCGTACGAGGGGCTTGGAATAGGCTGGGATTATTTTAAAAGGCATGCCGGTTCTTATCATCAGACAGGATAACTTTAAATCTCTTTCTTAATCTGATCTGTTTGAGATTTATGCGGCAATTGATCGTGTTAAGGGCAGTTCAATGGTGAATCGAGTCCCTTGGCCCAGGCGGCTTGTCACATGAATTTTTCCACCATGCCGTTTGATGATTCCATAGGAGATCGACAATCCTAGGCCCGTGCCTTTGCCTACCGGTTTGGTTGTAAAGAAGGGCATAAAAATTTTATCCATATTTTCTGGCTTGATGCCCTTTCCATTGTCTTCAACTGTAATCTGAATATGGTCGTTCACTAACTGAGTTTTCACCTGAATCAATCCATTTTCTTCAACGGCGTATGCGCTGTTCATCAGCAAGTTTGTAAATACTTGGGTGAGCTGTCCTGGAAATCCCATAATTTTTGGCAGTGGCTGTAGTGCTTTTTCAAGATGAGCTTTGTACTTGACCTCATTCCAACTGATTCGAAGTGCAGACTCAAAACATTCATTCACGTCCATTTCAGATTCTTCTGTGTCGTCAATTCGGGCAAACGATTTAAGGCCAGCGACAATTTCCTTAACGCGTAGTATTCCGTCTTTCGTTTCGCTAGAAATTTTTTCAACGTCCTCAAGAATATAAGAAAGATCGGATTTTTCCTTCAGTTTTCGCAGATCGTCAATTTTTGGCTGAAAGTCGACTCGTGCGGCGCAAGCAGCTTCTAGATGTTCGTAAGACTTAATGACAGCCTTCATTGATTCTATATATGTGTTGAGTGCTTCACTGTTCGCGAGTACGAAGCTCAGCGGATTGTTGATCTCATGTGCTACTCCGGCGGCCATTGTCCCAAGGCTTGCCATTTTTTCTGATTGCGCTAATTGCAGTTGTGCTGCTTGCAGTTGAAGATCGCTTTCACGCATTTTCTTTTGATATTCAAGCTCGGTTCTTCTCGCCTCTAGTTCTTTTTCAAGTTGCTTTCTTCTTCGTGTGCCAATCATTTGATTCACGAGCCAGAGTATGATGAGGCACGAAATCAGAATGAACTCGATTACGAGTGTTTGAATGGTCTTCACCACTTCCTTAGATTTCCAAAACAGGGAAGATGATTTTTCGACTTGGATATTCCAGATTTCTCCGAGTTCGGCTGATGGCCCGAGAGTGAGAATTGTGCTTTTTGTGATATTTCCGATTTCAGGAAAGAGAAACGGCACTGATTCGCCAGCCTGACCGGCTGAAGCAAGCAGTGAGAAGGAGTTCTTCACTTCATACTTTCCTGTCAATTCTTCTGAGAAAATATTTTTGAGGCGGCGACTCAAAATGACGGCACTGATCATCCCAAGTAGATCCCCGCTTTTCGCATAGAATGGAACAGATATGACGATTCCCATGCGATCGGCGTCAGATGGAGCGTCTGGATTATAAAGCGTATTGTCGCAGGTCATGAGTCTTGGACTTGACACAACGGGGAAGCGAAGCCCTGAGATATTGGACTCCTTGGGAAACTCCTTTATAAATCGATCTATCTGCTGAACCATTGCGTGATATTCAAAGATTTCTATTTCTGGCAATTTGATCGTAGATTTAGTGTGTTTTCCTTTAAATTTTCCGACAATTATTTCATCGAAACTGAGAATGGGTTCTTCGAGGTGCCCTGTTATTGGATCAATGTCATCGGGTTTGAAGGATCTCGGTACGATATAAATCTCGGAGATATCTACGCTTGTCGCCAAATTGTTGTAAATTTCCTGAATTGCACCGAGTGCATTTGGATCCATGTTATTGCCGTGGCGCTTGATTTTCTTGAGTCCAGGGAGTCTCGCAATCGTTCTGAGTCCTGAGTAGATCAGTTTTAATTTTTCATCGAATCGACTGCGAGTTTTTAACAGCTCTTCGGTTGTCTCTTTTTCGAATATATCGTTTTGCAGACGAATCTGTATAAAACTTTGATATCCGAGAGCGATGAAGCCAAGAGATCCAATGAAGACCCAAACCATCCGCTTCAGCGGATTCAGGTTGTGGATTTTTGGCGGGCTATCTTTTTTTACGATCTGAATAGCGTTCTCTCCTCCCTGCGTTGGTGGCTGAGTCGCCAACGAGCAAAGTCGCTCTCTCTATTGTACTCGAATGGGCTGGAGTTTGGCCTAGAGTGAGCATCTTCAAATCTGCAAGCCCCGAAAATCCAATGGTTTTGAGGACTTGTCACGATAGTCAGTATAGTCAGTTTAATGACATTTGACGCATTAGTCAGATGAGGTATTCTGAAGGTGAAGGCTCGCAGGTCTTAATGGAAATAAACAAGGATAAATTTCTAACAACTGGCCAAATTGCAGAGCACTGTGGAGTGAATTTTCGCACTGTCATTCGATGGATTCAGCGAGGGCATCTGAAGGCCCAGCGGTTGCCAGGACGCGGGGATCATCGCGTTGAAGCCCAAGAGTTTGTCAGATTTTTAAGCGCACATGAAATGAAAGTGCCTGATTCATTTCGTCCTTATTTGAACGCCTATGAAAAACCTTCGGTGTTGGTGGTTGAAGATGATTCGCTGACAGCAAGGGCGATTGAGCGATTGCTGCGCCAAGATGGTTTCAATGTCATCAAAGCGCAAGATGGATTTGAAGCGGGCATGAAATTATCTAGCGATAAGCCGATGTTGATGACCCTCGATTTGAAAATGAAGGGAATGAATGGCTTCGATGTCTTGAAGGTTATTCGGTCGAGGCCCGATTTGAAGGATCTGAAGATTCTCGTCATTTCCGGGGAGTCCGAAGAAATCTTGAAGCGTGCACTCAAAGAAGGAGCGCACGACGTTCTTGCTAAACCTTTTTCTGCGGCAGAGCTTTCGTCAAAAATGAAGAACCTCCTGAAAATATAGAAGGGTGTCCTTATGAAAGGTGCGGTATTTACAGCCTTAAAAAAATTCATGACGCTCGGCCAGAGATCGATGTTTTCAAGGAAAAGATTCATAAATATTTTTCACTGTTTCCGTGTTCCTGACGGTATTTGTTAGAAATCGGTTCTTACTTATGGGGGCAAAGGAGATGACGTGGAAGAGAAAAGTATCTTTTGCATTGATGACGACCCACATGTGGTTCGCTCGATCACCAGAGTTCTTGAGCTCGCAGGTTATAACGTAGATTCGACTTCTCTTGAGAGTGCGAGCATAGAGATTTTGAAGCTGAATCGACCCGGCCTTGTTCTGTTGGATATCTCGATGCCGAGTATTTCTGGATTAAAGATTTTGGAAAAAATTAGATCGACCCCCTCTTTGGCTGGGCTGCCTGTGATTATTGTCTCGGGAAAGGATGATCCAAAAACAGTGCGTGATGCGAGAGAGTTGGGAGCTAATGATTTCATTTCAAAGCCGTTCGAGCCAAGCCATCTGCTGAAAAGTATCCGAAATTTTATAAATTCAGATTTGTCTCCGACTAGAACGACAAACTTTAGTCATCGCGGAGGTGACCATTGAAAAAGAAATCAAAGAATTCAAGAACAAGGTATCGTAGGGCTCTTGAGTCGTTACAGAGCATTATTCAGCAGCAGGCACTGATGGCTCAACAGCAGGCGCAGGATCTAGAAAAAAAATCTGCAAGTGCAGGATATTTTGTTGAGCAGATCAAAGATCCGGTAAGTGTCTTGACCCTCAATCTGATGATAATTAGCCAGCAAATCGAAAATATTTATCCTTTGCTCTGTGAGCTTGAACCCATCATTCTTAAGCTCCCTGGCGTTGACCAGCATAAGACTATAAGACGACTGATCAAGAAATGCAGCGATTTGGATTCGAAGACGTGGCGAACGGATCTTCTCGATATGCTTGTAGATTCGATGACAGCTGTTCGAATGATTTCGTCAAAATTGGATTCCAGAAATGTCTTAGAGTTACCACGGAGGATAGCATAATGAATACGGCGACCGTCCGACAGAGCTCCTCACCCGATTTGGTAGTGACACGCCAATCAGTCTTATTGGTGGATGATGAGCCTAATATTTTGGAGGCTTTGTCGAGAACATTACGGAAAGAAAACTTTGATATCATTACGGCAACAAGTGGCGAACAGGCGCTGAGTCTTCTGTTTAATCGATCTGTTGATCTTGTCATTTCTGATCAGCGGATGCCCGGTATGGGTGGATCGGAGTTGATTTCAAAGATCAAAGAGAGATATCCAGAGACAATACGTATCATTCTCACGGGATATCAAGACATCAGCGCAGCAGTTGCGGCAATTAATGAAGGTGGAGCTTATCAATTTCTGCAAAAACCTTGGGACGATGAGACTTTGAAGCTGACGATCCGGAGAGCGTTGCTACAGTATCAGTTGACGCAAGAGAATAAATCACTGCGTACGCAGGTAGAAAAGCAAAACCAAGAATTAAAGGATCTTAATCTTCGGCTTGAAAAGAGATTTGAAGAGAAAGCTCGCTTGGCCGATAAAAAATCGGAAGAGGCAAAAAATCTAAATGATGATTTGAGAAAAAATTTTGCGTCGTCTATTGAGGTGATTCGAAAAATCATTTCAATACGTCAGCCAGAGGAAAACGACCATCATTTACAGGTGAAGAAGATCGTTGATTTTATTTTGCCGCGAATGGGGATTGAACCTCCGGACAGTGTATGGATTTCGACAGCTGCTGCATTGCATGGAATTGGGAGATCTGTCTTGCCTGACGCAATTCTGTCTCGAACCGTGAATGCGATGAGCGAGGCAGAAAGAAAAATATATGAAAGTCATGTGCTTCATGCCGCTGAGATCATGGAATGCATTCCCCAGTTGAAGCCGTTAGCTCCCCTACTTCGGTCACATCAGGAGCGTTGGGATGGAAAAGGCTATCCTGATCGTCTCAAAGGAGACGATATCCCCACGGGTGCCCAAATCATTGGAATTGCAAGTGACTATGTTAGATCGAGAACGAGACTGACAGTAGATCAAGCTCGCGATTTGATTTTCAGAAATAGCGGACTCGCCTACCAGCCGAAGCTGGTTCAGCTGATGGTTGAATATATTCAACATGAAGAATCTGCTCTGCCTACGTTTACGATTGCTCAACTCAGACCCCATCAGCTCAAGGAGGGAATGGTTTTGGCGAATGATTTGAAAACATCGACGGGACTTCTTATTGCTTCGAAGGAATCAAGTTTGAGCTTAATGAGCATTGAAAAAATAAAGGAGCGGCATGCAGCGCTGCCATTCATTGAGCCTATTATGGTCTATTCGCGGTTTGTAGAAAATAAAGAGAGGAAAGGTGGTGCATGAAAAAAGTACTCATCATCGATGATAGTAGCACGATTCGTAAACTGGTTTCAAAATGCGTCACAACGGTCGGCGGAGAGATCGTTGGTCAGGCCGAGGATGGCGAAGAAGGTTTAGAGAAATTTCGAGAGTTAAGCCCAGACATCGTTCTTCTAGATGTCACGATGCCCAATAAAGACGGCCGCCAGTGTTTGAGAGAGATTCTCCAATATAATCCAGATGCGTTTGTGATCATGCTTTCATCCATCAACTCTCAAGATGTTGTCTCAGAATGTCTAGATATTGGAGCGAAGGCATTTTTGAATAAATTTGGAAATATTGAGCCTCTTATTCTTGAGGGAGAATTAATAAAATTCTTCAATGGTTCATTTGATGGGAAAACCTCTGGAGGTCGTTTATGACCAGTGCAGAATTTGAGAAATTGTTGAAAGATCAAGCTCGTCTCTATGCCCAGGATTTGTCGCATCTCCTCGTGAAGACGTCTCGTTCAAAAAACGCGACTGTTTCTCTCAGCGAGATTACGAAGACCCTTCACTTGAAAGATGATTTTATTGCGTCTGTATCGTTCGTGGGGATGGTGACCGGAGAATTCATTCTTTCTGGATCCTTGACTGATTTGCAGAAGATTTTCTCAGATCAGAAAAGTGGCGATGATATTCGAGAGTGTCTATCTGAGACATTAAATCTTGTTGCTGGAGGAAGGATTGGTCAACTGTCAGAAGTTTTCCAAAAATTAACGATCACACCGCCGAAGATTGTGTCAGGAGAGATTCAGTATCGAAAAATTAAAAACGTTCCTTTCTCGATTCAAACAGAAAATGGTGTATTGCGAGGTTGTTTCTTCATCGATCTGATGAATCTTGATCTCGCAGATTCCTATCGAACGATTATCCAAGGCTTGAAAGTGGCTAACGAACAGTTGTCGTCAGCAAATCAGAGATTGGTAGAGCAGCAGACTCAACTCGTTCATTCTGAAAAAATGGCATCCTTAGGGATGATTGCTGCGGGTGTGGCTCACGAAATTAATAATCCCCTCGCCTTTGTTGTGAGTAATACGAATGTGTTGGGGTCCTACGTGGATGCGATGAGAAATCTTTTAGGGGGATACGATCACCTTCTTCAGGTCGTCGCGGCAGGAAAGCCTGACGAAACGAAATCTGAAATCGAGCGGATCTCTGAACTTAAAAAAAGAGAGGATATTTCATTTGTTCTAGAAGACACTCAAAAACTTTTGGGCGATTCCAAATTTGGCCTCGATAGAATTAAAGGCATTGTGAGCGGGCTCAAGAGATTTTCAAGAGTTGATGATGGTGGATTGAAGCGTGTTCAGATCAATGAAGAAATTCAAAATGCGCTTATGTTATTGCAAAATGAGTTGAAATATAAATGTACTGTGAATACAAACCTAAAAGCGACGCGAGAGGTCGAGTGTTTTCCAAGTGAAATCAATCAAGTGCTGGTTAACCTCATTGTCAATGCCGCGCAGGCCATGAAGTCGAGTGGCGGAGTGCTGGAAGTGTCGACTGAAGATGCGAAAGACGCAGTGTTGATTCGGGTGAGAGATAATGGCGTGGGAATCAGCGCGGAAAACCTGCCAAAATTATTCAGTCCATTCTTTACAACTAAACCTGCCGGAGAAGGTACTGGCCTAGGTTTGGCAATCTCTTATGGAATCGTTCACAAGCATGGCGGAAAACTATTGGTCGAAAGTTCAGTCGGCGTTGGTACGCAGTTTACTATCGAGATTCCATACAAGGCCGTTGTGAGTTCTGAGGTGAAGAAAATCTGTGAAACAGCGGCGTAATACCGCTGTTTCAATTTTAATTTACGCAACTGGATGATTAAACAAATCGTATTTTTGAAAAAATTTTCGTGCTGTTGCTAGAATCTGGTTGTCTGTCGGATGGTCTGAATTCTCTGTGCCGATAATTTTTTTTGCAAGGGCTGCAAGATGATGATTTTCAAGATAGGTCTTGAAATGAGTCTTCGCAAGCCCAGGACCAATCAACAGAATTTCTTCAGCATCTTTGATGGTGTTCGAGAGATCCTGAAAAAAATGATCCGTCTCTGGATCTGTGTGGTTGTGGTGTTTATCATGCGTGTGATGATTGGTGGATTTTTTCTCTAAATGGGACTTCACGGGCCCCTTCGTTGTGAGGTTGAAAATTTGAGCCTTCTCTGAATCGAGCCAGATTACATAGTTTGCCATGAGACAACTCCTTCGTTTCAAAGAATAATCAAGACAGAAAAGAAAGGCCATCGAAAGTCCGCAGCTAGTCGTCGTCGTCGTTGTCGGTTGGTTGGGCTGTGCGAATTTCGTCGTGGCGAATCATGCCACCTAAATGCGCGGCATTCGCAAGAAGCGCTCCGCATGCGACGCCAATGGCCAATACGAGGGCTGTTAATCGTTGAGAGCATTTTATCTGGCTAGATTTTTTTTCAACAACGAATGCGATCAATGCTAAAACAGATGCAGTTAACGTAAGATAGAACGCGATCTCTGCAGCTTCTTCGTGTTGATGAATTAAGGATTCTGTCACTCCAGGCTTGTGCTCAACTATTTCTTCGGCGCCCTCGCCTGTTAAAAAAACAGGCAAGATCGAAAGCCCCGACAGGATGAAGAGTGAAAGTCCGGCCAACTTTGCTCCTCGCGATTTCTTTAAAAGGCTAAACGCCAAGAATAGTACGCCAAAGAATACGCCCGCGATTGGTAAATGGTTCAGCGCCAAGTGAATCTGTGCTGCGCTCATTGCTCAATGTTGAGGCTCGGGCTATTGTCTGTCAACGTCGCCTTTGATCGCGGTATTCACTATCTGCGTGCAGGGATATGTTTTTCCATCGATCACCGCTTCGCCCGAGCATGAAAGGATTTCTCGGAGAAAGTCTTGAACTTCTGCTTGGCTTTCTTCCTTGGAGAGCATTCCATTTCTTCCGACGTAGATGCTTCGTTTGAGTTGTTCGGCATTCATGGTGGCCTGGAGCGCAAACGATTTCAATTCGATTTTGTGAGGCGAAAATGTTTTTGTGTTTCGATCAAAGCCAGTTGCTGTTCCTTGGCCTTCAAGAAATACGGTGGATATAGCATTGAATTCAACCGAAGCGGTTCCCTGAGCGCTTTGTTCTTCACTCGTCAAATTGCCATCTGGAATCACCACTCTGACCTTAGGGTCAGCTTTGGCAGCAGCCTTTAAACTGCTCGAGAACGAGAATTCGCCATCTACCGACTGGACCCATGTTGGTAGAAGTTCGGTTCTTTCTGTTTCATATGCTTTAACAGCTTGTTGATAGTTCTCTAGCGCCTTATCGTTGACCGCTTGGTCGTATTCTGTGGGCCAAACTGGTCTTGTGATCATCGCGTCGATAGTCGAGTTGTCAATGCGGCCGCAGTTTTTTCGGCTAATTTTTCCAGTGATTACTTGATTGTAGTTTGCTTGTTCTGGCTTGTTGTCATTATCGACCACCTTTTTCTCGTAAACGATGGATGACTCGCCAGAAATATGCAGGAGCCCCTCAGCTTTTCCTGAGAATGGACTGCAAGCAAAGCTCTGATCAATTTCATGAATCTCGTTTTTTGCCGTTACTTTTCGAGTTGAGCGTGCGTCTCTAATAATCTGCTTCATCAAATTTACGACGCGTTGGGGGTGTCTGAGTGGCTGATCGTTGTGGGAGTCGTATTCATGAGGATTTCCAAACTCATCAATCATCTGGAGTCCATCGCCAGCAGTCAGAATTAAAGTGAGCGCATTTCTTTGAGAATCAGTGACATTCGCCTCTATTTTATCGTTCACTTTTTGAAAAGCGATAGAGCCTAATTTCGAACTCGTGTTTCCGTTTTGAGCATCTTCTGTGCAGCCGATCGAGAGCAGGGCAAAGGCTGTAGTGAGTCTTGAAAAGTACTGTAGGTTTGATTTTTCGTTTTTCATGAGTTGAGTCTTTACAATACTTTTCAAAATATTCAAGGGGCCGAATGTTTACAATTGTCAGTAGTGTTCTGGCGGCATCATGAGACGTCATTATAATCATATGTAAAATTAATGAGTTATCTCCTATTCAAAGCGTGTGGTGTTTACAAATGAAACCAACTCTGGTGCCAATGGCTCTTGAAATCCGTGTGAACTCTGCTAGTGAAGGTCTGATTTTTATGAATTCTAAGACCGCTCAAATAATGCCCGATATTCTTGATTATGACTCGGCGCTCGTTTTTTTAAAGGAGTTGATTGAGAAGAAACGTCTGAGCACTGCCGGGTTTTCGTTGCGGCAGCTAGCGGCGCGTGCTGGTTTTCCCTCGGCGTCACTTTTAAGTCTGATTCTTTCAGGCAAAAGATCTCTGTCGGAACAATCAGCGATTAAGCTTGCAAACGCCTTGCAGTTGCAAGGCAGGCGTCGAAAATATTTTACTCTTTTGTGCCGGCTCACATCTAAAAGATCCGAAGAGTTTTCATTGAGCATTAAACGTCAGCTTCTACAAATTCGGAGCTCGGTTGATTCGAAAACGATCGAAGCTGCGCAGTATCGATTTCTCTCAAATTGGTATGCGATTGTGGTCTATGTGCTGATTGGGCAATCAGACTTTAACGAAGACTTGGCCTCGATCCGAAAGAAACTCAAGAATTCTGTAAGCGTTGAAGAGATAGAACGCATCATAAATGATCTTGAAAGTTTGGGATTGATTGTGCGCGAGGGAGGTAAGTTAAAACAGACGCATGCCGCCATATCGACAGGCGAAGATGTGCGTGAGCCTGCTGTGTTTTCTTATCACCAGCAGATGATAGAACTTGCAAAAGACGCTCTGAAGATGCCCTCTAAACATAGAGAGTTTAATGGCATCACTGTAACAATTCCCCCGAGCCAGGTTGGTGAAGTGAAGAAAAGATTTCGACAGTTTAGAAAAGAACTTAATGAGTACTTGAGCCAGTTTTCAGAGCCTTCCATTGTTTATCAAATTAATCTTCAATTGTTTCCTTTAACGGAAGTTTCCGAGGTCGATGTATGAAGTGTTTTTATATATTTCCCATTTTCGTCATCTGTTCGTTGATGGGATGCTCTCAGCCACATCCTAGTATTGGGGGCGTTGATGTTGGCAATCCGACACTGGAAGCTGTTCGCTCAAATTATGATTCTGCCTATGGATACTCTATTAAATATTCGCCCGTTCTTGCGCTTGCATCTGATGGCGATGGCTCGATTCGTCTGACCGAGAGCAGTGGGAAGGGTTTAAAGATTCAGGTCCTTGAAAAGAATGCCGCTCCGGATTTATTTGAGGAACGAAGACAGTCTTTAGACTCCGAACTTGGGGCAGAGGGCTTTCGCTCTTCGCGTGGCCCTGATCGATCCATCATCTGGGAACGAGAAGTTCGAGTTGAGAGTGATATGACCACGCAGAGAATATATCTGACGCCACATACAAGAGTAGTGAAAATCGAAGCAAATGAGAAAAGCTCAGCGGTGCTCAGCGCATTGAACACGATTCGTTTCGATCTCAAGAGTCCTGTTCTCGAGTCGATCTTGAGAATCGACATGAGTCCCTCAAATTATTTCAGATTTCGCTGTGTGATACGATCTTTGGTTGACGGGGAAAAGCCATCGATGACCTTTCTTTTAAAGGATCTTCACTCATCAAATTCTGCAAAGATAAAATTAGTTGGAAATCATGTGTCGAATGACCTCTATGAGTTCGTCGTGAAGAGAGCGGATATTCCATTCTCCGTCTACTCAATAGATATGATCGTTGTGCGAGATCAGTCAATGAATGCTCAATATCTATGGAATCGATCGGGTGGTTCGTTTTACGAAGAACAGCGTGGATCAGCTCTAGAATTGTTTGAAGATATTGTGGGCCGGAATTGGCGTCAGACAAAGATCGAAGTGCTGAAGAGTGATGAGTGACGCTGGGCCGTTCCTGGACTTTCTATTTTTCTTGTTGGCTCATTGCGTTAAAAAATTTTCTGGGCGATTGAACTTCAGAATTCATTCATAAACATTTTCCATTTATATTTTCCAGGAATCATTGAATTTATATAGAATTCGATATGGAGGAGATTTTATGAAATTATTTTCTGGAATTTTGAGCGTCAGTGTTGCCGCTCTTTGTATGGGTGGATGCAGTGACAATGCAACATCTGGATTAAGTGATATTTCGAGTTTGCCGGTCGCGACGGGATCTGTTTCAAGTTCTGGTTCTGCGATTTTGAAGCCGGTGGCTTCGACGGGAGTCATTCTCAAGAATTTGAGTGACGTGACATGGTCTGGGAAAAGCCGTGCGTTATGTGAGGCCGGTGCGATCACCAAAAACGCGCTCCGAGAAACTGCGAGAAATGATAAAATTCAGTGTTATATCGGAGTCATGGAAGCGAACAATCTTTTTAACGCGTCCTACGATGGCACTGATAAATATTATACTCTTCCGTCTGAGGACGAGACGATGAAAATTAAGTTTAATATCGCATCCGCTGGTGGTGCAATTACTTCGTTTAAAATGTGGACTTGCGAAGATGGCAGTACTCAGTCGCAATATCTCTCAACAACAAATACCAACAACGCGGTTTCAATCACGTCTGTGATGTCGCGAAGTTTTACTTTCGACAGCGTGACAGGATCCTTTGGAAATCGTGCAACGGTTACCGGAACTGTTAATTCTTCTGGCGCCTGGCTTTCAAAGGATATGACCGTGTCGATGCGTCGAAGTCATGGAGTAGAAGATTCTTCGGAATATTCATCAATCTCTCAGGGAGCGAGTACGATCACCATCAGTGCGTTTCGTTCTGGCACCTACAGCTCCTCTGCGTTTAGCACGCAAGTTTACGGAATCTCAGAAATTCTAAACGCAGGAAGTTTAACGACCTTCGCGTTGGGTGATGGCAGTATGAAATACGCCGCGACATTCCCTGGCGATACTTCGGCCAGTGGCACTGTTTCTTGGACCGGCGATGATATGTTGGCTCTTTCGCCAGCATCAAGCGGCACTTATTATTCATCTGCCGCTGCGGGAACTTTACCAACAGTTGCGACTCAGACGATTTCGTTTGATTCAGCAGCTGGAGAGGCCTGGGATTGTGCGGCTGATGCCGGAGGTTTTACTGCCATTAGTGCCGCTTCATTTACAGCAGATTTGGAATCTCAGTTGGCCGTATGTGATGCAAAATATGCTGGAGATACTGATCGTCGATTTATCGATTGCCATGGCGGTGATGATTAAATTCAAATAGCTGAATTCGAATCTATAAATTGATTGTGGCCCTCAACATGAATGTTGGGGGCTTTTTTTTCGACAATATCAGAAATGATTCGCGTTATAGGGGGTTAAGCTGTTTGAGACGATGAAGCCACGAGCCTTCTTCCGCTGACCAGTTCAACCGGCTAAGGCTTTCGGCGCAATGGGTTTTCTCACTTTGATACAGAACGAACCGATTCTTCTTTAGAAATGCGCCAAACTCTTCGATTTCTTTTTGAGATACCTCAAGTTGAAGAAGGTCATAATACCAAGAAAAGAAATTTTCTAAGACCCGAGTGTGCTGTTGGTCTCTGGCTAGGGATGACCGAATAAATTCCTTTACCAGATCGAAACGAAAACTGCGCCAACGCTTAGGCCAATGAATCAGCAACGCTTCTAAGTCGCTTCGACTGAAAAGCAGTCTCATCACAGCAGTGAGTAACATAGAGCGCTGAGCTCCACCAGGGTTCCTGAATATTCGTGCGAGAATCTTCAGTTGCCGTGAGTTGCCGAAGTCAAAAATTTCGGCCAGGCGAGATAATGCAATATGTTGATGATGAGATTTACAAAAGATCTGAGCATAATAAAGAATGCAACCAGTCAGCAGCCTTCGATCAGTCGGCTCAACCGTCGTTGAACTAAAGTCTGCAAAATCGGTTGAAAACGACCGTACGACCGCAGACCAGCTTGACTCTCGATCATCTGGACTGGCGCTGGTTCCAGCTCTATCCATGTTACTCACATAATCTGAAATTAACTTGTCGACTTCGGCCTGACTTGACGTTCTGTCTCCTGGATTCTGCTCTAAATCTGAAATAATCATTCGAATATGACCTACGAATTCGATATCATATGCGAGAAGGCTCGAGACCTGAGGATGTCGAATAGTGACCCGCTCAAAGTCAGTCCAGGCACCTGTGTCTGTTCCTTGAAAGTCTCCGATATCATCAAAAACTTCAGTGTCGACCGTTATCGAATAGGCGCGACCCGATCTCCAAGATGGTTGTCTCCCTAAAATGGATGCCGCCTCCCAGTGAATACCATCTTCAGTCACGGAATAAGGAAGTCTTATAATAAAGTAGTCGTCCACCACTCTCGTTGCATGCTCCGGTTTAGGCGACGGAGTCCGCGATAGGATCTGATCAGCAGCGTGGCGTCGTACAGTACTTGAGACCGCGTGAGCGAGCGAGAAAGATCCGTTCAAATAATCAAGCCGACGAAAGTCTTGGAGGAGGCTGCCTAAGCTTGTCGTCTCAATACCTATAAGTCGTTCGCTAAAAGCCTTCTTTACTTGCTCTAAAAGTGCCAAAATTTTTCGATTTATTTTTTCTGAGCGGTCACAGGTCTTTTGGGTAAGATCATTATCAGCATTCTCTCGCCGATCTAAGATAAAAGCGATTCTTGTTTTATAGAGTTCAATCAACTTATTTAATTCTTGGAAATCAAGTTTTTGAAAAGCTGTCTCATCTCTCAGAGACAGAACTATGGAATAGAGACGTTCTGGTGGGACGCCAAAGACCCCTAGCCCGCTTCCCTTTAAGTCAATCAGTCCAAGTTTTTCTCCTTCAGGCCCGAATACCTCTTTTGTGCCCGTCCTCGAATCTGTCGGGCCATGAAAAAGAACAGTCTGATCGCTCTCTATGTCAAAATCCGATGTGAGCAAGCCTCTCAAGGCGAGTTGCCGTTCAGTAATCACAGCAAATTCTCGCAAGATCCACACCGTGATCTCTGCTGTTGTCATCGACGCCGGGAGGTTGAAATCTCTTCGAATTGCAGCTTCGTTTATCCAAAAGATTTCCGCGCCCTTCACTCGATATGCTTTCTGTCTTGCAACAATTTTTGTCTCATGAAGGCTGCGGGGAAAAAGCAGTTGAGGAGCGCAGATCGCGTCGGACGATTTCAGCGTCAGCAGAAGACAAAAAATACAGACGAGAAAGCTCATATTTCGATAAGGAGGCATCCGCGCTTCTTTAGTAAAGATCTCATTATTGGGCCAGAAAATTCGTCTCAAAAATTCACAACCAGAGTTTAAATTTTCGCCCCAGCTAGTCTTTAAGCAGGAAAAACAAGATCTCAACTATGAGCATCTCTTGTGAAGCCAGAATCAAGAAAGAAGCCGGCAAAGACGCTTTACTTGCGGATTCTCGAGCGAGGAAATTTTTCTATTTCACGGTCTGGTTTCAATTACCAAATGGAAAAAATCAAAGTGCTTATTTTAAGTTCCCTGCAACATTTGACACTTTCAGGCAGCATTTTGAAGATTGGTTAGTAGAAGATGTTCTTAGAAGACGATCATTTAGATTCGGTGCTTCTTTAGATTTTCGCGGAGACGGCGAACAGATTGGTTATGACAACGGCAGGGTTGAGACAGTCGATCAGGGATTGAACACTTTGAATCATTTTAGACAAATATTTGAGAAAAAATTTAAGTACCTTAGTCTTGGAAACATAGTGGCTGGTCCGTTACGCGAGTCTGAATAAACTTTCTCAGAGGAGAATTCAGCAATGTTCAGCGAAGTAGGTGCCGCCTGTTACGTAATCTGGGCATTCCATGACGCCATGATCGATCGTTGCGCCAGGATCGATGGGATCGAAGAAATAATCGCCGGCTTTTGCAGATTGAGTCACTCCGTCATACGATCCGGCCGCCGCATCTGCAAAGAGCTCATCGCCAAGCCCATCATCCCAAGTCTCTTCATAATCTGCATAATCGCCTGCATAGTCCGCATTCGAAATCTCCGCTCCCGATTGATCGTATCCAATCATCTTCCACCAATCTTCATTCGTCGGAGTAGCGACTTGTTCTTCGTGAAACTCTTGCAGCACTTCATCTGTCGTCTCACCGGTAGTAACCTCTTGCATGATCACTTGTCCGAGCCGCGAGGGATCTGAGGCCGCCATGGCTCGTTTTGCGATTTCTATTTGTCGGAGTCGGTCAATCTCTGCATCGACTTCTGCTTTGATCAATCTATACTTCTGAAGGTCTCCGCCTGCAATTTCTTGAATTTTTCGATCGATTGTACCCATCTGATTTCGATAATGCATGAGATCGACTAGCTGCTGCTGTTGCAATTGCTTTGTCGCGTCCTGTAGGGCAGTCGTTGTGGCGAATGGCGTGGACATCACTAAGTTTGACGCAATGATCTCTGCCGACGGTTTATAATAGAGCGGACCATTTGCAAGGCTTGCCGCTTGTACTCGTGGATCGTTAGGATCCAGGGCTGGCAATCCATTATCATTCATTATTCTCGAGTCAGCACTTAAAAAATCAACTAAATCAAAATGATCGAATGTGCTCAATCCCTTCTTTTGTCGTCGGCCATTCATCACCGCATCGTTCACGGCTCTTTTGAATTCAATTTTTGCTGTCCACTGATCCTCTGGATACTCCATGAGCTCTTCTGCCAGCTTCTGAAGATTCTCGCCTCTTGGATTTTGATAAATGAATGGTTGGCTTTTATTTTCAGCATAGACACGAGACAGTGCGTTTTCGAATTTCTGCGCGGCTGTTTGAATCGAGATTCCATAGAACGACTTCACATCATCCACATAGCTCTGTGCATTTAAGTCCTTAATCCACTCGGTCGCTGTGATATTGTTTGGCAGTTTGCTGAGATCGACTCCGGACTTTGCGAGTAAATAGTCTACTGATTTATCAACTCCTTTTGAATACAGATCACCAGCGCCCCACTTGAGTGCGTCGCCCATAATATCGAGGCCATCAAAGAAAGCTTTCGTTTCTTTTCCCATCGGTAGATCCGGGAAATCCTCCAGCGCAATCATGAGATTCTCACCCGGACTCTGTTCGTCGATTCTAGCAAGCTCTTGCTGCACATAGGGGTCATTCTTCAACCAATCTTGATCGAGCCCGGCATGTGCAAACCACAGTCGTCTGGATAAATCGATGTCCGATATTTTATTTGATCCTTTGAGTGCAAACGATGGATACACACTCAATGCATCTTTCAAAAAACTTTGTTTCTCGAGAGGCATTTGCTCATAGGTATGCGCAGCATTGAGGCTTAAGCTCGTGAGTCCAAACGAAATCATCGCTGTCATGCCGATAGGCCCTGCAGCAGCTGCTCCTGATGAAACATAGGGAATGCCCGCCTCGGCGACTCCTCCGATGAGAGAGAATGTTCCCGTGGTTTGCCAAAATATGGGATCTTTGAATTGATCTATTGTGGCCAAAATTGTCTGCTTAGCAATTTCAGTACCGCCAGCTCCCGAAAAATAGGCCATGATTCCGGCATCAATCGCTGCATAATCCAAAACCATCGCGCCACCTGCCAGGCCCATTCTCAGAGCTCCAGCACCAATCTTCACCGCTCGTGATTTGGCAACCATTTGCTTGAGCGCCTCAAGCTTCAGGGCTGCCTCAAGCTCTGGAGCCCGCTCGTTAAACCGTGCTTGAGGAAGTTCGAATCCTGCGGATGATTGAAAAAATGTATCGGGATTAAATCCCTTTGGAGTTCTAATCAGCTCAAGCTCTACGAAATGGCCAGAGGGGGAGCTTGTCCCGGGTTTAGAGAGAATGACGCCGTCGTGAATTTCTGGTTGGCCAAAGTTTGCTCGTAAACCATCGGGAATAATTCCTCGTGCATTTGAAGGGCTTTGACTGGCCAGAGAAGCCGTAGTCACTTGGGCATAGGTCGCAGTGGCTTCGATTCGTGACAAGTCTCCCGGCGTTGTTGCCCCAATCCACCCGGCGACTGCATTTTCATGCGCTGCACTCATCGTCGCATGAAGATTCGGAAGCGCGGGCTGATCATTGAAACTCTGAATCGTGATTCGCGAAATATTATCTGGCGGTGCAGTGCCAAGCTTGTCGGAGGCCACCGGTCCGCTCCAAATAGCCGTTCCATTGCCATCGAAGTAAGTCACGTTTGCTTTGCTGTCGGGTGTACCGGTAAATGTGGATCGCCCCTCGCTGATCACCGGATCCCAAAATCGATTTGGCTTATTGGCATTACCCAATTCGCTTTCGGTGACTCGCCTTGCTTTGGCGACGGTTTCTGCAGGAGTATCAGTCGTTTGATGCACAACGATCGTATTGGCTCTTGTGAGCAAATCATTGAACTTTGCGCGATCACCCTTCCATCCACCCGCTTCAGCGCCGGCCCAATTGAGAAACGCCGCTCTCGTCACAATATCTCGTGCTGCAAATTTTCCAGCATCTCCAAAAACTTGAACAGGAATATCAACAGGTTTGCCAGACGCAATATGCTTCGCAAATTGAATCAGATTCGTGCGCTCAGCATCTGTGAGCCCTAGCTGTTCCATCTGATCGAATCCATGCTGCAGACTAAACTTCTGACCATCATTCAATGACGAAGCTTCCAGCATCGCAGTGCGCACTTTCGAAATTAAATCATTGTCACTTGTGGCGATCTCCGGCGGCACGCTCTTCTGAAGCGGAGCTTTCAACGCTGCTTCCAGGGGGGAGACAGGATGATTTATAGGGCCGGTCGAATCTCTAAGAGCCTGCCATTTTGGATCTGAAAAGTTTGATTGATTGAGTATCTCATTCAGTCTTTTCCTTTGTGTTGGCGAAAGTCCAATATCCAGACTTTCAATAAGATCAAAATAGTTTGGCAGATTCTCTTCTCTACTGATCCTATCAAAGAATATTTCGGACTCCGGCCCAAAAACGGCATCACCAGCGGCATGGAGTTCTGTTGCTGTGATTGGGAGGCCTCTGTGAATGGTTTCTACAACGAGATCTGTATCTGTGATTCTGTGGAATGGTGCATTTTCGTTGGGCGCTCGCAATGACAATGTTCCAAATCTGTCAAAATTCTCTTGTCCACGAATGTCTCCCAGTAAATTAATTTTTGCGATTGTTCGCTCAATCTGCGTTTTTGCCATCAGCCGGGGCTCAGAGCCTGAGATTCTAAGCTCTAGCAAGAGTTGATATCTCTGATGAGGAGACCATTTTATGTAGCTAGAGGATGGTTCGAGTCCTCCAAAATATTTGCCAACGTTATTAAGAGTCTCCCAATAGGCAAAGTCGCTATTTGCGGACAGTAAGGAGTCTAGGGAGGAGTTTTTTGTTCCTATCGAAGCATGGATTTCATCAAGAGCTCGATCGACATTACTAGTTCGATTCAGCGGTTCGATTCCTAGATAGGCCGATCGGGCGTGACCCAGCTCGTGATCAAAGATATCGAAAGTACCCAGGTCCGTTTCGCCATTGCGATTTGAGAACATCATTTCCTGAGTCCCCACGCACCAACCTAAGGCATCTCTGTTTCCGCCTGTGGGAAGCTTGAAATCATAATATTTGATTTTTATGTTTGTACTGTCAGCAATTCGAAGTTTCTGAATTGTAATCGGGGCAATAAGGCCGCTTTCACTTTGAACTCTAATCTGTTCAAAAATATTCCTGAGATTTTCCCCAGCGCGCTCTGCTTTTGTAATTTCACTAATAGAAAGGCCCGAGGTTTCGAGGGCCCCATTTCTTCCAACAAATTTTCTTGAAGATTCGGGAGATCCGTTATCCCCGATATAGATTTCCACTCGATTTAACATGGAAGCGAGGATTGATCTTACAGATTTCTGTTGGTCAATTACTTCAGCCTCAACTGGCTTCGCATGTAGTTCAAAATTTTCAAGGACCGACAAAAAAAGTGAGAGCGCCACTGTCGTAGACAGAAAATGGCCGATCTTTAATTTTGTCCAAACTATGCAATTCCATCCACCCATACAGAACCTCGAGAATCTCCCAATACCCAGTATTTTATCGCGGGCTGCAGAGTGGCGTAAGTCCTCGCAAATGATTCAGGTGCATGGCAAAAAGTGTCGTCGGAGATGCGTCAAATGAACGAAAAGGGGCTCAATCCACTGAAAAGTCTGGCAAAAATGTCAAATCGTCGTTGAAAAACAGCAGGAAGGCTCCGCTCATTTACGTGTTTTTGTGCTAGTGAATTTGTGCTAGTGAAGGCGTCGGGCTTTGACTCTATTATTTTTGGATGCCAAAAAACTGATCTTATTTGAAGGAGATAAAATATTAATTCGTTTGATTAAATTCAGTTTGAGAAAAAACATATTACTCAGAATTTCTCGCAGCATGTTGCTTTGCCTGTTCGCATTGAGTATCAACGGATTGAGTGCGACTCAAGTCTGTCGTCAATCTCTTCGAACTATTGTTCTCTCAAAGAATCCGTCGGAACCCGCTCCCGTTAGCTTTATTTCTGTTTCTCCAGATGGGAAAAGAATTCTCGTGGGATCTGATGGATCCGGTGTCCAGTTTTATGACGTAGCCACAGGTCAACTCGGCTTGTCTATCGATTTAGATGACCAGGTCACTTTTGGAACTTTTTCACCCACACGTCGTGAGGTATTGATTGGAACCAGGTACTCCGTTAGTTTTTGGAATTCTAACTACGGTCAGTATATTCGGAAGATATCTGTCCCATCTCAGTTTCCGCAGGGAGTCTTTTCCATGGATGGAAAGACGATTTTGACGGGGGGATCTAACAAATTCATAAACGTCTGGGATGTTGAGACTGGCGGAAAACTTCTTCACCTGACGGCGAAGGTCGGGTCTTTGGTTGGATTTTCTGGTGATGGATCGAAGATCGTCTCGGCCGCGGCACGTCCTGACAAGGTTTTGATTGATGTATATGGTATCCAGGCAGGAAGGCTACAGAGTGAGCATCAGACTCATGCCCCTGCCTTTCTACCCTCAGTGCCGTTTGCTATTTCTCATGATGGCCACGCTATTGTTGGTATGGATTATGGAGCTTCAGAAATTATTGATATTGAGTCTGGCAGTCATGCCTTCATAGCTGGTCACAGCGACGCGGTGACTTCAGTGGCTTCTGCTCGTGGAGAGCGCGGAGAGAGGCTCTGGCTTACGGGTTCAAGAGATCGTAGAGCTATTCTCTGGAATGGAACCAAACTCCTCAAAACCTTCAACGGCCATAAGAGTGCGATTACCGCCGTGGCTTTTTTTCTGGATGGCAAACGCATCGTCACAGGATCCGCCGACGGCACTGTAAGTATCTGGTCGGTTGAGCAGCACGACCTAGCCGCGCAGCGTTAACTTGCAGGCCTTTCGTGTTTATTTCATGAAATATCGGGCAAATTTGCCCGATCGCGCATGATCCCCTACCCATATTTCAGAAAAAACAGCACAATATTGAGAGACAAAAATTAACTAACAAATCGAGGGGATTTGTGAATCGCTTAATCAAGTTTAATATCGTCAAATATGGTCTGCTTTGCATTCTTGCAATGCTGACGGAGAGTAAACCGCTGAGTGCGCAGCAGCATATCGCCTTTCGAGGGCCCAAAAATACAGTTGTTCTTGCAGACCTGACGGCAAATACACTCACTGATTTGGGAGGAGCCTTTATTGGAGATCCTTTGGTTGCGACGATCAAAGGCGTTCCGCATGTGTTCGTTATTGGCACAACAAATACTGTTTACTATCGAACACCATCGACGAATTGGACATTGTGGGGGGGCAATTGCTCGAAGCTAAAAACCTTGCGAGTGGCGAATGATCAGGTGACAGTTGAGGCCTATTGTCCGGCAGCGCCGAGTGTTTGGGAAAAATCATCGACAGTGGCCTGGAAACAGACCGCGGTTCCTTCTGCGACAGTGAGTGTGGGCACTCAGATTCCATCACCAGACAAAACATGGGGTGTTTATACAAATTCGGGTGGCCAGGCCTTGATGTTTAATTTTCAAACAATGAAAGTGACTCCCCTCTTTGGCGCTTTCAATCAAGTGCCCAAGCTGGTGATTTACAGGACGGAGCCATATCTTTTCGGCGTCGCGACCGACAAGGTTCTCTACTATCGCACTCTGACTCAAGGTTGGAAAAGTTTGGGCGCGGTGCTCTCATTCGATTCGGCATTTACGCTTTCCGATGGCAGTGACGTCGAACTTCTTGCCAATCGAAGCTTAACATATATTGATCGTCGAACATTGTTGACGGACTGGCAAAAGTTCTCGGTGGTGGATCCTCGATATGCGATTGGATTGAATCCAAGTGCACAGGCTCTCCTCTATGATTCGCAAACACATTATGTTTATAATCTTTTTGGGCAGTTCAAAGAAAATCCGAAACTCGTGATCTATCGAAATGAACCCTATATTTTTGGAGTGGCGACCGATAAAGTTCTTTACTATCGCACTCTGACTCAGGGCTGGAAAAGTATGGGAGCAGCTTCGAGCCTGACGTCCGTGAGTGTGATAAACTCTGGTGCAGATGTCGAGGTTGTTGTTCCGGGCACTTCAGCTGCAACGTCGCGTAAACGAACACTGACGTCTAACGCGGGCACAATTCTTCTCGGTGATTGGAAAGACGTCTCTACAACCACAAGTGGAGGTAGTTCAACAACGTCTGGTGGATCAACGACGGTCCCGACTACACCCACGACTCCGACGACTCCCACCGTGCCGACAACTCCTCGTCAGGGAAACGCCAAGGTTGCTGGTCCAGCTTCATCGGTCGATCAATATTTGATGGGATTTTTTGATGCCTGGGGGGACGATATCGTGAAGCTTCGGGCTGCGAAAACGAAGGCTCAGTTCGAATCTATTTTGCCGACTTTGAATATGACTGTTCTTGAAACGAAGATGATGGGTCTCTTTCAAGGGTCGAGTCTGCAATCGTTGATGGAAAAATTGATCATCGCATTTGCAAGATCGAAATACAGCGATGGCGCAGGTGAGATTGTCAAATCAAGCCTTGAAGAGCTTGGCAGAAATACGGCAACAGCAGGAACACTGTTTGCGAAGGCGCTGAAGAATTTTCCTAACGACCAGATGGCAGATCAGCGTGCTGTGCTTTTAGATCTGTTGACGAGAATTCCAGACATTGAGCCTCAAGTTCGCGCATTAGCCAAAACTTCGCTTAAAGATTCTAACCTAGGTGTATTGCCAGATGCTTTTTCTGCTGAGGGAAAGAAAATATATGTCATCATGCTGGCCCATGCGTATCTGAATACAAGGCCCCTACCGACTGAAGCGAAATCCGTTATTGCGGATGCCCTTAAGTTTACGTTGGATGCCAATCAGTCGGCAGATTTAAAGGCAAGCTTGGATAACTATCTCGGATATGCCGAGGACTATTTGAACTGTGATGCCAATGGCTGTAAAGAGCGTGGTGGAAGATCCGAGAGCTGCTCCGCAAGCAATCCTTGTGTCTTGGGTCTTCAATGCTTTCAGAACAAATGCGTTGATTTTTTGGGCCTTGGAGGACGTTGTGGTGATGCATATCCTGTTTGTCATCCGAGTCTCACGTGCTCAGGAGATGAATTCAGTGTGATTCGAACTTGTGTGAAGCCTGCTCAACTTGGCCAATCGTGTAAGGATCGAGCCTGTGATCGCGATTTGTCTTGTTTTATTCGCGAAGGAATTTGCATCAATATTGCTGACATAGATGAGCCCTGTTCGGGAGTGTCGAACCCCTGCCGCGATTCTCGTGTGATGGCTTGTTACCAAGGTTATTGTCGAGCAAAGGGCTCGAAGGTGGGAGACACGTGCAACGACAATTTGCCATGTCAGGATGCATTTTACTGTGATGGGAAATCGGGGGCTGCTGATCGGAAATGTCAGGCAAAAAAAACTGCCGGCCAAAACTGTTCGCGCTCTGAGCCTTGTGCGCGTGGCTTAGGATGCCAGGCGGCGGTGGGTGCCGTGAATGGCGCGGGTATATGCGGCGTTCGCGCAAAATTTGGGCAGCCTTGCGACAATCTGCATACGTTCTGTGATATGGATGCTGGGCTTCGTTGCTTTACGGATAATATTTGTCGTATGCCGAATAATGATAGCTGGTCTTGTAAAGCAAATTCTGAGTGTAAGAATTTCTGTATTTTCGGAACATGTGCGAGCAAGGGTGGAGAAACCGCTCGGTGCGAAGTTGACGAGCATTGTAAAGACGGATTGGTTTGTAATGGTAGTAAGCAATGTGCTCTGAAGGGCGGCAAAGATACAGCATGTCCTTGTCGCGACGGTTATGCGTGTACGGCGGGTGTGGGTGGCGCTCTGTCGTGTCAACCGCTTGGTCAGGTAGATGCGCCTTGTGCAACAGGGAGCTCTCCTGGATGTGCGCCTGGGCTCCTGTGCTGGCAAAGTGCCGGCGCTGGATCTGGTCGATGTAAGGCAGAAGGAACATGGGGCGCACCCTGTAGCAACGGCCTTGAATCGAGCGTGTGGCCGACCTGTGGAAAAGGATTTCTATGCGATTCTATCTCGAAGCGTTGTGTTGGCAAAACAGCACCTGGTGGAAGGTGCCAATCGACGAATGAATGTGCGGATGGCAGTGCCTGTAGTTTCAGCTTTGGAATCGGGACATGCGATAGCTCATGTGCCTGGTCGGGCTCGGAAGCCTCAGATAATAAATGTAATTTTAACGATATGTACGCGTGTCGAAAGGCTTCTGGCTCGTTTTGGGGCGAAGTCCCGACGAAATGTGTGAAAAAATTGGAATTCGGGGCGTCTTGCGTGAATGACTACAATAAAGATACTGCACCGTGTGCTCCTTATTTGTTCTGTTCGCAATCCCTAAAGAGTTGCCAGTTTAGGCCAATTAAGGGTGAGGCTTGTGCCACAGATGGTAGTTTGCCCTGCGTGAAGGGAGCGATCTGTCGTGTCACGCCCTCTGGGCCGCGTTGTCAGTAGTTTGATTGCTTTTGCAACACGGCAATCGCCTATTCTATCACTCGCCTTCGATCGGCTTGAATGCTTTTTTCGGCAAGCCTTTCAAGCAAATGGAGTTCACTCGCACGATGAGGAAGTGAAAGCGATTTCGAGTTTTCCCCGAGTGCTTTTTCTATCTCACTATACGTCAGTTCTTCATCGATGGATTTTAGAATTGTGAAGGTTTCTTTCGTGCCAATATTCCTATGAGTCGAAATTCTCTGCCATTTTGGAAATGGCAGACGGGCTATTTCTGAACTCGTTCGCTTTAAATTTCCACACGAAAGATGAGCGATCAGTAGTGGGTCGTCTTTGAATCTCAACAGCGAATTCTCAAATTGTTGTCTCGAAATCGATTCGGTCTCAACGCTGGAAGAATCTCGAGAGCGATCAAGCAGCAAGACGAAATGCGTCGATTTGTTCTGCCGGTATTTGCGAAAAATCTTGATCTCGCTGTATTTATAGATTTCGAAAGCGTTGAATCTAAAATCATAGCCCACCGAATGGTGGTCCTTAACGATATAGTCAATTAAGTTTTTGGTGCAAGAGCTCGCCATCAGGGTTTTCAAGAGCAAAGTGGATCCTTTCAGGCCGGCAATTTCTTGAATCTCCGGAAGACTATCGAGGCCGACGCGCTTAAATCCTAAATTTTCTAGTTCGCTTTCATTGTCTTTCGCTGCTCGCACATCGGGGCCCACAATCCACAGTCCGATCGTTCGGCCATCCTGTGCAAATGCATCATAGCTCGGTGAAGGATATGATTTCAGTACCCATGTCGGGGGAAGATTCTGATTTTTGGATTTTAGATAAAAACGATATGTGAAATGCGCATTGTCTGTGGTCGTGATTTCTATATCGTAAAATAATTCAGAGAGAGAAGCTGATTCATCGATGCTTGGTCTGAGTGTGAGTGAGCTCATGGGCCAACTATCAAAGTTTCTTAAGCTGCGTTCGTCGTAGAGTCCGTTCGCAATGCCGCCCTCGACTTCATGAGTCGATCCGTCAGGTCGAAGTATTTTGATCGTTGAAATATGAAACGGAAAATAGATAAGAAAGTTGCCGTGATCATCTGGAAACTCCGCAACGAGTGGTTTCCAGTTGTATACGAACGGCCTATTTTCATTTTTTTTGAAATATTCCTCGAGGCGCGATATCTGATATCTCACAACCTCTTCCGAAAATGCCGTGATTTCGTCGTGATTAAAAACCCTTCTTCCATCTACAAGTTCGAGTTGTCTCAATGCTTCATTTTGATAAATCTTTTGCAGATAATCTGTGATGGTCTCGATATAGGGCCAATCGGTCGACTTGTTCCAATCCTCCAAGGATATTGAAGTGACTCGACCCCGCACCATATCGATCAGTTTTGGCGCGGGCATTTTTTTGAGAATTCCAAAGATGATAGAAAGTTTGAGCCAATCTCTCAGTGGATAGTATTCTTTGATTTGAATTGTGAAAAAATTTCTCGAGATCATTTCTGAATCAATCAAAATTTCTGTGTGATCGGATAGAAACGAATTCATTTCGTCGGAAATAAAGAGTGCTGCTTCGGCGAGTTCGTCTTTCTTGCGTGTGAGCGCAAATCGGATCCACCTTGATCTAACTTTCTCCCACCGCTCTTGAATATCGAAAACGGAGCCATTTTCGTCAGCCGTTTTTCGAACAAAAAGAAAGTCAGCAATTTTCGCTGTCTCAGTGACCAGATCATTGAATACATCTTGTGTCTGGCGATCGACGCATTGAGCATATGAAACTGTGGGTATGTTAAGTATTCCAAAAAGAGTGAATGCCGATAGAATAAATGGGAGGAGTTTCACAATTAAATAAAAATCACTCTGGAATCAGAGATTCGATTCTGATTTTTTCTGTATGGCTGATCTGATCTGAGACAGTTGGCCATATTCTTACAACCGCGAACCCATCGCTGATGTCAAGAGCTTCAACCTGCGCGTGGTGTACGGCATCTGCGAGGGATGCACAAATTCTGACACCATCTCTGAGTTTTAGTTTGACGTTTGCTTTTGCGAATGGCGGCTGAGCTTCTTCTTTTAAATTCCATCGCAAAATCACACTTTCTTTTTCGGACAAGGGCATCCAGTCATGATAGCTGCGCTGTGTTTGGATTTGCCCGTCTTGTGTGATGTCAACCACTACGGCATCTTCAAAACCTCCGTCGTGTGTTGGGACGGAAATGCGCATGCCAAGATCCACATGGGTTAATCGTGAGCCAGACGTTTTGGCAGAGTCAATAGTGCCATCAACAAGTATCGGGTGAAGCCTTGATACGGGTGTTTTTATCGTTCTGCGTTTGCTTTCTTCAGCATGGGGAATTAAAACAGAGGCGTTTCCGTTTGTATCGAAATCGATGATTGTTCCTTGGGTCTTTGCTCCGGTCGAGTCATCTCGAATCTCGACGATTGAATTTTCAACGAGTTTATCAAGTCTCTCAATGGGCGGAAATAGATCATTATATTTAAAATTCTTCTCAATCTCACGGTCGTCGATCTGAAATTTGACGGTGACCGTTCCTTTATTGAATGACTGAATTATTCCATTTTGAAATATAGAGGAAGTGACTCGAAATGAAGCTCGTTGCCCAATTATGCCTGAGAATCCGTGTCTATTTTCAGGTAATTGAGTGCCTGTGATCTGAGTGATGGTTGTATAGCACGGATCGGCAAAATTATAGGCGTCTGCATTTGACAGAAAAGTAAGACCCGCACCCAAAAAAACCACTAGTGAGATATTCTTAAACCCCATTTCGAAGATCCTTAACATAAAAATGAGAGAGGTCAATCTTTCACGACGGGCGCTCCTCAGCGTCGTTCCAGCGCTAAACTTATTGCTCTGACCCTGATTAAATCTTAGGGTGGCCTCCGTGAAAAAGGGTGTTCTGCTTTGTTTTTTTATGGTTTTTTTTAATTTGGTTGTTGCTCATGCTGCTGAGCCATTGGCAGACGTCTCTCTTTGCATAAGTGTGCTGCGAGGTTTCGCTGAAGATAATTTGATTGCACGCCATATTGAGGCATTACAGCATCCGAATGTAGAAAATCCTAGTCTAGTCACACCGGATATTGGCGTTTTTGAGGCGATGTATTCTGTGATGGGTAAACCCCCAGAGGGATATCGATGGTATCCATTTGAGCAGTTCTTTCCTGCTTTGAATCAAGAAGATTGGCCAGCTCTTTTGATTGGGCGGGTGATTGCTGGTGCCAATCATAGTGTGAGCTTGACCAGGCGATGGATGCCGCCCACTAGTGGTGACATGCTCCCCTATCATCGCGATTTCTTTGCTGGGCGAGTGAGTTCGGTCACATCACTTGATTCTGGGGCACAAGAAATTGCTGGCTATCGGATGCAGCTCGACCTTCCAGATGGAACGACCAAAGAAATTCCACTCTTGTTGCCGCCTGATTCAGAGCGATATCTAGGGCCGGTTCTTTTTCTCTTGGGAAGAATTCCCTATAACACGGTGGCTGGACTTCAGATTGGCCGGGAAAGGCCATCCTTAGATCTGCTTTTGGCAGCAGAGAAAATCTTTGGAGGTTCCTTAAGAGAGCTTGATCTTGATGTCATTATAGCGATTCTTACACTGATTAAAGATTTTCCACCTGTTTATGAAAACACAGAGTTTGTGAGTATTTTAAAGGGACGCTATGATTTTTTCCTTACGAGAAATGAATATGGATTGGCAGAGACCGATCGGCGCTTTACAGACGACCTGCTCAAGTCGCTGATAGACCTGGTTTACAAGTTTTTGCAGGAAAATAAAATTTTGGATTTTAGTGAAGCTGTCGCCGGGGCATCAGACTATTTTCGAAGGGTCGTTAGAGATAATAGAAGATTTGAGACTCTGATCGATGACGTCATAAAAATAAGAGGCTTATTGATACAGCGCCCAGCTAAGAATTGAGTGATGCCTGATTGAAAAAGCTCGACATATTTTGATGGATGGTCTGAATATCGCCTATGCTCCGATTCAAATATTCTACGGTCTTTAAAATTATTTCATTGTTAGTCTTACTTGCCGAGACATCGAATGCTGAAAATTCCCACGCAGATCCTGATTCTCACCCGATTGAGCGAATCGGAAGGGACTCACTTTTCAGACCCCTCGAGCCAAGAGCCTGGGGTCCAGACTTGGGTCATATCGTCTTACGGAGTTCTGGAGATTATCCGACTGATCTTTCAAGTTGGAGCTTTGGCAGCGTTCAGCTGGGATATGTCTTTGAACTTCAATTTCAAATTCGAGATTCAAAAGGCATCGTTCCCGTGAATTTTGTTCGACGTGATCAAACTATTCTGATGCAACTCAACGCTAGGCCAGGTATTGAAGTGCCACTTGCGAAAATAGAGCGCTTGAACCGGGGTGACGAAGGCGCAGGCCATGGTGGCGAAAATCTTCACTGGGAACTTAATTTCATCATTCCTGATTTGAGCATCGTTCGGGAGAATAGCAGAACCTTTCATGAGTATTCCCTATTATTGCCTCTGCCATTCGAACGCCTGGCGGGGTGCTCCAGGGCTATTGCAACTGTGGGCGATCGTGTTTCGAGATGAACCCGGCGCTGTCGGAATCGTCTACGTCGACAACAATCGATCGGAACATTAACTTCTGGTAATAAAGAAATTACAACTATTGGGGAAGGCTGCAGAACTTAAGCAGCAGACTCCTGCTAACTCACGAAGAGATCTAGTCCTCCCGATTTATAACGGCCTTAAGCCAAGACATTTTAGGAAGCACATTGACGGCGACGCCCAGTTCTAGCGACTCGGTAGTAGTTTCTTTCCCATCTGCCCATTTCAGGTTTTTACTGTTGGGAATTGAAATTCCGAGTCTAGCCGTTCGAATACCAACGACCGTCCAATCATTATTTTCATTCTTACAAACGACACCTCCTCCCGAGTCACCTTCTCTCAGCTGATTTTGTTCAGCAATCAACCAGCTAAAAACTTGGGGTTTAAAGAAATCCAAAAACTCCTTGGCACGATCAGATTTAATTTCGATTAGCTCTTTGAATAAATCCTTCTCATTTAAAAGTCCCGCACGAAAACGTCTTGTGGCAGTCACTACAAAAGTATTTTCTACTTCGGAACCAACAACCAAGCATTTGTTATTTTTCATCAAGGAATTCATTTCTCTTCTTGATGCCTGAACACGCGCAGGTACTGTTTTCATCGGCCCCTTAAGCTCGATGATTGCTAAATCGTATGCAGCCTTCGAAGGCACGTCGGTAGCATTTACATATGCGGTCGGGATGAAAGTTCGATTCACTTTTTGAGTCTCTGTTCCGTCATTGCATTTGACAGTAATGTTTGCGCCCTGAGGAATACAGTGAGCGGCCGTAAGAACCTTATTGTTTGTGATGAGCGTTCCTCCGCAGTGAGACAAATTCAAAACGGCAGCTCGAGCTGTGAGAATATCAAGGATGCACGCTGAAGGTGGAATATCTAGCTGGTCAGAGAACTCATATTCAATGCGAGCTGCTGAAAGCCTCTCGGTGACGAAGATAAAGAAGCCGGCAAAAATTACGCTCTTGAGGCTCATTTTTCAGAGAGTTAGCTTACTTATGGCTATTGTGCAACGCTACTCGTATCTTTAGCCACCCCGCTCTGGCCGACCATGACAGGATTAGGCGATTCAAAGCCCATTTTTTTCGGGATATTTTTTGGTTTTGGGTGGTTCCGCCTATTCGCTCAATTATCACGGGGTGGAAATCTTCGCGACATCGCCGCCTCACTTGTTGGGCGCAACAGCCCCTTTTCCGGCTAAAACCAGCTGAGAAATCTTCATATTCCCATAAACTTAGAGATCAGATTTTCTGGTCAGAAAAGGGATCCTTATGGGGTAGCGGAGTCCCATATTTTGACTCAGAGCCTTAATCGTTTCAGCTTTTTATTTTTTCAATTCACCAGCGGATTTAAGAATCGTTTCGACATCTTTCTGACTGGCTGGTTTTATGCAATCATCAGATTTTGCCCCAGCCAATTCTGTGGCAATCGAATCGATTTCGTCTTGCGATAGGGGCGGATATCCGCGTGGCATTCTCGTTTTTGAGTCATTCGAATTAATTCGCTTTAGAATTTCTGCCCCGAGCCCAGTGTTTTTATTGAGAGCTGAGCGAAGCAATTTCAAGTCATGAAAGGGAATAAACGGAGCATCGCTCGAATTCTTCTCTCGGTGGCAGTTCGTGCAATCCATATTTAAGATATGGGTTGCGGTTAACTTTGGCTTATCAAGTTGAGGTGCTGCAAAAGTGCTTAAGGCTTTTCGAGCTGCAGCGGAATCAATTTGTTTTGGTTTTCCCTTAGATTCAGCTTTATAGGGGTTGTATTGGCTTTCTTCCAGTCCAGATATTAACCCCATCATCGAATCTTCAAAGGCTTGCGGACTTCGAAAGTTTAAGTCGTCGCGCTCAGTCGTGAGTGAATACTGTTTAAGGTCAATTCCGATAAGTGCCGAAAGGAATTGAAGCTGCGCCGGAAGAAGTCGTTGAGATACAGCCATTAATCTAAATTGATCGTCTCTCGTTGCAAGCTTATAAGAGCTGTAAGAATCATGCTCACCCCAAACGTCGCCAGATGGGTTTGGTGCGCCAAAGAAAAGTTGGATATCTCGAAAATGTTTATACTTTCTATCTTGCTGGGCTTCATATGCAGCTGAGTAGGATTGTCCTATTTTCAGCAAGTCCGGGCGCCCATCAAACATCGGCGCGAAAACTGAGGTGTATGAAATATATTTCTTGCCTCGATCGCCACTTCGCTCGGCGGCCTTTGCAGCCTCAAAGGAATACTTCATCAAGGGCTGAATCTGCACAAACTGAGGATGAGACTGAATTCGAAATTTAAGTCTGTCGGTATTCCAGTGATAGAGAGCTTGAGTAATAAATTTGTTATGCGTTGAGAACGAATAGCTTTTTAGATTTTTTCCTTCGTAGTAAGCAAGGTCTTTGAGTGGCAGATGTTTGTAGCGAGGGTTGCTTTGAAAAGTTTTTAAAAACGAAATATATCCGCTGCTTTCCTTGAGGCCAACGGGATAGTCTTCTTGCTGATCTGAAGCGTACATTCGGGGCCAAACCTGGTACGAGTCCATAATGGGATGAACCAATTTCGGGTCGAGGCCTTTCGGGTCGCTGTTATGGCATGACATACATTGCGAAGGTTCGCTTTGGTAAGGCTTTGCATGAGAAAAATCTGCTTCAGCGATTTTGAAAGTCTTTTCGACTTCGTCATATCCCATAAATTCAACAGTTGAATAGCCAAGCTGCGAAGGATCGCCATTGTAGGTCATTGCAAATTTGCCATTTTTGCTGACCAAAATGGTTCTCGGGTTTTCGTAACTGGCCTCTTGAAAACCCTTGCTCGAATAAACAAGTCCAGGGTGATCAAATAAGCTGGGGTCAGTCTTGAAAACATATTCTATAAATTCCTCCACCGAACTCACCGTCTGAGATTCGATCACCTGTTTAGCGTCGGTGAGGGAGAAGCTTTGAGCGCTTGGGTCGAAGCCGTATTGGTCTTCCTCGGCAAAAATTGGGGACGAAAAAACAAGTCCAAACACTAAGGAAAAATACATGGGTAGTCGGGACATATGGAGCCTCTCTATCATTAGTTCAATTGGTGCAATCTTTATGCCAGATCACCCCGCAATCGGATTCAACCCCAGGGCCCGTTGTTTTAATAATTTCAGTTAGATAGGCCGGGTTTGAATTTGCCTTTCGTTGTTTTGCTTTCAAACTGAGTCCGGACAAATCGCGATTGTGCAGGCTCAGAGCAATTCTTCGAAGCGTTGCAAAGTTTTCCGCAGCGTTTTCCGTTCTTAATCGTGAAGCATCTTCGCCCATGGAAACATCGAGACACCAGTGCAGATTATTTTCAATCGTCCAATGATTCCGAACATGTTGTCCAAATTGTCCGGCATTTAGCGATAGGCTGGAGAGATAGTAGCGAGTTTCTTTGGAAGTTTTACCTTGGATTTCTCGAATAGCTTCAACACATCCGATCGTTCGAAGGCCCGGCCAATCTTTCGCTTCCGAAAAAGAATCGGCGGGCATTTGCCAGTATTTACGAATTTCAATTCGCCCATGGCCCTTAGATGTGAACTCGGCAAAATCATGGACATGATCCTTGAATTGAATTTTCTGAGCGTGCTCAAAACGTGTTTTTACTTTGTGATGAAAATTTCGTTGATTTGATTCAAGAGCCAACAGCCAATCGCCTTGCTGATCATGAATGACTTTTGCCACCTCCTGATGACAGTGAATCGCATCGAGACTGACGACCATTCCTTGGAGATTAAGAATTTTAAGAAGCTCTGGAACTGCCGTAATCTCGTTGGACTTCTCTCCGACCTTCACTTGCCCAAGCACAAGATTCTGCTCAACACACCACGCACTGACCAGCGAGATCACATCTTTACCACGGATTTTATCGAAAGAGCGTCGAATATCCTTTCCATCTAAACACAATTGATTTCCTTTTTTCTTCGACACTTCAAACAGCGCATGAACCCGCCCATAAAGACTCTCACACAAAATCTCAGGTCGAAGAATTGAAATCACTCGAGCATAAGTATCATGAGACGGGATTCCATTTTCAAAATCTAAAAATTTCCTTAACGATTCCTCATTGTCTTTCACAAAAGTATAAATCGAAAGCCAGCCCTCACAACCTGCCATGATAGCCAGTAAGGCACTCATTAAAATATCACTGAGCTTATGCTTCTTATTGCGCTCTATCCTCGGGTCTTCAATCACTCTAATAAAATCCATCAACGTCGTTGATGCCGTCATTCGCTTCCTCCGAAAACAAAAATCTCCCCCGAAGACTTCAGGTCCCCACTACCTGCGATATTGATTTTCCAAATTTTTAGGCAAATTCGAAAAGAAAATTTCACTCAAAAAACCAAGAATCGGCTCTAAGCTCGATAAAATCGGTCATTTAAATGCCCCCGCCCTGGTCGAGAGACGATTATTGGGACTGGTGGCTCAGAACTTGCATATAAATGGGTTGTGAGGGGGGATGGGTACTACATAAAAGGAGAAGTAGATGTTCCAAAAACTCAGAGTTGCCGCCGCTACTCTTATATCATTTCTGTTTGCGCTCTTATCACAAAGCTCGATTGAAAGTGTCTTTGCTACCGGCGACAAGGGTGAGATCCTTTGTAGAGAAGTTGTCGCTATCATCGGAGGCAAGCCGAGCATAGGGCTGGTTGGTCGATGGCTGTCGCTAGTTCAACCAGGCAAGGCTTTAGCGGATATTTTTCCACTGCCTGTTGATCAACTAGAAGACCTCCGTTCTTCTCTTCAGAATTTGTTGGCTTTAAGCCTGTCAGATACGGCACGTCGACAAGCCCTTTCACTCCTGAAGGAATCCATGGTTCGACTTCCTGCTGGCACCGATAGTTCCAGTGCTAGAGATTTAATTTCATTAACAGTTATAGCTTTGGCTACCAAGGCTACCGAAGGGGATCGCGCTGTTTTGAAAACTGAAGCCGAAATGGGTCTTCTTGGCTCCATATCCCAAGAAGTTCAATCTCGCTTCGAACAACTACCAATGCCTATTCATAGGGAAATCGCCCCACAGAGTGACCAACGTGGCCTTGTTGTGGTTCGCCTGGGTAGTTCACAGACGCCCGCGATCTGGGACCCACGAACTTCTTCACAGGAGCTCGCAGATTCAAAAGAAGGTTCTGCTGAATGGGCGAGAAAGTCCCAAACTGGCCTCTTGATTGCCACAGAAGTATTCCGAAAAATTGTCGCAGCCTACAAGACTTCGATAGGACTAGTTTCTGATCAAGCTGTTACTGTTCGAGTAGGTAACTTTTCAGAACATTCATATGATGCTCAAAAAGCAATGGGGATTGTCATAGATGTCGCGAGTAAAATGGGCGGCGGTGAACGAGCCTTTCGCGTGAGACAATTGCATCACATGGAAGCTCACTACTCGAGCATGATGATGGGCCGTAAAGCCTTTGACCCTGAAAAAGTAAAACTGGAAGTAAAAAAGCAATGGAAATGGCTGCAAGGGCGTGGCTTACAAATGAGTTCTGCCTCAATGTTGCAGGTGAGTGGGTACCAAACTCAATTTAATGGTGGCAACGCCTACGAAGTCATCAACCTTGAAAGGAAGGCGGCTCTAATCTCATTAATCGAACTTCTTCTATTGCCTGAGAGTTATCGACGTGATCTTGCGCATAACTATTGGGAGTCTGCGAGCTTGGCTCTGCGGAGTTTGGTCGAGCCTCAGGACACGGATATGATAGTTCCGCTTCTTCTGCTTCACAACTCGCTCAATGTGGCTCAAGTGGGCTCAGCGTATGACATTACAAATTCGACGCCATTGATTCTCCAGAACTTTTTTGGAATTAAGGTGAGAGCCATCGTGGACCCAAGCACCAAAGCACAGATCCTTGAGCCTGAAGACGATGAAATTCGAGCTGCCTTGTCCGAGAGCATGAACAGAGCGTTAGATCCCTATCGAGCAATCAGGGAGTATCGCCAGCAAGAAATCGATAAGAGAGCGGGCAGTAAACTCTAAAAATCATTTCAAAAGTAGCCTACATTGCAAACGAGTCAAAGCCGGCCTTAAGCAGCCCACCTGATTTTCGTGCTTTCCATTTGAGAAATTCGACAGTTCTTCGACCAAGTCATCGATGGATGGTTGTAAAACAGGATCAGGCAAGTAAGCGTTTCCATCTTCGTTCACCATTCAGTCGCCTACGGGTCGGTCTGGTTTTAGTCGGATCACTAAATCCAAAACGCGATCTCAAATATGGGATTTATGCCGCCTATCCTGAACGGGGTCACTGGAGCCTGTCCTAGTTCAGAAGCATATGAGAATTGATCTTACCCCGAAAAAGTGGACACGTGTCTCATGCGGCAAGTGTTAATTCTTCGTACTCCAGTGGAGTTTTATAACCAAGTGAAGAATGCAATCTTTTGGAATTATACCAACCTTCAATATATTCAAAAATATCTGCTGCCGCCTCCTTTCTCGTCTCAAATTTCTGATTGTGAACAAGCTCAACTTTCAGCGTATGAAAAAAACTTTCAGCAAAAGCATTGTCATAATAATTTCCTTTTCTTGACATGCTTGCAGTAATTCCTAGCGCTTTTTGTCGCGCTCTTAAATCTTCGGCTGAATACTGAGATCCTTGATCAGAATGAGTCGTAAGCTCATTGCCTTTTGGATTTTGCTTAAGCAATGCTTCACTCAAGGCCTGAAGGATCAATTCAGTTCTCATATGATCCGCCGTTGAGTAGCCCACGATTTTCCTAGTAAAAACATCTAAGAAAACAGCAAGAAATAACCACCCCTCTTCGGTGTGAATATAAGTAATATCACTGGCCCAGATACGATTCGGCTTATCTGGAAAAGTATCTTTATTTTCAGTTTGAAAGATTCGATCTGCAATTGGCAGTGAATGATTCGAATCTGTCGTCTTCACTTTAAATCGCTTCTTCGCTATGCCAGAGAGATTTTCCTGCTTCATTAGTTTAGCCACTCGATTCTTACTACAAACTTCACCGTCTTTTTCTAGCTGGGCTTTCATCCTTGGAACTCCATAAGTCTTTCGACTTTGTTTATGAATTTCGTGAATCTTATTCATCAACTTTTGGTTCTCAACAGCTCGCTTACTTTCGGGCCTCTTCTGCCAAATATAAAAACCACTACGACTCACACTCAAGGTTTTACAAGAAATCATAATTTCAATGCCTTCGTTTTTCATTTGTTCGACCAGCTGCCATTTTACTTCAGATGGTCCTGAGAAAAAAAAGCAGCGGCAGCCTTTAAAATATGATTCACTTTTTTGAGCTCGATATTCTCTTTTCGCAGTTTCTGATTTTCTATCTGAGCTTCTGTTAAGCCGGATCTATTTTCATGACCGCCAGATGCTCGACTTTTCCAAGCATGAATGGCGCTATCACTAATGCCTAAATGTTTAGCTGCTGCTGTAAAACTACCCATCTCTTTGGCAAGTTCTACTGCCTGTTCTTTAAACTCTTTTGTATAGACTCTCTTCATTTTACTACCTCAATTCTGTGATTTACCACATAAGGACCGTGTCCACCAAATCGGGGTAGGATCATACCAAATCCACAGCAATTTAAAATGCGGGCTAGGTCGACGATTTACTTTGCCGCGATCTCGAAGATCTGTAATGAGATACTCCAAGATTTTTTCCATGACTCCGGAGCGAACCCAAAATTGAAAGCGGCGATGACAGGTCTGATACGAAGGATATCGCTCTGGCATATCTTTCCACCGGGCACCACTGCGGAGTATCCAGAGAATTCCATTTAAAACATCGCGGGGGTCACGCCACCTTCGGCCACGACCATCTTTTCGAATTTTCGGCTTAGGAAGCAGTGGCCCCAAAACCTTCCATTGCTTGTCTGTGAGATCCATTTCCCCTCCAAGGAGGAAATTTTACTCACTCTAAAATACAACCGAAAAGCTTTTTATCCATTTATGAGACCACTTCTAGTTATAGGACACCGCCACTAGGTGAGGGACCGTCTCAAATTAATTCACTTCCTCAGCCCCATTGTAATTTAGTTTACTTCTCAGGCTTTTTCATCGATTCCCCGATCGCCAAGATTTCTCTTGTGATTTCACCTACGACATCCCGATCTGAGGAGGCCCTATTGCCAACTTCACTATAAGAATCCAAGGCCTGACCAAGTTTTTCCTGAATTGTCGACCTAAGCGCCACGGCTTGAGCTTGCGACATTGCCCACGTTTGAAGAAAGATCATCCGATCTCGCGGGCCGCCAGCTGTATTCGGCTTAACTACTAACTTTAAAACAAAAGCACCCCTACCAGAAGATCTGCCGTACGCTCCATGCTCGCGGATGTCTGGGGTGGCTCTTCCACTTGCAGTCAGACCTGGAGATTGCATTTTTGATTCCGAATCCAATCCCAATGGGCTGAAGTCTGGCCCAAAGCCGGCGATGCTATGCCATCCATTCTCTATAGTTGCTAATAAGCGAAAAGATGGAGTTTCCTCTTTTCCAAGTCCACAAATCTTCATCAGTGTTTTGCAAAATCCCATACTGTAAGTTGAAGTCGATGAAAACATGACCCCCACGAGATAAACAGCCAGTACAACAACCCTTTGATTATGAGGTAAGTAAGAACGCATCTGACAATCCTTTCATTTGAGGCCATGAAGGGCTCATGTCAGATTTAATGCAAGAAGCCTGCCAATCCCCTGTCCTGCAACACCGCCCCAGGGCGAAATCATTAAATAGCGGGATTTAAAAGCATTTCGAGCGGATTTGAGGA
>CAZVFP010000012.1:0-92665 GCA_964626465.1 uncultured Bacteriovoracaceae bacterium | reverse complement strand
CGATTCAGGGCAAATACTGAATTCAGGATCGGGAAAGATTTATTGGACGAGGTACCACCCTCAATTGAGATTGCCGGAACTCCGATAAAAAGTTATTTCAAGATATATGGAGAATCCTCTTATCGGTCCGGCGAGCCCGGTCATTCCCACATCTGAAGTATCGACCCACGATGCAAATGCGCATCATTCGGAAGTAGATCCGTTACGACTCGCTCGAAAATGGACAAGGGAAGATGCCCTGGATCTTTATAATATTGAGGGTTGGGGATCTGGATATTTCTCAATCAACGATAAAGGAAATCTCACCATGCTTCCTCAAGGTGAAGGTGGGCCGAGTATTGAGATTTTAGATATAGTCGAAGAACTCACGAGCAAAGGCATTGCTCTTCCCTGCATCATTCGTTTTCAAGATATTTTGAGAGATCGAGTTCGTGGTTTCAACGAACTGTTTAAAAAAGTTTTAGCTGAACTCAAATATCAAGGTTCATATCGCGGAGTTTACCCGATCAAGGTGAATCAGCTCCGCGAGGTGATTGAAGAGATCATTGATGCGGGCAGTCCCTATCACTATGGTCTTGAGGCTGGAAGTAAGGCCGAACTTCAGGTGGTATTGGCGTATAATACAGATCCAGAAGCTCTGACGATTTGCAATGGATACAAAGACTCAGACTATATTCGTCTCGCCCTTCTCGGTCGCCAGCTCGGACGAAAAATCATGATCGTGATTGAGCAACCATCGGAAATGAATATTGTGATCAAGGCCGCGAAAGAAACAGGCATCATGCCGATGCTTGGGTTGCGAGCCAAACTGGCAAGCAAAGGCTCCGGCAAATGGCAAGACAGCGGCGGAGACTCTGCAAAATTTGGGCTATCGTCTACCGAAATCATGGATGCGGTGAATGCATTGAAGTCAGCTGATATGCTTTCTTGCCTTCAATTATTACATTTTCATATTGGAAGCCAAATTCCAGATATCCATTCGATTCGAGAGGCTGTGATGGAGGGCGCTCGATTCTATACAAACCTACACAAACTTGGTGCACCTCTTGGCTATGTTGATATCGGCGGAGGACTCGGTGTCGATTATGATGGATCCCAATCGAACTCGGATTATTCTATCAACTATACTCTCGAAGATTATATTACCAACGTAGCCGAAACTCTTCAGCAGATTTGCGATGAACAGAATGTTCCTCATCCTCATATCGTTTCAGAATCCGGACGTGCGATGACCGCACATCATTCGTGTCTGATTATGAATGTGATTGGGTCGAATGCTCCCATCACCAAACCTGCCGCCCAAGCTTCAGAATCATTGACGAAATCTGAATTTGTGCAGGAGGTTTACGAACTGCTGACGTCGATCTCTCCAAAGAATGCACTGAGGCACTATCATGATGCTCATTCCAAACGTGAAGAAGCCCTAAGTCGCTTCAAGTTGGGATTGATCAGTCTGGATGAAAAAGCATTTGTCGAAGATTGTGTTCGTGAAATTCAAATGTGGATTTTGAAAAATCGAAAACGGCTCAAACGCCAATCCGCTGATCTTGACGATATCGCCGAACAACTGACCACACAGTATCTGGTCAATTTCTCAGTCTTCCAATCAGCTCCAGACCACTGGGCTTTTGACCAACTATTTCCGATCGTGCCGATTCATCGCATGCTTGAAACTCCACGAAAGGCATGCAGCCTTGTCGATATTACATGTGATAGTGACGGCATCATCGACCGATTTATCGCACGTCAACAACCCTATGATACCGGCCTGTGGCTCCATCAGCTCACTGGGCGCCCATACTACCTTGGCATGTTTTTGACCGGCGCCTATCAGGATATCATGGGCGATATGCATAATCTCTTTGGCCGAGTAAACGAAGTGCATGTCTTTTGTGATGATGACGATCCAGAAGATTTTTATATTCAAGAAACAATCCCTGGTGACACCATCAGTTCTGTACTTGAGGAAAACCAATTTATTCCTGCAGAGCTTGCAAAACGAGTTCGCACATCGGTTGAAGAGCGCGTGCGTGAAGGAAAAATCAAACCTCGTGATGGGGTCCAACTCATCGACTTTTACGAAAAAGTCATGCAGGGATATACTTATCTTCGTAACTAGGCTGTGTCTAATTTGTCGCGCGATTCATTTTCGGATTCATTTTAGTGTTCTCGAAAGATCATGCTCCTAAAGATGAACCTGAGCAGTTTTTCGAAAAAACGCTCGGGCAACAACCACTTGAGCCAAAAACCAAGTTCTGCATCAACACCACACCTGACTCTCATGGGCATTCTTGAATCATTCGACATCTTCACAATTTGCTCTACGACCACGTGCGAGGAAACTCCTCGGCTACCATTTCTCCGTTCGCGATATTTCTTAAAATTTTTTGTCATTCTGTAATAGGGCGAGAATGGATCCGATGAAATCTCTCCATACTTCATCTTTTTCGAAAAAGATGTTCTGAATTGTCCGGGCTCAACGAGTGCGACTTGAACTTCGAATGGCTCAAGCTCATGTCGAAGTGATTCACAAAAACCCTCAACTGCAAACTTTGAGCTTGAGTAGAGCGATCCAAAAGGCATCGCGATATAACCCACAACCGAAGACACAACAATCACGCGACCTTTAGAACGGCGCAACTGAGGCAAAAGGCTTTGCGTCAAAAGTAAAACTCCAAAAAAATTAACTTCAAATTGTTCTCGGATTTGAAGTTCAGAGAGATCCTCGAAGGCTCCAAACAATCCATAGCCCGCGTTGTTCACTAGACAATCTAAAGTCCACTCATTCTGATCCAAGAGCTTCGCCACTCCCTGACGATCCTCTTTTTTTGAAACATCCAGTTCCAATACCTTCAAGCGATCTGGAAACTTAGACTCTAGATCAATAAATAAATTTTTTCTTTCTCCCAAATTTCGAAGAGTTGCTATGACAGACCATCCATGTCGCAAATATTCAGCGACCAGCTCAAATCCAAAACCAGACGAACAACCTGTGATCAATACACGTTTCATCTGCGCCCCATCATGAAAGGCACCTAAACAATTTCAAGAACCTGATGAACCGACGCTGCTTGGGCCAAGAAGGCGCGATGCTGACGGTTCTTATGAACATATCGAAACTCTAGACAGGGTCGGCCATGACTTCCGCTCTGAAAAACATACTCATCAGGTTTAATCATATTGTCTTCCAACAAACCGATGAGCTCCCATTTCGTCTTTCCAAAATTCGATTCAAAATAGATTTTACGCGTTTCCACATTCGAGTCGTAGAAGAGATATCCTTCCAAATGACCAAAACCCTGAAGTGCTACGATCACAATGAAAGTTCCAAGAAAAGACACGATATAGTGGCCCAAACCCGCCAGCATTCCTACAGCGGCGGTCACCCAAATACTGGCAGCTGTCGTTAGACCTGCGATATAGCCTTGTTCAGATTTTTGCAGAATTGCCCCGGCACCCAAAAAACCAATTCCGCTTACAATTTGCGCGGCAATCCTGCCTGGATCACCTGTCTTCGATGACACAAAAACCGAAGCTTGCGTAAATATACAGGAACCCACACAGATCAAAACCAATGTTCTAAGACCGGCTGGCTTTCCCTTACTCTCTCGATCAAGTCCAATAATCAATCCACAAACAACAGCTACCGCACACGATAAAATAAATCGAAAGAGGTCCTCTGTTGAAAGAAATGAGGCTAACCAATATGATTCCATGTCTAGTTCTCTTCTCCTTCTTCCAAAAGATGTCGGTATAAGGTCTTTGGATCAACTCCCAGAGCCTTTGCCGCCTTTGTCTTATTTCCCTTATGAATCAAAATCGCCTTTTTGACGTAGTTGCGAATGAAATTCTCTTTGGCTTCATGCAATGTCGAAAGAGATGCCGGGGCCTGCACCTTACTCGAAAGAAATCCAAAATCCTCGGCAGAGAGAATATCTCTCTGTTTTATATCCACAAGTGCAAGAGCTCGTTGAATCGCATTCTTGAGCTGACGGATATTTCCGGGCCAATCAAAATCTATCAGCAATGAACGCGCCTTTTCATCAAAGCCCTTGATCGATTTTTGATTTTCTCGGTTTGCTTCCTGAAGAAAAAATTCAGCCAAATCCATGATATCTTCAACTCGTTCACGAAGCGGTGGCAGCTCAATAGTGATGGTATTTACTCTAAAGAAAAGATCTTGCCGAAAAAAACCTTTTTCAATTCGACTTTCCAAAGGTTGATGAGTTGCACAGATCAAACGAAACTCGCTTTCTTCTTCTTGCGTCGATCCTAACCGAGTAAATTTCTTTTCTTGAATAACTCGCAAGAGCTTCACCTGCATATGCAATTGGAGGTCTCCGATCTCATCAAGAAAGAGAGTGCCCTTATGCGCCTGTCGGACTAACCCTTCACGATCAGTCACAGCTCCAGTAAATGCCCCTCGTTTGTATCCAAATAATTCACTCTCAATGAGGGTGTCTGGAATTGCAGAGCAATTGACTGCAACGAATTTTCCAGCACCTCGCTGGCTCTGCTTATGAATTCGATTTGCCAGAACCTCTTTGCCGGTTCCTGTTTCTCCAAGAATGAGAACTGAAGAGTCCGATTTTGCTGCCATCTCCACAGACTGCAAAATTTTTATCATTTTGGCATTTTTGGATCCCAACGGCTCTTGATTCACCGTTCTCAACGGCTGAACTTCACTCAGTTTGGAGTGCAAAAGAATTGCGGCATGCGACGAGAACACATTGAGGAATTCCAACAAATCAGGGGCAAAAAACTGCGTTTGGTTTCTATTTTCAAGATAGATGAGCCCCACCAGTTTTTTGTTGTAGAAAAATGGAACGGCCAAAACGGATTTGAGATTTCCCGCGATCACTGATTTTGCTTCACGAAATTCAGGATGAGCCAGGGCATCATCAATAATGATCGGAGACTGCATTTCAATTGCGCGTTTGATAATGCTTTCACTAAAGAACTGATCTGCTTTTGGAATGTCTTCGCGAGTTCCAGTTCTAGCAAATGCAACTCGATGTTTGCCTTCACGATCGAAGAAAAAAAAGTAACCAATTTCAGCTTTCGCAGCAGAAATTGAATCATCCATGAGATAACGACAAGCTGTATCTAGCGACTCGTCTTGCATTTTCCGACTTAAATTCAGAAAATGCTCATACCACTTCAGTCGTTCTTCAATCGTAATTGACGTCATGAATGATCAGCGACCTCGGTTCCCTTCAAATGGGCTCGAACAAATTCACGATTCAAATTTGTGATCGATTTAAATGGAATGCCTTTGGGGCAAACAGCTGAGCATTCAGCTTCGTTGGTACAGGCTCCAAACTTCTCGTCATCCATCGCAGAAACCATGCGAACCACACGACGTTCACGCTCAACTTGACCTTGCGGCAAAAGCGCCATCTGATTCACTTTGGCACTTACGAAAAGCATTGCGGATGCGTTCTTACAAGCTGCGACGCAGGCTCCACACCCAATGCAGGCTGCATTGTCGAATGCCTTTTCAGCAACATCCTTCGGAATCAAAATAGAATTCGATTCCACAGCATTTCCCACATTCACAGAAACATATCCGCCAGACTTGATGAGACGATCTAAAGCCGATCGGTCAACACAGAGATCTTTGACTACAGGAAAAGCCTGAGCCCGAAAAGGTTCCACAATGATTGTGTCGCCATCTTTAAACAATCGCATATGCAGCTGACACGTCGTGGTTCCGACTTGGCCACCATGTGGCTTTCCATCAATCATCACACCACAAGTACCGCAGATTCCCTCACGACAATCGTGATCAAATGCGATCGGATCTTCGTTTTTTTTAATCAACTCTTCATTTAAAACGTCGAGCATTTCAAGAAACGACATATCCGGCGATACATTATTTAAGTCGTAGTCGACCATACGACCTTCTTCGCCGGCCGTTCTCTGTCTCCAAATTTTCAGATGAAGTTTCATTGTTTAATCACCCACTACTTATAACTTCGTTGCGCTAATTTGATATTCTCAAAACTCAGTGCCTCGGTATGACGAGTCGGCACTTTAGAATCTCCTGTGAATTCCCAAACAGCGGCATGAGTAAATGCCTCGTCATTACGTTTTGCCTCACCCTCTTCGGTTTGGTATTCCTCTCTAAAATGACCTCCGCAAGATTCTTCGCGGGTCAAAGCATCTCGGGCCATCAGCTCTCCGAATTCTAGAAAATCGGCAACACGCCCAGCCATTTCCAACTGAGGATTCAAGTTAGATTTCTCGCCTGTCATTCTCAAGGATGACCAAAACTCTTGTTTTAAGTTTGCAGTATCCCCAATCGCCTTTTCCAAGCCTTGACGATTTCTTGCCATGCCCACTTCGTTCCACATAATGCGACCAAGCTGCCGGTGGAATTCTGTGACAGACTTCGAGCCTTTAATGCTAAATAACTGGTCGATTCTGTTTTGAGCTTCTTTTTTCACCTCTTGAAATTGAGCTTCGCTTCCAGTCAGCGGCTGAATCTTGGCCCCTGCGATATAATTCGCAATGGTATAAGGCAAAACAAAATATCCATCGGCCAAACCCTGCATAAGCGCGCTCGCTCCTAAACGATTCGCGCCGTGGTCCGAAAAATTTGCTTCGCCGATGACGAAAAGTCCTGGGATCGTCGACATGAGATTGTAATCAACCCAAAGCCCGCCCATCGTATAGTGAGGGGCCGGATAAATTCTCATTGGCATTTGATAGGGATCGTCACCAGTGATTTTCTCGTACATCTCAAAAAGATTTCCATACTTCGAGGAAATCGCAGGTTTTCCGAGTCTCTTGATCGCATCAGCGAAATCTAAATAGACAGCTTGCTTCGATGCCCCAACACCTAAGCCTTCATCACAAGCCACTTTCGCAGCGCGAGATGCAATATCACGCGGCGCCAGATTGCCGTAGCTCGGATATCGTCGTTCGAGATAATAGTCGCGCTCACTCTCTGGAATTTGCGAAGGACGCCGCTCATCACCAGATTTTTTGGGAACCCATACTCGCCCGTCATTCCTCAAGCTCTCGCTCATCAGAGTCAACTTCGACTGGTAATCTCCTGAAACGGGAATGCAGGTCGGATGGATCTGAGTAAAGCATGGATTTGCAAAACCAGCTCCACGCCTATAGGCTCGCCAAATCGCTGTCACATTACTATTGCGTGCATTTGTCGATAAAAAGAAGATATTCGAATACCCCCCGGTCGCAAGCACAACGGCATCAGCCGAATGGCTTTCTAGCTCGCCTGTTCTCAAATTTCTGACGATGATGCCTCTTGCAACACCGTTGACCACAACGATGTCCAAGACTTCACGTTGCTCAAAAGTTTTCACCTGACCAACATCGACTTGTCTCATCAAGGAACCATAGGCTCCCAGCAACAGCTGTTGTCCGGTTTGTCCACGAGCATAAAATGTCCGAGAGACTTGAGTGCCGCCAAAGCTTCGATTCGCTAGCTGGCCGCCGTATTCTCGCGCGAATGGAACGCCCTGAGCCACACATTGATCAATAATATTCACGCTGACTTCGGCCAAACGATGGACATTCGCTTCACGCGCTCGAAAATCCCCGCCCTTGATGGTGTCATAGAATAAACGATGAACCGAATCCCCATCATTCTGATAATTTTTTGCGGCGTTAATTCCACCCTGAGCCGCAATACTATGCGCACGTCTTGGGCTCTCATGAAAGAAAAAAGCCTTCACCGAATAACCCAATTCACCAAGAGTTGCAGCTGCTGATGCTCCGGCCAATCCCGTTCCAACAATGATCACAGAGTGTTTTCGACGATTTGCCGGGTTCACCAATTTTAATTCATCTTTGTAGCGAGACCACTTTGTCGCGAGATCTCCTCCTGGAACTTTGGAATCGAGTTTCATCGACCGCCTCCACACAGATATAACCAAATGGGAATGAGAACAAAGCCGCCTGTCACGAGCGCGACATAGATCTGAGAAACTTTATGGAACAAGCACTCCCAACGCGACGTCGCCACACCAAGGGTATCAAACAAGCTTCGAAATCCATGCCAAAGGTGAATACCGATCAACACCAACGCAACAACATAGAAAATGACATCTCCCAATTCAGAGAACTCATGCTTCACAAGCCCCGCGAGATCTCTCATCTGAACGCCGTTTTCCTGAATCACTTGCGGATTGCCGAATTTAAAATCTAAAATATGAAAGATGATAAACAACAGAATGATCGTCCCCGATACGATCATATAAGAAGAGCCCAAACTACGGCGACTGCGCCCAGTATTCGACCGATGAACATAAGCCACGGGCCGCGCGCGACGATTCTGCAGAGTTAATTTCACAGCAACGATAATATGAAAGATGAAAACCAAAATCAGCCCAACCTCGGCTGCAATCAAAAGAGGTCCCATGCTCTCAAGTGAATGCGCATATAGATTGAACTTATTGGCATCACTCAAAATAATGAGATTGCCCAGCAGATGCATGAGTAGAAACAAACTAAGACCCAATCCAGTGAGGGCCATGACCACTTTTCTTCCAATGGAAGAACAAAAAAAAGATATCACGAAGCCTTACCTTTCGACTTCTAATGTCTTCGATTTTCAAATGTTGTTCAAGGAGATTCCCAAAATTATTCTGTCGTCGACCCCACTTTGATTGTCGATTCCGCGCAGGCAATTCTGGTCGTGGTCGAACTCGTGCATCTCGAATCAAGACTTGCAAGACCCCGTTTTGCGAATGCAGCATTGAAGAAGCAAAAGTGAGGCGTACAATTCTCTAGGTTTCCATCGTCGTCATCCACAACAAGTGCTCCCTGATAACTCTGTCGATATGAATTCGTGGATACAAGATGCTTAATAAATATTTCACCCGCTTTTTGAACGGCGATTTCATCGCCGTAATGCGCCTTCATCATTTTCAATACATCCCACCACGCGCCACTCACGATGAGAGCTTCAAGATGAGGGTCCCGATTTCGGTCTTTAGGAAAAACTCGGACAGAATCGATATTTCGAATCGGTCGATTATCCACATTCTTGATGAATCCTGGGGCTAATTGAGAATCATTGGTGAGTAAGGATGCCAAAAAATCGCCAACGGCTTCAGAGAACGCCGAGTCTTGAATTCCGCCCAGCGCATCGTCAAGTGCATGCCCCCATTCATGATAGATAATGTCCGCAAAATGTGACGAATTTTCACACTGATCATCCGCTTCCAAAAAGTTTAAAGAACGTTCAGTAGGATCAAACCAAGCATTGCAAGACTTTATGGACTCATCAGCGGCTTTTGTATTCACGCGAATCGGCACACTCAGAAAATCTTCCTGCCCGATACCGATCTGTCGGGGAGCTGAACGAATGAAGTTTCTGACAAATTGGCTGACTCGGCCAATATGCACAAAGCTCATCACCTCATCGAGATTTCCAACGCCAAACTGTGCCACGCCATCAGCTCCGGGTGAAGCTGTGACAGAACTCGTTTTCGATTTTCGTATTTTGGCTCGTGGGCTCACCAGTTCCACAATGGCCCCAATTGGATCGAAACTGAAAGTTCCATCCCGAGCACTCAACTCACTTTTGTCTCCCTGTTTTACAGTTGCTTCGAAAAGTGGCGCTGTCACGAGCCCACTTGCTGGATTACGCCCATAGAAAGTTCCGACAACAGATCCCCCCAGATGAAAGTTACTAGCGATTTGATCGATCGCTCCATGGACTGCATCAACAGAGTAGTTCCATGAGGCTAGCCCTCCGAATTGTCGAATGGTGACTTTGTGAACAAATCGAAACTCCACTTGGTTGCCCGGCATATCGAAGGGCTCAACAACCAACATGATGCGACCCGAAAAAGAATCTCTCTTCCAATTGAAGCGACTATCATCGACGACTGTCTGAATGGCTTCTTCCTGACTAACAGTCGGTCGGTCGGCAATATTAATGCGTCCATACGAGTCATTCGAAAAAGAGATCAGCCGATTGTATTTAAATCGAAATGTAACAAACGCTTTTTCTACAAGGTACGCCTCATCATCCTGGATCAGATATCGCTGATAGGTCACGTATCGGTTAGCACCAGAGAATCTCGTTTGAGCTGGATCAATTCTCAATTCCTGACTCGTCACCTGAAATACGTCGAAGTTTGCATCAACAAAATTGCGGAGCTGCAAATCAATTTCTGGAAGACTTGCCTCTGAGTTCACGAATAGAAATGGAGCACCCCATCCCTGCAGGCTTCTGCCCGCTAAACTCAAACCCTCCCAATTAAAACTGCGGCCCATATAATTCATTCGAACAATCGAGGGAATGCCGAGAATTTCGGGCTGTCTTTCTCCCAAAGTGGATTTATCTTCCAATGTGATTGCTGTTCCATCCATCCAAGGATTAGTTCTGTACTCAGATCTAAATCCATAAACGCTTTGAGCAAAAAATAAAAAAACCAGTCCCCCGAACAGGCTACGCATAGTTATCCCCCTGTACGCAGAATATCGAGGACGACCAAACCCCGCGAGAGTTTTCAAGAAAGTAGTGGCATCGATGCGTCAGTGCCTCGCGTTAAAAAAAACGGCGTGGGATATAACCACGCCGCCGAAAGTTTCTAAAATTCTCCGTGAGAAAATTAGAGACTACCGAGAAACAAAGCTCCGTCAGAAAGAACATCAATCGGCTCAGGCAATCGTCGAGTCACTGCCGTTGAAAGAAGCGCCTCACGAATCTTCTCTACACTTGCTCGACCTGGAAGCGTCGAAATAAGTGCCGCGGCACCAGCGACATATCCTGCTGCCACGGATGTTGTGCGAATATCTTGAGATACCACTTGGCCAGGCAAATACGAATATCCTCCAACAGCTGGAGCGGCCACTGATGCCAAAAACTTTCCAGAGTTAGACGCTGCCTGAATATGGCCATTGCCATCAAGCCCTGCCACGACAATCACGTTGGGAAGTTTCGCGATTTCCTTCAGAAATGCTGGAATATCTTGGTTTCCAGTATTACCGGCAGGAGTCACAACCAACACGTTTTTTTCGCCAGCAGCCTTGAGAGCCTCAACAACAAGTGGGGTTTCAGTTTCATCAAATCCACCTTGGGGCCAGTTGAAATAAATGACCTTAGCATTGTTCTGTACTGAATATCCAATCGCTTCCACCGCATCCAAGCCGGTACCCTGACCATAGCGGCCGTCGGAACCGAGATATCTCGCAATAATCAACTCAGCGTTCGGAGCAACTCCAACCACGCTCGAATTATTTCGACCGGTTGCCGCAATGACGCCCGCGACAAAAGTATCATGACCATGCCAGTCATACGGCAGCCCATCTCCAGAAAAGAAATCGTAGCCGAAGACGTCGTCCGCATAGCCATTTTGATCATCGTCCATTCCATTATTTCTTGAACCCTCAGAGAGTTCTCCCAAGTTCATCGCAAGCGCATCTCGAATGTCTGGATTGGTATAATCAACACCAGTTCCGACGATCGCAATACGTACTCTGCTTCCGTCCGCAGCCTTGCCCGTCGTCTTCTTCCAAAGCTCCGGAGCTCCAATCAGTGAAAGCGGATGCTCTGGCGCTATTTTTAGCGCCTTTACACTTGCATCAACTCGGTTGTGATCCCAATTTACAGGAGGATCCTTCTGAGCCGGCCTGCAAGCAGCCAGTGCCAGCCCGAGAACTAACATTGTCGTTTGTATCAATATTTTTGATTTCATATGATTAATTCCTTATTTGGCCAAAACCTTGAGTGATTTAGTTTCGTATCCTCGGAGATTTGTTGGATCTGCACTTGCCGCGAGACGAATATAGAGTGATTCGCCATTGACGGGAGCAGAACACATTTCTCGATACTCACCCTTCCAATTTTTCGCCTTGCGAAAACCTTGAATCGTATCTTTTACACGATAAGATGCATCCAGAATTTCAATCCAATCGCCGCTGCCACCAAGATTGATCTTGCTGAAACATACCGCGAGTTGTTTGGCTCCCTTATGCTCCACCTTCGTCATCAAATCAAAAGAAACCGATCCTGAAGGACGAGGAGAAGAAATCACATAAGGAACTTCTTCAAGCACTGGTTGAGTCTTCACGTTGACATCGCCAGCAAGTGCGCGACGAATATTGATTCGACCGCTCGTCTCAACAATGCCGCTGAGTTCGGGAACGACATCGACAGTATCCATGATTCGCTGACGAACTTCTGTTGCCGTCATGTTCATGTTTTCTGACCAGACCAAAGCGGCCATCCCAGACACATGTGGAGTTGCCATTGACGTTCCACTCCAAGCCGCATAGCCGCCTTCATAGAGTGCCGCCGGAACGGTCGATTGAATCAAGACACCGGGAGCCGCCACTTGCACGTTCTCAAATCCGTAAGACGAAAATGATGCACGTTGATCCAAGTTGTTGGTTGCAGCCACCGCCAAGAAATTAGGAATCTTAGTCGAATAGTTGCTTGGATAGTTCTCGGAGAAGCGATTGCTCACATTGTCATTACCTGCAGCAGCCGCAATCAAAATATCGTTGTTTGCAGCAACGGCAAATGCTTCTAACAAATGGTCATCTTCATCACCATTCTTAGATTCACGACCACTTGCACCCCATGAATTCTGCAAAATGAATTTCTTTTGCGGATACTTTTGTTTCATGGCAACCGCGTAGTAAATCGCCAACTGAGCATCCCAGTCAGAACCACCACCTTCAGCACTCAAGAATTTGAGCGCCATCAGCGATACCTTTTGATTGATACCGGCAATTCCCTTGAAATTATTTCTCAAAGCTCCGATGACACCAGATACGTGCGTGCCGTGGCCTTGATCATCCATTGGATCGCCATTACGAGATACGAAGTTATAACCGTGAACATCGTCCACATAGCTAATTCCATATTCCGAATCAGCGTTGTTATCGTCGTTGATATTGTTGTCAGGAATTTCCTCTGGGTTTACCCAAATATTACTTCCGGGCATCACCTTCTTCTTGCCATTCACCATCTCGGTAATCGCCAAGTCTTCGTGGAAATAATCAATTCCTGTGTCAATCACAGCAACCACAACCTCATGACTACCGGTTGCTGTCACGCCAGCCATTCCGATATCCGATCCCACACGACCTGCCAGCGCGCGTGGAGCCTCTTGGCCGTAATTCTCCAAAGCCCATTGGGTCTTGGAAAGTGGATCGTTCACACGAAGAGCTTCTGTTGTCACAAGATAGTTCTTCGAAACAGAAATCACTTTATCGTCCGACTTCAACGCCTTCATGACTTCGTTGATCGACTGATTCGAATTTACCTTGAGCAAAAATAACGGCTGGGTCGGAACTTTATCGAGCAAAGAGACATCAATTCCCTTCGCCTTCATATTTTCGACCACGGGCGCCAAATACTTTCGATCTCCCAACTTTACTTCCACCTGACCAAGAAAATACTTCTCTTTCGGATGAATCGATGCCGTTGCCTTTTCATGGATGATGACGTCATCTGACGGCATCGTCACTCTACTGTCAGAGCAGCCTGCCATCAAAACGGCAGCGGCCACCCCAAATCCTATAAACCCAATTTTCTTCATATCCCCTCCTCGACTCGTTACACTTATTGCAAAGTTTCAAGCTTTACTTTTAGAGATTCGACCACGGCCTCACCCACTGCCGTTGCGAGCGACAAACGCTGCTCACCGAATCCCCGATAATCCCCGAGATTCTCACGGCTTACCTGATTTCCGAATGCCACACGCGCAACCAAATAGGTCATGCGCTGATTCGAATCGGCCGCTTTGCCAGACTTGGAACTTGGATAATATCCCGAATAACCCAAGTGCACGACCAACCGAGTGTTTGGCAGTTGCATGACTTCATTCAGCGGACCTTCCAAGGTAATTCCATCGGTTGCGCCCATGAAATGACCGGGGCCAGCCTGACCCAAATCCTCAATTTCTTTTCTTAACTGAAGTGCTGCCGGATCTTTGGCTGCATCACCCTCGTTGCCAACATCCCGTGAGCGATATGATCGCGCACTGGTGACCAATTCCTTCGCATTCACAAAAGCGTCGGCTGGCGCGGATTTCACTTCCATCAACACACCCAAACCGTCACCAAGTCCCCTCAGTTTGAGATAAACAAACTGACGGCCGTCCTTGCCAACATAGGGCCTTGCATACGCAACCTCTCGAAATACTTCAGGAAGTCTCTTGAAGTCTCCGAGCACAGCCCTCACTTTTTCAGGTTCCTTCTTCACCAATGTCTGTACAAAGAAAGAAAGCCCCGTTTTCGTAGCGACGGTTTCTCCTCTTTCGAGACGGTCGAGAATGCGATTCTCTCCTGCGCCTACTGATAATGATTTAATGCCTAATACGAGTGTTAATACGATAGTCGAAAGACTAACAATTCTCACAATCCCCATTTTTTCCCCCTAACGTCTCTGAGTATTGCGCACGTCGTCAATTAAACGCAAGGCGTTTTTGTGGCGCGTCAAAAATAATTATAATTTCGTGAAGTATTTTTTATAAATTTTTGCTATGTCTCTGACTCAATTTTTGGTGGTGGTGGATAGAGAGAAGTGATCAAAACAAAAGTGAAATCAAAATTTAGCGCTACAATAGCCCTCACAATCTTGGTTTCTCTTCCTTTGACCTCCACACAGGCAAAAAGCATCTGTTCAACCGCCCTCGGCTTTCTTTCTCCCAGGAAAATCGGACATCTTTTTAAAGTAAGAAATCCAATCCCTGCTCATGGCGACCAAAAGCTTTTTCCAAATCATCTCATTCAACAGACCACTCACGCCCATCCAAGCCCAACAGATATTCAGACCCTCGTAGACAAAGTCTTAAGCTACTCAAAATTGCTCTACCGATGGCGATTCATCACGAAGGCAGAATATGAATCCTATGTATTCAATATCGAAGCTCTCTCTCAACTGCCCGAAAAAGTCAGAGCAGCCTCACCACACACAACCCAAGAAGAGGCGCCTCTCGCTCCTTCTGATGATGGTTGGCTTGAGGCAGGAAATCCATTTTATCCCAGCAATGCGAATGAACTTTTCAAAAAACCTGCGGCTGACGTTCACGTTGATGATTTTATCAGCCTAATCGACTCTAGCTGGAATAAGTCGGAGAGAACTATTCGTCGCAGCCCCGATATTTATGTGCTGCATCCAGCTTGGCGAAAAACGGGCACGCTTCTTGGACAAGGAGCTCATGGCTTGGGGGTCGTATTGGGCGCCTCACTTGCTTGGGCAGTTCTCACTTCTCTGAATGACTCCTTCAAGGGTCCGGTTTCAGCCGAAACAACGCGGCTATCGTATGAGCAAAGAGCTAAGGCGACATTCGACAATTTTCGAGCCGCATCCCCCAAGGTCCGAGAGGGCTTGTGGAATTTTTTCCTCCGAAAGCACGGAATGTTTTCGTGGCTTCATAGCGAAGCCCGAGATGAACTTGTACAGGCCGATATGTATCTGATGCTGGTAGAAGGGCGCCTCGAAAAGGCTGCTGAAAACAAAGATAAATCGCGAATTTTAGTTTTGTTATACGCATTATTTGAATTCGAAGGTCGATTTGCAGACGCCTTGGAAGACCCCGCTGGCGTGAATATGAAAACCAGACTCAATGAGATCCACACAACTTACGACCCGACAGGTGCCATTCGTAAATCTTTTGAAACTGAATTCCCGGAGTTCAACAGCCGCCCCAAATAAAAGCCGCATGGCAAAGATACGTGAACAAACGCTGGTACTGTCACGACACTACTTCAGAATACTCTTGATCGCGGCACTGTTTGTATCCAGTTTTGTCACATTGGTTTTCAATATTTCGACTGTGGCTCCTAGCCTCGTCGCCAAGGGAGTGAGTTGCTCCGAAATCCCGAGCAAGACCTCCAGCGAATTACTTACAGAATTGATGGTTCGGATACGCGCTTCTGGAGATCTCAGATCGGAAAGGAGTCGGAGTTTCCTGATTGATTCATTCATATAACGATCATGCTCTTTGTTATTGTGTAACCACTGCTTCGCCACAGCCAATGAAGCTTCTATTTTCTGAATCTCAACGGAAATCTCCTGACGTTTTTTTTCGAATTGAGTGTAGTAGTCGTCCTGTTTCTTTGCATCCGCCGCATTTTTTTCACTCATACTCTTACTTGAAGCAAGAGCATAAATCGAAGCAATGGCTTTCGTCATTTCATCTACTCGAGGCAATCTCTCGACGACCAATTTGCCGGCCCCTTGATAATTGACTAATGTCTCGAATAACCCCGGCTTTTCTCCAAGTGAGTGCCAAGCATCTGAACCTGTTTTCAATTTTTCAAGATCAGGTACGTTTTTAAAAGTATTGCGTTCTATCGCAAACGTCACAGCCCTCTCGATGTGTCCCATCATTTCATCATGTGGCACATCGTACGCGGCCAACAAGGCAGTGAGATACGCGCGATACGCTTCACCCTGAATTTCAACGACGAGTTTATCTACGGCTTTCGCTTGTTGAGATTCCTGTTCGTTCACCGCCATCGCCTCAGTCATCTGAACCTTTATACTGGCGATCGACTTCTCAATAATTTCGATCTCTTCTTGCATATCAACGATGTGGCGCCCACTCGCAGATGATGAGTTTATATCTGCCTGCGAAATGAATAGATGTAGACCTAATGTGAGTATCATAACGTTAGACTCCTTTTTATTGTGGCATCATAGTTGCAACCCAATATGTTCCTAATTTTTCCGCGAATTTGAGCGGCAAATATCCAGTCCAAGCCCGATTACTAGCAATGCGCTGGATATTCTCGTCGGAAATCCCTAGACCTTTCATAAAGGCCAGTCGCTGCTGCTGGCGCTGAGCCCATCGAACGCGCTCCACCAAAAGACGCAGAGTTGCGGATTGCTCTGTCAGTAAGCCGCTCCGAGCGATCAACTGATGATACTCCAAAAAAATCGCCTCATAACATTTCAGCGGCACTCGCTGAACAACGACACCCGAGAAAATATCGTTCATGATCTGTCGACGTTGAAACAAAGCATTACCCCTGATTGATACCAAAGATTTGAGTTCCGAGGTCTTGCCAAACATCATAATGCCCTCAACCATCGCCTGAAATTTTTTTGATTCATCTGGTGACGATAGATCTTTAAATTCTTCCACTGTCTCGGGCTCGGCCCTGGCTGCAGAGACCTGCCTTCTCACTCCCCAATGACGCTCTGCGGATTCTCGCGCTTCACGCTCTAGAATAGGTTGATATTTGGGCTTTATGTTTCCGCTGCCATCTTGGTGCAACCGCGCAATCTTCAGACAGAGTGCGTGGGACATGGGGATAGACAGCCTGTCCTGATAGACATCTAGTGCGTGCCTCGGCAGCTTCAGCAATTCAATCGTCTCGTTCGCATCCGCCTCAAGGGCCACGCGAAGTTCATGTGCGGCCGACCTTCGGTGCTCTGAATCCGCCACTTTTAACGACGCAAAGTCCTCAACAATTGTTGAAAACAGTCTAAACTCATCGTCACTGAGAACGAAGGGCCGGGTGTTTCTATTTATGATCCTTGTGTAAAGACTCCTCGATCCGGCCAGGGCCCCAAGCTGTCTTGATCCAAACCCCAGATTCAACAATCGTTCGATGAGATCCCGATGATTCTGGTTTCCGCCATTCATGGCTGCTTCTGTCACTGCAATTGCTTCCACCATATCGGCGCGATTCGGAAGAGCCCCCGAAGGGCGTTGTTTTAGGGCATTACTCAACTTTCTTTCGATCAATCCAGGATATCGCCTTTCACTTCGAAAGAGCCGCTGAAGTTTTTGCACCCACCGAGCTTCAAATCGAACTTCTACTCCCGACCTGCGGTCGAGAATATTTTTAAGCAGGTCGACAGGAGCCTCCGAAAGTTCTTCCAAATCAGCGACTGAGATTTCTTTATGCTGCTCTAGAAATTGTTCAATCTCAAATATAAAACGGGCTCCCGGATCAGCTTTTCGACGCCAAATACGCCGGCCTGTCGAAGGGTTTGAACCCCCCACAACAGACGCCATATTACCTGCGCAATCGGTTGCCGTGTTACCCGCCTGGACCTGCGGATTTGGAGATGTCGTCGCCTCCGTTATAGGCTGGTCATCACTCGCAATAGCCGGAGTCTGCGCAACGGCCCAGACCAACATCAACTGGAGAAGCCCCAAATTTTTTATCCAATTCATTTAAAATCAATACCTTGAGGTGGATACCTACCAAAAAGCCCTCAAAAAACAAGCCCCCCTAAGATATCGTTTTAAGCTGCTTCCATAGGTACCAGGTACACCCGGTACCTATGGAACGCCGGTACCGGGTGTACCTGGTACCGCGGCATCATCCCGTTTTATCATGGCGTCTGAGGATCATATGAATGAGGTCCAAAGAAATCTGTCGTCTCAGCGGTAATACCCTGACCGGTATCTGCAGTCTGATCTCTAGCAGTTATTTTCTCTGAGCCTATGGCTCGTGTATCTGTAGATGAGTGCAAGCCCCGGACCAAAAGTTCCGCGCCCTTTCGAGAATCGAGAGGCTTCGCCACGAATTTTTTCTCGGCCTTCCTAAGCGCATCCGAACTCACTTTTGAAAGCGCTCGCTCCTCTGCCTTTTCCTTCGCTTCAATTATCTTGCCTATTTTCTTATCCAACCGTCGATTGTCGTAATTTAGCCGCCGTGCTCGTTCCATTTCAGTGATAGTAATCCGACCATACAATGATTTAGATTGCGAAAGATCTTCGCGAAGGGCCACCAGATACTCCTCCTTCGCCCACAGAGCTTTTATATCAACAGCTTTATTCCGGATATAGGACTTCACATTGTCTTGTAAGGTTTGAATTCGATCTAATTTCTGAGAAAATGTTGATGCAGCAGTTTCTCTTCCGACCGCGTCCTTAATCTCCTGGCTCGGGTAATCTCCAGGCTGAGGAGGAGAAGGAAGGTCGGTAGCGTCGTTCGCTCGTGCAACATTTGCGTAGTTCAATAAAATAAATGCAGAACAAACTCCAATTTTAAGAATTTTCGTCATGACCGTTAACCTCCAGATTGGAATGAATATTTTCAACACAAAAAATTCAGAGTTGCCTCGTTAGACGCGGCAAAGGGACTCTGTCGTTGAGAAAATGCAAATGACGGGCCAGTCACAAAACCAATAGGTACCAGGTACCGACGGCAGTAACTATTTTCAAGGGATCTGGAGTTCTTTCAAGGACAGGAAATGTTTCAAAAGACCGGAATCCAACAAAAATGTTGTCATCGTGTGAGTCACATTCTGGCCGTGAAGGATTCGAAGAATAGCCATTTTCTGCTGCAATCGAATGACCTCCAAAATTTCTGCATTTTCGAATAACGTGGGGTCAATTGACCAGTCATGAAAGAGCATAGCTATTTCCATATGACTGTTAAAAACGTTCCGGAATTCCTTCAGTTGAGGCGGGCCATTGTCGGCGAGAAAAGAACGGCGATATGTGGTGGAGGCCTTTCGTCGAAGATCGTTCAAAAATGAAGAAGGCAAATGGAGCTGCTCGGTCAAGTCGTCGGGGGCTTCCGACAAAATATCGACGAAATCCGCGAGATACCAGTCTGGAGTCGATAGGTGTTTTGCGTGATCGTGGTCATACGCATTCAGGTCCAAAATATTTATTTTTCTCTTTAAGATAAGATTCGAGCGATTCTCAAGCCACCGTTTTGCACTGCCCGCATTGAACATTTTTACCTTGGCATTATCCAGTCCATCAAATTCTGACCGCGCCTTCTGCACAATATGACGAATCAAATCATAGGGAAGACTTGGATCTATGAACCTCAATTCAAAACCCATTAAGTCGGCGACGTCATACTTTCCAGGCGGATGAAAAGCCGTGAAACCGCGATAGTAACCATTCGACATGGAAGAGCCATCACTATTCTGAGCTCCTTCCAATAACCCAGTCAGGCCGGGGGCATCGACTTGACCGAGAGGACGATGAATCCAAGAGTGAGCCAACATCAGCCCCTCAAACTGATTGAAATCGTGAAAACCAAATGTTGCACCTGCATAAACAATAGAAACCATTTGACCAATCAGTTCCCATTGCCGAAGGATCTCCGTTCGTCTTGCCGACGCATAAGAAGTCTTTCCGCTCGATTCCCGGTTATGAGAACCATGAAACCTTGGGCGAACCAAATGAAGGTGGAGAGGTTCCGGATCAAGGCCAAGAATTTTCTGAAAGTTCCATATGTCACGCACTAAATCTTCCGGCGGACGAGAAGAACGAAACTTGATTTCCAAACCGCCGCCCAATTTCATATCATGCGGCGATCGAAACTCTATCACTGGAAGAAGTTCAGGCGGAGCAGAGATCGAATGATCATTTGAATTCACTGGCCTTCCAAATATCGATGTAACCTCCGGAAAAGGCTGGATCTTTAAAATGTTTCGAAATCGCAGCCCAGGGATCGGATCTTTGAAATTCCCAGTCTCGCGACGAATCGCCGCACGCATAATACGAGCTTGTAGATCTGGGTGTCCGTCCAAATCTTGAAAGGTCCCTTCTTCGACAGAAACTCCGGCACGCGCTAACTGAAGTTCGCCTCTTGCCCAATCCGGAAGAAGTTTTCCATTCGCTTCAAATAGAGAGACAACTTTGCCGTCACTGGAAGTCAAATATTGCGCAAGTTGGCCGGACAGATCTGGCTCCCATTCCGCCCCGGAGTCTCTTGGAAATTGCTGGCGCTCGCCACCAAGCAATTTGATTGCATTATTGCCACCATCGGCAAGCAAACTAAAATTCCCAAACGGTTACAAGGCCGCAGAAAACAGCGCCAATTTTAAGGAACTCTCTAGCCCCATTCTGAATGCTCATGGCGACGGCATAAAAGTGCAATTTCTATGCCTTGAAATAGGCCTCGAATTGACTCAAATTGGCAGTAATGTCCGAAAATTCAAAATCCCCTAATGGCACAATTCTTGCTCCACCGAGGTGGATGCGCTCGATGAAGATTGCCTCCATACTTTTTTTCCTTTTACCAGTGACTGGATTCTCTACGCCCACTTCAGTTTCTCATGGAATCAGTGCATTTAGAATAAATGTTAAAAATTTATCAAATGGAGCGAAGAGTTATTCTTCAAACTTCCCCCGTGTGGGATGTCGGATTTTATTATCTGCAGTAGGTTTAGGTTCACTGGGGTTGGCGGAACTGATTCCTGAATCAAGAGGCGTACTTTTGGGTATATTTGTTGCCGGGAACGGACTTTCTTTTATCGACTCTTTCTTCACTAAACGGGCTGCTCTGGCACGGCAGGGCAGCAGGCTGAAACGTTTTAGTCGCAATGTATTGCAGGGTGCGCAAAATCAATTTTCGAAACCAAATTCCTCTGCCGATTCATTTTCTAATGAGCGGCAGGAGTTTGCCAAACGAGTGACGACAAAATATTCATCACTCACAGGAAAATCTGGCGCCACAGACGGAGCATGGACCGAATTCACAGCAGCCTGGGAGAAAGATCCACAAACAATTGAGCAGATCAATGCAGTTTTAACGGATGAGTTGACGAATATTGAAACTGAATATTTGAATCCCCATAATCGAGGGACGATAGTTTCAAATAAGATTTTAATCGATGCTCAAGAGAAAATTCTTGAAGTTCTAGCTTCGTCACTGGCCCAGTACGCCTTCGAAAAAGGAAGGCGATAAATCAATCTTTTGAATTATGATTTCGTCCCACAGTTACAGGGTTGCGGATACATTTCAGAAATTTTTGGAGGTGATCAAAAATTGTGGGCTTTTGCCAAGCAAAAGCTCCGAGGGCAGTAAGCAAAGTTAGCCACAAAACCAGTAGATACCAGGTACCAGGCGTCACCTCGTCATAAGCAGAGTATCTGGAGACCGTCTGGATTAACCTCATAGAAATCAACTCTAGTCCGCGTTTTACTCACTGTAAAACTGACAACGATAATCTGGTAGCCATTTGGCTCGGAAATTGCTGAGTAGAACAGAATGAAGACGTTTATATTGGGCATTCTCTTAGGTTCATTATTTCTATCTCCGCTCGCCGCGGCTGATTACCATAAATGGGCAAGAGAAGCTGATCTAGCGTTTGCGCAAATTTCTTTATCCCCGTCCATAGATGGACAAGTTCAAGCCGTCGAATCTCTACGTCATTTGATTGTTCTTCTGGCGGCAGATAACAACGATGAGATGTTAACCTATACGAATCGTGAGGCCGTCGCGCCTCTCTTGAGAGGCATTTCTTCTTTGCTTTTGACGGAAGACTTGACGGCGAAAGTGCGTACTTTGAAGAATGAAATAGATTCTTTCCTTTTGACGCGTGCATTTTCTCGTGCAGAAAATTTGGAGCTCTTTAGAGCATTTAAAGCTCAAAATCAAAAGGCCAAGCCGCCCGCGCTCAGCCGTCATACAAACGATCTCGTTAATCGCTTACGCAAAAAACTAGTGGGAAAAACATTTCCCTTTGGCGACCTTGAAGAGCTCCTAATGCAGTATGATATGTCTCAGACTCAAAGAATTGTTCGAGCTTTCAAGGCCACGCTTGTTCGTGCGGCGGACTTAAACGCAGAAGAAAAATCGTTCGCTTGGGAGGGCTTTGCATCTCTTGTTACGAAGTTCCATTCTCGATTCGGTCATTGGAAGAATGCAGGGTACCAGTCCGTCGATGGAAGTTTTCTCTATTATGGCAAGAGTCATTATCTTGCGATTGATCCGAAAGGTCGGATTTGGACTCAAAAAAGAAATAGCTTTTTGACTGCGGCAGAATGCAACTTGTTTAGTGCGCCAGAACGCGACCGCCCTCTCGATTTTTCTCAGTTTCGGCTGCATATCGAACCCGATCAGATTCGATTGGCGAAAGAAGTAGTCCTAGATCCAAGTGAAAATCCAGGCGTTCGACTCGGCGCGAATAAAACTTTGAACTCCATTCTCAGAGGGAACTATTGGGAACTAAACGCCGGGCAGATAGAAGAATCCAGAGCTGCCGTCGACGAAATTCGGGAGAGATGCGCCGACGAACTCGCTCGCTTGAGACTTTACTAAAAAACAAGATTCCCTTGATCTCCAACCATGCCCCGTCCCTCAACCTTTACCAAAATTGTCCCCCATCCTCTTTCACGCGGGAGGGAGGGATGTCGTCGCACCATCTTCGCTTATATCTAGTTCGTGATATCCTGTAGGCGAATGACTAACGAATTCATTTCGGAGGTCAAAATTTGAGCGAGTCTCCAGAAAGTTCCAGGCGTTTCAGTTTGTTTCGATACTCCGTGACGCACAGAAATTTTCGAGTCTACGTTGATACTGCACAGCTCCCAGCGCGAATCAAAATCGTTTGGATATCCAGGGCGGAACTTAAAAATATTTTACTGTCCCCAATTGATCGAAAAATCACTCAATCATTTTGTGACTAGGGGCGATTCTTTGAATTTCAAAGCGACTTGCTCCTTCAAGAGCCTTATCAGACTCTTGACCTCACGGATCGATTGCACTCGGTTTTCTCTCGAGTCCATCAACTGATAAAGAATTCCTTTCGCGGTTTTATCGAGGGCCGGATCTTCGAATAATGAGATCTGGTTTATGAATTGAAATAAGATCTGCGTAGGGTATTCCATCGTTTGAAGTTGATCAAAAGGATCGGTTGCAGCTTGAGATCTCTGCGTTTTGATAAGGAGTTCAAAAATCATCATCCCGATCGAAAAGAAGTCGTAGTTGTAATCAATTTTACCATCGACAATGTCTTGAAACGGAAAGTAAGGGGGTGCTGCACCAATTTTAGAATGTAAACCTTCTCGGGCTTCCAGCTCCAAAATAGTTTTGTCTCTCATTTGAGCGGGGTCCAAGACTCGAATCTTTTCCCCAGCCGCCATCACATTCGAAGGCGAAATATCAATCCCGATTTTTCCCATCTTGTGTAGGGCTTCAATGAAATCACAAAGCTGCAGGAGGTAATCGAGATACGTTTGAATAAATGTACTTCGAGTTTGAGAAGAGAATCCCTCATCCGGATTCAAGATTTGAAATTCATCGAGAAGACTCTCTAGGCTTAGCCCATCGAAGAACTCAATCATTAAGCCACTGACTCGTTTGGGCATCTCATTGTCTTTGCGTAAATTCAAATCAAGTGATGCTCGTCGAAAAAAGTGAGCGAGATGAGGCAGGCCCCCTCTCGCCGAAGCCTCATATTGGCGCGCCTCAGTTTCTAGAAGGTCAGCGTGGTCGGGCGTAAGACTCGCCTTGAACGCGCGAAGTTCCTTTGGCCTCTTTCGATGAGAAATTTTATAAACCACGCCTCCTCCACCTCGGCCAATCTCCGCAATAACTTTCCAATTCGGATCATACGCATATGCGACCCCAGGCAAGCCCAAAAATCGTCGCCCGATTTCGAGCAAATCTCTGGCGCAAGGCATTGCTTGAGTAAGCAATAAAAACTGAAGGGTGAGCGTCGCGAACACGAGCCTATTTTTTGCAAGCCCTATGCCAAGTTGTACACGTGGTAAGTGCTTATTTTTTCGCGGATTTTTCGAGCGCCATCCAAGTGTTTTCGAGAAGAGTTGAGATGGGCATGGGACCGACGCCCCAAGACCAGGAGAGCGATCCACAGGCGATCTAGAAGATCGCCATTACTGAGATGGTCCCAAAAAAACCGCCGAGATTTTTAATCACTAACTATGAAATTTGTGGGAAAGCCCTCCGGCCAGTGCTTGAAAAATATGATTCGGTCTGTGTCAGGGTATTCATTTATTTTATTTTTCGTCCGCCAACCTTCAGTAGATAAGTTTTAGCGTCGAACTCGCTCCGAAGCTCAAATGAGGTGACGCGACGTAAAAATTGCTCATTAGTTTGGGTTCAATTTCAAGACATGCTGAGGCTATCCACCGATGTCCCTAAAGTCGCACGAGTCGTGTGGTAGTTACATCATCCCGATGCAATGAAATATGCGAAATGAGTTCCGGATGCTGGCTCAGCCAATTGAGAGTTTCCACATTGATACCCGCCACCAGTCGATTCGGCTTGTCATAGGGCACGGACTGTCCAAAGAAGAATTTCTTACCACTGGGATCTTCAGTTTGAAGTCGACGACTAATGATCATCATCATTTCAAAGCTAACAAGAGAATTGGGCATGGTCCGCATTCTTTGAAGCTCAGATAACTCCAATTCATTGACGCCTTTCTCGAAGTCTTGTCGAATAACAATCTCAACTTGAAGACTTCGACGAATAATGACGTTATTCCGTCGACTTATGCTCACTCCATTTCCAGTTGAGAAAGCCTCAAAAACGTCCGCATCCACAATGAGCCCGTCTCGTGGAGGGAGAAAGGAAATGGTGGGGTTATTCAGTCGTTGAAGCGCCTCTTCATCTGAAATTATATTTCCGGATCTTTGAAATTCTTCCCATTGGAAATCTGCTATCGTGCGATCGTAAGACTTAACTTGATCATCCGCAGCGCCATCACGAAAAGCATAGACAGAGAGCTCTGGGAATCGCGCTAGAACTTCTTTCAAAACGCTCTCGCTATGATGGAGTTTGTCATCCGCATAGACAATATGTTCAAATCCTGCAGCGTAGTTGTTAAAGCCGTTTTTCGGATCAAGCAAGAAAGCAAGCACTTTGCCTTTTTCATTCTTGGGTCCGACGAAAATGACCCCGCCCTCAATGAGCACAGGCTCGATAAATTCAGGCGAATGAACGAGAATTTTCTTTCCACCTCCGAATGGATTCCTTTTGGAAAAATCTATTCCGAGTGATGCCAGCTGACGAAGACTTGCTCCCGCAAGCTCGGGTGGTCGTGCCGTCAACGCTGCGTCACGAAGAAGGTCTCGTCCTTGAATCAAATAGGAAATCATATTGGGAATAAAATCTTCGACAGCGACCATTTTCGTCACTTCTTGCACTTGGAGCCACATTCCGATTGCTTTCTCAATGGCGCGATCTTTTGTCAGTCCTTCTGCGGTAAATCTAGAAACCAGATCTCCGTACCACTGGTCAGAGCCTAAAGTCTGAGCTGTTCTCATAATGGTATTGTCAAGACCCTGAACGTGGAGTGTGTGATCGAAGAGAACGGTTAATGTCGCGGCACAAGTTCTCGTTTCCGTGATTTTGTCTCTATATTCGAGATGCCCAGCCTGAGCGAATTGAATTGCGAAAGAAATTACTAAACCAAAAAACCAAGATTTTCTCACGATCCATTCCCACCTTTGAATCCTTTGGTACTAACGCAGAAGGAAATACTCAAGTGATAATAAAGTACTGGACCCTATTTAGAACCTGCGTTACCGGCACTTGTAAGTTATATTCTGTATTCGTGGTTCCACTAGACCGTTGTCTATCCCTGCCTCGCCCGATGACTTCTTCAGTGACGTCGGCGGAGGCAACAGACAATACGCCGTGATCCGAACGACCGCATCAATCTTTTGAATTTTGATTTCGTCCCACATTGACAAGGTGGCGCATACATTTCAGAAATTTTGGGACGTGATCAAAAATTGTGGGCTTTTGCCAAGCAAAAGCTCCCAGGGCAGTAAGCAAAGCTAGCCCGATATGCCCAGCATTGAGATGAACTAACGGGCTTTCAGATGACGCGATCGCAAGAAGAGGAGTTGATGCGCTCATCAGCGCCGCTATCAAATAAGGCATCGTCTTTCGCGCTTCATCACTTCCTTCGACTGTTTGACTTTTTAACTGATCCCACAAATATATGCCCGCGAAGGTCGTCGTAAAAAATCCAGCGTGCAAAAGACTTGTAAAAGTATTTTCTTTAAAAAACTGAAGAGTGAGCTGAGGCAATTGACCAAAAAAACTCCACTTTTCTTTTTGAATCTCCGTCATCCATTCTTGCCAATGAAAGCTTGCGAAATAAATTCCAGAAAACATCACCGACGGAATCGCCTCTTTGAGAAACTTCTCGTGGCCTCGACCGGTCGAAAGATTAATCCAATTGGATAAAGATCTTCGATAAAAAACAAAAATGAAATTCAAAGATGTGCTTCCAATCATCATGGGCAGCAATATTTCTTTCGGATATTTAACGATGGCAAATCCAAGCAAGGTGAGTTGGCTTGCTGCAAGTCCAGTGAGGCCGCCCTTAAATTCACTTTTAACTGGACTTTGCAGACTGGATGGACCCGGCAAAAGATAAAGAGCTTCACGAACGATTCGCGCAATCCCATAGCCGTGAGGCCTTGTAATTACGTGAACGGGAACTGACTGAAGTCCCTTCTTGTCTAAGGCCACTCGAATTTGATCGCGAGTTTTCGTAGAGGCACGCGATAGGAACGGAACGCCCACGGCGACGATGACCCCATCAAGATTTTCTAAATCACCAATAGCCTTTTGAAAATCTTCTTCATTGAGAGATGAAAGTTTGATCCCGTTGGTTGTATCGAGTCTTCTCTCCGTTTTGCCATCCGTCGAATCGTAAATGGCTGGTGCAAAATAAATTCCAGGCGGAAGATCTTCGTCTCGAAGCCGATGGATTGTCGCGTCATCAGCTGCATACAGCAGCGCCGGAAAAACAAATCCTATATATAAAATATGGGTCCAATGCCTGAACCTATCCATCATGTTGGCAGGAGTCCTAAGATAGAATCGCATTTATGAGCTAAAAGAGCTCTTGCGAACTCATCGGGAAGCACCGTCCCAGATTCCCTCCAAAATCTGAGTTGAAAATCTGCAATTTTCGGATCGAAATTATTCACCCGATTATCGGCACCACCATAGCGAAATCCTACAACCTCGATTGCTCTCGGCGCGGTTTTATTTACTTCAGTAAAAAAATCCACGACATGCTTTACGTTCTTCGCCTTATCGTCGATAAAGTGAATTTTTCTCACTCCATCCAAAAGATTCGCACGCTTCAAAAACTCGTAGAGCGAAGCTCCTTTATTACTTCGAGGGCCATTAAAGATAATTCCCTTTTCAAACAAAACGCGATATTCGTCGTGCGTATCAACGTTCAAATTTAACTCTTTCACAGGGAACTTTGCTTTCGAAAAATCTACGCCAACCGATCGGAGCTGGCGTCTGGTGATTTTGGCTAAACTCGGCCTTCGTACAGTAAGCCCTAGCACTAAAACTTTTCGCTTTTGAGCTTCTCTGATCAGCGGTGGGCCTTCTTCGTGCACTGGCCTTACCCTGATACTCGCCTGAAGCTTCTCCCAAATGCCTGCAGCATCCTGAAAAGCTTCGCCGGGGATCGTCCCATGCTCAACAAGCGTCTTCGCCGCAAATTCGAGCCATTGATTACTTCCGAGCATATGCGCTGATTCAAAAATCGTATTATCTAGATCAACGACCACGATGGTTCCATCACTGAGATCGCGAAATGGGAGTAAGAAAGAATTCGTTTCGATGATTTGGGTTGAGGCTGGATCGTTACACCATGACTGGCTGGTCCAGATTAATGTAATGACAAAAAAAAATAATTTTAATCGATCGCTCACTCACCCTCCCACTTAATGAAACTATGCCGTTTGATTAGCGAGCTTTTAAAAATTGCTCAATAGATTTTTGAGAACGAGAGCAGAGGAATACCAGGTTTACATAACATCTCCCGGTACCTCTGCGAGAGAACTATCCCAACTTGAGACGAGCCGCATTGAGGGCGGAGCCAGCCTTAAACCATTCGATCTGCTCAGCCGTCATCGTATGGCGAACTTCGAAGTTCTTTGTCTCACCCGATGATTTTTTCAGCTGGACCTGCAAATTCTTTTTGGGAGCCAAAGTGGAGAGCCCTGAAATCGTGACACGATCTGCTTCGTCAATCAGATCGTAAGACTTCGGATCCACAAAATGCAGTGGCAACAATCCCTGTTTTTTCAAATTCGTTTCATGAATACGAGCAAAGCTCCTCGCAATGACGGCGGCACAACCCAAATATCTGGGCTCCATCGCCGCATGCTCCCGAGAACTACCTTCTCCATAATTCTCATCACCGATCACAATCCAACGCGTATTCTTCGCTTTATATTCTCGAGCGATATCAGAAAATCCCTGAGACTTCGCACCCGTCAAAAGATTCGTGCCCTTTCCAGCTTCCTTGGTAAATGCGTTCACCGCGCCAATAAACATATTGTCACTAATCTTATCTAAATGGCCTCGATACTTGAGCCACGGACCAGCCGGCGAAATATGATCGGTCGTACATTTTCCAGAAGCCTTTAACAAAATGGGAAGGTCCAGAAAATCTTTGCCGTTCCAAACATCAAACGGCGGCAGCAAGGCCAATCGATCGCTCGACGGATTAATTCTGACATCCACTTTTCCACCCTGGACCGGAGCGACATAGCCCTTCCAAGAAATGGCAAAACCCTTTTTTGGGATATCGGCAGCCGATGGCGGGACCGATAGCTTAATTTTCTTCCCGTCTTTGTCGAGCGAATCTAAAAGAGGATCGAACGATAATTTTCCGGCAAGTGCCATTGCCATCACAATTTCTGGACTCGCAATAAAGGCCAGAGTTTCAGGATTTCCGTCGTTTCGCCGTGGAAAATTTCGGTTGTAAGACGTGATAATTGAATTGCGATCGCCCATCTTGCTATCATCACGTTTCCATTGCCCAATACAGGGCCCACAAGCATTCGCCAAAACTGTGGCGCCAACTTGTTCTAAAATTTCCATATAGCCGTCTCGTTTTATGGTCTCAAAAACTTGCTCCGAGCCTGGAGTCACCAAAAGCGAAACTTTGCTCTTTAAACCAGCCGCAATTCCTTGTTTTGCGACCGCCACCGTACGCTCGATATCTTCATAAGACGAATTGGTGCAGCTTCCAATCAACGCCGCAGATAGCTGATCAGGATAATTATTTTTCTTCGTATCTTCTTTCAGCTGAGAAATGGGACGAGACAAGTCGGGCGTATGCGGACCCACGACATGCGGTTCAAGTTTGTCCAAATCAATTTCAAGGACTCGATCATAATATTTGGTTGGATTTTTTTCGACATCAGCGTCGTTCTTCAACAAATGTGAGTATTTTTTCACGAGATCCGCGATTTTTGCTCTCTCCGTGGCTCTCAAATAACGGTCCATGGCATCATCAAATGGAAAGACGGAAGTCGTCGCTCCATGTTCCGCGCCCATATTGCAGATAGTGCCTTTTCCTGTCGCAGAGATACTCTCCACACCCGGTCCAAAATATTCGACAATGGCATTTGTTCCGCCCTTAACTGTCAGCAACTCACAAACTTTTAAGATGATATCTTTTGGAGCTGCCCATCCAGAGAGTTTTCCGGTCAGATGAACACCGATCACCTTTGGATGCAAAACCTCCCAGGCAAGGCCCGCCATCACTTCACTCGCATCAGCGCCGCCTACCCCAATCGCGAGCATACCAAGACCGCCCCCATTCGGAGTATGAGAATCCGTTCCAATGATCAAAGCACCAGGATACGCATATTTCTCAAGCACGACTTGGTGAATGATTCCCGCGCCAGGTCCCCAAAATCCAATTCCATATTTTTGAGATGCCGATTCCAGAAAGTCGTAAACTTCTTTGTTCGTTGAGACCGCCGTCTGAGTATCAACCACTGAACCCTGATAGGCTTGAATAAGAGGACCGCAATGCACTGTCGACGGCACGACCACCTGATCAATTCCTGCCTGCATAAATTGAAGAATGGCCATTTGAGCTGTGGCGTCCTGCATCGCCACACGGTCAGGCCGAAGTCGAAGAGTCGCCTCTCCTCGATTCAAAATCTGATTTTCGGGATCTTCTAGATGCCCAAACAAAATCTTTTCAGACAAGGTGAGTTCGCGTCCCAGACGTTTTTTAAGCAATGAATAATGCTTTTCAATTTTTTTGAGAGTTGATTCAACAAGTTCAAGCGTCGTATCAGGTGTTTTAGACATGCACACAAATTAACAGACGGTGATAGGTCATGCAAAGCCCATATCTCGAATGACTTCATCATATTGGGTCTCTGCCAACGAGAGAGCCTTTGCAATATCTTCTTCCGACAAGAGCGTGGGCAAAACCATATCTTTCGGCAGCACCGCGCCGCCACCAAATCTTCCACCCTTTGCAAGCTGGTTAGCGCACGTAATGAGCTCGACAATGGCTGTTTCTCGAGTTGTCAAACGTTCACGCTCTTTATCGGTACACAGATGATGATATCGCGCAGCAACTCGGATGGAATCGGGAAGCCCCCAAGCATCGGCCATCATTTCTCCTAATTCTGCATGGTCGGTCCCAAGATATTTTTTTTCTAATTGATACATCGGAACGCCTGTTTCTCGCATTTCTTTTCCAAGTTTTTTAAACTCATTTGTGAATTTAGTCAGATAAAGAAATTTTCCAAGATCATGCATCATCCCCGCCTGAAAAAATTCTTTTGGATCATCAAACTGCAGCAAATTGGCCAACTGCTCGGCGATACACCCCACAGCCGCTCCGTGTTTTTTAAAAGAGACCATTTCGGTATAAGATGATTCAACCTGTGCATACATTTCGTGAGAGATTGTTTTATTGAGCAGGGTTTCAATTCGATCGAAGCCTAAAAGGGCAATCGCTTGGTCCAAAATTTCAATTTTATTCGGAAGTGCAAAGAACGGAGAATTCACTTCACATAGAATTGCATCTGCCAATTTCGGATCGAACTGAATGGCTTTCGCAACATCAGTCGCATTACTTTTCGGAGATTTCAGAATACGAACGGCTTCCATAAAAGCCATCGACGATCGTGTCGCATCCATCGCCTGTATCGCTTCGACCATCAAATTCTGCATAAGGCCATTCTAACCCTGACTATTGCAAACCGCCCACGATTTTTATAAGGCTAATGGGATGAGCACAAAACCAGTCACCGAATTCATGAAAAAACATTTCAAACACTTTAACTCCGCAGCCCTCATTGATGCCGCTGAAGGCTATGTAAAGTTATTGGACGAAGGGGGTCATATTTTTCTGACGATGGCTGGCGCTATGAGCACTGGCGAGCTTGGCTTATCTCTTGCTGAAATGATTCGAAAGAACAAAGTTCACGCGATTACCTGCACGGGCGCCAACCTTGAGGAAGATGTTTTTAATTTAGTCGCACACGAACACTATGTCAGGATCCCAAACTATCGAGATTTAACAGCCGCTGATGAACAAAAACTCCTCGACCGCCATCTCAACAGAGTGACTGACACTTGCATTCCAGAAGGAGAAGCGATTCGACGAATTGAAAAAGTTGTACTTGAAGAATGGACTGCCGCCGACAAAGCGGGAAAATCATTTTTTCCGCACGAATTTCTCTATAAAATTTTAAAAGACGGCAAACTCGCGAGCCAATACCAGATTGATCCAAAGAATTCATGGCTCCTCGCGGCAGCCGAGAAAAATATTCCACTCTTCGTTCCTGGCTGGGAAGACTCAACGCTCGGAAATATCTATGCGGGTCACTGTCTATCTGGCGATATCAAGAATGTGCATACGGTGAAATCTGGCATTCAATATATGATGCAGCTGGCTCAGTGGTATTTAGAGAAAGCTCCAAAAACCCCCATCGGCTTTTTTCAGATTGGCGGCGGAATCGCCGGAGATTTTCCAATTTGCGTCGTACCCATGATTAACCAAGATCTGCGCCAACATCAGGACCCCATTCGCCTGTGGGCCTATTTCTGCCAGATTAGCGATTCAACAACGAGCTATGGGTCTTATTCAGGAGCTGTTCCAAACGAAAAAATCACATGGGGAAAGCTTGGCATTGATACACCAAAGTATATCATCGAATCAGATGCGAGCATTGTTGCGCCCCTCATTTTTGCTTATGTGCTCGGCTGGTAAGGCGACATGAAACGAACGACATTTTTGATTTTTTTTACCGGTCTGGGCATTATCTGGGGCGGATCGTTTCTCGTTATTTCGCATATTGTCGAAGTTTTGCCGCCCTTTTTTAGTGCCTCGGCCCGAATTCTTGTCGCGACCATTTTTTTGGCTCTCATCGCGAAATTTAGAAATCAAAAGTTAATGCTCCCATGGCGCATTCTTCCCTGGATTTGGATGCTCGGAATTCTCATGGTCGGGCTTCCATTTGCACTTCTTTTTTGGGGTGAGAAATCAATTCCTCCCGGCCTTGCAGGTGTGCTCAACGGTACAGTTCCCATATGGACGGCTGCATTTTATCTGATCATGTCGAGCATGAAGGCGAAGCCTCTTTCTCGTTATTTGCTGGGCGGCCTTGTTCTTGGATTTCTTGGGATCATCGCCATCTTTTGGCCACAGCTTCAGTTTCCACTTCACGATCAGGAACTCATCGGCGGGCTGGCTGTACTGTGCATGGCGATCTCCTATTCAGTTGGAAATGTTTCGGGCCATAAGATTCTCAATCGCTACAATCAAATATCGCTTGAGACAGTGACATTTCATCAACATCTCGCGAGTTTTATTTTTCTTTTTCTTTTATCTCTAGCATCTGAGGGAGTGCTGTCATGGCGAGACCTCACGAAAGATCATACGGCATTGGCTGGCATTATTTATTTGGGAATCGTCCCGAGCGCACTTGGGTTTACAATTTATTTTCGCCTCTTGAAGGCCGTTGGCGCTGTCACGGCTGGAGCCATTGCTTATCTCATCCCAGTGGCAGCTTTGTTTTTTGATTTCGTTTTCCGTGGCCAAATTCCTCAGTGGAACGGTTTTCTTGGAATGATATTTATTCTGATTGGATTAAAGCTGATTCGATCTGATCCTCACCGCTAAAATAGAAGCCACCCCGTTATAATTTCATAGCGCTTTTGCAGAGAAACGGGTTAGCCTCTTGCTATGGGGAAATGGGGTTCTAGGGGTATCACGGTTACTTTTTTATTTATCGCTCTGCTGCAAAGCACGACGCTTTTTGGAAAAGACTGTTTTGAATTTGCATCTCTGAACTGTAAACAAATCATTGCCTTACTTCAGGGCCCACCACCGGGTTTGAGCCTTGCCGAAGGCGATCTTGTGCTCGCCATTCAGCAAACGGCTTCGGACGCTGAGCGAAAAGCAGCCGAAGGAGAAAATCATTTTGCCTTTAAAAGTTTTTACGACGCCATGGGCTTCAAGTTTGATGGCGACGACTATCCTCAAACGAAATCTTTTTTCAAGACCTTGAGCTCAAATCTCGGCCACTCTGTGAAAAAAATAAAAAAGCATTTTGACCGAAAGCGACCCGTTCATTTCGACAACCGGATTACAAATCACATTGTTTCACCGACGGATCCAAGTTATCCCAGTGGTCATGCGACCATGGGATTGTTCTGGGCCACACTTCTTGCTGACTTGCGCCCCGATCTCAAAGCGAAGCTCCTCGAAAGAGGTCGCCTCATTGGCTGGCATCGGATCATCCTTGGCGTCCATTATCCATCAGACGTCACTGCAGGTTTTTATCTGGGCGAATATCTGGCCAAACAGGTGATTCAATCCACTCTCTATCAGGAAAAGCGAACTGCCATTATTGCTGAATGGAATCGCATTGGTCATCAAAAGCCCGAACAAGGCATTCATTAAGGCGATATTTACAGCCGAACAATACCGGATAGAAATAGAATCAAGAGAGTCTTTTGAAAATCTTGATGTCGATGATATAAGTTCGCCTCAAATGAATTATTTCATCAGCAAACGTCGATTGCCCTTGGCCCTTTTTCTGCTGGTCACCTACCAGTTTGTAACCCCAGCTGCACTCCATGCAGACCCCAAGAAAAATTATCTCACCCCACTAGGCAGACGTGTAGTCACTGGCCTCGGACTAACCTGCGCTTTGGGCATTGGTATGATCGGAGCGCTCGGACCAACCGTCGGTCGGTATCGAATTCAAACCCTTCATAAACAACTTGAGAGATCCACCGCTGTAGGACTGCACGTCGATGCATCCGTGGCTTTGTTACCCAACCGATCTGACACGGTAAGGTTTTCAATACTACCACCCGAGGAACAAGTTCGTTTTTTGGAAAACTTTCAGCAGGTCACAGAACAATATCCAAATGGGTTCTTAGGTACAGTTATTCATAGTATTTATGTCGGACAAAATCTTCATAACGAAGGCTATCGAGTGGGTGGGCTTGCATTCAAAGATGCCGAAATCGTCGTAATATCAAGTGAGTTTAGCGATAGTCAGGAATACCAGTATGTCATGCACCACGAAATCATACATAAAATCCTTGATCGTAATTTGCATAGATTTCCGCATGCTCAATGGAAAAAACTGCTGCCCAAGAACTTTGCCTATTCGTCTAGTGGCATGTTTATGATTAAACAGGGCCTGCCCAAGGAAACTCCGGACGAACGCCGAAAGCTCGTAGAAAGAGGATTCTACGATAGATATTCAACTGCGTCGCTCGATGAGGATGTGGCAACTCTTGGCGGACTTTTCATGATCGATGACCCCGACTTGAGAGCCTGGAGAAAACTCTCGCCTTTACTGGATGAAAAAGTTCTCCTCATTTACGAATTTTTGACCAACGTCGACCCCCGCTTTTTCGAAGCGAAGTAATCGGATTGAGAACGGTCAGCTCTGTCGATCACTGACAACTCAGTTAAGGCTTACCAACGAGCGCGCGAATTCTCGATATGCATTCATTTTTGGCTGGAGGCGCACCCTCAAATGTCTCCCGAGCGACGTCACTAGTGCTATCATTATCAAATATCTGTGCGATTCGATAAAGCTGGCCAGCTTCAGTTGCTGAGGCATGGATTTCGAACCAATTCAAGTGGGCTCGCATATGAGCACGAAAAAATGGCCGCAAGCCCTTTCGATTAACGCGACGATGGTCACCATAGAATGCAATCAACGAATCGACCGTTATCGGTCGGAAGAAAAGGTGGCTTAGAATCGTCTCCTCGAGGTCACGAGGATATGGCTTCATCACCTCATCATCACGGAAGTCCCACAAAAATATTTCCTTTTCGTTCCCCTCAAAAACACGTTGGGACTCATATTCTAAAAGCGAAGCTCGAATTAAAGCGTCGCCCTCTCCTGCCCAAGTTCTCTCGATGATCAATCTCTGCAGTTGCCTAAGCTCCGAAAGATTGAACGGCACCCCCCAAGTTACCCTTCCAAGCGATTTAAGGCGTTCTTCGACATCGTCATTCCATCTATTTCCAGAAATCGCTAACGTCAGAGGTGAATCACGAAGAGCTTTAAGAATTAAACCTGCTGTGACTGATCGCACAAATGAACTCGTTAATTGTCCTAAAACTGGTTTGGGCACGCCCATAAACTCCCATATATTATTAGGAGCAATTGGACTCGGATCGATTTTCTCAAAAATAGTGGGGAGGCCCACATTTTTAAAAAATTCATAATATTCCGATTCAAGAGTTTTTCTCGCGGCCACCTCTTCCTCGCCCTCCCCTTCACGCCAATTTTTTATACAATCCTCGGCTCGTTTCATCAGAGAATCTGCATACCGATACAAATCAACCCAGTCCTTCCTCGTCATCACGACTTGATGCGCCGGCTCATTCTGCCGCTCAATAAAATTCTTGATCATTTGCAAACCTTCGACCGATTTCACAAGAACTTTGCCCAGTCGAGGAGTCTCAATACGTCTCACAATTTCAAGAGCCAGAGGTCTAAAGGTTCTAGATTCACCTTGAGAAGAATCTTTGCCTTCCGCATAAAGCACCGAGCAGGGGCATTGAACAAGAGCATATAAAATTGTGAATAAAATCGAATTTCTCATGACTGGACCAGCTCCTTTTATTCAAACAACTAGACGCGCTTTTCTCTGGATACAAGCCAAAAACCCGCGGCCCTATTCAGAGTCAGTGCGACCTGAGGCCATTTCCATCAACTGCCCGCTCAAGGGGCCCTGGAAGTGCGACGCTTCCAATCGGCTACCAGCAACGCAGTGAAGTTCAAGACCTTCACGATCGACTGTTAAAATCGTTAGCTCTCGCCTTAGGTCTCGTATCTTTTCGCTTATTTTTTCAATCTGTTTCTGATGAGCCTCTCTAAGATAGTCTTCTTGTTCGTTCTCTCGAAGAAGAGCGCGCTGCACTTCATTCAGCTTTGTCTCTAAAGCCGCAATTTTTGTTCTCAGCACATTTTGACGTTCAGGAATTTTCTCAAGATCGCTAAAGCCGAACATATATCCAGTTGTATAAACCTTACCAACGAGATATCCCGCCATTGAATCAAGCTTAAACAAGCTCATGGCGCCAGGTTCGATGGTTCCTTGAGTCCAAAACGGATAAATCTTCGCTGAAGCTCCATCAGCTAAGGGCTCTTCGCTGGTCGGACGATCTATGGTGATCAGATTCTCATCCACAAGAAAAAACATCAAATGATCCACTGGAATTGAAAATTTAGTTTCTAAATTCTCAACTTCTGCCAATGCGTCTATTGGCTTTAGAGATTTGCATGTCCGTTCTGCCTCGAGATATGTTCGAAATTTCAGATCACTTTTTTTCTGGGAGTCACGGAGTCGAATCACAAATAATTGATCGATCAGTTCGCCAGTTTTTTTATCGTGGAATCGAATTTGTTGCAGCTCTTGGTTTAACCACTCGGATTTTCTCACCTCATAGTTAAATCCATACAGACGCTTAGGCTCAATATTTGAGGCCACCACGGTATTCACAGTCGAAAAATTTGCAAAAACAATAGCCACTAAAAGAATATTTATTCTCATGGAGTCCTCCTTAATCCAAACGACGCGTAGGTGGCAGTCCGGAAAGTTCCAACTGATCCTTCAGATTCTTAGAAAGGCCGTCGAGCCGCCACAAAATTTTTTTCAATCCTGTATTCACAGACGCTTCGCCACTCATCTCAATCTCAAGCCCTTCGAGAGTATCCGCCCCGGCTTCATCAATGAGTTGCATCAGATCTTCTTCAATAGTCGCGATTTCACCAAGAACCTCGTTCTTCTCCATTGAAGACAAACGATCGATTCCCACGAAAACACCCCCGAGCAATTTTATCTCTCGATCCACAAGAGCGATCACTTTTCTTAAATTATATTTTTTCAACAGAAGTTTTTGATCGCCTGAAATCAAATCCGGAATACTCCGATAGACGAGAGACGCCTCCATAACGATTTGCCTCAAAGTTTCGACGGGACCATTTCTCAAAATCGAGCTTCGTCCAAGAATCTGTAAATGATGGGTCCGCAATTTCGCCATATTTCGCTGAGCACACAACTTTCTGAGCCACCCAGAACATCGAGCAACACGAGGAAACGCCGCCTTCGATGGAATTTCACCAATTGCGTCCGTCAGTGGCAAAAAGAAGCCAGCAACAAACACAAAGCTCAGCACTGCCGTCGCTAAATTTTTTGTCATTGAAAAAACCCTATTACCCTTTCATTGCACCCCTGCAATGAATAACACCGACTCTACAACAGATTTAAAAAATATGCAGCTCTGTAGCACTCGGCAGAAAAAATAATTCTGAAGTAGCCCGATAATGAAGACGTGGCGATCTCCGTGGTGTCGCTTTCAATTCACAATTTGTCCCACAGGCTGATACGATGCTGTGAGCTCCCCGCCGCTAACTCCTTGATGAGACACTGTTTTATTTTGAACCCCCATTGGATTGTCCGGCACGAATCTTGCGAACCCAGAGTAATCAGTGACGCGAAAAAAAACAATTCCCAGCGATCTGATCCCCGACGTGACGGTCATTACACCCACCTTTAACCGTGCAAGCTTGGTCACTGGCGCGATTAAGTCCGTCTTAAGGCAGACCCACAAAAATTTTGAGTACTTTATTGTGGATGACGGAAGCATCGATGGAACAGACAAAGTGATACATCCGTATCTGAGCGATCCTCGCGTGTTCTATTTTAAGAAGGAAAATGGAGGGCAGGCATCAGCACTCAATCTCGGAGTCAGTTTCGCGCAATCAAAATGGATCGCATTTCTTGATTCTGATGACGAATTTTATCCAAGTCATCTGAAGCAGCTGCTCTCGCATGTCACAAAAGATCCGACCTTAGACTTCGTTGTCGGTTCATTTGAAACAATTGGAATCGACCCGAATGATGCACATGTTGTCGATTATTTTAATCCCGAAAAGACCATCCCTTTGAACCAAGTTGAAATCGCCTGCGGCACCCTTCTCATCAAAAAAAAGTCATTGGTGAAATACGGAGGCTTTCAGGGAATTCTCTCTGATGTCGCCCTCATTGATAGAATGAAGAAGGGACATTGCAGATGGAAAAAATCTCATAGAAAGACTCTTAAATATTATTACGGCCGCACCAAAGACTCGATTTCTCTCAACCAAATCGACTTATACAATCGCCAAGCAAAAGCGTCATCCAACAGATCTTAGAAGTCTGAGATTTCCTCTCGTTAATTCTATAAGCTTCTGATGTATGACCACCATTGCCATCGAGTCTTGTGCACAGTATGTCAGCAAGTCTTGTCTCAATTTTTCTTTTTCACCCTCGACAAGCTTATCACTAAAAAGTTGAACGAGCGCCGCTTGAGCCTGCCCCCCATTTTTGATCGCCAACTTCTCATATTTCATTTCAGGAGCGAAGTATGGCAAAACTTTTTTGATACTCACAGAACCACCGAAATCACGATGATAGAAATGATGATGAAACGCATCTTCCAGATCCCAAAACTTTCCCTCAAGTTCGAGGAGAAATTCGGATACTTCTGGAAATTGCTGAGCCAATTCTCGGATCAGACTTCGTTCAAAATCATCATGATACGCAACAATCGTTCCGACTTCATTGAACGTTGAGATCATAGCATCAATACATTCTCGGCGAGGGTCCTCTCCAGGCTGACCAGAGGCTATGAACTCACGATGTTCAAGCTCAGCACCCGGTGATTTCTGAATATGACATGAAAACTGAACCGGAATTCGCTGATACGGTCGCATTCCATTCAATATCGGTATTGCCGGAGCAATTGTCTCAAAGTCAAAGTAGTATATCGGATATTGAACAGAATTCAGAAATCTCACTAGACCACCGTGATCCATAATTGGATCATCACTTGTGCTCGCAAGAAACTGAATCTGCTGAAACCGAGTCAGTTCAACCTCATTCTTCAGATCTTTGATCAATTGTGGACCTTCATGAAAGAGTTCAAACTTCGTGGGTTTTCTTTTTCTATAGTTATACAGCTCTAAAGTGGAGCCCTTTGGAATATTCGCCCAACATTGGCTTTTGAACTCACAGCCATACGGATTCGAACACTGCCTTCCAATTTTTTGACTGGGCGCTTCGGGGTTCGTGAGCATTTGAGCCATCGTTTTAATTCTGAGCTCAACCTCAGGCAGAATGGCGATGGCAGCTTCGGTCAAATCTTGATTATTGAAAAAATTGTCTAAATGAGGAAATCGAACTTCATTATTTATATAACTGAGAACAATATTTTTGATCCGAACGCCCGCATTTTTGAGAACATAATATTGAAAGGCGACATCATCGACATGCTCATCTTTCACTTCGGTCGTTGATTTGACTTCAATGAGATCCCAACTTCCATCAAAATTATTTTTTAGAATATCCACCCTTACCAATAAATTTTCAAACGCAATGGCTGCTTCAAAAATTGCGGGCACCTGGAGGTCTTGAATCAGCTTCGCCGTCATCTCAACTGCACTATCAACAGCGCGACCGCTCGCACTCACGAGAACGCCTCCCGCAAATTGCGATCGAGCCAGCTCGCCAACACTATGACCCTGAGTAAATCGAAGTTGAAGATCCTCGGTCGGCGGCGTTGCTAACTCTGGTTCATGAGCGAGCAAATAGAGCCTCTTTGGACACTGCACTCCTGCGGTATAGTATGATTTGGTGAATTGTTTTGAAGACATGAGTTCCCCCTCCCTAGCCCTTAAACGATTTTGTGTGCTTGCATCTTGTTTGGTCCTCCGCCCAAACAATCTTTTGTTTTGATCTTTGCTATCAAAATTTTTTTTAGATGAGTTGCTACAATTTCATTGTAACTTGATATTGGTAAAAAACTTGCAAATAAAATCGATGCAAGTCAGAATTTGTGCGGGTTTAAGGCGCTCACACGATTTTCATTTCAAATTTTATTAATAAATGAGAAAATTAAGTCTCGCTTCAATAAATCTCTAAAAATCGACCCCACCAAAAGCCCCCCTGCCAAAAAGTGAGTCATTGCCATAAGATAGCATGGCAAATCTTCACTATAAATCCTGGACCTCAAGATACGGAATTCGTGCTAAATCAGTCGGTACTCATGACCTTTTTTAAACACTATAGAGCCGTGCTCAGTTCGATTCTTCTTTTTGTTTTTTCGCTGCAGTCATCTGTCTTTGCCGCGAACACTTTTGCATTGGGAAAGACGGCTGTTGATTCAACGCTCACCCAGTGGCGATCCCTGTCTGAAGGAAAGCCCCATGTGAGCGCACCAAACAAACCAGAAGATGTCATTCGACTCGATCAGAAGATTTGGATCAAGACGTCCACGGGGTACTGGCAAGAAAAAGATCCCGATGCGCTATATGTTGGCGAGCGGATCTATCCAGAGCTTTTGAATATTGAAAACGTGAACGTCCGCCGATCGATGGATGGGCGGAGCTTTACTGTCGAGCAAATCGAAAACGGAGAGCCATCTGCACGCCATCAATTTTTTCTGAACCCCTCAGATGGAATCATTCAGGATATCGTCTATGATCGAGAATTTATTCGAGTGCTCACATCCGAAGGAAAATTTCTTTCTGTCTATATGCCGTTGGCTCGAACTGGACTTTTCAATCACAGACTTCCCCTTGTTCTCAACTTATCGCTGAGTCCAGAATCAAAGACTGAGCAGGAGACAACTTTATTTGTAGTCAGTCGTGCCAGAAAGCCGCCAGAGGTTCAAACCGTGTCTCCGCATTTTTTTACGACTGCAGAAAACAATGGCATTCAGTTTGAAGATCAAGGTTTTGCTCCGAACTACCGATTTGAAGCGGGCGATCAGCTCTTGATGACTACCGACGGAACATTGATTGGCCACTTCAATGTGGAGCTTTTGCGCGCGCAACATTTAATGGCCCTCGAAATCATTCAGATTCGCGCGCGATACGGCAAAGAATCTGCAGATCCAAAAGCCGCTGACAGCTCAGACTATTACTCCAGACTCCATCATGAACTACCTGCGCTTCATGCATCAGCCTTGCAACTGAAAGAAAGCCTCGAAGCTCCACCCGACAGAGATATTTTTTATTGGAAAACCTGGGCCCCAACCTTTGACCGAATTAAAACTGCAGCCCAGACCACTTTGGCAAAGCTTGAAGATGCTGAGCCAAAGAACAGACTGCAGGCTTGGGTAAAATCTTTCGCAGAGCCCAGCACGATCACGAATGCAATAGAACCAAGAATACCCGAGCTCAGAGCAGCCATTGAACGACAAGATCTGCGTCGGTTTTGGAGATATATTCTTGAAGAACCCCAAAAGAACGAGAATCTGATCAATTGGGCGCTCGAAGGAAAGAGGCCGCTCTATATTGGAGCGAGCGTGGCAGCCGCAGCAGCACTTGTGGCCTTCGTCACTGCAAACAGTAGCTACCACAATTGGGGTCCAGAGTTTTTACGGCCACTTTCAGATTATCTCACAGCTTTTATTCCAGACGTTCTCTTGATTAATCCGCCGAACTGGAATCAAAAGCTTCCCTATTCTGCGTACCTGGTACCTGCATCGATATTCCTTTTTATGATGTCAGTCCCACTGCTTCAGACCGTAGGAAGCACAGTCGCTCATTTTATGGGAGGTCGCCATAAGGGCGTGGATTTCAAAAAAGGATTAGGAACTATGTCTCTTCGCGTATTCGCGAAGATTACTCCCGCATGGTATTTACTATTGCCACGATTAAGTCGTCGTTTTCGAGTTGTAGCAGATCCACTGGCTCAAGGGTTCTCTCCAGCGACAAAAATTCCAGCAGATTCCGAAATCGGAAGACGACTTAGATTAGATCGGGATATTCGACTAGGAGAATTAAATGAACCAGTCTTAGGCACGAACTCCAAAACGGAAGCCGTCAGTCTCAGACGCCGAGCCATCGGGGAATTGGTTCTCAACCGAGAACGCGGAGTCTCACTCGCGCTTATCATATCGATCGTTGAGCTTTCAAATGAATTGGGTCAATCGACAATCGATCTGTTTTCTAGAATTCGAGAAAAATCCCCTGGCTATGAAACCATTGACCAACATCTGAAAGAAAAAATTGCGCAATTTATGCCCGCGATCCAGCAGCTCTGTCGCGATGGATTCTTTTTCAAACCGATTCACGAATTCACAGCCGAAGACTTTGCCGAAGCATGTTTAAAGATTAAGGCCCAGGCGGACGCACTGGCGAAAGAGGGAAAAGGGCAAGCACGCATTCGAGAGAGTATGAATTGGTTCATGGATACCATTGTTCGACGAGCGGCCTCTTGGGGAATTGCGCCAGCTGAGATACTGACCAACAGCGAGATACCTCAACCCATCGCTAATCAATCATGGTTGGCAGCTCGAACAGATCTGGTATTTGGAATTTTTTTAACAGATCTTGTGGGAGGACGCGCGAACTATAACCAACCGAGTCAGCTCGCCGCCAATCCACTGCAACCTCAATTCCTTTTCGCCAGTGGCCCCAACGTATCCGACTCAGCGGAACAAACAAGCATTTATGGCATCGCTACAACAGCGCGAGAGTTCATACTTTGGCTGACAGACACACCCCTCGAAGAAGACATTTATGCACCCCTCGACCACGTTGAAATGAAGATTCGTGGCAGCCGCTTGTCTGTAAACGAGCAAGTGACCAGAGGCTTACGGGAACTTTTTTCAATTCGTGGAGCTGCGACATTCGCAGATAAGATGTGGGCTGGATCGGTCAATAATCGGATCGACTTTCTGTTTGCGAGTCTTTTACTCTCTGTGATTCCACGATACTTCCTAGCCGATGCCAGTCTGCAAGATGCATTTGCTGGCGGCCTAGTCTGTTTGCTTACCGCGGTAGGTTTTAATACGTTTTGGTGGATTGTTTCAATTCTTAACTACGGAGCTGACGGCGAGACCTCTCGAAATAAGGAGAAACTGACACGCGTTTTGGTAAACCTCAAAAGATCGATTGAGATGAACGATACCGACGACCAACAGAAATATCATCGAGAACTGAAAGAACTCTATAGCATTGTTCCAAAGGAATACCGCGAAAATTTTGACTTGGCACTGAAACTTCTTGAACCCCAAGTGAATCTGCCATTGGTCGACGTAAGCCTTTTGGCAGAACGAGCTAAGCCCCAATATATTGCCGTCTGGACAGAGATCGAAGCTTTAAAAAGTCGGGGACTCTCCTTCGATCAAATTCAAACACAGTATGCTGAGAACCCAGAAAATTTTCCCGATCTAGATAAAAAGTTAAATGCTTTAAGAGCCTCAGTCTCTGGGACACTTGCGAACAAAGGTCTTTTTGGTTCACCATCTGAGGCGCTTGAATTCGCACAGCAAAACACGCCGTTTCATACTCAGAGAAATTGGGTGGTCCCCGAACTCAACGTCTGGATTCTTGGAGCGGTGGGGTCCAATGTCGTTGGATCAATCATCATTGCCGACTCCTATCTCACTGTAAGCCTGACGAAATTTATCACGACGATCGCTTTATACTTTCCTGTACTCATCGCCTTTCGAGCTTTTTTTAAAAATGGCATCCCGTCAATTGTGACTGGAATTGAAAAACTGCAGTTTTTACAAGATAGCAATGCTCTCGGCAAAGCGACTGCGATAAAAAATGCCGCAATGCGCCGAGCAGAAAATCTGGAGAGAAAAATGAAAAACTTAGCTTTGCTTAACCCACTTCATCGATGTCAGACTGAACTTTCTAGGTTAGCCGAATGACACCGCTTATCGAAAATTTTTTTAAGAGTTTTGTAGCACTTTTTGTTGCGATAGATGCACTGGGAATCCTCCCTGTTTTCATTAATCTCACTGATAGCCTGAAAATTGAAGAACGAAGACAGGTGATTACTCACGCAACTGTAGGCGCATTGGTCGTCTCTATTGTTTTCCTTTTTACAGGACGCTCAATATTTCTGCTTCTCGGCATTAATGAAAACGATTTCCGAATCGCTGGGGGCATCGTGCTTCTTGTCATCTCAATCGCTGATCTCGCATTTGCTGGTTATCGAATGCGCGCCAATCAGGGACCTGAAATTGGAATTGTTCCTATCGGAATTCCATTGATGATTGGACCTGCCGCGCTGACGACGATTCTTATTTCTGCGGATAATCATGGAGTTCTCATCACGCTGTTTGCCCTCCTGGTAAATCTGGGCCTCACCTGGATCGCCTTTCGTCGGGCCGATAAACTCGTGAGTTTGATGGGAGCTGCCGGTGCGAGGGCATTTGGAAAAGTCATGGCACTTTTTCTAGCTGCCATTGCTGTCATGATGATTCGACTTGGGCTCACAAACTTTCTGCATTCAAGCTGACGTATCGCATCATTTTTTATTTAAGCACACTTGGGGCGCAGTAACGAAGCGAATGAAATGAACCCGTAGTCTTTACTCTCCCTTATCTTTTGCTGTTTCAAAAGCAGTGTTATTCTGGAAGCTCCAGTGATATCTGCATGTTTAATCGTCAAGAATGAAGAACGTTGGTTAAACGGATGCATCTCGTGTATCTCAAAACTTGCTGATCAAATTATTATTGCTGATACCGGGTCGAGTGACAAAACTCTTGCAATGCTTTCGCAAATCAATAGCCAAGATCGAAAGCTCGAATATTTTGCGATTCCTTGGAGAGATAACTTTGGAGATGCGCGCAATCAAACAATCACGCTAGCCAAACAGCCCTGGATTTTAAGCTTCGACGCCGATGAAAGAATTGCGGACAGAGACATCGAGACTTGGAGAAGAATTATTCAAGACATCAACTCAGATTCTCAGTACGAAGCGATCTCGATTGTCAGACGCAATTATATAGTCAATCCAGCCGTGAGCGGATTCATTCCCTGTAAAGGTGAATACGCCGAAGAAGAGCAAAATTTCCCGGGCTACTACGAAGAACGAATGGTCAGAATTTTCAGAAATCTGCCGCATATTCGTTGGCGCGGCAAGTTGCACGAAATGATTGATCCGTCGCTCAAAGCAAAAATTAATGCATCGTCGCTTATTTTTCACCACTACGGATATACGCCGCTCGAGGAACGTTCAAGACAGAAGCGGCAGTTCTATCAGAATTATGGCGAGCAAAAGATCAAAGAGAATCCTAAAGACTGGAAGGCTCACTTAGATCTCTCTGCGGAATACATTCAAGCGGGGCAAATGCAGTCTGCAGTCGACGTTCTCACAAAGGCTCGCGAACTCAATCCGACTGAAATAAAAGTTCTCGCCAATCTGGCATATGCATTGATGGAACTCGGCCAATTCGATGAAAGCCGTCGAATGATTGACGAATGTCTGAAGATCAAACCAGACGACCATGACTCTTTACTGAATCTCGCAGTGGGATTTATGCGACAGAAAAAATTTCTACAAGCCGTTAATATATTTCAGAATCTGCTGACAAAACATCCTGATTCATTTTTGGCTCTCAAAAATCAAGGCCTTTGCTATCTCCATCTGCAGATTCCACTCAAGGCTATCGACGCATTCGAAAAAGCATTGCAGATTTTGCCATCATATACGGAGGCACGTCTTGATCTCGCAGTTGCACACCACATGAATAAAAATACACCTCAAGCTTTTGATATCGCTAAGCAAGTTTCTCGGACAGAACCCCAAAACGAACGGGCGCTGCAGATGGTTCAACATTTTCAGAGTCTTCGTCACCAATCGATGGGTTGAGTCGATTTATCTGTCACCATAGAAGTGACCAACTGAAGCAGCATTGAGTGCTCATTCACTTCAAATTCTTTCTTTGAAACTTTTGCGCGAACAACACCAAAGGGAGATCCATTCAAAAACTCTACTGATCTCAATGAAACAAATTGGATATCTACATCGACGACACCTCGAGATCCAAACGTCCCGAACAAATCAACATTCTTAAATTCACTAGCAAAAATATGATCTTTTTTATTCAAATCGATGACAAAGCTAAAGCCACCATAAAACCTCAATTCACGAGCTGTCTGACACAAGCCCTCTCGAAAACTTGAGAATCCTTTGCCGTTATTTAACTCTAAGCGGACTTCCGGCTGATGAAACTTTACGTCATAAGCTGCTCGCTCAATCTGTTTGTTCCATTTCAATTGCACTCCAGCGACCTGTTTGGGGATTGTGGGGCTCGAAAAAACTTTGCTCGAAAGCAACAGCTTATAGACATCTTCAGGATTAAAAGACACTTCGACATCTTTGAGCGTTCTATATTTCGCTAAGAAATACAAAAGACCATAAAACTGCTCGAGCTTAGATATTTTTCGAGGGTCCACCTGAAAAAGTTTTTTAATCTCCGCGTCAAATTCTGGTTTTAGACTGTCCACCACTCGGCGGCCATCCAGAGTTCGCAACTGCAGCAAATCCTTAACAATTTGGGCATGTTCCACAGGTGCTGGTATGGTCTCGGCAATATTTCCAGCATCAGGCGAACACGGATCGACCGTCATCAAAACACTCATCAATACAATTGAATACATAGGCCTCACATACACCGACTTCATAGAGACGTTGAGTACTTTTTAGGACTTTCATGTATAGTCGCTGGTCTTATGCCCACACAAGTCAATCAAGCAGGTTATCCTTTCTCAACTGAATTTGATGATATTTTTTTCGCCGATGAAGACGGTCTTGCAGAAAGCCGCTACGTTTTTCTTGGGCAAAACGCATTACCAGACCGATGGGCTCAGGCATCTGAGTCTTTCACGATTGGGGAACTGGGCTTCGGCACTGGTTTAAATTTTTTTGCAACCTTTGATCTTTGGAAAAAATTCTCAGATTTTAAAAAGACTGAAAAACTAAACTATCTCAGCTTTGAAAAATATCCTCTGACAGCGACGACCATTTCAGCCGTAATGACGAGATGGCCGGAGCTGGAAACAATCAAAAATGAATTTCTATCCCAATATTCAGGCGCGCCGACTAACGGCCTCCACCGATTCGAATTTGAAAATGAAAATATCTCACTCATTCTCGCAATTGGTGATGCATTTGAAATGCTGGATCAGATTCCAACTGAATTAAAAATTGATGCCTGGTTTTTAGACGGATTTGCTCCTCGTAAAAATCCAGAAATGTGGAGCTCTGAAATTTTTCAAAAGCTTGTAAATATTTCGAAAGATCGAACAACAGCCGCAACTTATACCTCAGCTGGATGGGTAAAAAGAAATCTGCAGGCGGCTGGCTTCACGGTTGAAAAATTTAAAGGATTCGGAAGAAAACGAGATATGCTGAAAGGAATCATCGGTGGCTAAAAGTTCCAAGCCCTCCATCATTATCGTGGGTGCTGGGCTTTCTGGCTGTCAGATGGCCTATGAATGTTCAAAGCGCGGCTGGAAGGTCACACTTGTCGATCGACATCCAACCTTAGCAGCGCAGGCCTCTGGCAACCGAGCGGCGATTACCTATCCAACGGTGTCGTCTATTCCCGCGCCGATCAGTCGCCTAGCCGTCGAGGGTTGGAAGTATCTTTCGGAGATCATCATGTCGAACCCAGAGATCCGCCACGCATCTTGCGGATCTCTTAAATTATTACAGACCTCTGGGGACGAAAATCGATGGACTCGTGCGATAGAAAACCACGGACTGTCGGCTGATTGGATGAAATTGGTCAGTGGCTCCGAGGCATCTGAAATTTCAGGAATTGAACTGAATCACCCGGCTGTATGGATGAGTCGCGCGATGTGGATAGATATCACCGACTACTGCAAGTTTCTTATCAGCTCTTCCAGCGAGATCGACTGGAGACCACTCGTTGAAGTAAATAATTTTGGGTTTTCCAGCTCATCTTCTTGGATCGAAACTTCTGCCGGTAAAAAAATTGCTGCTGATCGTGTGGTCTTTTGTAACGCCTATGAAATCTCTGCTCTCGATCAATTAAGCTGGCTTCCTTTTCGCAAAGTTCGAGGGCAACTCGCCATGATTCGAAATGCAACGCCAAAACTACGAACCATTTTATGTTTCGATGGTTTCATCACTCCGGATTTGGGAAACGGTCTGCATCAAATAGGAGCGACCTACGATCGACATGCCAATGATCTGGCCCATCGCGAAGAAGACTCCATACAGCTGATTGAAAAATTGAAATCGATTATGCCTCAACTGAATATCGACAGCTTGTCGATCGACTCAACATGGATTCAATATCGATCGAATGTTCCGGGAATGGAGCCGCTGATCGGCAATGCATTCACCCGAACAGGAGAATTAATTCAAAATATTTTCATTTTTGCGGCATTTGCTTCGAAGGGACTCGTTTATATTCCATCTGGAGCTGTGACGCTTGCGAAATCTATAAATGGGGAAATTTCTTCTTTAGATCTTCCTCGATTTTCTCCAAAGAGATTTATCGATCACAAATAGCTTACAATGTTTTCAGTAATTTTAGTGCTAAATTGGCATTCATATTGGCTTGCGCGAGAACCGAGATTCCAGCTTGCTGCATAATGTTCAAACGCACGTATTCTGCCAGCTCACTGCTGTAGTCCGTTTCCATAATGAGTGATTTAGCAGAACTCAAAGACTCGATGGTTGTCTGGATCACCGACGACTCAAAGCCAAGCCTGTTTTGTATTGCTCCAATATCTGCCCTTGCTGAATTTACAGTTCCTATCGCCGTATCCAATACTTCTAGCGCGTCCTCTGCATCTTCCTGGGTAGCCATCGAGAGTGTGACCGGCGATGTCACAGATTCACCGATTCCAATCGAAATACTGAGGGCCGTTCCACTTGAAGAACTATTGACGACAATATCAGGGACTCCATCGCCATTTATATCAGTCGCTGCGATCGAGGTTGGCCCATTGACCAAACTGACGGTTGTTCTAATTCTGAAAGTGCCGTCTCCATTTCCAATCGCGACATGGAAAATTCCAGAGGTGGGTCCGCCCGACATAATATCTAGAATTCCATCACCATTCATGTCAGATGCAATGAATCCATAAGGATCTGAACCCGTTCGATAAGTGCTTCGAGAAGCAAAAGTGCCATTTCCATTGCCAAGACGTATGCTCACGGTACCCGCGCTATAATCGCCAGTTAACATATCAAGATTTGAGTCACCATTGACATCAACTATTTGCAAACCTACAGCGTTAGTGCCCATAGCGAAAGTTGTGCGTGTTGCAAATGTGCCATTTCCGTTTCCAAGAGAAACACTCACAACACTATCTGTGTATGCAGCATTGATTATATCGTAGGCCCCGTCTCCATTGACATCCTCAATCGCCAAGCCGCGGGGCCTAGCACCCGAAGCAATAGTGGTTCTAGTTTGGAAAGTTCCATTTCCATTTCCCAACAAAATACTGATTGTATCGCCAGCATAGTCAGATGTGAAAAGATCAATTTTACCATCCCGATTCAGATCCTTTGCGACCACATTAATCGGTTGGGTGCCGGTGGCTATTGTTCGACGAGCTTGAAATGTTCCATTTCCATTACCCATCAAAATACTTAGGCTGTTCGTCGAAAGGTCAGTGGATACCAAATCGATATTTCCATCGCCATTTAGATCCGTTGGGGCAACCCAGTATGGATCGTTCCCGACTTGAATGGTTGTACGATCTGCAAAAGTACCATTTCCGTTACCAATATAGATGCTCACATTTTCACTCGTGGTACTTGAACTAATCAGATCAATCTCGCCATCTCCGTTTACATCAGTGTGAGTGACGAATGAGGGATTTGTGTCAGCAGCGATCGCGATGGTTGTTTGAAACGTACCCGTTCCAGCGGTCACAGTCTGCACGAATACACCACTCGGTTTGAGACTCGGCAGCAAGAAACTGATGGAGTCATTCTTTCTCGTCCCCACTTGCAATGAGATACTTGACGAACTTCCGTCGAGAAGATTGATCCCGCTATACTGCGTCTGATCGGTCAGACGATTGAATTCTTTCATCAATGACTGGAATTCTGTATCCAAGTAACCGCGGCCATCATCTGAAAGGGTACCGGTGCTCGCCTGCATCGCGAGTTCTCTCATTCGCTGCAACAAACTCGCCTGAACTGACAGAGCTCCTTCAGCTGTCTCTAGATATCCGAAGGCTTGATTGATATTTCGAATATTCTGTAAATAACCTCGACGCTGCGCATCAATGCCCGTCGCTACAGACAAGCCAGCAGCATCATCGCGCGAAGAATTAATGCGCTGACCAGACGCTATCCGCTGCAGAGAGCGATTGATCGCCTTCGTCGTCAGCCCAAACGCCCGTTGCGCGCTTAAAGAAAGAAGATTACTGGCTATTCTCAAGCCCATAACTCTCTCTCCCTATGGTTAATTCCATGCATCAAGTAGTCTATCGCCGCTGAAAACGCTGCGCACCGCGATAATTAGATGTGCACCGCGACAACCAAAACAACTACAACCACTTAGAGGCAGAACCACAAACTGCGTCTGCGCAGCACGACACGACGTCTACTGATCTCTGACCCGGTAAATCTTTTTATCTTTCGTCAGATAAAATCTCTGCATTTCATCAAGATTAAATGGACGAGATCCAATGCGACCAAAGATGCTCACCTGATGACCCGTCTCATCAACCGCACGATCTCGATCGAGTGGTTTGGAAAGAGCTAAGGCAGGCCCCTCCGTCGTTCGATGCGCAATCACCATTGGCTTTACTTCAGGAGAAAATCCATAAAAAGCAGGAACTCGCTCTGGGTCTGTTAACTGCAAAATCCACAATCCATTCTTTCCATCGGCGACGTATCCAAACAAAGAGGCATTCGTCGTTGCCACCTTAACGTCGCTACAATCATTCATTCTTCCGTCAGCCGTAAAAGTTGTATATTTGAAAGGCTTCTCTGGGCGTTCAATGTCCACAATCACGAGACCATCGCGTCCCGCGGCTATATAGGCATAGGTTCTCGCTAAATAAATCGAACGCGCATCAGACAGAGCGAGATCTGCGCTTTTAACCTTCACGGGCTTTTCAATATTGGTGATGTCGAGGCTATGAAATCCCGCACGATCTAAAACAAATGCGTAGCGAAACTGAATCGCAATTGATTTTGGATGATCGTATTCAACATTGGAAATGACTTTTGGTTTAAGTGGGTCTTCTACGTTCAGAATAACCACATGCGTTTTCGTCAAAATAAAAACACGCGTGCCCGCCATCGTGATATAAGATGCGCCAGTCAAAATATTATTCTCATTCCACGTCAATGCTCGTTCTAAGAAATTATTCGTCGGATCGCCATCTTGCAAAGTATCGACATTCACAAGAATGAGTCCCTCTTCAGCATCGGCGATCAAAGCATAGTGATAGATGGGATGCATGGGAGTTTCTTTGTTCTCAGGAAGTTGCTCGCGAAAAGGCGCCACAGGCATATTCGTTGGCAAAACAAAACCAACCGCATTTTTGGTCGGCACATAGGTGTTCTGGCCAAGAGGTGAAACTGGCGCCGTGACAATTCGCTCTGAAAAACCTTTATTCGCAATATTCGCAACGTCATAAATTCGATATCCGCCACGACCGGCAGTGGTATGCAGATACTCGCCTCTCAATTGAATTGTATTTACAGATCCAGAAGAAGCATGATGGTGGTGAGCGATCTGCAGTTCCTGGGAGTGATCTTGATGTGCTTTGAAATAATCTGGATACGCATAGCGATGCAAATAGCTACCGATGACTGCCTGCGGCTCATCCCACTCGGTCACCTGAACAGCCTCGAGACCCTTCTCACCCGTAGCAACCCACGCATGAAAGCCCATGAAGTTCATAAACTGCGTTCCAAAGAGAAACAGCTGCGCCAAAATTGCATTGTTATCGTTCTTCTCTGAAATATGACAATCGGTGCAGTTCTTCGTTTCAGTCTTTCTGACTGTATGAGGAAAATGTGGGGCAAAGGCTTGCGAACTGTATCCCGCGGCAGAAGTCGGAGGTTGTTGAATATAAATTTTTTGCCGATTGCTGTCTTGAGAGCTGAGAATGAGTGCAGACGATGAACGCACTGGAGCAATACGATAATTTTTCACGGTACCGTGAAGCCCTAACTGATAAACATCATCTCTCGCGACTTGAGGATTATAACTCGCCCAATTTCGAGTTGTCTTTCCGTCGTAATGTTTTGAATCCTGTTTCCAATTCGCTTGAATGGGAAGATGGCATCCGGCACAACTCGTAATCCAGGAACTATGACAACTAAAGCAAGTCATCTTGGAGTTCAGATGAGCCAGTTGATTTCCAGAAAGTTCCTTCACGAGCTTGGCCCTCGCAGACTTTGGATTATAATCCAAACTCTTCGGATTCACCGTATCGACAACCTGAGGAACCTTCCACTCTAAGCCTTTTGTGAGACTCGATCTCTGAAAGAGCTTTCCATCTCTCCATCTAAATCGAGTTTCACCGAATTGAGTTTTCAGAAAACTAAAATCCTTACCAGCCTTCGCGGCAGGTCCAGATGCCTTGAGATTGGCTCGCGCACTGACGGTGCCATGACAATCAATGCAATCAATCTCCACAGCTTGAGCGACTTCACCATAAATATGTCCATCTCCGTGCGAATCTTGCCCGAAATGGCAATCCACGCAGTGCATGCCTTTCTCAAGATGTATGTCCGCTAAGTGAACTGCCTTCTTGAACTTTTCTGGATCATCAAACGAGATTATTTTTCCATTTTTATCCAAGAGATGCCCTTTTCGATCTTTTTTGAATACAGCTCTAAAATTCCATCCGTGGCCGTGATAGTCGGCAAATTGTGTATGCTGCAGTTGCGGATTCAGGTCGCTCACTTTTCTTAGAAAATCAATATCTGTCCATTTTCCTCGAGTCGCAGCTTCTTCAGGATTATGTGTCATCGATTTAAAAATCTCGCTGTGGCTGGGATACTTTTGCTTTTCTGGCCACATGAATTTGGCATCAGATTCGTAGTCCCACATCGTGTATCCTAAGTAAGTATTCACGAACATATTGGGTTGATGCATGTGACAAACCATGCACTGGCTTGTTGGAATTGCTTTTGTGAACTGATGCTTGAGCGGATGCCCACTTTCATCGTGCGGAATCATCGGATCCTTCGACTGAGATTTTCCATCGTGCCCAAATGCCGCATATGGTCCTGAGTGTTTAGCATCTCGATCGTTCGCATAAACGACATGGCATCCCGTGCAACCCGAGCTTCGATAATCTCCGGGATGATCATTTGTGCCGAGCAACGAAAGATGCGGATCATTCAAACGTGTCTTATGAATATTGATCAACGGAACAGCAATTCGAGCTCCAGTGCCTGGCCCACGGTTTGAGGCTCGAATATCAGGGCGTCCAGAATCTTCAAACGGGCTTGGATTTCCAATTTCAGGAAAAGTAGATCGAATCGAAATTCCACCACGTTCAAAAATTCTAAAAACATCTCCGGGCTTGATGACTTCCCACGAAGGAAGCGGCATCAATTTCTTCAAGGCGCCTCGGGCCTCGGCTGATTGATTCGGCTGCGAAGTGACTTCTCGAGCTTTTCCATCTCGGTCGTAGCTCTCGCCCAAAATATATTTTTTAAATGGCAAAATATTGTTGTTGTACGCGGCGCCTCCCCACAACATCGCGGATGTCGTCATGAGGCTACGCTCCACTGCATGCACCTCGCTCAGATGGCATTCACCGCAAGTCTCACGTGCTACTCGAAGATCGCCGGGATTCACAAATTTAACAAATTCTGCAGACTCATCCAAAACTTTTGCAAAAGAATCTTTCGGATTTGCCGAGGTTTTCCAGTTCTCAGGGTGCTTCGGAAGAATATGAGCGCTCTTCATTGCATCTCGCCAGCCTGGAGAATTTTTTTCATACTGATGCGCTCTCACCTCGCCATTTCCGCCATGGCAAGACGTGCAGGCAATCTCGACACTATCGGACATGTGCATCGACGACGAATCTGTCTTCGAGTGACAATCCAGGCAGCCGATATCCTTTCGATCCACGGCAAAAATCTCGTTACAGGTCATAAAAAAGATAACTGCTCTGATCAGAACTTGCTTTGTCACATCTACTCCAACGCTCATCAGCACAAATCAATACTGCAAAATCAGCTCACCGAAAGCTTGATACCGCAAATCGTCACCAAATAATTTTTCAAAACCATCCTCAGGAACAAAAAGCGCAACTCCCGCTTTGAGTTGAAGATGATTATTAAGAAAGGGTCTATAAACCATTCCTGATGAGAAATCATATCCAATATTCTCTTCAAGCTCTGCATCCTGGCGCAACGCACGCAAGACACTTGGATCATCAAACTGTATAAAATTAAAGTTATTAACCAGCTTGAGCTTTGGAGTAATGTCCAAATCCAAACCCACATTCAAAAGCCTCAAACCAGGGTTTACAAAATTCGACTGGCCTTCTTCTTTTCCTGAGCGAAGATTGGCCAACAAACTATTTCTATTTACAAGATTAACACCACCACCCGCGATAAACGGAATACCCTGCCTCTGCCAATATGAATTATCAGCTCCCGCAAACTGAGGATTGTCAGATATGGCATCAAATCCACCAGCTGTGTCATCAAAAGGATCATCATCTCCAGAAGCCCAAAAGAAAGAGAATCTCGCTCTGATCCAATCAAAGTCATAGGATGTCTCCACAGCCGACTGCCATGCTCTTATATCTGTCTTACGTCCGGCGATGGGATTATGCGACTCATCACCGAATACAAAATAAAATGATTCGCTGAGATTCAAGCGACCTAAATGTCCATCCCCATTGAGGCCCAGATAGGTCGACGAAATATTTTTAGGACGCTCATCACCTATCGAAGCAGGCCTCACAAGAAATCCATTATTGTTGTATCGATCAGGTTCATCCCCGGCGCGATCTTCTCGATGAACGACAGAAAATTCTAGGGTATGTCCGAGCGCTGGTAAGTCCTGATGAAAGACATTCGCGACAAAAACATCTTCATGTCTATCTTCTAAAAAAACATTCACTCCTGAGTTTGTATCTTTCTCAAGCCTTCGAAAATACGCCAGATTATATTGCCATCGATTAGAATCTGCATTTCCAAAAATTCTAAGGCCCGGTTCTGCGCTGAAAAACAGAAATCCTTTGAAATCAGCATTAAATTTCTGAATGCCTATACGCGACGAAATAAAATCATATCGATCTGAAATATTTGCCAAATGAATATCTGCGAAAAATTCCTCTACGCCAAAATGGTGGTCCTCGCGCGTGAGCCCTTTTCCTGGATTGATATTGAGCAATCCTGTTTCATTGACCCCCACATAATTGACATTAAAGACCGGAGAAAATCGCAGTTCAAAATTCGGCGGTTTAAAACTCGTATTCCCTTGATAAAGAGAAATCAAAAAAATGAAATTTTGATTGAAGATATATTGCTGGCCATCACCGAAGAGATTGATTGAATCCTCTCTATTTGTAGAGGCTCCACCGACAGGAACTGGAATATCATGCCATTCGCCCAAAGATTGTGAAGTAATTCCCAGCTCCAGAAACCATGGATTTTTTTGAGATCCAAAGATCGGAAGATCCCCCTTTAAAATATTGGTATTGTAAGGATCATACCAATGGCCTCCGTAATAATGCCTCCATCGATCAGGAATCGTCGTGAAATCAGATGCTGAAGACTCTATGTCGGGAATATCCTCTGATTCAGATTTTTGAATCTTGGATGGCAGCGGACGGCCCGGCTTTCTCGGAATAAAGACACCTTCCGCAGTTACATCACAGCTCAACAATGCTGCACACAGAAAGGCCCACAGCGTTGTTGAAAAAAAACGAATATATCGATCAGAGACCATCACAAATACTCTGCTTTTTCACACCCAAAAATGGAGATTCCGGACAATTTACATAACGCAACCGAAGTCCTTTTTCTGACAAAACGATGCGATCGGCTCGAATCTCTTTCGGCGCTTGAAATCCAAGAGTTGCATCACCCGTCGACGTATGACCGGCATAATCCAATCCCTGCCGACTAGCGCCATAAAAAGCGATGAGATCATCCTGATCAATTCCATCACCACTAATGCCAATTGCACCAATCAAAGTTTGCCCTCGATAAAGCGGCACAGATCCCGGAAAAATCTGAATTCCTCCGGCAAGTCTTGAGGCGATCGCGCCTTCTGCACACGACTGCGGAAAAGTCGTAGGCCCCAATGATTTAAATAAATTCGTTTCAACAATCGCAAACTGCAAACCAGTATTGAATGGACTCCACGTATTCGTTGCTGAAGTCACACCAGGAAACGGCAAAGAAAATGGGCCATGGGATGTGCCCGAAATTCCATCTGCAAGAAACGGACGAGACAAGTTTCCTCCCGCACGATCAGTGAAAGCATAAAGCCCGGTCAATGCATCAGCACCGAGTAAAGTTCTCGCTGCAGTCACATAATCTCCAAAGCCCGCACTTTGAAGAGCCGAGCCTGCGTCTGTCGATGAAAAAAAAGCTGCCGTACGAGCTTTTTGTAGGGCAACGTCAATACCGAAAACAGGAGCGTCGGGAGTGCGAACAAAGCCAAGTGGAACTCCAACGGAGTCCACAATCCATATGCTCACTTGAGCGTAAGAGCTGAGCGGCCGTCGAATGGCGGCGCGCGTTCGTCTGGCCGTCAACAGCACGCTATCAAGCAGATCATCCACCTCTGCCGCAGTCAACTCAACTCCGCCACTGAGCGCGGTGCCAGCGCGCGTGCCATATCGATTCGTCGCATCGTCTCTCACTAAAATCGCTGCCGGCACTTGCGCACGAGTTGTTTTCAATACTCCTGATTCTGCCGTGCCAAAAACGGATCCAGCTCTCGGCGTTCCATTGGTGAATTCGGTGACCGAAATGAAACCACCGGAATCAAGAGTGATATCTGAGGCTGCGAGAGGTGCGAGATCTTCATATCCTAAATCGGTATATCTCAGAGATTTTCCGACATTCACATTTGGAGCCACCCGTTGAGATGGCGCTTCAAAACCCACACTCGCCATCAAAGCGATTCGCTCTTCAACATCATCATCCCTATCTAAAATATTTCGATCAATACGATAGGCGCCATCAACTTCAATTCCAATTCCACCGACGAGATCTCCGTTCTCATAGAGCGGAATTCCACCTGGATCTCCAGACAGCCCGAGCGGCAAAAACCGTGGGCCGATTGTTCCTGAATAAGACCATTTGCTGCCAGAACTTCGGCCATCAGCAAAAGTCGGATTTCTCACAGTCACATCACTGCAAAGAAATTGCGAAAACTGAACTCCAAAAAGAGGTCCGCCAGAAGTATTCAGTTCACCAGGATTAAAATGCTCTTGAATGATCTGGCTAGCGGTTCGAGTGGAAAAAGCCTGGCCCTGACTGCTGAGATAAGCGCCAGTTCCAGCCTTAGAAATCGCCACCAATGCCGTTGGAACTGACCGTGCCTCCAGTCCACCTTGAGCGCCGATTTGACCATCCACTGTCGCCGAAGTTAAAGCCCCCGACATTTGATACAGGCCCAGAACATTACCAACACGATCGACAATCGATATCGTTGCGCGAACGCCAAGTTGTTCGGCCGCAATCACTGCATGCTTCAAAATCGTCTCAACTTCTGCCAATGACAGGTTTTGATTCGCACAGTCTCCGTCGCAGTTAAAATCAGCCGAAGCAAGGCCACCAGATCGACCTTCGTGTGATTGTGTACAGGCCGCTTGAACTAAAACGCAAAGCAGCAGAACGAAAAATTGTTCTCTCCCCTTCATCCACCTCGATCTTAAAGTCTTAATGTCGAGCGGCCAAGAAAGATCATTTTATTTTTTTAAAAATCAGAATATTCCCGTAGGCCAAATCAGAGTTTCGCACATGACGAAACCAAAATCGATTCCAGCCGTGAATCATTCTCCGGACAAATGAATAAGAAAATTTTGTATACAATTCAGTAAACTGCCCTGGATGCCTTATCTTCAAGATCAGCCCATGTCTGTTAAATTCCGAAATCAACCATTCTACGCGCGCATGCCTTGAAAGCAGGATTCCAGTGGGCATTTGAATCCAAGATTCCATTCCAGCTGGAGTTTCGTTATAACGAATTTTTTTGCTTCCAAATATCTTTCGAATTCCTCTAAAAAAAATCGACTCCACTGAACGCATATTGCCTTCGCTGACCACGACTTCTCCGCCAACTCTCAGCACTCTCGAAATTTCTGAGATAGCCTTTTCTACTTCTGGCACATGCATTAAGACACCCCAGACTAAAATACAGTCAATTGACTGCTCCTCCAGCTTGAGCTCTGTCAGATTTTGCTGCTGCAAAGAGACTTGATCGTTATAACCTTTTTCTGCCAATACTCGTTCGGCCAACTTCAAAACAGCGGGCGATAAATCGACTCCCAGTACTTGATACCCCCTTTTTGCCAACCGCATGGATTGCGCGCAACTGCCACATCCAATATCCAAAAATAAATTCTTGCTCGGCTTATTTTCGAGATGTGAAAAAATAAATTCAAAGGCTTCATCATAGAAGAGATCGTTGTCTGGAGTTCGGTATCCGCCCACCCACTGGCGGTGAATACTCTCATCAGACAAAATACCCTCCGCTCTATCAATATCTCTCTGTCGATTCATTTCTCCCAAAGCCATGCAGCAATTCTACAAACAAGATGTTCAGAGCTCCAGCGTTGAATTAAATTACTGAATGAGATCACTTCGCTCGCATCAAACGAGGTTTTTCAGAATCGAACGACAAACCCCGATGGTATCCATGGCAGAAGCTACATGAAGATTGAATCTTACCCGTTTTTTTCTCACTAGAATGGCATTCTCTGCAAGCCGCAAATGACGGCCGCAGATCGTCTCGCGCTAACTCAGATTCAAATGCACCAAGATGGCAACTTTCACAGGATGCCGCCTGATGAGAGCGATGAATTTTCATTGAATCTTCAAATTTCCCCAGCTGAAACTGAGGTCGGACAACTTCAAAATGCCCCCCACTCGGCGAATTCCGGCTACTCTTTTTTACCTCGTGACAGAGAATACAGGTGGTTCGATTAAATACGCCATCTTCGACACGTTCAACAGATTCCGTCAGACCGTTCTGATATTGAAGGAGCGTCTTATATACCAATTCGTTTTTTCCGTGTGACAGTTCCTTTCCTGGCAACTTCTCTTCAAATTCCAAACTATGACAATCATGGCAGTGTCGTTCAAAATCAATCTTCAGAATTGATCGACCATCTGCACTTAGCTCATGACAGCTCGCGCATTGCAAAGTTTTCTCAGAATCGCGCGTGGCGAGGTTGGGCTCCATATGTACCGCATGACTGAATTTGAAATCCCGAGTTCCATCATCGTCCGCATATCGTCGTCGCAGTTCCGGATGTAAATCGAAATTTTTCACATTCTTTAATTCCGTCGTTTTAGTTTTGCCTTGGTTCTTCAATTGCGACTGGAGGGATTGATGGCAAGTGACGCAGAATTCTGAGCTGCGCAACTTCAGGCTACCCTCTCCTCGATGTTCCGCATGGCAATCAACACATAAGCGAGTGTCTTCCACCTCCCGCTGAGCGTGATCGCTCATTGTATGGCATGAAAGACATTTCTCATCGGTGATTTTTGAAAAATCTCCTGCATGGCAACTCGAACAATTTCGTTCGAGCACTCGATGTGCCGATGACAGAGGCCCAGGACTCCAGCTATCTCTGGATTTTTGTGTCAAAGGATAAATGAAAAAGCCAAGAATGATCATCAACACCGTTGCGCCAGAAAGAATCGTCGCCATCGACAACTTTTTTGTAGGATCTAAACGACTTAAATTCTGTTCCACCTGCGATCTTTGATCTAATGGCTGGCTCCTATCGACGGTCAAAGAAATCTCAAATGGCGCCGCAGATCGAACAACCGTAAAAACAGAATCTCCAGCTGTAATTAGGTCTCCCGCCGAAAGAGACTTTTGGTTGACCAAAGATCCATTGACTAAGATCCCACTCAACGAACCAAAATCTTCGACGACTAACTCACTATCTCTCTCGTAAAGCACGAAATGCTTCAGCGAAATATATCGACTTTCAATTCGAATATCAGACGCGGCACCGCGTCCAACGACGACTTGGCGCTTATCGAATTCACTTCGACTAGAAGATCTTGCTCCGTTCTGCCCTATGATAGTTGTTACAAGAAGAAGCTTCATAAATTATCTATAGAGCAACACCGTTATGATATGAATCATAAGCGCGATCATCAACCCAAAAGAGACAGGCAAATGCACGAGCAACCACAGTCTGATTTGAGCAGAAACTCTGATTTCCTTTTGAATCTGAATGGCCAGACTCCGTTTTTTCTCGCAGAGCTGCAATATACTTAAACCGTCAGATTTCTCCGAATCAGGAAGCTTGGCAACGAGTTCGGCAAGTTTTTTTTCATTTGGCCCATGTACAATTGACCGACAGAGAATTTTAACCAGTGATTCTGGCAACACAACCTCAGCTTGATTTCGCAAATTCAGAAGTCGATCGCTTTTCTCCTGGCAGGCTTGTGCGATATTGGATGAGTACATATGGAATTGCTCGAATAAATTCTTCAGACTGCCTCCACCTCGGTGAGAACCGATCTGTGGAGCCAGAATTTTGTAATTGATCGAGCCCCAGATTCCAGTCAAAACAACGATCGACATCAAGATATAGGTCAGTCCATGAACATCCAATCCTACGCGAAAACCTGAATGCAATGGAACCGCCCAAAGAAGAGAAATGCCGAGCCAAACATGGGCAGACAACCATCCTTTCAAGGTTGTCCCACTTGAGTGGTACGATCTCTTTCTGATGCCATACCACATGAGATAAAAAATCGCGGCAGCAGAAAGTATACCGACAAAATACCCATAAACCGTGCTGCCGCTTGGACCTCCAATCGGTCGATAGATCAGATAGATCGCTGTCAAAATAAGAAGTCCGAAGAGGTTGGCCTTCAACCAGCGATATTTATTATAACTAAAGAAACTTTCTGCCTGCATACTACGAAATTTCTTCCTTCAAGGCCTTCACCATATCGCGTGGATTAACTCTGAGCGCTGCGCCCGTTGGGCATGAACGAACGCAAGCAGGGCCAGAGGGAATCGTCTGGCAAAGGTCACATTTCGCTGCCTTCGCGGGTCCCGCCTCTTTTTTCTTTTTCGATTTGATTCCAAACAACTGAAGGAGCATCGGCACATCATCCTCTTCGCGATCTTTCACCAGTTGAATAACGCCATACGGGCAGTTGTGCACACAATTCCCACAACCTATGCAAGAATCTAGAATAACAACTTCGCCATTTGGTTTTCGCGTTAAGGCATCTGGAGGACAATCCGTCATGCAGAGCGGATTTTCACAGTGACGACAAGAAATGGGGATCTGGATTGACGCTAATGATTTACCTCCCTTGCGATCCAATCGACTATTTCCACCATGAGTTGCCGCACAAGCTTTCTCACAATTGTCACAGCCGACGCACAAATCCGAATCAATAATCAAAATATTATCGGCATCGGTCACGCCCTCCAACATAATGAAGTCTAGAAGTGCGCCAGTCGAGTGATTGAGCTCACTTCTAATATTCTGCACCCTTCTGAGATTCGTGATTTCTTCAATCTGGCTTCTCACTCCCGAGTTTCTCTTCAGAAGCTCTTGAAAATCTAATTTTTCGATCAAGATGGTTTCGCAGGCGACCGCTGCTGACGCAGTAGCACTTCGAGGCACATCGTCCGCCGACAGAAGAGCCATTTCTCCTACGACGTGCCCAGCTGGTACATATGAAACAGTAATGTCGACGCCTCTCGCATTCTTTTTGCTAATCTTTACTGAACCTTTTCGAACAACGTAAAGCAGATCACCAATGTCGCCTTCCTTAAAGAGAATCTCGTTTTTCTTGAAAGATTTCATTTTTGCCTTAGCAACCAAATCTCTGAGAAAGAAGGGATCCGTCCCGGGGAAAACCGTCGACTCAAGCGCTCTCAACATGAAAAATTCATCGAGAGTTTTCTTCATTGTTGGAACCGATTTCATGAGCTTCAAAATTTGCTTTCGCGGCGATTCGAGCAAAACCGCATCTTTACTAATCCTCACTGTTGCAACTCGTCTTCGCCCAGAAATCAATCCCATCTCACCGAAAAAATTCCCCGCTTCAATCTTGATGAGACGATCTGGTGCCAATTCAATCTGGGCCTCGCCAGAAATCAAACTAAAAAATGTATCGGTATAATCATTTTTCTCAAAAACGATTGAGCTCTGAGGCAAGTCGTGCACTTTTGATTCAATAATAAGTTCTCGCCATTGAGCTTCGCTTAAATCTTTGAACAGCGGCAGAGCCTGTCGAATCCGAGTCAGGTTCTCCCGAGCAGAACCCGGCAAGTGACTTAAAGATTCCTCGATCAACACTTGGTCGGCTGGCGGCAACTGATTTCCGAGAATAGTTTCGATGACCTCGTGCCCCTGATTCAAGCCCTGCTTGATGAGTGGATAGCCAATCAGAGCGCCAAGAATGAAAAGTCCCTTCACATTAGACTGATACTGCTCGTCCACAACTGGCACAGATGTCGGCTCAAGACTCGGAAACTGCACCCCACAGGATTCAAGAAATTTTCGCGGAAGTGTGCCACCAATTCTAACAATGATATGATCGCATGGAACCTCTAACTCTCCCTGAGGGCCGCTGACGAAACAGCGATCCTTTTCAATTCGAGCGATGCTCGAATTCGAATACATCTTAATTTGACCCGCCTTAATAGCGTTCATGATCTTTGTGGCATTCGCCTCTTTAGCCCTCGGAAAATCTTCAGACAAATTTAATAGTGAAACCTTATTCTTTTCACTCAGAGCTAGGGCATTTTCGATCGCCGCATCTCCCGCACCCACAACGATTATATTTTTGTCTATAAAGGATTCTGGATCCGAAAGTGTGTATGCAACGTGTGGCAGTTCTTCACCAGGAACCTTCAATTTATTCGGAGTTCCTTGAACGCCAATCGAAAGAATGACATATTTTGCGGCATATATTTTTCCGCTTGCCGTAATGTGAAAGAGATCGGCCATTTTTTCGATCTTCGTCACGTCCGCCTTACAAAAATTGACTTGGTGTTCACGAACAGAAGAATTCCATAGCTCCAGAATTTTCTCTCGTGTGCTCGCTTCAAAGGGAACATGAGATCGCAAAGGCAGGCGTTGTGGCTCGGCCATCACGTACTTTTTTGCTTGATAGTTGAAGATTGTATTTCCGACTTCAGATCGCTCAAAAAGAATATGTTTGAGTTTATGCTTTGCGGCGTTGGTGGCAGCACCAAGTCCTGCAGGACCAGCACCAATGATCGCTACTTCAAATTGATCTGTCATCCACAACCCCTGCTTTCGCCACTTTGCGTCACGCTTTCCAGTCATTCTCTCTCGCGCGTAACTTCATTTGAACACAGATTATCAGTATAATGAAAGTTTGAAATGAAACTGAAATTCTAAAATGAAATACAAGCTACTTAGTATTATCGTCGCACTAGCCCCCACTATAAGTTTCGCTGAAACAGCAAACAAATATCTTGGGGCTTCGACTTGTGCCTCGTCGGCATGTCACGGAAATCCCTCACCTCTAAAAGGTGGCAAAATTCCAAGAAATGAATTCACGCTGTGGTCGAAGCATGACAGCCATTCGAAGGCCTTTTCAGCATTGACATCACCTGATGGACGAAAAATTTCCGAGAACTTGGGAATTAGTAATCCAGAAAAATCAAACGAGTGCCTACCCTGTCATTCGACGACTAGCGATATGACTCGGGTGGGTCTCAACTTTAGAATGGAGGAAGGAATCACATGCGAAAGATGCCACGGCGCTGCTGAAGCTTACCTCAAGTCACACGCGAGAACGTCTACAAGTCATGAACAGAATATAAGAAATGGTCTCGTCGATTTAGCTTCACCTTTGGGTCGCGCTAATATCTGCCTTGATTGCCATCAAGGCACCACCGAAACCCCTGTCAACCATCGTCTTTATGGCGCAGGGCATCCACGAATCGATTTTGAGTTAAATACTTATTCCGAGATTCAACCTCGACATTTCCAGATCGACGCTGATTATGTCGAACGCAATGGCCACAACAGCGCAGCTCAGCAGTGGTTGGCTGGACAGCTTGTCATGGCACAACGTCTTATACAATCCGTAAAGTCGGCGTCGCCTCGGCCGGAGCTCTCTACAATCTACTGCAGCTCCTGCCACCACTCTCTAAAATCGAAGCAGTTCAGGACTCGGCACTATGGAAAAGAGCCAGGAATACTTCGACTGAATAAATCAAAACTCCAGTTGGCTGCATTGGGCGTGGCACTGATTGATTCCGAGATCTCTCGCCAGCTTCTCGATGCTGTGCGCGCGTTAAAACTCGACTCCCCTGATAAGGATCTTTCCAAAATCGGCGACCTCGTCGCAGAATCGATCAAAAAATTTAGCAAAATAAAGGCAACACCTGGAGACTTCAAAAACACACTTAAAGCGCTTCTGCAAGATGTCACTCAGCAGGGAGCATCTCCTTATTATGAATACGCCGAACAGATCGCCATGGCTGTGGGCAGTCTCTCTAGTGGCCTGGAACCGAAAAATAAAGGGCTAGAAGCAGCTATCAACGCGATCTATCAAACTTTAGAGGATCCCGACGCCTATAAACCCGATCTATTTACCTCGTCGTGTCGTGCCTTCATGAAACTCCTATAAGAAAACCTTTTTGAGAATCCTGTACGCCACCATGCAAATCGCTGCATGGCATAAACATTTTTTGTTTAGTATTTTAGGCTACTTGTGGAAGACTAGTATTGAAGGCAATCTTCAACGTCTTTTTATCTGAGGGGACAACATGAGCGACAATCTATGCTATGTAATCTTAAATGGTCGGCATCCGATATACGGCCAGGAATATCGCTACGATCAACTTTATCTACTTTGGAAATCCGGCTGGGAGGAAACCTTTCGCGAAGATAAGATCGAGTACAAATCGAATGCAAACAATTTTATAAGAAACGATTTCGTGGTCGGAATATTTAACGACCAAAATCCGATTGGATTTCATGCATATTCCATTTTTAATCTAAACTCCATCGCTCACTCTCGACATCCCTACTTCGACCCATTCAAATCGAAGGCTGAGGAGCGACTGAGAAATTTAAATGTGAAATCGGCTTTTACAATGGAATACCTTTTTGTCCACCCTGAATGGAGAAAGACAACGTCAGGAATGTCACTTGCCAGCATTCTCATTCAGTTAGGGCTGAGAATATTCGAGCAATCATCCGCTGATGTTGCGTTAGGCGTTGGAAGAAATAACAGAAGCGTTAGTCGATATGCCTATGAAAAAGGCGCCGTTAGTCTCGAACAGAATATTGCAATGCACGGCAACACAGTTGACCTCTTCTATTTTCCAAAAAACGAGCTCAGAAATAATTTATCCGACCAAGAGCAGGATTTGGCGGAAAAACTTTGGACCGATCGAATCGATCCTGAAAATTTGACCTATTCAACAATTGAAGAGGAGAAGGTAGCTCATGGCTAATTTAAGCTTTGCAGAATTCAGAACTAGGGTAAAAAACGAAACGCTCGAGAGCGCAGAATCTCTCTCTCAACTTCCGTGGAATCTTAAACAGTTTTATGCAGACTGGATTTCTCAGACCCATTGGTTTGTCTGCCACTCGACTCGCCTTCTTTGTTTGATGGCCTCTTATATGTCTGTGAAGAATGATCGAATACATTTAAGAAGCCTCGACCATCTATCGGAAGAACGAAGCCATGAGCGTCTCGCCAAAAGCGATCTTCAAAAACTAGGCTTCTCCCTATCCGATTTTCCTGAACGACCATCTACCTCGGCTTTTTATCAATCTCAATACTACCTCATCGAAAGAGTTCATCCACTCTCGCTGTTTGGATACATTATTTATTTAGAGGGACTCGCTGTTCATGCAGGGCCATTTATTGCAAAGATTGCCTTAGAAAACTATGGCAAGGAATGCACTTCATTCTTAAAACTCCACTCTGAAGAAGATGTGTCGCATATCGAAAAAGCCCTAAAAGAGCTTGAATCTCTTGATCAAGAGACGCTTGGATTTATCTACCAAAGTTTTTCTCAAAGTCGATCCCTCTATGAATCGATGGTGAGGGATATTTCAAAAGGAAGCGCAGGCATTCATGAAACAAGCACTACAGGTATTGGAATTAAGGCTAACCGAACTGTTGGCCTTGAATCAGCTTGAAAGAATTCCAGAACCAGAATCAGAAATGACAAATGTTCAAAGTGTTGAATCCTTCAGCTGTGAAGGCGGGGATCACGGAGTTCTTGTTCCCGTCTACTATCTAAACATTTTGAGTCTCGCACAACGCATTCCAGAAGGCAGTCGAATTCTGGATCTTGGCTGCGGACCCGGTCAATTTATTTCACTTCTATCCTTGGCTCGGCCCGATATTCATATTGTCGGCGTCGACCTAAGTTCAGAGATGGTATCGATAGCAAAAAAAAATATATCGCAGAATCAACTAGAATCCAGAGTTGAAATTCTCGAGATGGATATGATTAACGCTCTCGATGCTGTCGATAGCTACGATATTGTGACTTCAATTTTTTCTCTTCATCACTTACCAACATTCTATCTGCTAGAAAAAATCATCTCTAAACTATCCTCTCAAGTGCAAAAACGGCAAATTGGATTTTGGATATTTGACTTTCATCGACCACACGCCAAACGGACTTGCCTCAGATTTCCGAATATCTTCACCCCACATACCTCGAAGCCCTTTAAAAAAGATACAAGCCACTCCATGATGGCTGCTTTTAATGAGGAGGAAATTCGAAAGTCTTTCATGAATAGCTCAATAATAGACTTCGACCATGAAGTCTCTCGACCACTGGCGTTTTATCAAACAGTGACGAACCTGAAAAAGATAAATCCAGGCGTTAGCCAAGACTCAACTCTCACAAATAGACTGGGAATTGGAAAACAAGTGGTTGATATCTCAAATTTATTTATAAATACCTTTTATTTAGATAGCATTTCAGCCTCAAAACATTGAGCCCAAAATCTCGACCTCCAAACCGTGAGGGTATTGACGAAAATCCCAGCATATGAGATCGAGATATAATGAGTCTGGATACTGCCGCGCGTCAGAGCTCTCAGGTTTTTCCCGCCAAAGATGCATGGCGCTCACTGACAGAACAAGTCCATCGACTAGAAGCACATTTGATCGACAATAATGTACGTCAGTCGAATATCGCTGCTTCACCAGACACGCGAGATGCTTTCAAAGGCAAGCCGAGTGAAATCCAGGTGATGATCTCAGATTATCTTAAGACCTACTGCAACCTCCTAGACAAGCTCTCGACCGCTGGAACAAGGCTCATGGACAACCGTCAGACAACCTGGGCATGCCTGTCTTTGATGAATCTGCGATGTAAGCCAGACGCCTTTGACAAGGTCGCTGAGGATGATGTGATTGAATTCTATTCGGCTGATCACCGCCAAATATATAGAAATATTCGCTTTTTTTCACTCTGCAGTTATTCAATCTTCGATATCTTAGTTTATGACTGGGCCACTCTCTACTCGAGGGACAATTCCATCACCGAGGGCCTTCTGACCCACGCCAATGCTGTTATTGATGGAAGTCTCGGAACAGGCATGCTAGAAGTTGGCCATCATTATCTTCAGGAATTGCGAGGAGAGAAACGAAAAGCCCTCATTAAACCTGGAATGATTAGCCCCTTGTGGGACCGCTCCTCGTCGTCATCCGGACCGAGTGCGTATTTAACAACTTTAAAAGCTCAGCTAATTGAGCCGAACAAAACTTAATGCTAATGGTGATATGTGACTAAACAATCTTCTAACGATCCTTTCAGAGAACTTGGCGATTACCTTAAAAAGAAACGAATCGCGAAAAACCTTACTCAAAAAGATGTCGCGATGGCTCTAAAATATGATTCAGCACAGTTTGTCTCGAATATTGAAAGAGGCCTGTGTTCACTCCCATTATCAAAAATTCCGACGATCATGGACCTCTACGACATTGATCTCCCGACAATTACGAAAATTTTGTTACAAGTTCAGAAGAAAATTATTGCTCAAACAATTGAAGCCTCTCAAATCCGACGCGCCACAAGCAGAGGAAAGCACCAAAGATCCAATTGATATTCGAATTCTAGCCGTGATTTAGTCTTCGAAAATTAATTCGCCATTAATGCTCAGCTTGGTAAATTTTCCGGATGGTGTCTGATCAGTCACTGGCTCACTAACAGCTTCTTCAAGGACGAATTCTGAAAAAATCTCTCGATGACTAGAATCGCCAACCTCGGTTAATGGCGAGACCGAGTCGCTATTGCCAACCGGCTGAACACGATCGAAGAGCTCGGTGACTTGGCGAGTGATACTCTCGCTCTTTTTTTCCAAGGTCGCAATAGCTTCAAGTTCTCGACGGACTACAGTTGGAACAACGAAATACTCCGCGGTTGGCGCGGGAGATGGCTTTGACTGATCAGCAGGTCGTGTCGGTTCAGGCGGCGCCTCCGCTTTTGGCAAAGGATTTAAAGACGAAAAAAACTTAAACAATCTAAAGCCGATGAATACGCAAAAGATAATCCCAAAGACAGATACAGAACCAACCGTCATTGGATTCCACCACTGAATTTTCTTGTACTCGTCTACAGGTATGACTCGATACGAATACAGATTTTCTTTTACATCGGCGCTTGCCATACTACTTGGATAATACACCAAGTCCCGTTGTGGTAGGAATTCCACCAGGACCGACAGTCATAGTTACTGCGAAGAAACTATTGATTGTCTTCGTTGGGCAAGTTCCAGTTTCCCATTTAAACGGATCTCTCATTTCTGGATAAGAAAAACTACAAAAGCCGCCTCCAAACCCGCCAAAAGCATACGCTGTGCTAGAAAACATATCACTTGCAGCGGTCACAATATTATCATCATCGAGGTCGCCAAATGCGGAGACAAAAACAACCGTGGTCGCGTCCGCACCTGGATCAACTTCAGTAGGAGTATAAATGATACCGGGATCCACCACGCTGTATACTCCATACGAGTAGTAAACAGGATTCGCTGAAGAAAATCCCATGAATGTGAAGTTCCCAACATCATCAACCCATGGCCTGCGTTTACTTGAGACAGTGGCCGGAGCTCTTCCGGTCATGAGAAAAGCAGCGCCTCCAGGATTGCCAAAAATATCTATCCGAGGCGTCTGAAAAAATGTGGTCTCTGCTTTTACGATACCTGACAACATCCCGGGAACCTCTGCAGCCTTTGCTTTGTCGATGTAGTACCTAAAAGATGTCGCAGCAAAGCTCGCCAGAACACTGAGAATTGCGACAACGACTAAAGCCTCAATCAAGCTCAAACCCCGCACCCTTTCAGACCCAAACTGTCCCATAGCTCATTATACCCTAGGTAGAACACCCGTTTAAGGCGTCCCAGATTATTGAAATATTTATATTTTATATGCAAAATCCGTAAAGACGCGCCGCATCGCGCCGATCATGCAGTTAATTTTGAGCCACACAGACTACGCACTCAAAAGCCGATTATAATTAAATCTCATGCGTGGGGGAAAATTAACGACCTGGATTTGGGTGCTGCAAATCTGCATCGTTGCAGGCCTTTCTTTTTTCTATTGGGCCGCTCAATTTTCTAAGACAAATCCACAGTTCGACTCTTATAAATTCCTGGATACGTACAGAAAGCTTTCTGGCTCTTACGATAATCTGAAGTTTAAAATTCGTGGGCCACGCAAACCACAAACTAAAATTGTCATTGTTGCTGTTGATGAAGACTCTCTTTCTGCACTAGGTCGTTGGCCTTGGTCCCGCTCAAAAATTGCAGCCATTCTCTATCAACTCACACAAGAAAATTTAAAAGCAATCGGTCTCGATATTATTTTTGCTGAGGAAGAACGTCTCGTTCCTGAAAAAATAGAAAAAATTCTGACGGATAAAAAATTGTCATCCGCACTGGAAGAATTTGAATCTGATCGGCTTCTTGGAGAAGTTTTATTTAAAATGAAAAATCGAATCGTTTTAGGATGGGCAGCAGACGGCTTCTGTGAACCAGGGATGGCCACATGCCCTCAGCCACCTGCAAATCTTGAAAGCCTTAAAAAATTCGAAGAGAAACAAGATCTCAGTCAATTTGACGTCGATCGAAGTTTAATTCCCAGAATCAGATTCTTTGTTTCCAACCATCCCAAGTTTAATCAGGTGTCGAAGTTTGCTGGGCTTCTCAACGCACAGGAAGACGGAGATGGCGTTATTCGTCGAGTGCCAGCTTATTTATCGATCAACAATATTGTATTTCCATCCTTAGCCGTTTCAATGGCCAAGGCTGGCATGCAGAGAGACGGACAATTCAGTCTGCCGAAAATGCCCAAAAATGGAGAGATCACTCTGAACCCTGGCGGTGGAGCAATCAGCTTTCCATATGTCTCTGCGATCGACGTTCTCAACGATTCAGAAATGATTCGAATTGAAACCGCCGCGGGTGAAGAGATGGTTCCCAGACATGAACTTTTTCAAGACGCCTATGTCTTAGTCGGAACCACCTCGCAGGGCCTTCGCGACATAAAAAATTTCTCGTTCGACATCGGCGTACCAGGAGTCGAGGGACACGCCTGGGCACTTGAAAATATTCTTTCTGGAACAAATCTACGAACTGAAGATAAATACGAATCATTTGCAATTTTCTTCTTGATGATCATCATTGGCATCTCAATCGCTTGGGCTCTCAGCAAACTCAGCGCGCTCAAAAGCATTGGCGTCTGCGCGACAAGCCTTGCTATTCTGTTTGCCGTCGATCAATGGATCTTATTTGCCTCAGGACGCAACTACAACTTTTTCTTTCTTTACGTAGAGATCGGAATCACAGCCATCCTCGGAATTGGCGCTCGATTTCTCTTAGAAGAAAAACAAAAGAGACATATTCACTCGATCTTCGGACACTATGTCTCACCGAAAGTTGTTCAGAATCTCGTTAAAAGTGAAGAACCTCTTTCACTATTCGGAGATAAAAAAGTACTCACAATATTTTTTTCTGATATTCGAGGGTTTACAAAGATGTCGGAACGCCTAGATCCCCGAAAGCTTTCTGAAATGCTCAATCACTATATGACTCTCATGACAGAAATTCTGGGACAAAAATATGAGGGGACCTTAGACAAATATATCGGAGATGCCATTATGGCATTTTGGGGTGCGCCAATTGAGCAAGAAGATCATCCAACAAAAGCTTGTCTATCAGCGGTCGAGATGCAGAGAGCGCTCGCTCGCGAAAAGGTTTATTTCAAAGAAAAGTATGATGTCGACCTAAGCACGGGAATGGGGCTGCATACAGGAGAAGTCATTGTCGGAAATATGGGTTCCGAAAAAAATATGAATTATACCGCCATTGGAGACGCCGTAAACCTTGCTTCAAGAATAGAGGGTCTCAGTAAGCACTATGGTTGCGATATTATCATTTCAAGATCCACCTATGAAAAGATCTCCACAAAAGATTTTCCCGCACAGATTCGGCATCTCGATCGAGTGAGAGTGGTTGGAAAAGGTGAATCCACAGATATCTATCAGATCTTTCCACATGAAGTATCACAGAAGGCGATCAATCTCTTTCATATAGCTCTCAGAAACTACTGGGATCGGCATTGGGAAGAAGCTCTGAAATTGTTTCAGGAAACCGCATTACTGTTTGAGACTGACGGCATCAAAGACAAAACCTGTCTTATTTATCAAGAACGAACCAGTCAGCATATCATGCAAGCACCCCCAGACTGGTGGGACGGATCCCACGATATGCGAACAAAATAGAAAACAAAATTTCTCTGCCACGATCAGTCTGGATCAAATTGAATCTCAACAGGAACATGCGGCTGAACTCGATCCAAGGTTGGATCAAACGGCACTTGACCCGGACCACCAAATCCTTGTCCGGGGCGAAATGGGATATCGATACGCGGAGGTTCTGATGGCCCGGCTGGTCCACGCGGAGCTCCCATCGGAGGCTGCCCAGGACGATCCGGTCCAGGCGCTGGCCCAGCCGATCTTGAAATATCTGCGGCTCGCTCTGGCGTTAGAATCTGTATGGTTTCGCCAGGGCGAAATGATTGATTGGCCGTTAAAACCACTGGCGCTTGACCGCCGCCTGAAGAAGGAGCGTCTGGAGCTGCCTGCCCTTGCGGCGCGCGTGGCGCTGCTCCACCAGTGGCTCCTTGATTGCCCTTCGCGGTCGAACCCTGTCCTTCACCCCCACCAGTCGGCGCACTCGCTTCCGATGCGGGGGGCGTCGCCCCCGAAGAACCAGAGCCTGATTCCGCAACCGGAACAGTTGAGATCTCTGCGCGACCTTCAAGCGTAAGGAATGTCACAGGAGTATCAAGAGAGGGCGGTGCTGAAATAAAAATCTCCGTTCCTCGCACACCCATGATATGTGAACGGCTTCTCACCCGGAAATTTTTTTCTCGATTTGGCGAGGAGCCAATCAATGCTTTCACATCTCCGACTTTTAACGACAATTCGATATCTTCATTTTCCCCACGCTCCTTGAGATATGTTTGAACTTGGATTTGAGCGTTGTTTCCAATATGAACGACTGTCGTTTCACCAATCAGCAATGTGCAAGACCCGTCCTTGGTCGATATCTGAGATGAGGCCTTAAGGGGCATCCCATCGGCTCCCGGCTTCCCATCCAAAGTGACCAAACCTTTGACAAAGGCCAAAACTCCGATGGATCCCTCTTCAGCCATCAAAGAAAAATGCACCGCAAAAATGATTCCCGTCAAAACATAAAATTTACTTAAACGCATAATTCACCAATAAGGATGCAGAATGTTTTGAATACTGCGCAGAATCTGTGGAAGAGAGATTCTGTGTAAAACCATACTGAATATATGTTGAAATCTTATCGTAGAAGGTTCGGCCGACCATCAAAGTCGGTTGATAGACATAATCGACTCGACTGTCCGACGAATCACTATAGTTATTTATCGCCCATCTAAACGAAAGCGCTCCTATCCATTTATCCGGCAGCTGGGTGGTCAGACTCACAGGCACTTGATAAGAATGCAAATTGAAATTGTATCCGTCTGCCCAAACTCTCTCATAGCTTCCTCCTAAAGAAATAACGGAAGAGCCCCAATAAAATTCATTTGCGATCTCCGGGCTCAATGAGTAACCACTTCGCTCGTTGCCCGCTGTTGGATTATCCTGATTATAATGGATATATGAACCTCCAAGCGTCCACTTTGTTTTCCACCATGGTAGAATCTGCCAGTCAAATTCTGGGAAGAAGCGGTTTGTCATATTGAAATATTCAAAACCGTCTGAATTTAGAAAGCTCGCATCAGCGGAATTTCCAAACCCGACCTGATGCGAATCGGTCAACTTCCACATCCAAGTGAAGGCCAATCGTTCAGCAAGAGAATTAAACGATTGCGCGGATTCCGCAGAATATGAAGTGATGGAAGAAAACGCTTTTGCATCAAAATTGCCTTTTGCGAAAATATTCTGATATCTGAGCGCACCAAAAAACAAGAAGCTCGGGCTCTGAGTATTTGAGATCGACACGGAATCAAGAGTGCTTTCTGACAACAAGAGCACATTTGAATCGTAACCGCCGGCAAACCCAAGATTTCCACTCCACACCGATTGATCGATCTCCTCAAAATATTGCGGCAAGGATGTTCCAGGCCGAAGTTTTTTCATGGCTAACTTTGCGGCGGGCGCTGAAATTTCATCCTGTATCGCTAGTTTTAACTCTGAAATCGCGTCACTGGTTTGATTACGCCGATTTAAAAAATCAGCATACAAATAATGGTACCGCCCGGCTTCTCCGTGAGGCGCGACTCTTGTCGAAGATTTATAGGCTTCGCCTGCAAGCTCTGGCTTTAAGGCGTCCTCCAAAATTTTTCCCAAAAAAGCCCAGCCGGACGAATCGGTGGAATCGGCTGCAAGATGATCACGCATTCGCTTTTCTGCCTTTGCGTAAGCCTTTTGGCCTAGGTCAAACTCAGAGTAAATCGCGACGACCTTGCGATTTGTTAAGATCTGATCCTTTGTGATCGCGAAGCTGGACAACTGACTGAGAAATAATGAAACACAGATTCCAACGTATAACTTTAAATTACCGGACATAAAGCTTTCCTATATTGATTCCGGTTGGACGAGCTATTGCGCCAAGAGGAAGAATATATCCAAACATGAGCCCAGCTGTTGTCACACGAATTTTTTCAAGATTTTTTTGATTTTGGACTTCGAGCTTACAAGGGCCTCCGAATCCTGTCACATCGATTTCGGTTCCAGGAGTTCCTCCAACTCCGATCCCGCAAGCTGTAAAAAGTTGACTTTGCTCCAGGGTACTCGTCGCCTTTGCCTTAATGGTTCCAAGGATAAGATCCAAATCAAATTCCCCTCCTGTTGAAGTGCCGAAGAAACTCGGCGCCATTCCTCTATAGCTGATATACGAATGTTCCTGCCCCACCGAACAAGTGGCGTCTTTATAATTTGTGACATCCACCTTATATGAGCCAGCCCCAAAACTAATTGTGATCTGCTGGCTTAACGTTCCTACTATCGCTGGAAACACACGACCCGCACTCGTTCCACCATCACAAGGGCCTTTCCAATCGCCGGCGACAACTTGCTCAATATTCGTTGCAGAACCGTTTTCGTATGAAGTCTTTTCACAGTCCATCCGCCTTGGATTCTGTGAATCATATGTATTCGTGATCGTCACAACTTTAGGTGAAAACAAATTTGTGATGAGTGCACGCCCCACTTCGAAAACTCTGAATTTTTTTCCTGTCGTCTGATCAAAAGTGGCGGGATTATTAAAATCAATTTGAGAGCAATCGCCTCCATCTGTATTCAACATTCCACCGATCTGAATTAATCGCTCCCCCCCCACTGGCAACTGCAGAGTGATATCTAAATTCTGAGTGGTCGATAATACGGTCGGATTCGAAATGATTCCAGGATATGTGCAGGCATTGCCGTCTTTTAACGAGCCAAAGATATTCGGGCTCACTGAGGGATTTTTTGAGGGGATATCTGGCCCTGTAACATTCAACACTAAACAATTGAAGCCTCGAACCGTCGTCGGCAAAAAAATCGGATCGGTCGTATCAGCAATCGCTGTGGCGCTCTTTTCTTTTGGAGCCCATCTCAAACGAACTGCTACAGTATCTTTTTCAACAGGCTTGCCACATCCGCTCAAGACGGAAAGCCCAAGGATCAGTCCAAAGAATACATGCCGCATATCTCATTCCCTCATATGAAAGGATCAAGGGAATACCATTCTACATCAAGCATTTATTCTAAAAACTTTGGCCCCAAATCTGCTTCACGAGTTTACGCGAAGTCTCCAAATTTACGTGAAACGGGTCATCGAAGCGAGCTCGATCCCCGACGATATCTTGGGAGCTGTCCAAGTTAATTGTTGGGCGATGGATTCCAAAATTCTCGCGAACTCCAGTCTTTCGACCTTCAATCCAAACTCGTTGTCGATCCGATTTTGCAGATCTTGGTGCGTGGGAAATATCACAAATCCAAACTGAATTTCATGGCGTCGACAAAATTCTGCAACCTCTCGCAATTCTCGCTCTCGTCTCGCATGGCCCTGAAAGTGTCGGAACAATTCATCTGAAGAAATCAGCTGTCTTTGCCAAAGCACATCCTTCGATACAGCAACTCCCGTGGCCCCTCCTCGAACCGCATCAGAAAACTGTAAGAATAGAGGTGCAAATACATCTCTCGAGACAAAGTATAGAAGAGGATTCTTCAGAACATCTAACACGGGCTTCACTCGATCAGGAACTTCGACATCCTGAAACCGACTAAAATTGATTCCAAAATAAACCGACTGCAGCTGAACTGTCCTTGTTGTATACCAGAATGCCGCGAGCATTTCCTTCAGAGTCGCGCCCCCAAATGCAAGATTGGAAAATGGTTTTCCGGTCACTTCTGCCATCTGGCCTATCTCCACCAACTCCATTCTAGAATCTCCGAGTAAAATATTTTTCTGCGGATTTTTTCTGAACGAAATTAGTTTGACCATTGGGTCATTCTGCCGACGCGCATAGAAATCATAGATCGACGGATCTATTGCAGAGTAACGGCGTTGAAAATAGAGATATGGATCCGCTACATATACAAAAATAAAATAGGCCAAAATAGGAGAAACAAAGATTAGAAATTTTGTGATGAATTTATTCATTAGAATTGAAAATAGATAAAAGATTGACTAATGGAATGCCCCCCAAAAAACATGCAACTAACGACCAGAAAATAATAAAAAGTCCAACGCATCCAGCGCGGCGCCAAATTCATTTTCATAGTCTCAGATGAATTCTCTTTATAGATTTCTGCAGTAATTAGAAAAAACAGGGCCACAATCAAGATGATTATCTCTTCGCCAACCATTCCCCAGCTATGAATCATCGCCTGAACATCAGAGAAATGAAGAATGCTGTGAAAATCAAAATACTGAAATCTAAAAAGTTGGGAGCAAATCAGAAAAGCATCTGACAAGGAGTTGGCCCTGAAAAAAATCCAAGCAAAGCTGACAAAAAGAAAAGTAAAAATGATCCGAAACGGCGACCAAATGCGATACCAACTCTTATTTGCCCACCGGTTCATAAGATAACCCATCGCGTGGATGAAACCCCACATGAGAAAAGTCCAACTCGCACCGTGCCAAAACCCACTTAAAACGAAGGTCAAAAAAATATTCCTCGCGAATAGAATCTGAGACTTCCCTTTCACTCGAGAATCTCCGCCTAAGGGCAAATAGAGATAATCCCGAAACCAGGTCGATAGAGAGATATGCCATCGGTGCCAGAAGTCTCCGAGCGAGTCAGCAAGATATGGTTGTCGGAAGTTCAGATTCAACTGGAATCCAAAAAGGCGCGCTACGCCAATCGCAATATCGCTGTATCCCGAAAAGTCACAATAGATCTGAAAGGAAAATGAAAGAACGCCCGCCCAAAGTGAATAGCCATCAAATTTCTGAGGATCATTAAAAATCGTATTGGCAATGATTGCCAACCGATCTGAAATCACAATTTTTTTGAAGAATCCCCAAAGAATGAGTTGGCATCCCGATTTGAAACTTTGTTCATCGAATTTAAATGAATCATAGAACTGTGGAAGCAAATGACGAGCTCGCTCAATAGGCCCAGCAACTAATTGAGGAAAAAAAGAAATGAACGCTGCAAACCGTCCCAGATGCCTTTCGGCAACGAAGTCTCCACGATAAACATCGATCGTGTAGCTGAGGGATTGAAACGTGTAAAAAGAAAGCCCCACCGGCAACAACAGACTATGATCTGGGATCTCAAGATGAAGCGACGATAGGCGAAAGATCGAATTTGAAATCTCTCTGAAAAAATGAAAGTACTTAAATATGACGAGAATCGAGAGATTAAATGAAATGCTTGCAATCAAATACGGTCGACGCGCCTCTTTGGTCTTAAATCGAGACATTCTCAATGCAAAAAAATAGTCTGCAAGTGTACTCATGATCAGCAAGATCAAATATTCTGGATGCCACGAGGCGTAAAAAAAATAGCTTGCAACCAAAAGCAAAATCCAACGCCTGTTTGATGGAAATAATCGATAGAGTCCATAGACTATGGGCAGAAAAATTAAGAATTGAACCGAGTTAAACAGCAACTGCCTCTATCATTTAAGTTTTTTTAGATGCCGTCAATTCGACATATTCTTCCTATCGAATTTATAAAAATGTTGTATGCTGTGCGGCAAAAAGGATTCGAACCATGCGGTGGAGTTTTGAAATTTTTACATCTAAACCTGTGACGAGCGCCAATTCAGCGGTTGAGGAGATTGTCACCAAGCTCGATATCTTAGAAGAAGAGAGTCCTTCTATTCTTGAAACCAACAAACGCCCTGAAATTGAAGCAGCCGTCAGCATCAAACCAAAAGACTATCAGAAAGATCTTAAAAAAAGAGAAGCCCTTCCCCCAGAGGACGGACTTTATGTTCCCGCTGATATCGGCCTGCGAATGAAGGCTTCTAAATCCTGCGTCGTCGTGGATGGGTTCGATGTCGAATCATCGCCCCTCGGCGTGAGTGTATTAAAATTTTTGATCGAAAAGCTTCAACCTTGTTTAATCCGCGATTTAGATACTTGGGAGACAAGTGAAAGCTTTCTGGAAAGGCTCGTTCTTCTTAAATCCATCCCCCTGGATAGCGAAGAAAAAGACGCTCTTGCTTCCGATCTGGTCGAAGAAGAAAAGACCGAAGACGTTCTTGAAGTGCTTCAAGCTCAATTCTTTAGGCTTCTTGAACGTGGGTCTCGAGATATGAATGCTCGAATTGAAGCCGAAAAGGCTCTTGGTAAGGCTTCACCCGGGGCTCAGAAATTACTCCATTTTTTAATGACATCGAAAAATATCGAAGAGCACAATGCCGTTAAGCACCTGAAGATTGACGATGCCAAACTGAAAATACTTGCGAGCGAGCTTGATAATCTTCTGGCCAACTTAAAGAAATCTCTTTGAATATCGCGCCGAATTCTGAACTACGCACTAAATATTTGGTGAGCTCTGTTTATTATTCCACGAACTCTCCAGCCCCTCAAAAATGCGGCCGAGCCCACAAAAATTGACGAAGCTCCTGCCGCCTTCATTCTGTCAACGTCGTCAGCTCTCAAAATACCGCCTCCGGCATTGATAGGTATTGAAATTCTGTGTTTCTCTCTCGCTTCACGCACCCATCGCTCCACAAGAGGCAACAATGGCGCTCCCGATAAACCGCCGCCTCCATATTTTTTAAGAGGAGATTCATCCGTTCCAAATAATGAATGCCAATTGATTTTGTCGCTGAAACTTCCCCATGGAATGGTATTTGACACACACAGTGCATCACATCCCTTAAGCTTTGAAATTTCTACCGCATTGACAACATCGGTTGTCACACTCAGTTTTGGCATCAACGGGATTTCGAGCGGCGAAGCAGCTTCCAATAAGTCGGCCGTCTCACTCACAAAGTCGTCGATCGAACGACTGCCCACATTGGGGCACGACAAATTGATCTGAAGTCCGAACTTCGCTTTGAACTGACCTTGATAGCCTTTCAAAAGATCTACAAATTTTTTCATTTCTTCCACGCGTTCTGCTCGAGATTCCGCGACTGACATGAACGAAATAAAAAATGGCTCTGGCCAATTCTGCCAAATCCGCTTCTCCAGCAAAACACGTGCACCGGGACCACTGAGTCCAACTGCATTCAGCGCACAACCCTTCCAAAAATTGATCGCGATACAATCTGGGAAATATTTTAATGCTGTCAGCCCATCTGACGACAGAGGTAGGTTGCCTGCACGCGGATAAAGCGTTGTCGTTTTTGACACAAAAGTCGAATTCTCAAAATTTAAGCCAACTGGACGCAGAAACTGGTGGTACCACCAGCCGCTGCCGTCAAAATTGCGAACGCCAGATGCATCAAATGCAGACTGAAATGGAATACCCCGTAGCCTCATAAAGCCCCAAGGTAATACTCAAGTTCGGTTCACACAATACAATGAGTTACGAAATTCCAAATTCTTTTCGAATTTTTGCGACTTCGGAAACCAACTTATCCTCAGGCGTCTGGCCTCTTTCAACCGACTTGCTTAACTGAACCAAACCAGCAACGACCCCAGGGTCGAGAACAAGCTTTTCATCTTTATCAGATGTCTTCAGACTAAATGCAAAGGTGCCATCATTTTGAATCGATGGATCCACCATGTTGCTCGCACCTAAAATTTTCATGAATTCTTTAGCGTGATTGATATTTAATTTCATCATTCCCCCGAATCTTTAGTCTACATCGAACCCGGTCAGATGTGACTTACCCGTTCTTCACTTGGATATTGTTAAATTATTTTCATACTTTGGAATGACTGCTTCATGTCGCGTCAGAAAAAAGCAAACACTTCTTCTCGCTTTGCTGCATTGCGTTTTAGTTCATTGTTGTTCTTTCATTGACCACACCAAAAAACTCTCTCGTAATAGAGTCAGGGGAGGATTAGATTCATGAATAAATTGATCATGCTCGCATTTTTTTTACTCACTACAGGCCAGCAAGCATTCGCAAACACCACAGGAAAAAAGCAACCGGTGATCGGCATCTTGAGAGATCCAGTCGTCGGACTTGGTTCAGAGACAACCGGCATTGCAGTTGAAACGTCAACGGATTCTAGGGAGTTAATTTTATCAAAAGACTTCAAAGAGAATTTAGTGGGCTTTGATGGTCGTCTTGTCGAAATTCAAGGGCGAGAAACAACACTCTCTGGAGTAGAAACAAAAAACAGACCCGCGATTAAAGTTTCAGCTATCACGCTCTTTCCTCGACTGCAAAAACGTACGGGAATTCTTATTGCAGTCGCCGCCATTGGTGGCGAAACGTCTGGATACGAGCTCGACAGTGACGACAGTTCAGAAAATATTGAGATCATCTATACCCCCTCGCAGGAAGCTGATCTGAAAAAATTAGTCGATCAAAAGGTAAAGATCACCGGAAAGCAAACCACGATCAAAGGCACGGAAACCCCAGAACATCCTGGAATCTACCTAGAGACCGCGTTAGCAGCTGATTGAAGGTTTGAGACCTAGCCAATAAGCGTATCGGTTTTGGCCGGCTGCGCCCTGGCCAAAACAGGCTTTCTCCGCGTTTAAAGCGTTTTCCTAAAATCGCGGCCTGAAAATTTGCCTATTCAACTCTCGAATGATATGGACTCGCGACATGAGGGAAATCACGGTCGTTATCTCCACATGGCTTTTTATGGTTTGCCTAGCACCTTCGCATCTTTTTGGGGCCAGCCCTGGCAGCGATGAATGGCTGAAGATTGAACTCCTAATGACGAATATCCCCGTAGATCGAACTGAATCTGGCGCTCTCTTTCCCAGTCACTACAGCTATCCATATAGTGCCTGGTACCGCAGACTGTTAGGTAACGCGACAAAACTACAAACCGGTATTCCGAGCATCACTTACATACAACCAATCGCCATACCTCTTCTTTGGCTCAAGGACACTATTCGAATCACGGGAACCATCAATAATTTACAATTTTTTAGATTCGAAGATTGGCGGAAAGGCGGACTTTCTGATTCCAGGCGTAAAAGAATGAACTTTGACTACATTGATATTCAGTTAGATCCGGACCTTCAGCGAACACTTCGAGGGATGCCAGGCTTACTGGATATTGATGGAGACCATGGTGATTCGACCTCGTATACCCAGGCAACAGGAGAACCTGAAACGCAATTTCCATTCATCGTTGCGCATAAACCCAACAGAAGTAGTGAGCCCGTATTTTTCTTAAGAATTCCAGCCTATTCTTTTGTGGCCATTCGAACCATCAGGCCTGTCGATCAAAGATTTCGTCATAGATCGTTAACTCACTGTGTCGCAGATCTTGCTCATCTTTTGGTTCCCTGAAATTTATTTTCGTAAATTCTTCTCTCTGCTGCAGATCACTTGATGGCATTTCGAAGCGCCAGTAAATATATCGCAAAACAAATGCTTGAACGATACGACGAAGGCGAACATCAGGTTGAGGCTGCAGCCCGTGCGCTCAGCGACAAACAAAGAGCGGAATTTAATCTTCGCTATGAAGCACGCAAAAAATCTTTAAAGAAATCTTACCTGTATTGTCTGCTAGGCGGCTTCCACTATGTTTACTTTGGAGACTGGACGAAATTCATATTTTTTACTCTGACAACTGGCGGATTGCTTGTCTGGTGGGCCTGGGATCTGGGAACTCTGCCGTTCAAAGTGGCAGCCTTAAATCAACAACAGGCAATGGCGATTATGAGGGCCATCGCTTCGCGAGATTTAAAGGTTGTTGTTTAATACTCTGATTCAACTCGGACTTTCGGCACCCTCGAGCTGAGCATTCGCATCTCTGAAGATCTAAGAAATTAACTTTTGCAGAACAGCATCAACTCCTCGACTCGGCTGAGCCTAGCCAAGATCGCTGAAAGTGCTTGATCTAGAGACGATAACGCCTTGCTAGCCTCTCGTCGATTCGAGATATTCACATGAAAGAGCCCAGTGCTCTCATTAAGCTCTATCTTCTTTACTCCCTGAAATCCCAGCAATTGAAAATTTACTGAATAGATATCAACCGGTACCGACGAGCGAATAGTCACAGATCCGGCAAAAGTATTTTTCTTATCTTGATTCAATTCTTTTTCGAAAGCATGAGTAATCCATTCTCCGGCTCCTTCAATGGTGATATTTCTGCCATCCTTAGACAATATTTCAATCTGATCTATCGTCCCTGAATGAATTCGAGCCTGAATTCCAGTTTGATTGGAAAAATTATTGATCACATCAATCAGTGTTCCAGCCGACTCAATCTCTGTTCCAAAGATATTTACTCCGTTTAATTTAAAACGACCCGAACTGAGATCTGAAGGAATCCAATTAAAATCTCCTTTTCCAAGCAGCAAGATATTTGGCTCCACATCTGCATAAACTCGTGTCGACCCAGACTGCTCATTGATATTATTCGCTACTGCAATTGCGGAGCTTTCACTTCTATCTTCGGAAACCAAGTCAGACTCTCGTTGCGACGAAGAAACAGTTGCACTTCCAATCACCAAATAACCTGTTGAAATTTCTTCCGGGATCAGAATTGAAAACTCCGCCTTCGCATACTGACCAAGTTCTCTCGGCGCGGCCTCCAAATCAAAATGCCTCAAAAGAGTAGCCTGGGAAAACGCAGAATTAAGAAGTGTCACAAAATGAATTCCATCCCTAAGATATCTATGAGATTCGCCAAATGAATCTCCAAAATAGGAATGATCTAGGACACTTCTGACTTCTTCCTTATATGAATCGAACTCCATATCCAAATAAAGACGCTCAGCTGTTCCAAGAGTTTCTTCGTAAGCGGTAGTTGCAAGAGCCTTTGAACGAATGAGGTAATCCCGAATCGTTGTGAGCGAAGTCCGAGCATCCGCACCAAACTTGCAGGCATCTTGAGTAGAAAAACGAAGTTCACAGACTCCCGAAGCACTATAAATTCTGGAACTGAAAATAAAAAAAGAAACAAAAAGAAACAAAAGACACTTCACCATATCCCCCCCCGGCTGCTTCATTTTATCGACTAAACCTCTGACGATCGAGAACTTATCTCGCTCGCGAAATAACGCGCCGCGCAATCTGGTTATGGTAGAAGGCCTTGGTCTGCCCGGAAGCGCCTGATTCAACTCTGATTTTTTGCACCCTCGAGCTGAGTATTCCCCATCCAGAAACACCTTGCTTTTTAGCTAAAAAACCGGCTTCAGTGCGTACAAAATGCGCGCCTTTTTTTTTATCATGCTTTTTGTCGAGTGTTTGCAGTCTGGCGGCTTGTTGGCAGAGCCGCCAGCATCAAGTCATCCGTGCATAGTCGAATTGCGCAAAATCAGTGAAAATCGATCAACATTTAAAGACTTCCATGAATTGTTTATACCTGAGCACTCTATCAAACATTGGTTTGTCCTTGATTTCTTTCCACTTACAACAATGCCCACAGCAACACAGATAGAACAGCTGTCTCAAATCAAAGACCTGAGAAAGTTTCCATTGCCTGGACAGCACCAATTCAATACGTGGTTCGCGGCGAAAGCAGATTCTTCAGATTTGCAACTGATCTCAGATGCGGCGTCTAAACTCGGCTTTGGATACAAACTTGCGTTAATATCTGAACTCCCGTTATCTGAAACGGAGCAGTTAGACCGTTTTCCCAAAATCGGCTCGCCAACGCTCGTTGAATTTCTGGAAACCACCGATGCAATTAACGCAGAAATTGACAAACCCATCCCCCCCCGGATTGGGAATAAAAATCTTGAACGCCAGACTCGTCTTTTTGCACTGCTCGGAGTTGGTGCGAATATTCGTTTTCTACCTTTGGCAGTGAACTACGGCGTTGGACGAAATCTTCCAGACCCCGGTTGGACCCTAAGACAGCTAAATTGGATACAATCTATTCATCCTCAGTTACTGCAGCCAGAAGCGGTCGCCTCATTTTCAATCGACATCCAAGATCCAGATTTGGTCAGACGGCTCCACGAAAAGCTGTTGCACGACCTAAAAACTCGCGCAAATGAAGTCGTCATCGGCTTGCGAGTGATTCCAGCCCAGGAGATTCACGACTATGTTCCAAGCCTTGAGCGCCATCGGGCTATGCGACGCACTCCAGGCGAAGCAAATACTCTGTTGACGCCACTTAAGCTCGCTCTACTGACATTTCTGTTTGGCGACTCCCAAGCCATACTTGATTCATTTGGAAGTCTTCCCTGGGCCAACAACCCGGTCACGAGACTATGGGGAGGCATTTTGGGCTACGACTATTGGAACTCCTATAAGGCCACCATAAAAACCCTCAGTTTTGGATTGATCTATATACGATGGCTTCTCGGCTCCAACTCTGTGAGTCGGGGCTTGAATGCATGCAAGAGTTTCGTAGATCTCACCTGGATGGCAACTCTTGGAATTTGCCTGTTCGCATCCCCAGCTGCCACCACAAATCCCCATATCGCCTACATCGCATCAATTTTTCTGTTGGGCGGTACGATGCGAGCGCTCGGCGGAATCTCTGATCATCAGACGGCGCCAGGAAATATCGCTCAAGCGCTCTCTCTCATCGCTGGTGGTGCTTGGTGGCAGCATGAATATTCTGCGGCTCATCCCGGAGTGAGTGCTTACTTTCCGATGTTTCTGAGCCTTTATGGGGCTGATAAAATTCTCACTTCACTATTTATAAAACCTAAGTTTCTTCCTCTTTCGCTCGAAGAAGGCAGCCTGGCAAAATTCATCTCGAAACCCACACAATTAGAACCCTTGCATCTTGTGCGAAGAATTCGTCTGGATACTCCCTCTCGACGAGGACTTTCGAAAGATCTACGACGAACGCATGGACCAACGGCCAAAGCTTTGAAGAAACGCCCTCACGACCTGATCGTCCACGAATTCGTTCTTCCGAAATGCACGCCGACGGACTCAACAATTCCCTCTGGATCGGAGAGCAAAAATCCTGCCGACTGGAATTTCATACAGATCTTTACAGTGGAACCTGAAGTCCCTGATGAGAGCTTCCTCGTGAGCAGCAAAAAAACATGGTGACCCCGCTCGTTCAACTTCACTATGTTCTTGCAATGGGTTGGATAAAGCGGATTTTTCTTTGTGTATTTGCTCTGGGCATTCTTCAAACGGAAGGCGCAGAGCCTGAAGAATGTACGCGCGCTCTCGCGAGCGTTGGAGAGTCAGCATTCACCTATTATGTTTATCCAACTCAAGAACAAGCCACAAAGATTGATAAAATTCTGAGCGAGGGCGACAACTCGCCTAATGTTGACATGACGGGTCTCGGACTCATTGAGACCTTCGATACTGAAACAAAAGCTGCTGAGCACTTCATCTCTCTCTACCTTTATATTTATCAGAATTGCCCCCATGCGCCCTATTTGAGACTTCAGTCGCTGAACAATATCATATCGCTTTTTCATCTCAGTTCGCTTCAGGGCATCCAGACCGCGCTGAGTCGGTTATTAACCGGCAAGAAAGACTCACCTGATCGATTGACTCCCTTCGATTTATTTCACTACGCACTCAAAAGCGTCAGGACTCTGAAAGATTTTAAGCCCCTGGAGGCCGCTGAGGCCAAACGAATTTTAGATCGCCTTGTTGCATCATCAACAGACCGACTGGAAAGGCGAGATCTGCATGGAATTTATTATCTCGACCGGCTTGCCAACTCGACAGAAGCTCCGCAGATTGGCAATGAACTCAAAAAGCTTTTCGATCGGCTGAAAGACCACCGAAGTCAGTACTACGTCAGAATTCTTCTGAATCGTTTGTTTCAAGATTCCAGATTTCCCGAAGAGCTTGCGCTGCCCAAGATGGAATCGCCCGTGATCATTGATCTTCGCAACTCAAAGTCATTTGCCGAATTCAAGGCACTTTATGACGAAACGCTCTACTATACTTTTATTGAAGACAACCAAGCTGCATTCGATATTGCCTTTGACAACTCACGTTTTGCAGAAGCCCGTTTACTTGGATCTCGGCGAGACAAACGAAGACATTACGATCCAAGAAAGGTGACCGCCCTTCTCGCACAAATGACGCACTTGATGAAAGAAAGTCCTCAAGATCTTTTTGAGTCTGATATTATTTTCATGGGAAAATTTGGAATAAAGGAAGACATATACTTACTCGAGCAGTTGAAAGCCGCTACCGGTGAAAAACACTTTGCAGCTATTGAGAGCGCTATTCGCGCCCTTGAGGCCCGTTATCACTGCGAAGAAGGTGGCTGCGATTATTACGGCGATTAAAATCTCCACGATATTTTTTCGTCACCACGTGCTCAGTCCGCACCGAAGCCAGCGTCTCTTAAATTTTTTGCAGATACGTAACTCAGAGAGTTCTGTCTAATAAATCCTGAGACCTCAGGAATTCGAACCCAAGGATTCGATTTTAAATCCTGCCGATTTACTCCAAAGAACATAAGACTGTCGATCAACTCATCAGCTCGGCCGTTTTGAATGAGCCGTTTCAAAAGGATTAATCCAAACGGAGACCCAGCCCATCCCTTGCAGGGGCGAAACTGCCCGAATCCGTGAAGTGAAATCGTTAGACTTCGAACAACGTTCTCATCGTAACCGAGTTCAATGAAGCGCATCAGTATCTTGAATCCATTTTCGTTTATGAGTTCCGGATAATAAATATTTTCGGCGACAAAGCTCTTCAAGCTCTCCGGAGTCAGCTCATCGAACATAGAAACAACTCGGTGCTCTACCCTAAATTGAGGTCCCGTATATATTTTCCGGCCAATTGTATATTCTTTCGTTCCAATGGGTTCACCCACAGCTCGAAATGAGTGCACCTTGTTCGCCTTAAAAAAACTCACTCTTAAAAACACCCCAGGAATGATTTCAATGAGATCGCCTGAGTGATCCCGAGAAAGGGCCAAAGTTGTGTTCTGAGCCTCTTTGCCTTCTGCAATCATTTCGAGCGAAGATACGCATTTCCGACTGATTCCTGGATTTTTTCTCACCGTCTTTGCGGCATCAACTAAGATTGGCGCAAAAGAAAAAAAGATAAAAATAAAAAATAGACGTGTATTCATAAATCTCGATGGAGACATATCAATCCCTCTCAGCATTCAGGTCGATGGCGGCTCTGAGTTTATGAAAGACTTTGAAGATGCCTGTGCCCAAAAGAATATTCCTCTCTACGTGCTGCCTCCAAAATCTCCGAAGCTCAACGGCTGTGTAGAACGCGCTAATGGGTCGTACAGATATGAATTCTATTGGCTTCAGTATGACCTGCCCGCATATCTTCACGAGCTCAGACCAAAACTAAAGGCCTTCCAGCATCACTTTAATTCTTTTCGACCCCACGAAGGACTGGACTACTTAACTCTATGGAATACCTGAATAAATCAGCAGCTTGAAAGGATCGCCAGTCTACTATGACCTGAACGGGGTCACACCGATTTCCTTTCGTGGGATTGCGTGATATAGAAAGGCAATGAAATCAGGCGCCCCCGTCTTCGACCTCCATTGTGATGCTGTCTTAAAGCTCGTCCACCGAGGCTGTCATTTTACCAACGACAACAAATTATCTCACGTCGATATTCCAAAGATGAAGCGTGGCGATGTGGACGGAATATTCTATTCACTATGGGCCGATCCGATTTTCACGGGAGACGAGGCCGTTAAACGAACTCAATTCATGTTGGATACTGCAAAAAGAGAGATCGATTCATGCGGCAGCGATATCGCGCTCTGTAAAACTTCTGTTGAATTACAGAAAGCGCAAGTCGAAGGCAAAATTACTGCCCTGCTCGGAATTGAGGGCGGCGTATCCATCAACAATAGCCTCAAAAACTTAGAAAGTTTTGCAAAACAGGGTGTCCGACGAATGACGCTCACTCATACTTCGAGCACCGAATGGGCGGGCTCGGCTACTGATCACGGAGTTAAGAGAGGACTAAATCAGTTCGGTAAAGAAGTCGTTCTTGCGATGAATGAACTTGGCATGGTTGTAGATGTCGCACACACCTCAGAACAAACCTTTTTGGATGCCGTGAAAATTTCCAAAAAGCCGGTCTTTTGCACACACTCGTTAGCAAGGCGCGTTTTTGATTCAGCCCGATTGGCAAGCGACGAAATGATTAGTGCCATCGGAGAATCTAAAGGAATATTTGGGATCGCTCTCTTTCCGGCCTTCTTCCCTGGCTCTGATCAAGAAGCCACAAAAAAATGGATGGAAGAAATCATAAAGAAGCTACATCAGAGTGGAGACGGAAACACGAAGGAAGAAAAAGCGCATAACAACGCAGCAGTTTTTATGGACACGCCTCCGCCAGATAAAATTGCGTCCGTCGCGGCAGTTCTTCCACACATAGATCATATTATTCAGCTCATCGGGGAAGATCATGTTGGCATTGGAACTGACTTTGACGGCATGCCATTTGGCCCAGCTCGCTTGGAGGACGCATCTCAATTCGACAATCTCAGAATTGCCATGAGAAAATACGGATACTCAGAAACGAGAATTAGAAAAATATTGGGTGAGAATGTACGACGAGTCTTAACCGAGGTTCTTTAAGCTCGCTCTGTTCGAATTTATTCAAATGTGATCTAACAAAGCCCGTCTGACGTTAACAAGATTCTAAAGCTTGACCCCTATCATGCGTTTCATAAATATCTATTGAAATGAAAAAAATTTTGCGTGCGTCTTCTGTCTTAGTTTCCATTATCGCCAGCTCCCCATCGAATGCGGCTCATCCTTCTTGTGAGGATTATATGCTTGATATCACGGTAGCGAATTCCCATATTCCTAGATTTGGAGGAGCTCAATTTGGAAGTTCTCAATCTTCGAATCCCATTTCTTTGCTTGCAAACAGGATGTTGGAGCGGATTCCGATTGATCCCACTAAGGATGTCCAGATTGCCGTGCCAGTTTCGCTTGAAGTGAACGACGCGCAACCCCAGCAGTTTGGTGATGGAGTTCAAAATGCAGGGCTTTCTTTTGGGCATCACCGGACTCCTCCGTTCGCTGCTGTTCTTGAGCGAGGAATTGCAAAAGGTCGGCTGCATATTAAACTCACCGAAGATTTTCCGGGGATTTCTGGAGTGAGTTCGATCGAAGTATCGATTCGGGGCGTTTCACGAATTGTTCCGTTGAAACAAGGTACCTATCTCGCAAGTTTTGAGGTCGATCTTGTAGACCTTCGTTGGTTTCAGCTTGACGGCTACGACAGTCTATTCTTTAGACCCGTGGGTTGGAACGACTGGTTTGCCGTGCTGTTTCCTGAGGCCTATTATCCAATCAATAAAGTTTTAGACGGAGTCCCACCGCATCTTTTAAGGATTCCGACTGGAGAGTCGATTGTTGACCCTCTCAATTTGCGAGGGTCTGTAGCTCCCGAAAACGCTCTCTTGGCGCAAAAAAATTTGCGCCCTCTGGGTTTTGAATATGGAGAGGCGATACCGAGAGTTCACGGTGAATTTTTAAGACCCACAGGTGGAAAAGATTTTACAGCGGTGGGAACAGCGCGGTCCCTCTATCGACTTCCGCATGCGCCCGGATTTTCAAAGTTGATCTATCTCGCTCAGCTTCCACGAGATTTGACGAGCGAAGCGCGTGAGGGACTTGTCAGCGGAACCGGACCTCACCGAATTGGCTCACCAGCTGCGGCGGAGATTATTTTCAACTCATTGAGCGACGAGCCTCTGATGACTTTTCACGGAATTTCTGCTCCGCAGTCCGGGCCACAAGGAGAGGGCTTGGCTTGGCGGTCAGACTTTACGCATCTTTATGTGGGTAGATGGCTTCGACCCCATTGGGCGTTTGTGGCGATTCAAGGAACATTTCATCAACATTTAACCCACAGACCAGATAAGGCCGCGTTTGCACAGGTGCTGACTCCGCCAGAAGTTCCTAATATCAACAATCATTTTGGATTTGGACGTTATTGAGATGAGCCGTGCTGGCCCAAATTTTATTTCAGCTCATTTTTTGTTACGGGTACCAGGTACCCCTGGTACCGAACGATCCAAGAGAGTCTTCGAGTCCATGAAGAGTGGTAATAAAATAGCCGTTACCAGAAATTAAAAATCCACTGCCGTTTTCTTCGTCATTTCCCACTTTCCTGCTCAGTCGAACACTGGCATTTTGCATGTTTTCCCAATTCACTTTGGGCTTCATAAGATCTGGTACAGAAAGATTGAAGGCTCAACATCAAACAACAGACGGACAACGGCTGATTCGTTGCAAAACCAGGCCAACACTTCCATCTATAACGCTCCTCAGCAAATCAAGAATCAGACGTGGTGACTCTAAAAATCTCCTGACTGTTGGCAGAAGCAGCTGAAGATCGGTTAATATTGGAATGGCTATGAGTTTTTCCATCCTTTTCTCAACTTTCATACTCGTGCAAGCTGGCCCGCCGCTTGCGAAACCCGATTCATCCGCCACATCAAAATCTGGAAAAGCTATCGAACAGGCATATCTCCATTATTGTAAAAACGAGAAAGATGCGGGAGACACTGTTCTAAAGAACGTTCTCGAAAAAAATCCTTCCAACCCAAAAGCATATTTCTTATTGAACACTTTCTTTCCCGACCAAAATCAAAAATTCGTAGACGCTACTTTAAGCCGAATTAAAAATGGAGAAACTCCGAAAGACGAAATGGAGCGTTTGATTTTCGTCCATGCTCTCACTCAGTCTCTCGAACCCGATCTCTCAAAAATCGCACGCCTCTTGGATTTCAAATCAAATATCCCAGAAATCGAAGGCGACCGACTCCTGTGGTCTGCGATGCTCGATTGGCTACAGGGCAGAAATGACCAAGCCTTCATTAAGAGTGAAGAATCATTGAAGTTCCTAGGCGCTGGGATACCTGATCCCGTTATGAATTTAGTATTCCTTCAAGTTAGTCAGGCAGACTTAGTGACGCAGCAAGAAGGCTACCGCAAAAATTACGCTACTCATTTTGCAAAAAACAATCCTTACCTGAGCTATTTTCGAGGAAACCTTGAAATGATGGCGGGCGCAAACTCGTTCGGAAATATGCACGATGCTTATCTCGGATGCAAAGAGGATGAAAATCTCGCTATCGCCTATGCTCTGGCATTGAGGGCCGACGCTCATGGAGAGCATCGGTCGTGGAAAGAAGATCGGATTTACGAACAGCTTGAAAAATCAAAGGCCATTTTCAAAAACATTACGAATCAAAAGTATTATCACCCCGAAGTAGATATGTATTTGGCTGAGATAATTATGTGGCTAAACCGCGGCGCGATTGGGTTCTTCAGTACCGGAGGTATCGAGGGACACCTTGCTAAGGCGAAAGCGGCTATGCCCTATCTTGCGCCCTACGGAAAAGATTTTTACGCTAAGATCGAAGAGTATGTTCATCAACAGTTATGGCGGCAACGAATTGCTGCCTTCGTCATTCTGATATTATTGGTAGGAGCGGGTCTTCTTATTCATTGGTCAATAAGAAGTGGCCGGAAACCGATCGCAAAAAAAGACCCTCATATCGAAAATTTGTCTAAGCTTGAAGAAGCTGAACGTGCGTTGGAAAATAGTTTGAACGAAAAGCGCGTCCAAATAGCCTCCTTTGAATCATCGTCAGGCTACCGACTCGACGATGTTATCGAGCTTACTCTTTTTCTCGGTCAGGAAGGTATTCAAGCGGACTACAACGTAATGAATACGGTCGGCGTACCTGAAGCGGGCGCGCTCGAAGTTTATTCGATTCGTGTTCCAATAGACCA
>CAZVFP010000011.1:0-93256 GCA_964626465.1 uncultured Bacteriovoracaceae bacterium | reverse complement strand
CAACAAAAATGCCTCTCCGCAGGACGCGGAAAGATTTATTGGACGAGGTACTAGGGCAGTCGTTTCAATGCGATCACAGCGGCCTCAAGAATCGAGTCAGAAGCCTGAGTGACAAGCGGATCGTTCTGAAGGGACTTGATTTTGTCTGAGGTAAATTCTTCCAGAAAACTACGGCGCATATCCAGACTCGTGGTGAGCATATGTGTGGGAGCCGCGACCTTTGGAACGTCTATGGTTTGAGTCCGCGGCAGATTTTCCATTCTCTGAATACAATCGGGGGCGCATGCATCAGCAATTTTGTCCGAAATCTCGATGTCTGGCATGAGGCCTTTTCCTTGATATGATTCGCCTCGTGCATCAAAGAAGACCATTGTCGTGAGCCGAAAAAGTGCGTGGAGCTCGGGGACAATAGAAACTTCTTGGCCAATAGCTTTACCAAAACTTCTTTGACCGACCAGAATTCCGCGCCCCATCGACTGGAGTGAAGCGGCAAGAAGCTCTGCTGCAGACGCTGTGCGATGATTAATGAGAACGGCAATTTTTCTCGAACTTAATGAGAGCAAGCTTGGGCCAATCGCTTGATCAGGTTCGAGACGATTCTGAGCTCCATAGATTGTGCCTAGAATTTGATTGCCTAAAAACACTCCTGCAATTTTTTGATACTCTTCCAACCCGCCACCAGGATTCCAGCGGACATCAATGATCAGTGGGCTGTCGGAGGGAACCACCGCACTGAGGTTGTTCAGCTGATCAAAAAATTCCCTTGAGACGCCTTCTGATATTTCTCGAATTTTTATGACGATGGCGCCGTTATAAATGTCTCCAGCGACAAATGGGGGTTTCCATTCATTCCTGGCGCGCAATTGAATGAATTCCGTTGCACTCGTTGGACTTCTGCGAATCAGCGCGCCGATGTATGGATGCTCCGGGGCTTCAATCCAACCGGTCAATTTCTCCAAGCCCCATTTTTCCGCGAGCAGCTTCTCCATAGGCACTAGGTCGGCCTGACTTGGTGGAGCTTCAGCAGGTGGCGTGATAGCTACAATGCGATCTGTAGCGCGGAGTGGGTGAGATGTTCCTTGAACACCAAAAACAGGAATCTCAGATGCCATTTTTTTAGAGAGAGATTCAGTCGTGATGGCGAGAGAAAATCCAAAAGCATAGTCGGTACTGAGATGAGCTCTTCCAAAACTTAGACCAGAAAAATAATCAAGCTGCCTTCCGAGAGTATCCAGAAACTGATGAAAGATGCTTGGGTAATTTTCAATCTCAAGTGAAGAGGCTCGCTGAATTTGTGAGGTATACTCAAGCGCGAGTTCATCACTATAAAATTTATCTAGACTCATCAGGTCTTCGCAGGTTTCTAGGCCCTGAGTGGACGAAGTGTTTTCTATTTGTCGATTTAGTTCCTCGAATCTTGGCTGAATATGTGACGCGTTTTGGGGAAAAATTTGAAGAAGTTTACTTTTTTCGTCGTGAAGGACCTTTCTCAGCGTATCTTTGTAGAGTTTTTCACTGTCGAGCTCGGTAGCTTTTATATGGCGAACCAGTGCTCTATTCCAGTATCGGCTCACGGTTTGGCAGAAAATGGGTCCAGCGGAGCCGTAGAGGCGCTCCAGACTACTTGGATCACTTCCACATCCAGCGGCAAGAAAGCCCAGACAGAGATAGAGCAGGATTGACAATGAGGGAGGCCTAACATGTTCCACAGCTCTGCTCTCTAGCACTTTCATTGATTTCTTCCCACCCCCCATAACCGCCCCTTATTGACCGCAGCTCGTGCTTTTAGCAGCGGTGCGGTGGCAGGCGAGTGTATCAGTCACCCCGGACGAGACGACGGCGCAAGCATTTCGTTGAGCCTCCTCGAGTGCATCCTTTTCTGTCGGCCCACGAGCTTCGGAGCATTGGTTCTGATTGTTGAACTCAAGACAGAGTTGGCACTTTGCCGTGGACTGTTTGAGAAGAAAAAAAGTCATCCCCGCGAGAAATGCCAAACCAAGAATGACAAAAAGTATTTTTGATTTCATGCTTTATTCGTTGTGGCGTGGTTTCATTCCATTAGCAATGATGTTTTTTTTAAAATCCGCCGATCTTTGCCGAACCTTCGAGGGCGTTATCGAGAACAACTAGATTCATTTAGCCTGGCAGACTCCCAGTCTTATTTTTCAAAGCGATTGGCTGGCGACTTGTCGGAAAGGCGGCTTCGTGTCGCGCTGTTTTATTCGTGGATACTTGATCAGATTCCTGGCATTTCATTTGATCGAAAATTGAAGGCGATTGATTTGGGATCCAAAGATTTCGCTTATGCGCCAGCGCTCTGTCGATATTTAGACGGTATCGGAGATGGATTTGAATTGAGAGGATTAGAGGCAGATCCGTTCGTGTTTTATGCGGATTTGTTTCGACGAGGGCAAGCGGCGGATTATATTGTCAAACTCTGCGAACAAGAGTGGCCGGAGTCGTCGATTTCTTATGGCCATGGCAATTGGTTGGAGTTGAGTGGGGCGGACTACGATTTTGTTTTTTGCTTCTTTCCTTTCTTGTTCGATGACTTGCATCAAGATTTTCGTTTGCCGAGTGATTACTTCGCTCCAGAAGATTTTTATCGGAAGATTTTTCGCTCTACCGGGCGGTCAATTTTTTTCCATCAAGGAGATCTTGAGCAAAAAGAATCTCTGCGATTGATCGAAAAAATTGGTGGGACGCAGTTGGTCTTTCAGGGCAGCTTTCAGGATAACTCGTGGTTGCCCAGAAAATTTCCAGTTCACGTTCTGATATTAGAGAGCGTCGATCGCCTTAATCAGCTGAACGACGGCATCCTTTGATTTGTCGAGAAGAGCTTTTTCGTCAGCCGTTAACTTCAGTTGGATGATCTTTTCAATCCCGTTTGCACCTAAGACAACGGGTACGCCAAGATAGACATCTTTATAGCCGTACTGGCCGTTGAGGAAGCTGCAGACGGGTCGAATTTTTTTCTGGTCTTTGACGATGGCTTCGGCCATTTCGACGGAAGATGCGGCTGGGGCGTAGTAGGCTGAGCCGGTTTTGAGAAAATTGACGATTTCAATTCCTCCATCCTTGGTTCTTTGAACGATTTGCGAAAGTCGTTCGTTCGCCACGAAATCTGTCACGGGGATTCCCTGAACCGTTGTGTAACGAGGAAGGGGAACCATTGTGTCACCATGACCGCCGAGGAGGATGGCTTGGATGTCTTCTGGGCTGCAGCCTATTTCGAGTGAAAGGAATGTACGGTAGCGAGCAGTGTCGAGGACGCCTGCCATTCCCATGACACGATTAGCGGGAAAACCGCTGGCTTTCTTGGCCACATAGCACATGGCATCGAGAGGATTGCTTACGATAATGAGCGAAGCTTCGGGAGAAAATTTGGCCACCTGTTCGGAGACGCTTTTTACGATGCCAGCATTGGTTTTGAGGAGATCGTCGCGACTCATTCCGGGCTTGCGAGGGATGCCGGCGGTGATGATGACGACATCGGAGTTTTTGGTGGCTTCGTAGGTATTCGTTCCGACGATGCTGACGGAGCCGTTTTCTACGGGCATGGATTCGTAGATATCTAGGCCTTTGCCTTGGGGGATGCCCTCGGCGATGTCGACGAGGACTACGTCGCCGACTTCTTTGAGGGCCAGGAGATGAGCTGCCGTGGCTCCTACGTTACCGGCACCAACAACTGAAATTTTCGCGCGTCTAAGTGTCATACTGAAAATTTACGGAACCCCATCCGCTCGAGCAAGGCTAATTTTCCAAACCCCCCGCCTTGGGAGGTACCAGGTACTCCCGGTACCTTTCGGAGGTGCCGGGAGTACCTGGTACCTCCGTTGTCCCCCGAAGTACCAGGTACCAGGGGTACCTGGTACCATCGTGGTTGGCACGAAAGGTGCATTTTGAAGGAAGAGGATGAGCGAGATCACGGGCTCGGCGGCTGGTGGCCTTGCTAACTTATTGAAATAATTGAAGTAATACCTCGGCGAGGGATTTGAAGCGTGCAAGGAATGCTGACTAAATTAAAACCACTCTCTGCAACGATTGCGGACCTTCCTCTCAGTGGAACTCTGGAAGATTTCTCGGCCCGCCTCCTCCTGATGGAGTTGAATCGATTAAAATTCGATGGTGTTCTCATTCTTCGGATGAAAGAAAAAACAAAGAAGCTTTGGATAGCAAAGGGTGAAGTCTTTCGAATCCAATCCAATCTAAAAGCAGAGCTCTTTGGGCAAATGGCTGTCGAACGACAGTGGATCAAACAGGATGAACTCGAAGATCTTCTCGAAAGTCAGAAAAAAAACATCGACGCACTTGCCTCGCGACCAAAGCTTGGAGCCCTCTTGCAGATCAAAGCCTCGCTTACTGACGATCAGCTACTTCAGTTGCAGCGAAGACAATTCGTCGCAAGCCTATTTCAAACAATGTCATGGAATCGAGGTACTTTCGAAGTAAGGCGGTTGCAAGTAAAGGAGCCTCAGCCTGCTCCGATTTCTCTGAAGGATTTAATGGCCTCCGTCGAAGCGATCTTTGATCAGAATAGCGAAAAATCTTCAGGGTTGTTGAAGATTTTTGATATTTGGCCATCAGCAACCGGATTGATTCCGCTTTCGGATTATCCGGTTTGGACAATTCTTGCTGGCTGTCAATTGAGAAGGACAAGTGGAATATTGACCATTCGCAAGGGAACAAAACTCTTCGAAATCGTGATCAAAGATGGCATCTCCATGATCTACTATGAGGGAACATTTCAACGACCTCGACAGATCGTTGTTGTTCGGCAGACCAGTGAAGAGCATGAAAGCTTTTTTCAAGAACAGGTATTCAAATGCTTTACCATGATTAGCGGCAATGCCAGTTTTCGTACCTTCGATATGCCGGTCGCCAACGCGGTCTCTCCAGAACCTATCGAATCGACGCAAGTCGTCTCTGCCTCCGACGAAGTTTCAATTTCAAGACCGGCGCCTCGGAACCCGTTTGCCAGATTTGTATCGAGAGTGATCCGTGTTTTTCACTTTCGGTAGGGCGTTAGCCGTCCTTCCAGAAACCGGGCATTCTCTTTCATATACTCTTTCAGCTTTTCCATGACGCGAGTTTCGATCTGTCTCACTCGCTCACGTGTGATTTTATAGGTATCTCCGATTTCTTGAAGAGTCTTCGGCTCCTCAGCTCTCAGTCTCTCTCGGAAAATCAAAAGTTCTTTACCTGTGAGAGTCCTCTCAAAGGCATTCAGTCGTTCAGCGAATTCGCTTTCAATTTCATGTTGGGCAAGTTGCTCATCGGCACCCGTCGAACTATCGCGAATTGTCTGAAGGATGCTATCCCCATTTTCATCCTCGGAGTGAAGTGGTGTGCTCAGAGAAATATCTCGACCGCTCATTCTCTGAGACATTTCGATGACTTCTTTTTCTTTCACTTGAAGTCTTTCAGCCAAGTATTTGGGCTCTGGGTTCAGCCCCATTTGCTCGAGGCGATTTCTTTCTTTTTGCAACCGATAGAAAAGTGCCCGCTGCGCTTTTGTTGTTCCTATTTTAACCAACGACCAATTTTTCAAAATGAATGCGCGAATATAGGCCTTGATCCAATAGCTTGCATACGAAGACAGCTTCACCCCCCGGCTCGGATCATAGTCGTGAACGGCCTGAAGCAATCCAATATTACCTTCTTGTATGAGATCCAAAAGATGAATTCCGGTTCGTGCATATTCAAAGGCAATTTTTACAACTAGTCGAAGGTTCGCCAGGATCAAAAGCTTGGCAGCTTCAGGATCCTTATCTCGAATATAGCGTTCCGCAATTTCCTTTTCATGCTCAGGGCTGAGTAATGGATAGCTCTTCAGTGTTTGAAGATAGGCCTGCAGTGCCTCATTTTTGACCGGCAGAGACGGTGTTGCCTTGCGATCGGTGACTACTGCGGGAAGCTGGTTTTTTTTGACCTTCGAGGGCATTTCTGTGTCTAAATTAGCCCTCCTTGGCCCAATCGGCAAGATAACCGAGAAGTTTCGCTTCACGAGCCTCAATCGAAGGCCAAGAATCCAGGATGGATGGCCCTATAAGACTCAGGCCAGAAATCAGATGCCCCAGTTGAGACGGACCTTGATTTTTTCTAAAATGGGCAGTCTTGGTGAGTACGGAAATGAGGCTTTCAAGCTGAGCTCCGACCACGAGGCAGTCTCGATCTGTTGAAGAAATTTTCATGGACTTAAAGATTCTTGAGAGAAATGACCACTGAATCTGCGCCGAGTATCCCCAAATAAGAAGAGCCTCTCTTTGCTCGATACTTAAGTCATTCCAGAGTCGCTCATCGATCAGAAAAAATCTGTTGAACCAAGTTGAGAACGAACAAAATTCAATGAGATTTCTGCGAGAGAGAACGATCTTGATCGGAAGGCTCGATTTCGCCTGAATTTTAATATCTTCTGAGACGACTTGGCATGTTTTTGCGTCAGCGATCCAGATAATGACAATTGAAAATATTTCGCGAAAAAAGAGAATCATGCCGATGATAAAAATTGCAGCAAGCACGAGTATCAGTCTTTCAAATTTCTTTGAGAAGTTGAATCAAGAATCTTGATTCTTCATACAAAATTCTGAGGCGCCATCGATTTTTAAGGGCTTTCAAGAAACTTGGCCGTTTTCCCATCATTTTTTCGCTTAAAATGGCATCGATTTCACTCAGTCGTTGCAATGCGAGGCGTCCGATTTCTGACGATGCGCTGAGTTCTCGGTAGCGAATATCGTTTAAGTTATTATGCAGCAGCTGACGAACAGAGAATTCCGTAAAGCATTCGTGCCAAACAACGAGCTCTGGCCAGTCGAGAAAACTAATCAATGCGTCAGCATTTTCAATATCCATGATTTCGTCGATCCCCGAGAGGGTAATGGCTTGGCCAACTTCGAGCTGTGATTCGAGTCGCTTTCTCTTTCGAACTTCGGCAAATCGCAAATCTAAATCTACTCGCATGCTGTCAAAAAAGAGCATTAGCTGATCAGCGATATACGTAGGTTGAAAAGAGAGAGGAATAAACATATTACACTTACCGAGAGGCTCTAACAGCTCGGGTATCCGCCCAGCGCTTAATCTCTTTTATCTGCTCCGCCATCGTCGTGGCAAGAGGCACCATTCGTCCAACTACTTTGAAAATATCATCCTGGTGAACGGGTCTCTGATTGTCTTTATACGCCAGCACGACAGCCGACGCCACACATTGCTCGATTTCAGCTCCATTGAAATTGTTCGTCGCTTTCGACAGCTCTGTTAAATTAAATTTATTGAGGTCTAAATTTTTCTTTTTCAAATGCACATTGAAAATATTTTCCCGTTCTTTTTCGGATGGCAAATCGACGAAAAATATTTCATCAAAGCGACCTTTTCGAAGAAGCTCTGGAGGCAATCGATTGATCTCGTTTGCTGTCGCTGCGACAAATACAGGCGTTGTATGCTCTTGGAGCCATGTGAGGAACGAGCTAAAAATCCGGGCTGTTACGCCTTTGTCTCCCTGCTCGTAACCCGCGACTCCTTTTTCAATTTCTTCAAGCCAGAGAATCGCTGGGGCGACTGACTCGATTTGAATGATAGCCTTTCGAAATGCCTCCTCAGCATTTCCAAGTGCTCCACCAAACAGTCGGTTCATATCGAGTCTGTACAGTGGAAGGCCCCATGCCGCAGCAATAGCCTGCGTGCTTAAACTTTTTCCGCAGCCACTCACGCCCGTCATGAGAATTCCTTTTGGCATTCTAATTCCTGCAGCTTGCGCTTCTTTCGAGAAAAAGTCGCTTCGATCCGCAAGCCATTCTTTCAGATTTTCCAATCCTCCAATGTCGTCTAAAGTAAATTTTGTGGCTACAAAATCGAGGAGCCCATCACGTTTAACAATACGAGCTTTCTCTTCATAAATGATACTGAGTGCTTCTTCGTTTAGCTCGCTTTTGCCGACGAGCATTTTTTGGAAGATGAGTTTTGCTTCGTCCCCTGTGAGACCCAGTGCTCCTTTCAGCAACTTCATCTTCTGTTCTTCGTTCAAACCAATTTTGACCTTTGGGGCATTTTTTAGTACGCCGTCAAAAATCGTTTGTAGATCAGTCTCGTCGGGGAGTGCGAAATCGACAGTAATGATTTCTTTCAGAAGGTCTTCTGGAATTTCTGCTTTGGGAGAAAGCAGAAATAGTGTTTTGAAAGAGCCCTTCGTCATTTGAAACACGTCTCGAATGGTTCTCTTCAAAAGAGTGGGCGAAGCCATATTCCAGGAAAAATCTTTGATGAGCATGAGCCCGGTTCCGGAATCATTAAGAAATTTCTCAATCGCTTCTATGACGTTAGTTTTTTGCCCATCACCAAAGCCCCGAGTTTCGCTCCAGGTTTGCAGCGGCACTGGTTGGCTAAAGGCAGATGCCGCAATTTTCTTTAAGACCGTTTCCGCCCTTTCCTCTTCCCAGCTTTCAATCCAAATCACAGGATATTTCGATGCGACGAGTCTTTTAATCTCGTCGTAAGAATTTTTTCGAAATGATTTCAGCTGTGGTTTAGACATATCTTCTTCCGTTAGTGATATGAAACTTTCCGGTCAATTTTGATGACACGAAGTTTTTTTCTCATTCTTTTCTGGTGCCACTGGTCTTTCAGATTTCTGAAGAATGCAGTGAGGGAGCCGCCGCTTCTGGAGTTATTTCGTTTAGCGAGTAAATATCCGACCAATGCTCCAGTAAGATGGGCGATATTGCTGATCGCGCTTCCGCCTGCCATCGATGAATGTTGTGCGCCAAGCAGTGCGTAGAACTCTATGCCGACCATGAGATAGGCGAAATATCTCATCTTCATCGGGAACACGAAGAAGAACAATACAACTTGATCTGGAATCACAACACTGACCCCCATAATGGCAGCGAAGACAATTCCTGAGGCTCCAATTGTTGGCAGCGAGAAGGTTTCTCTATCAATGAGTCCGAAAAGGCAAATGCCCACACCAGTCAGAAGTGCCGAAGCGATACAGAAGTTTCGAAATCTCCTTTTGCCCCAAGCCGATTCAAGCAAGCTTCCGAACATCCAAAATCCAAGTAGATTGAAAACAAGGTGAAGAAATGTCCCATGCAGAAAAAACCAAGTGGCGAGTTGATAGACATGTCCGGAAAATACCTGTGCTGGAATGAGACCAAAGATATTGATGATCTGTTGATGGAGGTCTGGACTTCCGAAGGGCCCCTGCAAAGCAATCGTTTGCCCAATAAAAACGAGAGCACAGGCAATCGAAAATATCCGAACAATACCTGCAAATGGGGGAAGGTAGATCATTTTGTCCTCTGTCTTTCTTTCGAAGTTGTAGACGTCTCTGAATCATTCGATGGCAATGTTTTGAGAAGTTCCAAAATCTCCGCAGCATTTTTGTAGCGATGATCAGGTTTTTTCTCAAGACACTTCAAAATAATGCGCGCCATTTTTTCAGGAAGTTCCGGTTTGATGAGTCGAGGGTCTGGTGCGTTGGTGTGGAGATGATGGTAGCCTGGATTTTCCATTGGAAAGGGAACTTGCCCAGTCAGCATTTCATAAAGGCAGACTCCAAATGAATACAGATCTGTACGATGATCAATCGGGGCCCCCTCGACTTGTTCGGGTGACATAAAATAAGGCGTTCCACCGATGATAGATTGCTCCGAATGAAGTTGATTCACAACGCGCGCTAGCCCGAAGTCCATGAGTTTGACGATCTTGCTATCGGTCAGCATCATGTTATTTGTTGTGATGTCTCGATGGATCACTCGCTTTGAATGGGCATACGACAGAGCCTTCAGAACCTGCTTAGCAAGTGCGACAGTCGTTGCCAGTTTGAAGTGCCCCTTTTTCTTGAGAAGCTCCCGAATGGTTTTTCCCTCAATGAATTCCATCGAGATATAGTAATTGCCATCTTCAATTCCGGCGTCGAAAACGGTGACGATATGAAGATGATTCAATGCTGCTAGAGATTTTGCTTCACGCAGGAAGGTCTCTACAATTTTTTCATCGTGCTTGAAGTGTGAATTGAGAATTTTGAGAGCGACCTCTCTGCCTAATATGCGATCTCTGGATCGATACACAATTCCCATTCCTCCGCGTCCAATTTCATCGATACGTTCGTATCTGCTGCGCTCCCGATGGGTTGTGCTGAAAGCGGGGAAGCCTTCTTTTTTCTCTCGTGTTTGATTTGCTTTGCGTTGAATTTCTTTAATCTTCGCAATTTCATGATTGACCTGTTTGTATAGCGGGTTTTCACCAGCGACTCTCTCGAATAGTCGAAGTGCATCGTCGTATCGATTGAGTCGTTCGAAAGAGATTCCGAGATAGTAGAGAATGCTCAGAGTAGTTTCGTCGACGATACCATCTGGATCTTCGCACCAATGGTCATAGGCCTTTTGAAAATGCTGGGTGGCTTTGTTATAATTCTTTTTCTTGAGAAACGCCTTTCCGAGGAATAGTTGGGCTTTCAAAAAGTCAGGGCTTTCACTGGGAACCTGCTCCAGAAGCTCTACCGCTCGGAAGATATTTCCTTGTTTGAAGCAAGCAAGGGCAGCTCTGAAGAAATTATCATGCTTGATATGAAAATCGAGCTCAGATTCGATCGGCTCGGATAGCAGCAGCGGCTTTATCCATTCATTTTTCAAGATGCAGAGATGTGATTTCGGAAAATATTTAGAAATCTCTGACTCCACAGCCTCATTGTTTGAAATATTTCGATGATGTGAGACGATGACGTCGATCTGCGGCGATTTTTCTTGAGTGGCTGTTTTGAATAACGATTCGAAGTCGGGGTAAACGATGACATCATAGTTTTGGCTGGTTAAAATTGTTTGAAGAGCTTTGCTGTAGTTCGAATCTTTCTCAACAAGCGCGATGGTTTTCGCCTGAATAGCATCTGGTTGATAAATCTTTTCACATTCGTTGAGTAAACTTTGAAAGGTGTGATGGCTGATTCGGTATGCCGAAAGATGATTCCAGCCGTTCTTTTTCTTTAATTGTTCGATTTCAGACTCTTTTTTTTCATCAACGAATACGAATGAAAACACTCCAGATGATTTATCGAGACGTAGCGGAAGCATTTTGTTATTGCGACAGTAATCAAGACTCATCACTTCGAGCAGATCAATTGGAACCTTGATTTGTTCCAAATCTTCAAAAGTCAGCTCAGGAGCTAACTCCAATGACGATAACCGTTGGCTCACCCAGTGCTTCCCCCGATTCTTATTATACCCCAAATGGTCTCAACCGGCGGCGGTCTCTCACGTGGTTGATGCGGGGCGTCGATGGCTTATTTGACGAATTTGACAGCGAGTATTGGCGAAATTCTCGGATAAGTGGATAATGAATAGATTATATGGCTGGGCTTCCAAAGATTTTGAGTTCGTCTTCGGTGGATGAGTCGTGGGGGCCTGCATTCAAAGAGGCGGGCCTGGATTTCTCGACGTTTGGCAATTTCGATGAAGCCCTGAAAGGGCGCGCGGATTGTTATCTCTTGGATATTCGAGACATGGAGCGAGGCAAAAATTTTGCTCAGTTGCGCGAGAAAACAGCAGCTCCCATTTTTACGCTGGTCCGTGATTCAGTGGGTAAGCGCGAGCTTCAAGAACTTCGAAAACGAGGAGCCTTTGAACTGGTCAGTGAAAAGACCCCGGCTGAGGAACTTGCGGTTCGAGTGGCTTCAATTTTGAAGGGTGACGATCAGGATCAAGCCCGTGAATTTCGTGGAGCTCGACGTGTTTGGTTTCAACAAGATATTCATTTTACGGTCTTTGATAAAACGCATCAGGCTTGGAGCACAACACTGAGTGAGACAGGCGTTTTCTTGCATACTACTCTGAGCTTCCCATTGTATTCCGTGGTAAAACTCAAATTTAATCTTTTAGGCGAATCCTCTCCGTTTGTTTGCGAGGGGGTGATTGTGCGTCAAGAGGTCGAGTCGAAGATCCGTGGAATTGGAGTCATGTTTCAAAATCTTTCGGGTGAGCAAATCAGATCTTTAGAGGCCTTTCTGGAAATCTGTCGATGAAGTTGTTTCTCGTTTTCGTCGGCGTCTTTTTTGTTGCTTGCGGTTCAGTTCTTTATTTCGCTGGGCATGGAATTCGCGATTTGCTGAAGCTCGAGCAGTTGGTGGCCAAGACCCAGGCTCGTTCAGATATGATCGAGAAGGAAAATCAAAAACTTCGCAGACGCGTTAAAAGTCTCGAGAATCCGGAGGATGCCATCAAGCAGCGTGAACTAAGGGAATTTCTTGGATGGGTGAAATCTGAGGAATGGGTTTATCTTGAGAAGGCTCGTCGTTAGAATCAGATCATGAAAGTTGGTGCAGGAGTCAGTCGCGAGCGAGATCCCCAGATAGCACTTCAAGAGGCTTATCGGCGGAGTCTTCAAAAGATTGGTGTCACCAAAGCTGAATTTTCGTTGATTTTTTATTCCTATGATTTTGGACTCGATCCAGCTGCGTTTTCTGCCTGCTTAAAAAAAGTATTTCGAGATATTCCTCACGTGGGATGTTCCACTTGGTCCGCATGGTTTCACAAAGAGGGATTTGAGGCAGATTCAGGAATTTTGATCGTCAGTTTTAAGGATCTTAAAGCTTTGCCCGAGTTGTTCAAGGTTCATAGTCTGAAGGAAAAGGCCGAGCTTTGGTCTGCGGAACTCTCTCGTCAGATTGAAGATCGATCGCCCACTCGGCCCCGGTCGCAGGATATTCTTTTCGTCATGGCAGATTCCCTGAACTTTAATGCAGGTGCAGGTTTTACGGTTTTGGAACGACATTTTCCAGGGCTCCAGATTTGCGGATTTGGAGCGAGTTACTCTGTGCCGCAAGTCAGCACTGTTTTTCAGGGCGACGTTCACTTCAACACACTTATCGGAATTCTCATGAGAGATGCCGAAGCAAGTATCGGAATTTCTCAGAATATCATGCCAGAGTTGAATCCGATTGAGATCAATCGGATGTCCGAAAATCTGTTGATTGAAATCGATCATAAACCGGCCTTTTATAAACTCTGTGAACATTTGATGGAATCAGACGATTTACCCATGATGTCGCCGGATAACTTTAGAAAGCATATGGGTGATTTGTATTTGGTCGAAACCGTTCGCGTAAACCCGCGCCGCTTTCGGACTTTCGGTGATGTGCATAATGTTGTTTCTCTTTTGGGTAGCGAAATGACAACGGGCATGGTTGCTGTAGCGCAGGATCTGGATTTCAATCGCGAACATCATTTGGGGCAGAAAAAGGTCAAGTATGCAGAGCAGTCTCTGGCGGCCGTTTTGGATCAAGTTCAGTCCGAGATTCCTGAACCATCATTTATTTTTATTGCAGTATCCGTTGCTCGTTTGAGGGATAAAGACCGTACAGTGGATGATCTCAGCTTGGTCCGCCGTGTTTATCCCGATGTTCCTGTCTTGCTGGTTTCTAGCCAGGGGGAGTATTTGGGCGGAGCCAATCAGTTCGCGGCTTTGCTCACTTTTTTCAAGTAAGTCGATTGTCCTGTTGATGCAGGTTAATTCTCAAACCTCTTTACACAGTTCACGAGAGCGAGCGTGAGGCTCGTCAGAAACACCGCGACTCCCAGTAAACTTACAAGAATGAAGTTCTTGAAAATACCTGCTTCTTTTTGGGTTCCTACGTATTGAGACTTCTGATTCTGAATAACGACTAGATCTCTGATTTTCTTGGCTATGAGGCTCGATTCTGAAGGCATTTTATTCTCCCTTATCCAGTCGTATCACTAGCAAAAAGGATGCCAGGTTCGATCTGAGGTAGTTCGCGAATCATCATTGGCTTTTTTTCATGAGCTTCAGATTTTAAGGGATACGAATGTCCCACTTTGGGACATAAATTTACTGGATCAAACGCAGTCGGAACAGGATGATGAATCCATGTCAAAGTCTGAATTCGAGCTTGCGCATATAGCGGTTGCCGCGGTGGATCTCGAGGCTGTGGTCACGGCGGCTCAGGCCATCTTTGGAGCAGAGGCCAGTCATATCGAAGAGGTGCTAAGTGAGAAAGTGAAGTTGCAATTCATGATACTTGGTGGACAACGATTCGAATTTCTTGAACCGACAGACCCTCAATCTCCCATTTCAAAATTTCTCGCGAAGCGCGGCGGCGGAATTCACCATATTGCGTTTTATGTAAGGGATATCGACAGCAAACTCAGTGAGTTGAAAACAAGAGGGGTGATGTTGATCGACGAAACTGCGAAGCCGGGAGCAGAAGGTTGCCGTGTTGCATTTTTGCATCCTAAGGCCTGCGGGGGCATCTTGGTGGAGCTTATTGAGAAGCCTCTTTCTTAGCCCAGAAATTCAGAGCATCATCTAAATCTTTGGCGAAATAGATCTTTTTGTTTTTCGAAAAAAACTCACTCTTTTTAATCAGGCTGGTTGGCTGTTGCCCAACATCGAGCAGAATGGACGTCTTATTTTTTCTCTCAAGCGCCAGTATACAATTTTCGAGTGCAATGAGGCCCGAGATATCTAAAATGGGTACAGACGTAAGATCGAAAATCACAGCACGAATATTGCCGTGGATCCCGTCGAGTGTGGATACTGCGCGTTGGGCAGCGCCGAAAAAAAGTGGGCCATCAATCGAATAGAGCACGACATTTTTTGGCAGGCGTTTGGCGATCTCTGGATTGTTCTCATGGGCGTGACCGATAAACTCAATTGATGTAAAGCTCGACATTCTGCGGATAAATAATACCGACGCCAAAATAATTCCCGCTGTCACTCCCACCACCATGTCAAAAATCACTGTCAGAAAAAAACAAGTGACGAGAACCATAACATCGCTGCGAGGAGCGACTTGAAGTATATGTCGGAAGCCCTTTACTTCGGCCATATTGAAGGCAACTAAAATGAGAAGAGCAGCAAGGCTCGTCATAGGAATTTTTGAAACATACGGGGCAAAGAGAAGAACAATAATCAATACTCCAGCAGCGTGAATCATGGCGGCAATAGGCGATTTCGCTCCAAAGCGAAAATTCGTTGCGGTTCTTGCAATAGCGCCGGTCGCTGGAATTCCGCAGAAGAATGGAGTGATGATGTTTCCGATCCCCAAGGCGATGAGTTCGGTGTTTGGCTCGTGGCGTGTTTTGGCATAGCCATCGGCAACAACTGCGGACAGAAGCGATTCGATCGCGCCAAGGATCGCAATCGTAAATGCGGGAAGCACCAAATTTTCCAATGACTTCAAATTCCACGTCGTTACTTCGCCCCCAGCGCCAGGAAGATTCCATGGAATGACTAGTTGTGGAAGAGCTTGCGGAATTCCGTCAGAAAATCGTGTGGCAATCGTATCGACATGAAAGCCTGGAAAATATCGATTCAGGTATATTGCCGCTAACGTCGCAATGGAAAGCGCGGTGAGTGGAGCCGGAATTTTGCGATTCCATCCTTTTGAAATTTTTGAGACCCACGAGGTCTGAAGAATAATAAGCAGTGAAAGTGTTAGCAGCCCAACGGACACTTCATTCGTTGAAAACGTAGGGAGGGAAGTGGCGATCGCTTCTAGCCTTTCGATAAATGTCTCAGGTTGCGTGGTCCATTTGAGTCCAAGAAAGTCTTTGATCTGTATTGTTCCGATAACGACGGCAATTCCAGATGTAAAACCTGTCGTGACGGGATGGGGTATGAACTCAATGAGTCGCCCCATTTTACTAAAGCCGAGTGCTATCAAAATGACCCCAGCGATCATTCCAGAAACTAACAATCCACTGAGTCCATATTTATGAACGATGGGTACTAAAATCACAACGAATGCTGCGGTGGGCCCCGTGACCTGGAGTCGAGATCCGCCAAAGAGAGCAACAAAAAATCCAGCAATGATGACCGTATAAAGGCCGTACTGAGGCAGAACTCCTGACGCCACAGCAAGTGCCATGCCGAGCGGAAGAGCAACGAGCCCAACCACGAGGCCCGCCATTAAATCAGCAATAAAGTCAGAAGATGAGTACCCTTCGCGAATTTTTTCGCGAAGGGCGTAAAAAAGATTCATTTCACCTCAATGGTGAAGGAAACCTCAAACCGCTGCAACAGTCTTTAGCGGTGATGTTGCTGCCGGGGTCGCGGTTGCCGCGGCGGCCGGGTTCTTTACGGTCTTGATCTCGATCGATGCTTGCTTTTTAAGAGCGTCGATAAAAACCAAAGATGCTGCGCCTACGACGCCAGCCTCAATGAAATTTGAATTTTTCATGAGTGTTGTGGAAAGAATGCGAAGCTTGTTGTGGCGTGCCACATACGATCGCTCCATCGTGATCTGAATCATCTTTCGGCTAAAAGCTTTCCAGGCATTTGTTAAACCACCGGCAAAACAAATGGCCTGCGGATCTAATGTATTGACCACATTCGCCAACATGATCCCCAGTGCGTTGCCCATATCATCAAATACCTTTTCAACGGCTTCCCACTCTGGAAATTTATTGCCCTTCTTCCAGAGCTCATAGAGTTCTTCTGGCGTGGTGGCAGTGATTTGCGGATGTCGCTCACGTAGATCCGACAAAATTCGACTGATTCCTGACGAGCTCGCGAAAAGTTCAACAGACCCTCGGTTACCCGTTGCTTCGGGTGCGCCTTGAGGATCTACCGTGATATGTCCAACTTCTCCAGCCAGGCCCATGCTGCCGTGGTAAATATCTCCATTCAAATAGAGGGCTCCACCGACACCAGTGCCCAAAGTGACATAGACAAAATGATCATAGGGTTTACAGGCTCCAAAAACTTTTTCACCAAGGGCAGCTGCATTAGCGTCGTTATCGTAAAATACGGGGTATTTGATTTTCTTTCGCAATTTTTCATAAATCGCAAAGCGCTTCCAATCAGGAAATTGCGGGGATTGAATGACTAAGCCCTTCTTCAGATGCAAAATACCGGGGATTCCAAAACCAACGCCCAAAAGATCCTTTGACGGATCACATCCGGGAGGTGGGTTTTTCAACAATTCATCAACAAGGGCCACAAGACGGCCAAGAACCTTTTCTTTGCCTTCACTGACTTTGGTTTCCCACTTAATAGGGTCAAATAATTGCCCTTTGGCGTTCACCCAAGCTCCTCGAGTATTGACACCACCCAAATCGACCCCAATGGCCCAGCCATTCAAAGTGCCAACCTTAGGGGATAGCTCAGAAACGGTTTTATTAATGCTAATAGTAGCTTTTTTCGCGCTCTCAGACATACTTCTCTCAACCTCTTCCTGCTTCCTGCGAAAATTTCGGTTAAAATTGTGTTAATTAAACAGTGCACTTCATACCACAGGATTGTTCAGACTGATCCAAAAATTTGTGAAAATCTCGCAAACTTAAAGAATTGCCAGTAATTTCAAAGAATCTGATATTGTGGTTAGAGCGCTCCTAAATACGTCAAAGGAGCGTTGATTTAGCCTTTGGCGACAGTGCTAGAAGGTTTGGAGGGCGCCTGTCGGTTCGATGCGAATATTGAATGAAATAAATCTAAGATTGGACGGCATTCTGGGTTTGGAGCCCATTTCTCAGGATTTGCGTGACGAACTCATCCGGGAGGCAAGCGAGAGTGAGTCATTTGACGAATTTCTTCGGGACTGGCTCATCGTTCGTGAATTTGAGAAGGGGCAGATCCTTTTCGTAAAGATTTGGATTGGTCTTTCTTACGATCATTTAGCCTCGATATTCGATATTCCACTAAAAGAGGTTGTTCAGATGCTACGGATGGCGCGAATTGCCCGTTTGCCACCCTATCGCGTGGGAGAGACCGAGGCCTATGTTTCAAGCGATTGGTCGTGTTTTTTGGTTGAGCAGCATCTGAGCCCCTGGATTGATGGTGAGTTGGAAAGTCCTCAGCACGTTGAGAAAATGTTGCTGCATTTATCCACCTGTGACTGGTGTCGCAAACGATTGGATCAATATCGGACTTTGCAGACTGAAATCCTTGATCAGAGACCGCGATTGCTGCCGATCAGTGAGGGTGAGTGGTCTCTGACACTGCAAAAGTGGGCTATCGAAAAACGTCGATTAAGAACTCGCATAGCTCTCGTCGGGTTGTTGATCTGTCTGGGAATCATCATGTTGGTAATTCTGGCGTCTACGCGTCCGGAAAAAATTCCTAATGTATACGAAATTCCCGAGAATATTTAGAATACTCAGATGGTGAAATTAAAAAAGCCACGACCCCTTGAGAGTGGCGATACAATCGCGGTGATCCGACCTGCTGGCCGAATTGATCAGAAACACTATCTTTCCACCTTAAAATGGATTCGTGAGCTGGGCTTTTGTGTTGCTGAGTTTGGAGGGCCTCATCGCAAAGATTCGTATTTCGCGGCTTCCGATGAAACTCGTGCACGGGAAATTCAGTGGGCCTTCAGTGAGCCTGGTATTCGTCTTGTGATTGCTGCACGTGGTGGTTATGGAAGCCAGCGTGCTTTGGATCATCTTTCCGCAAGAGACCTGAAGACTTGGTCTCCTCGAATATTTGTTGGATACTCAGACATCACCTATATGCATCAATGGATTCAGAACCAGCTGGGTTGGACGACGATTCACGGGCCGTTGGCTGGGTTTTTGAATAAGCCGGCACTTAAAAAACTCTTTGATGGGTTGATCGGGCTTCGGCAATATCCTGATTCGGAAATTTGGACAGAAGCGACACTGATAGGAAAGAGAAAATCAGCCGATGGCATTTTGGTAGGAGGAAACCTGTCGCTGTTGCAAACTGCGGGGCAAGCGGCGTTGCCAAGAGAAAAGATCATCTTGGCCATCGAAGATATCGCTGAGAACTATTACCGATTGGATCGAATGATTTGGAATCTCATTCAGGCGGGCTATGATAAGTCTGTGCAGGGAATTCTTCTAGGGAGCCTTCATATGTGTGGGCGAGATGATGCGCGGTCGTTTGGCCAGAAGAAATTTATCGAAAGCCTGCAGCGGCTCTGCGCAGGGCCTATCTTGATGAACTGCCGCTTTGGTCATGGCTTTCGTGAAAAAAATAAATTGCAAAGGTTATTACCGCTTGGTGTGAAAATGAGTATTTCTGGCAATAAGGTTTTGTATCATGAGCCTGTTGTGACAACGAGCCTATGATTCCTTCTTCCTTTAAGAAAGAATGCCAACAGTATCTTAAAGATATGGTGAAGTCTGGAGCGGCTCCAGGGTTTCAGTTGGTCCTTGGATGGAAAGATCAAACGCTGGGGATTTTTTCGGCGGGCGTGGAAGACTTTCGGCATCGTCGCCCCGTGCGTCGACAGACGTGGTTTGATTTAGCGTCGTTGACCAAAATGCTCGTCGTCGTGGATTTGATGGCTGAAGCGCTTCAAACTCATAAGATTGCGTCGCTTGAGTTGCCTTTGAGAACTTGGTTTCCATTCTTGAGTTCTGACTTGAAGAACCGAAGTCTGGTTGAGCTTTTGAATCATAGAGCCGGACTGAAGCCGGTCTTTAATGATATTGAATCCATTGAAGCTCATGGATTGAGACGAGAGGATTTGATTCGCTTCTTTTGGAAGCGAGTGGATGAGACTTATGCGGGGCTGACTGGTGAAACTGTTTACTCGGATATTGATTTTCAAATTTTGGGTTTGGTTCTTGAGCATGTCTATGGAAAAAATCTGGGATCTTTGTATCAGCGTGATCAGCTGGCCTATGGCCCCCGGAAATCTCAGTTCGAAACGCTACGATATATTTTTAACGCCCCAACAGTTGCCAGTATTCAGAGTTTGGATACTGAGCCGCGCTGGCTTCATGGGGAAGCGCAAGACCCGCGAGCTCGTTGGTGGGGTGGAGATGCGGGGCATGCTGGATTGTTCGGCACCGCTGAAGGCATCGATCATTGGGCGCGCGAAATTTATCTGAGCTATCATGGAAAGGGTTTACGACTTAGTGACCGAGTTGTTCGTTCGATTTGCGATTTTTCGAAGAAAGAAAAAAACTTCTTGAACGGGTTTGATACGCCGTCAGAGAAATCTCAGGCTGGTGATCGTTTTCCTCCAACAACCATTGGTCACTTGGGCTATACCGGAACAAGTTTTTGGATGGATTTAGAAACAGGCGCTCGTGTCACTCTTTTATGCCACCGTTTTCAACCGGGCATTGATCCAGATAGACTGCGGGCTTTGAGACCTGGATTTCACAACTGGTTGAGTGATTCTCTTTTCTTTAAAAGAGGACAGTGAGAAACTGTCGAAATGATGAATTCTCTAAAGGCTCATGGGCTGAAACCTGGCAGTCGGATTTATTTTTTGGCGATATGCGGAACAGGAATGAGTGCGCTCGCCAGTTTGATGAAGAGCAGGGGATGTATTGTCGCGGGATCCGATATTGCGAGTTATCCACCGGTGGGTGATTTTCTTCGAACGTCGGGAATTCCTGTGGATATTGGTTACGATGTCGAGAAACTTAAAGCCTTTAAGCCAGACTATGTAGTCATTGGAAATTTCATTCGGCGAGACAATCCACAGGCGCAGTTTGTGTTGGATTCAAATATTCCCTACGGCTCGTTCCCAAGCACTTTGGAAGATATTTTTTTAGAGCAAACACAAAATTTCGTTGTTGTTGGCACTCATGGGAAATCGACAACCACGATTTGTTTGGCCCATTTGTTGGCACAAGCCAAAAGAGATCCATCATATCTGGTAGGTGGAATTCCGATTAATTTTTCATCGTCGGCTCATTTGGGTGAAGGAAAGGATTTCGTCATTGAAGGAGATGAATATGATACGGCCTTCTTTGATAAAGAATCCAAATTTCTTCATTATCGACCAACCTACGGTTTGATGATGTCGCTTGAATGGGATCATGCCGATATTTTTCCGACCCCAGCAGCAATGGAAAAAATGTTTCGAAAGTTTATGCATATCGTCGACGCAAAACGCGGGGCGATCGTTCACTGTGCTGATTGGGCGCGTCTGACAGAAATTTTGAACGAGGAAAAGCCGGCTGCAAAACGAATATCTTTTGGATTTTCTGAATCTGCGGATCATAGAATCTCCGATTTTCGCGATGGCGAGGGTGGGATGACTTTTACGCTTCGTGGGCAACGTTTTGAGAATTCAATGACCGGAAAATTTAATGCCCAGAACTTTGCAGCAGCAATTCTTTCTGCTCACGAGGCGGGAGTGAGCTTGGATCCGCTGGCACAGGGCCTTAAATCATTCAAAGGACTCAAGCGTCGTCAAGAAGTGCGAGCGCAGATCGGCAAGCATTTGGTCATCGACGATTTTGCACATCATCCGACGGCGGTGGATGAAGTTGTGAGAGGCTTGAAATCGAAGTATCCACATCATCAGCTCGTTGTTTTTTTCGAGCCTCGATCAAATACGTCGAGACGAGCCGTTCTCCAAGATAAGTTTGATCGGGCCTTCGAAAATGCTGATGTCACTTTGTTAGCTCCGGTATTTAAGATTGAGGCGCTACCTGAAAATGATCGACTCGATATTCCTCGAATTGTGAACCGACTTTCAGCAATGGGAAAAAAAGCCTTTGGCCCCGTTGTAATTGATGAAATGACATCGATCGCGAAAAAAATGTCAACGGAAGGTCCCTGTTTGTTTTTGGTACTTTCGAATGGAAGTTTCGATGGTCTCCATGAAAAGTTGATTTCCGCCCTGAAAGAGGTTTAGTATTTTTTCATGAATAATTTCATGAAGTTTGCCTGTCTTTGTGCGTTTTTTTTCTTGGTTAATTCTGTTGAAGCTCGTGACCTCACTTATAAATTCGGAGCAGGATGGAAGCAGAGCTACTCGAATGCTGTTGTGAACGATTCCAGTCGAGCCTACGTGGCCAAACAATTGAATGGTATCGACCTGACCTATGGGCTTGCAAAAGATCTTTTTGTCGGCGCATTTTTCGGTTTTGAGGGAAATTTTGATTACGCTGCTGCGGGCCCAAAATTGAGATATGATTTGCAGCGCCTTCTCGATCGCGATGCGCCCGCGTGGAAGTATCTAAATATTTTTGCAGAAATTGCATTTCTTGCGAAATTTGGAAAGACAACGAAGTCCGGGATCACAATTCATGCGCCGGACTTGGGTCTAGAAATTTTGCCTTTTTCAGATCTAAACTTTTCAATTATCACATCGGCCGGATTGACCATTGACTTTGTTGAACAGAACCGAATGGGATTTACTCAAGGACTCTTGGGAGATCTCGGCGTTCGATACTATTTCTAATTCATTTGGGCTGATTTTTTTAACGCTTTGCGTCATGTCTTTTTAAAACTGATCAAGCCTTTTTTGGTGATTTTTTCTTAACGAAATATTGATGATGCTTCGCACAAGAAAGGTTGACACCGTGCGGGATAATTAGATCAACTAGTTATCGGATCGTGTGTTTTTTTAGGAGGGGGCTGTCAATGGGGGGATCTCGTCGAAGGTTTTTTTGGCAAATAAGTTGCTTGTTTCTTGCAGGCGTTTTCTTAGTTCCGGCTCAGGCATCTGGGCTAAGACAAAAAGAATGCTCTGCTGGACTCAGAGCTATTTCGGAAGGTACTGCGGACTCGGATGATGGCGCAGGAAATTCTTCGAAAAATTTGATTACCTCTTTGGTCCGTTTCACCGCTGAAAATTTAAACTTTCCAACGCTAGCACAATTAGCGGAAGAGTCTGGGCTAAGTGAGAGAGAGATTTCGAAAGCTCTCGGTAAACAGAGCGAATGGATTTCAACCATTCTGAACGAGAAGCCTGAATCCTACGAGAGACTAAGAAAAGTCTTTGCGAAAGAATATGCCCGGATTGCCAAGGAAGTCGGAATAGCGCCAAATCAGGAGCAGTTGATTCAACAGATGAACGGCGGCAAGGCTTTGGAGTCTTTTCTTTTTGGGAAAAAGGCCTTATTTGCATCGTTTGAAGAGTTCGACAGTTATTCGCGTGAGATTTCTGAAAAATCTTTCAAGGACGTGATCGATAGAATTTTCTTGGACCCTGAGCGACAGGCCGCACTTATCTCGGCCGTGAAATCTAGGAAGCGATTAATCCTGACGACAGCCGTTGCCGGGGCTCCGGTGAACGAAGATTTTCTCGAGGCCCTGAAGCAGTATGCGAAAGCGAAAGACGCAGAGATTCTTGTCTTTCCAGCGAATATGCAAACGGCAGGCCTGGCCCCCGTTTTGACGACTGCAGATCGTGTTCATGTGATTACGCATTCGATGTCGCTGACGCCTACTTTTGCAATCAACAAAATTAAATTGTTAGCCAAACATATTTTGCCACTGAGGGGCCTAGATTTCATTGGGCCGCGCGGTCAAAGTCTGATTGTCGGATCGCCAAAAATGCATGTTCGGACAATTGCGACAGTGAACAATTCGGAACGGCCTCATATGATGTTTACGACGGGAGCGATCACGGATCCTTTCTATGCCGGTCGAAAATATATTCAAGGTCGTACCGATGAAAAGGCAACTCATGGACATGCTATGGGTGCGTTGATTCTTGAGTGGGATGATGAAGCTGCAGATTATCGTGCACGACATATTGAATATATCCGTGACAAGGGTTTCATGGATCGCGAAAAATTTTATACTTCACACGGAGTTGAGTCGGCACGGATCGAAGCTTTGGTTCTTGGCGATGTGCATGCGGGAGAGACTGATGGAAAATTGTGGAATACTCTGCCCTCTGTTGTGAAGACTCTGAAGCCAAAGCGAACGGTTCTTCACGATCTCTTCAATGGGGCTTCAATTAATCCTCATGAAGCTAATAAATTGATGACTCTTGCCGAGAAGGCTGAGAAAAACGAGTTGATCCTCGAGGAAGAGCTGAAACTTGCAAAACAGAAGTTGATCGCATTGCGTGCGATGGATCCAGATATGGAAATTCTAGTCGTTCCGTCCAACCACGACCTTTGGCTAGAAAAATGGCTGCAATCTGGTGAATTTATGAAGGACTCTCGCAATCGACTTTTCGGAATCAAACTTGCGGGTTGTGTTGCAGCAAAGCGCTATGCACTTGAATATGCCATGGTGGAATTGTTGGGCTTAAATGATCCGAAGATTCGGTTCTTGAAAGTCGGTGAGCATTATCGAATTGGGCCAGCTGGTGACGAGGTTGAGCTAGGTTTGCATGGTCATGTGGGCGCAAGTGGTGCCAAGGCTTCGATGTCGTCCATTGCAAAGGCCACGGACCGTGCTGTTTACGGGCATACTCATACCTATAGCCGCGAGAACGAGACTGTTAATGTTGGGACGATTACAGACTTGGATCCGTCGTATACGAGAGATGGATTTAAGGCGTGGGTCCAAAGCATCGCTGCCGTCGGTGAGAATGGCGAAATACAAGTGCACGTCTTTAAGAACGGTGCTTGGTGGGCAACAGGTAATAAGAAAGAAGTGGAAACTCCCGTTCAGATTGTTCCCAATGTCGAAGCCTTCAGTGATGAGGGGCAAGTTGATCAGTACGGCGGGCAGTAGTCTCCACAGTCTCTGAGAATTTGAAGATCATGTGGTGGGCGGATCACGATGAAGCTGATTCGCTCAGTCTTCCTAAAGCCATCAGTGGAAAATAATGTCGGTAGCCATCGTAGCGTAAATAGAAATGTTGTGGAAATCCTGTGCCAGTAAATTCTGGCTCAAGGAGCCCGTCGTCTACTTCACGTGCTTTCAGAAATTGAACGCCTCTTTCGATCGCGGCTCTTATTTGTTCGTCTGAATTAAATTCAGCTAATGCGAGCAATGCCCAGCCGGTCTGGCTGGGAGTCGATCTGGATTTTGGAAATGGCAGGTTCGGAGTATAAGATGCGCAGTCTTCTCCCCATCCTCCGTCCGCATTTTGTTTTGAAAGAATAAATTTTAGAGCTCGTTGCAAATAAGGGGCCTGGCTTGGTTCTCCGATTTTTCTGAGACCAACACACGCAGCTGAGGTGCCATAGATCAAATTGACTCCCCAGCGACCAAACCAAGATCCGTCTGGTCTTTGAACTCGCTTCAGATATCGAACAGCTCGTTTTACCGAGGGATGTTGATGCAAGTGGAGTTCAGCGAGGCATTCTAAAACATGGCCTGTCACATCCGGATTCGATGGATCGATGAGAGATTTGAGATCTGCAAACGGAATGCGATTCAAGATTGTCTGATTATTGTCGCGATCAAAAGTTCCCCATCCGCCGTCACTTCCTTGCATGGCGAATATCCAATGAGTCGCTGGCTCAAGTTCTTTCGTCGACATCCCCAGTTTGTGAAGCGTCAAGGTGACAATGCACGTATCGTCAATGTCGGGATATTGTGAGTTGTGGTACTGAAACGCCCACGCGGCAAATGGTTTTCCCCGGCGCAGTCGAGCCTTTGTGGCCCAATCTCCAACCACCTGGCTTCGGCTATTCCACAAAAAATCCTTAGTTCTTTGAAGTCTAATATCAGATGGATTTGCTCCAGATTCGATCAGCGCCAATGCACTTAGCGCAGTATCCCAAATCGGTGATACGCATGACTGAAGCACAGCAGATTGAGTCGCTTCACGGGAATTTCGAGGTGGAATTTGAGTTCCCACGCCACGCGTAAAGCGACGCAAAGCTTCGAGCCCTTTCTGAATAGGCTCCTCCGACAAATCCATACCCATCGACCAAAGCGCCATAATTGAATTGAGCATCGGCGGTTGAATTCCGCCCCAGTCGCCGCTCGGTTCCTGATGATCCAGGATCCAACGCCTCGCTCGTTCCAAACAAAATGGACGCAGAGGTTTTATCGGAAATTTAGATTCATAAATGGCAACGCCCTGACTCATCGCCTTAAAAACTTGTTCCCAGTTGATCCAGGTCCAATCCCATTTGCTTGTCTTCAAGATCCAAGAATGATCAGCCTCAGGAGGTTCGATATATTCGATTTTATTTTTCTCTGCAGGATTTGAGTAAAGTTCATCCAAGTCAAAATCAAGTGAGCGAGTTTTCTGCAAGTGAAACAGAATTGTGAGGGGAATGATCGTCACACGGGACCAATAAGAAAACTCTAGAATATGAAATGGCAATCCGCGAGGGGCTAAAAGTATTTCTGGTGGAATCATGGGAATTCCATTCCATGGATACAACTCAAAAAGTGCGAGCCAAATCTTGGTAAAGACTCGAGCTCTTGGAATTCCACCTTCCGACAGAATAAACTCACGAGCCTTCACTAATCTCGGATCTGTCGCTGCATAACCAGCGGCGCGCAACGCGAAATAGGCTTCAATGCAGGTGCTCAGATTGCCAGGTCCACCTTCATATAAATTCCAGGAGCCATCCGCTTGTTGCCGATCCAAAATTCCCAATGCCAAGCGAGAGATGAGTTCATCGTCGGGGAGGTCGAGCCATTTATGGAACAGAATGAACTCAGCGTTCATTGTCACATTATCATCAAGCGCAAAATGCCAATGGCCGTCTGGCCGCTGAGCTTTCCAGAGAACTTCCTGAAGGTGCGATGAGATCGACCGAACCATCGAACGAAGCGGAAAAAGATCAGTGACCTTCTCAGGTTTATTTGAGGTTTTTGGAGCCAGCGGGGTCACAATGGGCCCTACTTTAGTGGCGGAATTGGTTCCCGTCTAGTGGGGGGTGAATCAAATCGTGCCATATTGGTTTTCACGGGGCTCTCGGCCGAAACGAGCGGGCTATAGGGGGCTTGTTCTAGTTTGAAACAGCCAACGATTGAGTTTTTAGCCTGGGTCCTGCAACACTCTAACTATGGATATTCCTTATACGAAAATGCATGGGTGTCATAACGACTATATTTATATCAATAATCTTCAAGGAAAATATCCCCAGTTGAACTATCTCGATCTTCCGAGCTTTGCACGAAAATGGTCCCATCGCTCAACGGGTATTGGCTCCGATGGGGTGATCGTTGTGAATCCACCAACTTTTCCTGGAAATCACGGCGAAATGAGAATGTTTAATGCGGATGGTTCTGAAGGAAAAATGTGTGGCAATGGGATCCGTTGTGTCGCGAAGCTGATTCATGAAACTTCAAATCGAAGCGCCAGTTACAAAATAGAGACGCTTTCTGGAATTAAAGAATGTTTCATTATCGACGACAAAGATCCGGCGCGTTTTATGGTGAAGGTGAATATGGGACGACCCTCATTTTTGCCCGCCTCGATCCCTGTCGAGTTTGACGACATGATGGTTCTGAATGAAGAGTTTGATGTGCTTGATCGAACCTTTCGTATGAGTTGCGTATCAATGGGCAATCCGCATTGCGTAGTATCCGTAGAAAATCTCGATGGTTTTCCAGTAGAGCGATATGGCCGCGAGATTGAGAACAATCCCGTATTTCCCGAAAAAGTGAATGTTGAATTTATTGAAAATCGGAACGGCGAGATTTTTCAAAGGACTTGGGAACGAGGAAGCGGAGAAACTCAAGCCTGTGGAACAGGCGCTTGTGCAGTCGGCGTTCTCACAATCATGGGCGGGGTGAAGAAATCGCCAGTGATCGTGCATTTGAGAGGTGGGGATCTTCAAATCGATTGGGATGGCCTGCACGATGTTTGGATGACCGGAGAGGCCGTTACTGAAAGTGTCGGGAATATCCAGGTTGCAGAATAATAGTTCGATTACTGTGGCCTTGCGTGAGCTCGACAGTAGACATCCACGTAACGATCAGGAAGTCCTGTGGAAGCCTGGCAAATATCGCAAGCTCTGGATGTATAGCGATAGGGGCCTGTTGGGTCAGGGTTTTGACTCAAACAATCACTGAATGTCGACAGCGCCAATGCTGTTTGAGCCCGACTTAAAATCACAGTGCAGAAGTCTGATTGGGGTTGTGAGGCACAGTATTTATTATATTCGGTGACGAGGCAATTCTGCTCGATCAGTGACGAGATCGCTTCGCTTTGGGCTGAACTGCAGGTTTTGGAGTTGTCTCGAGCATGAGACATCTCATGTTGCGCATTGCAAGCATCGGCAAGCTCTTGAGCGTTGGAGTATTTTGGCAGAGGAATAATGGGTGTCGTATTGCCATCGTCTACAAATCCATTTTGTTTACAAAAATTTGTGCGGCCATAGATCGTGCATTGAGTTCGAGATGCGCACGCCTCTCCGGCCGGTCCACATTTTGTAACAACCTGACTATCGTTGCATTTGGTTGTAACAGTTTGGCATCCATTTCTTTGACAGGCATTGCAGTAGTTGTTCTTTCGTGTCGGCGCACAGGTCGTTGTGGCCTGGCGCTCGATTTTTTTGAGGCCTCCCTTGGATTTCAATCTCTCCATTTCTTGATAGGCGCCTTGAAATCCTTCGGTATAGCTTCTCACAAATGAAGCGAGTTCTTTTTCTAAATGTCGTTTTGCAGTGCCGACTGACTTTGGGTTGAGCTTGTCCAAAGATTTCAATTCTTCAGAGAGCAATTCGTAAGTCTCAAGTGTGGATTCAGCGTAAACTTCGCGCGTGGAAAACCAATCAGAAGAAATCTCTCTGGCGGATGATTGAGGAGCTCGTTCATCAAACAAAAATCTTATGGTTTGAGCCCGAGAATTAATGAGGGAAGAAATCGAGTTTAGGGCGGACGTCGTATTCAAAACACGAACGAAATCGATCAAGCGATAGATAGTTGATGAAGCAAGCCCTTCTGTTGCAGAGCTGCGTATGGGAGGAATGATCAGTGTCTCAAACATCGATCGTAAGCTACGATCAGCAGCTGCAGATTTTGGATTTTTTTCTAAGGTTGAGAGCCAGGCTTTCGACCACTTGTAGAGCGACTCCAAGTTATGTTTTCCACTTTGATACCTGGCGACAACAACTTGAGCTCCTTCTGAAAGTGACATCTTTTGAAACGCGATAAAATACATCAAAAACTCATTTGAAATGGAGCCCAGATCTGATGATTGAGCTCCAGCAAGTTTCGTGATGTTAGCGAACCTATTTTCGAAGGCATTGAGATCGATCCGGCCAGCTGCTACGGCATTCGAAAATTGCTGCGGGGTCTTGAGATGCGCCATGGGCCCAGAGCTCACAGGCGAGGGGGCGGGGATCACGGGTTCCGTGCCGGCGTTGAGTGAAATCGTGATGATAAACAGACACAGGTATCCCGAGGTTCGAATGAAAGGCTGTATCATTTAAAAGAGCTCCTCAAGAGAAGTTTATCGTGAACATAAACTCATCGAAAGCGAGAAGTCCAAATCGCGATAAATTCGTACCTATGAGGATTAAGCACGGTTAAAATGATATCCAGTGTTTCGTCCTTCGCTGCGTCATCGGAACTCACGAGACTAAAAGGGGACACTGCAGAATCAATGAATCGGTTCAGCATCGAAAATTCTCCGGTAGTGCGAGATAAAAAATCTGGATCTGCAGATAGGGCTGGGGAATCCTGTTTGCCTGAATTCATTCCCACATGGATCCATTCGCCAGGGGTTAATCTTTGCTGAACTTCGTGTAAATTGAGGCCTAACGATTTTTGCGCAAATGGACGAAGGCTTGAACCTATCGCAAAACGATAGACCCATCTTAGGGCAAGTGGCGACAGAATCCCCAAGATCGTCAGGCCTCCATACTGCTGAGCCGGGTCAAGATTGAGAGACGAGTTGGCGACTAATCCCAATCCAATTGCTCCGCCAGCTGCAAGAGACGCCGTTCCAGAATTCAGCAGATCTCGCATCATTTCCCCGCGGCTCTGATAAGCTAAGGTGCTTCGTTGAATGCCGATGGCGAGCGAGCGAACTTGGGTTGATGCGCGGCTGTCGCCTTCAATCCGCTTCTTTAGAAATCTCAAACGGTTTGCAGAGGCAGAAAGTGCCACTGACTCTCGACGTGAAGCGCTGCCAAACGCAATGATCTGACCTGAGCGAAGATCGGCATTCGGCTCTTCCGTGAGGCGCTCTATCTGTTCATCGATGAGCTCATGAGCTGCCGAGATCTCCAAATCTCGAGGTCTGTCCTTAAGACCCAATTCAGCCAGGGTCTTATCACAAAATGGTGAGGCAGAAAGCGTCGCAGCCAGAATAGAAAAAAAGGCAAGTGACAAGCTAACGAAAAACTTTCGCATGCGACCGGCCTTCTACATGAAAGTGAAGAAACTTCAAGCCGGGGTGGCTTCTTCGGCATCCAACGCTTCAGCCGAAGTGAAGTCGTATTCAGTCTCTGTTTTTAGATTTTTCAAGTGGTCATCTCGATCTTGTCGAGTCAGAAAGCCGTGCTCGATTTTCTTTTCGAGCAATCGAACGTCAAATTTACCTTCTTCAGCAACCAAAGACACAATTCCGGATTCATTCTTTACCATATGATGTTGCTATTGCATCCCACCCTATTTGAGGTCAAGATTTAAGGATGAAAAGTTCCACCGATAAGTCCTCAGAATCACAGGAATCCGATAGTTTTAGTTTGGCTTTTTTCAATGGCCATTTGTTGGAGGATCGGTTGCTTCCATATCCCAAGCCAGATACCAGCTCTTGGGATGGGGTTTGTGAGCTAATTCAGCGATTTAGTGAAAATGTAGATCCTAAGAAAATTGATCATGATGCGAAAATTCCACCGGAACTTATCGATGAAATGAAGCAGATGGGTTTGTTTGGAATGATCATTCCCGAGGAATACGGCGGATTCGGTCTGGGTGCGACCGGCTATTCGAAAGTGATGGAGACCATGTCTCAAGTTGATCCTTCACTTACGATCACGTTGGGCGCGCACCAATCGATTGGACTCAAAGGTCTTCTTTTGTTTGGGACCGAGGCTCAGAAGAAGAAATATCTTCCGAAATTGGCAACGGGTGAGATGATTGCGGCATTTGCGTTAACCGAGCCAACGAGTGGAAGTGATGCTCAGAGCATCAAGACCAAGGCCGTTCTGTCAGCGGATCAGAAGCATTATATCATCAACGGATCGAAGCTTTGGATCACGAATGGTGGAATCGCTGATTATTTCACTGTTTTTGCAAAAGTCGATGTCAACGTAGACGGTGAACTGAAAGAAAAGGTGACGGTGTTCATTGTTGAAAGGGCGATGGGAGTAAAGCATTTGGCAGAGGAGGAGAAACTGGGGATTAAAGGCAGTTCCACAGTTCAACTCGTTCTGGAAGACGTGAAAGTTCCTGCTGAAAATATGCTCGGTGAGTTGGGCAAGGGCTTTAAGGTCGCCATGAATATCTTGAATAGTGGTCGACTCGGACTGGCCGCGGGATGCCTGGGGGGCACTAAACTGATGTTGAAAGAAGCGACTAAATACGCGATTGAGCGCAAGCAGTTCAATCGACGGCTCGTCGATTTCAAAGCCATGAAGGCGTATATCGCGCAGATGGAAGTGACGAAATATGTGCTGGAGAGCATGGTGTATCTCACCACCGATTGGATCGATCGCGGAATTCATGACTATTCGATGGAATCCGCCATTTGCAAAGTATTCGGTTCAGAAACGATGTGGGACAATGTCAATCGAGCCCTACAGATTGCGGGCGGCAATGGTTATATGAAGGACTATCCCTTCGAGCGAGCCTTGAGAGATTCCAGAATCAATCTGATTTTTGAGGGAACAAATGAGATTTTGCGCTTGTTTATTGCTCTCACCGGTTTGCAATCTGTTGCGACCCAATTGAAGGGCACTCAGGAGGCATTGAAACGACTTTTTGAAGAGCCAATTAAAGGATTTGGAGCTTTCTCTGGATACGCGGCGAAGCGAATTCGTCAGCAGTTCTCGCCTGATATGGCGAAATCTCTTCATCCGCTGCTTTCGCCGCAGATTAAACACTTGGGCAAATCCATCGCGGATCTTTCTGAAGTTTCGGAGATGCTGATTAGAAAATATCGCAAGGATATCGTGGAAGAGCAGCACGATTTGAGGCGCGTGGCCGATATCGCGATTGATATTTTTGCAATGTCCGCCACGCTGGCGCGGGTTACCTCGGAAATTAAGGAAAAGGGCGAAGATTCGACCCTTCATAGCCGGCAAATTGCTGCAGTTTTCTGCAGTCAGGCCAGGCGAAGAATTCGGGACAATATCCGGGGTCTCGACGTGAACAAAGACCGAGCGATCGATTCGATATCTGACAGGGTCGTGAAGTCTTTTGGGGGCTAAGCCTGATTTGGCAAATTCGAGCTTGACCAATGCGTCGTTTTTGAAGAATTTGCCTGCATGCCATCACCAACAGGGGTTACAAAGTTAGTTCGTAAAAAGAAAAAGACCTTGCAAGGTCGTCGACGAAAACGTGAAGAACGTAATCGAACGACAATCAATTTTTTCACGGCATTCCCTGTTCCTCCACAAGAGGTAAAGGCACAACCCGTTCGTAAATTGAAAAAATTCGCTTAATCAGCGGAATCTCCAAAATTTTTGTCAAATTGCATAGTATTAGTTTTGATTGCGTTTTTAATTTTTAAAATTGGCAGTCACGAATTTTAGCGCGCTGTCTTTGTCGAGGATTCGACCTTCAAGCTGCTCGGTCTCAAGAGATTCGAGGATTCCCTTAAATTGAGGTCCAGGCTTAAAGCCCATCGAAATGAGATCATGTCCCGAAAGCAGAGCGGCGGGTCTCAGAACGTCAGGCGGTAGCTTTTTCAGTTCTTCAACGCAGAACTCGTAGAGAGTCATGTTTTGATGACTGGCCATGCAATCGATGAAATGCATTTTGAGATGCAAATCAAAATGAGTATTTCTCAGAAATCGTTTGAGTGTTGCTGGTCTCATCTGGGGCGCATCCTTGAATTTGAGATGATCACGTGTCAACTCGCAGACAATATCGGTCAGATGGCTTGAAGCTTTCAGTCTCTTTAAAATTCTTTCAGCCATTTCAGCGCCAATATTCTGGTGATTATTGAATCGAATGCGATCAGGCGGTTCGTGCGAAAATGTCGGAGGCTTTCCGATATCATGAAGTAAACAACCCCAGGCCAATTCGGGTGAGGCCCCATCACATTGTTTGAGTAAGAGCAAAGTATGTATCCAGACATCACCTTCTGGGTGAAACTCCGCTGGCTGTTGGCATCCTTGCATGGCCAGTGCCTCGGGGAGAATGTGCTGGAGAATTCCAGAATCCGCCATCATTTGCATGGCGAGATCTGCATTCGTGCTTGTGATCATTTTCGTGATTTCATCAAAGATTCTTTCTGCAGAAATTTTTTGAATCAGGGGAGCCAATTTTCGAATAGCGCCTAGAAGTTCGGCGTCCAGTTTAAACGAGTAACGAGCAGCGAATCGAAATGCACGCAGCATGCGCAGGTGGTCTTCTTGAATACGAAGTGCAGGGTCCCCAATAGCGCGCACCACGCCGTCTTTTAGATCCTTCTGGCCTCCTACCCAATCCAGAATCTTATCTTCAATGGGGTCATAGAGCATTCCGTTGATGGTAAAGTCACGGCGTTTCACGTCTTCTTCGGCTGTCGCGATCACCACTTTCGAGGGGTGGCGACCGTCTGCTATTCCAATATCGCTCCGAAATGTGGCGACCTCCACTTTGTCGGGATTCGTTTCAGCTGAATCTAAAACTAAAATGACGTTGAAAGCTTCGCCTACGGGAACCGTACGAGGAAATATTTTTCGAATATCATCTGGCAATGCATTCGTTGCAATATCAAAATCTTTTGGATGCCTGCCCAGAAGCATATCTCTCACGCAGCCTCCAGCAAATACGGCTTCAAATCCTGAGCCGCGCAATGCCCTTAATACCGAAAGAGGAAAATGCGCCGATGGATTTTTGTCGAGGATATTCTTCACTCTGCCACCTTAACTGCAGCATAGCGCTGTGTGCAATCCTCCAGATGTTCGTGTCTTCGGAAAATTGACTTGCAAGCCCCAAGAATTGGGCTTCCAATGGTGCGGTGAAGTCGCTGGTTCTCAAGAAAACGCCCTATGGAGATTCTGACCTCATTGTCACCATGATTGTAGAGACGGGGCGTATTTTGAAGGGATTTGCAGCGGGTGCGAGGAAATCTCGCAAACGATTTCCTCATCAATTTGCGGTCGATGGTTTTTATGATGTCGATGGAATGCAAGATGATCGACTGGCGCGACTTCATCGGTGCGATTTGATTCATTTCAACGACGGAATCGGAAAATCTTGGGATTCGCTTTGCCTTTGGGCGCAGGTCGCTGAATGGCTCGTTCTTCATCAGGACCAAACCTATGATTTTGAGAGTCTCTATCGACTTTGGGCGTCTCTTGGCACTGACAGCGAGTGCCGTTTGTTTTTCGATTTTTTTATTCGAGAAATGAAAATGCACGGTTTGACCCCTGAGCTCGATGAGTGCGTCATTTGTCGCAAACCATTTTTTATCGAAGGGATGAATCAGAAAGATTATGTTTTCGTCATTGAAGAAGGAGGGCTATCCCATCCTCAGTGTCGAGCGGGTCTTTCTTTAGATGGGGCTGCGGTATTGTTTCTGAAATCTAGACTTTCAGAGAGCCTGCCGGCGTTGGAAAATCAAACGCTCGCACGAGCATCACAAGAATCTCTCAATCGCGTGATTATTCCGTATCTGGAATGGCAGATGGGACAGGCATTTAAAAGTCGTCGTGTGCATTTGAAGCAATCAACTCTTTGACGGCATGACCTCTGATAGTCCAGATTAGAGGCCTATATGGCAGCACCTTCAGATAAAATGGCAACAATCGTCTCTCTCGCAAAGAGGCGGGGTTTTATGTTTCAGTCTTCCGAAGTTTATGGAGGACTTAACTCTTGTTACGACTACGGACCTCTTGGCGCAGAGCTGAAAAATAATGTGAAGCGGCTATGGATGGACGCTATGATTCGTGAGCACGAGAATATCGAGCCACTCGATTCATCGATTTTGATGCATCCACGTATTTGGGAAGCGTCAGGCCATGTTGAGAATTTCACGGATCCACTCGTTGATTGTAAGATATGCAAGGCTCGCTTTCGCGCGGATCAACTGGACAATGCCGTGTGCCCACAGAAGCCGTCTAAAAATCCGAAGAGCTGTGGCGGGGAATTGACAGAGCCTCGGTCATTTAACTTGATGTTTAAAACTTTTATGGGGCCATTGGAAGATCAGTCGGCGGTTGTTTATCTTCGGCCCGAAACGGCGCAGGGCATTTATGTCAATTTCTTAAATGTAATGACGACATCTCGACAAAAAATTCCATTTGGAATTGCTCAGATCGGCAAAGCATTTCGAAATGAAATCACTCCTGGAAATTTTATTTTTAGAACTCGCGAATTCGAACAGATGGAAATGCAGTACTTCGTGAAGCCCGGAACAGATGCAGAAGCGTTTGAAAAGTGGAAAGCGATTCGCATGCAGTGGCATTTAGACAATGGTCTGAAGAAAGAGCGATTGCGTTTTTCAGAGCATGGACCAAACGAGCTGGCTCACTACGCAAAAGCAGCGTTTGATATCCAGTATGAATTTCCGTTTGGATGGCAAGAGATCGAGGGAATTCATAACCGAAGTGATTTTGATCTTAAGCAGCATGAGAAATTTTCTGGTAAAAAATTAAGTGTTTTCGATGAAGAATCTAAGGCTTCCTATGTTCCTTGGATTATTGAAACATCTGTGGGATGTGATCGCACTCTGCTGACGCTGCTTGTTGATGCTTATGATGAAGAAGTGACTCAAGGGGATGGCGAAGACGCGGGTCCGCGTGTTGTATTGCGATTTAAGCCGCGCGTTGCTCCAACCAAGGTGGCGATTTTTCCGCTCATGAAAAAGGATGGTTTGCCCGAAAGAGCACGCAAGATTTTCAAAGATATTTCATGCCGCTGGAGAGCACAACTCGATGAATCCGGCAGTATTGGCCGTCGCTATCGTCGCGCTGATGAAATTGGAGTTCCTGTAGCAATCACTGTGGACCATGAAGCAGGGAGTGTGACGGTTCGTGATCGGGATACGATGAAACAAGAAAGAATTTCGGAGGCAGCACTGAGCGATTATCTCGCAAAAAAACTGGGAGGTATCTGATGAAAAATTCTCGAAAGGTGAGGATTCAGAAATCGATCGAAAAAAAATCTGATCGTGTTTTGAGGTTGTCGAGTCGTCAAGGGGCTCAGCTTTTGACAACGATTGGATATCAGGCCGAGGGTTTGACTTCTGATAAAAAAATTTGGAAGGAACTCCGAGGCAATGAACAGCTTCTCAGAGAACATCTTGGAGGCAAAGGGACTGGCCTTGTGATGATGTCCAGAATGGGAATTCCCGTTCCGCCCGCATTTAATCTCGCGACTTCTCTCTGCAATACGTTTCTGAATCAGCAGCGCTTACCTCAGTGGGTGAAAGATCGAATCGACATATCAATTAAAGGGCTTGGTCAAAATATCGGAAAAACATTCGGATCAATGACGAATCCTTTGCTCGTTTCTGTGCGGTCAGGTGCGCGAGTTTCGATGCCCGGCATGATGGATACCATTCTCAATTTGGGACTCAATCGTGATATTACCGAAGCGCTCTCGAAAAAAAATCCAGATCAAGCTCGTTTTTGGTGGGATTGTTACCGTCGACTCATTCATATGTTTGCGACCGTTGTGCTTGGTGTGGAACATGATATTTTTGAAGAGCACCTCGATCAGTTGAAGAAACAGCAGAATGTAACGAACGACATTGATTTAAGCACTGAGTCGTTAAAAAAGCTGTGTGGTCTTTATGAAACGACATTGATTGAACTCGATCGCAATTTTCCATCAGATCCCATGCAGCAACTTTATCTTGCGATTGAGGCTGTTTTTAGATCTTGGAATACAGATCGTGCCGTCCATTATCGGCGATTGCATTCAATCTCAGATGATTGGGGCACGGCGGTCACAGTGCAGGCCATGGTTTTTGGGAATTGGAATGAGAAATCAGCGACGGGGGTTGTTTTCACTCGAAATCCATCAACAGGTGATAAAGAGCTCTATGGTGAATACCTTCTGAATGCCCAAGGTGAAGATGTTGTCGCGGGTATTCGGACACCCAGGCCGATCGTGGAGCTGAAGAATGAAATTCCCAAATCGTATTCAAGACTCACCAAGGTGCTTCAGAATCTAGAATCTCATTTTTGTGAAGTTCAGGATGTTGAGTTCACGATTGAAGATGATCAACTGTTTATTTTGCAGACAAGGACCGCAAAGAGAACTGCAGCCGCAGCGTTCGAGCATTGGTATCAGCTTACTCACGAAAAAAAGATGACAAAACGAGATGCTTTGACTCGAATTCAATTCGATCAGGTAAAGCAGCTTTTGCATCCGTCGTTGAAAGTGACGACTCAAAAGCCCTTGGCGATTGGACTTCCGGCGAGCCCGGGAGCTGTGTCGGGTAGAATTTTTCTGGATCCAGACTCAGCCGTTGCAGCGAGCCAGAGTGGCCAGGCGGTTATTTTGGTCCGCAAAGAAACCTCGCCAGAAGATATCATGGGCATGGCAGTGTCGCAGGGAATCTTGACCGCAACGGGTGGGATGACGTCGCATGCCGCGGTGGTGGCTCGTGGTATGGGCAAATGTTGTATTGTTGGTTGTGGTGAAATTGAATTCGATCCAAAAGCCGGGACGGTCAAGATCGGCTCGCAGGAATTTGCCGAAGGAGCTTGGGTCACTTTGGATGGAAGCACGGGGCGTATTTTCGAAGGCAATCTGCCCACTGAGCCTGTTCGTTGGAGCCCGTCAGCGAAGGCAATCTTTGGATGGGCAGATGAAACCTCATCGATTCAGGTTTTGGCGAATGCTGATACCGAAGATCAGGCACTTTTGGCTCGTGATCTTGGTGCGCAGGGAATCGGGCTTTGTCGAACGGAGCATATGTTTTTCGATAAAGAGAGGATCCATCAGTTTCGTTTGATGATTTTGGCGGATGACGAATCTTCTGTTCAGAAGTTGTCGATTTATCAAGAGGACGATTTCTTTAAGATTTTTACGGCGATGAAGGATTTAAGTGTTTGCGTTCGACTGCTCGATCCGCCTTTGCATGAATTCTTACCTCGAGAAGAACAGAGGGATGAGCTCAGTCTGCTGGCAGAAAATTTAAATTGGCCAGAAGAGAGGCTGAAAAATCGAATTGCTCAGCTGCAGGAAACAAATCCCATGCTTGGGCATCGTGGCTGCCGTTTGGGTATCACCATGCCAAGACTCTATGAAATGCAGACGCGAGCGTTGGCACGTGCGATGGTTCGATTCTGGAATACCAATCATCGAATCGTTTTGAAGGTGATGATTCCGCTTGTGATGAATCCGCAAGAGCTAAAGGTTTTGTTGGCGAGTTTGAAAAAGGCTTTCTCTGACGAGGTCGAGCAGCAGTTTTCCGACTTGGGAGTTTTGAAAAAAATTCTCAAATATGTCAAATGGGGAACGATGATCGAATTGCCCCGTGCATGTGTTGTTGCTGATCAATTGGCGGGAATGGTAGATTTCTTTTCGTTCGGAACAAATGATCTCACTCAGACAACCTTGGGGCTTTCTCGAGATGATAGTGCTCGATTTATTCCCGCTTATATTGAAAAGGGCTTGATCAAGGCGGATCCTTTTGAATCTCTTGACCAGGATGGAGTTGGCCAGCTGATCAAGCTTGCGGTGGAGCGAGGGCGAATCGGCAATAAACAACTGGATATTGGAATTTGTGGCGAACATGGGGGAGACCCTGAGAGCATTAAATTTTTCAGGGGCCTGCAATTTGATTCAGTAAGTTGTTCTCCATTCCGTGTACCTATGGCAAGACTAGCTTTGGCCAAAGCCGAATTGGCTTTGCAGAAGAAGGAGAAACGTTGAAGCATTTTATTTTTGTTGCGGCAATTTTTGCTTTAATTGGATGTGAGTCACAGTTTCCTGGCAATCGTGATTTTTCTCTATCAGCCCTTAATGGTCCTTACGGTTTGAAGGTTGTCACCATTGGTGGCACGAACTATTTGGGTGTGATCAATTCGAATTTTCACTTCGACGCATCAGATGGAAGTCTTCACTTTTATTCGATTGCAAGCCCAAGAGCTCCTCAATTGAATACGAGCTTATCGCTGAGAATTCCTACCGGCGTCAGCGATTTTGAAGTCTCTGACGATGTATTGATTTTGTCGGACAGAAGTCGTCATCAGCTTTTGTTTTATGATCTTTCAGCCGGAGCTTTTACCCAGCGGTTAGAAGCAAATGGTGATCCGAAGGTGATCAAGCTCACCGATAATCCCCAGCGATTGCTGGTATTTAATCGCAATCCCGATGCTTTGAAGGTTTTGGCCGTGGCCAGCCAGTCTTCAGGAGTCGTTCATTTCATTCGATTGGATACATTGGCGTTTATCTCTGCAGGAGTGGAGACTCCCTCGTCTCGAGATACCATTACAGTGAGAGATATTGTCGGGGCTAATTTCTATATGCAGGCCCGGCAAGAACAAGAAGCGGGTAAAGACGACCATATTGGGGTTTCTAGGCAGGTCGCTGCTGGTTATGGAATTAATGCGATGTCTTTTTTGCCTTCGGTATCGACGGATCAGATTTTGATTACGGCAGATTTCTTTGACAACGCGTTGTTTGGATATCGATTCGAGTCTCTGACGAACACAAGCAATTTGGCGTGGGATCTTCCGCAGTCGAGCGATGGATATGAGTCAGGTGATATTCGATATCCTGGCACGAGAGAGCGAGGGTTCAGAGGTCTTGCGGTGGATCAGTCTGGAAATGTATTTGCGTCGAGTCGAACGGATAACGCCGTTTATAAAATTGCACGAACGGAGTTTGAGCGTGCGAAAACAACAGATATTTCAAAGGGCAGAAATACTCGAGGCTATCCAAAAGATACCGCGACACATCGACTGATTGCATTGGATGATATTACAACGGATGAAATTTTCCCAAGATTAGGTGAAATGGTTACGGATTGCCCGCAAACCGTCGGTCCATTAGCTGTGACCTGTGGCGGTGCTGTTGCGACGAGAGCCTGGGTGCTCGGTTTAGGGACTCAGAAGGTTTATCGTATTGCGGTTGGCGCAGCGACTTCAACGGCATCTTCAAAACTGTCTGGGGTTCCACAAAGCATTTTATGGCATCCGAGTGAGAATATTCTTTATGTCGCAGAGCCTGAAGCCAATCGAGTGGATATTCTTGATGCTGATACACTCGGCGCGATTACCCAACTTGCAAATCCATGACAGAATCACGCAAGCGTCTTCGGATTGTCTTGGTCGCTCCAAGAATTGCCGCGAATGTCGGAAACATCGCGCGCTCGGCAGAGGCTCTCAATGCAGAGCTGTCTCTTGTGCGGCCCCTTGGATTTTTCTTGGGTTCTTCGAAATTGAAACGTTCATCTGTGGGATATTGGGACTCTGTTGAACCCGCGGTATACAACGATGCGGCAGATTTTTGGAGTCGGTTTTCGTGGGGTGCAACCACGCAGGTCTTGTGGGCTACGAAATTCGGGGATCAGATCTATTCGGAGGTGACATATTCCGATGATCTCGTTCTTATTTTTGGGAACGAAGAGGAGGGGATTCCACAAGAGTTTTTTCAATCATTTCAACCACTTCCTCGGCCGGTTGTGGCTTGTCGAATTCCAATGGCCGGAGTAAGATGCCTAAATTTGGCGACTTCTGTTGGAGTCTTTGGCTTTGAGGTGGCTCGTCAGTGGGGATGGGAAATTATGACTTCGAATCGGGTAGGCTATGAGAATTAAATCGCTTCAGATGCAGGGCTTTAAGTCCTTTGGAGATAAAACTGAACTTCGTTTTGACGATCAAATCATTGGAATCGTTGGACCCAATGGCTGCGGTAAAAGCAATATCGTCGATGCCATTCGTTGGGTCATGGGGGAACAATCCGCAAAAGGCCTCCGGGGTTCTGAAATGTCCGATGTTATTTTTAACGGTACTACGGAACGAAAAAAAGGGAGCTTTGCAGAAGTAAGTTTAGTTTTCGACAATGCCGACAAATCGGCTCCGGCCCCCTACCAAGATTGTTCTGAAGTGATGATCACTCGCCGGCTCTATCGATCTGGCGAAAGCGAATATTTGATCAACAAAGTGGCGGTGCGTCTTAAAGATATCAATGATCTGTTTTTGGGAACGGGATCTTCTGCCAGAGCTTATTCGATAGTCGCACAAGGCAAGGTGGATCAGGTCGTACTTGCGAAGCCCGAAGATAGGCGTTTTCTTTTAGAAGAAGCTGCCGGAATTGCGAAATATAAAATTCGAAGGCAGGCTGCCGAACGAAAAATTGAAGCCACAAAAACAAATTTAGAGCGCGTTCAAGATATCATTGGCGAATTAGAAAAAAATTCTCGCTATCTTGACCGGCAGGTGGAGCGTGCTGAGAAATTCCGAAAGCTTCAGACAGAACTTCGTGGATTAGATGAGCAAATAGTCTCGGCGAAGGTGACGAAACTGGATCGCGAGGCTTCGTCGAATCAGGAGAAGCTCGATAGAAATTCTCAGGAATTTTCAGCACTAGAAACTCAGTTGAGAGAAGTTGAAGCAGCCATTGAAGAGGCGCGATTTCAAGCGCTCAATTTCGAAAAAAATTCGAGCTCTGATTATGAAAAATTATTGGCGCTGAAAGAAAATTTTTCTGCATCTGATAAACGAATTGAGCTGGCCACGCAGCGTATTCAGCTTTTAGAAAATCAAATTCGTGAGCGAGAAAAAGATATTGAACGGATTCGAGCGAAGTCTGAAGCGAATGCTCAGTCTGCCTCTGCGGTATTGGCAGATCGTGAGTCTCTTGAATCTCAGAAAATTGAAAAAACAGAGGAATTAAGATTTTTGAAAGCTGAAGTCGATCGACTTCAGAAAGAGTTGGATCTGGCTTATTCATCCATCAATGAGCTTCAGGCCCGGGCGGAGCAAAGTCGGTCAGAGGCCGCTCGTCGTAGCCAAAAGATAGATGATTTTCAAAAAGAACGTGATCGGCTTGATCAAGAACGTTCAAAATTATTGGACCATGTCGCGGGTGTGAAGCTTGAAAATGAGCGATTGAGTGTTCAAGAAGTGGATACCCAATCGCGACTCGGTGAGCTAGGTCAGGAAGAAGAGCGGCTTTCACAGAGACAAAATCAACTCAAGCAAGATCTTGAAGTTGCAAAACATGATGAAGAAGTGTCTCGGAATGAGCTTCGGCAGTGGCAGCAAGTTGTTGTTCAGTCTGACGCCGACATCAAGAGCCTGCAAACTTTGGAGGAGCACGAAGTCGGCTATGCCCCGGGTGTTCTCAATCGAAAAAAGATCACGGGATATCCGATCATTATGGATCTTGTCCGAGTGGCGCCTGAGCACGACAAAATCGGTGCTGCCTTTTTGTCTGAATTCGGTCAAAGATTCATTGATTCAGTTTCATCTAGCGAAGGAATATTGACTGGGCGAATTTCTGTTTTGAGGGTTTCAAATTCAACCGACCTTGCAAGTGGTACGACATTTTGGGATTTGCTTGAAGGTGATCGACCAGCCTTGCTTGAGAACTTTCTACGATCAATTGAGATTGTAGAAACGGCAGCGTCGTTTACTGGAGAGAGAATACAGATTGATAGAGAAGGTAACCTCTCTATTCCATTGCCCCTTCAGAATTCACTTCACATTCAGGGGCAAATTTCAGCGAAAGAAACGCCTTTCGGTCGACGAGAAGAACTTGCACAACTCGAACAGCGACGAGACGAGGCGCAGAAGAATATCGAGCGTGTTAAGTTTGCGATTGATCAAATAAAAATCAAACTCGGAGCATTGGCTCAAGATTTAAAGAGCGTTGAAAGTGATTCCAAGAGAACAAACGAACAACTGTCTTTGGCAAAAGTATCTCTCGCCAAGTTTGAAACACAGCGAGAGTCCGCACAGGCGCGGCTTTTGGATCTGGATCGTCGTTTAGAAACCACGAGCGCCCGTATTCAGAAGGTTTCTGATGAGCTGCAAACATTGATGGTACCACTAGAAATCCAGCAGCCAGATGAAGAAATTCAGAGATTGCGAAGTCTCACCGAGAGTTTGAGAGCTGAGAAGGAATCTGCAGACGCGAAATGGCTAGAGAAACGCATTGAACTCGGCGCGCTAGAAGAAAAACTAGCGAGAATTATCGAACAGACCATTCATGCTGAAATGACACAGTCGGAATACAGCCACAATCAGTCGATATTTCAGCAGGATATTGATGCTTGGAAATCGGAAATTGAGAATGAGCGAGTATCGGTGATTGAAAATCAGAAGAGTCGAGATGCTTCAGCAGAAGAAGCAAAGACGCTGGAAATTCAGGTCGCGGAAACGAGGGGGAAGCTGAATACCTTGCGTTCAAATTTGGATCAACTTGAAGTTGAACGAAGGCAGCGCAGTAGCCATCGAGATCAAAGTCAAAAGGCTGTTCAAGATCAGGAACTAGAGCGTCAAAGACTGAAATTTGAAATCGAAGAGTTGTCGCAGATTGTTCATGAGAGATACCATGTTTCGCTTCAGGATATTTTAGCGAATGTTTCGCCAGACGTTTTGGAGCGCTTGGAGGATGAAACTGTTCTTCGTGCTATGGAAGTTGATGCGAAGGAACTTCGAGAACAGGTTGAGAAGTTTGGGGATGTCAATTTGCTTGCGTTGAGTGAATACGAAGAAATGACCAAACGTTTGACATTCATGAATACGCAAAAGGAAGATCTTTTACGTACCTTGGATGCGCTCCAAAGTATTATTGATCGAATTAACAAGATTACAGAATTCCGATTCAGAGAGACCTTTAAGGCGATCAATCACAATTTCCAAGTGCTCTTTCCAAAACTATTTGGTGGCGGCCGCGCTTTCATGAGTTTGACGAATGAAAATGATTTGTTAGAAACCGGCGTTGAGATTTTTGCTGAGCCTCCAGGCAAGAAAGTTCAATCAATGTCATTGCTCAGTGGCGGTGAAAAAGCGCTGACGAGTATTAGCCTCTTGTTTGCATTGTTTGCGTATCGTCCAGCATCTTTCTGTATCTTGGATGAAGTTGATGCTCCATTGGATGAAGTCAATACGTCACGGTACAACAATATCATTAAGGAAATGGCCTCCTTGTCGCAATTCATTGTGATAACGCACAATAAGAAGACCATGGAAGTGGCTGAGACTTTGTTCGGAGTAACAATGCAAGAGCCTGGAGTGACTCAGATTGTTGGTGTGGAGCTTCAGGAAGCGCGTGCTTTCGTAGCTTCGGCATAATATCGAGCGGCGCTGTTCCTATCTGAATCATCGTTCCATCTTTGTCATGTCGAAGTTGCGAGAGCGCAGATTTTATGAGAGCTATGCAGCATGATACCTGTTCTTGCCGCATCTATTATTGGTTTGATTTTTGTTATTTGGATAACGATCAATTGGCGGAAACAAAATAGATCTGACTCGTCCCGCCAGAGTTTAGAGCCATCCGTTGAAAACCAGTCCGTCGTTATTTCAACGAACTTGCCCCAGCCAGCTAAAAAAATCTCTCGTTTTCAGAAAGCGGTTGAAAGCTGGATTCCTTTGCTCAAAGGTGGCTCAAGAGATACAGCTTTGTGGGAGCGCACTCTGATAGAGTCTGACTTTGGTCCAAAGCTTTCGAAAAGCATTGTGGAGAATCTGCAATCAAGTGATGCTCCACTCGAACTCACTCTAAAGACCAAATTGTTAGAAATGATTTCAGGCGGTGTTTTGAAAAATGAACCTTGGCGAGAAAAAAAGCCATGGGTTCTTTTTTTGGTGGGAGTTAATGGAGTTGGGAAAACGACTACACTGGTCAAGCTGGCCAAGTATTTAAAAGGTCGGTCTCTTGATGTAGGCGTTGTTGGTGCCGACACTTTTCGCAAGGCTGCTCAGGAACAGCTTGATCGAGGTTGCCAAAGGGTTGGCGTAGATTTTTTTACGGTTTATGGAACAGAAACTTCGGAAGGTGCTGATCCTGCCGCGGTAGTCTTTGATGGTCTAAAGAAGTGGGCATCGAAGGATATTATTTTGGTGGATACGAGTGGTCGGCTTCACACGAAAGTGAATTTGATGGATGAACTTAAGAAAATGAAACGTGTTGCAGACAAATCGCTTCCCGGAAGTCCTCACGATCTTTGGATGATCGTTGATTCAACTCTGGGTCAAAACTCCGTGAACCAGGTGAGATCATTTCATGAAGCTCTGGGGCTCACTGGCCTGGTATTGACGAAGTTGGATGGGCTTAGTCGCGGTGGCACGATTTTTCAGTTATTTCAAGAACTTCGTCTTCCTTTGTGCTTTTTGGGCATGGGTGAGGGGCCAGAAGACCTTATTCCGTTCAATCCTCAGAGTTTTGTTGAGGAATTGTTTGACCAGGAGAGCGCATCTTTTTAGTCTGAGAGGACAAATGGATGCGTTTTAACGCGTTCCTGAGTGTTTTTTATATATAAGTAAGGAGAAGCAAATGGCTGAAAGTTTAATTGTTCAATCAAAAGTACGAGAACTATTTAAAGAACTCGATTGCAATACCGGTAGTGACGCTGTCGAACAACTCAATAAGGAAGTTGAGCGTATCGTTCGACGAGCTGTTGAGCGAACCAAAGAAAACGGCCGCAAGACGGTTAAAGCTGCTGATATCTAAAGATATTCGGTTTTTATTTTGTAATTAACAGAAGGGGCGATCTTAGATCGCCCCTTCTGTTTTTAAGAATTCCACTTAAGCTTGATTTTCGTTACCGAGACGAGAAACTTCGGCCCCCAGAAAACTGACGGCCGCGACCTTCGCTCGAATGGCTGCGACTGTTTTGTGTGTTTCGTCCCCCTCGCTTAAAGAAACGAGAAAACCTGTTGCCTCGGGGCTTATTGGAATCTCTCTGACCTTGGTGGTGTCCACCTTCCGATTTTTTTCGAGTGAGTGATTTCCAATGATAGAGCTCCTCAGGCGTTACAAAACTTAGAGCTTCACCTTTTGCTCCTGCGCGAGCTGTTCTTCCAATGCGGTGAGTATAATCTTCAGATGTTTGAGGCAGGTCAAAATTGATCACCAGTTCAATATTCGGGATATCAATACCTCGCGATGCAACATCAGTCGCAACCAGTACATGATATTTGCCTTCTCGAAATCCGTTTAACGCGTGTTGGCGTTGAGACTGAGTTCTTCCGCCATGAATGGCGGCCGCTTTCACTTCATTTCGTTTCAAGAATCCTGCCAACTTGTCAGTTCTTTGCTTTGTGCGAGCAAATACGATGACCTGGCCTGTCCTTGTTGCCAATTCTTCAAGAATACGCTGATTTTTATCGGCGCCGTTCAGCTCTATGTGTGATTGCTTAATCTGAGGAGCTGGTCGATCGGCAGTTTCCACGTTAATTTTCTCTGGATTCGTCATGAATTTGTGGGCCAGTTTTTGAATCTCAGGTGCGAGAGTCGCAGAAAATAAAAGAGTATGGCGTTCTTTAGGGAGCTGAGTGAGTATTCGCTCTACTTGGGGGGCAAAACCCATATCAAGCATTCGATCTGCCTCATCCAAGACGACAGTTTCAAATTCTGACAACCGGATATTTCGTCGCTCTTCATGATCCATCAGTCGGCCCGGAGTCGCGACGACAACGGAAGGATTCCTTTGCAGCGAGCGAATTTGATATCCCATGCCAGCTCCGCCAATCAGACAAGCGCTTCTAATTTCTGGCGTAAATTTGGTAAGATCCTTGACGACACCCATGATCTGTTCTGCAAGTTCGCGTGTGGGTGTCAGGATGAGTAATTTTTGCTTCTTTTGATTCGAGAGAATCTTTTCAAGACCCGGCAGAACAAAGGCCACTGTTTTTCCACTGCCAGTTTGAGCGCATCCAATCAGGTCTCGTTTCGTGAGAGCCAAGGGGATGGCAGCCGCCTGAATAGGAGTGGGGCTTGTAAAGCCCAGTTCCGCAATGGCCTTCATAAGGGGTTGACTGAGCGTAAGCTCTTGGAATGATTTCATTTATTTTTCCTTTTCTGTGATCTTTTATAAGATCATTTGAAAAAGTCAGACATGGTTATCGCAAACCAACAAGGAGAACGAGTGAAGTCGAAAGACTTTTTCTGTAATCGATCTACTTACTTCGGTTCGTTCGATTACCTATTTAGACTGGGTCTTAGCAGAGATTCTGGATTTCACCTAACTTTAAGATGAAAAAGTCAGGTTTATCAAAAGTTATCGGAATTTATGTCACTTAATCCTATCCGAAGAGGCAATAAAAAAGCCGCCCCGTATTGGAGCGGCTTTTTCGAAACGATTTCTCTACAGTAGATCTCTCCACAGCGAGAAATCAAAAGTTACGAAGAATTTATTTCTTCTTTTTCTTCGTAGCTTTTTTCTTTGTAGCTTTTTTCTTAGCAGCCATTTTATTTTTCTCCTTCGTCGAGTTGAGAATCACTGAAACATAACAATGATCCTTGATTTTCATTGTAAGTTTTTTCCACAGGGTTGCAACACGAATTTTCATTTGAAAGTGTTTTTTATTTGTGGAAGGACGATTTTTTATCGAAGTCGCGTAAGTTTTGGAGAATTTTTGCTGATTCGTGGACTTTTTGGTGCACTGATATGTTTCAAAAATTCAACTGATTGCTGAAGATGTTGGGGCAATCGTCCATCAAGTTCTTTGGTTGATGCTTCGACGTTCGTTCCGTTTGCAAGGTGCAGTAACCACTTATCATGCTGCTGTCGTTCGATTGATTTCACACTGCTGGCCGAAAATGTTTTTCCGTGAATGGTGAGAGTTGGATTAATGCTCAGACGAATTTTTTCCTCTGATTGTGTTTCTAAGTAACGGTGAGTCATAAATACATTCAAAAAAATCATGGTAGCGAGAATCGCCAGTTGGCCTCGAACGGATTTTAGTTCTTCTTTGCGTTTTGCTTCTCTCAGTCGCCTTTCATCCAGGCGTTCTATCGTTGAAGCTTTGGCTCTCGCAACAATGGGAACGCCTGAGGGTAAGACACTTTTCACGAAATCTTCGAGTTCGTGCCTCATCTCATTCGAAAGGTTCGTAAATTCAAGGCCCAAGCCAGTAGCTGTGACGCGGCATACTCTTCCTTTAAGGTCAAACTGCCTATTTTCACCGGTAGCGGTTGGAATGGAAAACTGAATCGGGAGAATATCTCCCATGGATGCCTTTTGCTGCGTTCTGACGAACAGTCCGCCAAGAGATATATTTTCTATATATTGCTTTGCAAACTGAGCACCACTGACAAAATCAAGACAGAGATTTTTTTCAAGCACATCGGCTCGAGAAAAATTTCGCCGTTCTTCAGGTTTTGGATGAATAACGGGCAGCTCGGTCTTTGGTGTATCGATAGAATCCGCTACGCTCGATTCCAAGAGTTCTTCAATTGTTTCAGATGAGGTTTTCATTGGCTTGACTGTGAGACTCTCCATACTCGATACGGTTGAATTGTTGCGTAAACCTGTGGCGAATCGGAAACTGGAAACGCTGGTGGTGTAATACTCTGTCTGAGACGCGTATCGTAGAAAAACAAACTGCCGTATCCTTTCGGAGGTGATGACAGCACACCTGTGGTTTGATCTTTAAATTCCGAAAGGCTTCCTAAAAACTTGATAGATCCCATTCCCGTTTTTGAATTCCACGCTTCGTATCCAAATCCGCAGCCTTGTGTGCTGGCTCCTGCGGCACCACAACCAAGTCCTGTCGAAGAATCATAAGCATTGCTGTTCCCAGCATAGAGCGCTGCATGAATATTGATATTTGCAGGTGCATTCGTGTGGATGTACACATTGCGATGCGTTGAGACGATGCCAAGACTCGTTTGTGAGGTTGATGCAATATTTGGAGTGAGCCGTTCATCGGTCGGAGAGACCCCTGAACCTCCGACTGCGCCGTAAGGATTTGCAACCGTTGTTGTGCCGGATGATCCGTCGGCATTCAGCGCCGTGTATGTAGCATCTTCATATTGCAGGTCGTTAACGATTCTCACATCTTTCTGGGCAGAAAATGTATAGCTAAAGTCTTGAGCGATGGCTGGTCGTGTGCGACTTTCGCCACCAATTTCGTCAATCTTGCCGTTAACGTGCACATTACCGTTGATTCTTCCATTCAATACAACGGGAGTGCTGCTTGTGTTTGATGAATCAAATATATAAGTCGTAGAGCACGGCTCGTCCGCGATGTAAATATCGCGGGGAGTGACCCCACTGGTGAGATGTGTCACAGCAATCTTTTGAAACTTGCAACCTTGGTGGGACACATTAATTCTTGCCCATTGTCCCGCTGGAAAATCTGTCGATGCCTGGACCACATTCAGTTTGATCTTAGCATCACCTTGTATATAGATGCCGCCTGTGGGATTGCGAGAAGACGCATTGTCGATGGGAATATAAATATCATTCGCCAAAGGGCTGCTTCCAGCAGCAACGGAACCAGTCGCATGATGGGCTAGAAAACTATTGAGCTCTGTATTTGTGATGGCGGTATTGTTGGTCGCAGCTGTATTGCTTGTATCCCCGGCTGCAAGACGTTGAGTGTTGAAAATTTGTGTCGGCATTGAAATCGATGGTACGCCGCCCGTCTTTCCACCGTTAAAAATGGCGCAGCAACTATAACCACTGACGTTATAGTTGACCCAGGTACTTTCAGCAGCTCCCGATGTGAATAGATCTCTGAAAATGGGGTGCCCATAGAAATTTGGTGTCTGATTCACGTGAACTGGGCCGGCGTAGACTTCCTGAACTTGTGCTGAAGTGTTTCCACCGGCAAAGACCAATGTGCTTCCACTTTGATTTTTCATGGAATGCATGAAAGCTCCCCATTGCGAGAACGGCGCTCCGCGAACGGTGACCTTGATCACGCCTGAATCATCCGTTGCCGCAGATTGAAAGTGAGTTTGGCCATAAGCTCGCACTTGAACTCGATACTCGTATTCAAAACGAAGCTCCTGGGGGCTGGTCTGAGTCACCATGTCAGTAGGTGTAAACGTGTATTTCACTTGGTAATATTCACCGTCAGATTGATCTGGATCCGTCCACGCAGATGGAAAAGCCGTCGCGAAATTTGCAAACTCGTTTGCCGTATTCAGCGTTCCACCAACCGAGTAGGCTTGAGATGTAATCAGCGCCTGAAGAAGTCCCGAGGGATTAGCAGCGTAGGTATTCGATATATTGTTAAATGTTTCAAGAGTCGGACCATTTAAGAATCGCAGTTTTCCATTAAGGATCATTCCAGAAACAGCTCTTTCAATTTTATTCTTGGCTAGTTCATGACCTGATTCCAAGGCGTACTGAGTGGATTTGGAGTCTGTCTGAAGACCACTGATGTTAAGAAGCATATTCGATCTGCCCAAAAAAGTGACTCCAGCCACCATACTGAGCATGAGAACCAGGATGACAACGACGAGTGCGGATCCCTGATTACGATCCTGTGTGACTATTCTTGAAATCGACATAAAATCGTATCTCCTCTCGTGGAAAGTGATCCGCCTCAACTGCTGTTGTCAGCGGATTATCATAAGTCATGGCATCGTTTGATGGAGCTTTGCTTTTGACGACAAGTCTCACATTGACTCCCTTGATATCTTCAACGCCGTTGTTTTTTGTATCGCCCGTAAATTGCATGGATCTCTGATGTTCGGTGGCAGTAGTCGCTGTAACTGTCACAGGGTAGAGTTGGATATCTTCGACGGCATCTGAAATCATCTTCCATGTGCCATAGCCCGCAAGATCTGTCGCTGACGGTTTAACTTCGCGTCTATAGATGCCGTCGCTTCCTTTTGACCATTCAATGAGCTTGACGGGAAATATGCGTGCCGCGGATGAAAAGCCAGAAAGACCGAGGCCGCCAACCTGATTATAGAGATTGCCGGTGCTCGCAGCATCAACTTGTAGTTGGTCGACGCTCGTTGCCCCACCGCCTAGATCTGTGAGTGCCGTAATTTGAAAAATATTTCCGAAGACCTCAGTGCCAGAGCTTTCCATGAGGACATAGAGTTTTCCGACCGCTAAATTCCCGCATCCGCTTCTTAGAGGCCAGAGGCGTTCAGCGCCACCTCCGTTTCCAGCCGTTGTCGAAGGATTCGAGGCTCGATAAGAATTTAATTTGCAGTTGTATGCTGAACTTAGATCGTAAACCACTATGCGCAGAGAATCTGAGGATTCGGATAGCGATGCTTGGGCGTCAGCAATATTGTTAGGGAGGCCAAAGTTGGATATTGCGTTCACCGCAGTCTTGGTTGTGCCGGGAAGTGGAGTATAACCACCAAAAATCTTCATGTCGGTGCAGGGTGTCGTTGCTGTCCCGAGGCCAGGATTTCCAATGCACGACGGTGTGAAGTAAGCTGTTTGCCTCAAATCTTCAGACAATAATTTCTGAACAACCGACGCTGAAGACTGAAGCACGCCTTGAGAGTCTGACGAGCGCAAGTTATTCTGATTCTTCTTTAGATAGTTCGTGTAGGTAAGTGCCATGAATGAGAATAAGAGAACGGAGCTTGCCAGTTCGATGAGCGTGAAAGCCCTACTCCTCATTTTGTGTGAGAACGATTCGTTCATGAATTGGCTCCCCTTTCGGTAGCAGCACACAGTTTAACACTGCGCAGCATACTTGAGAGCTTCCATGAAAATTCATTTAATTCGCCTATATTATTGAAAGTCTTTACTAAATCATGAGACAAAAGGACTATCGCACTAGCTTTTTTTGGGATGTAAACTTTGGTTGCAAGATGAGGTGGGTAATTTAAAGATGTTTAAAAAATTTTTTGTTGTCGGTGTGATTTGGATATCCGCAATTTTTTTTGTGTTTCTGCCTGAAATAATTTTTGCAGGCAAAACTGGTTCAGTTTCTTTTTCTGTAAATCAGAAATTTTTTTCAAATGCTTTGCTCAAGAACGTCAATGGAAACTCGGCATGGGGAGCGTTGGGTATAAGCGTCGACGCGGGCCTACCGGAATTCTATGGTCTTGAGCCCTTGATTGGTGGCTCATTTATATCAAATTCGACGGGTGATGCATCTCGGCAGTTTGAATATCAGCTCTACTCAGGTCGCTTGGGCGGACGATTTAGATTCTGGTCGCGGGAATTTTTCATTTTGTCGCCGTATCTCGAAGCGTTTGGACAAGCTGACTATTTAAGGGGCCGCTACGTGACAACTGGGCAGGTTAAGGAGAAGCTTTTGCAGGGCTTAGATCTCAGCATCGGCGGTGGTGGCGGTGTTTTTATTTCGTTCCTTTATGATCAACAACGAAAGAATGATTTAGATTTGGAATGGAACGTCAGCGACTTTGGTGCATTGTTTGCTTTTCATTACTCAAAAGGCGGCTTCGTGAAAAACGGAAGTGTTTTTTCGACTGTAGATAGCCTCGATTTCTGGGATTTCGGACTAGGACTTTTGGTCGATTGGTAGCAGATCATTCCCAGGATCACTTAGGATTTCGAGTTGCGTACGACGGCGAGTTTTTTTCCGGTTTCCAATCGCAGAAAAATCACAGGTCGGTGCAAGTCGAGGTGGAAGCAGCTCTTCGAACGGTTTTGGATTTCGAGGGACGAATTCACTATTCGAGTCGAACGGATGCAGGAGTCCACGCGCTCGATCAGTTAGTTGTGTTGCCGCATTCCTATTCGGCCTGGCATTTGCTGGCAGCAGCAAAACAGAAGAGATTGAGAATTTCACTGAATGCGATTCTGAACGGACAGAGCTCAGTTTGGCAGGCGTTAAGAATTAAATCAGATTTTAATATTAAGGCGCATATTAAATGGAAAGAATACCAATATTTCGTTATCGAAGGCCGGTCGATCGTTCCTCACTGGCAGAAGAATTTTTGGTCGATCAGATCCACAATGGATACTTCTCTCATACGAAAAAATTTGAAATTGTTGGAAGGTGAACACGATTTTCGCAGCTTCTCAAACCGTCAGCGTGCTATTAAAAAGGTCAGTTCCACGATTCGTCATATGATGAAAGCTGATTTGGAGATTCTTGAGCATCCATTTGGCACTGATCACAGAATTCTAAAATTTACCTTTAGAGCAAATGGTTTTCTCTATCATATGATTCGAAATATCATGGGGACTTTGGTCGAGATTGGTCTCGGAAAAAGAGATTCATTGGAGTCCCTCTTGATCCATCAAGAAACCATTCCAACTGCCGTATTGGCTCCGCCGCATGCTCTCACTTTGACTAAGACTTTTATTGAAAAAAAGTGGTATGAGGTGATTGATGGTTTTTAGATGGCGAATGGCCTCCTGTTTTTTAGCATTTACATTTTTAGCGTTACTCCCAAATGCAGGACGAGGAGCGGGTTCCGCATCAGTTTTGGTGAGTCAGCGGTTTTTTTCCGACAGTCGTTTGGCTGATCAAAATGGATTTTCAAAGTGGGGGCGATTTCAGTTTGAGGGGCAATTCAGTTTTTTTGACCTTCCATATTTAATTGAACCATTAGTCGGCTTTGGATTTGTTCAGGGATCGGCCGATGCATATGTCGTGGATGTGCAGGGAAATCGCGTGGCGTCTGCTGATGGTCAATATATTGTCTCGACAGTCGATGAATTGAGATATCGCTTGTTGATGGCGTCCACGGGGCTGCGCATGAAGGCGTGGCCATCACGATTTTTTCCGATGGTTCCCTACTTTCAGGTGATGCAATCTTTTCGGTGGGGCCAACTCGAAAAGAAGACTTATGCGCTCTCTCAGGTCGATTCAATTACAGGTTTTGATATTGGCTCAGACCTCGGTGGCGGAGTTCTTGTTTCATTTTTGGAACGAGGGCCGGTGCGAGGGGACTTAGAAACTGATTGGGGAATTCATGATTTCGGATTGCTATTGTTTGCACGCTATTTTTTTGGTGGGCAGTGGAGACAAGGCCTGGGGGAGATCGAATCACTTGGTGGTTGGGATTTTGGTGCGGGGCTCCATTTGGTCTGGTGACAGCCCAACCTTCGGCTCAATGCGTCAATCAGAAAATTGCCGTATAATGGAGGACTGGAAAGGTCTTAGGGGGATTCTTTGGCGAAGGTCACGGTCGAAGCATTAACTCATGATGCGGCATTGAAGCGTTTGAGCGAAGAGCTGGGCGTACAGATTGCCGAGTTGAAATATATTTCTTCTCAAAATCGTAAGCATACGTTTGAAGTTCTGAACTGCCCGGCGGTTGTCGACCTTGATATTGCCCGCGATGGCATGCGCGCCGTGATTCGACGTATCCGTTTACCTGTTGGAAAAGATCATCCGCCACTCAGCGTGAATTCGGTTGTCGACATGCTTCGAAACAAAGGCGTTGTCTTTGGCCTCAAGCGTGACGCCATTTCCGCTGAGGTTTTTAAAATTCTTAAGAATCCAAGTTATGACGATGCTGTTCCGTTAACGATTATCGCAGCCGAAGGCGTGCTTCCTCAAAATGGAATTGTCTCAAAGCCAAAGTATACTTTTGATTTAAAAATATTTGATAAGCCAGACCCCGTTTTTGTAAAAAAAGGAGAAGTCGTTGCTATCGCGCCTGAAGCTTCTCCTGCAAAAGATGGTCAAAAAGTCACTGGAGAAATGATTCCTGCCACGATCGAGGAACAAGGAAAAATTCAAGTCGGCGCTGGAATTAAAGCGATACGCGTTGGTTCTGAAATGAAATACACGGTCGAGTACTCTGGAAGACTCTTCTATGACCAAGGTATTCGTTTGCGAGTGGATCCTTCGATCCAGTCGTTGAACGAAGGAATGGTGGCTTCCGTTACGCTTCCGAGTAAAAGCATTTTTAATTCCGTCTTCACGATTCAAGATATAAAAGAATGGGTTCAATCTCAGGGGGTCAAAGCGGGCATTCTTTCAGATGCTGAAATTGACGCTCAACTGAAGAGTCAGAAAAAGTGGCCAGCACAAATCATTGTTGCGAGAGGCAAGGCCCCGGTTGATGGAAAGCCGGGTGCGATTAAGTATGTCTACAAAGAACCAAAATCGGGTCAGGCCGTCGATCAGCAGCGAGCGAAGGCGGCGGTCGTATTTCCTGGTGAGGTGATTCTTTCGATTGCTCCTCCATCTGAGCCAGAAGCGGGCTATACTCCCTATGGCGAAGCATTGAGAGCGCGGCCCTATATGGATTCGCCAGTGTATCCAGGAAAGAACGTCGTTAAAGAAAAGCAGGGTGAGTCCGTCATCTTCAAGTCTCTTATTTATGGAAAAGTCACGACTGATACTGATCGTGTGCATGTCGAACATACACTGAAAGTCTCTGCCGACAAGATGAAGGTCGCTATCGATCTATTTCCTCAGATCAAGTTGACCCACGCCGAGTTTGTTCCACTACTGAGAGAAGCGGATATTTTAGTGAGTCCAGCGAAGGAAGTTTTGGATAAGCAGCTTGAGATTGCCTTCCAAGATGCCAAGAGAATTCCGGAGTTTGTTGTCGTTGAAGGACAAAAGCCTCAGCTTGGTAAAGACGCGGTTCTCATTTATCGATTTGATCCGAACCGATTTAAAGACAAGGGACTTTTTCAAAAGGCGACCGATCCTTTGCTGCTCGCTTTCCCGGGGGATTTGATTTTGACAAAAATGGAGCCGATGGAGGCAACTGCTGGGATGGACGTTTTTCGCGAGAAAATCCCTGTGCCTGAATCAAAGGTTCCCAAAGATGTTCAACTAAAGCCCGGCAAAAATATAGAAATTCGAAAGCTTGGAAAAGAAGGAAGCGCCGAGGATCCTCCTCGAATTGAATACCGGTCTGCGCGATTTGGAACGCTGGTCTGGAAAGATCTTTCGTTAGATATTCAATCAACGATTGAAGTCGATAAAGAAGAAAAAACGGTACTCATTGGACTTGCTCCTACGTCGGATTTAGGCACCAGACTTTCTCTTGAAATATTGAAAACGGCCGCTGAGATCGAAGGCGTTCGTGTGGATCTCTCGACAAAAATTCTTGAAGATGCGATTCGCCAGCCACGTGCTCCCGATCGAACATTAAGAAAAACCATCTTGGCGGAGGCAATTCCTGTAGAACACGGAAAGAATGCGCAGATTGAATACCTTATTGAAATTAATGATAAGCCTCTTGCTGATGTCATTGGAAAACCGAGCTCGTCTCAAGTGACTTCGGCTGATTGTGTGAGGCCCGGAGATATTCTAGCAGTGAAGACTCCAGCGACGTTGGGAACTGATGGCAAAACTGTATTTGGAAAAAGAATCCCCGCAGATCGAGGCAAGGATGAAATGTGGTTCATTGGCGAAGGTGTGGGCAAGAGTGCTGATGGATTACAACTCATTTCACAGGCTAAAGCTCCAGGATTTGTATTTCTTGAAAATGATAAGATCTGTATTCGCACGCCAGTGAAAATTGTGGCGAGCCAAATGGGTGCAACAATTACGCTCTATCCAACAAAAAATCCTCGATTTCAGATTCGTGACGATAAGGTTCTTGGGATGTTGGATGGAGCAGGCGTGAAATTTGGAATAAAACGAGAAGTTATTCGTGCGGCTATCCAGGAGATTATTGAAACTCAGAAACCTAAATTTGATATTCCGGTTGCGGAAGGTCGTGCCCCGAAAAAAGGCGACGATGGTTCATTTGTGTTGGCAGTTGATGTAGGGCAAACGGTAGGTGCAGAGCGTGACGACGGCAGCATCGACTTCAAGAATCGGCATGTTTTTCAGAATGTCAGAAAGGGACAGGTTCTGTTGATTCGACGTCCGCCTACGGCCGGTGAAGATGGCGTGAATGTTCTTGGTCAGCCGGTGAAAAGTTCCCCAGGAGTTGATCAACGAATTGAACCCAAAGAGGGAATTGAAGTCATGCCAGGTGGTATGGAATATCGAGCGAAGACCGACGGAATTGTTGAATTCAAGGGGCGTTCGATTCGTGTGATTCAAGGTTTGCTCGTGCCATCTGACGTGAGTTTCAAAACGGGACATATTCAAGGTGGACCTGTCGATGTGTTCATTAAGGGAAATGTTCTTCCAGATTTCATCGTCAGGTCTGAGGGCATTATCACTGTTGGCAAAGTGGCTGAGGCGGCGACAGTTGAAGGAAATAAAGACGTTAGAATTCGAGGCGGTATTATTGGAAAGGGTCGGGGTCGGATTCAGGCGGGGGGCGATTTAGAAACTTTGTATATTTCTAATGATGCAACGGTTGAAGTTCAGGGTGACGTCACTGTGGGAACAGAAATCCTCAACTCACAAGTGAGAGCCTTGGGAATTATTCAGTGCGTTGATGGAGCGGGAACGATTTCTGGAGGTGAGATTTGGGCCTTCAAGGGAATTAAGGCCAAGGTCATTGGTGCGACGGGATCGGAGCAGAATACCGTGATTTATCTCGGGCAGAGTTATTTTGCTCAGAAAGCAGCAGAGCAAAAGCTCATTGATGAACAGATCGAGATCAAAATTCAAGATATTGAAGCTAGAATCAAAGACCTCAGCCGCGATCTGAGCCTGATATTGACCGAGAGGGAAAGTGCTGGCGGCGTGGGTGGTGAGTTGCAGGAGAGATATCAGAAATCTTTGACGGAGAAAAAGCAGCTGCAGGATGAACTGGACCAAGTGCTCAAGGTAAAAGAGGCCATACTCGCTACAATTCCTTACAATGAATCAGCTTCAATTATTGCGTACGAGGTCATAAGACCCGGCGTGACTATCAAATACAAACACGTTTCATGGACTCTAAAAGGTGAACTTCGAGGTGTTGAGGTTCGCTGGGATAAGCTCACCTCAAATCTTACTTCGAAGAGAATCTGATGGTCAGACCACGGTTCCTGAAAAATGCCCAATAGCGGCAGTGATTGCCATGGCGAGGGCGCTCCAAAAGGTGACGCGAATTGCACCTCGGAGGGGCTTGGCTCCGCCGGTTTTCGCGGCCAGTGCGCCAAGCAAAGCCAGAAATCCAAGTGACGAAAAAAAGACGGAGGGAATAAGAAAACTCTCGGGAATGAAAAAAGTGAGCAGCAGGGGGAGCGCAGCTCCTGCTGCGAACGTCGCCGCCGAAGCCAGCGCCGCTTGCAACGGTTGCGCGGTCAAAATTTCTGAAATTCCCAACTCGTCCCGAGCGTGGGCGCCGAGCGCGTCATGCGCCATCAGTTGTTCCGACACCTGTCGGGCCAGGTTCAGGTCTAGGCCTCGCTTGACATAAATCTGGGCCAGTTCGTTTCGCTCATCCTCGATATTCGTTTCGAGCTCTCTTCTTTCGCGTTCAAGATCCGCATTTTCTGTATCCGCTTGGGAACTGACTGAAACGTATTCCCCTGCCGCCATCGACATGGCTCCTGCCGCGAGACCCGCGATTCCAGAGATCATGATGCTTGAGTGAGAAGCATGAGACGAAGCGACGCCAACGATCAAACTCGCGGTTGAAACAATCCCATCATTGGCACCAAGAACCGATGCACGTAACCACCCGATCCGGTGGGTTTTATGGCGTTCCAATTGGAAATGCGGCATGGTGGAGCTCCTTACTCAGCCCTTTTAGTGGGCCTGAGCGGCAGTTTATCCCCCGGCCGATCTATTTGCCCATCTAAAACTGGGCTCTTTAACTTGACGGTTTTTGTTAAACCGGACAAAAGATTCCAATGGCAAGCCAAGCAGCTCAACAAGAAAAGAAAGAAAAATCTGCAGGAAAATCAGCATCCGCGACCCGATTCTTGGGTTGGCAGAAAACCCCGGCCTCTCAGGCTACTTTTGGTCGGACGACCCGTGGGGGAAGAAAAAATACTCGTTTTACTATTAAGCATTCGACAGGCTCTGTGAATTCAGTTGAGCCCCGTTGGTATTTGGTTGATGCTTCAACGGCCCCAGTTGGACATTTGGCGACAGTCATTGCGACCTTGTTGATGGGAAAACATCGAACGACATTTACTCCTGGCGCTGGATCGGGAGATGGCGTTGTTGTGATTAATGCGGACAAGGCGTTTTTTACTTACGACAAAGCAGACAAGAAAGTTTATTACGATCATTCCGGATGGATGGGTGGATTGAAATCAAAAACAGCTCGGCAAGCTCTGAAAGATGAGCCGGATGCTGTAATCTGGGATGCTGTTCAAGGGATGATGCCGAAGAACAAATTGTCTCGCTACCAGTTGGCCCACTTGAAGGTCTATCGTACGGCTGAGCACGATATGAAGGCTCAAAATCCAGTAGCGGTGGACGTAGCTGGCAAATCACTGAAGAATTTAGGAGTTTAATATGGCTCGCGCTCAAACATTTCACGCTATCGGAAAACGAAAAAGCTCAGTCGCTCGTGTTTATCTCAAATCAGGTTCCACTACTGAATGGCTGATTAACGATAAGCCTGCAACTCAGTATTTTCCTGAAGTTTATCAAAATGTTTTAGGCCATCCATTTAAGGTTTTAGAGCTTCAAGACAAATTTTCCCTGGTCGTGAGCGTTCGGGGTGGTGGACTTTCTTCCCAGGCACAGGCTTGTGCACATGGGATTGCCAAGGCATTGACACTTGTGTCGGAAGATTACAGGCCATCTTTGAAAAAAGCTCGCTTATTGACCCGAGATTCACGGGTTGTGGAGCGTAAGAAATACGGCCATAAGAAGGCTCGAAAGAGCTTCCAATTTTCGAAACGATAAAAATTTCGCAGTCTTTGCGAACCTTTTTGCGAGTCATTGGGACGCTGCGTTAGAAAACTGGCGCCCCTTGACTTTTTATTGCTCGCAGGCGCTTAAAGCAGTCGTGGTATACTACTTGCATGTGAGACTCTTGAACAAAGAGACGCGGTGCTTTTGTGTGGCGCAACGTCAATGGATTCTCGGGTTTTGAGGGGGACGGCATGGCAGTAGATTTAAAATTATCGATGAAGCTCGGCCAGCAGATGGTCATGACGCCGCAGCTTCAGGCAGCGATTAAGCTTCTTCAGATGAATCGACTCGAGCTGACAGAATCGATTCAGGGTGAGCTCATGGATAATCCTTTGCTTGAAGAGAGCAGTGATGTTTCTGAACTAGATCAAAAGAAAGCGGAAGTTGAACAGGCGGATTCGTCTGATATCAGCAAGGAATTATCACCCGAAACAGATAAGAATCCTGACTTCGATTGGGATTCATATCTTGAACAAAGTTTTTCATACACAGGAAAAAGCTCTGGCGGTCTTGGATATGATCCTTCAAATGAAGATGGTCCTTCATTTGAAGCCATGTCGACGAAGAAGATTAACTTGGTGGATCACTTGATCGACCAGGTGAATCTGAGCGATATGGATGACGAAGAGCGACAGATTGCGACAGTCCTCGTTGGATCTTTTGATGAATGGGGATACTTGAGAGAGCCTCTCGAAGAAATAGCGAAGAAGCAGAATATTTCTGTGACCACCACTGAGCTCGTTCTTCGAATGATTCAGGAATTTGACCCTGTTGGAGTTGGCGCTCGCGATTTGCAAGAATGTTTGCGAATACAGTTGCAACGAAACAAGAAGATCAGAAAATCAGATCGCGAACTATTGCAGCAGTTGGTCGAGACTCAATTGCCGAATCTCGAGAAAAAAAATTACAAAGCGATTGCCAGAGACATGGGGCTCGATCTTGGAGAGCTGGGTGATCTCGTAAAAATGCTTCAGACTTTGGAGCCACGTCCGGGGCGCGCCTTTGTCGAAATGGATAATCCCTATATTCTACCAGATATTTATGTTGTGAAGATGAATGGCGAATTCGTGATTACGCTGAACGAAGATGGTCTTCCAAAACTAAAAATTAGCAATCTATACAAGAGTATTCTTCAGTCGATGCCTGAGCTGAAACAGGTGGCGCAGCAAGCTCAAAAAGGCGCTCTGGTCGAAGAAGAGCTCTCGGCTCTTGTCAATGCGGCGGATGGTCTGAGTAAGCCGCAAGATGTTATTCCGGGTGCAAAACAAAATCCTAAAGAATATATCCAGAATAAATTGCGTTCAGCGTTGTGGTTGATTCGATCCATTCATCAAAGACAGAGAACGATTTATAAGGTGACCGAGAGCATTGTTAAAAATCAGAGAGATTTTTTAGAACATGGCGTGTCTCATTTGAAGCCCATGGTGCTGAAGGATATTGCATCGGATATTGGCATGCATGAGTCGACGATTTCACGTGTGACTTCGAATAAATATGTTCATACGCCTCAGGGAATTTTTGAATTGAAATATTTCTTCTCGAGTTCGATTCAGAAATCCAATGGCGATGGGATTGCTTCGGAGAGTGTGAAAGAAAAGATTCGAGCCATCATCAAAACCGAGGATCAAAAGAACCCGATCAGCGATCAGGGTATCGTTGATGCGCTTCAGCGCCAGGGAATTGATATTGCGCGGCGAACTGTGGCCAAATATCGTGAAATGCTGGGCATCTTACCATCATCGCAAAGAAAAAATTTGTTCTAGTGTCTTATCCTGAGTAGTCTGAATGCCTTATGCAGAGGATTCAGGCATTCAGAGCTTGGCTCGAAAAACTGTTTCGAAAGCCATCCAATGAAATCACGTTGTTGCTGATGTCTCGAGGACATTTAGATGTCCGTAAATGGCATTTAAGTGTGCGTACCCAAATGGCTCTGAAGTGGAGCGCGGTTGTATTGGTTGCTTTCTTCGTTTTCAGTGGCTTCTTTTTGTTCCATTCTCTTTGGAGTTTGCCAGAACGCGCATTGATCGAAAGCGAGAATCGAGCACTTAGAAGTGAATTGAATCGACTGCAATATCACCTCGATACATTGCAGGTTTCGATAGATCGAATGACACGTTTTGATCAAAAGTTAAGGGCTCTCACAAATATTGGTCAGAGTATTAAAAAGCGTGTTGACCCCCAATCTGTTGATGGCGGTAGCTCTGGAGATATGCCGTCAAATTTTGATTTCGGTGATTTTCAGGTAGATGCGACGAAGATTGAGATGGATCAAGAATCGTCTCGGTTCTTGGATCGTTCAGAAATTTTCTTTGTGCAAAAACTCTATAGTTGGACACGACGACTTTTTTGGCAGGGTGAGTTGCAGGAACAGAGCTTAGAAGAATTATACGAAGTTTTAAAAGATCGGGATAACGAGCTGACATTTACGCCATCAGTGATTCCTGTGAATGGATGGGTTACGTCTCGGTTTGGATACAGAATCGACCCGTTCTCGGGCCGACGCACCTTGCACAAGGGATGGGATATCGCGGCCAATAAGGGGGCTCCAGTTGCAAGCCCGGCTGAGGGCACGGTGACTTTTCAGGGCACTTATGGAACTTATGGGACAGCCATCATGGTTTTTCATGGATATGGCATGTCAACGCTTTATGCGCATTTGGATGATGTTTATGTGAAGGTCGGGCAACGCCTCAAGCGAGGTGAACTCATTGGCACAGTCGGCTCCTCGGGCCGTTCTACGGGCCCACATGTCCATTACGAGGTGATTGTGCACGGCGTTGCTGTGGATCCCAGCAAATATGTCCTGGATCGCTCGCTATAATAATATATGATGGTTTTCGATTTATGATCAAAGGCCTCGTCTATAAAGTATTCGGCACACCGCATGAACGGGATGTCAAAAAAGTTCTTCCATTAGTGAATCAGGTAAATGCGCTGGAATCTCAGTTTCAGTTGCTTTCTGACGAACAACTAAAAAACAAAACGCAAGAATTCAAAGATCGCTTGTCTCAAGGTGCCTCATTGGATTCCTTATTGCCCGAGGCTTTTGCAGTGGTGCGCGAAGCTGGTCGTCGTCAGATGAAAATGCGCCATTATGATGTTCAGTTAATCGGTGGCGCGGTCCTGCATCGTGGTCGAATTGCTGAAATGAAAACGGGTGAAGGAAAGACCTTGGTGGCGACGCTTCCTCTTTACCTGAATGCGCTTGAAGGAAAAGGCGTGCACCTCATTACGGTGAACGATTATTTGGCGAAGCGAGATGCGACGTGGATGAGTCCTGTTTTTGAAGCGCTTGGGATGCGAGTGGGCGTTATTGTTCACGGGCTGACAGATACTCAGCGTCGCGAGGCTTACGCAGCTGATATCACCTACGGTACCAATAATGAATTCGGATTCGATTATCTAAGAGACAATATGAAGGTGACGGCCGACAGTCTTGTTCAGCGCGATCTTCATTATGCAATTGTCGATGAGGTGGACTCGATCTTGATTGATGAGGCTCGAACGCCATTGATCATTTCTGGGCCGACGTCAGAAACGACTGATAAATATAAATTAGTGAATGGGATTATTCCGTTCTTAAAACGAGATGTTCACTTCACGGTCGATGAAAAAGCGCGAAGCGTTCATATGACTGATGAGGGAGTTGATGCGGTTCAGCATCGTCTGAGAATCGACAATCTCTATGATCCCACCCACATCGAATTGTTGCATCATGTGGATCAGGCGTTGAAAGCCCATGTGATTTTTAAACGCGATGTTGATTATGTCGTGAAAGACGGCGAGGTCATTATCGTTGATGAGTTCACGGGTCGGCTTATGCCGGGTCGTCGTTATAGCGATGGTCTTCATCAAGCGCTCGAAGCTAAAGAAGGCGTTGAAGTAGCGAATGAAAATCAGACGCTCGCGAGTATCACGTTTCAAAATTATTTTAGAATGTACAAAAAATTGGGAGGGATGACGGGAACGGCAGATACCGAAGCTGAAGAGTTTGAATCAATCTATCGCCTCCAAGTGACGTCTATTCCAACCCATCGACCGATGGTTCGAGATGATCAAGCGGATATTGTTTATAAGAATGAAAAGGCGAAATTTAAAGCCATCGTCAAAGATATTCGCGAGTGCCATTCAAAGGGTCAGCCTGTCTTGGTCGGAACTGTTTCAATTGAGAAATCAGAGCGATTAAGTGAGTTTTTGAAACGCGAAGGTGTTCCACATGTTGTGCTCAATGCGAAACAGCACGAGCGGGAAGCCGGTATTGTTGCAGAAGCTGGTCAGCGCGGAGCTGTCACAATTGCTACGAATATGGCGGGGCGTGGAACGGATATCGTTTTAGGCACTGGAGTGAAAGAACTTGGTGGGCTCTATATTTTGGGAACCGAGCGCCATGAAAGCAGACGTATTGATAATCAGTTGCGAGGCCGTGCTGGACGTCAGGGAGATCCGGGCAAGAGTCGGTTCTATCTTTCGTTGGAAGACGATCTTCTTCGTATTTTTGCTGGAGAACGATTGCTGAAAGTCATGGATTTCTTGGGCATGGAAGAAGACGAGCCCATTGAAGCCAAAATGATATCCAATGCGATTGAGGATGCGCAGAAGCGAGTGGAGGCTCGAAACTTTGATGTGCGTAAGCATTTGCTGAAATACGACGATGTCATGAGTTATCAGCGAAAAATCGTCTACGCGTTTCGAAAGAAATTGCTCTTCAAGGAAAATATTAAGTCCGATATTCGAGATATGATTCACGAAGTGCTGGAGGGAATTTTGGATATGTCGATTCCTCCGAAATCGGCTGTGGATCGTTGGAATTGGAGAGAAATTGGCGAGGCGCTGGAGAGAATCTTCGGAACCACAATGGGTCTTGAAGGTTTGGAAACCAGCGTTGGAAATGAGCAAGAATTGTTTGATCACCTATTTGATGAAGCGATCAAACTTCATGTAGCAAAAGAATCGGAGCTCTCTGACGTCATACTGCGCAAACTAGAAAGCATGTTGCTGCTCCATACATTGGATGATCGATGGAAGGATCATCTGCTCGATATGGATCATTTGCGTGAGGGTATCAATTTGCGTGGCTACGCGCAGAAAGATCCCATTTTGGATTATCAGAAAGAAACATTTCGATTGTTTGAGAGTATGTTCGCTCTGGTTAAACAAGAGTTTTTATCAAAGCTCTTTAGAGTACGGATGAATCCAGCCGTTGAACTTGAAGCTGTGATGAGTCCAGAGGAGCGTCAGGCTCAGCTTGAGCGAAAATTGGAGCAAGAGCAGAAAGAAAGAGAAGAGCGAGTTCAGCGCCTCAATTTGTTTTCTGGTCCAGTGGAGAGTGAAGCCTCAAGACCTCAGACAGTAAAGCGCGAGGCTGAAAAAGTCGGACGCAATGATCCTTGCCCATGTGGCTCCGGTAAAAAATTCAAGAAATGCCACGGCCTGACCAGCGCTGCCGGTTGATGGTCGCCAGAGATGGTCGAAGTCTATGCGAGATCGTCTGAGTTCCTGCGCGTGGAGATTGCAGTTCACTCCTTAAAATAATGATTTTTGGAATCTGCTCGCGCAGCTGTCTTTTTGCCCAACCTCCCCCAAGGAAAGCAAAATAAGATCGTCCCGAATCTGAAAACTTTCGAAAAGCTCTGTTTTAAACTAATTTACAAGCCGATTTAGATGCGGCGGCCCTGCCCTGGAAATTTGAGACCATTCGCTTGGCGGTTGGTATAGTTTTTGCAATTATAGTTTTTTATGAATTTCTTCGGGATATGCGTCCTGATAGCCTGTGGTTTTATGGCTTCCCTCCAGACCGAGGCCAAATCATTTGAGTTTCTAACGGGGCCAGGGATTCTTTGTTGGGAATACCTTGTTCGATTTCCTCAACAGGGTCGGCCAAATCGCGCCTATATTCGGAATCAAAATAGGGCCGTTCAGATTTTTCAGGAATGGCTAGATTCTTCGAGCGAGAACTATTTCACGATGTTGTACTTGGCACAGACGTCGGCACTTGTTGAACCTTACTATTTGAATGGAACAAAAAATACCAAAATGGATGCTTCTGAGGTCGAAGCAGGGCGCATCCGTTGGCGTGATATCAGTCATTCATTTCCGCTTTCAAATTATTTGGAAATCTTGAGTCGTCTAGCAGCCATTGCTCGTTCAAAAAGAGTGGCTGACACAGGCGCTTCAGAATGGAAAAATCCCATTGAAGGGGTTGCTCCAGAGTATTGGCCTCGCAATTTTGCCCTGTTCGATTCTGAGGATAACATAGTAGAACTTCACCATTACTATCCTCCGTTCAGGCACGTTTTGGACTATATCGAATCTGCAGGTCAACAGATGCGAAACATAAGGCGAGACTTAAAAAGAGGTGTTGAGCGTGATGTTGTTCTGCGAGAACTCTGCCAATATTTTCATACCGCCATTAACGGGCATATTTTTCCGAGAGTGAATAATTCTATTTTAATGGGGCAAGTGAATTTGATCCTCAGACGAATAGGAATGAATCCGATATCTCACGATAAACTCGACTATTGGGCTTTTGTTTTGCCGCCAGATGTATTTGTGCCCGTGATGATGGATTTTATTTTTAAAAATCAAAAGCTAGAGAGAAGGTGAAGTCCCACCGACTCATTTGGTCGATGGCTAAATAAAATGCAGCAGTTTGATCGCGAGCATTTTCCTGATGCGGGAATATCAGACATGCCACGGCCTGACCAGTGCTGCCGGTTGATGGTCGGTGGAGATGATCGAGATCGATTTCTCAAATATTTTATCTGCGATAGCTACAGATATCAGGATCCCGACAGCTTTTTCGAATGCCTCGGATGCCTTTATAATCAGGATGGGCAGGGCAGTCGGGAGCTGCAGGCATTGACTCCGTTCCATCTTTTGAGTGTTGGCAGAGGAGGCATGCGCCTTGATAACAATTGCCGTTGAGGATGCCTCTGCCTGACGAGCTTTCGTCTGTCGGACAGCTATGCCCATTGACTCGATTCGCACAAAACCCATTCTTCGACTCGGACGAGATCAGATCTTCAAATGGCACGCAGTTTCCATTTTGGCACATGCCCCCCGGGCATGATGATCCATCTTGACGAGGTGGCTGCGAGCGCAAATGTTTTTTTCGATTTTCCAATTTTCCAAAATAGTTTTCCATTCTGTTATAGGCTGATGATCCTGGTTGTGGCGGATGGAGTGTATTGAAGGCTCTCGCAATATCGTCACCCAGAATAGCTTGAAGGTCGGTTGAGGAAATTTCGATCACGAGACTGCGGTCTGAATTCGTGCACTGATTTATTTCCTTGGGCGTGCATTTTCCGTTCAAACAATATCCGTGCGTGTCGAATCCTGTCTTTAAATTATAGAAATCATTCCGACGGCTAGGCCCATCCATTTCTTGCCAGACGGAGCTAATCAATAGTGGAATTGCCGAAGCGATACAAGATCTGCCGTTATGCGCCTTGGCTCGTATTTCCTCTAATTCTGACATTATCAAAGGGAATGCTTCCGGATCAGGAAATATTTTATTGGATTTTTCAGGGGCAATGAGCCCCCCGCATTCATTTGCAGGCCTAAGATTTGAAATTTCTGCGCATTTCTCACCACGGCAATATCCAATTGAATGTCCATCGGACATCACGCATAACCGCGCCATCGCGGCAGTCATCGCTGGCAAAAAATTTCCAACAGCTTTGCTGCAACTCGTGGTGGGGGGGCCAAAATATGAAATCCCATTGGTGACGGTGACTTGCAGTTCGTCCAGCTTGTCCAGAAACTCTGAATACGACGAGATCTGATCGGGCTGAGAATGAAGAATGGACTCTGATGTCCATTTTCCATCAATCAAGCGCATGGTTTCATCGCCAATCATTTTTAGCTCCGGAAAAAATTTTTTCTGTTTCTCAAGTAAAGTCTTCAAACTGCTTTGATATCCAGAGACGGCATCCATTTTGAGGGAGTAGGAAGATCCCGGAGAGATGGTGGCATAAACCCATTCACCGTTTTGAAAGATCGAAACTTCGACAGATTTTTTGTTCTGAGAGAGGCCAAGGAAGCAGAAGTTTTTGTAGCAATCTCCGACATTCAAACGGCCGAGAGAAATTTCAGGAGATTGAGCGTCGGTGGTAGACTTTAGAATGCCGATGATTTCATCTTTGAAAGTGATGGAAGTCCGAGAGGCGGGAGAGCATTGGTTCACTGAATTGGTGAGAGAGAGCGTGGGATCAAGCGGAACGATGGAGCCTTGGAGTTGAGTGCGTTCGGGAGTCGAGATAATTCCCGCGATGCGAATTTCGTATGTTTCTGAAAGCGCAGCAGCAAGAGAGGCTGTGGCGCCCCAGGCATAAGCCAGCAGGGCCAGGCAAATCATTAACCATGGCATCCAAGCATTATACTCGAAAGGTAGCGGGAATGGGAATGCAGCCTTGAAAGGGACTGCCTTCATCAGATCGTGAACTTCCATATAGACTAAAAGTGCATCCCATTTTTTTGGATCATGGCCCATTTGAGAGTCCATCTGTGTCAGGGCCTTGATGGTCTCTAGTTGTGCTTGATTCGCGCCAAGCTTTTCTGTGTTGCCTTCGTAAATCCATTTGAGCACAAGAAATGCACTCAAGGTGCGATTCATTTCGGGATAGTCCTGACCCAATAGGCCTGATGAGAGAGTTTTTTTATCCGGTGGATTTTTATTCGCGGCTTTCAATTCATAGAACTCGCGTCGACTAAAATCAGTTCTATCTGCAAAAGCTAAAACCTGAGGATAAAATCGCAAAACTCCGTCAAGGTACTCGTCGTCCGAGAGTTGCTGGGCGAGAAATTTTTTCACAAATTGCTGCCTGGCTTTGACTTCATAGTTTTCGTTCCAAATTTTCAGGTAACTATCAAAAGAGTCGAGATCGGTCAGATACTTATACATCCGGTCTCGAGTGCGTGGCCCCTTGTCAAAGAGAATCCAGTCTTGAGAGTCATGGTCCCACCACAAATTGTCAGATGTGAAGTCGTAACAGACTTTCGCAGATGGGCCGATCGAGCCGCGGTTTCATGGTCAGTTTACAGGAATTTCGCTCGACCAGGTCAGAGCCGGGGCGACATTTGAGGAGTCGCTTATTAGAATGTCGGTGGATCGATTTGGAATCAGCCGGGCTGCATTTGATCATAGCTCTAGAAGACAGGTGTTTGTTAGGTATGGAAATGATTGGCTCTTGCGTCAGTGGGGCAAATCAACACCAGGACCAAATGGCAGCCGTCAGAATCTTGTGGGAATCCGAGTTTCCATGGAAGAAAGACCGAGCCATATCAGCCATATCGTTGAATCCATCCTTCAATTCGCTTCAACGACAATCAAAAGTGTTCCAGTGTCCAGACCACTTCAATATCGAGGAGCGTTGAAGGTTGATATTTATGAATTTAGTGGCGTCGGGTTGCAAACACCGCGCGCCTTGTATTGGAAGGGTGAGGGTGCTGGCGAGGGAACAGTTCGGCGTGCTTATGACCAGCTGCGTGAGGCTTTTGCAGGCCCCGAAGTCATTCCCAACATGGAAAGCTGGCTCGAGCCAGTCTACGGGGATGATGAAGCTCGGTTGCTTGATCGTACTCCGATTGCCGAGAAATTCAGAGCTATAGATCGTGCTGAGTTGAATCTTTGGACAGGCTTTCCGGCAGAAATTTCTGAGCGTCTTGCCATATTAAATGCTGCGTTGTTGAAGAGTGATGATCCTCGTGTGGTGTACTATGCTTTAATGAAAGTTAAATCGGGAGTAGTGAGGGTTCCCGGAGTTTTGGCAATTCTAAATCGGGCACTGAATCCCGGATTTCTGCAAGAGGGCCGGCCTGAGGAATTTCATACTGCTCAGATGCGCAAAGCATTGTTCGATGCTGCCTTGGCACATTTGTCGGCAGCCCGAAAACATTTGACCAGTACCAGACGCGATATGGGGTCGTATGGGATAGTCTTGCCGCACAATATTGCTTGGGGCATGGAGTATCAAATGGATCCCGAGTGGGTCAGTCCATTAGGCGTCTCAGCGGCTATTAGGCAACGGCCTAAGGTATCGGCTGGGTGTGGGCCAAGATTAGGGGCTCTCGGAGAAGCTGGCCAAAATTGATTCAGTCCGCTGCCACCAAACGCTCATTTTCTTTGCCGCCTTCGTTATTCCGCGGCTTATCTGTTCTGGTTCAAAGTCGCTAAATCTGATCATATTGTCGGATGTCAATTCATGGTCAGACCGCAATTGTCACAGGAGCCACCTCTGGAATTGGTAAAGAAACAGCCTTCTTGTTGGCTCAGTCGGGTGTAAAAGTTTTTGCTGTAGGTCGTCGCCACGAGCGTCTTTTAAAACTGCAGAGTGTTCATTCGTCGATCGTTCCGGTTTGCTGTGATATCGCACGAGATTTGAAACCCTTGGGAGACGCGATTCGTGGAAGTTCAATCGATATTCTGATTAACAACGCGGGACTCGCGCTGGGTCGAGAACCCATTCAGTCTGCAAAGCGCGTTGATTGGGAAATCATGATTGATACGAATATTAAATCGCTGATTGCTGTTTCACAGCTGATCATTCCGCATATGCTCGAGCGAAAAAATGGCGATATCGTGAATCTTGGTTCAATTGCTGGATTTTCGGTCTATCCCGCGGGTTCGATTTACAATGCCACGAAATATGCGGTTCGCGCTTTAACGGAAGCGTGGCGAATGGATTTGATCGGACAAGGCATTCGGGTGATGGGCATTCATCCTGGTATGGTCGAAACAGAATTCAGTATCGTTCGATACGGCGGGGATACCCAGAAGGCGAGAGACGTTTACAAAGGCATGACACCGTTGAGTGCTCGCGATATTGCCGAGACAATCGTTTGGGCACTCAGTCGACCAAGGCATATTACAATCCAAAGCTTGGTCATTATGCCGACCGATCAAGCAGGTGTTCAAATGGTTCATCGCGTTTGAACACCCACCAGTTAATTCGAGGCATCAGTCGTCGTAGGAGTCTTAACGTTCGCGGAAGAAAAAATGCCAATAATAAAGGGTCGATGTCAGAAAGCTCAAAACAACACAGACCACCATCACAGTCGCCGTCAGCCACGAGATCGTGCGGGTCGACCGCTCGCCTAGAAGTAAAAATCCGCAAATTCCGACTACAACGCCGAATAGAACAAGACAGAGCCAGCTGAGGCTCTGCGCTGTTGCGGGATCAAATGCGAGCCAGTCCAAATTCATTTAATTGGGCTTACTCGACATTGACACTCGAAGTCACCTTTTTTAGCGTCCATCCATGACGAAAAGAACAAGAATTTCAAAACCTTTACGTATTTCCATCAACGGTTTTGGCCGAATCGGCCGCTCGCTGTTTCGCGTTTTAGCGAAAACCCCCGAGTTTAAAGATGGCTTGGTGACGGTCACCACAATCAATGACCTCACGGATGCCAAGATGCTGGCGCATCTTCTGAAGTATGACTCTGTCCATGGTCGTTTTGATGGCGATGTTCAAGCACAAGAAAACAAGATCGTCGTGAATGGCAAATCGATTGCTATCTCAGCAATTCCAGATCCAGCAAAACTTCCCTGGGCTGCTGAAAAAGTGGATATTGTTTTGGAATGTACGGGTCGATTCAAAGATCGTGCCCAAACTGCGCAGCACTTAACAGCCGGCGCGAAGAAGGTTATTTTCTCGGCGCCTCTGAAAGATGCAGATTTGACCGTCGTTGTCGGTTTGAATCACGAAGCCTATGATCCGACGAAACATCAGATTCTCAGCAATGCCTCCTGTACGACGAACTGTTTGGCGCCAGTTGCCAAGGTGATCGACGATACATTTAAGATTCAACGCGGTTCGATGACAACGATTCACTCCTACACGAATGATCAAAGAATTTTGGATCTTCCTCACTCGGATATGCGGCGAGCAAGAGCCGCCGCTTTGTCGATGATTCCAACGACAACCGGAGCAGCAAAGGCTGTTGGATTGGTTCTTCCAAACTTGAAGGGCAAGGTGGATGGTATTTCAATTCGAGTGCCGACACCCAATGTGTCTCTCGTAGATTTCAATGTTCAGGTTGAAAAAGAAACCACCAAAGAAGAGGTTAATGCCGCTTTAAAATCGGCTGCTGATGGATATCTCAATGGAATCCTTTCGTTCTGTGAAGAAGAACTCGTATCGAGTGATTTCAACGGTACGACGGAGTCTTCGATTGTGGATGCAGCATCGACTTCGGTTATTGATAAGAGATTTGTCAAAGTATTGTCGTGGTATGACAACGAATGGGGTTTCTCAAACCGCATGATCGATCTCGCTTATTATATTGGCGCTAAACTTTAATAGTTACTTCTTGAGAGGAGATATATGCGAATTCTTCGAGTAGATGAAATTCAGTGGTCGACTATTCCAGAAGATCAGCGACGCGTTTTCGTACGGGTCGATTTTAATGTGCCGATTAAGTCTGGAAAAATTTTGGACGACTACCGGATCAAACAAGCGATTCCAACGATTAAATATTTACTCGATCAAAAATGCTGGGTCGTTTTGGCATCACATTTGGGACGTCCGAAAGGAAATGACGATGATAGCCGTAAAAAGTTTACGTTGCTTCCTGTTGCTGAAAGATTAGCTGAGCTCATGGACCAAGAAGTTCTGTTGAGTGACGAGCTTTATGGAGACGGAGTTCGAAAGCTGATTCAGGATGGCCGAGGTGGAAAAACTCTGATCTTGCTCGAAAATATTCGTTTTGATCCGCGTGAAGAACAAAATGATGCGGATTTTGCGGAGCTCATTTTCAGGCACTGCAAGCTCTATGTGAATGATGCTTTTGGTGCCAGCCATCGCGCTCACGCATCCATCGATGCCATCACGCATTTGGCGAAAGTGAAGGCGGCCGGATTTTTGCTGTCAAAGGAGTGGGATGTATTAAACGAAATTTTGCATTCTCCAAAAACACCCCAGTACGCCGTATTGGGAGGTTCAAAAATTGCCGATAAAATTCATGTCATTAAGAATTTAATGCTCAGAACCAAGAAGCTGTTTGTGGGCGGCCGTATGGCACAGACTTTTTTGGCGGCGCAGGGCTATGATCTGGGGAATTCATCGATTGAGGAAGAAAGTCTTCCTCTTGCTCGTCGTTTACTCACCGAGGCTCGATCTTTGGGCGTCGAAATGTTTTTTCCGGTGGATGGTCGCGTGGGCAGCGGATTGGATGCAACCTCGGCTGAGGTCATGGACATTCAGAAAGATAAACCTTTGCCGAAATCATTAGGGCTCTTCGATATTGGACCGAAGACCCTTGAGATTTGGACGAACGAATTGAAATCTGCGAAGAGCGTGGTTTGGAATGGACCAATGGGTGTGTTTGAAAATCCTGTTTTTTCTGCAGGGACATTGGCACTGGTTGATTATTTCGTGAGCGTGAAAGATAAGATTCAGACGACGGCAGGTGGCGGTGAAACGGTTTCGGCGATCACTCAGCGCGGGGCGCTTGAGACTCTCTATCACGTCTCGACGGGTGGGGGCGCGATGCTCGAGTTTATCGAAGGAAAAGCTTTGCCCGGTTTTGAGTCTTTAAAATTGAGAGACCGAGAACTGCAGGCTCTGGGTATTCATTGATTTCAAAGATTTCAAAAATGACGAATTCTAGAAAATATATTTTTGGTAATTGGAAAATGGCGCAAACGCTGGCGTCGGCGAACGGATTCTTCAAAGCCTGGAATTTGGAGGCGAGACCAGAAGTCACACTCGCAGTTTTTCCGTCGTTCGTTCATCTTTGGCCGTGCAGATTGGCACTTGAAACTCGCAAGCTGCATATTGATTTAGGTGCTCAGGATATTTCAACGGAGATCCAGGGCGCTTTTACTGGGGAAATCGCGGGAACGATGTTGAAAGAGTTGGGATGCTCGTTTGTTCTCGTTGGCCACTCGGAGCGTCGAAAACGAGCCCATGAAACCAATGAATCGTTGAAGAAAAAGCTGATTCAGGCGGAGTATGCGGGGCTGACGCCCGTATTCTGCATTGGCGAAACCGAGGCAGAGCGGGATGCCGGTCAAGTGGAATCGGTTTTGAGCGAGCAGCTGAAGGCTATAAGTGAGTTTAAGAAGCTTTTTGTTGTCGCTTATGAACCGGTTTGGGCCATAGGTACAGGGCGCACAGCTCAAAAAGATGAGATTGAATCTGTTCATGCCTTTCTGAGAAAAAAATTATCGGTGGATATTCCCCTCTTATACGGGGGCAGTGTGAATACAAAGAATGCTCGGGATATTCTGAAAATGGCCAATGTCGATGGCGTTTTGGTTGGGGGAGCGAGTGTGAAACCAGAGGACTTTAAATTGATTGTTGAGGCCGCCTGGGGTTAGGGTGTTTTTTATGATGGAATTACTTATTGCGTTGAAATGGCCACTTATTATTTTACAGGCGCTCTTTAGTCTAGTTTTGATCATCATGGTTTTGCTTCAAACTGGAAAGGGCGATGATATGGGATCGGCCCTGTCTGGTCAGATGGGTGGTGGCGTTCAGGGATCTGGCGGAACGTCGAAAGTTCTCGTTAAGGGAACGGCGATTTTTGCGATTCTATTCATGGTCAATAGCATTGTATTGGCGAAGATCTTCAAAGAGATTAGCTCAACCAGCATTGGTACCTCGGTGACTGATCCTTTGCTTCCATCAACGAATTCAGCAACTGCTCCCAATGCGGTTGGTGGAAATACTGTGGTGGCTGATCCGGTTGCTCCGAATGCTGTGGCTCCAGCAACTAAATCGAAATAAATTTTGTGGCTACGGAAGCTCGAGTTCTTCGTTCCTATTCGACGATGAAGATAGGCGGAGAAGTTGAGCAGCTCCATTTTCTAGAAGAAGTAAGTTCGCTTGTTTGGGATCTTCTTCCGGGGCCCATTCGAGTTTTGGGAAATGGCAGCAATGTCCTCATTGATGACCAACCATTGAAGGGGACAGTCATTGTGACCCGAGCTGTGGCGGCCGAGGAGCCGAAGATTATTTCTGAAAATATTCACGAATTAGTCATACAGGTTTCAGCCGGCATGTATCTGCCAACGCTGTCCGCGTGGACGAGTCGGCGCGGCTGGTCGGGTTGCGAATATATGGTCGGGGTACCAGGTACCGTGGGTGGGGCGATTGTTCAGAATGCAGGAGCCAACGATCAGGATATATCGATGATTCTTGAATCTGTCGAAACAGTAGACCTGCAATCGCGAGAAAAATCGATTGTTGCGGGCAGTGCCTGTGAGCTGGCCTACAGATCGAGCCGCTTCAAACGTGATGATCATAAGTTATTAACAAGAGCTCGATTGAAGTTGATCAAAGGTGATGCGGATAGCATTGCAGAGCGTGTGAAGAAAAATTTGGAATACCGAAAAACGTCAACTCCCTATACGAAGGCAAGTTTGGGCAGCGTTTATACGCGAATTCCAGACGGGTCTGGCGGATGGATCTATCCGGGCAAGTTGATTCAGGATGCGGGACTCAAGGAGTTGCGTATTGGCGGGGCAATGGTCTCTGCTGTGCATGCAAACTATATTGTGAATGAGGGAAATGCGACATACGACGATGTTATTTCTCTCATGCTGGATATTGAAAAACGTGTTTTGGATCACTCCGGTCATCGACTTCATCGCGAAATTCTGACTTGGAGTGATCGATAAATTTTCTACTTTTCTATTTTACCCACTGAAAGAAACGACCGAATCGCAGAAACGGAGCGTGCTCAATGTCGAATGAAAACCAGCGAAAGGCTGCGCGACCCAAAAATTTCTCTCGTTTCACGCATCCCCAATAACGCGAATCATAACTATCGTCGCGATTATCTCCCATGACGAAATAACAGCCGTCGGGAACTTTGTATGGGCCGAAATCTGGAACATCCTTAATCTTCGAGTACATGGCGTAATGCTCGACGTTGCCAATGGTCTCTCGGTAGAGCGTAAGATCGTCTGGATCATATTTAGGGTTCAAGTCGTTCAAAATGCTTCTGTCTGTGACTTCTTCCATCTTGAGCGGTTCACCGTTAATAATGAGGCGATCGTTCTTTACTTCAATGGTATCGCCCGGAATTCCGATCAAGCGTTTGATATAATCTTTGTCAGGATCCTCTGGAAATTCAAAGACCACTACGTCTCCAGGTTGCGGATCACTCTTTGAAATCCAAGATTTGCGTGTGAATGGAATATGCCAATCGTAGTGGTACATTTTGACGAAAATAAATTCGCCGATTTTGATCGTCGGAATCATTGATCCCGTCGGAATATGTCGTGGTGAAGCAAGCGTCGTTCGAAACGCATAAGCTACAACAAAGGCTAATCCCAGTGGAAGAATCCACTCTTTCCACAGTTTTCTCATGAATGACTTAAGATCAAACTTTTCCATGACTTTCGAGCTTAACAGGGCCTGGTATGGTCGTCGAGGCAGAATCCAGGATATCTCCGCGATCGGCATCGAAATAGGCCTGATTTTCTGGCCCTTCGTGCCTCGTCAAAATGGAGGCTTTCCATCTTTGACCTTGGCCGCAAAGCCATTTGTCGCAACGACCTTTGTTCTTGAGCTGTCGACTTACGACTCGAGCATGATGACTTCCAAAGCGACTCGGTTGCTTGCCAATGGCGAGCAGCGAAAATTGAAGTCTTCGTCTTTCAAACCCAAGTTTATGGACCAAATTCCAGAAAACAGATGGCCCTTTATAATCACGATCCTCATGGCACCACTCATCGTCCGCGAGGGCTGGGCATTTCATGCTATGTGTGCACGGCAATAAAATATTCATCGCGCCATCACTCAGCGCATCTCTAAATCGCAGCAGGTTTTGGTTAATATCTTTGCTGGCAGGTTCGATAAAAAGAAAAAGGCTCGTGCTGTCTGCTTTTTCAAAACCTTTCGCGAGAAGGCGTCCAAGGGGATGCCCTTTGAATGTTTCGAGACTTTCAACCGGGACTTTCGCTTCGTTCAAAACATCAGATGCGATAACGAGAGAATTCGATAAGTCATGTTGGCCATCATCAAATGAAAGAGATTTGTGGGCGGAGATCGGAATTTTGATCCATGATCTGAAAAATTCAGAAGCCCATTGAATAGGTTCAATTTCGGCATCAAGAGCAGTCAGTTGATTCACCGCAATATTTTGATCGCGAAGGTAGTCAAGAACGCCAAGTGTTGCACCCAAAGTGCCAGCTCCGATATCGATCACTTTGAGTGGCTTAGATTTTAGTGGATCAAGATATCCGTATTTATTGAGCTCTGCCATCGCTGACTTGGCTTTGAGGGCGGCCAGAAATCCGAAGTATTGGCTGTAGGAGGGAAACAAACTTGCCTTCCACCGGTGAAATTTCTCAAGTTGGTAATGATCGCAACGATTTTTCAGGCTATCAATTTCGACCTGTTTCAAAACCTTCGAGAAAAAAAGCCTTTCTAGTTCGACGGAAAGTTCAACTGCTGGTCTGTCTCTTCGCTTAAGCACGGCGAACCATAACATGAATTTCATTGACGCACCCCAATGAAAGTCGATGAACTTAAGAGTAAGTGAAACTCCTCTTCGTCAAACCTCTGATCTTGGCCCGTACAAACGGGGGAGATATCTGCAATATCGAAAGATTAAGAAGATTTAGGCAGGATGGTTGGACTATCAGCATTCATCTTCTGGTGCCGAGCACATGGAGGCCGCAGATCAAAGACTTGCTTCACCAATTGGGCTTGTCGCTTCTTGGTGATTCTTATGAAATTGATGGTTTGAAATGTGAGCTTCATTTTCTTGAGGGCGTTCAACCAGATGATCTTCAATATCTCTCAATTTATAAGAGTGAAATCATGAGTGTGATTGAATCGGAAAAGCCAGATTTAATCTGGAGCCACTATACCGATTTTTTAACCTCAATGGCTCTGCTGATGATCGATCCAAAAAAAATATGGATCGATATTAGCGACAATGAATTTCCTCGTTTAGATCGATTGAAGGAATTTCCGGACCTCTGTTCGGTTTATTCAAAAATTCAAACAGCGATCGTTGCATCGCCATTTATGAAACAAGCCGTTCAAAAAGCATTTCCAAATATTGAAATTCGCTATCTGCCGAATATTTTGGAGAATGCAAAGGTCGATCTTAGTCATCAATCGGGAGAGTATTGGCTGTTTGTGAATCCTGTCGCTGTGAAGGGCGTGGATTTTGTTGTGAAACTGGCAGAAAAGATGCCGCAGGAAAAATTCATATTTGTTGGAAATTGGAATGTTGAGCCACCGAAAAATTTGCCTCGAAATATTGAGTTTTTAGCGCAGCAAAGCAATCTAGCTGCAGTGTTCCAGAAAGCGAAAGCTCTGCTTTTTCCTAGTCTATGGGAAGAAGCCTTTGGTCGAATTCCGTTGGAGGCCATGGCTGCGGGGGTGCCTGTGATCGCCAGTGATCGGGGTGCATTACCTATGACGGTTGGTTCGGGTGGGCAGTCTCTGCCTCATGATATTGACTCATGGATTTCAGCCATGCAGCAAATCACCCGCGATGCGGAGCGATGGAGAAAGGCAGGCCGCGAAAGATTTATCGCATATCGCCGCGAAGTTGATGCAGCTTATCAAGCGCTTAACGAGAGCCTTATGCTAAAATGAAAGCAGTTGTATGACGAATGCGAATCGAAATTTTTTTCGGGTTGCTTGTGAATTTCAAATTCGCAGTCGAAAGATCGACGAGAAAGAATTGGAGATGTTTCGATCTTTTGCGATGCGACCATCTCAATATTCTACCCTGCGATATGATCTTGAAAATCAATTTTCGTCTTTGAATATTCGAGAGGAATCAAAGGCATTGTTTGAGAAAGCTTTCCAGATTCTCATCAATATTGATCAGCGTTTAGAACGGATTGAAGAGCAAATTCAAGCCTTACGTGCTAAGGATGAGATCAGTCTTCAAAATTATGAATGGATTCACGGCGATTTAAGCGCTGGTGGAATTTATTATCATACTGATACGAAAATAAATTTTTCTGTCGGTGACATCGTTTTAATTGATCTTTTACTTCCATCGCTTCCGGAATATCGAGTTGTTGCGGCGACTCGAGTGTCCCGAGCGGAGAGCCAAGAGTTGGCTATGGAATTCGAAGCCATTCATTCTGATGATCAGGAGTTTATACATAGATTCGTGATGTCTCGGGAGCGGGAGATGTTGCGGGCTCGAGCGAAAGAGCGAGATAATCCCTGACAAGGCCACTCGTTTATTTTAAAAAGTAAACGTGAAAATTATCTGTTGGAATATCAATGGTATTCGTGCCTGCTGGAAAAAAGGGCTTGAGGATTATTTACAAGCCGAAGATCCAGACATTGTTTGTCTTCAGGAAATCAAAGCTTTCAAAGCTCAATGCGGAGAGATTTCGGAAGCTCTTTCAAGATACGAGCAGGTATGGCAGCCGGCAAAGCGGCCGGGTTACAGTGGCACACTCACGTTGACCAAGCCGCATTTGAAGGCTGATATTTCGTACCTTGGGCTGCCTGAGTATGACGACGAGGGACGCGGAATCACATCGGCGTTAAAAGATTTTACGTTGGTTAATATGTATTTTCCGAACGGTGGCTCTGGGGAGGAAAGACATTTATTTAAGATGAAATATCTGGAAGATATTCTTACTTTTTTTAGAAAGCTCGATAAAAAATCTCCACTCATTTTGACAGGGGATTTTAATATTGCACATCGCCCGATCGATATTCACGATCCTGTGGGTTTGGATGGAGAGAGTGGATTTAAGCCCGAGGAGCGGGAGTGGATGGACAAATTTGTGGCTGCTGGATTCGTGGATGTCTTCCGATATTTTTTTCCGGATCGTGCTGAAGAGTATTCGTGGTGGTCCTATCGCCAAGCTGCTCGGCGACGCAATAAGGGATGGAGAATTGATTATTTTTTTGTTTCAGAACGGTTGAAGTCGCGGCTCAAATCGATCCGCATGGATCAACAGACGATGGGATCTGATCACTGTCCGCTCGTGCTTGAAATTGAATAAGCGCTTTAAATTTTTAGGATGCCTTTTTTTATCTCTCGAATGGCGTCAATAAGATCTGGGTCGAAGGTTGAAAGCTCCATGCTATTAAGTTTTGTAGATACGAGGCTCTGCTTTTCAAGCGGCTGCTTAGGGAGGCTTATGGAAAGTTCTTTAAGAATTTGCAAAAGAATCGTTTTATCTTTGTGGTCCAAGAATAAAAAGAGTGCATCCCATTCTCTGGGCGCTCCATGCTGTTGAAAATAAGCCGTCATCTTCTCGTAAAATGCGGGTTTACCTCGGTCTGCCTTGATGGAGTTGAGGGCAGCTTCTTTTTCTTTAGTGAGTTTGCCCGTAGAAAATAATTCGTTCAGTTGCTTTTTTGCGGCAGTGGTTGCTACTTTGTTTTCTCGCTCTTGAGCTTTTGTTGTTTTCTTCTCAAATCGAATCCCCCGGTCACGAGCAAGATCTCGCTCACGCCAGCTCTTTTTTTCTCCGTCGTCACTCATAGTGACTTTATGCGCGATAGGCGTCGTCTTGAGGAAGTGTTTTTTCTGTAAATTCTTTGCCGTCGAAGCTCAGCAATCGAAATTGATCATCGATGACGGTTTGCAAATTTACAGGGCGTTTCCAGCATTTATAGATATTCTGCAGATTATCCCGAGCTGTCGTAAGCTGAACCTCGACACCTTCATATCGATGCCAAAGATAGAGTTCACCGCGATTTTGATAATTTGCTTCGACAACAAAGATTCTTGGCTTTCCCCGATTGCTCAGTTGAAAAAGAAGTTGTTTCTTAATCTTCGAGAATTCTCTGCTCGCAATTTCATATTCATTGGATTTTGGATTCATTTGAAACACAAATAGTTTGTGCTCCGCACAGAACTCAGGTGTTAGGAATTCATCTAGAAACATGACGTCGTTGTAGACTTTTCGGACTTCAAATATTTTTTCTCGACCTTTGCCTGTTTTGAGATCCCAGTTTTTCTTAGCAACAAGATCAGTGCATTGATCGTAGTCCGAACCGAATCGGCCTTTATTCCAACGATCTTCAATATCTCGAAAAAGTTCAATGCCGATCTTGTAAGGGTTGAATCGGCCGCCGGCCATAGAAACAGTTCCGGAGTGGTGATCGGCATAGTCGATGACTTCAGCGTCAGTCATGGCCTTCTTGGTCATGATGGTGGAGTGCCAATAGCTGGCCCAACCTTCATTCATGATTTTAGTCTGAGCCTGAGGAAGAAAATAGTAAGCCTCTTCTCGAATCAGCGTCAGCATTTCTCTCTCCCAGTTCTCAAGTGGCGCATTTTCAATCAGAAACAGTAGGACATCCTGTTCGGGAGATTCCGGAAATGTTTTTTCACGTTGCTCTTGTGCCTTTTTCTTTTGCTCTTCAATAAATTCAGGAGGATTGATGAATTTGTCCATATAGCTTTTGGCCTTAAGCTTGTGGACGTCTGGTCCCTGCGAAAGCTCTTCGTCTTCTGGATTTCGCCGGCGTTTCATAAAGTTTCCATGGGGATCAATGAGATCTTCTATCGACAGACATGTGTCGAGAAAATTTTCGATCCGATCATAGCCAAGTCTTTCGATATATCGGCGAATTTTCACAGAATGGTTAGCCATCATATCAATCGCTTTGCGATTCGTTTGGCTAAAGAAATAGTTATTCTTGAAGAAATCGGCGTGCCCATAGACATGGGCCATCACCAATTTTTGATCCATCTCAGAGTTGGATTTCAAAAGATATGCAATCACGGGGTCGTTATTGATCACCATCTCGTAAATTTTTGAGAGACCATAGGCATAACTCTTAGAGAGACGCTCGTACTCCATTCCAAAGGACCAATGAGGATAGCGAGTGGGAAAGCCTCCATAACTGGCGAGCTGGTTGATTTGCTCAAAATCGACGACCTCAAAGATTGTCTGAAGAAAATCCAGGCCGTAGTCTCGGGCATATCCTTCGATTTCATCCTGAAAAATACGAAGTTCTTTTGGTAAATCCGCCATTAATATCCCTTATTCAAAAATTCTCTAATCGAATCATAAATCGCTTCTTTGTTCGGAATGCGAGACGAAACAACGAGGTCTTTGAAAGAGTTTGAGCCTTGAAAATGTTCTTTAAGATCTTTCAGAAACTGACCGCTGCCGTAAAGACTTTCCACCTGCCCATAGGCAAACATATTACATTTAGGAAGTATTCTGTTTTCAAGAATATCAAAACACCTCTTTGTATCATCGGCGCTCCAGTTGTCTCCATCTGAAAAATGAAATGGATAGATATTCCATTCCTGTGGTGGATAGTGCTTGTTGATCAGTTCTTCAAGCAGCAGGTAAGCGGAAGAAATGATGGTGCCTCCAGATTCTCTGGTAGAAAAAAACGTATCTCGATCAACCTCTCGAGCCGAAGCGTCGTGAATGATATAGCGAGTTTCTAGGCCCTTGTATTGTGATCTGAGCCAGGTATCGATCCAGAAACTTTCGGTTCGAACAATCTCTTTTTGTTCGTCCCCCATTGATCCTGAAACATCCATGATGAGGATGATGACCGCGCTATTGTTTTCTTGAGGCTTACTCTTCCATGTCCGAAATTTCTGATCCCGTGCCTGGGGAATTATTGTTGGATTCTCTGGGTCGTAATTTTCTGTTGAAATTTGACGTTTGAGAGCCTCTTTGAATGTTCTTTTGATATGCAAGAGCGAGCGCGGGCCTATCGAATGAATTCCAGAATATTTGTCTCGAATCGCAGAGACATTTTTGTTTCCCCTTGGCTGAATACGAGGAAGTCCGAGCTCTTCACCTAGCATTGTGGCCAAATCGTCGATAGAGATATCGACTTCGCGAACGTGAGTGCCTTCGTTGTCTCCCGCTTTTCCCTTGCCTTCGCCGTCGGCTGGTCCGAGCGATTGGCCATTTTCTCCATCGCCAGACCCGACGCCCTGGCCCCGATTGTCGCCAAATTGAAAGTGGGGAAGATCAATCGAGGGAGTCGGAATGCTCACGATGTCTTTGCCCTTTCGGCCAAACATTTCACCGCGAGTAATATACTTTCTTAGGTTTTCTTTAACCTTCCCGCGAATGATTTGGCGAAAGCGTGCGTGATCCGTATTGATTTTAAGAAACAAGTTTAGTTTCCTTTATTTCTAATATCTCCTCGAGCAAAAATGGAGGCGACAAAGTTAAGAATATCTGTGGCGCTTTCATCATTATAGCCAAAGTTTTTGATGAGTCTTGCCTTAACGATATCAATCTTTTCTTGAGTTTCTTTATCGACGACATTTGAGACCAGATTCGTGAGCTTGATGGAATCTTTTTGATCTTCAAAAAGCTTCAACTCCAGAGCTTTATGGAGTCTCTCATTGGTCTTGAAGTTAAAAGTTTTTCCTTCGACCGCCAATGCGCCGATATAGTTCATGATCTCTCGTCTAAAATCGTCCTTTCGGCTATCTGGAATATCAATTTTTTCTTCGATGGAACGCATGATTTTTTCATCTGGTTCCTCATACTGTCCGGTGAATTTGTTTCGAACTTTTTCTTTTTGGGTATACGCTTTGACGGCGTCGATATAGTTAGCGCACAGTTTTTGAATTGAGTCTTCGTCTGCGCAAACCGCTCTCTGAACTTCATTTTTGACTATGTCTTCATATTCTTGTCGAACCACAGTCAGAAGGTCTCGGTATCGCTTGCGAGTTTCTTCGTTTGCAATGAGTGAGTGATGCTTCAATCCGCCTTCGAGTTCATGAAGAATCATAAATGGATTCACCGATGTAGATTCATTTGAGACAAGGGCGTTGCTGATCTTATCCTGAACATATCGAGGAGATATTCCCTCCATGCCTTCACGCGGCGATTCTTTTCTCAACTCCTTAATATTGTCTTCGGTAAATCCAGGCAGCGTTTTGCCATCATAGAGCTTCAGCTTTTGAAGTTGGCTAAGATTCGCCTTTTTTGGTTCTTCCAAACGAGTGAGAACGGCCCACATGGCCGCCATTTCTAGAGTATGTGGCGCGATATGTTTTCCTTTCACTCGTTTAAGATTGTAATCGCGTTTGTAGATCTTTGTTTCTTCCGTCCACTTTGTGATATAGGGCACATCGACTTTGACGGTTCTGTCGCGCAGAGCTTCCATGAACTCATTGTTTTGAAGCTTTTTGTATTCGGGTTCATTCGTATGTCCGATAATCACTTCGTCGATATCAGTTTGAGGAAATTTCTTAGGCTTGATCTTGTGTTCTTGGCTGGCTCCTAAGAGATCATAGAGGAATGCCACATCGAGTTTGAGAACTTCAATGAATTCGATGACGCCACGGTTCGCAACGTTGAATTCGCCGTCGAAATTAAATGCTCGTGGATCTGACTCGCTTCCGAAGATCGCAATTTTTCGATAGTTGATATCGCCCGTGAGTTCAGTAGAATCTTGATTCTTTTCGTCTTTGGGTTGGAATGTGGCGATGCCTTGGCGTTTTTTCTCAGAGAGTTCGAAGCGTCTGACGCGAACATTTTCGAGCACTTTTCTGTAGTCGCCTTCATAGAAATTGAGCAATTGATTGTAGATAAATCGACATGCAGGATTAAGTTCGCCTTCAATAACGATTCGATCTTCCGGCGCTCGATCTCTATTCAATGCCTCCAAAACCTCGCCTCGGATTTCAAGTGGAAGGAGTTTAAGGGGTTCTTCATTCATTGGTGAATCAAGTTCCGCGATGCCTTCACCAAGCAATGGCTTTCCTTCAAACATGACGGGTTCTTTCAAGACCCAAGTAAAGCTGTAGAGGCGACCTTCTGGTCGTTTCGAATATTTTTCGAGACCCTTTTTGAGGAGTCTGACCATGGTTGATTTTGAGCTTCCAACAGGGCCGTGCAAAAGCAAAACACGGCGTTCAGTTCCAAAGCCCTTAGCAGCAGACTTTAGTGCGCTTACAAATTTCATCAGAGGAACATCGAGGCCGAAAATTGAATCTTTGCCGCCATCATCAGGGTCGTCGAAGAAATTGTAGTGAATGATCGGTTTCTTCGCGTCGATATATTCTCGAGTGCCATACGACATCACCATGTCATAGAGTCGTTGAAAGGCATTGCGGCAGATATTTGGATCCTCTTCGATGAGCTTCAGATAATCCCAGAAGGATCCTGTCCATCCGAGTTCTTTGAAACTGTCTACGAACTTGGAGTCGGACAAAATATTTTCTATACTTGAACGAAGTTTAGAGTGCTTGTGATCCATCTTAAAAGAGCCCTCCTGGATTGTATTTTTTTGTAATGCGCTTGCGATCGATCTTTAAATCCTGCTCTCTTCATTATCTCCCGAAACGCTCAGTTCGTCAAAAAACCCTAGAGTTTCAGCATATTTGCGTGAACTCTTCTGTTGACACTTTGTATCATCGGCTTACAGAATGGGGCATAATTTTGGTAATGATAACTTAGTAATCGGAGGAAACATGACGAAATCAGATTTAATTACGGCTATTTGCAAGGAACGACCAGGTCTGTCAAAAAAGGCAGTGGGCGAAGTTGTTGACGCGTGCTTTGGAACGCTCGCAAGAGGCCTCAAAAAGGACAAGCGATTTAGCTTTCCTGGATTTGGAACCTGGACTGTTAAAGCTCGCAAGGCTCGTAAGGGAATCAATCCTCAAACCGGTCAACCAATTACGATCAAAGCGACCAAAACTTGCACCTTCAAGCCAAGCCTTGATTTCAAACGTTCGCTGAACAAGTAATTCGTTCTTTGAGTGAATAATTAATTAACGAAAAGGGGAGTCTCAGATTCCCCTTTTTTTTATACGAATATCTGCGGGCCGCTAACTCGCTCGGATTCCATGAACTCGATAGCTCATTTTTCGGGCGCGCAATTCAAGACTGCCATCAATGCTGCTTCTATCTCTGGACCTAGATCTGCTGCCGGATTCACCCAGTTGAGTCCAGCCCCGAAATCATCTGGATGTCTTAAACGCTTTTCAATAGATCGGCAGAAGCCGACGCGATCGGCATCTCGCCATTGAGGAAGGCTCGATATTCGATCGGCTTGGCACCGGCAGCCGTTAGAGCTGACATCATCAAAACTTTCATGAAATAACGAATGAATCACGAGGCAAATGAGATCAAATTTTTTTTGTCGAGCTGGCTCAGTTCTAGTGGCAGAGAAATAGTATTGTAGGCTCTCCTTGAATTTCTGAATTTTGGAGAGCCTAAGAATCTGCGCGTTCAGTTCTTTTTGAAGATCCACATTCGGTTCAAATCTTTCGATGAGTCGATAGGCATGATCGATATCGTGCACAAGAAATCGATGAAATCCCATTCCGCCTTTGACATTATCTACGAATGAAACCTCATTTGGTGGATTGAGGCCGACAGGCATATTGCCTCTGGCAAATCTGTCGAACAAAGGCAAGTAATCGAGTTTGTCTGTTGTGGGAGAGAGGATGAAAAACGGAAACGCTGCCTTAATCTTTTTTTCAACTTCGGATGGATCGTCGTCGTGATGCTCTCGGTGTCTTGATGTAATTTTATAAAAGAATATCAGGGTCTGGAATAGTTCATGGTAAGAGAATGACGGATTTCGAATGACAACTTTGACTTCCGATATTTTTTCTTTAATGAGGGCGATCCTCTTCTGCAATTCACTGATTTCAATTTGCATGACGTCTCTTGTTGTGGGCGTCATCTTAATATTCTCGCTCAGAAGTCGCTGACGACCTTCAATGTCGCTGAGCGCTTCTCTTTCTAATTCTTCGAGCAGCCCTATCATGAACTTCATCTCTGGCCTGAAGCTGCTTCCATCTGTGAGCTTCATCTGTTCGTCGCGACTGATATTTGGAAAACGAATGAAAGTCTTCCAGGCATCGATGTGTAAGTTTTGTTCGCGTGGAGGAACTCCATCCAGAAGACGCGAGAGGCGTGAAAGAGTCGGATTTCTTTCGAGGCTAAGGGCGATCGCACATGGATTCGGATGAACTAAGTCTGGTCTTTGGCTGGCCCACGAGTTTGTTGAATTCCAAAAAAAATAAAAAATCAACAAAATCGCGAATTGAAGAACTGGCGATCGAGATTTCATATTTCTCGGTCCATCAGGAATGAACGCTGGTTTAGGGTTTAATCTTTCTGATTTCTGTTAAGGCGGCCTCTCGACGGATCAATCGCTGTAATATCTGCATGCCTTCCCAGTAGTCTTTCACTGTAACGTCGAAAAATTTTTCCTCCATCAAAGTATCAACAGATTTTTGATATTCGATCCAGATACGCTGAATGTCTTCATCACTGAGGGTTCCCTTAATCCCCGGCCTGGCAGCGAGGGTTTCATCCGTGGGCATCAAATCGCCTGAGAGCGGGCTGCCGTTGACGGGAAATCTCCTCACAATGGCATCCTTCCCTGGAGATTTCGATATGATCACAAAATGGTGCATTGCGCCCGGGTCTGTCAGGATTCCATATTCATATTTCTCAGCGATGGGATCTTGTCGCGCGGCTTCTCGGAGAGTTTGACCATCCGACGAAATGTATTCGTTTGTTTCGGATCTGAGGGTAAATGCCTTTCCTCGAAAATGAACAATCGAAGGTCTTGGAAGGTAGGTTGTTTCAAGTCGTATGCATATTTCACGGCCATCCATCGCGAGATATGAAATCGTTGTGATGGGCGACTCTCGCGTGGGCAATTCGAGGTTCGTCAGTTTCCATCCCTCGCTGCTGAGCACGTCGTTGAGGCTGGGCATTTCTGGTTTGCGAAGAGTCAATCGGGTCCAGGCGCGATAGAGTCTTGGATTTGTTTGATATTGAACCGATTTCAGAAAATTGACCAAATTGAAGTAAGGGAGTGCAGTTTCGGAGGAATCCTTCGCCCCAGCAATATTCGCATTCAATATCATCAACAGGGCATAAACAAATCTTATGCTATTTTTTTTAATACTTTGCTTCATGGAGGGACCCCCTTTTTGCTACGAAAGTTATTTCAGCGATAGAAAATTGTGCCTTCGAAGTCAATCGGTGACTGGGGGCCCTCTCACATGACATCGCCGCAAATCAGAGCTAGTTTCGCGGCTAGCGGCGGGTGGCTTACTGCTGTTTGGCGTTAGAGGTACCTTTTTGTACAAATTTTTGACTTTCTTTAACTTTTCGGAGAATGGAGTTTGATTAAAGTATGGCGGTTGTTCACACCCAGGCAAATTCTGAGTCTTCGAATGGTGATGCTATTGTGTTTGGTTTGTCATCTCATCTGATACCTCAGAATCTGAATCCTTCAACCACTCATATTTTTTGTGATTTTGACGGAACGATTACCGATAAAGATTCTTTGAAATGGTTGCTGAAGCGATTTGGTCCAAAGAATTGGCTCGAGATTGAACGTCAGCTTTCTGATGGCATCGTCTCTGAGCGCGATGTCTTAAAAATGCTTTTTGAACACATGAGCCTTGATTGGGATGAGGCAAAAAAAATATTGAGCGATGCTGTCAGCTTGGATCCTGGTTTTCGTGCGTTCATGGGATGGGCTATGAGCCGGTCACTTTATTTTAAAATTCTGAGTGGTGGATTCACCGAGGTCATTGATTTTCTGCTTGATAGAGACGGAATGCTCGGCTTGCCCCGCGTCGCGAATCATGTAAGAGCTTCAAGATCTGGTTGGGCAGTTTCGGTCAGTGATACTCCTCGGCTTTGCGAACTTTGTTCTCATTGTAAGAGTTGGTCGATTCAGAAGAAATTATTAGAACAGCCCGACTCAACAATAATTTATATCGGAGATGGCCTTTCGGATGTTTGCGCGATTCATCTTGCGGATATTATTTTTGCGAAGGGTAGCTTGGCAGACTACTGCCATGACAAGAATATTAGGCATTTTCGCTTTTCGACGTTCTTTGAGATAAAATCAGCTCTAGAAGTAGCATTTAATCAGCCCCAGGAATAAGCACTGTGCAGTGCCATTCCAAGGGCTGTTTTATCTTATCGAAGGATGTGCAAGATCATCGGTCGGTTATTTTTTTTTCGATAAGAAAAATTTTTTCACGAAGGTCAAAGAGGCAGTCCTTGAAGTAAATGAGTTCGTCTCTCGTCATATCGTGTTGCTTCTCAAGGGCCGATTCAAGATGCCAAATAGTTTGCAGAATGCGGAGTTCGCTATCTTCTAGTTCGTCAGTTGTAACGGAATTGTTCATAAGGTTCCTTTGTATTTTGGTTTTGAAGTTCAGAAATAAATTCCTGAAAATCATGTTGATTCGTTGGAGAGGGTGTTGAGATGGCGTGCCAATGACACCAAGTTCTAAATAGCTCAGCCCACTTTCTTTGACGGCGGGGGTTGAGATCATGGGGAATTTTTATGCCGCTCATTTGAGGTATTGGCACTGTTCTCAAATCTATTATTTTCTGTCGGATTTTTTTGAGTTGGAATTCTGGAGGTTGCGCGAAATTTTCGTAGCTCCAGTAAAGACTTAAGTGAAATCGTTCTCGCATCGGAGTCGAGACCTTCGATTGGTAGTCATAGAATTTTTTTGTTCCACAGTAGCACTGCTTCTTCGAAAGATGATTTCCGCAGGGGCAGGGATTCATTGCGGCAATGAGTTGAATATCGGCTGGAAAACTCTTGGAGCAGCCGGATCTTCCGAGCGTAATCGATTTGGATTCAAGAGGTTCTCTCAGGGCTTCGATAACATTCTTGGGAAATTCAGCCAATTCATCGAGAAATAGAATTCCTCGATGAGCGCGAGTGATAGAGCCAATATGAATACTCTGACTTCCGCCGCCGACGATCGATGCCATGCTGCTGCTGTGATGTGGAGCTTCATAAGGCGCTTGAAGTAAATCTTCTAGGGATCGCAGCTTCGATGTTTCGTGAGGTGAGATTTTGAATTTTTCGATAATCTCGTCAGAAAGCAGAGGTGATTGAATATCTTTGATGGCTGTGCACCACGCACTTTTGCCCACACCAGGAGACCCTTCGAGAAGAATATGATGTCGTCCAGAGTTCACGAGGCACCAAAGAAGAAATTGGTTCGGACTCCCTCTTAAAGTATTCCATATCGATTGATCGTTCGCGCAGTGAACCCATGTCTCAAGGATTTTGCTTGTTGAGTCTGCTGTTTCAGTTCCGCTGGTTTCATTCGTCTCTAGATTTTGTGGCTGAACAAGATCATACGCATATTCGATTTTGCTATGAGTTCTCCCGATGAATCCCTTGATGAATGATGCGGTTTCATCATGAGCATTTGCATAGAGTTTTCCTGCCCTGAAGGCGTTCGCATAGAGGATATGGGCGAGAATATTTTGAACGGGTCGGATGCTTCCATTTAAACTCAATTCCCCCCACGCGAAGTCGCGATCTTTTTCTGGATCCATGATGCCCATTGCTTTAAGGACGGCAAGCAGAATGGGAAGGTCGAAGTGACTTCCTTCTTTAGGTAAATCCCCTGGGTTTAAACTCACCAATATTTTTTGCGCGGGAGGGTCAATGCCCATGAGACTCAACGCCGAGAGAATGCGATCTTTGCCTTCGCGGATCATATTCTGTGGAAGTCCGATGATATCGATTTTTGGGAGTCCTTTTCGAATCAATACTTGAACTTCGACAAGTTGAATCTCACCTTGAGAATAGCAGGTTGTGAATGTGCGCCCAAGGCGTGGGATAGGCTTCATTCGTCTATACTCGTGCGCTCAAGAAACGAAGATAAGCTTGTCTTCGCTGCCATCTAATCCAGTCGTAATTTCCGATATAATAAGTTTTTTTAAAAATATTTTCGGTTGGTTTAAACTTTGCCATGTAGGGGATATCACCGATTCCAACCGACGCTCGCCGATAGATCGGTCGAGGATCGTTGAGCCATGCGCTGAGGCTTTTGTTAATGGGTGAGAAGAAGGAATCAAGAATCGAAAGATCACTGCAGGTGCCCTGAATTCGAGGGGCGCCTTGATCAATATCGAGTTGTTCGATGCGGATTCGATTTTCAACGGCGAGGGGTCCCTTGATCAGCATCCACAGTTGATTTTTGAGTGGAGTCAGTGGAAGGGGGCCTCGGTCGTAGTGACAGATCCATCGGACTTCAAACGATATCTTGGCATAAGTATGTGTTTTCATGTTCGAAAGAGAATGCACGGGCTATGCCGCCCCTCAGAGTGCTGAAAAATTCGCTTCGAGGAAAATCTCCGGATGGAAGTTCCGGAAATCCGACAAATAGAAAAAGGGGCTCCCAATTTGGGAGCCCCAACACAACACACAGTACTTACGAGCGTCTTTTAGGTTTAGGTTGGAGGAACTTTCGAGGAAGATCTGTTGGCATGATCAAATATTTTCTGTGAATCTTTGATCCAGCCGCGGGCCATTTCTTCGCTTCGGCAATCCGGAGAAGAGGGGTTCAGCGATTTCGCTGCGACTCCTAAAATGCCGACTAACGGAAGAAGGTCCATCATGTCATTTTTGAGTTCTTTCTTCTCTCGTCTGGCGTTTTCTTGCGCTGCCACAGCCATGGATTCAGCGTGCATTTGCCTTTGGGCTGCGAGCTGTCGATCTTGAGAGGCGCGCATACTTCCGTCAATTGAATCAGAAATTGACTGGAATCCATTGCTCCATCCGACGGATCCGCCTGATCCAAAGATCTGGGGCGCAGCGCCAGCCGTTGGTGAGTTTGCCGAAATTGAAGAGCTGCTACCTGATGAATTCGATGCTGGATTTGAGCATCCTGCAAGTATCAGTGATCCACCTAAGAAAAGATAATGAAGTGAGTATTTCATGACGCACTTCCTTTCTGAAATGGATTGAGCCTGAGGTCTTTGGTTGCTTGGCGCATGATGCTATTGATCTGTCGATCATCAAAGCCAAGTGCCGATGATGGAGTACATGATGCTGAATTTGCAGCAATCATTTGAGACTCATCCCGCATCGGAGTTGTCGCGGGCGCTTTTTCTTGTGCTGAACTCGGTACCGAATTGAGCTGCTGTTTGTCGTTTGAGGATTTCGACTTCAAGCCGCTGAAAAGTTTGTCGAATGAAAAGCCTCCATTCACACCGACTCCCGCCGATGCTGTTGAATTGCCCGTGGATTTTTTCAAGAAATACGCGGCTGTTCCGAGTGCTCCGACAAGAAGCAGTGTTGTCCAAAGGCCACTCTTCGATGTGGTTGTTGTTCCAACTCCCACTCCGACTCCGCCTCCCGCCGACGAATATGTTTCGTTGGCGCGATAGCCATATGAGCCTGAGCCGTTATAGTTGTTCGCGAATCCCGATGAAGCATATGCACCACCAGTGGCGGAGTTAAACGGCTGAATAGAGCTCTGGGCTCTGCTTGGCACAGTAACTCGATTGGCGTCGTTGTTGCCTCCACCGCAAGCGGCGAACAGGCTTGAAATAAGAATGTATGCGCACAACCGTGAGGCGTCGTGTCGCCTTAAATCGTTCATAAAATACCCCTACTTTCTCCGCTTCAATTGCAGCTCTTATCCTGCAACTGAAGACTTTTGAAACTCCACACTCCCTGTGAAAGTCTCGTTCTCTCGCGCCGGCAATATGCAAACTGTGTGCCAAGTGCTGATGGGCCTTTGGAGCATTGGGGCCAATACAGGTGAACTCTCTGAATTTACTATGCTTTTCTGATTTGATCGAATTTTGGCCGTCTGACTCTCATCTCTGAAATTGGGTAGGGCATACCTCAGATTGGGATAGCGATGTCGCGAATCTGTATTTTCAGGGTGAATCTTGGATAGTGCTTAGGGATTGCCATTGAGCAACTGCGCGACGAGTTTCACTTGCAGATTGGCCTGTGTGAGCACAGCGACCTGCACATCTTGAAGAATTTGATTTTTGACGAGCTCAGCCACCTCAGTGGCAAAGTCGACATCCATCGAAACGGAACGCGCTTCTTGCAGATTTTCACTCAAGAGCAAATTGCCCGCGACCGTCTCATCAAGGCGGCTGTGAATTGCCGCAAGACCAGCCTGGGTCGAGGCTAGCGTTGAGAGAGCAGAGTCAAGTACTGTGATGAGGTCTTCCGCTCGGGCTTGTGTGGTGACAGAGACTGTCGCAGGGACAGAGACCAAGGTTGAGTTTCCGAGTAAGATGCTCGTGGTATTGGCATCGGTATCAGCGGTAATAAGGTCAAGTACGCCGTCGCCATTCAGATCGCCTGTGGTCACCACTCTTGGACCAGCACCCGATCTCGTCGTTGTGCGAGCACCGAAGGTTCCGTTTCCATTTCCTAAAAACACGCTCGTGGTAGAGTCCGCTTGGTCTGCGGTAATGAGGTCAAGCCTTCCATCTCCATTCAGATCTGCCGTCGCTACAAAATAGGTGCCGCTACCCGAGGTAGTGTCAGTCTTGGCACCAAAGGTTCCGTTTCCGTTGCCCAAAGCGACACTCACGCTACTAGAGGTAAAGTTTGTAGTGATGAGGTCAAGCCTTCCATCTCCATTCAGATCGACGGCAGTAAGTGACGTCGGAAACAGGCCCGTGGCCGTGGTGGTGCGAGTGGCGAAAGTGCCGTTCCCATTTCCGAGAAAAATACTGGTCGTACTGTTACCTGCATCGGCGGTGATGAGATCAAGATTTCCATCTCCGTTGAGATCTTCCGCTATGACCGATCTTGGGTTGGCCCCTGTGGCCGTGGTAGTGCGAGTGGCGAAAGTGCCGTTCCCATTTCCGAGAAAAATACTGGTCGTATCACCAGAAACGTCAGCCGTTATGAGATCGAGTTTCCCGTCATTGTTCAAATCGGCAATCGAGACGTAGTAAGGATCCACGCCTGTTGGGCTGGTTGTCGATTGAGCAGCGAAAGTTCCGTTTCCATTTCCCAAAAAGATGCTGACTGAATTGCTGTCAAGATTCGAGACAACCAGATCGATTTCGCCATCGCCATTCAAATCTCCAGCTGCCGGAGTGTAGGGGGTCAAACCCGTGGTTAGAGTCGTTCGCGTGGCAAAGGTACCGTTTCCGTTACCTATAAAGATACTTGCGAGAGTTCCAGTACCAGAAGCCCCGTCCGCCGTGACGAGGTCGAGCTTCCCGTCGCCGTTTAAATCGACAGAAATGAGCCCGAAAGGGGTCGAACCCGTCGCGGTTGTAGTTCGGGCTTGGAACGTTCCCGTGCCCTCCGTTGTTCGTTGAACGAAGACACCGCTTGCAGCAGTGCTGTTAATTCCAAACTGCAGCTTATCTCCCTTACTTGCTCCCAACTGAATCGTCTTCAACG
>CAZVFP010000010.1:35544-102842 GCA_964626465.1 uncultured Bacteriovoracaceae bacterium | reverse complement strand
CTACTCTCGTTGCTCTGCAGCAATGCCTCAACTATCAGGAACTTAGTCTGCTGACGAAAATCCGCGTCAGTGCGGGGCGAATCCGGATGAATTTTTTTCACCTGATGTGAAGTTTTGATGCTTTCGATCAGGCCGCCAGCGAATACTTGAGACGATCGGTGAAACCTATGAAATGAGGAGCGATGGAGTTCTCTTTCCTGAGGATCGGCTTGTCGTGAGTCACTTCAGAACGAGACAGAGAGGCGCCTCCAGCTGGCGACGGGATTTTATTTTTCAATGTCACTCAAAGCCGCCCAGCTGAGCCTCAGAAAAGAGTCCTCCCTCACTCCTCATTCATGGGTATTCATCAATTGGACTTATCGAATGGATTGGGGCGATTGGATCAATCATCGAGGGGGGCTGAGGATCACTTTGAAAGAGGCTCAGCTCGGCGGCGAAGAGCATCGCAGAAGAGAAGAATCAGGTCGCGAGCTGGAGCGGTCACTGAGTTTCGGATTGAAGTGAGGCTTTTCAACACGATCCTCTTTCGAAGTGATCGTCAGGCCACCAGCGAATGGTTGAGACCATCAATGAAACCTATGAATATTCATCAATCAGTCTTAGCGGCTCGCATCTGAAGATTTTTGCTGCCGGCAATAGTGGATTCGGATGAAGCGAGATTTGAGTCGAGGTTAAGGTTGTTTTGTTCAGCATAGCCGAGTCTATTCATCGAAGCGCCGAGATCAGTGCGCTTGCATTTGCAGATTCGCGGCATCGCGAGAAAGAGCCTCCGCAAATCGCAGATAGAACTGCGCATTCGTCGTAAAACCAAGATCCGCATAAAGCTCCGAAATTTTGCGAGCCTTTGCTGCTGTGGGATTCAAGAAATACGCACGTCTCGCCATTTTCAAGATTCCCTTTTGATCTCGAGAGTCAAATTTATTTAACTGGCTCCAAATCTCTTCGGCTTCACTTGCAAAATCATAGAGTGAATCATCCTCCAAAATCTTCATGCGATCCTCACGTGGGCGCGCAGAAAATTCTTTAGCTCGCAAGCGCTGAGCCACACGCATTTGCCTGTAAGCGTTCACCATCTTGGCCCCATCAATTGATTTCAGAGCCGTGCGATTCAAAAGGATCTTTGCTTCTTCCAGGGAAACGCGACCAATAACGCCCACGATATCTGCTTCAATTCCCGATATAAAAGGAGCCGCCGCGCTCGTATAACCTGCGAAACGAGGAACTTCGGGCTGATGCATATAAATCGTCATTAATTCTCGATCAACGGGAGCGACAATATTTGGCGCAGCGGCTCCTCCAAATGAAAAATCACTGATCTCGCCCTCTGGAGAAAGCGAACCAACAATCAGGCCATAGTCCCTCAGATGAAGATTTGATTTGGGCGCGCTAAACCAACCCTTGATGCGACTGCCCGATCGTCTCCACCAATTCGGCGACCAGTTGCCAATACCAAAAACCAATAATCGTGGATTTTGATGAATAGCCAAACGATTCCCATCATAAGATTCCTTACTTCCAAATAATCCAAATTTTTGCATTTCGGCGGGCGCAGATCCATCCCGAAGGGCTTTCAGAAAATTGGAGAGCTTCGCAGAATAGATCTCCTGCGAACCATATCCAAAAACGCAGTCATCATCCAAGGCACCCAGCAGAACTGAAAAATTAATAACAGACTCGCTGCCCGTCATCAGATCTGCTTTTCGAGCGAGATAGCTCAGCTGCATTCTGCTTCCAATATCCTGCGCCTCTTCAGAGCGACTTTCCTGGATGCGCTTTCCCATCTCAGCATCAGACGTCCAAACATAATGATTGAGTCTCGCTAACGAGGAAGTTCCTGAAATTGGACTTAAGACAATATTAGCGATCATCGTCACGTGCGATGAAATTTCTTTTTCAGCGTCATCAATCCCCAATTTTTTTCGAGCCTCACGAAGCCGTCGTTCGCCTTCGATCACAGCGCTGCTCACTTTTGAAACTGGAAGCATGCCATACGACAGCCGAGGACCGTCCCAGATCGCTAAACCGACGGGTTGAAAATCTTGGCCCTTTGCGATCTCAGCTTTAACAAAATCAAGCCCCACCGCTTCCTGCGCCCAAAATGGCGTAAGAGTTCCCTCGCGCAGTGCTGGATAACCACCCCAAATTTGATCTGCCGACTCTACGGCAAATAGACAGGCGCCAACGTTCAAGAAAACGCCCAGAAGCAACAACCAAATTGATCGACATATAAACATTCGAATAACCCTAAAATCCAAAGTCCACGACGTTACACCATTGCCATAATCATGCAAGATCCCTCTCGCCACCAACAGTGAATAGCCCTCGCTCAGAATCTGAGTTTATCAAGGTGGTCATCTTTCTCTAGGAGCGACAACTTGACGACATCACTTTGTTTTTGAGAGCATGGCTCCATGTTGACACATCGAAGCAAAGGATTTTCATTTATTGAACTTTTAGCCGTTTTGGTGATTTTAGGACTTATCGCCGCGGCGCTGACCCCGACCATTTTCTCCAAAATCGCACAAGGAAAGATAAAGTCAGCGAAGGTTCAAATGTCGAGCTTTGATCAGGCCCTCAATAATTTCAATCTGGACTGTGGATTTTTTCCTGCCACAGAACAAGGGCTCGATGCTTTGATTAATCCGCCCACAAACGGCAAGACTTGCAAAAGTTTTGATCCCAACGGATATTTTGGAAAAAAGAAAATTCCCCAGGATCCATGGGGAGAACCCTATTTGTACGCTTCCCCTGGTCAGGCAAATCCAGGGTCCTATGATCTTTCCTCAGCGGGCCCCGACAAATCGCCGGGAACAGAAGACGATATAAAGGGCTGGGAATAGTCGGCTCTTGATCCAGATTCACTCTGTCAAACGCTCTGGATTTACTCTCATTGAACTTCTCGTAGTCATTACGTTGATGGCTATCGCCTTCACCGTTTCCATTGTTGGCCTCAATTACAACAAAACAAAATTGACCAATACCAGCTATCAACTGACTCAGGATATTCAAGGTCTCTACGCAGAAACCATTAAGACCGGCAAACTTCACAGAATCGTCTTTCATATTGAGTCGGCAACCTACGATCTTGAAGTATTCGAACTTCCCAAACCTAAACCAAAAGAAACAGATCGCGAAGAGCTGGAAAAATGGGAAGCAGAGCAAAGCGCAATCGCGGAAGAACGAGCAAAAAAAGATTGGACCAAGCAAAATCGTCTAGATTTCGGGACTTTTAACAAAATGAAAACCCGCGAAATTGCCTCAGCCATCAAGCTTAAAAGGCTCATTGTGACACGTACACACGACGAATTTGATGGAAAAACAACGGCTATGCTATTTTTTCCTTCTGGAGAAGTTGATCAAGCGCTCTTTGTCTTGGAAGATGGAGATGGGAGATTGATTTCGCTCATCGCAGAACCCATGTCGGGACGCGTAAGAGTTCAGCAAGGCGAAGTCACGGAGGAAACTTGGTTCAAAGAATACGCAAGTCAAAAAAAATAAGGGCATTCACCCTTGTTGAGGTTGTCGTTGCTCTCTCTTTTCTTGCCATAGCCTTGCTTGGATTTCATCAGGGTCAAAGTGGAAGTGTGCGAATGGCACGCAAAGCCGAATCTAAAGCTCAGGCCCTTGCGCTTGCCCAGATGGAGATGACGAAGACGGAACTCAAAATTCAAAAACAAGGCTTCACTTCTTTTTTAGATTCAGAAAAAGGCGAATTCGAAGACAAATCATTTGAAAGATTTAGATGGACCCGCCAACTGACGAAAGTAAACCTTGGCTGTTTCATGCCCGCACCAAAGTCTAAAGACGGCAAAGATCAAGCGGGATTCTATCAGCTGGCACAAGAATTCTTTGAAAAAGCCATTCGAAAAATCGAAGTCACCGTACTCTGGGAAGAAGGGGGAAAGACTCAAAAGGCAACTTTGAGTCAACTCTATGTCAGATTTGAAGATTTACCCAATATTTAGAGGGGCAAGCACATATCGAATTCGAGACGGATTTACCCTTCTCGAAATTTTGGCCTCCATCATGATTTTCTCAGTCATGATCACTGGAATCTCCATGACATTGAGCGAATCTACCAAGTTAAGCCGCAAAGTGAAACATCGCGAATCAGTCGTGATGTCGGCTCAAGTGGCGTTTGATCGATTACAGCGAGACTTACAGATGGCTTTCAATGAACGGCAAAGAAGCCCCTCATCTATTTTTAAAACCCAAGAGACAAATCAAGGCCCAGAGATCACGTTTTCATACCTCGATACGCCGATCAAAGTGCTCGTACAAAATAGAACAGCGGGCCTCATGATTGCGCGATACCACCTTGAGAAATCTGAATCCGGCGCTCTTACTCTTTTTCGTTCTGAGGTGCCCTTTTACAAGATCGATGATATTGCGACAGCACCGAGCCAAACATTAGCCGAAGGAATATTGAGCCTTAAGTTTGAGTTTTATGACTATCGAAATGATCAATGGCTCACAAAATGGGATACAAGCGACCCCGTTACTCCAGGAATTTTTCCTCGTGCGATAAAAATGAGTATCGAAGCGGTCGACCAAGATATTCCGAAAGAAGAATGGAAAACAAAGACTCTGAAACTTGAAACAGCTTTTCGAGTACTGAACGAAATGGAGCCTCGTTAAATGCGCCATCTTCAAAAATCGAAACCTGGAATCGCACTGTTTATTTTGATGACCGCGCTGGTCGTTCTCAGCTTGGTGGTTCGAGAACTGATGATGTCGGCAGGCAACCAGGCCACTCGCGTCCGCAACTCTGGCGATCGAATTCAAGCTCTCTATTTAGCGCGCTCGAGCCTGAATCTCGCGCGTTTTATTTTAGCGCTGGATCGGATTCAAGATTCTCAAACTCCAGGACGAGAGCCAACGGATCGTCTGGATGATTTTTGGTCTCTCCCAAATTATTTTCCTCTAAAAATTGAGGAAATTCGCGCTCTGACCAAAAAATCTGAAACTGATGAAGGCGCTTCCGAACAAGAGAAAGATCCCGATTTCACAAAAAAATGCGAAGAATTTTTTGATGGCTTCCCAGGTCAAACGACATCTATCACAACGGATCTTGCCGGCAAGCTCAGCCTGAACGATCTCGTTGCTGGTTCTGGACTTCCCCTTGAAGTTCTCACGGAATTGTTGAGGCCCAACGTCGATTTCATTCGACATCTAAACGAGATCAATACGACTCCCGAAGGGCTCGCTAGAGAAATTCGAGACTATATGGATCCAGACAATACAGAAGCCCCGACTAACGCAGAAGAGTCCTATCCCTATAGCGCATTGCAGCTTGATTATGGCCCCAAAAATCGCGCATTTACGAATCTAGACGAACTCAAACTGATTCCGCATGTGGATGAGACCGTATTTCAATATCTGTCAGAATTTGTAAATCCCTATGCCCCCACTCGGCCAGTTCCTATGATCAATTTGAATACAGCCAATAAAGAAGTTTTTCAGGCGCTGTTGAAGGAGGTTTCGGATGCAGAAATTGTGGCAGAAAAATTCGTAACGGATCGTGCAAAGCAGAAGAGAGTTTATACGAAATCAAATTTTCTCTCCCAGCTCTCTGACGCAGTGCAGATCTCTGGAGATCAGATTCGAAATGGCATGCTTACAGGGGTCTCAGATTCATTTAAGATAGAGACGACGTCACAGATAAATAAAATCGAGTTAAAGCTAGAAACTGTTGTAGCTCGAAATCCAGGCGTCAAAAAAGTAGAACCGATTGTAATCATGAGGACATCTCCATGAAGTGGATCGTCGTAGATTTCGGAACTCAGAAGACAAAAATTCTTGCTCTTTCTTATGAAGGACAAAAAATTTCCATCGAAAATTTCCATGCCTTTGCCAGCAAACCAGAATTTTTTAAGGGGCTGGCGTTTCCAGAACCCGCTGCTTGGGCAGCAACAACGATCACTTTAAACGAACTAAACTGGTTACAACCGGACGAAGACGTCTTTGTCATTGCAACTCTTCCTTCCGCTTACCTCGAAACACGATACTTAAAGTTTCCATTTCGATCTGAAAAGAAAATTGAAAAAGTTTTGCAGTTCGAACTTGAATCCACCCTTCCATTCGATATCGATGAAGTTCAAGTGAGAAGCCAAATTGTTGAGGGCGATGGAGTTCCGAGCAATCGCAAAGATACTCAAATGCTCGTCATGGCGTATCGCCGTCAGCTCATTCGACAGGTTGAAACAGAACTACGAAAATTCCAGCTCTCAAATCCGCCAATTACTGCGCATTCGCTCTCGCTTTCATCGCTGCGCCAATTTATTTCTGATGAGCCCTTGTACGTCATGATTTCATTTGGACATGCGCAAAGTCATATGTTGCTCATGCAGCGATCAGGATCAATCTTAGGAGTCAGAACCCTGTGGTGGGGCGGAAAAAATCTTATCGACGCTTTACAAGAAGAATTCCAAGTCGATGCCGAAAAGGCTCAACATCTTCTCCTTAATCTCGACGCTCAAAAGCCCCCCAGCAAACAGATCGAGACTTCCGTTAAACAGCTTACAACAGAAATTCGTCAGGCTCTCAAAGGGTTCGTGACGACCGGCATTCAACTTCCAAAGCCATTGCCCGTCTATGTCTTTGGTGGTGTGACCCGATATTCACCGGCCATGAAATTATTGGAAGATGGTTTAACAGCTGAGTTTTCGGCCAATCTACGCCCGTTTCCATTTACCGCACTACGATCGAAGCAGATCCAAGGATTAGAAAAAATCGACAGTGCGGATCTTGAATTGGCGCTCCCCGCCTTGTCGATCGCTCTGACTCAAACAAGAACGCATCGCTCTAAAATTCCATCGTTTTCGGAGACCGGATTTCAATTTCAACAGAACCTGCGCAAATTCAAGACTGGATCATTCTCGTTGCTCAAGCATGTCGCGGCACTTTTGATTGCTCCATTTATTTATGCGGCTATTCAAATCACGATTCAGTCAAAAGAAAATAAGGTTCTCGTGAGCGCACTTCCTCAGATTTTACAAGGCACGGGTATTCAATTCGATGCCAACTCACCAACCGACGAAATCACAAACCGCTTAAAAAAGGAGCTCGCGCAGAACAGAACAAAAATTACTCAGCTCAGTGAAAATAAAGAAAGCCCTCTGCGTGCGCTTTCGGAGCTCTCAACCGCTATTCCTTCGTTCTTAAAAATTGATATCAAAGAAATGAAAATTTCTCGTTCGACGATCTCATTTTCCGCCGAAACGCCAACGGCTGACTCCGCGACCAGACTCATCGAAGCTCTTCAGCGGGTCTATTCACAAGTCAAGACCGGCGCCACAACGAATTGCGCCACCGCTGCAAAAACAGAATGTAAATTTTTCAAAGTCGAAATTGAAAGACCAAAAGGAACATAACAATGTTGAGACAATGGAAAGATCGGCTTGCTGAAAAAATCGATGAGTCACAGGAAAAGGTAAGAGCTCAGTGGCTTGCCCTTAATGAGCGTGAAAAGAAGATTATCACAACACTCGCAGGCCTTGTTGCCGTATTGATTTTCGCTGTCGGAGTCAAAGAAACCTCCTCAGTTTTCACTCATGTGGCATCACAGTCTGAATCTAATATCAAAAATTTAGAAAAAATTCAGAACTACGTTCAGGAACTACATGCTCAAGGCTCTGAGCTCATGAGATACGAAAGGCTTTCTTCAAAACGAGGCGAGAATTTTGTTTTCTCAGCCTTCATAGAATCTGAGGCAAAGAAATTTGGGCTTAATATCGCCAAAACGTCGCCCGCAAAAGTGCTTGCCGAGGATAAGGCCGAAAAGTCGGAAGAATGGCTGGAGATTCAAATTAAGGACGGCTCTCTCGATTCAATAGTTAAATTTCTAGCCAGCATCGAAGAAACTCTGGGCCTAGGAGTGATAGAACTTAATCTCAAGACTCAATTTCAGGATGTCACAAAAATCGATATGACCGCCGTCATTTCTAATAAGAAGAATGTGTAAAACATTATGATCATAAAAATAATAAAAACATTTTTTGTATCTCTTCTATTCTTAGTCGTTTTTCTGGTGATGACTTTTCCCTATGGCAGGTTAGCACCTAAAGTTCAGTTGATACTTGAGAAGGGATTTAGCCAGGTGGGATTTCAACCAGATTGCAGCGTCGAAGGGTTCGATATCGCGTATCCTTTTGGATTTCAGTGGACGAAATTGGGTTGTTATCAAGGATCGCAAACCGTTCTCGAGCTTTCGGACGGAAGTTTGTCGACCCTTCCAAAACGACAACACCTTGTCGCTTCAATCGGCAAAGGCAGCATTGACGTGACAACAAATGCAAATATAAAGAGCCCGGTCACTCACATCTCTGCCGCAATAAAAAACGTCGCGGTTGAAAAGATTGCACCGTTGATTATGGCAGCCATTAGCTCGCAAAACCCACGGATGATGGTTCCAAAAACTCTAAAACTAGAAGGTTCAATGATCGCTACCATAGACATGCCGTTGCTCGACCTTGAGAAACGCTCTGGAAAAATCGATGTCCAGTTTGCAAATTTTAAAATTCCACAGCAGTCATTTTCGGAACTTTTTGGACTCAAGGACCTGGTATTCTCAAAGGCCAATATTAAGGCGGAGCTGAAAAATGGAAAGTTGACCTTCAATGATTTCTCTCTGATTTCGCCACAAGTTTCTCTCAAGGTAGAGGGTGGATTAGACATCCAGAATGAATTCATGAAATCGACAGGCCCATTCACCGTCAAATGGAAGATTGAAAAGTCAGATGCGCTGATCAGTTCTCCCATGGGCGCGGCATTGGCCAATGCAAATTGCCCCTCCCAAGACACCGAAGGCTTCTGCACTAAGCGATATCAACGAGTCAGCGAGCTTATGGCCGGCCTCTAAAGGCGCCGTCTCCACAAATCGAATTTGGCGACGAGGAGTGCCTATTTGACAGACTGCATGTCTCTAGATTAGACAGCCTTCACGATAAACAGGCTCTGCATACGTCGAGAATGAAAGACGGAGAGTCAAAAATGCGTGAGGAAGGCTACGGCTATGAATTTAACAATCTATAAATCTAATCAAAAATTTATTTCATTGCCGCTTGAAAAAAACCTCTATCGAATCGGACGAGCACAGCATTGCGATATTCAACTTCCCGATCCGCATATTTCTAAGGATCATGTTTTGCTCATCCAGAAAGACGGAATATGGTGGATCGAGGACCAGTCTAAAAATGGAATTTGCGATGAAAATCGGCAAACAGTCTCTGGTCGAGTGAAATTGAAGCAAGACTTGAGAATTGAACTCAACCGAAGTTATCAGATTGCCATAGAGGATGCTCCAAAAGAAAATTCGAGAACTGTTTTAGTTTCACGCCATCCTACACAGCTCTATGCTTTTGATCTGAATGAACGAATCGCCGTTATTGGCCGCGCGAAAATCATTTATCCCGATGATGGAGGCTCAACCGCTCGCCTTGAGATTGGGCCAACTGGAATTTCAATTGGGAGCCATCCTTCAAACGATATCCGGCTCTCTTCACCATTGGTCTCACGTTTTCACGCGAGGATTGAATCGAAAGGCCAAACCTACAGCTTGATTGACTTAGAAAGTACCAACGGAACAAGCCTTAATGGCCTGAAAATTCACCGAGCCGATCTGCCCGAGCGATGTACCATTGAGATTGGGACAACCAAATTTGAATTTCAGATTCAAAAGGAAGAGGTGGGAATTCCCACCTTCACAGCGAATCGGCTTCTGGACATGGCGGGAGAATCAAATGCCATGAGATCGATTTTTTCGATGATCGAGATTGTTGCTCCTACAGAGGCCCCCGTATTGATTCAGGGAGAGACGGGCACCGGAAAGGAATTGGTTGCACGAGGAATTCATCAATTGTCGAGGCGAGAACTTCATCCATTTATTGCACTCAATTGTGCCGCCCTTCCCAAAGACCTCATCGAAAGCGAACTTTTTGGACATGAACGAGGAGCCTTCACGGGTGCGATGAGCACGCAGATCGGGGCCTTCGAAGCCGCAAATCATGGCACTCTATTTCTGGATGAAATTGGTGAACTAGATGTCGTTGCCCAGGCAAAACTCCTGCGGACTCTTGAGACTCAGGAGATTCGGAAGGTGGGCAGTCAAAAGTCCCAGAAAATTTCCGTTCGCATCGTCGCGGCAACTCACAGAAACCTTCACCTCGATGTGCAGGCCGGCCGATTCCGACAAGATCTGCTGTTTCGCCTCAATGTCGTTCCAATAAAAATTCCGCCGCTCAGAGAACGTCTGGGAGATCTTCCCCTACTTGCGGCAGATCTACTCAAACAGCTGAATCTCAACTTTTCGATCAGTGATGCAACCTTGAGACTTCTGTCTGGGTATTCTTTTCCCGGCAATATTCGAGAGCTTCGAAATCTTCTACAGCGGGCAACCATCGAGTACGAATTAAATCCTGAAGTCCATACGACGGGACGAGCCAAACAGAAAGTTTTACAACCCTTACACTTTTCTTTTTTGGCGAACCCCACTCTTACGGAATCTCTCCATGAAGCTCAAAATCAAGAAAAAGCCGAGATTTATCGAATTCTCCAGGAGCACCAATTTAACCAATCGAAGGCGGCTCGAGCCCTGAATATGCCCCTCAGCACTTTTAACGATCGAGTGCGAAAATACGGGATCGAAAAGCCTAGAACTTTGATGAGGACCTAGTACCTCGTCCAATAAATCTTTCCGCGTCCTGCGGAGAGGCATTTTTGTTGAGACAAGGCGGAGGGATGGCGCCAGGTTGGACACCTGCGACATCCCGACAACGATGTGTCAGCAAAAATGCCTTCCGCCCTCTGGGAATTCAGTATTTGCCCTGACTCTTCGTTGCTCGTCATCACATATGTCCAATATGTATCCTCCTCGACGCCTCGATTCAGGGCAAATACTGAATTCAGGATCGGGAAAGATTTATTGGACGAGGTACTAGCCCTGCTTTGTGGCGACATCGCCATCATGGAATCAATTTCCAGTCCTTGCCTTCTTGGACCATGGTCAGAATTTCGATTTCTTCCGCATCACGAATTCTTCGAGTCACCCGGACATAGGCGCGGTCATTCTCATAAACGACCTTTTCCAGTTTAAATTCAGTTTTGCGCGTTTCTTGCTGCATCGACCGAAGCCCTTCTCCCGAGGTCGTTTCAATCTCTTTGCGAATCTCCGAAACAGCTTCTGCAGCATAACACTGCAATAATGTCGTATAATCGAGACGTTCAGCAGCCGCTCGCCAGGTCTGAAAGGTTTCTTCGGGCGTCTTAAAACTAACCACAATCTTCTTCGGCGCACAGGACGACAAAAAAACGAGAAACACAGCACAAAGAAGGCACTTTTTCGAGATATCCATGCCCTCATTATGGGCCCGATCCCAACACACGACAACCTCAGATCGATTTCAGACATAGAACTGAAGAATAAAAATGGATTTGACCGCGCACTTCTCTTAATTTGGTAGTCTATGACTTCGGATATTCGCTTCTTACACGAACTTAAACGTACTCATCACAACGGAGAACTCACGATCTCGCATCTCGGCCAAAAAGTCGTATTGATGGGTTGGATTCAAACTCGACGCGATCACGGTGGCGTCATTTTTGCAGATTTGCGCGATTTGCACGGGCTCACACAAATTGTTTTCAATCCTCAAGCCAATCCGAAGGCTCACGACTTGGCCAATGGAATCAGACCAGAATTTTGCATCGGAATTCAGGGAACCGTATCGAAGCGTCCGGAGGGAATGGAAAATAAAGGTCTGCCTACTGGCCAAATCGAAGTGCTCGTTGATCAGGTTGAAATTTTCAATACATCACAGACGCCTCCATTTCCGATCGAAGACGATATTGCAACGAATGAGAATACGCGACTGGAGTATCGATATCTCGACTTGCGAAGACCAAAGATTAAGTCGCCTCTCTTGGCCAGATCTAGACTGAACAAAGTCATCCGCGATTATCTGGTCGAACGAAATTTCTTTGAATTAGAAACGCCGATTCTCACAAAATCCACGCCTGAGGGCGCGCGAGACTATTTGGTTCCCTCACGACTCTATCCCGGGGAAGCCTATGCATTGCCGCAATCGCCGCAGCTATTTAAGCAGCTTTATATGATGGCTGGATTCGAACGATACTTTCAAATCTGCCGCTGTTTTCGCGATGAAGACCTTCGCGCTGACCGACAGCCAGAATTTACACAGCTTGACGTGGAGATGTCCTTTGTCAATCAAGAGGATGTTTTCAGTATCATGGAAGGACTCTGGCGAAGAGTCTGGAAGGAATTTCTTAACTTTGAACTGCCCCAAAAATTTGAACGCATGAGTTACAAAGATGCCATGGATCGATTTGGCTCGGACAAACCAGACCTGCGACTCTCTTGGGAATTAAAAACCATCACCGATATATTCTCGAAATCGGAATTCAAGGTCTTTCGAGAAGCCGCAGAAAAAAGAAATCTTATTCAGGTACTGAAAGTTCCCGGAGGCCACGAACTTTCTCGTAAGGATCTCGACGATTTGACTCCCCTTGGCAAAACATTCGGAGCCAAGGGCATCGCATGGGTCAAACTAAACGATATTCAGGATGAACAAAATGGCTGGCAATCGCCGATTGCAAAATTTTTGAGTACTGAAGAAAAGAAAGCGCTCGTGAGCCGAACCGCTGCCGCAAACGGCGATATTTTGGTTTTTTGCGCGGACACGTCCAAGATTGTACATGATAGCCTTGGAGCGATCAGACTTCACCTTGGTCGAAGACTAAAGGCCATCAAGGAATCTGATTGGCGTTTTCTCTGGATCATTGATTTTCCTCTTTTTCAATGGGACGCAAAAGAAAATCGCTGGGTTTCTGAACATCATCCGTTTACAAGTCCAAAACGCGAATTTTTCGACACGTTCACAAAAGATCCGGCAAAAGCCTATGCCGACTGCTACGACTTAGTGATCAACGGAATGGAGATGGGCAGCGGATCGATTCGAATTCACAGGACAGAAATGCAGAAGGATGTCTTTAGACTTCTGGGACTCACCGAATCTCAAATGACCGAAAAATTTGGATTTCTTCTAGACGCTCTTTCCTATGGAGCCCCACCACATGGCGGTGTCGCGTTTGGAATCGATAGATTCTCGATGATTCTCTCGGGCGGTGAAAGCCTTCGGGATGTTATTGCGTTTCCGAAAACACAACGTGGACAATGCCCAATGACGAAGGCCCCATCAAGCATTGATGCGGCTCAATGGCGAGAACTTCATTTGAGAGCGAGCATGCCGACATAATCAGCAATGGCGAAGATTCACTTTATTGTTAATCCTCGAAGACCCTCCATTGGGTTGCGCTGGCCATACGAAGAGCGAAAAGTACGGGCGTTCACGAACGATTTTAAGACGCATATCACGAGAGGCCGCTCACATGCGGAGCTTCTCACGCGGGAAGCGATTGACCAGGGTGCGAAACTCATTGTCTGCATAGGTGGCGACTCGACACTCTGCGAAATCGTCAATGCCCTGGATCGCGCTGCGCGTGGCGGACTGGAAGTACCGGCCATCACAATACATCCAACATTGCAAAAAGGAGATGCTGTGAAGAGCATTCCTTTAAGAGAAAATTTTTCTGACTTTATCATTTCATTTCTCGAAGGTCGGGCAGAAGAACGCATGCTCGACGTTGGCGAAGTTGAATTCACCGGCGACTACGGCCAGAAAATCCGCAGGTTATTTCTCAATGCGGCCGGTTTTGGATTCAGTTCAACGCTTGTGAATAAGATGAGCCAAGATCCCTATGCAAGTCGCTCGAAATGGGGATTTCTGCGCCTTTTATTTCGAATGGCTCCGTTTTACCGGCATCCAGAGGTGAACCTCACCATAGACGGCAACAAAATAGTGCACCAAAAAAATATTTTGACCGGACTGGTTCACAACGGAAAATACGGCGGTCGGGGCTTATATTTATCGCCTGACGCCACATTTAGCGATGGCGAACTCGAATATACGATTATCCTTAAGACCATGGCCATGCGCTATCTCTGGATTGCTCTTAAAATTCTCTCCGGAGAACTTACACCTTCGAAATATGTCCTACGGGGAAGATTTCGTGAAATGCACGCGACACCCACTCGGCCTCACCGCAGAATTCAAGTCGATTTTGATGGTGACGTGTGGGGTTATCTTCCCGCAAAATTTAGTATCTTGGAAAAATACATCAGATTTCTCTCCTAAAAAATTATGATTTACTCTCTCATCATACTTTCGTGGCTAAAATTCATTGCTGACGATCCCTCTCTTTCGCTTGATTTCAATCATGAGGTGGATTGGCGAACTTACGAGAGTGCCCACTTCCTTGTTCATTTTGAAAAGAGAAATGAAAAATCAGTCAGCCATCTCGCCAAAGTTTTAGAACCGATCTATGACTCACTCACTTCAAAGTTTGCTTCTGAACCTAAAGGAAAAGTGCATATTGTCTTCTCTGACAAAAGTGACGAAAGCAATGGGCTGAGCACACCGATCCCCTATAATACAATCTATCTTTATGTCGCCCCGCCAAGTGATGATTCAGGACTCGATTACTATGATGACTGGCTGAAAATGCTCATCGCACACGAACTCACGCACACGGTTCATTTGAATCAGCGCAACGGAATTCACAAATGGCTGAGTTATATTTTCGGAACGATTGTTGTTCCCAACGCCATTCAGCAACAATGGGGCCTCGAAGGATTAGCGCAACTCGAAGAAACAAGAGAAACAACGAAGGGTCGAGGAAGATCTCCCCTGGTTGCATCTATGATACGAACGAGTGCTCTTGAAAAAAATTTCTTGCCTATCGATAAAGCGACTTACTGGAACGGAAGCTATCCCTATGGAGGTGGTGCCTATATTTATGGAATTGGATTCTATGAATTCTTAGTTCGCAAATTCGGCGAGCAAAAAATTTACGATTTCACACATCTTACTTCTGAATCAATTATCCCTGGATTTTTAAATTTTAAGACGGGCAAAATCTTTGGAACAAGTTTTTCAAGGCTCTGGAAGCAGTGGCAAAAAGAAGAGGAAGAACAAGCTGCAGCGGTAGCTCCTTATTTTGAAGAACCGTCGAAGGTCATAAACATAGAAAGCGCAGGTAAACGTATTGAAGGCCTCCCAACCTGGGACGATCGCTTGAAGACGCTCTACGCCGTAGTGGTTGATCCCGATCAGGGTCGAATGCTGATGAAATATACTTTCTCTGAATCTGATGCCCCTCAAGCAGAAGTTCTCCAGAAAAAGTTTTCTGGAACATCGCTTAGTTGGAGTCATAACCAATTGTTTTACAGCAAAAATTCATTTGTCAGTCGAAGTCAGTCTGCAAAGGATGTCTGGACATTCGACCTCGATTCGAAACAAGAAAAGAGAATCACCCGCGGGCTCCGCCTGCGAGATCCGATAGAACGCGATGGCATTCTTTATGCAGTCAAAATAGATGATCTCAAATCAGAAATCATCAGTTTTAAATCGTCTGAATCTCCAGAGACGACAATGAAGGTCATCTATAGTGCGCCCGGATTTGATCATATCGCCAAGCCGGCTCTTTCACCGAGCGGCCAGACGATGGCATTTACCCTACGGCAATCAGATCAGCGTAGGCTCTGTATTCTTGACATGAAGACTGGAGCGACAAGCAAGGTATCTGCAGAAAATCTCACTGATGTATACGATCCCTCGTTTCTGTCCGACAATCAAATTTTGTTTTCTGGCTATATTGACCGATCCGTCGGCGAAAATAAAAAGATATCCACTTCGCAAATCTTCGTAGTGAATCTGGAAACAAACGAGATGCGCCAGCTGACTCAATCCATAAAAGGATATTCTTGGCCGCGAGGCACTGACAAAATGATCGCTGTCGGACAATATTCTTCAACCGGTTTTCGTCCGCAAGTGATTCATCTATCCGAAAAAAACTTTGGCACTCAAAAATTCACACTCGAAACATTGCCTGCCGAGCAACCCGATCTTCCCTCCATCGCATCGCAACCGTACTCGATTGGATCTACCCTGCTCCCTCATTTCTTACTTCCATTTTTTTACTATACCGAAAGTGATATGGCCATTGGGGCGCTTACAAAATCCCAGGATCCATTGCAAACTTGGTCATGGGCCGGATCTGTCTTTCATCATACGGCACCGCAAAGACCAGGCGGCGGAATTCAGATTTATTATCACGGACTCGATACCATCGATCTCTTCGTGGCAGGCTCCGCTGGAATTTCTGACTATGGCCGAGTGCTCGCCACGGTGAGTGGGGGGCAAATTGGAGGCATTCTTGCCGATCATTATTATGAAAGAAGCTATAACGCATCCGCTGGCTATACCTACCAACCGGCAGATGCAGATGGTTTAAGTGCATTCGATTTTAGCCAATCTCTTTTCTACCAAAAGAGACATTCTCTACTCGATTTACCCGCCGGAATCGCCAAGGGAGTTCGTGATATCACCGTGGCAACGAACACAACCACCAAAACATATCGTGGAGTAGCTCTCGGACCTGAGGAAGGTTATGAGTGGGGATTAAGCAGCACAGCCAACTATCGAGGACCCATCAGCGGACAAGTGAGCGTCGATTTATCGCCCTCCTGGCCAGATTCAGCAATGAGCCAGCTCGTCACAACTCTCTCATTAAAGGGTTTTTTTAATACCTGGAAGAATCAAAAGTTTGCAGCGCATATTGCCGCGGGGATTCAATGGCTCGACCCTCTGTATCAACGGACTTTTCGTTTAGGAGGAAGCTTTGGAGAGAGTCCATTTGTCTCGGTAAACAAGCAGCTCTATTCGCTGCGCGGCCTTGAGGCGAGTTATTTTCGTGGCGAAGGAATCACTCAAGGATCTGTTGAATACCGATGGTCATTTTTTAAAGATATCCCTGGATTTGGAACCGCCCCCATCTGGATTCGCGATGTGTCGTCGACACTCTTCGCTGATACTGGACAGACTTTCAAATGGAGGGACGGTTTAAATCTGCTCGAAGTGCTCGGCGGCCAGGAATCAAACAGTTTTTCTTGGAAACATTTCACAGTTTCGGCCGGCCTCGAGTTGCAATCGAATGTGAGCTTGATCTATGGCCCGCCTCTCTTATTCCGAGTCGGATACGGACACATACTTTTACTCAACGGAAAATGGAAAGCCGCAGATCAAATTTCTCAGACCTATTTTTCAGCTGGCGCAAGTTTTTAAAGCAAGTTTTTCACCAGCGAAACTGATCTTTCTAGGTGACAAGGGATCCAGCCCCGATTTAAACATGAAAGCAATGTATCGAGCTCTATTTGTCACTATTGTTTTTTTTATTATTCTGGGAATAAATTCTAACGCAAAGGCCGTTGACGTCACCTACGAAGGCTACTTCAGATCGCGTGGGAATTTTCACTACAATCTCGACTTGGATCGCGCGACGCAAGCTAAAATCAGAGCCTTCACGGATTTGCGATTTCGACTCAATCCGACATTTTTGCTGACGGACAAATTTCGTGTCTACACGTCCTTAAATTTTGTGGATGGCTATTTTGGCAGCAATCCACACCGCTACTCGGCCTATGCCAATCCGGCACAGGCTCATAATCGACTACTCGATAACTCCGAGACAGAAACTGTGATTGGAGCACCTGATTCAACGGTCAGCGACTCTTCTACCGGAGGTATTTATTTAGCGGATGGCTCTGTGGACACAACTGGGCTCAGCCCCATTCAGCTCCGCCGCGCGTGGGCAGAATTGGATTTTGCATATGGAACGTTGAAAGTGGGGCGAATGCCTCACGATCTTGGACTTGGGATTTTTGCCAATGCTGGAGACAGTCCAGACCAGGAAGCGGGAACAACGCGAGATCGAATCGTATTTGATACAAGCTTTGGCCCTTACTACATGAGACCAGGCATTGGTTGGCTGATCGAAGGTGTATTCGATGATAGTGCTGACGATTTCATGGAATATTTCTTTAACTTCGGTCGAAAATCGGAAAATCAAAATTTATCGATGTATATCTCATTCAATACTCAAAACAGATATACCCCGTCGACGTTTACGAGCACGAGTAACCTCGTCACTCGAGGCACGAGCTATTGGGCCTTTGATTTCTTTGCCCAAAATAAATTTTCAAATATGACCCTTGATACAGAAGTGGCGCTCTATAGCGGCAAAATCATGGGCCGGGATTTGCTCGCCATCAATGCAGTGGCTCGAAGCACCTTCGATGCAAAGCCATTCGGAATCACTTTAGAAGGTGGTTTCAGCTCTGGAACATCCGCAGGAGATATGACTGCCGGCAATCTGAGGACAGTTGCGTTTTCGAGGGATTACAATGTCAGCTTGATCGTTTTTGAAGAAGCGCTTCCGGGCGGTTCTTACACAAAGAGCTCAACAGGCACTATAACATCCGTGCCAACGGCACCACACAGCGGGGCCATTTCCAATGCTTTTTATCCCCGCCTCAGAATCGACTATGATGTTGCTCCATTTTTTAAACCTGCTGTGAATATCATCACGCCATTCGCCGCTCAGGAACCCTCAGGAATATCTGGACGCTTTTACGGGATCGAATACGACATCATGACGTTTTGGCCTATTAATCGTTATTTCACCGGTGAATTCAGTTTTGGGCATTTTCTTCCAGGATCTTTTTATGATCAAGTATCGGCAAGCCATTCGACTGTATTGGTCCGTGCTGGAATGGTTGCGAAATTCTGATTTGAGATCGTAGAGGAGCATCATTGTGGGAGCAATTTTTGACGGATTTAAATATCAGGATCATATTCTCTGCAGTGATGGCATCCGGCTTGAGGAAATTGCGGACAAGGTGGGGACGCCAGCCTATATTTATTTAAGCTCTTTAATGACTAGGGCTTATCAGGATCTTGATGTGGCCCTCAAAGATATCCCTCACTTGATTTGCTACGCCGTGAAGGCCAACCCAAATCTGGCCGTGATTAAAACATTTGCTCAACTGGGAAGTGGCGCAGACATTGTCTCTGGGGGCGAACTCTTTCGAGCACTCGATTCTGAAATTCCATCGGACAAGATTATATTTTCTGGAGTTGGAAAAACGAAAGAAGAGATTGAAGTGGCGATCCGAAAAAAAATTCTCTGCTTCAATATTGAAAGCGAACAAGAACTAATCACTGTCGATCTGATTGCAAAGAGTTTTAAGCGGATTGTTGATGTTACGTTACGCATTAATCCAGATGTTGATCCAAAAACCCATCCTTATATCGCTACGGGTTTAAGAAAATCTAAATTTGGAATTCCCTATCGAAAAGCGCTCGACCTTGTTCGATCGGCTCTTCGTTTGAAAAATGTTCGATTAGTTGGGCTGAGCTGTCATATTGGCAGTCAAATTACTCAAACAAAGCCCTTCGAAGATTCTCTGAATCGAATGTTGAAACTTTTTGATCAGATTTCCAAACTGAAGCATGAATTGCTCTATCTGAATATGGGTGGAGGATTAGGAGTCACCTATAGTCATGAAAAACCTCCTAGCCTTTCAGACTGGGCTCAGTCATTTCTCAGTGAAATCAAAGACCGAAAATTCAAACTCATTCTCGAACCCGGTCGAAGCCTTGTGGCAAACGCCGGAGTGCTTTTAACTAAAGTGCTCTATGTTAAACGGGGCGAATCCAACAATTTCATCATCGTCGATGCGGGCATGAATGATCTTGTGAGGCCGGCACTTTATGATGCGTTTCATTCGATTCTGCCTGTGAAATACAAACGCTATAAGAAGATTAAGGCGTCTGTTGTTGGCCCTTGTTGCGAATCTGGTGACAAGCTCACAAATGAACGACGAATTCAAAACTTTCAGCCAGGCGATTTATTGGCCGTGATGAGCGCCGGAGCTTACGGCTCGTCAATGTCGAGCCATTACAATTCAAGAACAAAAATCCCAGAAGTTATTATTCACGATCAGAAGTTCTATACCATTCGAGAGCGAGAAACTTATGAGGATCTGATTGCGAAAGAAAAGCTCCCCCCATACCTAAAGAGATCTGTTGCTGCCACGGCTTAAAGAATTTTATGAGATTTGAAGGCGTTTATACTGCACTTGTCACCCCCTTTTCTAGAGATGATGGATCGGTTGACTCCGTCATGCTGAAAACCCTGATTGAACGTCAGATTGCTGGTGGAACTCAAGGAATCATCATTGCAGGCAGCACTGGAGAAGGCCAAAGTCTCACGCGAGAAGAATGGCAGTCTGCCATTGAAATTGCTCTTGGTTACAGAGGCTCAATTCATATACTTGCGTCGTGCGGCTCAAGCTCAACGGCAGAAACGGCTTCACGAGTGAAAGACGCTGCTGATCTCGGAGTTCATGGAGCTCTCGTCTCAACGCCCGCTTACAATAAACCGCCGCAGCGTGGCCTGATTAAACACTTTGAAGCGATCGCAAAAAAGACGCCGCTTCCGATCGTGGTTTATAATATTCCGGGGCGAACGGCCGTGAATATAAGTCCAGAGACCATGGCTGAAATCTGGAAAATTCCTTCCATACTCTCGATCAAGGAAAGCTCAGGAAATATGGACCAGGCCCTCCAAATTTTACAGGCCTTGCCCGAAACAAAAACATTCCTCAGTGGAGATGACAGCAATAGCTTGCCCCTCTGGTCATGTGGCGCTCACGGAGTCGTCAGTGTCCTCTCGAATATCTCACCAAAGGGCCTCCAAGCTCTGTGGCAAACTTGGAAAGCGAGAAAAGTTGATGAAGCTACCAAGCTCCACAATGAGTTACTCGAAATGACAAAACTTCTTTTCGTCGAAAGCAATCCCATTCCAGCCAAGTGGTGCGTTGGCCAGTTATTGCAATCACCCTCGTTCGGCGTGAGACTTCCGTTGGTAGTTTTAGACCCAACCTATCACCCTGCTTTAAAGCGAGCTTTGCAACGTTTGAAAGACAAGGATCTTTAGATGAAACGAGACGTCATCATCATTGGGTGCCGGGGAAAGATGAGCCTAGAGCTTCAAAATATTCTTAAATCCAAGGCAGTACCATTTAGACTGTGGTCTTCGTCCGAAATAAGACTCCCTGATCTGAATACATCAATGGGTATCATTGATTTTTCGACACCAGAAAATTCGAACAAAATCTGTGCGGCTGCTCGAGACGCAGCCGTACCCTATATCTGTGGAACAACGGGCTGGGACGCCGCGGGCCTGCTTGATCGTGACAAAATTTTTTCTGCTGCGGCAAAAATAATCCCGGTTGTTGTCGATTCAAATTTTAGTCGAGGAATTGAAGTCTTCTGTGACCTTAGCGAAATCATCGCCAAAAAAATCAACGCTGCGATATCTCTCAGTGATTTTCATCACGATAAAAAGAAAGACGCTCCGAGTGGAACGGCTCTCAAAATCAAAGATCGAATTTTGAAAGCCTCGCCCAATACAAAAGTTGAAATTCAGTCGATTCGGCTTGGCGAAATTCCGGGAGACCATCGCCTGATGATTTCTTTTGAAGACCAAATACTCGAAGTTCATCACAGAAGCCATTCACGACGTCCCTTTGCAGAAGGTGCATATGCGTCGCTGCTCTGGGCAAAAGACAAGAAACCAGGACTCTATACAATGAAAGATGTGCTCAAATGATATTTCAAAAATCTCTTCGTCTTCAAAAACTACCTCCCTATATTTTTGCCCAAATTGATGAAAAAAAAAGAAAATTGATTTCTGAAGGCAAAGACCTGATTGATCTTGGCATTGGGGATCCCGATTTACCAACCCCGACTCCCATCATTAACGAGCTCACAGAGACTGCTCGCAATCCTGAAAATCATCGCTATCCATCATATGGTGGGCTCATCGAATTCAAAAAAGCCTGCGCGACTTGGATGGAAAGAAGATTCTCGGTTGACCTCGATCCACAGACTGAAATCATGTCAATCATCGGAAGCAAAGAGGGCTTAGCTCACTTTACGGAATCCGTCGTCAACCCTGGCGACTTCGCGCTGATTCCAGACCCTGCGTATCCTGTTTATGCAAATGCGACTCTGCTCGCGGGCGGTACACCCGTGTACTATCCGCTCACTTGGGAAAATAAATTCAAGCCGCGTTGGTCTGATATTCCCGATGAAGTTTGGCGAGCTGTGAAAGTTGTTTTTGTAAATTATCCCCATAATCCGACGTCTGCGACCGTCAATCTTGATGTGTATACCGAGATCGTTGACCGAGCGAAGAGCTATGGATTCATCGTCTGTTCCGACGGGGCCTACTGCGAACAAGGATACGACTTTCTTCCACACTGTGCGCTTCAGGTTCCGGGAGCGAAAGACGTCACGATTGAATTTTTCTCAACGAGCAAAAGCTATAATATGACCGGTTGGAGAGTTGGTTTTGCTGCGGGAAACAAAGATTTGATTGCAGCGCTCTACCAAATTAAATCCACACTCGATAGCGGAGTTTTTCAACCGATTCAATGGGCTGCTATAAAGGCGATGCTCGGCGACGAACGAGAGATGGTATTTCCGTCTAAGGAAGTCTATCGCTATAGACGAACGCTGATGGTCGAGGGATTACGTCGCCTAGGATATGAAGTCTTTGATGGAGGGGCGACCTTCTATCTTTGGATCAAAAATCCGAAGGGCAAGTCATCTGCCGATACGTGCACCGAACTGCTCGAGCGCGGCATCGTCTGCACTCCTGGAAATGGATTTGGCAAACAAGGCGAAGGCTTTTTTAGAGTGGCTCTCACGGTTTCGGAAGAGAAGCTTAAAACTGCGCTCACTCGATTTCCTAAGATTTGAGAAGCTCTATTCTAAACTTCAGATCAGAAGGGCCAAAAACACTTTAGGGAAGCCTCCCCCGAGACTCCCCCAAAAAGTGTGTGGTTCGTCAATTTGTTTAACGATTCGAAAGATTAACGTCGTACTCTGAAAATTTTCTCGATATTTCGATACATTTTCACACCATTGCTTCCTGCCAATTTCTTTGCAGGATCATAAACGTGCTCATCAGAAGTATTGGACGAAATATCCATTGCCGGAAGTTCCATATCGCTATTGGCTTCATAGATATCCGAAGCGACAGACATTTTCATCACACGTGATGCCGTTGATGTCTTGGCCGTTCCTTTTGCCAACAAACTCGATTTAATCACTTCACCGAATGTGCCGCCGATGAATAAGCCGCCAAATTCTCCTTTGCTCGGATTTGGTCCATAGAGACAAGCAGCTGCAAATGCTTTGTTTTCAGTGTTTCTAAAATTCTGGCAAATGGCGACGCCTGTGACGACATAGTTCGATGACAATACCTTCATACCGACCAAGGCACCAATCTGCAATTCAGGGCTCAGACTGAAGACAGCATTTAAATCAAAATTATCATTCTTCATGACTTTTGCTTTGAAAAGCGGAGGCAGAATGGCAGCCGGAAATGGAGCTCCACTCGGCAGTGTCGAAACGACATTCACTTTGTCTTCAACTAACTTGCTCACTTGGACTCTCAATCCAATTTTGGCATTTGAATCCCGAGTGGCTTGCGTGAAATAGAGCTCTCCAAGTCCATTAGCCAAAGGAAAATTCCCCGCCAAGCTCACTTCCATTCCATCGCTCATTTCTAATTCTAGATTTGCTGTTTTTTGCTCTGGATCCAATTTCACTTGAACGCTTTTACCGATTGAAGCACTTCCACAACCTGTCAACAACGCTGCTGGAACCACGAACATAGAGACCACTTTTATGAACTGTTTCATACCACCACCCCCTACTAGTCTTGTTTCATCGCAGTAAAATACGCTGCGATTTCTGCTGAAACTCATCGCAAGTGTCGTGCCAACGACGGCGGAATTAAAGTTGTCGGCTAATGCATTGCGGCGAAAAATAAGTTTAAATAGACTCTCGAAGCTAAATCACCTGCAATGTAACAAAAGTTAACGGTATGAATCCAATTTCATACGAGTGACGTTTGGAACACTATTTGTCGATTTTGCTATGCAAAGTCAGCGCGAGAAGCGATCAATAACTGTGAATTTTGAGAAATCAGTTCGTCTTTATCGATGGGCGCCTCGAACAGAAGTCGCTTATCTGCAATCTATTATTGATTCACACGAAGGCATTGCGCGAGTAAGAACCGAAAGACATCAAGACGCCGAATCTCTTCTGTTTTTTCTCACCACCGAATCTCGAAAAAATGAATTGCTGAGACTCTTGGAATATTTCAGACAAAGTGGAATTCCGATCCGAGACTTTGAATAGGTCGGTGATCTTACGATGGTTTCTGTTTGACTGTCTATCTCAACAACCTGTGTAATATGATTTGGGGGGATGAGACTTTGGAAAATCTGAATTTAGGACAAGAATCTGAACAAAAATTGTCACCGATTAAAGAAGAGCGGCCTCGTGAAGATCGATCAATGCCCCTTCGCGATTTAGTCAATCTGTCGATTGAAACGATTTATGGATTGAAGCCCGTTGATGACCAACAACTCAATCAACTTCTCAGCACTCTTGTCAGAACAAAGGCCCTTACCGCGGATGAGTCGTATTTGCTGCGCGACCAATTACAAGATCTGGAACATTTTGAGCGAGCGATCGACGATCGAATTTCGACGATTCTGAAAAAGAAGGGCCTCCTCGATCAACGCACCGTTGAAGAAATCCATGATTTTCAAAATGGGGCCCATCAAAAAACCATTTAAGGCGAGCAGGCTTCTCGGTTTTTTGTAGAATCACTTAAGCCGCTTCAGATTATCAATGAGGCGGACCGTTTTCATCCTCACCGCTGCTAACCATCGCCCTTTTGGAGATCCTGATTTTTGCTGCAGATCAGGATCCCAGACTTCTACATAATCAACCTCAAAACCAGCCAGCTTGAGCCTTTCCGAGGCACTTTCAGGGCTGGGCGACGTCTTCAAAATATTCGATAGGGCCGCTGCGCGCTCAAACTCTAGCGCACTGAGATATCGATTTCTCGAACTCATGGCCAATCCTGATGATTCGCGAATGGTCCGACACGGAACAATTTCTAAGTCCAAAAAGAGATCCTCGACCATCGCCTCAATGATCTTCAACTGCTGGTAGTCTTTTTCTCCAAAATACGCGCGATCGGGCTTTATGAGTTGAAAGAGCTTGAGAACCACCGTGGCGACCCCTTCAAAATGCCCAGGACGGAATCGTCCTTCTAAAATATCGGTGAGCCGGCTCGGAGGAACCACTGAGAATCGATCTTGACGTGGATACAAGTCTTGAGGGCTGCGAGGCAAATAGACCATATCCACTCCCAAATTTTTCAATAACGCGAGATCCTCAGCCTCAGTGCGAGGATATTTATCTAAATCCTCATCCGGGCCGAACTGCGTTGGATTGACAAAGATGCTCACCGCGACGGTTGAGTTCTCATTCAAAGCCCTCTCCACTAAACTTGCATGACCAGAATGCAGGGCTCCCATCGTCGGAACAAGCCCCAATTTTTTCTTCTGTTTCTTGCGCCATGATTTGAGATCATCGCGGCATCGAATAATTTTCAATGACTTAGCTCCGAAGAAACTCCAAATGAATGTTTCGCTGTGGGAAAGTGTTGCGCACGCACCTCGGTCGCATATGTTTTGATCGCGTCGTTGACCCAGTCAGCTCCCTGCGTGAATTTTCTTAAAAATTTTGGATTAAAATCTCGATTCAATCCCAGCAAATCGTAAAGCACCAGAACCTGTCCACCACAGTCAGCACCAGCTCCAATTCCAATGGTCACCGCCTTTGTCGCATGGGTAATCTCCTGAGCCAGCGGTGCCGGAATCATCTCAAGGACGAGAAGTTCTACCCCGGCTTCATCCAACGCCTTGGCCTCAGCTTTAAGTCTCTGTGCATCGCTTTCTGACTTACCCTGCACACGATAGTCCTGAATCGACTGCGGCGTGAGGCCAATATGCCCAGAGACCCGAATGCCATGACTTCTCAACTCGACCACCTGCTCAATCACCGGCCCTTCCAATTTTACCATGCCAGCGCCCGCCTTCACGAGTTTCTGAGCATTTCGAAGAGCATCCACTTCTGTCTGATAGCTTCCGACAGGCATATCCGCGATAACAAGCGGCAGATTTTGACTAGATGATTTCATCAATCCGCGCACCACAGCCTCAACATGATAGATCATATGATCCATGCTGACCTCGAGCGTTGAGTCATGTCCTGCAATGACCATCCCCAAAGAATCCCCTACAAGAATTGAATCCACCACGCCGGCATCTGCGATCAATCGAGCAAATGTAGCATCGTAACCTGTGACCATGACATGCTTGAGATTCATTTTTCTAAAATTCCTTTCTGCGACAGAACAGCACCCGCCAAATAAAGAGAGCCCACGACCAGAACCGGCATCTTCGAATCTCTGGCCTGTTTAAGTGTTTGAATTAAATCGTTCGAGCTCTCCGCTTTCACTCCAATTTTTTTCCACAGCGCCTTTAACTTTTCAGGAAGCATTTGTCTTTCCGGATAAAACAACGGAATCATGACCCGCTCAGCCCATGGTTTCACTTTTCGCAGCATAGGCACTATATCTTTGTCGTTCATAGCACCAAAAATGACGGTGAATTTCCTGTCTCGAAAATGTGCCGTGAGATATTTATCCAGCGCATCCAATGAATTAAGATTGTGAGATCCGTCCACAATCCAAAGCGGCTTGTTTTTCAAGACTTGAATCCGTGCGTGCGGGAGAGGGCCCTTCAATGCTTGGCATTTGTCTTTCGTCGTCAATTGCAAATTCCACAGGCGACGAGCCTTCTCATAGACAGTCCAGGCAAGTTCCGCATTCTGCCTTTGATGAACGCCTCGCGTCTGTTCGATCAGACCGAGAGTCTTCAAGACTTGGCGATCTTCAGGCGGCATTTTGATCATCTCAGCATTCAACTGTCGCGCTCGAGCTCGAAGAGTCCTCAACGCCGCAACTCGCTGAGCGCCAAACGCGACAAGCCCATGCTTTCGCATGATGCCAGCCTTCTCTTTTGCGATTTTCTGAATCGTATGACCCAGAATTGCCTGGTGGTCATAGTCGATCCGCGTAATGACAGAAATATCGGGCGAAGAAATATTCGTGGCGTCTAAGCGGCCGCCCAAACCAACTTCTAGAATTTGCAAATCAACCTTGTAGTCACGAAAAATCAAAAAGGCCAAAATCGTATATCGTTCGAAAAAACTGAGAGAGTCCAACGAACGACGATATTTTTTCTCATAACGTCTAAGCGTAAATTCGGAGATAGGCTTTCCGTTAATCGAAATACGTTCAGTTCGATGAACCACATGCGGAGAGATGAAAGTTCCGACTTTTAACCCTGAACTCAGAAACAAACGCGTCAACAATACGCAGGTGCTGCCCTTGCCATTCGTTCCGCCCACAATAATGGTACGGCGGCCTTGCTCTGGATGATCCAATTCTGCCGCAACACGACGAATGGTCTCAAGCTTGTAGGTCGTTTTGGATGGAATTTCAATTTTTCGCGGATCGAACTGCATGACCTCGCGCCTTTAGAAGTCCAAAAATTTTGGCAAACATCTGCTTTTGATCCTTGCGATGAACAATCTGATCGATCATGCCATGCTCCAATAAAAATGGAGATCTTTGAAATCCTTCGGGCAATCTCTGACGAATGGTTTGTTCAATCACTCGCGGTCCCGCAAATCCAATTAACGCACCCGGCTCTGCCCAGTGGAGATCTCCAAGCATCGCAAAACTCGCCGCAACACCGCCTGTCGTCGGATGAGCCATCAACGAGACATAAGGAATCCCCCGGCGTTTCAACCTCTGAAGAGCTGCACAGGTTTTTACGAGTTGCATCAGAGAATAGATCCCTTCTTGCATTCGAGCTCCACCCGAAGAAGATACAACAACGGCTGGAATATTTTTTTCAGCAGCATACTCGAAACATCTTGTGATTTTCTCACCGACCACCGAACCCATACTTCCGCCCATGAACTCGAATACAAAAACAGAAAGTGCAAATTCGTGTCCTTCACACTTCCCCACACCCCAGATGGCGGCCTCATTCTCACCTGTCTTATCTTGGGCTGCTTTGACCCGCTTTGGATAGGACGACGAATCCTTGAACTCCAACGGATCTCCCGGAATCAAATCTTCATCGTACTCCGTAAAGGATCCTTCATCTGTCAAAAGAGCAATGCGTTCACGCGCGGGCATCGCAAAATGAAACTGACATTTTGGGCAAATAAACCGACTTCGTTCAATCTCGACTCGATACAGAATGGCGCCGCAATCCAGACATTTCGTCCAGAGATCTGAAGGGGCCTTTGATTCCACCACTTGCTGGCGCTTTTGAATCCCTGGTGACTTTAGCTCTTTAACCCAACTCATATCGCCTTGTAGTGAAGTCCAGCTTGAGGGGCGGGTCAAGGGAGAATCTAAAAGGGCCAGATCGACACGATAAGGGAACTTGTGTAGCGTTTCCGGATGTCTGAAAAAATCATTTTTACCCTCAAAAAAGTGAGCAAAATCGTTCCGCCAAAAAGGCAAATTTTGAAGGATATTTACCTTTCCTTCTACTACGGAGCGAAAATCGGAGTCTTAGGACTTAACGGCGCAGGAAAATCAACGCTCCTGAAAATTATTGCAGGCTTGGACCCAGATTTTGACGGAGAAGTTCTGAAATCTGATGGTTTCTCAGTGGGGATATTGCTGCAAGAGCCCCAGCTAGATGAAAAGAAAACCGTTCGTGAAAACGTCGCCCTGGGAATGAAAGAGGTTGGCGCACTGCTTTCGGAGTTTGCACAAATCAATGCAAAGTTCGCGGAACCCATGGAACCGGATGAGATGGAGAAACTGATCGCAAGGCAGGCCGAAGTTCAAGAGAAAATCGACGCCGTGAATGGATGGGAAATGGAAAGAACCCTCGAGATGGCGAGCCAAGCCCTGAGGTTGCCACCACTTGATGGTCCAGTCACCCACCTATCCGGGGGCGAAAAACGCCGTGTCGCACTTTGCAGGCTTTTGCTTGAAGCTCCGGATATCCTTCTTTTGGATGAGCCCACCAACCATCTTGATGCTGAGTCAGTGGCATGGCTTGAACATCATTTGCACGACTACAAAGGCACCGTCATCGCCGTCACTCACGATCGCTACTTTCTCGATAATATTGCTGGATGGATTCTGGAACTCGACCGCGGCGAGGGAATTCCATTTAAAGGAAATTACAGTGCATGGCTTGAGCAAAAAGAAGAACGTCAGCGAGTTGAGAAACAAACTGAAGCTCATCGGCAAAAAAGTTTGGAGCGAGAACTAGAATGGATTCGAATGACCCCCGCTGCTCGACGCGCCAAAAACAAGGCACGTGTAGCGGCCTACGAACAACTTCTGGCTGAGGGAGAATCTCAATCTGTCGATGAATTGCAAATCTATGTGCCCCCTGGCCCAAGACTTGGCAATACTGTGGTTGAGTTTGAAAACGTCACCAAGGCTTTTGGCGACAAGCTGCTTTTTGAGAATCTTTCATTTAAATTACCCCGCGGCGGAATTGTTGGAATCATCGGGCCAAACGGCGCCGGAAAAACAACGCTCTTTAATCTGATTGTGGGACGACAAAAACCAGATTCGGGAACTGTGAAGATTGGAGAAACTGTGAAGATTGCCTACTCCGATCAAACCCGCGAAACACTCGATGCCAAGAAAACAGTTTGGGAAGAAATTTCGGGTGGCGATGAAATCATCACGCTTGGAAAACGAGAAATCAACTCTCGCGCGTATGTGTCACGATATCAGTTCAGCGGCAACGATCAGCAGAAAAAAATGGGCCAGCTCTCCGGAGGTGAACGAAACCGTGTGCAACTGGCTAAGATATTGCGCTCTGGCTCAAATTTACTTTTGTTGGATGAACCCACTAACGATTTAGATGTGAATACATTGAGAGCATTAGAAGAAGCCCTGAACCACTATGCCGGTTGTGCCGTCATCATCTCTCACGACCGTTGGTTTTTAGATCGAGTGGCCACAGCCATCCTGGCGTTCGAAAGCGATTCACAGGTGGTTTATTTCGAAGGCAACTATTCTGACTACGAAGAAGATCGACGTAAACGATTCGGAGATGAAGTGCCACGGCCTGTGCGATATAAGCCGTTGCTGGCTTCCTAAAAAAATCTTTTAATCCATTCGCTTCCAAAAGTGCAGGAGGACCGGCAAAAAAACAAAAGCTGCGATGACACAGGTAATCTCGCCAATAAGGGCTAATTTCGCAAAGCTCACGAGCGCCAAATTCGTCGCATCCAGCAAAGTATAATACCCAATAATGGTCGTGAGGGCACAAAGAAGAACCGCGGGGCCCGTTGTCGATAAAACTTTTCCATAACGTCTAAAGCCCTCTTCCTGACACCGAATAAATACATTCACTGGATAGTCCACTGCAATTCCAAATGTCAGCGGCAACGCGATGAAATTAAAGAAATTATATTTAATCCCAAGAGCCCCCTGAATGCACAACAGCCACCAGGTGCCGAACAAAAGGCAGCCGCAAATAATGAGGCCCGTTCGAATCCCCCCGGCGAGAAAAATGGCCAAAAGAATCACAGCGACTAACGATACCGCGGAAGTCAGAGGCCCATCACGCCGCAATCCTCTCATCAGATCAGCTAAGATAAATGAATCTCCTGCACCGGAAACAACTGTATTTGTTTTCTCCAGTGAAATACTGGAAATGCTGTTTGTGAACGCGAGCAAATTCTTTCCATCATTCAAGGGCTTACTGCTATCTGGATTAACAAAAGCAACAGTGCCTATATTTCCTGACCGATCTGTAAATCGTCTTGTCAGCTGAAACGGCAGCTGTTCAATGGTCGGCTCTTCGAGAGTCAAATGGTCTTTAAATTCCTTAATTTTCTTCCAATCCTTCGATAACTTCAGAGATTTATTTTGAAGAATATCGATGACCTTCTGCATCTCAACCAATCGCTCATTCTTTTGCGGTTTTGCTTCTGGCAGAATTGAATAAATACTCATACATGAATGAATGATATTTTCATCAGGTGGCAACTTCGCGGCAAGAGCCTTCACAGATCCACAAAATTCTTCAGCCTGTTGTAGCGTATCCAAAAGAACGATGGCTGGCGTCGTGCTTGTCGAATAAACTTCGTTCACGCCCCTTTCAATCGCTTCAGTGCCAGAATCTTTGGCAATCCTATTTCTCAGATTATCAAAATTCGATTCTTCCGGATTATGAATCAGAGGAAGCATGATGAGAGTTCCCACAACAGAAGAAATTCCGAGTGCGATTCCAAACGCTGTCGCATGTCTCGTGATAAAGGATCCAAATCGCTCCACGGACTGCTCAAGCATTTTGCCGAGCGGATGATGAATATCTCTTGCAGGCCACTTCGACTCAAATTGGTAAATCCACAACGGCAACAATGAATAGGCGGTAATCCAACACAACGCAACGCCCAGGCAACCAATAAATCCAAACTGAGAAAGCCCTTTATTGTTGGCGAGAAGCAAACTCAAAAATGCAATCGCCGTACTCGCAGATGCAATGAGGGTCGCGATGCTGGTTGCCGAAATACTCTCTTCGATCGCAGCCTCAAGATTCTGGCCGCGCCTTCGGCTTTCCAAGAATCGGTAGATAAAGATGATTCCATAGTTAATGCCGGTGCCGACCACAAGACTGCCTAAAAACGCTGTTTGTGTATTGAGATAGCCAATGTGAACTTGGGTGATTCCAAACGTCCAGATCACAGCAAAGACCAAGTTTGCACAAAGAAAGAGCACCCATCTCACCGACCAGAAAAACAAATAAAGAACGCCGAGAATCAAGGCGACGAGCAACAATGCCGTGCCAAGAATATCATCCTTGATCGTCTGAAACTCCGAGATCGCGGTCTTCACACTCCCGGTGAGGTTCACCTTCATCTCCGGATGAAAATTTTTCGGATTCATTCCATCGATCATGGCTTGAATTTCGTCCACCAGCTTTTTGCTCTCATCAATACTCAGGCTCGAGCCAAATGGTCGCAATGAAATAACAAGAAGCTTGCCATCACGAGCACTCAAATATCCGTCTCTAAATTTCGTGTACAATTTAAATTGAGGATCCAGATCGTTCGCAATATCTTCTGACGTCAATTTTTTCGAAGGATCACTTTCAGCTGGCGATCCAAGTCCTGCCGCTTCGTCTTCGCCGGCCTCAATCTGAGCCTGAATATCGGCATGCAAGCGCTTCAGATTATCGAGCCCCAAGTAATGCAATCCATATCGATGAAAGTAATCAATCACATCATCATATTTATACTCAAAGTATCTGAGCGAATGGCCCACCAATGGCTGCAACTTTATAGCGAGCTCTTCCACAAATTTTTTATTCGCTTCAAAATCTGGGCTCTCGACGCCCACGCTCAGAAAGCTTGCCCCGCCAAGCCGCTCCGAAACCTTCTTCAAGGCCACTACACTTGGTAATTTTTCAGGTAACAATTCAGAAAAGCTCGTCTTCAGCTGTAAACGACTCGCAAGCGCTGCCATCAAAACTGTGAAGATCAATGCCCACGTATTAATCCAAAATCTTCGGCGAATCAGCCACCCAAAATAAAGCTTGCCCCACTGCTTAGACATTCCCCGAGATTAAATTAAAGAGATCGATCGCGCACGACTTTCATTAAGTTTTTTCAGATTCCATGACGAAGTCATTTTTATTTGGCACAATGAAGCGAGAAAGTAACAAATGGAAGGGAAAGAAAACTTGATTCGTCGAAAAAAAATGAAGATCTTTTTTAGCGATCTTTTTCCTCGATGTGAAAATTTCTTTAGATGGCTTCTTCCACAGCGATTCGATCTAGAAATCACAAGCGAAAATCCGGACATTGTTATTTTTAGTGACTTTGGGAATTCTCATCGTCGCTTTGATAGGGCGAAAAAAGTCTATTATACGGGGGAAAACATCCGGCCCGATTTCAGCCAATGCGATTATGCTTTGACCTTCGATTATCTCGATGATCCTCGGCACTATCGACTCCCCCTTTTTGTGATTGAGAATCACTCACGCTGGCAAGAATATGGATGCATCGCGTCATTCGATGCCATTACAAAACCGAAACCGCCGCCCGATCAAATCGCCGAAACAAAAACCAAGTTCTGTAATTTCATCGTCAGCAATCCCCACTGCCCTCTCCGAGACGACTTCTTTAAAAAACTCAGCCTATACAAAAAAGTGGATAGTGCCGGCAGTCATCTCAACAATTTGGGCTATACCCTTCCAAAGGAGCCCGAAAAGTTTTTTAGTGCAAAGCTTGAATTTCAAAAGCCTTATAAATTCAGTATCGCCTTTGAAAACTCGAGCCACCCCGGTTATCTCACAGAGAAAATTTTGGACCCCATGTATGTTCACAGCATTCCACTCTACTGGGGAGATCCTCTCGCGCATCTCGACTTTAATCCAAAGAGCTTTGTAAATTCAGCTGCATTTAAAGATATCGATTCGATGGTGAATTGGATTATTCAAATTGATCTGAACCAAGAGCTCTATTTCAAATATCTGGAGCAGCCTTATCTTCACAAAAATGAAATGTCTGGTGTCTGGGATTTAGAAAAATTGCTTATTTTTTTCGACACAGCGATTGAAATTTGACCTGAGCGCAACGATCCGCTAGCAATAAGGAACTGGGGGTTTTTATGGGTCGGGGTTTCCATATCAGAATTCTCTTTGTTCTTTATTGTTTAAACGTATTTTTACCGGAACCAGTCTCAGCCCATCGCCTTTGCAACACTTTGCTCACCGAAATAGCCGGCCAACATAAAATTGGAGTCATTGGGCTTGGCCCCACCGGTGAAACTCTGATTCGAGCAACTCTTCAGGACTCCACAATTGCGATTATCGCCTATGACCGGAGGCCCTCAAAAGTTTACAAATTTGTTTCAGATCGAGGACCCTCCGGCAACCTTACCGGTGCCTTTACATTGAACGAGCTCGTCGAAATGTTGCCAGCCCCCAGAACTCTGGTCATGGCCGTGCCGGCAAGAATCGAAAACGTCCCGCAGGCGGACGGAACGAAAAAAACAATTTTGCCTCCAGACGAAATGATCGCAAAACTTTGGCTGCTCCTCAAACCGGACGACACAATCATCGATGCAACAGATTCACTTGAAGAAGACACCGTTCGCCGACGCACCTTTCTCGAAGCAAAAGGCGTTCATTTTATAACTGCCCAAGACTCTCTGGTCACCAGTCAGCCGAACTAGAGAGCTTGCTTCAGCAGATGGGCTAATTTTGTCACACGCTTCAAATTTTCTGTGTTGATATCGGGCCGATACACGCAATAGATTTTCGTCCCCGAAAAGGCACTTGGGAAGGGGGCGATTGCTAATTTTTTCTTTTCTGCAGCAGAAAAAATCCGAAGATGAACTTCTCCGATACCCATGCCAGAAAGGATTGCGGCTCTCAGCGCATAGAGTCCCCCCACCATATAAGCCTCTTCTTCTTTCGAAAAAAGTTGAGTCCAATCAAGCTGAGGTTTTGGTAATTGTACCCAAGGATACTCCTTTAATTCTTCTACCTTGTGCGCTGTTGAGATCGCTGCATATCTGGATCTCAACCCGACAATGGCCAGTGGCTCCTCGGCGACGGGGATATACGGCAAAAATTTCGGACGACTCGTCCATGCAACAAACCCGACGTCGATTTTTTTCTGTTCAACAGCTTCATAAACATTCTTCGAATAAGTCATATACAATTGAAAGCGAGGAAACAGATTCTTTTCTCGTTTCAGAATATGAAAAAGATAATCGGAACCAATGTGCTCTACCGCGCCGATTTTTATACAAGTTTGTTCTCTCGGCAGAGAGACAGCGTCCATCAACTCATCCGCCATTGAATGAATTTTTCTTAAACCCATATACAACTTTTCCCCTCTATCCGTCAGTCGAACACCTCTGCGGTCGCGATGAAAGACTTCAAACCCGAGCGCCTCTTCGAGGCTTTGTATGGCAAGGGTCAGCGATGTCTGAGTCATCCCCAAACGCCTCGCCGCTTCGGTAATATTCTGAATACGGGCGGTTTCAATAAAGTAATCGACGTTTCGGTGCAGCACTGGATGAGACTTAGACATAGGTTATTTTGATATCATACTATAAAAATTACATATTTTACATATACCTAAAAAAGAGCTATTGCCCCTCCACAGAAAGAGAGGCTTCGCCTTGAAACGACATCCATTCATTATTCTTTACTTAATCTTGCTCGTGCTCAAACTTTCAAATGTCAGTGAATGTTTGCATGCCAAGGAAATTCCACTGACTCTGCGAGTTCCGAGCATTTTGGAACTTTCTCAGGCTGAAAAATCCCATAGACTGCCAACACGGCTTCCTCTTGGAGCAATCAACGAATGGTACCAGCTGAAAAGAAAAACTCCCCCGTTTGGGCGAATCACTCCCGACGATTATGAAATATTTCACGTCGAATTTGGTCTTGGTCGGAAGCTCTCAGGTCCATGCGATGCAGACGGAGTTCAATGGCCACTGACCTCCTGGCAGCCTCATTTATCAGACGAGATGTGCCAGATAGGTGGAGACATCTTTTTTAGCGGCTACGAACTTCACTTTAAAAGCAGATATTACTCCGAGACAATCGGGGAGTTGGTCCAAGGGTTGAGAATTCGAGACCACGCCTATATTTTGATCGTTGGGTCTGGCAGCGAAGATCCGACCCGGGACCAAGAGACCAAAGCCCGAGGCGCACTCGTCGAATTAGAGGTTGATGAAGATGGATCACTCGAAAAGAGAAAATTTGGAAATCATCTTTGGATTAATGCTGATTCCGAGAGCCTACCGATCAACCTTCTCGAACGAGCCGCCCATGCCGCGAATGTGCCTATCCTCAATTTTTCTGGCACTCTCTCTAAAGGCGGGCTCGGCTTCAGGGACGATTATATTCTCAATACCAGCAGCGGAGATTTCTCTTTCAATCAAATCCTCAATTACTTAGGAAAGAGACTGGGACGAAAGCTAAGTCCAGAATCCCTTAGATCAGCTTATAGCGTCTTTGCTGAGGCCTTCGGCTACAATTTTGAGCCCGACCCCACGAACGAAAACACAGAATGCCAAAGACTATTGGTGAGATTGAATGAAGGCTATATTGGGTTTTGAAGACAAAAAAAGATGGTCTTATTGAGTCCAAGCGTCGAAAAATTTGGACATAATACAAATGGCCTGCTACACATTTGACCCTAAGGAAAAAGGGTATATGGAAAACATCAGAGCATTAAAGATTGCTTTACAAGTTATTATTTTTCTAAGCCTAGGGGCGAGCCAAACACTACTGGCAGATAAACAGCACCCTGCGGATCCTGACTACCAGGGGCCTAGAGGCGGGCGATCAATAGACGACGATCCTGAAGTCGGAATGATTCATGGCGTCACTCGCGACCGACCCACTGCGCCCTTGTCTCAAACAACACCCCAATCTCAAACAACACCCCAATTTATCGATGGCTTGGCACCTCGATTCTTTGAGCCTACACCTACCCCTTGTCTTGTGGGTCTTGTGGAGCTCCTCAAAGTTCACGCCGGAGACGATCTATATCCAGCGCATGTTTTTCAGCTTTCCGAGCCGTTACCCCGACGATCACGATCGAAAGTTGCAACAGCGAAAAAACCGGCAGGCGCTTCACTCAATCAACGCTCACGTGATGCCCGCGATGCGTTTGGAACGGCGGGAGAATCAATGCTCTAATCCGAGAGCAACTCCAGACCTGATTGAAAAAATTAAGGCTCACTCTTTAACTGAGACACTTGCTCTCCCAAAAAGTCCGTCGGTGGAACCGGGTAGTTTTTCGTAAAACAAGCATCACACATCGACGTTTTCGGCCGAAGCTTAGAATAAATATCAGATATCGAAATATATTTCAGGCTATCTGCCACCACAAATTGACGAATCTCTTCAATACTTCGACTACTCGCAATCAGTTCTTTCTTTTCCGGAGTATCAATTCCGTAATAGCACGGCGAAATCGTAGGAGGCGCCGAGATCCGCATATGAATTTCAGAAACCCCCGCATCCCGTAAAAATTGATTAATCTTTTTTGAAGTTGTCCCTCTGACCAGACTATCATCGACCACAACCACTCGCTTACCCTCGAGCGTTCCTCGAAGTGGATTCTGTTTAATTCGAACTGAGAAATCACGGATACTCTGCAGAGGCTCGATAAACGTTCGCCCAATATAGTGATTGCGAATAATTCCCATTTCGTAAGGAACTCCGCTCAGCTGAGAATATCCAATGGCAGCAGGAATTCCCGAGTCTGGCACACCAATCACCATATCCGCTTGAAATCCCTCTCGACGGTCATATTCGGCCAAAATTTCTCCCAATTTCTTGCGCATCTCATAGACGCTCTCACCAAATACAATGGAGTCGGGCCTCGAAAAATAAATCCACTCAAAGACACAAGGCGCAGGCTTTTCAACCCCGATACTCCAACTTTGCATGCCGGCCTCGTCATCGAACTGCAGAACCTCGCCCGGATCCAGCTCTCGAACAAATTCCGCACCAATTAAATCAAATGCACACGACTCCGAAGCAACAACCCAACCACGATCGACCTTGCCCAAAGCAAGCGGCCTGAGACCATAAGGATCTTTCGCCGCGAAGAGCTTCGTTCTTAATCCCTCGCGAACAAGAACAACCAAACTGAATGCGCCCTTCACTTGAGTCAAAGCCGCCTTGAGCCGAGCCGCCGCATCACCAGAGGCCCGCGCCATCAAATGAAGAATCACCTCTGTATCAACTCGTGTTTGAAAAACGCTTCCCTTTTTTTCCAATTCACGTCGGATCTGAACCGCGTTAACTAAATTTCCATTGTGAGCAACGGCAACCTCACCGTCTGAATCTTCTACCCAAAGTGGCTGAACGTTTTTGGCTATGCTTCCGCCTGCTGTTGAATAGCGGACATGCCCAATAGCTCGATCGCCAGGAAGATTCGCCAGCGTGGGCTTCGTAAAAACATTGTAAACAAGCCCTTCACCACGATGGCCCTGAAAACGCCCGCCATTTGAGCAAACAATTCCGGCCCCCTCTTGCCCACGATGTTGAAGTGCAAACAGCCCCAAATAGGTCAGGTGAGCGGCTTCAGGAATATTCCATGCCCCAACAACTCCACACTTATCTTTCATTCCATCAATGCCGTGATCCACATTCCTACTCTCTTCAAGCTTTAAATAAACGCTGAACTCCAAACATCATATAATTTTTTACTGTCGCCACTCAAAGTTGGCCTCAAACAAAAGTCGGGCTTAGAAAGAACCTGACCGACTTTTCGAGCCAACAACTGGCGAGACTCTGCGAGCTTCATGATCTGCGCGCGATTTCGAGAGTTCACTTCGATAATCACTCGACCCTGCGCCTCACCAAACAACAGAAGGTCACGACGCATTTTTGTCTTCGACAAATCCCCTTCAAATCCCATCACTCGATCGCCAAAGCAAGCCTTTGCAAGAGCAACGGCAAGTCCACCCGCTCCGATATCCCTGCTACTCAGAACCAATGACTGGCCTTGCAAATCACGCAAGAAATCGTGCAATCGAAGCTCCGCTTCCAGATCCAAAAAAGGAATTTGCCCAGAAGCGATTTCTTTTTTCCAAAAACTTCGCGCATACAAACTTGAGAAAGGAAGCTCCTGAGTGCAACCCGGCACTTCGATCAACCAAACTTCCGAACCCGGTGTCTGAAAATGAGAGGGCGTAACCTTTCGAATATCAGAAATTATTCCCGCCATCACAATAAACTGAGTTGGAAAAATATTAACTTTTTGATCCCCGTCCACAGTTTGATTATGGAGAGAAACATTTCCAGAAATACACGGCGTTCCAAAAATACGAGCGGCATCATTAAATCCTTCAACCGACAGCTTCAGCGCTGCCTGAGTCTGCGGATCATAGGGATTTCCAAGATTCATTCCATCTGTATAAGCCTGAGGCCGCGCCCCAACGCAAACCAGTGCCCTCGCCGCCTTTGCCATACTCACGGCGGCACCGCAACGCGGATCAACGGCCATCAAATCTTCTTCAGCAATGCCTTTGAACGCAATTCCCAAATATGGATGTCGCTCGCTCGGCGTCCACAAAACGGCGGCCTCATGACCAGGGCCAAGAACCGTCGAGTTGCCAACAGTCGTATCGTAGCGACTGTAAACAGCCTCCTTCGAAGCCACCGCCGGCATCCTCAATAATCTCGCCAGAATATCCAGCTCGCCTCTGACGTCCGCCGGTATATCGCTGGCCGAGAGAGTGCCCACGCCAGAAACAAATGGTCGCCACTCAGGTTCCGGAAGATCGGCAGCGGGAGGATCCATCAAATCAGAGATCGGCAAATCCACCACGACCTCGCCATCAAATTTCATGACCAACTGCTTGCTTTCGTTTGTTGAACCAATAACCGCAGAGTCACAACCCCACTTATCCAGAATCGCCTTAAATTTTTCTTCTGAGCCTTTTTTCACGATCGCCAGCATGCGTTCTTGAGACTCCGACAGCAACAGCTCCCAGGCCGTCATCCCCAGCTCGCGAGCTGGCACTTTCTCGAGATCAACAGTCATTCCAACCTCAGACTTTGATGCCATTTCTGTTGTTGAAGACGTCAGACCCGCAGCACCCATATCTTGAATGGCTGCTAGCTCATGAGGATATGTCGCCATGGCTTCTAAAGTGGCTTCCATCAAAACCTTCTCTAGAAAGGGGTCTCCTACTTGCACTCGAATTTTCTGCTCAGTGGTTTCGGCCTTTCCAGCTTCAAAATGCGACGAGGCCAAAAGAGAGGCCCCATGAATTCCATCGCGCCCTGTGCGAGCACCCCATACCATTACGACCTGATTCGGCTTTGCAGTATTTGATTTAAATATTTTCTTTTGATCTACGATTCCCGCGGCAAAAACATTCACCAAGATATTTCCGTTATAGCAAGAATTCGATCCAATATGACCACCGACCACGGGCACGCCCATACAATTTCCATAGTGAGCGATTCCGGCCACTACACCTTCAACCAAATATTGGTGCCGGGCTAAACGCAGATCTCCAAATCGCAAATAGTCTCCGAGAGCTATTGGTCTCGCACCCATCGTAAAAATATCTCGAAGAATTCCACCAACACCCGTCGCCGCACCTTGAAAGGGCTCAACAAAACTTGGATGATTATGACTCTCCACTTTGAAGGCCAATGCGCGATCCTCATCGAGACGAATCATTCCCGCGTTTTCACCAGGGCCTTGCAATACCTGCGGTCCTTTTGTAAGAAGTTTTTTGAGTTCATGCTTGGAACTTTTATAACTGCAATGCTCACTCCACATCACAGATACCATCTGCAGTTCAGTGATTGTCGGCATGCGACCAATGACTTTTTCTAGATGGTTAAATTCTTTGTCAGTCAATCCCACTGCTCTGGCTAACGACAATTTATTTTCTTGGGTCAGAGCTTGCATCGTCATGAAGCACTCGCTTTCAACGCAGAAACTGCGTTATGCCACAGAAATCGTGCATCAGTGAGGCGCGTCTCTTCGAAAAATGCTCGCTCCGGATGAGGCATCAATCCAAACACGCTGCCTTTGCCCAGCTTGCGATAAATGCCGGCAGAATTTTGAAACGAGCCATTCGGATTATTCTCATATTTCAATATCGTCTGTACTTCCGATTCATCAACTCGAGGAACCTGATAATTTCCAAACCGATGAGCGATCGGAAATTTCACTTTTTTGCCGATATCTTCTTTTGTAAACCAGGGATACGCCTCGCTCGTGATTTCTAGTTCACAGTTTTTTGATATGAAACGAAGGCCCTGATTGACCTGCAAAAATCCAGGCAGCAGTCGCATTTCGAGAAGCATCTGAAACCCATTGCAAATGCCCATCACATGAGCTCCCGCCTCAATCACTTTCTCGAAACCCTGCAGAGCTCGACTCAATTTCGCGATCGCCCCGGCTCGCAGATAATCACCATAGCTGAATCCACCTGGCAGAATAATCACATCGTATTGTTTCTTTTCGATAGGATCATCATGCCAGTGCATCACTGGCCGAATTTTAGAATCCACCTGATGAAGAGCCTTGAGCACAAGATAGGCATCATGATCGCAGTTTGACCCTGGAAATTGAACAACGGCCCAAGACTTCGATGCTATGGCAAGGCGTGATGTCATGGTCTTAACGTAACATCAAAATTTTCCATTACAATATTCGACAATAATTCACGTGCCATCTTTCGACCAATATCTAATGCCGCTGATTCACTTTCAGCACTGATCGAAACAAGGAAGTTCTTTTCCAGATCAACCTTCTCGACACCCTTGAATTGCAATCGTCCCAGTGCTTTCGCGATCGCCTCAGCTTCGGGATTCAGAATCCCATCTTTGAGCTTCACTCGAATATCAACCTGGTATTTCATCACAATTATTTTTCCTTCAATCGGGTCATCACTTTTTGATACCCTTCAACCAAATCTCCAAGATCAAAACGAAATCGATCTTTGTCCAATTTCTCTCCCGTTTTTGCATCCCAGATTCTGCAAGTGTCAGGAGAAATTTCATCTGCCAGCAGAATTTCGCCAGCAGAATCCTTGCCAAACTCTAATTTGAAATCAATCAATCGCAATCCAACTTCGGAAAAAATTTTGCGTAAAACTTCATTTACTCGCAGCGCTTTTTCTCTCACCGCAGCAAGGTCTTCGGCCTTTTGGTCGTATAGAGAAATCAATACATCTTCCGAAACCAGCGGATCTCCTTTCGCATCATCTTTCAAATAAAGTTCTACGACAGGACGAGTCAGTTCTCGTCCCTCTTTCTCCTGCAATCGCTTTGCAAGCGATCCCGCCAAAACATTCCGCACAACAACTTCTACCGGCAGCATTTTCAAAGCGCGGGTTTCAAAACTTCGATCGTCAATTTTTTTGACAAAATGCGATGGAATGCCGGCCTTCGAAAGCGCTTCAAAAAAAAGACAAGAAAACTCTAAATTGAGCTGCCCTTTTCCTTGAAATTCAGCTTTTTTTTGGGCATTAAACGCGGTCGCAGAATCTTTGAAGTAATGAATGAAATTGCCATTTGGCGCACGGTAAAGAATCTTCGCTTTACCTTCATAAACTGGAGTTCCAAATTTTTCGCTCATCACCCCAGACATCTTGCCAGATTAAAGCCGCCAAAGCCCTGGAAAGCAATACCAAAACGATTCAAAAAATTGGATATCCATAGCCACAGAAGCTCTCCCTGTTGAAAAGCGCTCGAAAGCGATCCATAAAACAGCTATACCAGCCCAACACCCATGGCCAAACACAGTCCAGAATCCCAGACATTCTCGATCAAACTTCGCGGCATTATTGAAAGAGTCACCTTTCACAATGCAACCAACGGATGGTCTGTTCTGAAGGTTTCAAGCTTCAATGATCCTCACAAGCTTGTTACAGTACTCATCCATCAGGCGAAAGTCTTTGCCGGCTCTTCAATGGAGTTTTGGGGGCAGTGGACACACCATCCAAAACACGGTGAACAGTTCGTGGCCACAAATGCGATCGAAAAGAAACCGGCCTCAACCGGAGCGATGGAAAAATACCTTGGATCCGGCCTGATCCGAGGTGTCGGGCCAAAAACAGCGACGAAAATTGTTAAGTATTTTAAGGAGCGAACTTTAGAAGTTTTCGAAGAAAGCATCGACGATCTTCTTGATATTCCGGGAATAGCAGAAAAAAAACTGCGCGAGATTAAGACTTCGTGGCAAGAGCATAAATCGATTCGAGATGTCATGATTTTTCTTCAGAGTTACGGGATAAGCACGCTATTCGCAGTCAAGATTTTTAAAACCTACGGTGACAAATCAATTTCAATTGTTTCACAAAATCCTTATCGCTTAGCTCGAGATATTTACGGGATCGGCTTCTTTTCAGCTGATAAAATTGCGCTCACCATGGGATTTCAGCGAGACGGAATTCCGAGAATTGAAGCTGGGATCAAACATATACTCGCGTCCTCTCGAGACGAAGGTCATTGTTTTCTGACAGAAAACCAGGTGATCAAAAATACAGGCGAACTTTTGGAAATCAACGATCCTGAAAAAATAAAAATAGGGATCGCAACGCTACTCGAATCGCATGAAATAAAAAAACGAGAACTGCCCGGCAGCAACGAAGGCTCTACCACGGCTTATTACTCCAAGACATTGTACTACGATGAACTCTATGTCGCAGAGCGAATTCAGCGCTGTTCACAGCAGAACCATCACCAAGATTCAAATCGAATCACAGATTGGGTGGATCGATACTGTGAGAAGCATCAGGTATCCCTGTCGCCAGAGCAACGGCATGCAGTGATCGAAATTACAAAATGCCCATTTTCGATATTAACTGGAGGCCCTGGCTGCGGCAAAACAACAACAACCAAGGTTCTAGTGAAACTTCTGCAAGCGATGAAAAAACGAATCATTCTGACGGCACCTACTGGACGGGCAGCACAGCGAATGTCCGATGTGATTGGGGTTGAATCGAAAACAATTCATCGATTGCTCGGCTGGGCTCCCGGAAAAAATGGATTTAAAAGCTGCGAGGAAAATCTGCTCGAACTGGATTTCTTGATTATCGACGAGTGTTCGATGCTCGATATCAGTCTCACAGCGTCTTTGTTGAAAGCAGTGCCCGCTTCTGCGCAAATACTGTTCATTGGCGATCCCGATCAACTTCCATCGGTCGGGGCCGGAAATGTCTTATTCGACCTTCTGCAGTCACAAAATATACCGCGCTTTCAATTGACCAAAGTTTTTCGTCAGGCCGAAGAATCTCTCATCATTCGATTCGCACATCAAATCAACAAGGGAATAATTCCAGAGATCGATTCGCCGATTCATAGACCAGACATGTGGAATCATAAAGTTGGCTGCATGTTCATAGACGCCGAGGAAGCTACACAGGCGCAGCTTCAATTCTTAAAAAAAGCCAAAGCGGCACTCAATCGAACCGCCCTCACTGGCGAAACACAAATACTTCAGACAGATCAAAAAGTAACCGGCCTACTTCAACGTGAAAATGACTCGCTGATCGTTAAAGATTTTCTCGTCCAAGAATTTCAATCCACAGCCGAGGCTCAGGCTCCGACCTTTGTTATTCCAAAAAAATTTGAGCGTGCGGATCTATTAAAGATTCACAGCGCCAGTGGTGAGATTGAAGAACTCAAAGCAATCGTCGACTCTATACATCCATGGTCATCTCTCCATTACAATATGACTGCGGTAGACACGATTTTGCGACTCTATCAGAAAACAATTCCAGAATATTTTGGGAAAAATATTGAAATACAAGTTCTGACATCTCAAGTTCGCGGCAGTCTCGGAACCATCAATCTCAACAACGTCGTGCAAGCGGCAATTAACCCAGAGGGCCACGATCAGAAACAGATCAGAATCGGCGATAAATTTTATAGAATTGGAGACCGAATCATCCAGACGAGAAACAACTATGACTTAGGAGTCTATAATGGAGACATAGGCACAGTCGATGCGATAGATCTCGAAGACTATTCTTGCGTAGTCGATTTTGGAAAACAAAAAGTCACATACCAACGAGAAGATATGACCGAAATCAATCTTGCCTACGCAATTACGATTCATAAATCTCAGGGAAGTGAATTTTCTGCGGTTATTATTCCCGTGACCACTCAACATTTTAAGATGCTCTTTAGAAATCTCATGTATACCGCGCTCACTCGTGCCAAACAACTCTGCATATTTGTGGGAAATCGAAAGGCCTTCGCAATGGCCGTACGCCAAAACGACCAACGGAATCGCCAGACTGCATTGACGCATCTGATCGAATCGCAAGGGATTGAAAGATGACGAAAACCATTCTTCAAAATATTCTGGTCGCCCTTGAGTTAAGCGGCCTCCTCATATCTCAAAACTGCGAAGCTCAGAGCCCAAGTCACACCAATACTGAACTTGGCGACTCGATAAATAATGCGGGCAGTTTTAATCTCTTTGAAAATCCAGACAAACCGATTGTGATTTTTATCGAAGCTCCGTTGGCCAAAATTGCAGGAACACAAAAACCAACGACTAATAAAAATGAATTAAAGTTTCAGGGACGATTAAAAATTCGTCTCGATAGTTCAAAAGGAAAAGCTACATATTCAAGCCCAGCCAATATTGAAATTACACCGCGCGGTGGCCATCGATTCTACAACAATTTTTTAAAACCTCTCGAAATCGATATCGTCTCAAAAAAGAGCGAAACGCCCCTCGTATTTTCAAAGGAATGGAGATCTTTTGATCTTGTGAATCCGCGATTCGTCGGGAGCAGCAAACCCGAGAACAATTTCAATCAGGAAATCTTCGCGGAGTTCATTTCTTATCGACTTGCGAACTTCATGCTGCCCTTTAGCCTTCGCGTTCAGCTTGTTAAGATCGAGATTCTGGATAGGAACAAGCTAAAATCCATCGGTTACGGCATCATTCGAGAAAGCAAAACAGCTGCAGCAAAAAGACTCGGCATGGCGAAAATTCCGAAGGAACAAGGTATCGTCACCCAGTATCTAGAAATTGAGAACCATCGCGACAATTATGACGTCGCCCTTTTTCAGAATCTGATTCAGAACAGGGACCATATTCCCAAGTTGCTCAAAAACTACTTAGGCCTGAGGCGGGACGACGCAAGTATCGTTCTCATCCCCTATGACTTTGATTATACGAAATTTTTCTCGTTTTCGAACGCGAAAACCATGGTCCCACTGATGAACTTTTCTACACAGAAGAATCGATTGGCATCCGACACACTGGACTATCTCTCGTTCAGGATCCGCAATGAACCAGAAAAAGATATTATTGCGATTCTTCACGAATTCGATCAACACATCATCGAAGTCAGACGTCGCCTATCCGATTTTGAATCTGCATTGTCCACAAGTCCTGCATCGGAGGCGCTGCGAATTTACACCAAAGACTCATTACGCCAATTTGATTCCATTCTCTTAGAATTGACTAGCCCATTGCATATTGATTTTTCACCAAACGAGCGCGAGAGTCTTTGGAGAAATCCGACCTGTTCTTCTGAATTATTTATGAAACTTCTAGAGCTAATCCCTCCCGAAGCTCATTGGAGCGCGATTCACGAGTTTATGGCTTCTCATGCTGACCATTTTTCTAAGAATTCGTCTGTGAAAGATATTTTACAGATTTATTCTTCCGACCCCAGTCGCTCATTTCTCATAGGCCGCCTCGTCATGGCGTCTCCCGAAAAGCTACTCAAGATATCAACAGAGCGAGAAGGCATAGCTCTTTTAAGTACATATATTTCTGATTTACTCTCACAATGGCCACTCTATACCTCAGAGATCGAGCGCGATGCCCTGTGGTTGTTTAAGGAGCGGCTGGACGGACTGCTTGCTCCAAAATAATTTCATTTATCACCAGAATAAGGTGCGCCGGCGACCCGCTCCGATGATTGCTCTTGAGATCTGAGCTGAATTTCACCTAAAGTCTTCGAGACATGGAGACTTCATCGATCGAACACCTTCATTCTGATACCCCATCGCCTCAGCTCACTCCGATGATGCGGCAGTGGTATGAACTCAAAGCAAAAGCTGGAGACGCGCTTCTTTTTTTTAGGCTTGGAGATTTTTATGAACTTTTTGAAGAAGATGCACTGAAAGCAGCTCCTATTCTTGGGGTTACTCTCACCGCCAGAAACAATCGAGGACAGTCTACAAATTCTAGCCCACTTTGCGGCGTGCCCGTTGCAACAATCGAGAACTACCTTCACCGCGCATTAAACAAGGGATTGAAGATTGCGCTCGCTGAACAAACTGAAGAACCGAAACCTGGAAAAATTTTGGTGAAGCGAGAAATCGTGCAATGGTTCACGCCGGGCATTCGTTTCTTAAAAAATGATGACCAACCTCATTATGCAGCGGTTGTCTCTAAATCGTCCGCTGGCTGGACACTCGCCGCAGCCGATGTGGGCACAGGCCATGTTGTTCTTGAGTCCGGAAGTGGCCTTGAGAGCCTTCAAGAAATAATCGATCGCCTCCCCATTCAGGATCTCCGTTTTGCTGATTCTGAATTTTCTAACCTTCTCTGTGTCTATAACGAAAAAACATCTCTCTTGTTTTCACAGGATGCTGACAACGAAATTCAAAATGCTCTGCAGCTGGCATCATCCGACGATATTCAGATCAATCACAAAATCGAAGGTCAAGTGCTCGGAACACTTTTCAAAATTTTAAGGGATGCACATCCAATTGACAGACTGAGATATTTAAAACCGAGATTGAATATTTCCTCGGTCTGGATGACCGCTGCGACTCGCAAAAATCTATATCTTTTTGAACCTGAAGAAAGATCTTTGTTTAAATTTTTGGATAAAACTCTTACAGCAGCGGGACGGCGCGAACTTAAGGATTTGCTTCTTAATCCTACACAAGACACAGAACTCATTACCTCGCGTCAAAAACTCGTTGCCTACTTCAAAGAGAATTCTTCTCTGCGCCAACTTTTTCGTGCCAGACTGAACGGCATCTATGATCTTCACAGACTTTTGAGACGTCGAGCTCAACCCGAAGTTCTGGTTCAGATCATGCAAAGCCTATCTCGAGGATTAGGCGCTGCCCGCTCGATATCAGCCGCTGAAGCCCTGGCAGCCGATTTCATTCGACGTTCAGAGCTCTTGGCCCCACTCTGCGAAAAACTAGAAGCTTCGGTTCAAATGAGTGAAGATGGAGAATGGGGCTGGATCAAAAATGGAGTAAACAGCACTCTTGACGAACTCCGTGATCTCAAGACGAACTCTCAAAAACTATTGAGTGACCTGGAACTCAAGTTAAGAAACGAATCGGGAGTCTCTTCTCTCAAAATCAAATTTCACCAAGTTTTTGGATATATCGCTGAAGTGACTGCGCTTCATCGAGACAAGATTCCGCCCTCCGCCAAACGCATTCAAACATTAGCAAATGCTGAACGATTCAAAACAGCAGAAATTGAACAACTCGAAGAAAAAATTCTGAGCCTTGATGCGCGCCTGAGAGAAGCAGAACGAGCTGAGCTTCAAATTCTCTACCAGATCGTGAAGAATCATGAGTCGGCCATTTTGGATTGGGTCAATGTGCTCGGTCAGCTCGATGCATTTCAATCGCTCGCTGAAGTATCCGCTCAACATGAGTGGACAACACCGATTTCCAGCAAAGCTCAGGTCATCAGAATTGAGAATGGCAGCCACCCGTTGGCGATCGGTCATTTTGTCCCACTGAGTTTAGAAATGGATACAGACACGCACCAAGTCATTTTACTCACAGGGCCGAATATGTCTGGAAAAAGCACCGTCTTGCGAGTCGCTGCGTTGATTGCATGGCTTCATCAAATCGGCAGCGATATTCCTGCAAGACGTGGCGAGCTTGGAATATTCGATCGAATTGTTTGCCGAATGGGTGCCGGTGATGATCTCACGAGTGGGCAGAGCACTTTTTATCTTGAAATGCGTGAAGTCGCCTCGATGTTGGCGGGGGCCACATCAAAGAGTCTTTTGCTCTTCGATGAAATTGGACGTGGGACATCAACTTTTGATGGAATGAGTCTGGCATGGTCGATTACAGAACATATTCATCAACTGCTATGCCTTTCGTTTATGGCAACGCATTATCTCGAGCTCTCAGAACTCGAAAAGACATTGTCGCGACTCAAGAGCTACCATTTGGGAGTTCAAGAAATTGACGGAGAGCTCGTCTTCACGCGCCGGCTGGTCAAGGGTCCAGCTTCACGTAGTTATGGAATTCAAGTCGCAAAATTGGCACAAATTTCCGAATCGATTTTGAATCGAGCTGCCGAAAAACTGAAAGAGTTTGAGAGAAAACGGGCAAAATCTATTCCACTTTCAGAATTGTTCGGGGCAGAATCCTTTGTGGAGGCTGAAAGAATTCAGTGACACAATTGGGCAGAGTCTACGACCTTCAGTCACTTTTCGAGCGCCTTAATCGGCTCTATTTCGACAGCACACTGAAAATCGAGATCGCGTGGAGTTCGCGCGAACCAACAAAAGCACGGCGTTCAGCCATACTTGGTTTCTATTGTCCCACGCGAAAAAAAATCACTATTTCCAAGCGCCTAGATCGAATTGATGTTCCTCTTTTTTTTGTCGAACATGTCCTCTTTCACGAAATGCTTCATCATGTTTTTCCGGCCGAAAAGCATCGAATGCATACCGAAAAATTCAAATCATTTGAACGACTTCACCCTGACTACCAACTAGCGAAAGACTGGGAGAAAAAGTCCTCGTCGGTATTAATGGGAACAAGACAAAAAAGTCTTCCGTTTTTAAATGTGTAAGCCGTAAAAATTCAATGCACTTTACAAACGGATTTCATTCAGTAAAACATCGCCATGCGTGTCCTCAGAATTATTATTCCCGCGGTCATGACCGTCACCCTCTGCGCCGCAAAAGAGCCCCTGCTTGTCGTCCATACTGAGCCGATTTCTCTTTGCAATGGGGACCTGAGCGTGCTCGGCAGGAGGATTGCACGGTTCCAACCTCGGGGCTACAAAGACCCTTTCGACGTAAAGCCAAGACCGTCGCTTGATGAATATCGTCGCAAAATTCCGACGAATATCTTTTCATCACAGACAAGGGGGAGAATGACAAGAGGGAGAATCGAAGTAGCCCCTGTTAAAGAAATCCCCGATACTTTTCTTGTACTTTCGAGCGAAAGAGAGCTCGTTAATTATCCACTTCTGAGAGCTTCAAGATGGATCGAAGACAACTATCCGATAGAGAAGGATTCTAATTTTTTTTCTGATCCCAATCTGATTCAAGTCGCTGGACACGATCTGCGCAGCAAAGATCTTCAAGCGTTTTTAGATCTTTTCATGCGGCGGCATTTGCAGACTAGATTACCTAGAGACTTGAAAAACAAAATTCGAGCTCAAGCAGAACGAGAATTTTGGAGCTCATTTCTAGTTCCTCAACTGGAAAAGGCAGAAACGAGCGGAACACCATTTGTTGTCATTTCAGCACCAGCGCACCCCATTATCGGAAGAGACATTGTTGGACATGAAATTTTTCACGCGCGGTATTTTTTAGAGCCCCCATTTCGAGACGCGTGTGATGAATACTGGGATCAGAAAGTTCCGCAGGCTCAAAAGCTCATTTTTTATGGAGCTCTCCTGGATGGGTATTCGATGATTCAAATCGACCAAGAGTTGGCAGCAAACGAATTTCAAGCTTACGTCCTTCAGCCAAATGCGCTCGCCATCAAGGCGAGTCGTTTCTTAGAGATGAGAGCCTTGTGGCCCCTTGTTTTATTGCATCGCAAGCCACTTCAGAATTTTTTGCGATCGAAAGGCATTGCAAATATACAAGTCAGAATGAAATGGTAGTCGAGGATGAATCTTCGATCAGCAATTTCGGCAATCAATAAAGCCGGGGCGCTTCTCGTTTTCCCCATTCAAAATCGCCATGAGCCCGCTTCGCTTTGGGCTCATTTCTTTCCAAAATCAAAGATGGTTTGGGAATGGGACCAAGACTCCGATCATCGGGTTGCAGATCTCTGGCATCTGCGTGAGCGGCTTTCGTCGTCTGGGAAAATCGTCTATACGAAGTGGTTTCAAGGACGCGCAACGCTGTTCAGAAAAGATTTACTACCCTACTTAATCAGAGTCACGAATCCACAGTTTCCGGACTTGGATCTTATTTCAAACGAAGCCCACGATATGCTTAAAATCCTCTTAGACAATTCTCCCTTGTCTACTAAAGCTCTCAAACAAGAAACTGGATTGCAGGGCAAATTTTTTGAAGCCGATTATCAGCGACGACTAAAAGAATTGTGGCGTCGATTTCTGATTGTAGGTTCAGGAGAAATCGACGACGGAGCCTTTCCTTCACTCGCCATTTCGGCAACTAAGAATTTCTTCGAAGAAGAATGGAAAGCTGCGGCAACCGTTTCGGAAGATGAATCGATAGACCATCTCCGAACAACCCTGGGTCCTGATTCTCCTTTTTTAAAGCAATTGGCAAAGATGTGGAGCCGCGACCAGGATCTATCGGATCGGTCCGCGACGCATTAAGTTGTCGTAGCTCTCCCTTTGAATGAGAATCGACGACGATTCAAAATCGTGCTGAGCTTCGCGTATAGAAAGCAATACCATCACTGCGCAGAGAAGAAGCAGAGACAGCGTGACGGCATGAAGACGAATCAATTCTTCGAACCCTTCTTGCCTTGAGTTTGATCCACCAAATCGTTGAACTGATCCACCAATTCTCGAAAGAGATCGCCCTTTCGGGTTTCCCAATGCTTGAGCTTACCCTCTGCCTGGCACTTCGAAAGATGTTTCGACAACGAAAACAAAGGGCCCGCAATTTTTCGGCTAAAGAAAAGAGCCTGTAATGCAGCCACAACCATCAAAATAACGATAAAACCTATCGTAATAAACATCCCCAGCTGTAAATGCTTTTCAATTAAGTCCATGAAAGTCTGACTCAAAAGGCCGGCCAGATTTAAAACTTCGCCAAGCAAGACCTTAAACCAGAGGTAAAGCCCCAAACCAAAGACAGATAAAAACAGGCCAGTATACATGACAAAGTTCCAGAGAAACCACCGCTGAAAGTTCTCTAAAACCACCATTTGTGTGCGGGCTTTTTTCAAAAGTCATCCTTTCTTGGATTGCTGATCAACTCCACCGGCAGAATCCTTCGACGCCTCTTTATCCTTTGGCGTTACATCGATTGCATCTGGCTCTTTCATCGCCTTCTTAAAATTTCGAATCCCTTGACCAATACCCGCGCCTAATTGGGGCAGCTTGTTCGCTCCAAAGAGCAATAAGAGAATAACCAACAATATGACGAGTTCTGTACTACCAATTCCAAACATAAGATCTCCTTCTAAGATTTTACACCCGAAGACTATACTGTGTGGTGAAAAAGACTCAATAAATTAGCAGAAATGTTTTACACTGGCAGAAACGACGCATAGGGGCGCGTTTGCATCGGATTTTTTATCCGACTTTATCTATAAAGGGGAAAGGGGCGTCTTTTCATCGACGCCTAGAGGGGTGACAAGGAGTGTCAACACAACCAACATTGAGAATTCAAAAACCGGCGCGACCACTTGCTGCGGCGTGTCTGATTGTATCCTCGTTATTTTTGCTCTTGAGCTTGGTCAGCTACTCACGGACAGATCCCTCGTGGAATGTCGCACTGACGAGCATCGAAGACATCCAGAATCTTGGCGGAATCGTTGGCTCATGGATTTCAGATATGCTCCTGCAAGGTTTTGGACTCGTTGCTTATATCGTGACGCTCGTTGCACTCACTGCGGGAATAAGCTTTTTTCGATCGCGCACATTCCTTCTGACCGATTCTAATCAATCGACAAAACAACCTCGCTGGCTCTTTCCTCTGGGCGTTGGAATTTTTATGATTTCTCTGAGCGCCTTACTCTCAACCATTCCGCTTCAGCTCTATTCGACGATTCCGATGGGCGGAATCCTGGGTTACTGGTTTTCAAAAGCTGGTGCATTTTGTTTTAGCAATGTGGGCGCAACAGTTATTTTCGTCGGAGGCCTATGGACATCTTGGATTCTGATGGCTCCCTCTCTTCCCATCAAGCTGAAGATCCCCAGCATTCCCTTAAGGGCTTGGTTTGGAAAACTAAAATCTCTGCGCACAAAGACTGAACCAAAAATTGACCAGAAGAAATCACAAACACTTCCAGCGATTTCCAAAGGAGTCGAAAAGCAAACAGAGCCCAAATCAGAAGGCCCATTGCTTCAACTCTTTAAGAGACCTGAACAGCAGGCTTCAGCAGAAAAAAATCACAGCGATCGAGTTCTGCTCGTGAACAAGGCTCCAGAAAAAAAGAAAGAATCAAAAAATACCAACGCAAATTTTGAATTGCCGAGCCTTCAATTCTTAGATCTGAATGTTGAAAAACATTTTGAAATTTCACGAGAAGAGCTCATTGCCAACTCACGTGCGCTTGAACAAAAATTGCTTGATTTTGGAGTTCAAGGGCAAGTCACAAATATTCATCCGGGTCCGATCATTACTCTTTATGAATTTGAGCCTGCGGCAGGTGTGAAGGTAAAAAATATTTTAAATCTCACGGACGATCTGAAGCTGGCGCTTCGTGCGTTGAGCATTCGTATCATTGCTCCGATTCCAGGACGAGCTGCCGTCGGAATTGAAATTCCAAATCCACGCAGACAGACCGTTTGCCTGCGCGAAATTCTTGAATCAGTTCATTTTCAAAATTCTCCGTCGAAGCTCACTCTGGCCATGGGAAAAACAACCGGCGGAGACTCTTACTGCGCCGACCTCGCCAAGATGCCTCACCTACTGATTGCAGGCGCAACGGGATCTGGAAAATCAGTGGGATTAAACGCCATGGTGGTGAGCCTGCTCTATAAGGCAACACCCGAGGAACTCAAGATTATTATGATTGATCCAAAGATGTTGGAGCTCTCCGTCTACGAAGGAATTCCTCATCTTCTTCTTCCTGTAGTCACCGACCCCAAAAAGGCTGCGCGTGCTCTTGCTTGGGCAGTGAAAGAAATGGAACGACGATATCGTCTGATCAGTTCGCTCGGCGCAAGAAACCTGAAATCATACAACGAAAAGGTTGAACGCCTGACCCAAGAGGAACTCAAACGAGAGTTAGAGATCGCGGCAAAGACAGAAGAAGTAACAAGTGCGATCATGGATGAGAGCGAAAATCCTGACGGCGAGAACAATAAAGAAACTCGCAAACAGATTTTAGAAGATGCCGGACTCGATCACTATGTGAAACTGCCATTTATCGTCATTGTCATCGACGAATTGGCGGACCTCATTATGGTCGCGGCACGCGATGTTGAAGAAAGCATCGCTCGACTTGCGCAAATGGCTCGGGCTGCCGGAATTCATCTTATCATTGCAACACAAAGGCCTTCTGTGGATGTCATCACTGGCGTAATCAAAGCCAATCTTCCGACCCGTTGCGCATTTCAGGTTGCTTCGAAGGTTGATAGTCGTACCATTATCGACACAAATGGAGCGGAAAACTTGATTGGCGAAGGAGATATGCTCTTTCTTCCTCCCGGAACGAGCAGACTTGAAAGACTACATGGTCCATTCATTTCTGAAGATGAAATTGCAAAAATCGTACGCTTTCTAAAGGGCCAAGGTTCTGCGGATTACAATATCGCGATTAACCTCGAAGAATCTCCGACCAATTCAGAAAACTCTGCTGAAACAGACGACTTTGACGATCAGCTCTATGATCAAGCTCTTCAGGTTGTTTTTGAAACGAAAAGCCCGTCTGCAAGCATGCTACAGCGACGCCTTCGCGTGGGATACAATCGCGCAGCTCGTATGATCGAACGGATGGAAGCTGAAGGAATCGTCTCTGCTCCGCTGGCTGGTGGAAAGGGCCGAGAAATACTCATCACTCCTTCGACATGAGCATCCGATTTATCGCGACCGTGCTATAAGCTTCAGCAATGTTCAGCGAAGTAGGTGCCGCCCGTTATGTAATCTGGGCATTCCATGACGCCATGATCGATCGTTGCGCCAGGGTCAATGGGATCGAAGAAGTAATCGCCGGCTTTTGCAGATTGAGTCACTCCATCATACGATCCCGCCGCCGCATCTGCGAAGAGCTCATCGCCAAGACCATCATCCCAAGTCTCTTCATAATCCAAAAAATCCTGCTCAGAGTTCGCATTTTCAATCGCAGCACCGGACTGGTCATATCCAATCATTCTCCACCAATCTTCATTCGTCGGCGTAGCAACTTGTTCTTCGTGAAACTCTTGCAGCGCTTCAACTGTCGTCTCACCCGTAGCGACGTCTTGCATGATCACTTGCCCGAGCTTCGATGGATCTGAGGCCGCCATGGCTCGTTTTTCAATCGCTTCCTGTCTCAATCGCTCGAGTTCTCCATCGATCATCACTTTAAGATCATGAAATTTTTTAGCATCGTTACCCGAAATTTCCATCGCCTTTCGATACAGAGTGCCGACTTGATTGCGATATCTCAGAATATTGATATGCTGCTCCTCTTCCCATTTCTTCGCCTCAGAGGCGAGTGCTGCCGTCGTTGCAAAGGGAGTATTCATCACGAGATTTGAAGCAATCACATCCGCTGGAGGCGTATAATACATTGGCCCATTCGCGAGCCTCGCAGCGGCAACTCGCGGATCATATGGATTGAGCTCGGGCAATCCATTGTCATTCATCATTCTCGATTCGGCACTCAGAAAATCTGCCAGATCAAAGTGATTAAACCCAGTCAATCCCTTCTTCTGCCGTCGGCCATTCATCACAGCATCATTCACAGCCCTCTTAAAGTCGAGCTTTGCCGTCCACTGCTCTTCAGGATATTCCATCAACTCTTCCGCTAGGCGCTGCAAATTTTCGCCCCTCTTGTTTTGATAAATAAAAGGTCTGCTTTCATTCTCGGCATACACTCGAGAAAGAGCATTTTCAAATTTCTCTGCGGCCGTCTGCGTCGAAATTCCGAACATGGTCTTTACATCATCCACATAGCTCTGCGCCTCTAAATCCTTGATCCATTCACTCGCCGTGATCGAGTATGGCAAATTGTTCGGATCAATTCCCGCTTTCTGAAAAAAATAATTCGTCGTTAAGTCTCCCGCAGTCTTATATGCCTGCTGGCTCATGAATTTCACTTCATCTATGAAGTCTTTTGCGGGTTCAGTGAGCGGCAAGCTAGGAAAGTCCTCAAGTGCGGTCATCAGATGCTCTCCAGGACTAATCTCGTTCACTCTCTCCATTTCTCTTTGTATATTCGGATCATTCTTCAACCAATCTTCATCAAGTCCTGCCCTCGCCATCCATAGCCTGCGAGATAAATCAATGTCGGACATCTTATCGGACGCTCTCAATGCAAGAGAAGGATAGACATTTAATGCATCTTTCAGAAAGTTCTGGCTCTCGAGTGGCGATCGCTCATAGATAAACGCCGAATTGAGACTTAAGGTTGTCAAACCAAACGAAACCATGGCCGTCATTCCAATTGGGCCGGCCGCAGCCGCACCACCAGAAATCACCGGAATCCCTAATTCTGCCGTCTTGCCCACCATCGAAAAAAGACCCATCACCTGCCAAAATGTAGGATCCACAAATTGCTCCATCGTCGCCGCAATCGTTTGCTTGGCAATCTCTGTTCCACCGGCCCCCGAAAAATAGGCCATCAACCCAGCATCTACCGCCGCATAATCAAGAACAAGAGATCCCCCCGCAAGCCCGCTTCTTAAGGCGCCCGTGCCGACTTTAAATACTTGTGATTTTACAAAGGTCTGTTTCAATGCCGCAAGCTTTAAGGCCCACTCGAGCTCTGGAGCTCTCTCGCTAAATCGCATTTGTGGTCGCTCAAAACTGACTGTCGGACTAAAGAGCTTATCGGGATTAAACCCCTTCGGAGTCCTCACAAGCTCAAGTTCGACAAAGTGGCCAGATGGTGAGCCCGCTTCTGGCTTTGGAAGCACAAATCCATCATGAACTTCCGGCTGACCATAACGCCCTTCCAGACCAACAGGTATGATGCCTCGAGAATTCGTGCCACCCTGCCCCGCTAACGAAGCCGTCGTTGATGTCGCATAATTCTCGGTCGCCTCCACTCGTGACAAGTCTCCCGGCGTTGTTGCCCCAATCCACCCGGCGACTGCATTTTCATGCGCTGCACTCATCGTCGCATGAAGATTCGGAAGCGCGGGCTGATCATTGAAACTCTGAATCGTGATTCGAGAAATATTATCTGGCGGCATATTGCCGAGTTTGTCATAGGCCACTGACCCACTCCAAACTGCTTTGCCACTATCATCAAAATACGTCACAACCGCCTTACTCTCCGATGTGCCTGTAAATGTCGATCGCCCTTCGCTGATGACGGGATCCCAAAATCGATTCGGTTTATCAACACTACCCAATTCAGTCGATGTCACTCGTTTTGCTTTGACTGCAGTTTCTTCTGGCGTATCGGTCGTTTGATGCACAACGATCGTATTGGCTCTTGTGAGCAAATCATTGAACTTTGCGCGATCACCCTTCCATCCACCCGCTTCAGCGCCGGCCCAATTGAGAAACGCCGCTCTCGTCACAATATCTCGTGCTGCAAATTTTCCAGCATCTCCAAAAACTTGAACAGGAATATCAACAGGTTTGCCAGACGCAATATGCTTCGCAAATTGAATTAGATTCGTGCGCTCAGCATCTGTGAGCCCTAGCCGTTCCATCTGATCGAATCCATGCTGCAGACTAAACTTCTGGCCATCATTCAATGAACTCGCGTCTAACATCGCAGTGCGAACTTTCGAAATTAAATCTTTATCACTTGTGGCGATCTCCGGCGGCACGGTCTTCTGAAGTGGAACTTTCAACGCTGCTTCCAGGGGAGATTTCGATACCGGAGCATCGACATCTAAAATAATAATATTGGAGTCGCCTGGCTCTCTCACAGTAAAGTTTTCCAATGGCTTAGGCCCTGCCGCCCCTGGTGAAACAGATCCATACGCGGTCGCAATATCTTCTGAAGCCGCAGCACGAGCACGATCAAAACTATTTGCCGAATCGAGTACATCTTCAGTGACAGCGCTCGGATTGACGCAGGTACCCGCTTTATGAACGACACATTCTGTTGTTGATTTTAGACCTGCCAAGCGGGCAACAAATCCCTTAATTATTCTTCCCCACCGCTTAAGCGTTCCGACTGGGCCGCTAGTATTTTTCAAGTAAATTTCGTGCGCTCGCGCCGCTAACAAATCTGCTGCGACAAATGATTCATTTAATCGGTTTTTCAAATACTGGATACCACGAAGCGCGAGCTCTATATCGGCCACACCACGATCAGCATTGCGAATGGCCGTTAACTCTGCCTTGAGATTCCCCAAGTCGACACTGTCACGATAGGTAACAGCAAGCCAGTCCAATGCTTTCTTCCAATCACCGTCGAGCGCTCTTACTTTTGCTTCAAACTCAATGGCCGCCTTACGCCTGCCTTCAAGTTTTGAAGCAAGATCCGACTCAACAGCATTGTCTTTGGAAACTTGCGCATATCCCTTATCCCATGCCGCTTTTTCGGTAGTCGCCAAACTTTCACGAGGTGATGGATTCCGCCCTTCAGTGCCTAAACCGGTGACAGTGGCATGCGCGATCTCTTCGAGATAGACATGGCCCGCCAATACATTAAAATCTGGCAACCCCACACTAAGGCCATCGTAGGCGACACGTTTCCCTCCAAAAACAATCTTTTTTACTCCATTCTCAACCGACCAATAACTGTCAGAAACTTTAGCCTCTACATCTAAGACAAGTCGAATACTTGGATCTGAAGCAAGAGCAAGAAGTAAGGCTTTTGCCTGGCCGACATCTTGAACGACTTCCAGTAACCGAACTGAGAAATCCCGTAGCCATTGGGACTTTAGAGACGGGTTGATCTCTCCGCTTTGAAGGCCGATGATTTCGAGTCGACCCTTCAGTTTGTCTACCAAGTCGACAGGTCTCGCTTCGTCTCGCCGAAAAGGAACTGAGCGAGGAGGCACCCTGTTCTGCAATTGAGGATCCTGTACAAACGAGCTTTGATTCCCGACCGCTTGGTTCCAAAGACCTTCCACCACAGACTTTCGCTCTCCAGCCGGATTCCCAGGATTCGGCTCGACTGAGTAACGAATATCATCGAGAGTAAAGCCTAACATTTCCTTATTTTTGGGATCGACGACAAATGAATGAATTGCCATGAATTTCTTCGGATCATTCAATAAATCAAATAGAACTTCAGCGCCCATATCCTTCACAAAATCCTGAGGCCATCCAAGATTGTTTTGGAAAAAATCAGAAATATTTTTACTGAGGGCTGGTGAAATCGTTCCCGATTTCATTGCTAGATCCCAGGCGCCTTTATCAGCACTCAGAATATCTCGAAAAATATCTGCTGACAGTTGGCCATTTGGTGATGCGCTGGCCCAGGCACGAGCAATCTTGGTAAACGTCGCCTTATCCAAAGTGGGTAAATTTTCGGTAATCGGAAGTAAAAATGCTAAATTTCGAGCGAACAGTAGCCTTTGAAGCGGCGTCAGATTCGCTGCGAGATCAGCAGAAATTCCAGACCCCTTCAGATATTGTTCCAAAGAACCATAACCAGGCCGTCCAGAAAGATCTTGGGCCGCCCTTTGGAAGTCGCCTTCCATGCCCCACGAATTAGCAACTGATTCAGAATAGAATTCACGAAGATGCCCCACCGGTTTGGTGTCTGAACCAAACTCGCAGGTATATTTCAATGTCTCGGGGGACAAGTGCGCCATATCAACTGGCGCAAATTCTGATCCGATCTCGTTTCGAAGATGACCCAACTCATGCAATATCGCATGAATTATTTCTGAATCGGACTCTTGTGCCAGACTGTCCGAGTTTAACTGAATAATGCGTTTTGCGGAAACAAGCACGCTAGTCACATCGAGGTTAGGATTAAATGGAACAAATTGACGAGTTTGTGGGTCCCAAACAATCCGAACGAGATGTGCATAAGTCCCCTGATCCAATGAAGCCAAGTGCATGCGAGCGGCCACATCAGAATCGATTGCGGCAAGATAGGAGCCCAGCAATTCACGGCTAAAGATCGTTGGATGAGCGCGCATCTCTCGCTCGAATACACGTTTGACGCTCGCCGCTCTAGGACTTCCATCATCATCAATGTTGGCCAAGAATCTCGTGACAATTTCATCATATGTTAATTTTGGATCAGCAAATGTAATTCCTTGAAACAGATGCGAGGCTTCAGCGGAGAGTCCCCGCAGTTGTTCATCCGTCAAACGCCATGCATCCATGGGAAGAAGACTATGGGCTCCAGGAGACACGATTGACCCATCGCCTGAAGAAGGATTGACAGGCACCGGCGCCGATTCTATTCGGGAAAGCGCCATTAAACAAAAACTCCAGACAAACAACTTTAAAAGCTTAAAAATTTGATCGACTCGCCCCACTCATCCCCCCCATTTGAATGATCTATTGTATCCCGAGAATATGGGCGATGTAAGGCTCTCTTAACTACTGAAAATATTTCTATTTTTCGATTCTAGCGGTGACAAAAAATTTAGAACATCCATCGAGTCCCAACACTTAAAATTAATTGAGACGGAGGACCACCATTTTTCAACAACGACTCGCTTCCCGTATCATTGCTCATCAAAAACAAAAAAGACTCCAAAGATAATCCCGTCACCACAGCAAAATCGGGCATGGCATAGAACAACAGATCGCCACCAACACGTGTTGTAAAACGACCTTCAGAAAATTTCGTCCCACTCGGCTTCATACGAATCGACCAACCCATTCCAACATGCGGCAATACTTCCGCACGAATGCCCATCCAATTAAAGGCGTATGCCCAACGGACTAAACCCATCATTCCGATCAGTTGATCCTTCACAGTCCGATAACTCAAAAGCCCGGCAAACTCCCAGTGATCATCCCACCGATAGCCCCCACTCGCTTCCACATGAAACTGTTGATATCGACGATTTAAATTCATCGCCGCACCCAAACCACTCATCAAATTCCACCGATTTGTACGACTCGCCTGAAATTTTTCAGACTCAACAATATCCTGTGTCACTGGCACATCGTCTTTTTCAATCACAGGAACTTGAAAATCTCGTGGCTCCTCAACTGGAACTTGTTCAACAGGCGCGTCAAAGTCTTTGGGCGGAGGAGGTAACACCGGAGCCTCACTTTGAGTCGACGGCGGAACCAAGGTCTCCGGGGCCGTAGGAGGCTCGGTTGGGGGAAGACTGGGGGTTGCAGAGTCTTCCGGCGTTGGCTCGGAAAATGGGTCCTTAAAGGATGATGGGTCAGGCTGATTATTCTCTTCCTGAGCCCTAACGAAATTTGGAATCAACAATAAAATACAAAATAAAAAACGAATCACTTCTCTAAAATAGCGAAAGTTATCAGAATTTAGAATCAAAAACAGGTCGCCTGGCGCAACTCTCAAAAACGAAGGTGACTATTGTAGTTTCCAAACAGTGTGCTATTGAGTCGTACCCCTATGTTTTTTTCGGCTACAATTTTCAGCCTATTGATGAGTTGGCCCTTTAGTCAGTCGCATAGCCCAGGATTCCAGGAGCTGGCGGAATGCCGATTCAATATTGGCTCTCTTGCATTTGCTCCTCCCCATTTTGACGCCAATTTCGCAGAGAGTCACATCGTCTCAGTGAGCAATACCCAGCGACTTGAAGCTGTATCGACTGATGGTCGTTTCGGAGTTTTCTCGGACTACGAGTTGGAACGCACATACTTGTTGCAAAAAATAAGAGTCGTAAATCTGGACACGAGCAAAATTCTAGCCACATTTGATTTTAAAGACTCTCGGGAATACAGAATGAAGTTTGCATTTCTATCAAGCCGATACCTCGGCATTGATCATGGACCCACCAAAAAGGGCACAAGAATCGAAGTCTATGACTTAGAGACATCCCGAGACTCGCTTTTGCTGGCAAACCCGCAGAAAATTCCCTTCAGCCTCTATTCGCACTGGTTTGATGACACGGATATTATCGATCCACCGACTACACCAACACCTGGCCTTCGAAAAATTTTTGGTACATCTCGAAACCATCGCCTGAAGGGAGAAATATGGCACCGTCGCGAGGGAGTGGTCGCACTTAACTTGACAGAATTTGGGAATGACTCGCCCCTGAGCACAATTGATCTGAGTTTCAAAGGCGTCTCCTCGGAAGTCATATTTGGAGCCCCTCACTTTGAGATTTCAGATGATGGAAATCGCATTCTGCTTTTCCTTTCTTCCGGAGAATTTTTACTTTTTGATTCGAAATCCGGACTTTTGATCAAAAAAATTCGTCCATCCGTAAAAAGGTTTAGCAGCCATTGGGACTTACGAATTGTTCGTCGATTATTTTCGAGTAACGGGGCCTGGCTTGCCTACGACGGAAAAATTGTCTCAAGCACAGACTTATCGCCCATCTCAATTTTGATGCCAAGATTTGCAGTCGGAGAAGCGCCCGTCGACTCGTGGTTCGATGGAAATGACCTAATTCTGATGACCAAAGATAGAATTTACAGAATGGCCATGATCCGTAACCCCGAAAGAACCCTCTCCACTCCGATGGAAATTCTCAGCCGTTAGACAAAACTCATTGCTTTCATTCTTGAGAGGCGCCTCTAGGTTTCTCGAATGCCATACTCCTTCATTCGCAACTCGAGAACACGTCGAGTTGTTCCCAAAATCTGAGCAATTTCTGTATTCGAGGTATTTGGATATTTTTCTAGAGCTCGAACCATTAATTCTTTTTCAAGCCCTTGTCGAAGAGCCTCCAGGCGATTCCATCCATTTTCCAGAGGAATTGAAAAGGGAAGCAAATCCTTCAATTCCGATCCCGATAAATCAATATTTGCTTCACTGATAAGCCCGGTTCTGGCCTGAAGAGCTGCTCGTTCTAAAACTTTTTCAAGCTCACGCACATTGCCGGGAAATGCTCCGCTTTTCAGTTTAGCCAAGGCGGACGCATCCAGTCGAAGCTGTGTCAGGCTCCATCTCTCAGCAATTCCATTCACGATTCGATAGACCAGAGCTTCAAAATCCTCAGCTCGCTCGGCCAAATTCGGAAACCGAATAGTGACTGACATCAATCGATCAAACAAATCCTCTCGAAACTCGGGCACAGACTGAAGAGACGGAGTCACACTACAAGATGCAATCACAGAAATTTTTCCAAGTGCCAAAACCTCGATGAGTTGGTCCTGAAGTTTTCTCGGCAAAGAAAAAACCTCCGCAACAAAAAGCGTCCCACCACGCGGGCAAGTGGCAACCAAGTCTTTGGCATCATCCACATGCGCTCGCCCATCGATGACCAAAAAATCTTTTTTTGAGCGCGAACTTTTTTCATGCATCCAACGTGCAGCGCGGCCCTTGCCCACTCCCGTTTCACCGCAAATCAACACACACTGGCTTTCACTCGCTCTCTCCGCAGTCACGACGAATTCTTTCATGGCCTGGCTATTGCAGATCCAGCCATCAGGAAGACTTTTCGATTCACCATAGGCAAGACCCTTTTTGGCAATCGCTTTTTTCACGGCCGAGAGCATGTCGGTATTTTCAAACGGTTTTACGATATACTCGAACGCACCGCGCTGAATCGCATCGACAGCTTGCGGAACACTAGAATAGGCCGTCATCACGATGACCGGGATTTCTTCACCCTTTCGGCGCAAATAATCTAAAATCGTCAGTCCACTTGCTTCTGGCATAGTGACATCCGTAATCACGCAATCAATTTTTTTTCCCGCCTGAAAAAGCTGTTCAGCCTCAGGCACTGAATACGCCTTGTGAATTGTCGCATGAGATCGAAGCAAGAGTTCAAGCGAACGGACCATAGCCACTTCGTCATCAATCACGAGAACCTGGGGCCGCTGCAACTCTGCATCATGTACGACTGTCATAGGACCTCATTCATAATATATTGCTTTGAGAACTCCAAAGTAAAGGACGTGCCGCTTCCTAGCTTCGACTGAACTCGAATATTTCCACGATTTCGATCGACGAAGGCCTTCACATGCACCAATCCGAGACCCGTGCCATTGGTTTTTGTCGTCACAAAGGGTTTAAAAAGATCCAGTCGCTCAGGAAGTCCTGGTCCGTCATCGGTGACTACAAATAGAATTCGAGCGGACGAAAGCTTCACTTCAATGGTGACCTTTTGCGCACCCGCTTCAAATGCATTGACCATGAGATTATTAAGAGTTTGACGAAAGCCCTCCTCCTCCATCCAAATGCTAATAGGACGATCGTCGTCTTCTGCTTTTCCGTCGACGGCCGACTCGAGACTAATCACTTTTATCTCTCGATCTGGAAAGCGAGACAAAATATTCTCTCTCAATTGATAAAGAAGAACCTTGAGATTCAATAAATTTCTCTGACCCACGCGACCTGAGTGATCAAAGACACTCTGAACCGCCCGCGAGACTCGACCTACTTCGTTTTGAATCGTTCTCAGAAGCTCTTCAGATTCATCATCCCCCCGCGATTTATTCTGCAGCAATCCTGCACAAACCTTAATGATAGCCAGAGGATTTTTCATGTGATGAGCCAACAGAGCCTGCATGCGACCAGCGGCAAGAAGCCCTTGCTGAATCTCAATAAATTCACGCAGCCCGATAATTTCTAAAGCTCGGGCTAAATCTTTGATCGTCTGAGCCCACTCACGCGAGGTTTCAGGATCAAAGGCAATCGAATCTCCACCCTCGAAACCGAATTCACCAATAACCCGATCTCCTCGCAATAAGTGAAAATAAAACTGTTGCTTACTTGGTCGCTCGAACAGTCGTTTGATCTCACCTTGATGATACTGCCATGTTTGTTGATTGGAATCTCCATAGGGAAGCGTCGGATCTTGCACAAACGAAACCGTCATATCTTTCAATCGCAAATGATACTCAGCATGCTGAAAGAATCTTTCCAAAAAAGCGACGGCCGTGGGCGACGCCTCAACAAACTCAAAGATCGCTGGATACTTAACCCGCGTTCGAATGAGACGATGAATCCCTTCTTCGAACCAAATGCCGGAAGGCTTCGCACCAAGCAAAACAACCACCGCGATCATCACCCACAGAATCCATTCCTGATGAGGTGCGATTCGAGATTCACTCCAAGCCCAACCCAACAAAACAGCGAATGAGATGCCAACACCGAGTAATAACAATTGATGTATTCCACGGCGAAAGACCCGCTCAACATTGAAGACATTCTCTTTCAAAAAGATCGCTGCGAATGCCGACGGAAAGACCAGCGACGCACCCAATATTCGCTCAAGCGAAATCCGAGGCGCATCCCACAGCGACGCGACGAATACGCTTGCACCCGCGATGAACGAACCTAAAATAGCTAGGCTCAAAAGACGAGCTCGCCGACGGGCCCAAAAATCTTGGCTTGTCAGCAAAGTGTTTGCAATTGAAGCAAATCCAGCAAGGCAACCCAAAAGACTATAAAAAAAGTTGAATTGTTGAATATTAAAATACGGAGAAAACAATGATCGATGTTCAGCAAAAACAAGAAATACTGAAAAAGAATAAAAACAAGACAACAAAATAGCTCTTGTCCGACCAGTAAACTTCAACTTTGGATAGACCAAAAACAAATGAAATATAAGCGCCCCGACAAGTGGCAGAAAACTAGAAAAGCTGAATGGCCAACCCAATGTGACCGTCGGCAAAAATCCTACAAAAAAAAGAGAAACCAACCAACACAAGAGAGAAAAAATACGGACGGCATCCCAATATTTCTTTGAAGCTTCACGCGAGGCCAGAACGCCGATTGCAAAACCAAGAAAGACCAACGAGACGATCAGGGGCAGTATAAAGAGAACCAGAATATCATTCTTCGTATATCGCCTCAGCTGTGTTTTAACAATTTTCGAATCGAAGCCACGTTGAATTTTCAAATTCGTAAAATCGGCAGCTCGATGCTCGGCAAGATATTTGTGAGTCTCAACAGCTTGAAATGGAACGCCATCAACGGCAAGAATCTGATCTCCTGGTTGAAGGAGGCTTTCATCTGGAAGCCACGTCTCACGCTGAAGGGCTGAAATAATTCCAGAATGTGATACAAAAAATTCGAAGCGAGCTCGATTCTTTTCACGGGTGACATAAGAAACCGCCAAAAAAAATACTGCCAGCCAAACAAGGCCAAAACTCATGGCTCGAATGAGAGATCCACGACTCATGAACGATCGCTACCAGATGCTGGTATATTGGTCTACGAGATGGATTTACAGAAATGCTTTACAGAAATTGATAGGGATCTCGATCTATCCGCACCTTAGAGGATAGCTTCAATTTTTCGATATCCTCCAGAACAGCGCTTATAAGCGTCGTCAGATGCCCTTTCAGCTTATCTTTCATGAGAATCTGGTATCTAAATGAATTTTTCCAACGATGCAACGGCGCGGGGGTCGGACCAACAATAAGGATATTCAAGGCCGCCGCCATTTTTTGCATGCGACGGGCGAGAACCTGCGCCTCCTCAAAGGCCAACGATTCTGATCGATGAGACAGAGTCCAGAGCGCCAGCCGAGAATAGGGAGGAAGAAACGTCATTTCTCGGACTTTCAATTCAGATTCGTAGAATTCTTTCATGGGATCTTCGAGTCGCAGCAAACCAAATACGGGATGAGTCGACTGAAATGTTTGAATAATCAGCGAAGTCTCTTGCCCTCGTCGCCCACCACGACCTCGAAGCTGCAGCATTAGCTGCAAAGACCGCTCCATCGAACGAAAATCAGGAACTCCCCAACCCTGATCCGCCAACACAATTCCGACGAGCGACAGATTGGGAATATCAATTCCCTTTGAAATCATTTGTGTGCCAACAAGAATATCAATTTTGCCAGATGAAAAATCTGCAATGAGCCGCGGCAAAGTCTTTCTGCTCGTCAACTCATCGCGATCAAGTCGAGCAATGCGCGCATCTGGAAATCGAGATTTCAGATCAATTTCAACCTGCTTCGTTCCGATTCCTCCCTTAAAAAACTTATCGCCTTGACAAGTCTTGCAGTGATCCTGAAGTCGGCGTTGGAATCCACACCAGTGACAGACCATCACTCGCAAGTCTTCATGCACGGTCAGTGTTGTTGAACAATTCTGACATTCATCACGCGCACCACAAGCAATGCATATGCGCTGAGATGATGTTCCTCGGCGGTTCAGAAATATTAATGATTGTTCCTTCTTTTCGAGTCGATTGACGATTGCGTCGTGTAATTTGTCAGAAATGAATGACTTCGCCTCAGATTTCCACGCCTCCTTGAGATCGACGATTTCCAGATTTGGAAGAGGCGAGCGATAAAATGCCGGCATACGATAATAAGGCGATTGTTGTATTTTTACACGATAGAAGGATTCAAGACTGGGCGTGGCCGAACCCAATACGACAGGAATATCCAAAAGTTTTGCTCTCAAAATGGCAAGATCACGAGCCTGATAGGGGCCTCTCTCACTCTGTTTATAAGAGCCATCATGCTCTTCATCGACAATGATGAGTTTTAGATTTGAATACGGCAAAAAAAGAGCCGATCGCGCTCCAAGAAAAATATCTGCGCGACCCGAAAGGGCTGAATGATGAGCCATTCGTCGTTTCTTCTCGGCGAGTTGAGAATGGTAAACAGAAATTTCGCCGCCGAGCCGATCTGCCAAACGTTTTTCAAGTTGTGGGGTCAAACTAATTTCTGGAACAAGAAAAAGAACCTGCCCGCCACTGACCAAAGCCTGATCGAAAAGATAGCTATAGACTTCAGTCTTTCCAGAGCCTGTTTCCCCATGCAGCAAATGAATATCAAAGTTCAGAGATGCCGAAATTCGATCAACGATATTTTTCTGCGCCT
>CAZVFP010000010.1:0-35534 GCA_964626465.1 uncultured Bacteriovoracaceae bacterium | reverse complement strand
GCCGGAAGCGCCGAAACAAAATGTTTCGCGGCAAGTGCGTCCAGAGAATCCCCTTTCAATAGAGATTCAGGCAAAGCACCCGCCAGCAATTCACCTAGCGAAATTCCGTAATACTCCGCCGCTTTTTCAAAAAAGTGCAGAGTCTGCGGATTCAGCAATGGCTTCTCATCATACACATGAAGTATGGGTTTAAGCCCGCGGGGAGTATTTTCCGTCGTTCTCCAAACAATGCCCACCATTTCTCGAGATCGAAAGGGAATGCGTACGCGAAGCCCCTGAGTCAAGACTTGGTCGGATTCATACGTAAAAAGTTTTCGAAGCGGACTTGGAACCGCGACTTCGTAGAGCATCAAAGTAAGGGAATCTTAATTCGATGCTCTTTGGCAAACGATTTAGCCTCCTCATATCCAGCATCCGCATGGCGAATCACACCCATCGCGGGATCTGACGTCAAAACCCTCTCCAGGCGCCTTGCCGCCTCCGCGGTTCCATCGGCCACGATAACCATGCCTGCATGCTGAGAATAACCCATGCCAACACCACCTCCGTGATGAAAGCTGACCCAGGAAGCTCCATTTGCCGTATTAATCAAAGCATTCAGAATCGGCCAATCGCTTACCGCATCACTGCCATCCTTCATCGCTTCGGTCTCTCGAAACGGCGATGCGACAGATCCACAATCGAGATGGTCTCGTCCAATCACGATCGGAGCGGATACTTTGCCAGAACGCACAAGTTCGTTGAACAACAAGCCTGCTTCAGCTCGATCCCCATATTTGAGCCAGCAAATTCGCGACGGCAATCCCTGAAACGCAACTCGTTCTTGTGCTCGGGTCAGCCAACGCTGCAAATGTTTGTTCTCCGGAAAAATATCCATCAAAGCCTGGTCGGTAACGCGTATATCTTGCGGATCTCCCGACAGAGCAACCCACCGAAATGGCCCACTTCCTTCACAAAACAACGGACGAATATAAGCCGGCACGAAACCCGGATAAGAAAATGCCTGGTCAAAGCCAGCCTCTTTTGCAAATCCCCGCAAATTATTTCCGTAATCAAAAACAATTGAGCCCCTCTTTTGAAATTCCACCATTGCACTGCAATGTTTTATCATGGTCGCCAAGCTTCTCTTTTTATAGCCTTCCTTATCTGATCGAGCGGCGTCCAATTCTTCGATCGTGACCCCTTCAGGCACATAGCCATAAATAGGATCATGGGCTGACGTCTGATCTGTCACGATCGAAGGAATGATTCCTCGCGACAGTAAATCATTGAAGACCGTCGCGGCATTCGCAACGAGCCCGACAGATATTGGCCGTTTTTTTCGACACGATTCATCAATCCAAGAGAGCGCTTCGTCTAAGGAATACGTCATGCAATCGAGATATTTTGTATTGATTCGTCTCTGAATGGCCTGTGGATTAACATCCACACCTAAAAAACTAGCCCCCGCAAATACGGCAGCACTCGGCTGAGCGCCACCCATACCACCAAGACCCCCAGAGAGAATCCATTGGCCTGACAGATCTCCCCCAAAATGTTGGCGTCCACAGGCCGCGAATGTTTCGTATGTGCCCTGCAAAATTCCCTGAGTCCCAATATAGATCCAAGATCCGGCCGTCATCTGGCCATACATCATGAGACCCTTTTTTTCGAGCTCATCAAAGACTTCCCATGTCGCCCATTTTGGAACGAGATTGGAGTTGGCCAAAAGAACCCGAGGAGCATCTGGATGCGATCTCAGAATTCCAACAGGCTTGCCCGACTGAACCAGCAAAGTCTCATCATCGCCCAAGCCTCGAAGACTTGCCTTGATTGCAGCCAATGCCTGGTGATTACGGGCTGCCTTACCACGGCCTCCATAGACGACGAGATTTGCAGGGTCCTCAGCCACTTCCGCATGCAAATTATTTTCAAGCATTCGCAGTGCCGCTTCTTGCACCCAACCCTTGCACTCTAAACCGCCTTTTTTATGTAGTCCCATTTTTTTCACTCCCATGTCTTACCAGGAGAGATTCTCTTTTCTTGGGGTGATGATCAATCAATTCCTCACCATGAAGAAAATGATGATGCTGCCAGCAGAGGGAGATCAAGTTATCCAGATCGTTCATACCGCCCTGACTTACGGGAATTTTATGATGGATCTCCACAAATCTCTCAGCGCCGCAGATTCTTCCGCCATCATTTCTAAACTGACAGCAGGCCTTATCTCTCTTTAAAACCTGCGCTCGCTGCAATTCTGTCAATGGCTTACGCACATAGCCAATATCCCCAACACTCTGCCCGGGCACAGCAGCACCCGACGTTAAATTCTCGATATTCCTTTCCTTTGTTTTTTTAACACACTTCAACAGGGGATCTTTCTGCTTCAAATAGAAATCCAAGGTGGCTTCGACCGTTTGCTCCAAGGATCTGTTTTGTCGAAGACGTGTAGATTCCAAATTCTGAACTCGTTTTACCTTTTGTACAACTTCATCCGTTAAACTTAAGCGCAGTGAGAAATGTGTTTCGGAAACTCTTCGCAAAGATTCCTTAGAATTTGCCTCTGGATTCACCCGCATCACCTCAATTTCCAAAAAATGCTTCGACAAATTTTTGGCCTTCTCAATCCACTCATGCTTATTCTCATGAGTGATGATTGCAGCGATACGATGGGCTTTGGTAATCGCCAACCGACCGGTCTTGATTTCTGTTTTCAGCTCTGGAATCTCGACGGCCTTACGGGCCACACGAATAAAAACATACGCCTGACTCTCGGACATACTGAGTTCCTCCGTCGCATACAAAAAAACCGAAGGATATCCAGCCGCAAGATGAACCTTGTACTTTTCGATATCTTGAAAGAGCTCAAGCAAATCTGCCTCTTTAATTCTCAGCCCATCCGCAAACTCACGAGCTCTGCGATGAATACTTGTTTGCTCCGCGTCCATAGATCGCTGTCTTCCATACATTTGTATGTTATGCAATAAAAAATGGAAACTCCGATGGATTTCCTCAGAATCTCACGACAGTTTATTCAGTTCGCATGAACGGCAGATAACTCACGGAAAAGTTGAATACACTTCTGAAATATTTCGCCATCCTCGCCGGTGCTACCAAAAAGCACTACCTGAATTTTCTCTCCGAGTGATTTCATCAAGGGCGCATCAGACGAAGCAGCCGTTTCATAAATTCGCCGAGACTCAGCGTCTGTCGCCATCATTCCAAAGCCCAGAATCACCAAAGCAAGTTGTTTCACTTCAACCTTGGAGCTCGAATCAAAGACGTCCTGAATAAATTTTAATCTTGGGTTTACCCCACTCGCTGGCGCATGATATTTCGAAACCGCTCTCATAATTGACAGTTGCTGCCGAGGGGTCTTTGCCTGGAGCATCAAGGTTTCAGCGGCGCGAACGATTGCATCGGATATCGGATGATTAAAATAAAGCTCAGCCTCGAGACGAACCTGGTTATCGGAATCGTGAGCAACTGCTGTCGCAATTCTTAACCGTTCAAGTTCTGTCGCCTCAATATCACGACCGGCAATGGCTGCTTGGGCTCTTATTTTTTCGCTCTCCGGCAGAGTGACGAGCATCAAAACTGTACGAGCATCGAGACGATGGCCGAACGCCTTCAATAAAATATCGAAAATCGCTGAATAATTTTTTGCGTACCTAATGAGGCTGTTAACCTGACGTTTCGCCATCGAATTCAAAACGGCAGATCCAAAGTTGTCGACGAGTTGCCGATCACTTACATCGTTCAAACCATCCGCCTCACTGAGCTTCTGGAAAAATTTAGAAAAGTCTTGCTGAAAGCTCCGAAAGTCCCCGTCCATCATGGGTCGCCGTGTTTGTGCCAGATGAAATTCCTGGCGCTCTTTCAACTCTTGCTTGTCTTCAGGGCTGAGAGCTGCAAAGCAAGCAGAGCCTGAAAAGATGAAAGCACAAACGAAATGCTGGAGTTTTCCAAAGCCCAGAAACTCAATTCTCCAAGATATCCCCGGTTCGTGTCTCACATCAGAAATCACTGCAAGATCTAAGCCAGGGGTAAAATCAGCGGAACCCATTTTAAATAGAATAAGTTCAGACCCGAGACCCCTCTCATTTAAGTCTTGAGGTTATATGCGGCCCGGGTTAGACCTCAGACTAAACAAACCAAGTGACCAAAAACCAAGTGACCAACCTGAGGAGAGTTTTGCCGTGAAAATTTTTTCGTCAATTTTTTTGCTATGTTCACTATCAATATTTCAGGTCTGTGCGGATAGTTCCGAACAAACCCCTCTCAACAGATTGTTGAATTTTCCACAGGGAGATTATCGAATCTATGTAAGCTCAATGCAAAGCTCTCTAGCTTGGCTCATGGGTCAATCTTCATCCGGGCCAGTTTTAGAGACGTCCATTGTGCAAGAAAGATGGCCACAGATTCTTGAAAGGCTCGACGAACTTACGCGACAGTTTTCAAATCCGTTGCGACCATTGGTCAAAAAGGTCCTGCTTCGATATTGTCTGTCGGAACGATTACGTTTGAGCACTGATCCTATTTATACAGCAGAAAATATTGGTGACTCGTTTGGATTTCAATTTAAAACTGTCGGCCAACTTAGCCTGGGTTTCAATCCATCACAAACCATAGATTTGCACGCACAAAGGCTCGGAACGCTTGTCACAAATGGGAGTTATAGAATTCGCGCGATCGGATATGCCATTTTGACGATGGCCACGTCATAAGTTTTTCAAAAAGTTTTCGCGGAGGTTCTCATGCCTTCAGCCTCTTTCTTCTCCGACTTGCAGGATCCGTCGATCTCCGATTACGAAGTCGCTCGAGTCTTAAGTCGTGCCAGTTTAGAATACGCAGAGAAAAGCCCCACATTCATTACTTCGAATCCAAAACTGAAGGCCGCGATCATTAAATCGCTCACTCAAGAATATAAAAGAGATCTGAGTTTGCGAGAAATCGATCGGCCCGCAGGAAGTGTTTTGGTCAGAATTTTGGGAGTACAGGCTCTCGCTGAATCTCTCGACCCGTCTTCAACGCCGAAGCATGAATCACCCGTCTGGCAGCTTGTCGATTCTGATTTAAAAACAGCATTTACTAACGCGTTATTAGAGCGTGGAGAAAGCAACAGTGCGAATTATGCGTGGTCAGATCTCGCTCGATTTCCTGTTCTCTTTGAAAAATTAGTTCCCTCCGACAGGCAATATTTCGTGATCGAAGCCACTCTCCAAAAGATGTTGAACCCTGCGGATCAGCCGAGAGCCATTGATGGGGGTTGGTCACTAAGTACTCTTCCGAAATTATTCGGAGGTTATGGTCAAGATCGCCAAGAGTTTTTATTAAGCCGCAGAGATCTATTTCAAGCTCCCCGTTTTAGCGATCTCGCTGCACGCCAGACCCAGATTGCGGAGCTTCAATTTACGACGAATAGAGAACTTGATGGTATTGACGGACTAGTCACTCGACTCGTAAGGCAGGGGTGCTCTCAAAGTCTGGCAGCGACTGTGGCCGGCGGGACAACCGGGACCGGCAAGAATTAAGCGTCCTCGTCCCGCTCCTAACGTACCTCTACGATGTCAAGGCGCGCCTAACGGAAGCAATTGAACAAAAGAATTTTGAGGCCAATTCGCACGAACAACTTTTCCGCCTAAGAAATCGTCAGCAAGTGAAAATTCATAGTTGAAACCTCGGTCCTCATAATACTTGAGACGAACTCGCCAACGAATGGGCATATTATTTTCGTCCAAGTCATAAGCGAATTGAGCAAACATCGGGGAATGATCGCTGAGCCGTCTTGCAAGAAAGCGCCCCGGTAAGACGACAGGCGCGGTCGTTTCAAGTACGAACGAGTCTATACATCCGCCCCGCTCATTGAAAAGTTTAAATTCTCTTCCAAGCAATCGTTCAAACTGAATTTGCTCGAGAAATGCCCCAACCAAAGAAACCGGAAGAGGAGTCAATGAATCTGCAAGCCTTCTCATGAAATCCTGACATTGGTGAGGATCCAGACCATCTACAAACCTGCTGTCTAAAGTGAGAACTTTTGGCCCTTCTACGTCGGCAGCTGAAACGGTCTGAGAAAAACAGAAACTGAGAAATAGCGCTAACTTTACCCTCATATCAACCCTCCATAGGAATGATTTGGTCGTATCAGCCGGGGAAAAGCTCCGTCAATGGTTTTATACATTTGTATAAAATTTGTAGAAGCAGAGATGGCCGACCGAGTTGCAATAAATATTCTGGTAGGTTACAAGTCTCTCGATGAAAGCTGCCATAATTCAACGCCCCGAGGCTTCGTCCACTCGACATCGAATTGTCGAAGCCGCGGCTCGCATCTTGGTCGATCAGGGTCCGAATTTTGTTAACTTCAATACACTTGCCCAAGAACTTAAGACCAACAGAGCTCATATTCGTTACTATTTTGAAAGCTCCACCTCGATCATTCTGGCATGTTTTGAAAATCTTTTTGTTCAAGGCCAGTCCACGACGATCCAGCAGATTGCAACCGCAAAGTCCATTTCAGCGCAAGTGAGAGGCTATGTTCGCGGAGCTTTTGATTGGCAAAACGCGGATCCGCAGAGAATGACTCTGATGCTCCTTTTCTTTTTTAAACTCAGACTACACCCGGAACTCAAAACCCTTCACTCGAAATACAGAAAAGCGGGCCTCGATCGCATTGCGGGTATTTTAAGAGCAAGTGGACTGAACGAAAGAGAATCTAAGATTCGCGGGCAACTTATTCAAAATATCATCACCGGAGCGCTTCTCAGCTATGCGACAACCGAAAACCATTCCCTCGCCGAGCTTCGACGCCAAACAGAGATAGAATGTCTTAGGGTTGCGAAACGACCTGTCTGACGAGCGATCGCACCTGCACACTTCCGCGAGGAAATTTTTTTGCCAAGATCTGAGACACAATTCCAAGGTGAGCCTGGCATTCACCAGCTGGCGAAGGTAGCTTCCATCGATCGAATAACATTCGAAAATCTGTATCCACAGACGATTCCTCTGTGATTTTCAGATTCCTCGCCAGTGTTCGTCTTCTAAAACTTGGAACCAAATGATTTTCAAATATCTCTCTCAGAATTTCCATGGCGATTATGTCTGGAAATTTACGAGAGTCAGGTTGCTCTTGCGAAGGATTAAAGCTGAATCGTGAATAATAGGGCAGAAAATCGCTGAAGGTCGTCATCACAAATCTTCGTGGATAGGTCCAGACTCCAGCAGCTGTTTTAAGCTTCTGCCTTGCGACTCCTAATTCATGAAATATCTTTAAGAGCACCGGAAGAAATTTCTGAGATAAATGATCCTCGATCTCAAATGAAACAAGTTCTCCCAGAACATCGTTCTCAAATTTAAAATGAAAATCTCGCTCGGAAGGAAGCTCATCTTTGCGCTGAGATCTCCAGACATACTCGATGCTCGCCACCATATCTTGCGGTTCATCTGACAAAAAGAAAATAAGCGAGGATCGCTCTAGAGGCCGCGAAGCTTTTGAGGTCTCAAGGTCGGTTAAAAACTGGATTGGAACCTCTCGTTTGAGACGCTCCAAATAAAATTTCTGTCTATGCTGAAGACGCCATCGTGCAGCCCGATCGAGCAACACCTGTGCAAGCTCGACTTCTCCCAGAGCGAGATCGGACTGAGGGTGAGCAGGATCAATGGCAACGACAGTGATTGATCGCCCCTCAAACGCAAATTGAGAAACGGACGACAGCTGCCGAGCTGGAAGAGAGCACAAGAGAGAACCCATCAGAATCGCAAAAAACCCCATCAATTTGAGGCCTAGCAGCTCAGCGCATTGAGGAAAATAGGGAATCTGAATAGATTTGTTAAAGCGGGATGACCCAAAGAATCCCGAAAGTGGGCATCAGGTTCCCAGTTTCCCTCAAACTTGGCTCAAGTTCCTAGTGTTGCTGATGGCACTTGCGAAGTGTCGCGGCGAAAACTAAGTATCAAAGAGAATAACGATTATCGAGATTTGTGAGGTACGCCAATCACTCCGGCCTCGTCAGCGAGGCAGGGCGAAATCATTTAAATTCCGCTTAAAAAGACTCTGCTGAGATATTCCTCGGGATGACGGGTAGCATGTCGGCCTTTGCCGGCCATGCTGAATTTTCGATTTCCACTTTTTTTCCAAGGCTCTGGAGCTCGTTTCAATAGACTCAGTGCCATTTTTCGGAGTGCTGCAAAATTTTCGGCGGCCGTCTTTTCTCGTATTCGCGACTGATCTTCCTGGAATAAAACATCCAAAATGTAGCCCAGTAACCTCACAAAATTCGTCCAAAATCAGAGATTTTTGATTCCGTGTCGATTTTTGATAGCGCCCCCAAATTTCCTTGAGATATTCTCTTTTTGCCCCAAAGCTCATTTTGTACCACCTCCCCAAGCGGGTTCTAAAAGTTAAGTTTTCGGTAAGGTGATTATGAAAGGTCCTTTGGGGCCTTGGTAACCTTTAATTTGAGCCGGCTCGGCCTCTTAACACGATTCAGAGCACAAGCGACGCCCTCCGTGACCTATGCAGGACAAGAAGCCATTGAACGTATTTTTAGCTTAGGACGCGCCGCACGACTTGAAGGTTTCGTCTCCGCCGCTCAGAGCTATAAAATTCCAGAGGCTGCAAAAGGACTTGAATCGCAAAGACTCCGGCTCTCTCAACTCGCTCAAGGCATGCCAGCTTCATCTACTTTTGGACAATGCGTGCTTGCCGCACGCCGACTGGGAGAATATCTGCGCAAGTAGTTGACGGCCCACGAAGGGTTGGCGACTTTTCGACTCTGAAAAATGTCAGCGGTGAGCCTCACGAAATTTCGCGAATCACCGCTTCCCAAAGTCTTCCAAAATGCAGATCGCCTCGACCAGACAGCTCTGGAACGACGCGCGTCCAATGCGACAGTTCTTTTTCGACAAACGGACTATAAGAAAGCTTCATTTTTTCTTTCTCACGTAAGCAGCCTCTCACTGACGCAAGAATCTCTGCGGCAACGATACGCCTCAAGTTTTCGATAATAGAGGCAGCCTTTCGAGCTGCCCAAGGAGCCATACTGACATGATCTTCTTGATTTCCATTTGTCGGAATCGTATCCGCCGACGCCGGATGCACCAGCGTCTTATTCTCACTTGCAAGCGCCGCAACAGCAGTCTGCAAAATCATGAGCCCACTCTCCACGCCCGCCTCATCCGCCAAAAATGCGTTGCCTCTCGTCGTCAATGGATTCACCAGCTGATCAATTCGGCGTTCCACCAAGTTCGACATCGTCGTTGCTGCCATCGACAGCAGATCACTCGCAAAGCTCACTGCATGCGCATGAAAATGCCCCCCGGATAATAATTCTTCGCCCTGAAAGACAATTACCGGATTATCAGAAACAGAGTTCACTTCGTCTTCCAAAAATTGGCGAGCTTGCTCGATCAGCGCATAACATGGGCCAAGCACTTGTGGGATACATCGAAACGAATACGCATCCTGAACAAGATCACAATCTGCATGCCCGGTCATATGCGTTGAGCCTTTCAACATTTCGCGAAATTTTTTTGCAACCTGACGTTGATGAGGATGCGCTTTCAACAAATGAAGTCGCTCATCAAAAACTGCCGCCGTTGCACGATGGGCTTCGATTGTCAAAGCGGCTGCCGCTTCCATCGGCCTCATCAAGCTCTGCAGCGAATCATAAGCTTCGAGGGCGAGAGCAAGAGAAAACTGAGTGCCATTGACTAAAGCCAAACCTTCTTTTGGACCAATCGCCAAAGGCTTCAATCGCGCCGATTTGAGCACAGTTCCCGCCGAACGTCTCGACCCTTTCAAAACAAATTCACCCTCGCCCATAAACGTCAGGCCCAAATGTGCGAGTGGCGCCAAATCCCCGCTAGCCCCGACGCTTCCCTGAATGGGTATATATGGAACCAGCTGAAGATTGAGATAATCCAAATGCCGCTGGACCAACGAGCTTGCCACTCCACTGTGACCTTTGCCCAAACTGAGCGCCCGCAAAACCAGCAATCGTCGAGTGACAGATTCCGAGACGGGCTCCCCGATGCCACAAGCATGAGATCTCAAAATATTGACTTGAAGACGAACGAGATCACGATCTGGAATCTTCTTTTGAGCCAAGCGACCGAAACCCGTATTAATGCCGTAGATCGGACGCTTTGAAGAACTCGCTTTGTGCACAATTTTTGCACCTTTTTCGATCAGTGCGAGAGATTTTTTTGATAACTGAAGAGACTCAGACGACGATTTGACATAATCCCTAATCTCTTCCAATGAATGCGCCACTTCAGGCCTAAAAAAGCGATTTCCCATAAATCTATCCAAAGACTAAGCCGTGTCATCAATTGCAAGCAATTCAAATGATTCTGATTGAATGAAGTATCTGAGAACAATTAACGTGGACCTCATGATTTATTCCACGATTCTTGATACCGTTGGCAGAACTCCTATTGTTCGGCTTCCAAAACTTGGAGCCGGGCTCAATCTTGATCTTTGCGCAAAAATTGAATTTTTTAATCCTGGAGCGAGCGTCAAAGATCGCATCGCCATCAAAATAATTAATGAAGCTGAAAAACGGGGCGAGCTCAAACCCGGAGGCACTATTGTTGAAGCCACCAGCGGAAATACGGGCATGGGATTGGCACTTGTTGCAGCGGTGAAGGGATATAAATCTGTTTTTGTGATGCCAGATAAAATGTCACTCGAAAAAATTCAAGCTCTTCGCGCCTTCGGAGCAAAAGTAGTCGTGACACCCACAAATGTTGAACCAGAAGATCCTCGCTCGTATTATTCAGTTGCAAAAAGATTAGCCACCGAAACGCCAAACGCATTTTATGCAAATCAATATCACAACCCAGACAATCCGCAGGCGCACTATGAAACCACCGGACCCGAGATTTGGGAGCAAACAGAAGGAAAAATCACGGCCTTCATCGGCGGTCTTGGAACTGGAGGCACAGTTTCAGGAGCGGGCCGTTATCTCAAAGAAAAAAATCCGAAAATAAAAATCATCGGGGTGGATCCTGAAGGAAGCATCTATACAGAATTTAAGAAGACCGGAAAAATGGGGCCAGCCTATGTCTATAAAGTCGAAGGAATTGGTGAAGACTTCATGCCCTCAACGGTTGACTTCAATATTATCGACGAAGTCGTGCAGGTTTCCGACAGAGAATCTTTTTCCTACGCGCGAAAACTCGCTCGAACGGAAGGCCTCTTTGTTGGTGGCTCTTGCGGATCGGCTGTCGCAGGAGCGATCAAATGGGCGAAGACGCAGAAGAGTTCTGGATTGGCTGTGGTTCTGATACCAGATTCGGGATCGCGTTATCTTTCTAAAGTCTTCAACGACGACTGGATGAGAGAACACGGCATGCTCGACGAACCAGAAATTTTGGTGCGTGATGTTTTTAATCCCTCCAATATTCTCACTTGTCGCGCCACAGATATCGCGCGTGATTGTATCGATCGATTTAAGAAAACGGGAGTCTCGCAAATGCCGGTTATTGACGAACGTGATAGCCTTGTCGGCATCATCGCTGAATACGATCTTCTCAACGCGGTCATCGGAGGCTCAGCCAATCTGATGAAACCCATTGATCCGTTTATTGTGCGACAGGTCGACACGGTCAACCTCGATGACTCGATTCAAAAAGTTCAAAGCCTGCTGAAGGCCGACAAAGTCCCTGTCGTTGCAGAGGGAAAAAAAGTATTGGGCGTGATTACAAAAATAGATCTGCTTGATTTTTACAGTAGGAGAACAGCATGAAAGAATCTAAATCAGGATTAAAATTTGAAACATTGGCCATTCACGCCGGACAATATCCCGATCCAACCACGGGCGCGATCATGACACCGATTTTTCAAACGTCCACCTTCGTACAAGAAGGCCCTGGCATTCACAAAGGCTACGAATACGCGAGAAGCCAGAATCCGACTCGAACCGCACTTGAAAAAAATCTCGCCGCACTTGAAAAAGCAAAATATGGCGCCTGTTTTTCTTCTGGATGCGCCGCAATGATGTCGACTCTTCATACGTTAAAGAGCGGCGATCATATTGTCTGCTGTGATGATGTTTATGGGGGCACATATCGCCTTTTTACAAAGGCTTTTGCACAATTCGGTCTTGCTGTAGATTTTGTAGATCTCACAAAAGGCGGGGAGCTCGAAAAATATATCAAGCCGAATACAAAACTGGTCTGGATAGAAACCCCTACGAATCCCTTGCTGAAATTAATCGATATCGCAGCGATTGCCAAATTCTGCAAAAACAAAGAGATCTTATGCCTCGTTGATAATACGTTCATGTCACCCTATTTTCAAAATCCATTGGAATTGGGCGCCTCCATCGTTTTGCATTCAACGACTAAGTATATTGGTGGGCATTCAGACGTTGTTGGAGGATTTGTCGGCACGAATCATGATGAATTTTTTGAACGCCTGAAATTTTTTCAAAATACACTCGGCGCCGTGCCCGGACCAATGGACTGCTTTCTCACCATGCGAGGAACAAAAACCCTGCATGTTCGAATGCAACGTCATGCTGAAAATGCGGCGGAGCTTGCTGCCTGGCTTGAAAAGCATCCTCAAGTGGAGCGTGTCATTTATCCTGGCCTTTCCTCACATCCACAGCATGAGCTCGCCAAGAGGCAGGCGCGGGGTTACGGTGGCATGATTAGCTTTGTAGCAAAAGGCGGCCTTACGGCTGCAAAAAAAATTCTCTCGAATGTGAATATCTTTGCCTGCGCCGAAAGCTTAGGAGGCGTCGAAAGCCTCATCGAACATCCGGCCATTATGACGCATGCAAGTGTACCCGCTGAAATGCGAGCAAAACTGGGAATCCATGACGGCCTCATCCGCATCTCTGTGGGAATTGAAAATCTTGAAGATCTTCGCGCAGATTTAGATCACGCAATGAAAGGCCTCTAAGTGAAAGAATTAGATATTGCATTAAAGGCTGCAGAAGCAGGCGCAAAAGTTATCCGCAAATATTACGAAAAGAAATTTAAGGTCCGCCTGAAGGGAAAAATCAATCTTGTCACTGAAGTCGACGAAAAAGCGCAAGCTGCGATCTGCAAAGTCATCCACAGTTATTTTCCCAACGATGCCATCTTAGCTGAAGAAGGCGATTTCTCGCGCACGAAGGCGGCCGAGCGGCGATGGATCATCGACCCGATCGATGGCACTACGAATTTTGCGCACGGCTATCCCGTTTTCTGCGTCTCGGTTGCATTCGAAAAAAGCGGAGAGATTCTTTGCGGCGTCATCAACGATCCCACGCGACGAGATATTTTTCACGCTGTCAAAGGAAAGGGAGCCTTTTTGAATCGAAAGCGCATCCACGTTTCAAAGACAAAAAAGCTTGAACAAAGCTTGCTCATCACCGGCTTTCCTTACGATTTAGACAATCCTCTTTATAACAATATTCCCTACTTTCTTCACTTTATCCGACATTCTCAAGCTGTTCGCCGTGACGGATCTGCCGCTCTCAATATGGCCTATGTCGCAGCGGGACGCTTTGACGGATTTTGGGAATTGAGCCTGTGTTTGTGGGACTACGCGGCAGGCTTGCTGCTTGTCAAAGAAGCGGGCGGACTCGTCAAACATATTTCTGGGCGAGATCTTAAATTGGGAGAACAGGCCGTCATCGCAAGCAATCCAACCATGTATCCCGAATTTCAGAAGCATCTGAAACGAATATATGCAAAAAATTGAAGGCTTTATTTTCAATCCGCAGGGATGCGACTACGGCGTTGTCACGATAAAAAATGATCGCATTCACTCAATCTCTTCACGAAGAGCGCCAAAAAAAATTGAGCGCCTGATATTGCCCGGATTCATATCGACGCATATTCATACCGTCCAAACACATGCACGCAACCTCGCAGAAAATGTTGAACTTCTTGATTGGTTAGAGAAGGTGATCTTTCCTTTCGAGGCCGCTCTCACGCCAAAGACTGCCTATGCTTCGGCTTATACCGGAATGAATGAATGCTTGCGCTTCGGAATCACCACGATCTTAGATATGGCGACCACTCGGCATACACACAAAATTTTTGAAGCAGCGCGAGACTCAGGAATTCGAGCCTTTATCGGAAAAGCCTTGATGGATCAGGGGCCAAAAAATCTCATTGATCAACACCCCTTGGACGAACTTGAGGATCTGATCCACACATGGCACCTCAGCGAAAATAAAAGACTAGAAGCAACTCTCTGCCCACGTTTCGTTTTGAGCTGCAGCGAAGAGCTTCTGAGAACTGTGGGAAGCCTTTCAGAAAAATTTCAACTCCTTCATCATACTCATGCATCTGAGAACAAAAAAGAATGTGACTGGATTTCGAAAAAATACAAAAAATCTAATATCGAACTATTAGAATCTTTAGGCTGCCTGAACCCGCTCAGCATTATTGCTCACTGTGTTCATATCAGCAAAAGAGATCTAACTATTCTGCGAAAGCGAAAATGCCGCATCAGCCACTGCCCCACAAGCAATCTGAAGCTCGCCAGTGGATATGCCGACATCAAGACCTTTGATGGAATTCCTCTTTCACTTGGAGTCGATGGAGCGGCTTGCAATAACTTGCTCGACCCATTTTTTGAAATGCGTATTGCCCATCTGCTCAGCCGACTGCACCATGGGCTTTCGGGGCTTTCTGCGCAGAAAATATTTGAGATCGCCACGCTCGGAGGAGCCGAAGCTCTTCACAAGACATCGCAAATTGGCTCGATCGAAGAAGAAAAAAAGGCCGATATCGTTTCTATAAATATACCAGAAACAGTTTCTTTTAATTCTCAGTTCCCCTATGAAAGCCTACTGCACTCTCTCTCTGCGCGTGATATCGCCCACGTATGGGTCGACGGACGAAAAATTTTCTAGGTTTCATCGCGACCGATTTTTGATTCGTAACAAAGTCGTCAAAAAATTATCCGGCAATAAAATTCCTGGTCCGAGTCCTGAACTCATGTTCTGAAGAATCGACATAGAAACGCGCGTCTCCCGCTCGACGTCCGGAAGCAATCGACGAGAAGACAATTCCGCGAGCAGCTCGTAAATCTGTTTGGCGTCTGGGCCTCCCGCTCTCAGTTGAAAGCGAGCGTTCTCTAAACTAAGGCGATGCTTCTCATTAATCTGACGAACCGTTGGCGCAAACAAACCTTTCGGATCCCTACCCCGCTGAATGACTTCTAGCTGAGATACGACAATTGGATCCTGAACGCCATCCACTAAATTTGAATTGTAGATTCGTCTCAGTTCGTAGACCCGACGATAAAATAAATCCAATTCCTCCTTACTCAAAACTGGTTCCTGATAGGCTGGCCAACGAAAGCTTCGCACATGTGAAGAGCTTAATGCACTCACATCAAGATGAAGAGCTCGAGCGATGATCAGCTGCAACGAAGTGTTGGGAATACCCGTGCGCTTCGCAATCGGATCAAGAGCGTCCTTAGCCGATTGCCGATCCTGCGGCTGATCTGAAGCAGCTCGCAAAGAGTCTTCTGAAAAATGCTGGGCCATTTGGTCAAAAAGACGCGGAGGCAATTGGTCGGTATTGTTCGGTTGTTTTAGTCTTTCGAGATAAATGATTGGATAATTATTACGATTCGCAAATTCTTCGAGTTGATGCCGGTCAGCCAAGAGTCTCAAGCCCTCTCGCACAGCCTTGGCTTGCTGAGCATCAAGCTCAGCCACCTCCGGCGGAAATAAATCATTCAAACGCCGCTCCAGAATCTCGTATTCGTCATCTGTGAAAAGACGACTTTTTCGGTTATCAGCATTTCCCAGAATTCTGCGAAGTCGCTCTGCTCTCTTCCCCTCAATCAACCAAGCAGCCTCAGCAGGCTGAATACCTAAGGGATAACATTTACGGAAGAGGGTTTGATCGGCTTGAACGCGAGCCGCTGCATCGTCGATCTGCTCGCCGCTCTCTTGAGCCTTGGCGGCAGAGGCTTCCGCGATCTTCCTTCGCTTTTCTTCAATAGCCTCCTTGATCACATTCGGCTGAGTGGGGAGCCTTTGAATCAAGCGATCGAGACTTTTCAGCCAAGGGGGGACAACAACTCCCGGTGAATAGCTGAGGCTACCGTCCAACAATTTCTCGCATTGGCCCTCAGGCCCACTTTGCACTTCCAATATTTCTTCACGACTAACCAGGCCTTTATCTATCGCGTCCAAAAGATCTCTACGAATGCGACTCAATTTTTCCGAAATATTCGAGGCTAACCGAACAAATCTCGTGTCCGGCGCATCAGGAAGCAGCTGTGCGGCTTGATATGCGCCGTTCAGTTTCGCCAACCGATCACCGCTCACAGGCTGCGACGACTGCCCTTTGACAATAATCACAGCCAGGCCACCATATTCTGTCCTCAATTGATCAGTCTGCCAGCCCTTACGTTTGAGGAGCTCCAGCATTTTTTCCTGCCGGTCAATTTCTGCTATCTTTGGCTCAAGAGATTTCCGAATCGAATCGAAACTTAAGCTATCGCCAACTTCCAGAGATGAGGTGAGTTGGTCGCAAGTCGCACGCAGATGTTCCTGCGCAAAAAACAGGCGATACTCCACAGGGCTTAAAACCTCGGCAAGGGCGGCCACCATCAAAAGCTGCTGCTCGGCTGAAAGCTGGTCTCCTTGCTCTACCGCAGAAACCCAACTGGCATCAGGCTCCCCGACGGATGCGCCCGCATTCTGCAGTCGGATTATTCGAGATCTGATCAATCGAAGAACATCCTTCCAACCACGAAAGCCTTCATCGATAACCTTCATGTGTTCGAAGACCTGGAGACGCCCTGAGTTCACCGCAGAGCCCGGTCGGACAGGCACGACTATTTTTTTAACGGATCCTACGCAGACCGGGTCTAGGGCCGCGGATCCGTCAGAATTGGCCCATACAGCAACAGAAATGCCTGCAAGAGCAGCAAAGACGCAGAGGTGACTCATAATACGGGGCACTTGCATAATCAGAGCCGCAGATATGCCATAAGATTCCCAAACCAGCAAGAGGGTGAGCTTCCTCAATGGCTTGATTCCCGGTCGTAAGACCCAGGCGTTAGTCTCTACGCACCGAAATCGTCGACCACGTTGACGGCTTCATTTATAACTGTTATTAATTGTTAATAACGGAGGATTCATCTATGAGAACGGCAAAAGTCATCAGTCTGTCACTTCCGCCTGACATGGAACTGGAAATGCAGCAAATTGCTAAAGAAGAACATAGAACGATTTCTGAGCTTCTGAGAGAGGCGTTCAGACAGTATCTTGCGAATCGCGATTTAGCGACTGTACGACGAGAAGGAAAAAAAATAGCGAACAAATTGAAACTTAAACCTGAGGATGTGACCAGTATCGTCAGAAAAGGAAGAAAATAATTTTCTCATGCTTAAAGTCTGCATCGACACCAATGTTTGGATCAGCGGTGTTATATTTTCGGGCCCACCAGCAGACATTGTTACAGCAGCGTTCAACCGAAAGTTTGAACTCATAATGTCCCAGGTAATTTTGGACGAGATCGAAAAGAATCTTCTTAGTAGGTTCCACTTCAGCCTAAAAAATACGAGGAAGCTTATTCGCCGGATTCTTCAGATCGCAGATCTTTACGAACCGTCTGGATCGATTCGAATTGTCCCGAACTTACACACAGACAATCTCATTCTTGAAACAGCGATGCTCGGAAATTCAAAATATTTGGTAACAGGCGATAAGGAACATTTACTTCCCTTAAAAATGTTCAAACACGTGAAAATTATAGAACCTGCAAGTTTCCACAAGATCCTCCGCGATCGAAATAATTAGGCTCAGGGTCAACAAAGCCACCCGAAAATAACCCTCCCATTGGCACGGATCTTGCTGATAATCAGGATCAGGGAGAATCTGAGTTATGTCGATTTTGGAGCCAAAAAGCCGCCTGGGAGAAATCCTTTGCCAACAGGGAAAACTACGTCACGACCAGCTCGAGTTCGCTCTCAAGCTGCAACAAGCCTACCGGACTTCCGGGAAGCACCTAACAATCGGCGACTTACTCATTAATCACCGAGTGGCGACCCTGCTTCAAGTCACCGAAGCGCTTGTCTTTCAGGAATCAGCACATGAATAGATTTATGAGGTCTGACGCTTTAAGATGAGATCTCTGGCGATTTGTTTTCCTCGTTCAACGCCCGGCTGATCAAACGGAGTGACTCGCAGTTTAGTTCCAGAGTATTCCACAAACGCCTGAATGATCGCGATCAATTCCGCAATATCACCAGGATCTTCCGTTAACTCAAATTGAGATAGCGGTTGCGCCAACGATTGATCATTGAGTCTTTCAGCAAACGACTCAAACGTGGAATGAAGCAGAATCTCCATTGCATCATTGAGTCCCATTGATCTAAAAGTCTCAAGTCCGCCCGACAATGCCCCTCTGTTTTCCAACAACGCCGTTTTATATTTCGTCCAAAAAAACCAAAGCACCGCATCTTGAGGGCCATCTCTCAATAGCTGAAGAACAGAATGTTGATCCTGAGGGCCCTTCAAAACAATGGGCATAATTCCCTGACGCTGACCACTGCTTGAAATTTTTCCTAAGCTCTCCGCAATTGCCTGTTGAATCCATTGCCCCAAACCGACCAGTCTTTCACCATAAAGCCACAGAATGAGTTTGCTCCTAGAATTTGCAAAAGTTTGTTGAAATAATGTCTCAAGAATCGAGGGATTCAATTTCAAATCCGCGCAGGTCTTTTTCGCTTGTGCCAAAAGCCCATCGAAATCCACTTCAAATCGCTCCAGAAGGGCGCGATGAAAAATCGTAAAGTTTGTAAAACGCCCACCAATGTCTGAAGGAATCTCGAGCGTCGGAAGATTGTTCTCGATGGCCCAAGCCCTCAACCAACCCTTCGTTGGGTCCGTCACCGCAATCATATTCGGCAACTTGCCCGCCACAACCAATTCCGCCAATAATGCCTTAATCTCTAAGGTCTCACCTGATTTACTCGCGACACAATAGAGGCAATTTGAAAGCTGCGAATATTTTTTCCACAGATCTGGATCTACAGAATCCAAAAAAAGAATCTTCTGATCCAAACCAAAAGCATCCACAAAAGCCTTAAGCGGCAAGACGCTTCCTCCAAGGCCCACCACGACGAATTTCTCGTAACGTTTGAAGAGAGCTTTTATTTCTTCCGGCACACGCTTCACATCGTACTGAAACATTGGGTGCTGGGCATCAAACCGGCCAGCCTGCTGCGCAGTGTCTGGCCCAGAGGAAGGGGAAATGAAAGAGCGATTTTCATATTTCATGACCCAGACATTACGGATTTCAGGATCTTTATCCAAGTACTTTGATAATCATAAGAGGAGTCTCGACAGTGTCCCATTTATGCCTCAGAATGGGATAATGCATTTGGGGCAACGGCGTCTCTTTTCGTATTTGGTCGTTGCTTGTTTATGCGCATCGGCGGCCTGCCAAAAATCATATGATTCTGTCACACTTCGCCTTCCAGAGAACCGCGACAATCCGTATGCACAGGGCATTCTCAAGAAAGACTGGAAATCAATTGAAAAGCTTTCTGAGCAAAATCCAGACGCTTTCGTTCAGCTCATCCATCTTCAATCGCTCTGCGAGCAGAAAAAATTTGCAGATGTACTCAAGCTCCCCACAATCGAGGACAAGCGATTCAAATCATACTCAGTCTATTTGAGAAATCTTGCCGCAAGAGAACTCAAGAATTGGGAAGTCGTTATCGCCTCAGATACACCGAATGACTTGCCAGAGTCTCTTCAAGAAAAAATCATTTTTATGAAAGGAACGGCATATGAGGCAGTCGACAGACCCGACGAAGGAAAAAAAATCTATGCTACGATGATTCAGAATTTTCCCCGTGGCAGTCTGAGATCTGACGCATTGAACCACCTTGCGGCGATTGAATCTAAATCAGAAAATCTATCCAAAGCCCTCAGTTACTACGAAGAGCTTTACACGGCATATCCCTTTCACTCTGAAGATCATTTGACCAAACAGATTCTGATCCAAAATGGCCGCCTCGCCACCATCAGCATCGAAAAACATTTACAACGTGTCACTCAATTGAAGAAAAGCGCGCTATTCCCACGGGCGCGTCGAGAAATAGAATTTATCCGCAGAACTATTCTGAGTCCCAATGATTCCTCAGCACTTCAAAAGCTTCAGCTTGCACTGGCACAGGTCCAATTTTCAGACAAAAAATATTCTCTCGTTGAAAAAATTTCTCGAGCGGCCTTAAAGACTCCGCTCAATCTCGAATTTGAGATCGAGTGGCGACAATTGCTTGCATCGGCATTGATTAGACAAGACAAAGGAGAAGCGGGAATTGCGGAATATGAAAAGCTCCTACAAAAAAAGATCGCGCCATCTTTGAGAGAAGCCATTTACTATCGAATGGGGATGTCGCATCTCGACGACGGATTCTATGATAAGGCTTCAGACAATTTCAGAGAAATTCGAGATATGCCATCATCGACCGCTTATGTTGAGAGTGCTCATTGGTTCGGCGCCTGGAGTTTAATTCAGGGACTCAAAGACAAACCCGATCAATCCGCTGAACGAACTGAAGCATTAACGCTGCTCAGTCGTCTTCCACATCTTCCTGACGGCGAGCCGTTCACACCTCAAGCACTTTTTTGGGAGAGTGTTATGGAGACGGACCCCGTCTTAAAGACTCAGAAATTGGAAGAGCTGCGAGATCACTGGCCGCTTAGTTTTTACAATCAACTGGCCAAAGCTAAACCGTTTCATTTTTTAAGCCTCAATTTCGATATAAAATCAAAAAGTGAACTGGTCTCAGATTCAAGCGAAGAAATTCCTAGCTCCATATCTGATAATATTTCTTGGCAGCGACTTGAATTATTTCGAGCGGTGAACCTAAAATCATGGGCCAAGCTTGAATTAGACGAATTTCTCAGCACCTATCGACGCAAATCAAAAGAGACTCTGCTTGTTGTTGCAAAAAGATTAATGCATTTGGAAGCCTGGGACATTCTGGTTCGCTGGGCTGAAAAATATATTCCGTTGTCGCTCAATGAAATCCGATTAGATGACCCAGATGTTCAATTTCACTACCCCCGCGCTTATGAAAATGAAGTTTTAAAGGCCGCAAAAGAATTTCAGATTTCTCCGTTTTTAATCTGGGGCGTGATGAGAGAGGAAAGCCGGTTTCAAGCAGATATTGTATCCTGGGCTGGTGCGATTGGACTGATGCAACTGATGCCTTTTCGAGGTCAAAAGATTGCGAAAATCTTGGGGGAACAGCTTGGAGGAACTGACGGCCTCTATAATCCTCGAAAAAATATTCGCTTAGGCGCTTATCACATTAAGGAAATTGAACATCAGGTCAATTCACTGCCTGTCGCAGATTCACTCAAGCCGATCTTGCAGATCGCTGTCTATAATGCAGGGCTAGATGCAGTCAAAAGATGGATCCAAGATAAAGATATTTCTAAACCAGAACTATTTGTCGAAGCCATTCCTTATGGAGAAACTCGCCAGTACGTAAAACGAGTCCTTCAAAGTTCCCATATTTATTATTTGCTATACCAAAAAACAATCGAGGGAGACGCCATCAATGAAACGCACGGATGATCGAGATGAAAAAACATCAACGGGCCGTACACAGGTCATACGCTGGAGCGAACAAACAACGAAAATGACGCTGCTCAAATGCAAGCTCAGCATCACAAGTGGAGATAGCAAAGGAAAGGAATTCGTTCTCACTCAGCCCGTGATTCGAGTCGGAACAAAAAAAGAGAATGAAATCGTTCTCAAAGACGAAACCATGAGCCGTATTCATTTTGAAATCTTTCAAACAAAAACTGGATATCTACTTAAAGATAATGGATCTCTAAACGGCACCTTTATCAACAATGTAAGAGTGAAAGAAGCCTACCTCACTAGCGGCTCAAGCATCAGAGCCGGCAGAACAGAAATGAAATTCGTTCCGATGGACGAAACATTCGATATTGTGCCGAGCAAAAAAGCGAAGTTTTCAAATCTGATCGGTGGGAATACATCGATGAGAAAAATTTATACGATTATCGAAAAGATTGCGCCCACGGATGTGACCGTTCTTATCGAAGGAGAGTCCGGCACAGGAAAGGAATTAATCGCACAAGCCCTCCATGAAAAAAGCAAACGAAACAAACGGCCATTTGTTGTTTTCGATTGTTCAGCGGTCGCAGAAAATCTTATTGAAAGCGAGCTTTTTGGGCATGAAAAAGGGTCGTTCACAGGCGCAACAAATATGCGGCAAGGTGCATTTGAACTAGCGGATGGCGGGACTATATTTCTGGATGAAATTGGAGAGCTCGGCATTGAACTGCAACCGAAATTGCTGAGAGTTCTTGAATCTCGCACGGTACGAAGAGTTGGCGGCGACCGACAGATCAACGTTGATGTGCGCGTTGTCGCAGCTACAAATCGAAACCTAGAGGCCGAAGTCAAAAAAGGAAATTTCCGAGAAGATCTTTTTTATCGACTTGCCATTGCTCCCATCAATTTGCCCGCCCTCAGAAAAAGAAAAGATGATATCCCCATGCTCCTTGATCATTTCATCGACGAATTTTTGAAAGCGCATAATGAAAGAAAAATCGAAGGCCTTGAACCCCAGGCTCTTGACGCGTTGAAGTCTTACGACTGGCCTGGAAACGTAAGAGAATTAAAAAATACCATGAGTCGTATTTTTTCGTTTATGGATGGTGAAAGGATTACACTCGAAGATATTCCAGAGAAAATTCGAGTGCCCATGGCAAAGGCCGAACTCGACATTCGGGAAGATCTTGGATTCAAAGACGCCAAGGAACAATGGGTGGCTTCATTTGAGAAGCAATACCTGATTGAAATTCTCAAACGCAATAATTTCAATATCTCTGCGGCTGCGAAAGAAGGCGGAATTGACAGAAAGTCAGTTCAGCGATTGATCCGAAAATACAAAATCAAAACGACTGCCGGAATGGAAGATTTCGAAGACGACTAAAAATGAGGCAAACACAACTCAAATCAATGCTCGCCTTCGCGAGCAAGATTTCGATTCCAGCCAGGAATTTCAATGACGAGATCTTCTTCACCCGAAGGAACACACTGACAGGATAAACGAGATTCGGCTGTATTTCCGGGCGCCGAATCCAGCATATCAAGTTCAAAATCCTCAGCTTCATTACAAGAAACTCCACCCTTCTTCACAAATATATGACAAGTGGAACACGCACAAACTCCGCCGCAGGCATGATCAATTTCTACTCCGTTGTGAAGCGCAATATCCAATACACTTCCAGGCAGACCCGTGTCACCGTAGGGAACTCGGGAGGGATCAACCTCAATGGTTAACTGCTGAGGCAGCACCGTGATTTTAAACGGTTTTGTCGGTCGCTTCAGCTGCGGTGTCTTTATATAGGGATTTGTGCCGCCCATAAATCAAACGATGGGACGATTCTGTTTCAAAGTCAAATATGTTACAACCCGTTCATGGAAGCAGAAATTCAAAAGGGCATCGATCTGTTTAGGGCTGAATGCGAGAAAGTCTTGCCTGGCTGCGCACTCGTGATTCCGACGAAACCGACGGGCGGGGCCTTTCTTGTTTCCATCACCTCAGAAAGCTTTCGGACTTATGCGACGATTCTCGAAGACGACTTCGCAGACTGGGGCGAGGGAAATAACTTGCTAGCTCTACGCAGAGAAGCATTGGCCCTCGTTAACAAGTGGAAGACCGCAAAGTTTCAGGTCAGTTAATTTAAGCCCAGACTAACGGATCAATTTCTACTGGGTGACTTTCACCGATTTTAGAATCACTGGGGTCACCGGAACATCGTCGTAATATCCTTCGCGGTGTGTTTTTACTTTTCCGATCTGTTCCACAATATCTGAGCCTTCGACAACTTTGCCAAAAACAGCATATCCATCTTGAAATGCGCTCTTATTGAGTCGTGAATTATCCACCAGATTAATAAAAAACTGAGCCGTTGCTGAATGAGGATCATTCGTGCGTGCCATCGCAATCGTATACTGAGCATTACTCAATCCATTCGCGGCCTCATTCTTAATTGGAGCCTTTGTTTTCTTCTGCTCCATCTGCTGATCAAATCCACCGCCCTGAATCATGAATCCCTTGATCACTCGATGAAAGATTGTTCCATCATAAAACCCCTCTTTTGCGTACGAAAGAAAATTGGAGACCGAGATTGGAGCTTTTTCTCCGTCCAACTCTAGAGTGATAGATCCCATAGAAGTTTCCAAAATGACTTTTGATTTATGACCTGAAACAACCTGCTGATCGGACACGACGGGAACCTCCTGACTCTTTTTGTTACATGCCATCACTGCAAAACTGACAGCCATGAGAAGAATGACATTTTTCATGTCCCGATAGTGGCGTCGGCTTCAATAACTGACAAGATCAAAAAATATGTTTCCGCATTGAAACACTGAGCAAAAGTCCAACCGCAATCATATTTGTCAGCAGGCTTGAACCCCCGTATGAGAAAAATGGAAATGGAACGCCGACAACTGGAAGAAGACCGATTTCCATGCCCATATTCACAAGCACATGCCACATGATAATTGAAAGAGCTCCAAGACCTAAAACGGATCCGAACTTATCACGAGATTTCCGACAAATATCAATGCCGAGAAGGAGCAAAACAGAAAAACAAATGATCAGAAAAAAACTCCCCACAAAACCCCACTCTTCTGCGAACGCAGAAAAAATGAAATCGGTATGATGTTTCGGAAGAAATTCTAGCTTGCTCTGAGTTCCTTGCAAATACCCCTTCCCCATGAATTCTCCGCTACCCACAGTAATCATGCTCTGAATCGAATGATATCCTTTGCGCAAAGGATCCCTGGTCGGATCAAGAAATGTTTTAACTCGATCACGCTGAAAGTCGTGCAAAACAAAATGATAAGCCAGTGGAACTGTCACAGCGATTGCTAAGAGAATTGTGACAAGAGTTCGAACTCTGAGGTTACAATAAAAAATAATTGTTCCAGAAACAAAGAACATCATCATCGTTGTTCCTAAATCGGGCTGCTTAAAAATGAGAAGTGCCGGCACAACGAGCAATACAAAAACAGGCAAGAGCTCCCGAAATCCGTATCCACGAGAAAGCGCCACTTTCTCGCTCGAATAAAAACGCGCTAAAACCAAGATCATCGCAAGCTTTGCCAATTCAGACGGTTGCAAATGGATCGGACCAAGCGCAAGCCAACGCTGCGCACCGAGAGCGACCTTCCCCACCAAATCAACCGCAATGAGGAGCACAATCACCACACCATAAAAAAAATACGAAAGACGCTCCCAAAAGCGGTAATCGATCAGGGTCAAAATCAGTGCAATTCCCCATCCCACTGCAAAGAAAACAAGCTGCTTATAAAAAATATCGAGCTGATTTCGATATGTTGAACTATAGAGCGTTAAAAGTCCCATCGCTCCGATAAAGAGAACGATGCCCGCAAACGACCAATCAAAATTTGCCAATAACCGCGGCTTCGCTGATTGATCACTTCTCATGACTTCTCTCCTTCGCAATCAGATCTTTCAGGTAAGTCTGGATCATTAACTTGCCGACCGGGGCCGCCCCTGAACTTCCATGTCCACCGTTCTCAACGATAACAGCCACGGCAATTTTCGGATTTTCAATGGGTGCGACTGCGACAAACAATGAATGATCTTCCAAACTTTTTGACCTGAATTTTTTTGTCAGATTAAGTGCAGCCACCTGTGCTGTTCCTGTTTTTCCTCCATAGATGAGGCCACTGATCTTGGAAGCACGAGCTGTGCCCAAAGATCCATTGACCACTTCAGACATTCCGCGTCGCACAAGCTCCAATGTCTTTGGTTTAAATAAAATGTCGTTCTCTAATTTGCTCTCAAAATTCTGCAATGGCTTCCCGTCAGATCCTACGGTCGAGAGCACGAGCTGAGGTTGATAAACACGACCTCCATTTGCAATGATGGACGCCATTCGAGCCAATTGCATCAGAGTGACCGTCACGGCCCCCTGACCAATCGATGCATTGATGATTTCAGCCTCAACCGAAGATGATCTTCTCGAAAGTACCCACTCGGAATTTGGAATAAATCCAGGCTGCTCCGAGTTAAATCTAAAAAGCGTTTCCAATTTTCCCGGAAATACTTCATTTCCCAAGAAACTACGTCTTCCAAATCCAAAACGCGCGGCCCACTGATAGATAGAATCCAATCCCAGTGCTAACCCAACGTTATAGAAGAACACGTCACAAGATCTTTCAATCGCCTGTACGATATTCACGCGTCCATGACCCTGTTTATCCCAGCACTTCCAAACACGATTTCCAAACTTGTAATATCCAGGACAAAAATAAGTTGTATTTTCATCAATCACTCCCTGTTCAAGAGCTGCAGAGGCAATGGCCAACTTAAAAGTGCTCCCTGGAGGATAATGTTCTGCCAGACTGCGATCCAAAAATGGCTTATCATCTCTCTCCATAAAGTCAGCCATCTGGTCGCCCCTAACGACGCCCGCAAATATATTTGGATCGAGACCAGGCAGAGAGACCATCGCCAGAACCTGGCCGTTATTGGGATCAAGTGCGATCGCCGCGGCCTGTTTTCCGGCGAGAGCCTTTGCAGTTTCAAGCTGAAGATCGAGATCAAAAGACATCATCAGCCCCATCCCAGACACCGGATCTTCTCTGACCGTTTTCGGCAGCAACTTCCACTGTTCCTGATTGACTCGACGCCCCCGAGCATCAACGACAGTGAAATCGCTGCCGTCGTGACCTCGAAGAATGGACTCATAAAGAGCCTCAACACCTTTCACTCCAAATTGATCTCCACGTTTATAGAATCGCTCAGGAAAACGTGACTGAACTCGTCTCAAATCTTCATCATCAATTTCTCGCGTATAACCCACGATGTGAAAGAAAGAATCTTTGAACAGATAATCTCTGACAGACGCGACCTGGATGTCTACCCCTTCCAGCTCCAAATTCTGACTCTCAATCAAGGCCAATTCATCCGTTGATAAATCTTCACTCACCGTCTGTGGTTGATATTTATTGGCCTTCAGTAAAAGTTCTCGTTTTTGATTGAGTTCGTCCGTTGACCATTTCAAGATATCTTTCAAAATACCCAACTCATAATCGAGATCCGGAATATTTCCACGAATCAGCGCGAGGTCAAATCGCGCTCGACTATCCGCGATCAGGCGACCCTTTCGATCAAGCAAAGGCCCTCGCGGTGCAGAAAGTTTCTCAACTTTAAATCGGTTTCGATCACTAAAAATTCTGTATTCTTCTCCACGCCAGATCTGCAAATACCAAAGCCGCGCTAAGAGAACAAAAAATAAAACAGTATAGAAAATAGCGACTCCAATGGCCCGAGCTCGCAGCTCCGAAATATTATATGGATCTGAGAGTTTCATCGCGTTTGAAAGTATGAAAGTGAAAACGGTACCATTGCAAAACTGGCTATTGATTCAAACAAAGCTGAAAGCAGAATTCTACCCAAGATGGTCCATGAAAAATGAAAAGGAGCAATCACGCCCCGCAGAATCCAGGCCTGACACAGATAAAAAAGCAACGAAATAAAAAATACAGCAACAGCCAACTGAACGCCCCGCGAAATGGAAAATCTCAAAACAAAAAGCTTCACCACCAAAAAGCCAACGATACCTGTGATCCAAATGACTCCCGAGGTCATCGAAGAAAATGTCGCAAATATCCATGACATTAACAATAACCACGCGGCCCCTTCCAAAAAGGACCAACGGACCGCTCCGAAAATGAGCATCATAGGCATAAAAGTAATCGCATAAGAAAAATTTCGAAACCAGGCGCTAAAGAAAATCAGCCACGCCGACCAAATCAGCACCGCGATAACATCGACGCCACGACTAAATGATCGATAAGTTCGCAGGGGTTCTAAGGCCATTTTGCGAGCGTCCTCACCACGAAAACTTCTTCGAGAGAATCAAAATTAACTGCGGGCTCTAGCTCGGCCTGATCCAAAACAAAATGTGGGTCTTGAGCCATGCCCACAACGATTCCGAGCTTGAATCCTTCAGGAAAAAATCCACCAAATCCAGATGTAACCAGTTCATCGCCCTGACGAAGATCAAAGCGCCGAGGAAGATAGCGCAACGTCAAACTTCCCTCACTCGAGCCTGCCACAATGACTCGAGACCGAGATCTTTCCACAACGGCATCGACCCTCGAGTTGACGTCTGTCACAAGCAACACCGTCGACGAATCGTCTGATACCCGAACAATTTTTCCGACGACTCCCTGAGGGCAAACCACCGGCATCCCTAAAATGATATTTGCCTTTGCTCCGTGATCGATTTCGAGCGTTCTCAGAAAAAGACTAATATCTCGGCCCATCACACGCGCAGGAATCAATGATAATTTGGAGTCACTCTTGAATCCCAGAGCGTCTCTGAGCCGTTGAAGCTCGATCTGGTCAGCCTCCATTTGCTGAATCTTGATAGTCTGTTGACTGAGTTCTTTCTTGAGGACTTCGTTTTCTTCTCTCGCATGCCAAAGATCGACGACTGTCGCCGCTCCAGATGTTGAAGCATCGCGGGTCTTCGACATCACCCACTGCACTGGGAACAGAGCCCGTCCGAAGTAGTCATCGATCCATTTCGACCGCTCTTCCAGCGTTCCTTGAAAACTAAAATCAAAGTAGATATTGGCCACAACGCAGGCCACCAACAAAAAAGTCAGCCATCTTTTTTGGTTATTCACCGAGGGAAATAACATACAACCCTCTCCCCCTGATTATTAACTTCCCCGAACGGTCACTTTCTTTAAGAGATCCAACTCATCCAGAACTTTTCCAGATCCTCGAACAACAGCCGTCAAAGGATCTTCGGCAACAATAACAGGTAGTGAGGTTTCTTCGCGTAACAGAATATCTAAATTACGCAACAAAGCTCCGCCACCCGCAAGAACAATCCCTTTTTCAACAATATCAGCCGAAAGTTCCGGAGGGGTGCGATCCAGCGCTAAACGAACCGCTTCTACAATCGCGTTGATTGGCTCAGACAAAGCCTCGCGAATCTCATCTGACGAAACAAGCAGTGTCTTGGGAAGACCTGCAACAAGATCCCGGCCTTTTACTTCCATCGTCCGCTCAACTCGGTCGGCATCCGGATAGGCCGATCCAATTTCCATCTTGATGCGTTCAGCCGTACGCTCCCCAATCGCGAGATTATACTTACGTTTCATATAATGAACGATCGCTTCGTCCATTTTATCTCCAGCCATACGAACAGAACTACTGAAAACGATACCAGCCAATGAGATGACGGCCACTTCTGTCGTTCCACCGCCAATATCAACAATCATATTGCCACTTGGTTCAGTAATCGGAAGGCCAGCTCCGATCGCCGCAGCCATGGGCTCCTCGATCAGATAGACTTCCCGCGCGCCGGCGCTTTCTGCTGACTCACGAACAGCGCGCTTCTCAACTTCTGTAATTCCCGAGGGAACACATATGACAATGCGAGGCCGCAGACCAAAACGCCGATTGTGAACCTTGCCAATAAAGTAACGAAGCATCGCCTCTGTAACCTCGAAATCAGCAATCACCCCATCCTTCATCGGACGAATGGCGACAATGTTTCCAGGAGTTCTACCAAGCATTTCTTTCGCCTCACGACCCACAGCGTGGACTCTTCGTCCACCTCGATTGTCTTTTTCGACAGCGACCACCGAGGGCTCACTCGAAACAACGCCCTTTCCCTTCACATAGACCAGCGTATTCGCAGTTCCCAAATCGATCGCCAAATCGTTTGAAAAAATTCCAAAAAGTGAATCAAAAATCATGACACATCCTAAAAATCCCTGTCGGCCCTGGCTACAGAATTTTGTGTCTAAAAAGATCCAAACCCTCGGCTTGCCTCAAAAAACGAGTTCTGGGAAGCTAACCCGCATGTCGATGAGCTTTTTTAGAAGTAAACGTAACTCCATCATTACAGTGGGGATTTTTGGAATCATTATTCTGAGCTTCATATTCTGGGGCGGTCAGAAAGCGGGCTCTGCCTCAAGCAGCACGCTTGTAACGGTGAATGGCGAAGATATTCCGAACCGTCTGTTCTTCCGACGCCTCAACCAAGAACGCCAGATGTTCAGCCAGTATATGGGTTCCCAGCAAAAACTGAATGATGAGCTGAATCAGTTGATTGAACGCAAAGTCGCTACCAGCCTGGTGATGCGAAAGCTCTTGGTGCAAGAGGCTCACAAATTGGGCATCCGAATCGGGGCTGATGAAATTTTAGAGACCTTGAAGAAAGAAACGGCATTTCAAGATCCAAAGCTCAAGCGTTTTTCACCCATCGTATACCAGTCTGTCTTGCAAGCTAATGAGCTGGATCCACGAGAATTCGAACAAGATCTGGCAGACGATCTTGCGGCTGATCGACTGAGAGGTTTGATCGAACAGACCATTTCTGTTTCCGAGTCTGAAGTTCAGGACCACGCGCGGCTTCAATCGGCTCAATTTGACCTCAGCATCTTGACCTTTGATCCGACGACCGCAGCAGCAAAAAAGCTTGTATCGACGACTGAATCGCAGGCAAAGGCCTATTTCGAAGGGCATAAATCAGAATTTTTATCGACCGAAAAACGAACGTTCAAAGTCGCAAGCTTAGACGTTGGAAAACTCCAACGCACTTTCAAACCGAATGATATCGAACTCAAAAATTATTTTGAAACCGTGATCAAGAAATCAAAGGAATCGCCGCTGGGCGTTGGCGAGCAAGCGCATGCACTTCACATTCTTATTTCTGATCCTAGCGCCAAAGGGTTTTCCAAAGCTCAAGACCTGATGAAAAAAATTCGCACAGAAGACGACTTTAGAAACGCCGCACAATTCTCAAGCGAAGACTACTCCAATGCATCCGAAGGCGGGGACCTTGGCTATTTTGGACGGAATGCGATGGTGAAGCCCTTTTCTGAAGCAGCATTTACGAAGGCAAAAATCGGCCAAGTTTATGGGCCAGTCAAAACTGATTATGGACATCACCTCATTTGGTTGATGGACAAAACATCAGACTCTCAAGACTACTCTGCGAGACAAAAACAAATTGCTTATCTCTACTTGAAGGAAAAAACGGCCGCCAAGACAAAAGAGATTCTTGAGGGTGTAAAGGCAGCACGATCCAAAGACGATGCAAAGTTTAATCAGTTTCTAGAATCAAAGGGATTTTCTATTAGCGAAACAGAGGCACTTGATCGCAAGTCAAAATCAACACTGCCCTATCTCGTTCTCCAAGAAGGACTCAAGGCTCCTAAAGATCAATGGCAAGAACCTCAAGAGGTCGGAAAGAAAATCATCGTTGTTAAAGTCACCCAAATCATTCCTCCGACCCCACTGTCATTTGCTGAAGCCAAAGATCAGGTGGTCGCTAGACTTGAATCAGAAGGGCTAGAGACTTTTGTCAAAAATCTCTATGCCGAATTAGTCTCTGGCAAGAAATCTCTCGCCGAAACAGAAAAGATATCAACAAGCCATCAAACATTGAAGGGATTCAAATCTTTTGCAACGCAACTGGCTGAACCCATTGGAAGTTCGGATGTTCTCACAAAGGCTGCACAAGAATTGAGCACGGCGTCACGATTTTCTGCGCCGATGATGCACGAAGGAAAATGGATCATACTTGCGTCAGAAAATTGGAAAGACGGCGCCAATCCGTCGAAAGATGCCCTCTCAAAAGCTGAAAAAGAAGCTTTGTCTCGAAAACGAGCATCATTTTTTGAAAGCTATTCAAATCGACTGGTAAAGGCGGCAAAAATCCCCGAAGACTTTAAGAAACGCTATAATATTTGATGAGTGAAGCGACAGCTTAGAAACGTCGGCAATCCAGAAGTATTCCTGCGGATCAAGGTTTTCATTTGTTGGATTCTTTTAGCGATATTTGTTTGCTTTCAAAATGATATTTCAGCAGGCCCTTCGGATATTGGAACTTACTATTTTCTTGGTGAACAGCTATCCAACAAGTCCGGCGGAACGCTTGACAAGGGAAAACTAGTCCAGGTCACAGGATATTCGAATACCGATGTTGAACTTCGACTATTCGAGCAAAAGGACGACAAGTGGGAAGAAGTTCTTGGTTCTGAAAAATGTCCTCAAAAATTTAATCTCCGAGCTTGGACTGGACTTCAAAAAATCCAACCACGGCAGGAGTCAAAGAACGGCCAACTGTATTTTAAGAGACGAAACGGCAACTCATACCCTGTTTATATCCTTAAAATCAATTCACCAGTCTGCCAGCCAAATTCAACAGTTTTGAATCTGGCGGATCAGACAAAAAATATTTTAAACGCTGCTCGCAGAAATCGACTTTCCGAAAACTTGGCTTGGGTTGAAAGTTTAAACTTGAGTAGGCATTTTTCTAATTATCCTGAACTCTATCGCTCCATGTCCGAGGAACTAAGACAGCTTGGAAGTAAAGGCTCTCGTAGCCTACTGCGAACGAAACAAAGAAAATTGTCTGAGCTTGAAAAGAAGGCGGGTGATGGATTGGCGCGTGCAAAGCGTGAATTTGTTCAGAAATTGGAAAAAAGAGTTGAAGCAAAATTAATGACAGAGTCAGAAGCTGTCGATGTTGTCATTGCCCTAACTCTCTTTGGCGAATTTCGAGGGGGTCGACAAAAGGCTTACGATTTCTTTCCACGCAGCCCGGCTCATTTATTTTGGATGACGAAAGTACTTGAAGAAAGATCTGTGTCTAAGGATCCCGACGGCAGTCCCCGATTTAACAACCATCGATTATCAATTTATCTTCCGTCGGTCGGCAAAAAAAGTGAAGAAATCTCATCTTTTTTGCAGCGAACTGCCGCCGGGGCCGCGATGGCCCAGCTTCAGTGGTCATGCTGGAACACGTCGGCATCAAACTTCAATCTTGCTTCAATGCTGGATCCGGATAGAGAAGGATCCTCTGGAAGGACCGCCATGAAAGCCATTGCACATTTTCTTGATAAGTACCGAGCAAATCACTACGAAATCTTAGGCAATCACCCACATATCGATCACTATGATTCACCAACCGCTTACTATAGCGTAGGCCACCTGAGTGAGAAAATTTCATCCGTTCGAGATCGCGATAAACAACGCCAGATTCTCTGGGGGGAACTAAAAAATCACGTCAGTTTTGTTGGAATGTCCATTCCTACGATTCGAGATAAAAGCCTCAATTTAGAGTATGATGTAGACCCACGGGTCTTTATTGGAGGTCGATAATGATTATTAGTTCAATACTGTTGTCAGTTTATCTGAGTAAAATGAGTGATCAGAAATCCGCGTGCCAATTTACTCGAAAAACTGAAGATATTTTTCTACTGCACATTGGCTCGCAGAACTTAGAAATTCCTGTGATAGAAAAAAATGCAAAACTCGAGAAATGCACAGAATGGACCGAATTTCCAAAACACTATATCGCCGAAATCAATCTTGGAACATCTGGCACAAATGCAAAAACAACGAGTGTATATTTATATATCCTTCGTGAAACCGAGAAGGGTCTTATAGCTGTTTTTAAAAAAAACATAAGAGAAACTGTTTCCGAGACAAATGCAAAAACTGGGAAAACTTCTGAAGAAACAAAAGAACATCCTTATAAATTAGAACGATCTAAAGAAAAAAAACCGGCAATCTTTTGGGTATCCGAAAATACACTCGATATAATTAATTAAAATCGTGAAAAGAGTTTTCTAATAACTGTATGAAAGAACTAAATCAAATGAAGATCATCAAAGCAGTCGCGGTCACCCTCTGTTTTCTTGGTATTTTATTTGCAATCGGATGGGCCCTCGGTCGAACAACTAATATTTTAATCGCTGCTTTTGCGTTGGCTTACCTCGTGCATCCCCTATTGCTTTTTTTGGAGCGAAAGAAAATTAGACGAGGGACTACGGTGACTATCGTTTTCTTTCTTGTAACTGCATTAGTGACAGGCTTTCTCTTTGTTCTTATTCCGCGATTAATTGAAGAGATTTCAGATCTGTCGCAACAACTGCCCGCTATTGCTGGCAGGATCCAGGCCAAAGTTGAAAGCTTATTTTCACAATGGAATCTGCCTGTCAGTTTCGAAATTGAAGAGATCCGAAAATATGTAATCAGCCATGTCCAAGAAATTTTATCGGAGTATTCAAAACCAGCCCTTACTTCACTTGGAAGCCTATTCTCAGGCGCATTTAGTTTATTTGTATGGATTCTAAATCTTGCACTATTTCCAATATTTTTTTTCTATCTTATTCATGACTACGAAAAGATTCTTAATTTTGTAAATTCTCTCGTACCACCAAACCATAGGCCTTTAGTAAAGTCCTATGTGACAAAGGCTAACCAGATTTTGGCAGGATATATTCGAGGGCAGTTAACCGTCTGCGTCTGTCTGGCCGGAATTTATAGTGTCGGATATAGCCTTATTGGAGTTCCATTTGGATTTCTTCTTGGCTGTATCGCGGGCGCCCTCAGCTTCATACCATACGTAGGAGCAAGCTGTGGCTCAGTTGGCGCACTTCTCCTCGTCGCAGGCTCGGGAGGAGAGGCAAATCTATATCTAGGTGTCTTGTTGATATTTGCACTTGCCCAAACACTAGAAAGTTATGTTCTCACTCCAAAGTTAATTGGCAATCGTGTTGGTTTGAGTCCACTAGCGACTATTCTTGGAATTATAGCAGGCGCAAATACAGCTGGATTCCTAGGTATGATTATCGCGATTCCAACGACAGCCATTCTGCGAATCATCGCCATCGATCTAGTCGAGGCATATAAGAAAAAATTTTAACAATTGAGCAATAAAAAAGGCCCTCGATGTTTCCAACGAGGGCCTTATATAAAGGTGCATCGTCCTACTCTCCCATGAAGCTTCCCCCATAGTACCATCAGCGAAGAGCGGCTTAACTTCGGAGTTCGGGATGGGATCCGGTGGAACACGCTCTCTATAAACGCACCAAACTTTTATCGAACAGCACTTATGTCTGTTCAAAAATCTGAAGAGTATATTTCATAATCGCTACCAACTTTAGATACTCGCCCTTATGGTCACTAACATTAGTTAACTACCAATTACTTGCTTTAATTTACGTATGCCTGTGCCTGAGAAATACACGTTTTAACGTGTACTGCAAATTGCACGTATTTGCTCGATTCATGATTACCCAAGATAAACTTAGATATTTTATGACCAAGCCTCACGACCTATTAGTACTGGTAAGCTCAAAACCTTACGGCTCTTACACACCCAGCCTATCAACCTCATCATCTATAAGGGGTCTTTAGGGGACCGCAGTCCCAGGGATACCTTGTTTTGAGGTGAGTTTCACACTTAGATGCTTTCAGCGTTTATCTCATCCAAACTTGGCTACCCAGCTAATGCTTCTGGCGAAACAGCTGGCACACCAGTGGTTTGTCCTTCCCGGTCCTCTCGTACTAAGGAAAGGTCCTCTCAAGTATCCTACACCCGCTGTAGATAGGGACCGAACTGTCTCACGACGTTCTGAACCCAACTCACGTACCGCTTTAATTGGCGAACAGCCAAACCCTTGGGACCTTCTACAGCCCCAGGATGCGATGAGTCGACATCGAGGTGCCA
>CAZVFP010000009.1:0-106148 GCA_964626465.1 uncultured Bacteriovoracaceae bacterium | reverse complement strand
TGACTCCTTTAGCATATCTGCCTCAGTCAGCCGACTCCTGCTCTGTGGTCCCGGGACCAGCCCCTTTTAAAGGGGGGCTGACCCGGGCCTAAAACTAAGAACTAAACTCTCCAGTCCACCGCCCGCACTCCACTATGCTATTTGAAGATTTTGAATACACCCACACGTTCTTGAGTCTCAAATTCTTTTCTTTTTGCCTCTACATCTACAGCAGATGGCGGAGCATCTTGGGCTTCAAGCCACATTTGAAGTTGTTCATCGACCACCTGCTTAGAGTCATAATGCGTTGATTCGTAGTTTTTCAAATGTTCTTTTGTCATGTGTAATCTCATTCCTGTCCGAACGAGATCGACTGTAGAGGTAATAACTTGTGGGTGATATGCGAGGTAGGCCGCTCCCCAAATGGTAAGGCCGACTAAATATCCCTTTCGGATTCCTCGGTAGATGGCGTGAGTATTTCGCCAACCTGTTAAGCGAGGTTTTGCTTTGTCAGTGGCGGCAGTAAGTCCCGAAGTTTTTGCGGTATCTAAAACATCAGCATCAATTTTGGCAAACTCGATGGGATTTACATCAGGTAAATGCACAAGGGGTATTCCGATATAAAAGAGGACGGAGTTAATCAAAACAGATTTAGCAATACGCGTCGCGTTTGCGCCCCTACTCAGGGCCTTCCGAATTTTTTCAGGAAGAGTCATTGGCCGAATCAGCCCTGAACTCCTTAACTGTCCCATCAATGGCTGTAGATCATTTTGGCGCAAGAGATTCGCTTCTATTTGTCCCCTAACGTCAGGTGTGACTCCACTTAACGCCCAACGAACTAACCTATTGGATTCACCCTGCGAGTTCGGCGGGTCAAAGTAATCAGCAAGAGCAATCGTCAGGCGTTCAGCCTCTAAAGCTGTAAGCACTCCCTTAGATACCCCCGCAGTTCTTATTACATCAGAAAGAAAGTCCGAGGGCTTCTCGATTTGAATCGGTGCTTGAAAAAATTTTTCTAAAACGGAAAGAATCAGTGCGATCTTTTGTTCTGGCGTTCGCGCCAATGCGGAATTGGTTAGAGAATCCGCTTCGAGTAGTTTCTGATAATACTCGTGACTTGACTTAAACTGAGCTGGGTCTGGAGGCTTTCTAAAGAGAACCTTGTCACGGACTAACGAAAGAACCTGGGCGCACTTCCAAATCCCCCTCTGAGCCTGTGCGGCGTCAGTAGTTAGCGGAGTATTGAAGGTAAAGAGAAGAGCGGAGAAGAAAAAAGGGAGTCCTGATATTTTTTTCATTTACCAAGCCCCCCCTTACACAATTTTAAAAAAAGATTTTATTCCAGGTCTTCAACGATACCAGCCCCGATGTAGCCAGCACCGCCAACGACGAACGAAATAATGGCAATCCAACCCGCGGGAGTGAGTTTCTTGTTGGTCATTTTTTTTGCGTAAATAAGCAAAAGAACTCCAATCGTACACGCTCCACCTGCAACAGTTTTTAACATTGCGGCGGCATTGGTCATGGGTTTTGCCTCAGCTCGTGGAATAATAAAGTCCGAAACCTTTTGAAGAGCTGCAAACGCATGATCGGTCAAAGAAAGTGAAGCGAGCTGGTCTTTTTTGCCCTTAATCTCTTCGGCCATCGAACGGAAAGCACGAGCGAAACGAAGTTTCGTAGCTTCTGTATTGTCTGGGTTCAAATCAAGAACGAACTTTCGAGCAGAAAGTACATTTTTTTGATCTTTGTCCAAAACGGAGAGTTTAAAGGAAACAGATTCGGCAGTCGGGGCTTCGAGTTTAAAATGGACAGTCATTCGAGCATCAAGCTCATCAACACGAGGAGAAACTGCATAGAACTCTTTATTCTTCATAACAGCGGCAATGAGTTCAGCCGAATTAACCGTTTGTTTATTTTCATTTAAAAACGACCAATCCTCTTTTTCAGCATCTCTGAAACTCTCTTCCAATCTCGCTTTGAGTCGGTCCGGATTTACTTCTTTCTCTGTGTCTGCGGCTAGTACGGGAAGACCTGCGAGTTGTAAGCTGAGGACTCCTGCAGTGAATGATTTAAGAATTTGCTTCATGGTCGTTTATCTCCTGTGTTTCTTTTTCAAATTGTAAAACTTTGACCCCTTAGCCCCTTAGGCAGAGCGGTCGAATTATTGGGCTCTCCATAGCAGGGTCTTGATTTACGGGGAAGAGGGGTAAGGTGAGAATTTTCAACGGAGTCGAGAAATGGGATTTAAACGGGTTCTAGGCACTTGAGGCACTGGAGTTCCTTTGGGAGAGAACCCTTAGGAATTGTAGGCACTTTAGGATACTGCCAACTTCTTTTGGTCTTTATCAGAATCATCGAGAATCCTTTGGATGGTTCTCGCTTTCCATGGCGCACGGCCAGTTTTCGTGGGTATTTTCATTGCGTTAAAAACAGTGGCGATTTTCCAGTAGCTCAAGCCCTCCCTTCGGAGTTCCCGCATCTTCTCGATATTGTCTTTCTCGGTTTTTGCCTCCTTCTCCCGCCTTCCGACAAGTCTCACTCCATAACGCTGGTTCCAACGTCGGATATTGTGCCCACTATCTCTAACGCTAATTCCATGACTCCTTAGGTACTTTAAAACCGTCTCTCTGGAGGAGAAAATTTGCTTCGCAATTTCGGCTGTGGAGAGGCTTTCTAGGACATATTTTCGATGGAGGAGATCGCGGTCGAGATAGAGTTTTCTTGGTTTAAACTGAATTATCTTGGCAATTTGGGGCAGAGGAGATTTAGTTCGTAGTGGTAGGGTCAGATGACCCGTTTTTTCCCGCCAAACTTTTTACAGGCCGGGCCACATCTTTCCCAAGAAGCGTCGATTTTTGTTCCGAAGAACCTTTTCTGATGGCCAAATCCGCTGTGGCTGTACTGCTCCAAACTCATTGGTAAATGACAGCAAAGATTGAGTTTCTCAGCCTAGTGTAAGCGCGATAGGATTGAAGCATGAAACGTTTCTTATTGTTGCTCTCAGTCATTTACATTGGAGTTCAATCTGCTTCTGCAGAAGAAGACATGTTCTGTTATTCGGGCGATGAGGGGTACTTCGTGGCCCCTCCCGCTGGCTTCGTAATGGATAAGCAGACTGGTTCTAAAATGGGTGTTTGTGCGTTCTATTACCCGCAAGGATTTACCTTCGACTCGGCACCGGTGGTGATCTATCCCAATTTTCTGGGCAAACAAGGTGAGAAGCTGGAGAAGGTCATCGACAGAGATTTGGAACGTTTTAAAAAAGAGCAGAAAACGAAAATTGAGAAAGGAGTATCTGTAAAGACGAAACTGGGGGAATGGCCAATCCGAAATATTTTGAATGGCCCGGCGCCTAATGAATATGAAACCATCGCCTATTTTCAGAAAGATCAGAGTGTGTTCATTCTCGTCATGTCATCGCGTAAAGAAGCGGATTACAAAAAATATCAAACAGATTTTCAAAAGATGATTGGTGCTGTGGATACCGGCAAAAAGAAGTCTATTTTTGAGTATTTAAAAGAACAGGCAAAAAAAGAAGAAAACACCGATAGTGGAAAAAAGTTCCAAACGAAGTTCATGGAAAAATTCGGACAAGTGTTTGCAGGGTCAATGAAAAAATGTTTCCCTCCGGGCGGGCCAGCCGGAAAACCGTTTGAAATGATTGCCCAAATAAATGAGCAGGGCAAGATAACAGAAACAACGTTCAATCGAGAGGGAGAAGACTTGGGATGTTTGAAGACCGCGCTTGTCGGGTATATTGGCGAAAAACCTCCGCACACTCCCTACAACTTGGATTTTGAATTAAATTTTAAGTAGAACTTTGCAGAATTCTTTGCACGGTTCTTGCTTGCCATTGGCCCTTTCGTGTTTTTGTTGGGATTTCCATTGAGTTCAATACGTCCGCTATTTTCCAGTAACTGAAACCCTGCTCTCGTAACTTCCGCATTTTCTCGATGTTTTTTTGTTCTTTTTTCAGCGCAACTTGCTGCCGCTTTCTTATCCGTGCACCGTAAGCCACAAACCGTCTTCTTCTCCCTGCGCGAACCGACGGCTCGGAATAGATTCTGGTAAGAATTTCTTAGGGCTACAGGATGTTCCTATTTTTTTTCAGGAGTTTCAGTGTTGGCGACTGGTGCGCTGCCTGATCCGCCGCAGCCGCTGATAAACAGAGCGAAGACAACAGCGGCGATGTCATTTTGATGGCTCAGGATTTTTCGAAAAGGGCTACTCATGCCGGTTTCTATCCCCCAGTCCAAGCATTACGAAACCAGGCACCAGGTAAGTTATTGTAATCTCTCCCATTCCGCCTTTCAGGACCTAAAGGATTCCTCGACAAATAGTATATCTGTTATACTATCTCTATGTGCGGTTTAAGTTCGATAAACGAAAGAGCGCCAAGCTACGAGCGGATAAACGCCGCCGAATTGGGTTCGAGGAGGCCATTGTTCTCTTCGATCAGGATTATTACGCCGAGCAACGTGACGACGTGTCGGAACAGTGGCTCGCAATCGGATGAGTTGCGGACCGACTTATTTCGGTGGTGTTTGAATATCGCAAAGACGAAGACGGTGAATTCAGCATCTCGTGACGTTGTGGCCATCTTCAAAGCAGGAGCAGAGAATTTATGAAAAATACAAAGCCCAAGACTAGAACGACGAAAACAATTTCCGCAGATGAGATTGCTGAGAAGGCTATGCGTGACGAGGACATCTCGATGCACTTTTCCGGTAAAGGCAAGATGATGCCGGGGATTCAACGGGTGAACGTTGATTTTACAAGACGGATGCTCGACGAACTCGACCAGACCGCCGGCGAGCTAAACGTTAGCCGTCAGGCTGTTATCAAGCTGTTCATTCGGCAGTCGCTCGATCAGCATTTGTTGGCGAAGGGCGCGAAAGGTCATCGACCTGAGAGATGAAAACTTTATATCGACCTGAACAGGCTCGTAAACAGTTCCAAACTTGCCCCGTCAGCCTTAACGAAGTAGGGTTTTAAGCAGCGAAGGCGGGGCAGGCGATTCCGAAATCGTCCAAGTACGCACCCGTTTTTTCCCGGTCAAACCTACTACAGCCGGGGTCACAAATTTTTCATATGGAAATTGGAATGCAAATTAAGCGATTCGTAGTTTTAGGTGTTGGGTTTGTCTCTGTGGGAATTTTTATTTCATTAAAAATTTCAGCTTTTATATTAGCTAAAACCACGTTCACGAAAGCGTTTCATTCTATCGACGTTTAAGATTCCTTTTTTCAAGGAAATTTCCTGCCGCTTTTGTAAGCTCATACCGTAAGCTAAATTTCTTCGTCGAACGTTCGATCCGGGAATCTTACCTCCTGATCCTATTTCCTATTAGTACCTTCAGCATTGCTGGCCTCAGAACTTTCTATCCAGTCCACCGCCCGCACTCCACTCGCAGACTTTATACTGAGCCATGTGCGAAACTAGAATTTGAGCTGTCATAAACAAGCTCATACACTTATGAAAATACGTGTATTTCAAAACCATCACAAGGAGCCCCTATGATTCAAGTGTCTACACATGATTTTTTAAATAGAGTTGTCACAAGTAACGAGCAGGTGACGTTTAGCTTTGTAGATCCGTATAGCCATTTGAGCACAAGTCGTTATCTTGAAATTTTTGTTAATCACCGAATTGCAGCTCCGGAAGAACATGCTGGGCTCGCGACTATGACCTTGGCACAGGAAATGAAAATCGGAATTGTATTTCATGCAGTAAATTTGAAGTTTTTGTTTCCTTCATTTTTAGGTGAGAAACTTCAAGTTGCCTCTTGGGTGAGTTCTATTCATGAAACAGGCTTTTCCGTTCAGGGTTTTATATCCGGAACGAAAGACGCTCGCGCGAAGGCTGTCATGCAGGCAGATTTGCGTTCTGTAGATATTCAAACAGGGCGCCCCGTGAAGCTTCCACATCATCTTCCTTGCAGAGAAGCGGGCCTTCTAGATCGATTGCCGAAGTCAGTCGAATTTTTAAAAACCATTAAAGGGATCCCAAATGATTTTTATCAGCAGACTTAATATGTTCTATACTTAAGGCGGCAGACGCAATGCAAGGTGTTCCACCATCGTGCAAGTGACCACTTATCTGACTTTTTATAATTATATAAATTATGTAAATTTGACCCTGATGAGACTTTGGAACAGAAAGTTTACGAAGATTGCGGCTTTGCCTTTGCTTTTCTTCGGAGTTGTTTTGTTTGGAATTTTTTTGAGTTCAAATCAGTGGACACAAGATGTGGTTATCAAGGTTATAAAAAATGGCGAACCCGTTACGTCTTTGAAATTGAAGTTCATTGAAGGGGAAAAAAATAAAGACTGCTCTTCAGATGGTGTTTCTGGAACTACTGACAACAATGGTTTATTCCGCTTTAACCGAATCAGGCAAAGTTCTCTTATTGAGATTATTGCCGTCGTCGTGCAGCACGATATTTTATGTATCGAAGACTCTCACGAGTGGAAAATAATTTGGTCTACTCCTTATGGGCCGGCTCCTAAACAGCTCAATATTCAATGTGACCTGGATCAAGAAGCAGCGGTCAATGCAAATGGCGTCATTTACGGACCTTGTAAAGTTGCGCCAATTAAATAGTCATACTGAAAACTCGACCCATCAAGCCTTGTGACTGAAAAATCCCAGCCTCCCGCCAGGCATCTCATCGTGTGCGGAACTCCGACGGCTTCGAGGCTACTTGAGTGGTTTTCATAAATTGTATATACTGTAAATATATTCAAATTTAACTTATCCACGGCCCGATTTCAGATATTCGCGACTACCATCTAGTATTTTCAGCCTGTGCAGCCACGGGTATCAAGATACCATTCATCTGCGCACTATAGTCTTTATGTCCATCGGACAGTAATATGAGTCGATGACGTGAAAGTCTTGCTACATTTTCGACAATAGGCATCCACTCTCGTCGTTTCGAAAAGTCACCTTCCATCACAGTAGACACTGGAATATTGAAAAAGAAATATCCCGTCTCACTGATGCGTAACAAAGTTTGATATATGATGAAGCTCATCGCTAAAAAAATTCTGTCTGCTCGATTAAAGAAAGCTCCGCTCCGCCAGGCTCCGTCGGGCCGCATTATTATTAAATCGAATGAAGGAATTCCTCTCTGATTCATCGACTGACTCAGGGAGTGCCATGTCAATGGATCATTAGCATCGCCGGTCACTTCAACAGGTACATCTTTCTCTGGATACGATCCAAGTTTGATTCGATTGTAGGGAGCAAGCCTCAATCCGGTGATTGAAGTAGCTAGCCTTTGATCATCAATAAAAAATCCAGATCCAAACAAATCGAGAACATGCGTTGAAGATTCTCTTTCTCTGCGCAGGGAAAGCATTCTTTCGAAGGAATCGATTCCAACAATTCTCAAAGATTCTGAGAAGGTCAGACCGTAATATCCAGAGCTCCCCGGTCCATCAAAATCCCAAGATTCTGGAAGTTTTCTCGGCGTCTGCGGCATCCAAATAGTTTCACGCAGTTGAATAAAGGATTCCATGGCAAGTGCCACGAGAGTCTCACGACAATAAGACAGGGGATGCGCCAATATCAAAGTCGGCGCACTCAAATACAAAAAAACAAGGAACCTCCTGATGAAGTCAGAGTTGGAACGACCGATGAATTCCACAGGATTCAGTAACGCGAAAATACCCTCCAGTCAATGAATCCAACAACTGATAAGCAAGCTTCACCGGCACCGCTTGTCGTTGAGATAGCCCAGAACGCAGGTGTGTACTATGGCACTTTCGGGGCGCGGGGGCAGCATTTTGGGAGATAAGCGTTGGAGTTGATATGCTAGCGACTAAGGTAGGTACCGGGAGTACCTGGTACCTCGAGGGGTCGGGGGTGCGGATCGGATTCGTCACTACCTGCTTCAATAACGACAGATTCTGAAAATGCTGAATATAGAGCGCAGCGAGCTTTCCGATGATTGATAGCATTTCGGAGCAGTAATCTAGATACCTTCCGACTTGAAACTGCGTAAGAGAGATTTTCGGAGAAGACGGAGTGAGCTGCCCTAAGGCAAAACGCTCGGGATCTTTAGTGAGTTAGTGAAGGTCAATCACGTGGGCCAAAGATCGCAATCGATGCAATGACTTAAGTACTCGGCCCTGCTTAATTTTTTTTCAAGGCCAATCAGAAAAATAAGAGCGGCTCCAAAAATGAGCGTGACTGACCCCAGTACGAGAATTACCAACGAAACACGGAGCAATATCATCGGTTTCAAAAGCAGTCTTGATTGGATCGATAGAACTGAATTTCTGAGAATCCATATATCTTAGAATCCACGGTCAAGTTCGAGAGACCAGTTTCAATCTGATCTTACGGGCTAAATTAATTTGCTGATTCACAAGACCCCCAAGATTATATTTTGCCGCAGTTTGACCATCAGCAACACCCCCCTGCTCTGCTCAGCGGTAGCGACAATATTTTCCAAGCCGTAATTATTTTTTTGGGGAAGATTATTCAAAATAACCGTTCATAACTACGCGTCAAACCGTTCAAAAAAAGCGTCAGCCAGACCTGTTTATCATCAGGCTCACAAACGCATTAACTCACGCTCAATCTCATGAGTACCAGTCACCCGTCGACAGAGCTCCACTGCCAAGCGATAACTAAGTTGATCGAAATATCAGAGCTTTGATCGCCGCAGAGAGAAATATTGTTGGGAATGTGCAAAGATGATTTAGACTATCTTTGTGCATTTGCTTCCACTCATTCAAGACCTCGCCGTGATTCTCGGCGTTGCAAGCCTCGTTGCATTCGTTTCAAAAAAAATTAACCAGCCTGTCGTATTGGGATACCTTATCGCTGGAATAATTGTAGGACCGAATACTCCTCCATTTTCTTTTGTCCTCGATTTATCCGGAATTCATACGTGGGCTGAACTGGGCGTGATCTTGCTCATGTTTACTCTCGGAGTTGAGTTTAGCTTAAAGAAGTTATCCCAAACCGGAACAACAGCCATCTTCACAGGCGTTTTTGAAGCGGTGGTCATGATCGCACTAGGCTTCGCGGCAGGAAAACTGGCTGGCTGGCCCAACGTGGATTGTATTTTTTTGGGTGCAATTCTCTCAATCTCGTCGACAGCCATTATTGTGAAGGCAATTGAAGAGTTAAACCTGAAGTCTAGAAAATCAACAGCTTTGATCTACGGAATACTAGTCGTTGAAGACATCATAGGCATTCTGATTCTCGCTGTGCTCCCACTGTTTGCGATCAGCGGAGATTTTAATACGCTTGCGCTCGGCGCCACTGGCGCCAAACTTATTCTTGTCGTCTCGTGCTGGTTGATTTTTGGATATCTGCTGATTCCAAAACTGATCAACTATTTTGGTGATGCAATGAACGATGAAATGCTCACGATTCTTAGCCTCGCACTGTGTCTTGGTCTTGTCGTCTTTGCGGGGCACTTTCATTATCCATCGGCTCTCGGCGCATTTCTGATGGGATCTTTTCTGGCCGAAAGCAAAGCTGCCGACAGAATTCAGAATCTGATGAGGCCACTACGAGATCTGTTTGGCGCGGTATTTTTTGTTTCTATTGGAATGCTCTTGAAACCCGTCGATATTTTCAATCATTGGAAGACTATTATCGTTCTCAGCATTCTCACAATTGTCGGAAAAATTTTCAGCACCAGCCTTGGAGGTAAAATGACTGGCCAGAATACAACAACTTCACTGCAGATCGGACTTAGTCTCGCCCAGATCGGAGAATTCAGTTTTATCATTGCGGCGCTCGGTCTAGAACTTGGAGTGATGAGACCAGAACTCTACCCAATCGCAGTTTCCATTTCAGTCATCACCACTTTTACTACTCCCTATCTCATCAGATTTTCACAACAAATTCGAATCTGAGATTTTTTGAGTTCGGCAAAATGTGACCAAATCAGAACTCGGGGACAACAAACTCAAGACGTGTTAAACTGGCAATCTCTGTTTGAAATACAGCCGGTCGTTCTCGCCCCTCAAAATAAAACGTAATTTTGCGGTGCCCTGGCTCGAACACCGGCTCTTGAACTTCAATAAAATGAAAATCGGATGAGATTCGATCTTTGATATAGTCAGAAAATTCTAATCCATAGATTTTTGAAAGGTCATCGTATGAGACTTCGGCTGTTTTCAACTCACGACTCAAAATTTTAACTGAATTCCAACTCTTTCGAAGTGTTGCAGAAATGAAAACGTCATCGGGCCGTCTAGAAATCACCGCAAGAAATCGATAAATCTTTCTATCATTTCCCAGCTGTTCTCCAACCATTAAAAAACTTTTCCCCGTTGCTTGATCTGGAACCACAGAGGTTGCGATTGGATTTCCAGATCCCTTCAAGGAAGGTGGCAACGCGGTTTCACCACATCCCAAAAGCGTCAAGACGACTCCCCATGCAATAACAAAACGAATGGCTCGAAATGATGCAAGCCCTATGCCAGGCTAAGGGCCCAACCATCAAACCTAAAGCCGCAGCTCCGGCGGCAAGTGCCCAGTCGTCGGCCCTATCTGGCCTTGCACTTAAACCTGTGACTCCGCCACTGACCCTTGCTGCTTTAAGAGGTGCTCGAAAACTGACCTTTGGCACAACATGAATAGATCGAGCGCCCGAAATTAATTCCCGAACAAGTGATTCCTTCTCAGCATCGAGGCTTAGAACATTCAGCCTCACTCTGCCTGACCTTCGGCCTGATCGACCACTCGCGAGCCGAACAGATTTATTCGATAAAACAAATACGAATCTCGTCTTCGCAGGAATTAGAGCGCTTGTACCGGACTGAGTCGGCAACCTTCCAGATCTCAAAGCACCTAAAACAGCCTTCAGAAATCGAATCTGGCTGGCTTCGATCTCTTCAAAAACCAAAACGAAATCATTATAGGTAATCCAAACGATTAACTCTGCAAGAAAGCGTTGAACTTGAGTCACTGGGACTTGATTGCCTATATACATAGTATGGCGACCAGACGCGAAAGCATACGAACTCGCCAACGCTTGAGGATTCGCATCATCGTTTTCACTTATGAGGATCTGGTAGGGAACCGAGTTTCCGGGAGGTCTCGATGATCTCGACTTGATACTCTGACCATCTATGGATGCTACGAAAGATTCCAACAAATCGGGATCTGACGAAATCTCCTCTCTCATCTGAGTCAGAATTTGAGGAAGGCTCGGATCGTTCTGAGAAGACAATCTCCATCTTCTGTTCAAAAAATTTGTTACGCCATTTAAAGAACGTGGATCAGGCCTGACGAACCCAACGAAGTTGGTAGACGAGACAATTCTCTTCATGGCTGTTCTACATTCAGCACCAGAAACAAATTCTAATCCCGTTACCACGCAAAGAACGGAAATCAAAGCGACTCTCAACATCATCTACTGCCGGATCTATCAGGAGGATTCATTAAGTCAAGCTTCTGAAGCGACAGACAGCCGCCTTAAGAGATACCCCGGACTATTCAACTTTAAGGCCATCACTCAGTGCATTCCGAAAAGTTCGCAATGCGGGATAGATTGCCACGCACATCGCCATGGCTACCAAGGAACATAAGAAGAGCCCCTCGACGAATGTAAGCCCAATGATCGGAATGACAAGACCTGTCCAGGCCTCAAACTCACCCCTCAACAGATAGAAGCCACCAAAAACGAAGCCAACCCCAATAACGATTCCTGTCAGAGTCAAAACGAGAGTCTCAAAAATGATCAGTTTAAACAATGATCTCACAGACAGCCCGATTGCTCTTAAAATTGCCATTTCTCTACGACGAAGCTCTGTTGAAAGAATCAGAGCCAGAAATAATCCGACCAAACTGGCCAGCGCGACAACCCAAGAGACAACCTGAAATCCAACCTCGAGATATGAGAAAGAATTCCACACTTCCCCCATTACAACACCAGGAATAATCGCCATCAAAGGTTCTGCAGCAAAGTCATTCACCTCACGCTGAATAAAAAGAGAATCAACACGATTCTTTGCTCTCAACAAAAAAGAAGTGATGGAATGTATCTTCAAGTTCTCAGAGTGGCCCGTCTTCAACGACGTATTTGAACTAGGCGGCGCGCCATCTTTCCAGTCGATGTGAATAGCTTCCATCCCGCTCAACGTAATATAGAGCGACCCATCTACAGGCGTATCCGTGCGCTTCAAAATACCTACGACAGCAAATGGCTTGTCGGAATGATCATACGCAGAATAATGGCTGTCTGATGCGCCATGCGAAAGAACAATCGAGTCACCAATTTTGTAATGCAATGATTCAGCAACTTTTGATCCAAGCACGATATCAAAAGTCTCACGAGCTTCTTTTCCATCTGCAAATTCAATCTGACGATTTCCATGAAATCGAAAATGCTTATAAAAGTTCTGATCAGTCCCAACCACTCGGAATCCATGATGGCTGTCGCCGAGAGAATACGGAATCACCCACTCCACGGCCGCATGGTCTCGAAAATATTCAAATGATGAGTAAGAAATATTATTGGTGGCATTGCCAATATGAAAGACAGAGTAAAGAAGAAGCGAAAGAGGCCCTCCGCGAGCGCCAACGACAAGATCTGTCTTGCTCAGCGCACCATTAAAGCTCTCTCGCACGCCGAGTCGAGTTCGCTCAACCGTCAAAAACAAAATGACACTGAGAGAGATGAGAAAAACGAGAAGTAATGAAATTAAGCGTCGATGAGCGAGCGACTTAAAGGCCAGCTTTCGAATCATTCGCGCACTTGCCTTTCTACTAAATCAGCCAACGAATTGACGATATCAAATGATTCTCCCAATTGTCGATTGTGGCTCACAAATACGACGGTGACATTCTGTTCCGATGATACTGTGAGCAGAAGCTTGATAAAGTCACTCTGCGCGTCTGCATCTAGAGCGGACGTCGGCTCATCGGCTATCAGAATTTCTGGTGGCCCCATTAAAGCGCGAGCGACCGCCACTCTTTGCTGCTGCCCTACGCTGAGAGATTGAACCTGCCTCTTCAGCAGATGGTCTATTTTGAGCGCCGACGTAATTCGCTGCATCTGCTGATCGGCAGGCTCTTTTTTTGAGATTCGCGCTGTACTGACCCACGATGAAATCAAAATATTCTCTTCAACGTTTAGATAAGGCAGCAGATTGAATTGCTGAAAAATATATCCCAAGTGCCTTGCTCGAAAACGATCACGTTCGAAGGATTCAAGCACAGTGAAGTTTTCTCCAAGGATTTCAACAAGACCCGATTCAGCGCAAAGCACTCCTGTCAAAAGTCCTAGCAATGTCGTCTTGCCGGATCCACTAGGTCCATGCAAAAAAATTGTTTTTCCTCGCTCAACTTTCCATTCCGGAATCCGAAGAGAAAAATCTGATCCGTGGCTATAGCGAAAAACGACATCCTTCAGCTCAATCGCCATTTTCGCGGGGGCAATGTTTTGATTTGTTCCGGTCACAGGCCGACGAATCCCTTTCCATTTTTCAGCGTGGAAGATTTTTGAGATGACTCACTAATTGTGATCACTCGCACATCGTGAATTCGCGAGAATTTGTCGACTAAGTTAATGCTGAGCTTGGTTCCAAGAAGAGACTTGCCACAACTGACAGACCAGCGGCCTTCAACACTACGATGTTCGACTTCGTCATGATGGGGATCAGGCTTACGCGCACTGTGGGCTTCTTCTTCCGTCACAACTTTCAAACTTTCATTTTTCAGGACGCACTGTCGAGAGTGGTCAAATGCCAAAATCTGCGGCATCGACGTCTTCAGCAGATCCAAACCGGCCTTTTGCGCATCACGATCCTTGGCACTCTTCGCTTCGTACTCAAAGCCATAGATACTATCAGCCGCCGTTTCAAAAATAATGGTCGCCTGAGTGCCCGCATCCCCATCCAGCGCTATCTGCAGCCGAGCGACGCCATGCTCATGAGCGCCGGCTCCGCGCGAAGTTGATGCAAAGAACACTGTCAGCAGGCAGGATACACACAACGTTTTCACTATGATCTTTTGCATTCTTAAATCCTTCCTGAACCAGTGAATGATATTGCCAGAGACAACGATGTCAAATGAAGTCTACATAATAACCTTCGGTACCAGGTACTCCCGGTACCAATTTCCCACCAGGTACCGGGAGTACCTGGTACCTACGGCCGGGGCGACCAGACTTAATAGGCTTAATCGGAAATCTTTAGGTTAAACGGAAGAGGTTGACCGACGATCTGAATGGATCTCCCCGGAAAAACAGTGAGAAAAGCATGCATTTCCATTTGTAACTCGGGCGCTCGAGCCGTCAACGGCAAGGTCCATTCAATAAATGATTTCTGCCCCTCCCCACCGAGGTCCAGAATAATCTCAAAGTAAGAAGCTTCATTCGATTCGAAGTTAAGGAAATAGAATATCTTCGTTTTTTCCACCGTATAGTTCTTTGCACTCAGTCGAACCTCAGCCCGCAGCCGGCCCTTATCAAGCAGGCTCTCTCCAGATGCCACGCCATCTTGCCATTCGCTTTTCCAATCCGACGCGTGAGCTCTCATTCCTCGAGATTTTTCAACCCCCGCATCATTCACACGAACGACCGAGCCTGGCGATACTGACGCAAATAATTGATCATCTGCTGGGATGGTACCTTCGAGATTCCAACGCATTTTCTTCGGACCTGAGGCATCGGCCGACCGATCCTCTAGCATCATCGACCCTTCTGTGATCTTTTCAAATTCAGCACTGGTCACAAATGCAGCACTATAATCTGAGATATTTTTTTCACATCTAAGTCTGAATCTGGCGCGATTCTCAGATTCCAAGTTAAAGACCTGCCAGATTTTTGGCCGAAGCTGCTGGTCTACTTCGATTCCAACAAGCCCAAACCGAACTATCAGTGCCGTGCCTGGATCCAGAACGACCAGAGGCAACTCTTTCGATTCTTCCGATCTGCGCAAAAGAACACACTGGGAGGTTCCAACGTCCGTCAGCTTTCCCCAGACAAGCTGCGCCTGATTTACGTCGAAGACCACTGAACGCCGAACCACGACCTTTGGCTTTCCGGACATCTCATAAAGTGGATCGCTCGTTACTCCCGGGACGGTACCAGGTACTCCCGGTACCGCTCCCGCGACTACCGGAGAGGCGTTTCCTGATGCCACTGGCACGACTGCCGGATCAACGGGCTGCTTTGGCTCACCGTCGGCACATCCCGCAATGTTCAAAAACGCAGTGGAAATCAAGGCAGAGGAAAAAGTAACCAAACCAAGTTGGCGCAGGTTTCTCATGGCCAGCTTATAGATCAGTTCAACTACCTTGGGAACGGGGTCAGGGGCGGCGCCCTTGAGGACCCCCCGTAACAGGGCCCTAAGATATCCGAATTGACGTCGCAAGAATTTTTAATTGCCTCATTCAGCGTTTCTACCCTCGGTTTATGCAATATTTTTCAATGCATCGTTGATCGAAGCCCCTGAAATACTTAGGATATCCCTGAAGAAAGGGTGTCCTATATAATATGAAAAATCTCTCGCCCCTCGAACAGGTTCCAGTTTTTGCGACACAGATCAAAGCCTTTATCAATTGGTCCCGCAAAAATGCCCTTTGGCCACTGCCATTTGGAACCGCCTGCTGCGGAATTGAGTACATGGCCGTTGTCGGTTCTCACTATGACATCAGCCGGATGGGCGCAGAGGTTGTCCGTTTTTCACCTCGTCAGGCTGACCTTCTTATTGTGGCAGGAACGATCACCGAGAAGATGGCTCCCGTTCTTCGGCAAATCTATGAGCAAATGCCTGAGCCCAAATGGGTGATTAGCATGGGGGTATGCGCCTCCTCGGGCGGCTTCTATCGCGCCTATCATACCGTACAAGGCGTTCAGTCCATTCTACCGGTAGATGCCTACGTTCCCGGATGCCCACCCACCCCCGAAGCTGTTTTTCAGGCGGTGCTCAAGCTGCAAGAGAAAATTCAACGCGGAGATACACCGTCGCAACGACTTGTTGCAAAAAAGAAGGCTGCTCAAGAAACATCTGGCGATTCAGCAGCCTAACGATCGAAGTCAAACCTCGGAGGATTTGTGGAATATCATTTTCAAATTGTGCATCAAATCAAAGAAAAGCTCGGTGAAGGTTCCATAACTTCGACAGATCGATCAGCTTTTAACCCAAATGAAATAATTATTACGACTAAACCTGAGTTCGTAAAACAGATTGCGGAGCATCTGAAGCATCAGAAAAACTTTAAATGGATGATGGACATCGCTGGCGTTCACTATCCAGAGAGAGAAGAATCGCTCGAGGCCGTCTATCAATTTTATAATCGGGAGCAAAATCAAAGAGTGCGTCTGAAGGTTCCGCACAAAGAAGGCGTCTCTATCCCCAGCATCACTTCGGTCTATCGTGGGGCCAACTGGTTTGAACGCGAAGCCTTTGATATGATGGGAATTCAGTTTTCTGACCATCCGAATCTCACTCGAATTCTATGCCATCATAAGTTTGTGGGCCATCCTCTGCGAAAAGATTATCCAGCGACCGGAAACCAGGTTCTGGATATTCCATCAACGCTCACGCTGCCACCGTCTACTGAATCAACCGATCCTGATGATTTCGATGTACTCACGAATCAACGGACGCTGGTAAATATTGGGCCGAGCCATCCAGCAACACACGGGACTTTCAGAGTTTACGCTGAACTCGAGGGCGAAACAATCATGCGCGCCCGGGCAGAAATCGGATATCTACACCGCTGCTTCGAGAAGATGGCTGAGACTCATAAATATCACCAGGTCATTCCGTATACAGATCGTTTGAATTATCTTTCTGCACCGATCAACAACGCGGGCTATTGCAGAGCTATCGAGCAGCTACTCGGTGTCGAAATTCCGGCACGAGCCCAATATATCCGAGTGATTCTCAGTGAATTGGCGCGAGTGATTGATCACCTTGTCTGCATCGGAACAACATCTGTCGATATGGGCGCCCTCACAACATTTTGGTTTTGTTTTAGGCAACGCGAAAACGTTTACGAACTTTTTGAGGCTCTCTGCGGCAATCGAATGCTGACTTCGATCACAAGAATCGGAGGGGTATTTGGAGACCTAGACGATGACTGGAAGCGTCGATGCAGAGATGTGATCAAAACACTGAGAGCGACCATTGAAGAAGTCGATGGATTGCTTTCAAATAACAAGATCTGGCTCAACCGCATGAAAGGCACCGGATATATTTCTCAAGAAAATGCAATTGATTATGGATTTACGGGTCCTTGTTTGCGCGCCGCTGGCGTAAACTTAGATCTACGCAAGGCTGAGCCATATTACTGCTACGATCGGTTTGAATTTGATGTACCTGTTATGAATGAGAGTGACAATTTTGCTCGATACCTAGTTCGCATGGAAGAAATGCGACAGAGTCTGCGGATCGTCGAGCAAGCCTTGGACAAGATTCCAAATGGCCCGACACAAATTACTGATCCGAAGATCGTGCTTCCGCCAAAGGCCGACGTCTATTCAAATATTGAAGCGTTGATGAACCACTTCATGTTGGTGATTGAAGGTATCAAACCTCCAAAGGGCGAAATTTATTCCTATTCAGAGGCGTCAAATGGGGAGCTTGGTTTCTATATCGTATCAGATGGAACGGGATATCCCCATCGCATCAAGGTCCGACCACCTTGCTTCGCGACTTATTCATCATTTGAAGAAGTTATTAAGGGCGGACTCATCGCAGACGCTGTGGCGACATTAGGACAATTCAATGTCATCGCTGGTGAAATTGATCGCTAGGGAGAAAAAATTATGAGCGCAAATTTAAAATCAAATTCAGCATCTAAAACTCCCATCGCCTTTTCTGAGAAGGCAATGACGCAGTTCAAAGAAATCGTTACTCGCTACGACTCGAAGCGCTCTGCCCTACTGCCAGTACTGCATCTAGCTCAAGATGAGTTTGGATGGATGTCATTAGATGTTATTAACTATGTTGCTACTTTGATGGACCTCAGCGCAGCTCAAGTTCTGGAAGTGGTTACGTTCTATCACATGTTTCACAAGAAACCAGTTGGGCAGCATCATTTCCAATTCTGCAAAACCTTGAGTTGTTGGATGTTCGGCTCGCACCAAATGATGAAGAGCCTCTGCTCCCGTCTGGGCATTCGCGAAGGCGAAACAACCGCTGATCAGGCGTTCACAGTATCGGGAGTTGAATGCCTCGGAAGCTGTGGCTCTGCTCCAGTTATCCAGGTCAACGAAACCTATTACGAAAATATGACGGTTGAGAGACTTAACCGCTTGGTAGCAAGTTGCAAGGAAGGGGATCCGAAAATCCAATGAAACAAACGGCTCACTTCAAAAATATGCGAGCAATGGCGATTGAACAAAAGCCATTGACCGCCGAAAAACGAATTCTTCTCGAACATGAGCATGTTCCAGATATTCAAAAGATCGATATCTATTCTTCGAAGGGTGGCTACAACGCCTTAAAAAAAGTTTTTGGACAGAAAATGCCCCCTGAGGCCGTCATAGACGAAGTGAAGGCTTCAGGACTTCGCGGTCGAGGTGGTGCAGGATTTCCAACGGGAATGAAATGGAGTTTCGTGCCAAAGACAACCGACAAAGCTCATTATCTGCTCTGTAATGCAGATGAATCGGAACCTGGTACCTTTAAAGATCGAGTCATTCTTGAAAAACTCCCTCATATGATGATTGAGGGAATGATCATCGGTGCATACGCCATTCGTGCAAAAAAATCATATGTCTATATTCGTGGTGAGTATACTTACGCCGCGATGGTTGTTGAAAAGGCAATCCAAGAAGCATACCAAGTCGGCTATTTAGGAAAAAATATTTTAGGTTCTGGATTCGACCACGATATGTATGTCCATAGAGGCGCTGGGGCTTATATTTGCGGAGAAGAAACAGGTCTTATTTCTTCACTCGAAGGAAAAAAGGGATGGCCAAAACTAAAGCCGCCCTTTCCTGCTGTAGAAGGCTATCTCAAATCTCCAACCGTCGTGAACAATGTTGAAACTCTTGCTGCAGTTCCGTGGATTATTAACAACGGTGGCCCTGCATACGCCAAGTTTGGCACAGAAAAGAGTAAAGGCACGAAACTTTGGTCTGTCAGCGGAGATGTGAATACGCCTGGGGTGTATGAACTTGAGTCAGGAGTCCCTTTCTCTGTTCTGCTCAACGACTGCTGTGGCGGAATGAGAAATGGAAAAAAACTGAAAGCCGTTATTCCCGGAGGATCATCTGCTCCAATTCTGACAGCCGAAGAAGCTTTTTCAATGACTTTGGATTACGAGTCAGTTGCGAGCAAAGGCTCTATGCTTGGCTCAGGTGGAATGATTATTTTAGATGAGACCAGAGATCTTGTGGAAGTTTTGAAAAATCTGGCTGAATTCTATGCCGACGAATCATGTGGTCAATGTACTCCCTGCCGTGAAGGTACAGGATGGATTGAAAAAATCCTCCACTCCTTCACCGAAAAACATGCCACGAACCATGATCTTGAATTATTGAATCGAGTTTCCAGCAATATGCTCGGCAGAACAATTTGCGTATTGGCAGATTCTATTGCAATGCCGGTTCAGAGCTATATGAAGAAATTTCCTCAAGAGTTTAGAAATTATATCGAGAAATCACATCAGACGAGGCTTACCACTCATGGCTAAAATTACGATCAACGGAAAAGAACTCGAAGTTGAAAACGGAAAAAACTTGGTGGATGCTGCCGAAGAAAATGGCGTGGAGATTCCCCATTACTGTTATCACCCCGGACTCTCGATAGCTGGACAGTGTCGCATGTGCTACGTCGAGCAAGAAGGAAATCCAAAGCTCCAAGTTGCCTGCAATATGACATGCCAAGATGGTCTCAAGGTTGTGACGAACTCCCCAAGAGTCACTGAGGCCGTAAAATCAAGTCTCGAATTTCATCTCATCAATCATCCGATAGATTGCCCTATTTGTGATCAGGCCGGAGAATGCGGGCTTCAAGAATACTATATGAAGCACGGCAAATATAAGAGCGAGATGGAGGAAGAAAAGGTTCATAAGCCAAAAGTCGTCGATCTTGGAGAACACATTGTTCTCGACAAAGAAAGATGCATTCTTTGCAGTCGATGCGTTCGTTTTACTACCGAAGTCTCGAAGACTCGAGAGTTCGCGATCTTCAACCGAGGTGATCGCTCGCAAATTGGAACGGTTGATGACAAGCCACTTTCTGGCAACTACCAACTGAACACGGTCGATATCTGCCCGGTTGGCGCTCTCACCTCCAAAGATTTTCGTTTTGAACAACGCGTATGGTTTCTTGAGGAAACAGAATCGGTATGCGGCGGTTGCAGCAAGGGCTGCAATGTTTATGTTCATCATAAAAAGGGAAAGCATATTTATCGCTTGAAACCGCGTTACAACAAAGAAGTGAATGAATATTGGATGTGCGACCAAGGCCGTTATACCTACAAAGACGCAAACTTTGATCGACGTCTGACCAATGCGAGACTCGGCGGAGTCGATATGTCCTACGAAGAAGCGGTGACAACGTGGGCACAAGATCTTCGTGTACTGATCAGCACAGAACGATCTGAAGAAATCGGAGTTTGGATGACTCCACATCAAACGAATGAGGAACTCGCAGCCATCGCAGAGACGTTTTCAAAGATATTTAATGTCACAAAATTTTATTCAGAGAACATTCAAGAACTCGTGAATCAAGATAAGCCCGTAGACGATTTTCTATTGCGCTCGGATTTTTACCCAAACAGTCGAGGTTTTTTAAAAGTCGCGAAAGAAAAAAACATTAAGACACAGTCATTGGATGACCTTGTAAAAGCATTAGAGAAGGATCAGATATCACACTTGGTTGTGATCAGCCCGGAGGGTACGCACCAAGAAAATGCCCTCTTAAGATTGTCGCAGGCCGTAAAGGCTTCAACGTTTGTCGTATTACTCACGCCTCAGCAGATTGCTGCAGATTCTTTTTCGCAATCTTTGGTATTCCCAACGCTGAGCCACTATGAAAAATCGGGAACCGTCATTAACCACGCAAATTTGGTTCAGTCGATGACGGGAGGCTTTAAGATGTTTAAAGAGTCTCGTTCAGTAACAGATATTCTTACAGATCTCGTAGCGGCCCAATCAAAATCCAGCAATCAACGAGAAAGGATCGCAGAATAAAATGGCGACTCTTGAGAGCAAATCATACGTTATCGGAATTTTTAAAGGCCTCATCATTACGGGTCGGCATTTTTTTGGAAATCTCTTCGGCATCTACAAAAGACCGACGATTCAATATCCAGAACAGAAACGAGCCTACTCAAACAAATTCATGGGACTCCATGTCCTGACAAAAAAAGATGACGGCGAGATTGCGTGCACGGCTTGTATGCTTTGTGCGACAAATTGCCCTGCCGAATGCATTCACATCGTTGCGGCAGAATCTCCCAATCCAAAAGTTGAGAAATATCCCGCAATCTACGAGATCGACCTGTTGAGATGTGTTTTTTGTGGATACTGTGAAGAGGCGTGCCCTGTAGATGCCATTCGGATGGGTCGTGACTACGAAATGGCTGAGCTATCCGAGAGAAATTTCGTTGTCGGCATCGATTACTTAATGAATCGCCCAAGTCTGCAAGGCAAAAATATTAGCGTTGCAAAGGGATCGAATATAGGCGCCAGATAAGCGTGAATATCGGCAACTTCGAAATTAAGGCGCTCGAAACTGGAACATTCAAACTCGATGGCGGAGCCATGTTTGGCACAGTGCCAAAGCCACTGTGGGAAAAGGCGATACCACCCGATGAGCTCAATCGGATCCCGATGGCTCTCCGTATTGTTTTGCTACGCGATCTAAAAAACGGCAGAAATCTTTTGATTGATACTGGCATTGGCGAGAAATGGTCAGAGAAAATGACGGGTGTCTATGCCATTGACCACTCCAAAAATGATCTGCTCAGCTCACTCAAAAATGCGGGATTAGAACCAAATGACATCACGGATGTTGTTCTTACACACCTTCACTTCGACCACACTGGCGGCTCGACAACTCGCTTAAGCGATGGATCCTTTGCCGCGACATTTCCTAAAGCTCGTTATTATATTCAAAAAGACAACTACGAATGGGCCACGGCTCCAAATTCACGAGAAGCCGCAAGCTATATTCCTGAAAACTTCAGACCATTGATGGATAAAGGCATCCTGAAAATCTGTAATGGCGAACGCGACTTTGAGACTCAACTCGGCTGGACTGGTTTTTCAGTTCGTATGTCCTATGGACATACCATCGGATTACAATGTCCTCTCATCAATATCGATGGGCAAAAATTTTTCTATCCCTCAGATCTTATACCCACAGCTTCACATCTGCCGATCCCATGGGTCATGGGTTATGACATTCATGTGATCAAAGTTCTTGAAGAAAAAGAAACGATTCTCGCAGAAGCAGTGCGGGACAAATGGATTTTTGTGTATGAACACGACCCAAAAATTCCCGCAAGCCTCGTGAAAAAAGGCCTTAAGCATTATGAATGTGGAGATATTGTTTCGCTTTAAACTTTGGCTGTGATTTTTCCCTTCGAAAGTTCAATCAAGAGTTTGTCTCCCATTCGAACATCCGACGCCTTCGTAACGACTCGCTTGGAATCAGCCAAACGCACGATGCTATAACCTCGATTCATAATTGTGCGAGGATTCAAAAGCTCCAATTTCGAAGAGAGTGTCTGAACATGCCAGAGTTTCTTTTCGAACAAAATTTTGGAAATTTTTCGCAAGTCGTCCAATCGCCGATAGAGTCGATGACGATATTCAGCCACCCTCATATGCGGACTTCGTGCAATCAGTTGAGCTTTTAATTGCTGATGATCATGAATCAATTGAGAAACCTTTCTCTGCAAGAGAAAGGTCATTTTCTGCAACAGATCATCAATATTCATGAACGCAATTTCAAGTCGAGATTGAATTCCCAGCAATCGCTTCACTAAATAGTCGACTCGCTCCCAAACTTCCAACTTACTCGAAATGACGAGCTCAGCCGCTGCCGAAGGCGTGGGTGCGCGGAGATCCGCGACAAAGTCAGCAATTGTAAAATCAACTTCGTGCCCCACAGCCGAGATGATTGGGATTTTCGATCCATAGATTGCCCGGGCCACAACTTCCTCATTGAAAGCCCACAGGTCTTCTATACTTCCACCACCGCGGCCAACAATCAGAGCTTCGACCTTCGGAAAAAATTTATTGAATGCCTCAATCCCCGCCGCAACCTCTTGAGCCGCGCCCTCCCCCTGCACTTTTGCAGGATAAATTAAAATATGCAGCCCAGCAAATCGTCGATTGAGCACGTTCAACATATCCTGGACCGCTGCACCAGAGGGTGATGTCACAATCCCGATTGTGCGAGGCAAACGAGGAATCTGACGCTTTCGTTCTTTGGAAAAAAGTCCTTCGGCCTCAAGTTTTTTCTTCAATTGCTCGAACGCGAGTTGAAGAGCACCCAGCCCTTCTGGCTCCATTCGAGAAATCAAAACTTGATAGGAGCCACGCGGAGGATAAACGCTGATTTTTCCTCGAGCCAAAACCTTCAGACCATCATGCGGCTTAAATTTAAGTCGCATATTTTCACCTCTAAAAATAACGGCTGAAATATTCGCCTTTTCATCCTTTAGAGAGAAATAGAAATGTCCGGAAGGATGTGCTTTAAAATTGCTGATCTCTCCCGAGACATAGATATCAGAGAATCCTCTCTCTAGGCTGCCTTTGATTTTTTCGGTCAGCTCAGAAATAGAAAGAGGTTTCTCTAGAGTCGGTTCCATAGTCGCAAGTGCCACTCTCCGATATGATCAGATTGATCACGGAGAACAAGCTAAATTTTGCACAGTAAACAAAGACTGCCAATGGTTCCAAACACATAGGAGCAGATGCCGCTTTAATCCCAATAAGTTTTACCATAGAGAGATGAATATTGTAGTCCCAACGAAACGCTGCCTCTTCCTCTTGTTTTTTGTCGCCTTCCAATTTACTGCCGAAATCGTAGTCGTGGCCGGCTCCGCACCTCAAAGACCTTCAGGCATCATTTCAATTATCGACGACAGAAGCGGCAAATATTCGTTGAAAGAGCGACTCAACGCACTCGTCAAGTTAGCAGAAAACGATGGCCCAGAAACGACGGCAGCTCTCACCCAACTGCAGCAAACATGGAGAACTGCCAGTCTGTGGTCGGATCCACAGCAAAAGCATCTTTATTACGCGCTTGGACAGTTGATTAATTTACGTCAGCAAAACACCCTCGCCGACTCAGGTCAGTGAAATTCCTGAATTCTCAACCATTTTTGAATACTCGTCGCCCAGATAAAATCCCAGAAAATCTCTGAGCATGGGAGCTTCTCGAATCAGTCGCTCTGGCTCCATACTTTCTGGCTTCTCTCTGAAGATATTCTCTTCTTTCGATACCGAAACTAAAAACCGGATCATTTTCGAAAGGGATGTCCCCGACAATAACATGCCAATAAAAAAGCGCTCTGTGAGAACATCCGATTGATACAATCCTGAATCGTAATCTGCTTTCAGCTGCACATAGGCGTACAAGAAAGACTTCAAAAGCTCGTCGTCAAAAAGATATCGGCTCGATTTTCTCAAAATCAAAATATCTGGATCAAACTGGATAGCAATCGGTTTAGACGTTTTGTCCGACAAACAGACACTTAAACTCTGGCGCTTTCCAAAAAGCTGCGACAGTTTCGAGGCCAACTTTTCGAGTTCATCGCAAGGTTCCAAATCCGTCACAAGTTCTTTTCGAAGTCCCTCGTAAACCTTCAATGACTGTGGGACTGCGGATCTGCAAAATGATCTGACGGTTTTCCACAGTATGAATTTTCTCTTGTTATACACAATAGCAGCAGCTGCAGAGGGCAAGGCATCGCCATAGAATGAATTCCAAACGAGAACAGAGCGATGATCATAGGCTGCTCGAAAACGAAGAATTTCTCTGTGCAGTGGATCAAAGATAGTGGCCTTTTCTATGAATTCTCGTCTCAAGTGTTTGATTCTTAAATGAGACTCATCCGACAGCAATGCATCGAGCGCTTTGTTAATCGCATCACTCGGTTGATTTTCAGCCAAAATTAATTCAACTAAAAGTCGTTGACCCTCTTCAAAAAACTTCGAGTCTTTTGACATATCCACAATTTGTGGGATCAGTACCTCTTTTTCAGTCACTGTCGCAGTAGCCCAGCGCCTCACGAGCAAGCTCCAAACCTTCGTGGACAAATGCCATTTTCTGGCAATCTCGATGCGCTCATCCGAAATAGAGATCTTATAACAATCCAAAACGGCTTCCGCTGAATTTAAAATCTCAAGCGCACGAGTAGTGGGAGAAAGCTCAGCCTTCAGCAGCAGTTTAACTATTTCATGAGCCAGACTGAGCTGATCGAGAGTAATCGCCGATTCAGCTAATGCTTCAGCCAGGATTCCGATTCCTAGGAGCGAAACTTCATTTTGCAGTGAAAGACGGGCCAAAAATTTCAACTGAGTATATCTATCGCGAATCGATCGTATGCCCTTTTCTACGTCTTTGATTCTCCCAAGATCGTCGAATATCTGGATCCACTGAATTTTAAGTCTTTCATCGGCAATTTGTGTCAAGCAGTCTGGGATGCGATCGATCTCGCCCGCAGACATCAGATCATCCAGATACTTCGGCCACATTTCACTCAGCTCATCAAATCGAGCGGGGCTCAATTCAGCTCGAGCCAACTCTGAGTTCGCCCAAGCCTGCTTCGCCCACAGTTTTTCCACTGAAGAGAGATTCATTTTGTGCGAAAGATTTTTTGATATCGCCTCTGCCCATCGATCTACAACCGCAGTTCCAACGGAATCACGAATATCCCAAAGAAGTGATAAAACCTCATCGGTCATCATATCGCCCTCAGGGAGCACGATCAAAAATCGAGACACGAGCGATTCTTGCTTCTCGACAGGAGTTAAAAACTCAAGCGCCAAAATAATTTCAGTGGGGGAGATCTCTTCCCCGGGAACAACAATCTGAATTCTATCTTTAAGATGAGATCGTATTTTTGTAGTCGCCTTTACTCTGCCCGCTCTTAAGTCTTCCACCAACCACGCAATCGGTACCTTCAACTGATCTAAAACGTACTCATAAAAATCCTGAGAAACGCCGAGTCGACGAAGATTTTCAAACCACTCAAGTTTATTGAGGCTGCGGGTGAAAGCTCTTTCAAGATTTTTTCGAACAACAGGAGAAACAATTAAGCTCACGAATACTCCACACTTAATGTCGCGCGGCTCAAAGAAATCACTATTTCTTTCCCACTCTGTTTTTCAAATACTCAATCGCCTTTGCCAACTGAAAATCTTCCTTCTCTAAAGGACTCAGCTTTGCATAAGCAGCATCTTTTTTTGCATTTGCGTCTTTGATTGACTTTGATTTCTTCTCATTCTGTTTGTCAGATTCATCCTGAGTTTCATTCTGTCCAACAATATGCCCTGGCAAATCTTTTTCTCTTAGCATCATGCCCGAATCCTCAAGAGTTTCGACGATCTGATTTGGCTTAATTCCCACACCCTGGATCGTTCGACCCTTTGGAGTATAGTAAAGTGCAACTGTGAGCTTCAAGCCGCTTCCATCTTCCAAAGGAATCACATTCTGCACTGATCCTTTGCCAAAGCTTTGGGTTCCCATCACCCATGCGCGCGGAGGCTCCTGATCCTGCAAAGCGCCGGCAACGATTTCGCTGGCTGACGCACTTCCGCCATTGATCAGAACAACCAATGGATAATTGGGCTCGGTTCCCTTAACGACGGCTCTTTTTTCGTCTGTCTGAGTTTTGTCTCGGCCCTGAGTATAAACGATCAGCCCTTTTTCAATGAAGAAATCCGCAACCTCGACGGCCTGTTGCAGTAATCCCCCAGGATTATTTCTAAGATCCAGCACCAATCCAGGTATTTTCTTACCGCTTTTTTCTGTGGCGTTTTCAAGAGCCTTTCGCACTTCATCCGCTGTATTTTCAACAAACTGCCTAACCTTAATCACAGGGAAATTTTCAACATCCTTAACAGAAACTGACTTAACTTTGATGATCGCTCGTTCAATATTGAATTTAAGAAGATTCTCAACACCCTCTCGTCGAACCCAGATCTCAATTTCTTCACCGGCTTTTCCTCTCATTTTCTTTACCGCGTCGTATATTGAAAGCTTTTCAGTTGTTAGATTTCCAATCTTCACAATCACATCGCCGCTTTTAATTCCCTTTTTGAATGCAGGCGTATCTTCAATCGGCGAAACCACCGTCAGCATTCCATTTTTTCGCGCAATTTCTATTCCCAATCCGCCGAACTGGCCTTTAGTGTCAGACTGCATTTCAGCAAATTCTTCCTTCGACATCCATTGCGAATGGGCATCCGGCAGTGAGTCAACCATTCCCCTGATCGCGCCTTCTACGAGGGAATCATCTTTCGGCTCTTCAACGTATTGCTTTTTGACCAAATCATAAACCTTGGTAAAAAACTGAAGGCTTCTATAATCCTTGCCACCATTTTCCGACAGCAGATATGTCCACGCGCCACCAAATAAAAATGCTGCCGTGGATAGGCCTAAAACTAGAAAAAAACTTTTTAAAATTCTTGATCGCTCTTCCATTATTTACCTTTTCTCTTCTTTTGAAGCATTCTCAAGTCTTCTAATTGAAGCGAGAGAACTTCTTCGTGGGAACGCATTTCCTTCAGTCTATTTTCCAAAGAAACACGGTATTGCGAAAATCCGCCCAACGCTTTTTCGCTTTCTGAAATTAAAACAACTGGCTCATGAACCAAACGGCCTCTCAGACTCATCAAAGTGAATTTAAGATGATCGCGATAGATCCATGAATTCTGCACCTTTTGAAACGAAACCGATGGCCAATGAAGCAAAGGCAAAAGAATTTTAGACAATCTTGAAGAAAACTCTCGCTCCTGGGCGTTCTGCGACTCCTTCGTTTCGACCATTTTCTTCTGGATAGATTCAATCTCTTCTCTGATCTCTGTCATTTGAATTTGTCGCCGCTTTAACAGAGAAGAAACCTCTTCGATATCGCGAGATAAAAGCGATTTCGCGGAGAGATCTGACTGAATGGCAGCGGCAACAAAGACCGCGATGAGAAACTTCATCCGAGAGGCACTCGCTTATATCTTAGATAGAATAACAGATACGCAAAAACAGATGTCAAAAGCAAAGACGCAGCGATAAAACCGAGGTTCAAGCGCGCTGACAAGTGCGCAGCCTGTCCGATAGTTTGCGATGAAAGCACACCAGCAAGCCATCTGGCCAAAAAAACCGCAATGATTGATGCGAATCCCATCCTCATACTTTGGCTCCGCCACAGCGGCAGAAACACTTGATGAGGACGAGCTCCCAATAGCTTCATTAAAGACCAACGCTGAACCTGCACGAGAGTTGCCCGCTCCAAATTAAAGTAGAGAATCAAGCTAAGAGTCGCCACCCAGAGAAGTGAAAAAATCAAAGTCATCAATCGAAGGACTGACTGCAAACTTTTCGGTGGTTGGTGCACTAGTTGGCTCTCAATTCCAAGTCCAGATTTCGAAACTGATTTAAGGAAGGCGTCGGAATCTTCGACAGTCACCCAGACAGTGCTTGGAAATAGCCGAGTCTCCAGACCGCCGATCACAGACTTTAACTCTGGATAAGCTTCGCCCAATCGCTCGCGATTATCTTCCGAAGAAAAAATCTTGTAGCGTACGACACCTGGGGCCTGTGTTATCCAATTGCGAAACGCCTCACGATCCGAAACAACCAAAGACACATGGGTTTCTTTGTAGTCGCGCAGTACTGATAGGTTAATTTCGTCGTTCACCCACCAGCTGACTAACAAGAAGCTTCCAATAATAATGAAAGCGAGCAACAACAGCCCTTCCTTTAAAATAAATTTAATCATGATAAAAGAGCTCCCGCTTCTGCCGAAGACACGCCTCCAGGGGCCGCGCTATCGAGTTGCAAATCCGCTGACGCTGATTCCTTAAGTGTTGCTGGAACAATCTTCATTCGAGAAACCCGGTACCGAAGGATTTCAGGATGTTCGAATTGGGGAGGATGATGGGTCGAAATAAATACGGTCGCCCCCTGTTTATAGAGATCCCACAGGATATCCATAAGATGATCAGCCTGCGCAGCATCCAGATGCGCTGTTGGCTCGTCAGCCAAAATCAGCCGTGGTTTACGAATCAAAGCACGCGCAAACTCAGCCTTTTGCCTTTCGCCCCCTGAAAGTTCTTTAAACAAGGCATTTGCCTTTAGGCTGAGTCCCAGAATCTCGAGCCAATGCATTACCTTCTTTTGAATCTCGGGCTCAGCCACTCCATCAATTCTAAGTGGAAGGGCTATGTTGTCAAAAACCGTCTGATCGGGCAAACCGCGCGGATGCTGAAACACAAAACCAATTTGCTTTAAATGTGCTGCGGTCAAGTGCCCAAGATCTCGGCCCAAAAACAAAATCTGACCCTCCGTAGGCTTCTCGATACCACTCAACATCCTGAAAAAAGTTGTCTTCCCGGTACCACTCGGCCCGGTCAAAATGGAAAAGGTCGACCTTTCGATTCCAAAATCCATTTGTCGAAATATTTTTTGCCCACCATAACTTTTTGATACTCGTCGAAACTCAAATAACAAGGAGAACCTCCTTACGATTGCCAAGCCTTTCTTCTAATGTAATCATTTTATTCAATATGCAGAATATCTTTTTAAATTCTCTGATTCTTGATAGCGCTCCAGCTATTGACATCCCCTCACTCATCGGCCAGGCGGGTTGGGTCGTAAAGTCAGTGATGGCCTTACTTTTTCTCGCGTCTATTATTAGCTGGACGATTATCTTCTGGAAGTGGTGGACCCTTCGCATTGCGTCAAATGAAAATTTGGGCTTTGCAGATACGTTCTGGGCCTCGGGAACCCTTGAAGGCGCGACTCGAGCAAGTAAACATTTTCCGAACGCTCCTCTAAAACGGGTTTTTGATGGCGCAATGCACGAATTTGGCTTGATCAAAGGCTTGTCACTTAGTCGAGAGCAGACGATCGAGCTGATCGAATCGAATTTGGCGAGAAGTCTTCAGAAAGCTTCTTCCACAGAAACCGAGGGGCTTCAGAAATATTTGGCATTTTTGGCAAGCACAGCGAGTGTGGCACCGTTCATTGGACTTTTTGGGACAGTATGGGGAATCATGACATCGTTCATCAATATCGGTCTCTCTGGCGCAAGCAACCTCGCTGTTGTTGCTCCAGGGATCGCTGAAGCTTTGATTGCAACAGCGATTGGACTTTTTGCTGCTATTCCGGCGGTCTTATTTTATAATTTTTTCATCAACAGAATCAGAGGAATGGCGACAGTAATGTCGAACTTCTCGACTGATTTTTTGAACACAGCAAAGAGGAGCCTATAATTGGCCTTTCAGCCCGATAAAAATACGACACCCGGCCTCAATGCAGAGATCAATATCATTCCACTTGTGGATATCATGTTGGTGCTTCTGATTATTTTCATGGTTGCAGCTCCACTGATGAATCACGCCGTGGATATTCGATTGCCGAAAGCAGCGACCAAAGAGGCGGATGTGAAAGAAGAAAGCGTCAAGTTAGAGATTCGAAAGGATCAAACGATCTCGATTGGCGGAACCGCAACAAAGATTGATGAACTTGCAAAGAGACTGGATATAATCTTCAACAATCGTGAAAAGAAAGAAATTCTTATCTCTGCGGATGAACAAGTCACCCATGGGTTTATCATCAAAGTCATGGCGATTGCTCAAAACGCAGGGATTGTGAAGATTTCATTCTTAACCGATCCAACGAAATGAGAGGCATTCCAGGCCACTACCAGCCATTGGCAGGCCGTTCGGCACTGAGCGCCATCATTTTTTCACTTCTCTTTCACTCGCTTCTCATCTTGGCGTTAGTCTGGTCTGGAAAACTTGATTCACTGCTCATCTCTCATAAAGTAAAAGACTTAAAGGCTGTTTCCGCTGTTCTTCTCATCGATAAAACTTACAAACCAACCGATACGGCCATGAAATTTGGAAAGCAAAAAAAAGATCTTCCGCCACCGAATATTGAACCACCGAAGTCTGTCGATAAAGAGAAAGAAAAACCGACACTCAGAACTCCCAAAGACAAATCTCCAAAAGGGCTTAAAAAAAATGTGAGCGATATTCTTAAGAATATTCGTGAACAAGCCAAAGAAGAAAAGCGACCTCCTCCGAAAGAAGATAATTTTCCAACTCATGAAAAAGGCGAGAAAAAAGCGAGAGGAACTGGCGGTCGCGGAGATCGCATCTTGAGTCCAGGAGAACAAGCTCTCCAAGCGGCAATGCGAAAATATTATGAAGTTGCAGAGGCAGAAAGCCTTCGACAAAAATTTCCAAATGCGCGCGGCTTTATGACTGTTCGACTTGCGTCGGTAGCGTCTCAGTTTGAAATTGTCTCGATCGCTCTTGTCGAATCAACTGGAGTCGAAGTTCTGGATCGCCGATGTGAATTAGCGGTACGTGAAGCTCTTCGCCAAGAAACATTTGCAAAGGACGTTCTTCAAGAACTTAACGGTAAGGAGACCATTGTTGTATGTACGCCTTAAGACTTATTTACTCTTTCATCGCTATCTCCATTTTTTCAATCGAACTCCCAGCTCAGTCTGTGTTGCTGAAGAATGCTCGAGAAGCGCCACGGATTATAGCAATACAAGAGTTTCTATCTGACCCTGCCAATCCAGCAACCGCTAAACCCGCCATTGACCTTGAGTCAACACTCGCAGCCGATCTCTTGTTTTCAAGAATATTTAAAGTACTGACATCAGAAACTCTTTTGGAACCGAAAGTCTCCGGCCCGATTCAAATTATCAAAGTCGACACTTGGAAACAAATGAACGCACGATACGTCACTCGCGCAAAAGTCTCTCGCACTGTAGACGAGACGGCTCTGGAAGGATTCGTCTTTGATATTGAAACTGGAAAGCTGACGCTTCAGCGTACTTATCGTACCAAGAGAACCGACATCAATATTCTGTCTCACCAATTTGGTGATGATATTGTGGAAGTCGTCACCGGGCGCAAAGGCCTCTTTTCAACAAAAATTGCGTTCGCCTATATCCCACCTAAGAAGAAAAATAAGGAAATCTGGACCATGGATTTCAATGGACGAAATGCGAAGCCGCTCATTGAAAATGGAAGGGTTAATATGAGCCCGGCTTGGTCGGTTGATGGTCGACTCATTTTCTTCAGCGCTTCATCGACGATCGATTGGAATATTTGGAAAACCGATCTCAATGGCAACAGCAGACAAATCACTTCATTTCATGGTTCCGCGATTGGCCCCGCAGCAATGCCGAACGGCCGGGAACTTGTGGTCTCCCTTTCAAAAGATGGAAACCAGGATATCTATCTGATCAATCTTGAAGGCAAAATCGTTAAACAATTAACCGCAAAACGAGGCATAAATGTCGCTCCGTTTCCAAGCCCAGATGGTAAACATATTTGCTTTAGCTCCGACCGGCTTGGAAACTTACATGTTTTTAAGCTAGATATGATCACGATGGAAGACCGCCGATTAACACGAGTGGGAACTCTGAACGACTCTTGTGTATGGAGCCCGACAGACAATCTCATTCTTTTCTCGGGTATGGACACAGATCGAGAATTCGACATTTTTGCAATGGATGACAAGGGTGAAGGGATGGATCGACTGACCTATGATGCAAAAACGAATGAATCTCCTTCGTTTAGCCCTGATGGAAACCTCTTTACGTTCAGCTCGAAACGATCTGGAAGAAATCAAATTTATGTCATGAAGTCCGATGGAACCCAAGAGACAATTATTGACTTGCCGGGTGACGCATCTCAGCCCGCATGGTCTCCTCGGCTTGGATATTAATCTCGATTTCTTAAATAGCTCCGACGCCTAAGTAAAACGTTCCCAAGGGCTCACCAGGTCTGGGAAACAGAACGAATCCATATCCAATTTTCAATGGCCCAACGGCTGTATTGATTCGAAGACCAGGTCCCACTCCATATCTCAGTTTCCAAGGCTTGAAATCGCTGTTCTTAATATATGCATTTCCACCGTCGAAAAAGGCGAGCAAATCGACACTCGAATAAATCGGAATATTTACTTCAGACATGAATGAAAGAAAGCTGTTGCCCCCGTCCTGAAAATTGCCATTCGGCAATCGCGGTCGAACAGTCCCTTCCTCGAAACCTCTCACTGAACTTTCTCCACCCACACGCAACCGCTTTTCGACCGGCACAGTGTCGGTAGATCCGAATCCATCAGTGAATCCAGCGTTAACTGAAAGTGCAAAACCAATTGAGCGGCCTTTTTTGAACGTATAGAGCGGTCTAAAATACTCCTGCTTAAACGTTGCCTGCCAAAGGTTTACCTCTCCCCCAAGTCTGGCTTCATAAAAATCCCCTTCAACTCTGGTTCTAAATCCACGCGTTGGACTGAAAGAATCATCCAGAAAATCAATAAGAGCAATTTCTCCGATATTTGTGAACCTCTTTGGCTGCACGTCGGCCACTGTCGTTCTATCGTCCCTCAATACGTTAAACGGATCTGAAAATGCTAATTCATAAAATGTCGTAAAGATCCACCGTCTGTTTAGGCGGTAATCAACTGCCGCTGAAAAGCTATTCTTCTCGCCGTAAGTATTCTTCTCCTCTTTGGAATGTGTAAAATTCAATCGCCCATCAAGTCTCAAATTGAAAAGACTTGGTTCAAAGTACTCAATTGAAACTCTGCGCTGCACAAAGGGCAATGTTTCTGGATTAAAAAATTTTTCTTCCGTCGGATCAGCCTCATCCTTTATACGTCTCGATCCCTTCGCATACAGATTAACACGTCGACCTCGCCCACCAATATTTGCGTAGGTCGCACGGAAAATTCCTCGAATCCCGTCAGTAGTTCCATAGCCGGGTCCAACTTCTATGCGAAATCTTGCAGCTTCAACAATTTCGACCAATGCGTAGACGACGCCTCGAACTGGATCTTTCTCAAATGGTTGAATATCCACACTCCTTGAAATTGAGAGCCTCAATATCTGAGAGACAGAATCGCGAATCTTTTCATCTTCATAATAATCGCCTGGCGCAATCACAATTTCGTGTCTGAGAACTCGGTAATCGGTCTTAAAGGCTCCGCGAATCAAAACTCGCTGCACCTTATAGCGAGGGCCACTAAAAATTTTAATCTTCAGAAAAACCCTTCCATGATTTTTCTCATAGGTCTGTTCCACCTTGGCGTCGAGGAATCCAATTGCAATAAGCTTTCTTTGAACTTCTAGCCGAGATCGATCCACTGCCAAAAAGTCGAATGGTTCTCCCACTGGAATAACATCCTGAAAATCTTTCCATTCTTGAGAACTTTTGATTTCGACAGGAACGCCGCTGAAATCAACATGCTCCAAGAAATACCGCTCACCTTCATTAAAATAGATGACCGGTTTTGCTTCTGCATCATCCCGATTGATCTGGAAATCGACATCCTTAAATCGAGCATCTAAATATCCTCGACTCATTGCAAATTTGACAAAATCTTCCGATAGAAGTCGGCGCACATCTTCTTCTCGAAATGCAGAACCAGGATCCAGACCTGGAACCGCGAGATACATCTTCTCGACGACGGCCTTGGAAGAAATCCCCACCCATTCTGGACTGATCAGATGAAACCGACGGCCCCGTCGGCTATTTATTTCCATGCGCTCTGAACCATCAGAATCGATTTCTTTTTTTAAAGTGACTTGGCTGGCAAGATAACCGTCCTGAATCAAACTATTTCTCTGATCATCCAAAATCTCATCTAAAAACCATTTCGGAAAAGGTTGGTCTCGCTCCATCAGCTGATAGATGCTTTCTCGACTCTTTCGATGACCAGTAAACTGAATATCCATGGCATAACCTTCTTGAATTCGCCAATTGATCGATATTTTCTTTTCGTTCGGGTCAACATCCACTGAAGGTTTGAGAACTTGGGCAAAATAGAAACCCAGACCCTGATAGACCTTCAAAATTCTTTTTGTATCTTCATCGAGTTCATTCAATAAGAAATGACCGCCTGCCTTATTTTTGATCGCGTCGGACAAATCGAGAGCAGCAACCTTCTCCCGCCCCGAGAATTCGATCTTAGATATTCGAAATCGAGCGCCTCGATTCACGGTTATCTGCAAGTGTCGATCCGTGATTTGCAGATGAACAGCCGCATCGAGATATCCAAAGCCTTGAATGCGATGCACGATACACTCTGAAATCTTGTCGGTTCGCGCATTAGAAAGATGAGACGATTCATTAGTCGAAATACAGACCGATTGAATATTTGCAGAATCCGGAACCGAATCACCTCGCCAGTCAATCTGCTCAATGAATTCCTTGGGAACAACATTCACAAGGAGAATGCCTTCCTGCATATTGCTTTCAAAGCTAATTGACTCAAACTTATCAGTTGCAATCAAAAGACGTTTTGAAATTCCCTCTAACTGATCGTCAAAAGCTTCGCCTATTTTCACAGGCAAAATAGACTCCACCAACTCTTGCTGTGAATCTGGGGCCACCTTAATCTGCTTAAGTATCCAGTCGGCCGCAACCAAGCGACTTGAGAAACAAAGAATCAAAATAAAATTGAAGGCTAATTTTCTCATCACTCAAACTCAAAACGAAAGCGCAAGTCTCCACCAAAGTCTTGATCAGTCCCGCCTTCTATATTTCTCCATGAACCGATCAAAGAAACAATACGATTCATTTTTAACTCAAGCTCAACTTTATGCCCACCACGCGTCGACAGAAGATTTGAATAATTAACTTCTAACTTGTTTCGAATCAAATCAGTGCCAACGGTGAGCTGAAGCTCTGTGCTCTTGGTGGTATCGGAAAAAGAGGGAGAAAGACCAAATCTTCGGATTCCAAGTCCCGTACCGAGCCCTCTCTCAATTCGATCTTGAAATTGTCCGGTGACGAAAGATATTCCGCTATAATAGGCAGACTTTGTAGGATCTTGAGTAACCGATGCCGGGTTAGATGCTCTAAAACCTGAAACGACCAAACTTAAAATATCCTTTTCAGAAAGCGTCGGATCCGAGGAGTAGGAAATTTTTTGATTGTCTGCACTTCCCAAAATTCGCAAATAAACTCGGTAAAGCTCACTTGAATCACTGATTTCCGTATCAGCTCGAATATCGAATACGGGAATATTCGACGTAGGATCAGTGAACTGGATCGAGCCCGAACGAACCGTAAACTGACGATTTACATAGTAAAACTGGCCGTTGACGATCGTCATATTTCCCTGAAGTCGAGGAGACTGAAAAGTCCCCACAGTACGCAAATGCAGGTTCAAATTTCCATCGACCAAATTATTTCGGACTAAGACGGGAGTCTCTGAATTAATATCAATATTCAATTTCCATCGCTTCCAACTTGGAACATCTTCAGTTGAAGTCCCAAGATCGAGGCGACTAGATTCAAAGAACTTGAGAGCGTCGGCCTTCGCATCCAGATGACGCCGATAGACTCCGTCTCTAATCGAGAGCCTCCCAGCGACTTCCCCCTGATCGTGAGCAATTTTTAGAGACAACGGACCGGAGGCTCTAAATGAAACCCCCGTAACAGGTTGAAACAAAGTTCCCTGTAGTTTCAAAGAAAAGTCACCGGACTCTATCTTTCTGGATACTATCTTAACCTTTCCTTCCGCAGTGACCGAACCCTCTCGAAAATCTCCGTTCAATCGATTGAGACGCAGCGATGCTCCGTCACTATCGATAGACGCCTCTACATTTCTGACAAACAACGGGCTGTTTTGAAAATTGAGAAGGCCTTTCTCAATTTTCATCCTTCCGAAAAATCCGGAAGGCTTGAGAAGTCCATCGGCATTTAGGGTGCCTTCAGAACGCGATAGAAAAGGATACAGCGCAGTCCAAGATCTCAAGTCCACCTGTCCCTTCATCTGCACTTCAAACAGATCGCTGTTTTCAAAGAATCCTGATGCGTTCAACGATTGCGCATCTGAACGTAAAGTCACCTTGTCGAATTGAAATTGAGGCCAGCCCGAGGTTCCAGATCTCACACGAACTTTTGTAGAATCAAGATTATGCAAAGTGACTCCGGATCGAATCACAGTGGCAGAATCTATAGATATCTCGCCAGAAAACGCTCCCGATTTTTCAAACAATTCCTGCAATAGATTTCCTGCTCCGCGCTTTTGCTTAAAATTCACCAGACCCCTGCCCGAAATTGGAGTTTCTAATCGAGTTTGGTTGAATGATCGCGAAAAACTCCCCAGATTGAAGTCGCTCAAGAAAACGCTAATCGTTGTGTCTCTGCTTTGTAAATTCTGCATCACGTCCGCATGCGCCTTTATGCTGTCTCCAAACAGGTTTACATCCAAGCGCGCCTGATCTTTGACCCAATCAATGAATAACTCGCTATCGGGCTCGGGATTTCCGGAGATAAATGTTTTCGTAAGTTTTGAATTAATTTTTAGGGCTGGTAACCCCCTTTGATAATCCACGCGAACAAACGCCAGAGACTGGACTGGAAGAGATAGCCCTTGAAGATCTTGCAGACTCGAAAAGCGAACCCGATTTGATTCAAGAGAAAGATCCACTAAACCATGCCCGTCAAACGACATTTCTCCGACAAGAGGAAGTTCCTCTTCGCTAAATTGAAGACTCGCCTGATCAAAGAAGATATCGGAACCAGCGGTTGCCCACTTCGCCGAAGCTGTTTTTCCTTTTGTGATCATCTTGTGAAAGAGCCAGTCATCAATCGTGATCGATCCTGATCCAATTGGTTTGCTGAGAGGCCCTCTCAAAGAGCCTTTGGATGTTAGCTTACCCCGAATGCTTCTGACGACGTTATTATCGAGCCCAATCAAAGAAAATACAAATCCAGGATCAATCGAACGAGTCGTGAATCTGAAATTCGAAAACTCACTCGGTCCATGCGGATTAAAGAAAATCCCGCCATAGACAGATAGTTGATCCGCATGAATGGGCACGCCCGACAGAGTGTTGTTGAGATAGACCAGCTGACCTGAAACATCTGTTAAATGATGTTCCCCTAAGGAAAAGTCCGAAAAAAGAGGAGACATCGTGAGTTGTAACTGGCTCCAACTTCCTTCTAGAACAGCCTTCAAGCTTCCACGAATTCCAACTCGATGCCCCAACAATACGCCAGCATCACCGCCAGGAAAACTCCCCATGATATCCATTCTCATTCTTTTAGAATCAAAATTGCCATGAACTCCAAGCCCATATGTTCCCGCATTCACTCGTCCGACGAATTCCGCAGCGCCATTTTCTTCGAGTTTCATGGTTCCCGTCATATTTGCTTGATCGATCTGATAGATCGAAAAGTCACTCGGGCTCTTTATTCGAATCTTACTGACGCTCAGACTGAGTTTCGTCACTCCACTCACTTTACGGCCGATCAAACCTTCGAACGTCAAATCGCCATTCATCAGGCCGTCCCAAGCTTGAAGCTTGGGCGATAAAATTCCTATGTAGTCTTTAAACTCCGCATCCTTAAAATTCACTGACAGAGTCGATTTTTCTGCGCGTGAAAATGGCCAAATGAGTTTGATTCGAGATTGACCATTTTGGTCACTGCTTTCGATCGTATTGATTTCGATTCGCGAAGAGTCGATTTTCCAAGTCGTCCTGAGCTGAGTCCACTTCTTGCCTCGCAACATGAGATCGTCAAAGCTTGCTGCGCCTTTTCCATTCAACTGCCGAATGGGGCCCGAAAGATCAAAATCGGTTCGCACTCTTCCGTTGATAGGAAGATCCACGAAATAATTTTCTACTGCAAAATCTCCCTTTCCTTTTACCGCAATCTGCAAGTTCTCCCAATTCTTCATTTCTCCAGAGACGAGTAGCTGGTCTGGTCCATGCGAAAACTTGATATTTCCAAACTTCATTCCTGTTCCGTAATAAAACGAGTTTGCCAAAATGAGATTTCCATCAAAAGGTCCGTGGCCTTTCGTCTTCAATCCGGTGAGATCCAGATCACCAGAAAAAAATACGCCGGCGGATTCCAGATCGACTTCTGAATTCTTCAAAAAGATTTTGCCCTGAAGGCCCTCGCCATAAAATTCATGGTCGGGCAATGCGATATCCACTTGAATATTCGAAAGACCAACCTTTCCGACTGTTGTTTGAAAAGCGGTCGGCAAAAAGGCATGTCGGGGCTTTAAATTCTCAATCCACTGCTGAAGTGTCTTGAGTGAATTGAGCTCGTAGTGAAAGCCATCAATTGAAATAGATGAAAGGTGAAGAGAACGAACAAATAATAGCGGAACAGATACGAAGAGCGAAATTCCCGCCTTCAATTTCTCAATCTCTGCCAAAGCTCGGGTTGGCCTATGCTCTAAACGAATTTTCTGAAACTCGACTTTAGGCTCAAAACTAAAAAGAGAAATCGTTGCCGATTGATACTGGATTTCCAAGCCCAACTCTTCTCTCGCTACTTGAACCAGGCGATCACGAAGAGAGTTCTGAAAATATTCCGTGCGCACAAAAATTGCGGCAGCCGTTAACAAAATGCCAACCAGTAGCAATGACGTTCCAACAGAGACGCCTGTTACCCAAGAAAAAATCTTAACTAGCCTCTTAAATGCCACTCGTTAAAGACTAACAAAAGAAAGGACTTAAATCCCCACAAATTAGTTCTCAAGATGGCCCCAGCAAGTCAGACTGAATGTTCCACTATGCCAAAGGTTTCAGTCATCATACCCGCTTACAATGAAGAGGCCGTCATTGAAGAATGTCTTGAGAGCCTGTCGAATCAATCTTGCGACAATTACGAAGTGATCGTTGTTGATGACTGTTCGACCGACAGCACCTCAACAAAGATTAAAGCATTCTGTGAGAAATGGCCCCTCATCTTTCGTTACCGAATGTACGGAAAAGTCGGGCCAGGCAAGGCCAGAAATCTTGCAGCCAAGGAAACGAGCGCAGATTTTCTCGCATTTATGGATGCAGACTGCGTGGCAACTCCCACTTGGCTTGAAGAATTACTGAAGGTCTATAACCATGACGCGGTCGGTTCAGTGGGAGGCCCTCATCTTGCGCCAGCTACCTCGACACCGTTTCAACTCAAAGTTGAAGATTTTTTCTCTGCATCGAGTGTCCTTGTTGATTTTTACAAAGGCTCCCGCGAAGTCTATGAAGTAAAACACAACCCACTTTGTAATACGTCGTATCGAAGAGAAGTTTTTTGGACAGCTGGCGGCTTTAGAGAAGATATTTTCCCGGGAGAGGATGTCGCTATCGATTTTCATGTCAGGCGGAACGGTCATAAAATTTTCTATCAGCCGAAAGCTCTCGTCTATCATCACCGACCAGAGACGATTCAACAGTTCAGAAAGGTCATGCGAGCGTATGGGCGATCACAGGGCAAGCTTGTCCGAGACTATGGATTGAAGCGCAAAATTCAAATCGTTGGAATACTCGTTTTGCTCATTGTGTTCACCGAAACTGCGTCACTTGTACTCTCTGGGAAGACTTTCAGCGCCATCGTCCTCGTGGCATTTTTCTTTTTTTTCCGGCCAAACAACGAGAGTCTTCCGTCTGTTTATGTCAATGCACTTGAATGGTTTAATGGCTTCATTCACGGCCTCATCTCCGCCAAGTCTCCCCCTCCAGGAGGAGTCGCCAAGTAGCGCCTATACAAGCCCGCCTTAGGAAATTTAGCGGGCACCTATAAGGCGTATAATTTTGTTCGACACGAGGTCATGCTTCAATCCCAGAAGGGTTTGCTGTCGTTGGAAAGGTTCTCGAAAGCATTGACAACTCCTTGGTCAGAGTAAATATCAAATACCTTCTTAGGGTTGTTTAAAACGTATGCTCGTGCTACTAAGCCAAGCAAATCATGAGAATTACAGCGACTTATAGATTTAAATTGGGCCCAATTTGGAAGCTTCTCAAAGTGGCCATTCTAGCAGGATTCATTACAGGATTTGCTTCTGTCGCCGAGGCGAAAGAGGTTCGCTATTCAGAGGAAACAGAAACTCTTATTCAGAAACTTCTCGAAAAAGCATCGACTTTTTTTCCGGATTCACTTGATCTCGTAGAAGGAAATTTACGTGATCCCTTAAATGGAGATTTGGGGGAAGCTCTCCTGGAGGAGTTTGGGTGCAATGGTATAAACTCCGTTCTGGAGTTTTTTAAGATTCAGGATACTGAGGATTTTTATTCAACGCATTTATCATTTGACCCCATCTATGTCCAAAAGGCGCTTGAACTTGGCGAGTGCGCGTGGCCTGTATTTCTGGCGGCGGCACAATCAAAATATAGGATACTTCGACGGGGTATATATCACCGCGTACCTCGTTTCAAAGATGGATTTATCGAAACTCTGAAGCTCCTTGAAGAGAACGGAAAGTTTCTGGATGAACCAGAGTTGTTTTTCATGGCCGCATCCGCTTGGCTTATGGACAAGCCTTCCGAGTCCGAACTGAACCGACTTGCAGAAATCGCTTTTAAGCTTGTCCAATCCCAAGAAAATGGAATTCCTTATGAAGCTTCAGTTTTACTCGTTCTGATTCGAACTCGTCAGCTGGAGGGACGAGCAAAATCGATATCTGAGAATAAAATCAAAGATGCTCTGGAGACAGTTTTTGCGAAAGGCTCTATTCCCATTCGATATCTGACACCGCGGGATTCCTTTCAACGTCGGATATTGGAAGAATCCCTTCGCTCAAGCGATATTCATACAATCGAACTGGGTGTTTCAGCTTGGGCGAGTTCTGGACTGAGTCTCTCTGCTCCCGCTATTCAAGATACACTCAGTCGAATCGAAACTCTCTCGAAAGATAGCTTACAAGTAAAGATAGCTGATTTCATTCTTTCAAAAAATGTTCAGTCGCCCTTTAAGGATAAGGCTGTTGACTTGTTGTCACGCCATGGTCGTCATGCGCAACTCTTGGTCTCTCTTCCGCAAGTTCTTCAAAACCTTCTATCAATGGCCAGAGGATCAGAAGAAGGAAGGGCGGTGATCCAACACGCATCTCAATCTAAATGGAATGATCTTCGCATGGAAGCAATCGCGCTTCTGGATCCAAAATATCCTGTTGAACGAAAATATTTGAAGAACGCACTGCTTTCTTCGGATTCTGATGATGCGATTGCTGCCTCAAGAGCACTAGCCCGATTAAACTCCATTTCTTCCGAAATGATCTCGACAATTTTGAAGTCTCCATTCTCTATAACTATTCTCGAAATTTTACTTGGGTGGAATCCATCGCTCATTACATCCGATCCAAGCGTCACCGCTGTCATAGACTCAACGCCTAACCTTCAAACGCTTCATTTATGGAATGCAAAGGGAAAACTTTTTATGGATGGAGGATATGTTCGGCTCCCCGAAGAGATTTTCACTGAAGTTCTGGTGGCCCTAGAAAAACCAAATGAAGTTGAACCGAGAACCCTTCATCATGCCGTGTCGTTAATCAGTGCTGGCTGTGTTCAAATGCCCGTTCGACTTCCAGAATGGCTTCAATCGATAATGCTCCATAAGAATCTCGATCCTCGCATTCAATCTCTATGGCATCCAGCTCAGCGAGATAGATTAATGAAAGCACTTGGTCAGGTGACAAGTATTTCTGACTCACCATATTTGAAATACCCTCCCAAGTTGTCATTTTGGATACAGCGAATCTTGCGAGCGCATGGATACCCAGCACCTAAATTCCAGGAAAATTAAGGTCCACCGCGTGAAAGAAAAAGATCAAAATAAATACCCCTCGAATGGCCCTACTGGCGTTCAGGCGTTATGACGAGTGGACATCACTCATTATTTTTGAAAATACGAAATGAGCTTCAAAAATTCACGAGGCGATACAATTGGAGCATTCACTTGTCAGAACTTCGCAGCCGATCGATCAATTTTTCGATATCAATCATTTTAAGTCCTTTAGATTTAAAGTTTCGATGGCCACGAGTTATTCTTACATCTCGGATTAAGTTGGTCTCTGACGGATAGAAATCAGACAAAGTAGAGAGAGTACGTGCTGAGTCTGCGCAACTCACCGCGCCCTCCAAATCTCATTCAAATATTGAAAATCCTTCAAAAAATCGGGCTGAGGCATATCCAATTTGCACCTGCCTCGAAATGGTGGGCGTTGTAGGGCTCGAACCTACGACCTCGTACGTGTGAAGCACGCGCTCTAGCCAGCTGAGCTAAACGCCCACAATCAACACTATGGATACGAATTTTTGTTCCGACTTGCAACACCAGCTTGAGAGCAACTTAACCAATTCCAGACTCTGCCGGCCGACTAATTCTTGCCCCCACAGAAGCGATGTGTAACAAATTTCATGATGCAACAGCAAAAAAAACGAATTCTGCTGACCGGCGGCTCGGGTTTTATTGGTTCAAATGCTGTCCGATATTTTCTGAACAGCAATGAGTATGTGGTGGGCAATATCGACAAATTGACATATGCGGGAAATCCTCAATCTTTAGCAGACGTCGAAGCCGATAAGAATTATCATTTTTTTAAAAATGATATCTGTGACAAGGACGCCGTCCAAAAAATTCTGGCAAAATTTAAGCCTGATTATATTCTTCATCTCGCTGCCGAATCACACGTCGATCGTTCGATTGATGGACCTGCACAATTTATCCACACAAATATTGTAGGCACATCGGTTATCCTAGAATCTGCGCTTCACTATTGGTCAAGCTTAACTGGCCAAAGCAAAGATGAATTTCGTCTTTTACATGTATCAACCGATGAAGTTTTTGGCTCACTGAACGCCTCCGGGCTTTTTTCGGAGTCAACAGCTTATGATCCGAGATCACCCTATTCTGCATCCAAGGCATCATCAGATCATTTAGTTCGCGCATGGAATCATACGTACGGCTTGCCAATATTGATCACGAACTGCTCAAATAACTATGGACCATTTCAGTTTCCAGAAAAACTAATCCCGGTAGTCACACTCAATGCGCTTCATGGTCGACCGATCCCAGTCTATGGAAATGGGGAGAATATTCGAGACTGGCTCTATGTGGAGGATCACGTGAGAGCCCTTGAGATGGTCATTACCCGAGGAAAAATTGGCGAGACCTATTTGATTGGAGGCCACAATGAAATCAAAAACATCGATCTTGTGACTCAGATTTGCGAAACTCTTGACGCCTTAAGGCCACTTGCTGAGGGCACTTACAAATCGCAAATTACCTTCGTAAAGGACCGACCCGGGCACGACAAAAGATACGCGATTGACGCGTCGAAAATCGCGCGTGAGTTAGATTGGAAACCGAGCGTTTCTTACAAGACCGGTCTCAAGAAAACTATTGTTTGGTACTTGGCAAATAGCGATTGGATTGAATCCTGCGGCAAAGATCGTGCTAGCGAAAGGCTTGGATTGTCTCGAACAACGGAGAACAGAGTATGACGATGAAAGGCATTATTTTAGCCGGCGGCAGCGGCACCCGATTATTTCCGGCAACACGAGTGATGTGCAAGCAACTACTCACGGTCTACGACAAGCCTATGATTTTTTATCCACTGTCGACCCTGATGCTTGCCGGCATTCGAGATATTTTGATCATCTCCACGCCAGACGATCTGCCTCGGTTTGAGAAGCTTTTTGGCGATGGATCACAATATGGAATTTCACTCTCATACGCGGTACAACCGAAACCAGAAGGCTTGGCTCAAGCATTTATCATTGGCGAATCATTTATCGGAAAAAGCTCAGTAAGTCTGATTCTCGGAGATAATATTTTTTATGGCCACGGATTGCTCGAAAAATTACGTTCAGCTGCCACAATTCACTCTGGAGCTGCAGTATTCGCATATTACGTGAGGGATCCTGAAAAATATGGAGTTGTTGATTTTGATTCGAACGGAAAAGCTCTCAGCATTGAAGAAAAGCCAAAAATCCCAAGATCAAATTATGCAGTCACCGGATTATATTTTTACGACAATATGGTTTTAGATATCGCAAAAAATCTCAAACCTTCGGCACGAGGAGAGCTCGAGATTACGGATGTAAATCGAGAGTACCTGAGACAAAACGCACTCAAGGTCAATATTCTTGGCCGCGGCTTTGCGTGGCTCGATACGGGAACACATGAAAGTCTTTTACAGGCTTCTAATTTTATTGAAACCATTGAACAGCGACAGGGTTTAAAGATTGCCTGTTTAGAAGAAATTGCGTTTCGATCTAAATGGATTACAGCAGCACAATTAGAAACCGTGGCTGCAACAATGAGGCAAAATTCCTATGGCGAATACCTATTTAGAATCTTAAAAGAGGCCCCGATCCATGATAGTTTCTGAAGGAAAGTTAAAGGATATAAAAATTATTCAACCGAAAGTTTTCAGAGATCAGAGAGGCTTCTTCATGGAAAGTTTTCAATCTGATCGGTATCGCGCACTGGGAATATCGGCCGCGTTTGTGCAAGACAATGTTTCTCGCTCGCAGAAGGGAATTCTAAGAGGTCTTCATTTTCAGAATCCTCATCCACAAGGAAAGCTAGTGACAGTACTCCAAGGAGAAGTCTTCGATGTTGCAGTAGACTTGCGCAGAAGTTCTCCAACATTTAAACAATATGAAACATTCCATCTGAGCGGCGAAAACCTGGTTCAGGTTTATATTCCACACGGATTCGCTCATGGGTTCGCGGCGATCTCCGACAATGTGATTCTGCAATACAAGTGCACCGATGCTTATTGTCCAGAGGCGGAACAGAGCATTCTATGGAATGATCCGGATTTAAACATTCCCTGGCCCCTTGCGAATCCCTTAATCTCCAAGAAGGATTTGGCTGGCCTCGCGCTGAAAGATATTTCCGAGGATATGTTTTTTGCTTGATCCTGAATTGAAAAGTAAAAAATTTCTGATTGTCGGCAAAGATGGTCAGGTAGGCTATGAACTTTGTTCGCGTCTTTTGGGAGAAGGAGTTGAACTTCGCGCTATTGGAAGAAATGACTGCAATCTATTGAACTCAATGGAAGTACGTCAGACGCTTGAAGACATTCCATATGATATCCTGATAAATGCTTCAGCCTATAATTTTGTAGATCGCGCAGAATCCGAGCAAAACCAAGCATTTCAAATCAACGCCGAAATCCCAAAACTGCTTGCATTAGATGCCTCCGAAAAAGGTGCCCGCATTGTCCATTATTCCACAGACTATGTCTTTGATGGCAAAAAGACAGACCCCTATATTGAAACAGATGCCCCTAACCCACTGAATACTTATGGGCGCTCAAAGCTTGCCGGCGAAGAAAGCCTCATGGTGGCGAATCAAGATCACCTGATTTTTCGAGTCAGCTGGGTTTACAGTTTGCGACGACATAATTTTTTAAAAACGATGCTTCGACTTGCTCGCGAGCGAAATGAAATCCGCGTCGTCAACGACCAAGTGGGAACTCCAACTTGGGCTCGAACGATTGCCAATATGACTTTGGACTCGTTGAGCGCGGCCTCCGGAATTTACCATCTAGCTCCTGCAAATCATGCGACTTGGTTTGAATTTGCCTGCTCGATTTTTGAGTCACTTGATGGTCGCCTGAACAAAAGGCCGACTGTGGTTCCGATTCTCTCAAGCGAATTCGCAAGTCAGGTAAAGCGACCTCAGAACTCCAGGTTCTGCACAAGAAAATTAGAACTTAATGCAAAAATTAAATTGCAAGATTGGAAACTCGAGCTAGTGGAATGCCTCAAGGACTGGCAAGATTTAAAGTAATGAGTCTTTCGAGACTACCATCAAAGAATCTATGGATTGTATTTTACACAGTTCTGACTGCCCTCATTGTGGGTTATTATTATAATAGTCCAACCGTTGTTCATCACTTTCATACTTTAAGATTTGCGATTTATATTGGGCTCCCGCTGCTCTCAAATTTATTTTTTTTAAAATTACCACTTTCTCAATTAGGCCTTGGGCGTCCTTCATTTCCGAAAAATGCACAGATTTACTTTACGGCCATTCTAATCCTCGCCCCGATTCTCTTTGTCGCATTTCCGCTGTTCGAAGCTTATCCAAAAAACTATCCTCAGTATCAAGACGCTCTCATTCCCTGGTCTGAAAAGGCTGAGCGATTTTTGATTTTTACGCTTTCGACGCTCCCTGCGTGGGAGTTTTTACACCGCGGTTTTCTGTTGTATGGGTTAAGGTCTATTTTAGCGAAAGCAAAGGTCGACGAAACCACTGCCGTTTCTCTGACTATTTTAATCGTCACAATGTCTGAAGCTCTTTATCATCTTGTAAAACCAGATATTGAAGCGTTCGGGATGCTCGCTTTTTCACCCGTTTTGAGCTGGTTTGCCCTTCGAACCAGGTCCATTTGGGTTCCCATTGCCCTTCATCTCTATATAGAATTCCTCTTTTTCTTACAAATTTGTCATATTCGGAACTAATTTCAGCCCCTATTCTGCAATTTCTTTTCAAAATTTCGTTACAAATCACTGGAACAGGCGCATAAATTTGGGTGTTCATTATTCATGGTTGGATAATGATCGAACTAAATTATTTTGGAGATATACTATGAAACTTACTACTCTTGCACTTGCAGCTACTTTGGCTCTTCCAAGCCTCGTTTCTGCTGCTACTGAATGGTCATTTACTGCAACTACACCTGCTGCTGCGACAGCCGCTGAAAAGGCTCTCAAAGTTCCAGGCGTTGAAGCAGTTAAAGTTGAAGGCACAAAAGTAACTGTGACTGGCGCTGAAACAGCTGCCGCTGCTGTTACCGCTGCTGCTCAAAAAGCTCATTTGACACCAGCAACTGCTGCTGCCCCAACAACAACTACTACCACTACTACTACAACAACTGCACCAGCAGCTCCTGCACATACCGCAACACCTGCGAAAAAATAATCGCATTTGTTGACCGTGCAATTGTAGCACTTTACAAGGGCTAGAGATTTCTCTAGCCCTTTTTCATTGATGCATGAAACTGAGTTAGAATCGATTCAACTACATTCTCAAAGTTCCGACGAATGGGCGGCTCATTGTATTTCAAACTTTGATCGCTTTCTTCAGGATCACGCAGCTTGCGAACGAAAGGCGTCGGCCACCGGCATCACTCTGGTTGTCCGATATCCCGACCGAACCCATATTCTCCAACCTTTGATTAAATTCTCTCAAGAAGAGCTCTTACATTTCGCCGAGGTAGTAAAACTGCTTCAAATGCGCAGTCTCACTCTCTTACCTGACGAAAAAAATCCCTACGTCAATGCACTGTTGGCATTGATCAGAAAAGGTCGAGATGAAGAATTTCTCGATCGCTTGCTTTGCGTCGGGATTATTGAAGCTCGAGGATGTGAACGATTTCGGAAAATAGCGAATTCCTCTCCAGACGAATCGATCCGACAGTTCTACACAAAATTGGCAAATGCAGAGGATCGCCACCATGAGCTATTTATCAAACTCGCGAAAAAATATTTTTCTGACGCAACAATAAGACTCAGACTCGATCAGTTGCTGAATTGCGAGAAAGATATTTTAGACGGTCTTCCCCTGCGAGCGGCGGTGCACTGATGATGTCATCACAGGCAGTCGAAGAAAAATATCTCGCTGAATACGCAGAGCCAGGACATCCCATACAAGGTCATTGGGAATCTGTTGTTGTCATACCGAGTCGACGTGAAGATCTTCTCCTGAGCGCCTGCATTAGATCTCTCACTCGGGCCGCCCAAGGCATCAAGGCGCTCGCCATTATCGTCATCAATGGCGATATCCATGAAGAAACTGAAAATCAGAAAACATGGGACGATATTACAATTCTTGGAATGCCACGCGACATCAGCGCCGACCTACGACTTGTTGAAAGAAGTAATCTCGATATTCTGCTGATCAATCGATTTTGCGACGAGCACAGATTCAAGATAAAGGACGGAGTTGGCCTTGCCAGAAAGACAGGTTGCGACTTCGCTCTGCGGCTGATCCAACAGGGGTCAATTAGTTCTCGATGGATTCGATCAACAGACGCCGACGTCTTGGTTCCTGAAAACTATTTTTGCGATCAGAACTTCACTGCCGAACATCACCTTTCGGCGCGAATATTTGCGTTTCATCATACATCACGGGCTGATTCGCTTCAGATCGATGCGATGAATCACTATGAACGTTTTCTGAACTACTACGTCGCGGGGCTCAAATATGCTGGGTCCCCCTATGCCTTTCATTCGGTAGGAAGCACTCTCTGTATCCACAAGTCAGCATATGCTCATGTCAGAGGTTTTCCAAATCGACTGGCTGGTGAAGATTTTTATCTCCTCAATAAAATCAGAAAGATTGGCACGATCATCGAAGATGATACGATAGATCTGGCAATCGAAGGACGCGTCTCAGATCGAACACCCTTCGGTACCGGCCAAAGCATTATGTCGATTTTGGATAAGCTCGAGTCTGGCCAAGAATATCTCGTATTTGATCCAAAAATTTTTTTACGGCTGAGATTTTTTCTTCAAGAGCTTGCTTTAGCAAGTCGATCTGAAAACCCAGAATCATCCTTCTCTCGGACACACCTCGGCGAAGATCTCTACGTTGCCTGCTGCAATTTAGATCTTCTCCCAGAGCTACTTCAACTTCACAAAAGCAGCCGAGATCCTGAAAGGCGATTGAATGCGTTTCACACGCATTTTGACGGATTAAAGACATTAAGACTGCTCAATCTTTTAAGCGAATCGTTCTATCCAAAAATTCCACTTCACACCGCTGAGAGCCTTCTTAAAACATTGAAATAATTCATCTATTTATGCTCTGCGACCGCTGTTCCAAAATAGGAAAAGCGTGCTAGAGAGGAGTTATGAATACAGCGACCAATTCCGTGGATGTTACTCTCCAATTCACTCCCAATCCAGATACTCTCAAATATGAAACCAATATCACGCTCGTCGCTTCCGGCGCCTTGAATTTTCCAAGTCGCGCATCCGCCAAGGATCGTTCCGGATTGGCCGAAGCCCTATTTGCAGAAAATGATATTGCTGCAGTCATGCTCGGTAAAACTTTTGTGACGATATCTCTCGCTAAACAAGATCGATTGATGGAGATCAACGATTGGTGCATTCAAATTATTCGCGACTATTTGGAGTCCGGAAAGCCGGTTGCAATACTTTCAACGCCAGCCCCACTCAAACCTCTCTCCGAGATTGAGCAAAAAATTGTTGAGATTTTAGATCGTGATGTTCGCCCTGCAGTTGCAATGGATGGTGGGGATATTAGTTTTGAGAAATATGAAGACGGCTTTGTTTATCTTCGCATGCAAGGGGCCTGCTCGGGTTGTCCTTCATCAATGATGACTCTGAAGATGGGCGTGGAAACTCGACTGAAAGATGCGATTCCAGAGATTAAGGAAATTATCCCAGTCTAAAGGGCTTTTCATGAAGAAATGGATCTTACTTTTTAGTGGTGGGCTCGATTCGACGACTCTCCTCTACGATTTGAAATCAAAAGGAGACGAAGTAATTGCACTCACCCTCCTTTATGGCCAACGTCACAAAAAAGAAATCGAATCTGCGGAATCTATCGCCAAGCAAATGAATATTCAGCATATGACTGTTGATCTCTCGTCGATTCGTCCGCTCATCTCCAACAGTTCGCAGACCGGTCAGTTTGAAGTACCAGAGGGTCATTATACTGAAGAGTCCATGAAGCTCACTGTCGTTCCAAATCGAAACATGATCTTTCTTTCGATGGCGATTGGACTCGCAGTGAATTTGAAATTCGACGGAGTGGCATACGCCGCTCATTCTGGTGACCACGCGATTTATCCGGATTGCCGACGTGAGTTTGTAGACGCAATGGCCGCAGCCGCAAAGCTTTGTGACTGGCACTCAGTTGAAGTTCATGCCCCATACGTTGGCATGTCGAAATCTCATATTGTGAAACGAGGAGAGCAACTTCACGTGCCCTATGAAAAGACTTGGAGCTGCTATAAAGGGCAGTTCATGCACTGCGGAAAATGCGGCACTTGCGTTGAGAGAATCGAAGCCTTTGAACTGGCAGAAATGAAAGATCCTACACACTATGAAGAAATGGCGTCTCGAAAAAGAATTTCGCTTTGAAGCGAGTCACCAGTTGCCTCACCACGACGGCAAGTGCAAACGCTTGCATGGCCACTCCTGGTCTGGCCGTTTGGTTTGCGAATCTGACAGTCTTCAGATGTCTGGTCCTCAGCAAGGCATGGTTGTGGACTTTGGAAGAATGAAGCTGGCGATTGAGGATCTATTGGAAAATCATCTAGATCACTGGCACCTCAACGATAGTTTAAAGCTTGAAAATCCAACCTCCGAAGAAGTCGCCAGATGGATTTACGAGAAAGCCAAACCGAAACTTCCCGAACTTCGATCAGTCATGATTGATGAAACCTGTACCTGTCGCTGCATCTATCAACCTGAATGAAAACATATCGTATCAATGAATGGTTCTATAGTTTGCAGGGCGAGGGCGTAAGGGCTGGGACTGCGAATATCTTTCTTCGGTTCTCAGGTTGCAACCTGACCTGTCGTCAAGATTCCGAAGGATTTGACTGCGATACTGAATTTGTTTCTGGTCGTTCTTGGACTCTCGATGAAATTGTGTCTCACCTGAAATCAATTGCAGACAACTGTGACTGGATCATTCTGACGGGTGGCGAACCCACCCTTCAGGTCGATGATGATTTGATTGACCGGCTTCACAATGAGAAATTTAAAATCGCGATTGAAACGAACGGAACCCGAGAAGTCTCAAGCAAAATTGATTGGATCACTGTCTCTCCGAAAACTGCAGAACATGCCCTCAGACAAAGGCAGGCCCACGAAGTTAAATATGTAAGATCTTATGGCATGGGAATTCCTAAAACCTCTGTCGAAGCCCAGCATTATTTGATCAGCCCGGCAGCCGAAGGAAATCAAATTCCAGCTAAAAATATTGAATGGTGCATTAATCTCGTCAAAGAGAATCCAAAATGGAAACTCTCGCTGCAACAACACAAGTTGCTCGGAATTCGATAATAATCATATCTTCTTTCTTTCACGCCCTACTGTTTTCTCAGAAAGAAAATATGGTTTCCGCGCGAATCACTCCTGACAATTTCCAGATTTCGTGCACTTGCCAACAGCTTATCCACAGCTTTTCGATCGAAGATATGTACTAAAGGATGAAACAACGAATCGGCGAGGCCAGCATCATTCGAAAAATCTCCTCGGCGAAGAATATCTTTCGAATGGAGAAATTTCTTTAGCTCGCCCAATGAACTCAGTCCCAAATCTCGCACCTCACTTCGCAGGTTTTCGATATTTGTTCGTGCGACATCAGAATAAATCATAAGTCGCAACACGCCTCCAGGCCGCAAAGATTTCTCGAGCTTTAGCAAAGCTGCTTCAGGTGATTCGACATGATGTATGACTCCAAAGGCATCAACCGCATCGAAAGAATTCTCGTAAGCCGACTCCATGAGATCCTGAACCATCAGATGGAGGTTGTGATACCCGTATAGCCATAACCTTCTTCTGAGAATTCCGATCGTTCTTCGAGACAAATCCGTTGCAACAATTCTCATCTGAGGATTGCGCCGTGCAAACATCAGAGGAGCAATCGTACCGCAACCACAAATCCACAAATCTCTCGCCTCACGATGTAATCCCCAATTTGAAATATCAACAGAACTCAGCTGGTTCCAATTTCCAAAGGAATAAATTGGGTATCCTGGATATGGATATCTTTCATAGTGTCGTGCCACATCTGAATTTTGGGGGCTAGTTCGCTGGGCCATTTATCCTTCTCACAATTTCTTTTGCACTCTTAAATGCTGCATTATAGGCGGTTATGATCGAACCTCCCTGCTTACCGGCAACCAAATCACCCAGAAGAAACAGCCCCAAAATATTCGTTTCTGCGTGATCATCAACCTTTGGCCAATCGTTTACAAATTCAATGCCGGAACTTTTTAAAAAATTGGTCGGCGTTGTACCGCCAATCGCATAAACCACACGATCAAAAATCGTCGATCCGGCGGACTCTTCAACAAACGAAATATTTGGTAATCCGTTTGTATCGGCAATCTCTCGAATATTCACTCCCAACAAAAGTCTCAATTTTCCGAGATGCGCTAATCTTTCTACAGCCTCAACATTCTGTTTGAGCATTCTTGCAAAATCTTTGCCTCGATAACAAAGTGTCACAGTGTTGCCATCCTCACAGAGTGCTTGGCAATATTCCGACGATGTATCACCACCGCCTACTACCAAAACATTCTCATTCTCTATTTTTTTCGTTGTCAGATCGTAAAGCACTCGATCCTTGAGAGTAGAGGGAATTTTAAACGCCGGCTTGTTGGGCCGGCCGAGTATGCCAATACCAATTCCAACATACTCTGACTTCGAGCAATCGTGGCCGTGATAAATGGAGAATCCAGAATCATCTCTCTGCACTCGAGTAACTTCCGTCTTGTACTGAATTCGAAGATCATATTTTTTTATCAGATCATCAAAATATCTGAGTGTTTGGTCCTTGGTTAGATCTCCAAAACAATTCAAATGCCCAAGCGTTTCGGTTGGCAGATTCTTGTAATTCGCAACAGTCATTTTCTTTTCTGGATAAAATTTACGAATTGCATCTATAGGCGCGTCGCCTTTTTCAAGAACGAGAATGTCTTCAGGTTTCAAGCCATGTTCAATGCATTCAATTGCTAACGCAAGACCGCCGGGCCCTGCACCGATCGAAATCACTTTATACCTGTTCATACTCATCCATTTTTATCATTTTCCTGAACGATCACGAAGAGGTCTCTTTCCAGGGGCGTTGGTTTCCGCTGGAGAAAATATTGTCACTTCTGGGGTTCCCCTCACATACCAATCGGCCCACTCGAATCCCTGCATAAAGGTATGGTCCTGATTCGAGACCTCGTATTTCCACGCGCCGAATCGACCACGTGAATAGATCTTGTATTTTCCTAGAACATCGAGCGCCCGACCTATGATTTTATCTCTCTCGACAGTCGGAGTCGGGTATCCAGGCGAAGCAAGATACCGCCACTTCGAAATAATTTTCTGATCGTGATCGATGAATCCGACTTTTTTCAGCCCAACAACGGTGTCATGCACAACAGTCTCTTCGTCAACAGGCTTAAACTTTGAGGATGCGACCTCCGCCATCAAACTCCAATGTCTGCTACTATCAGGCACATTGTGAGGAGAATAATTTGAGAAAATAGTGACTCTATAAAATGGAACATCCAACTCAGGAAAATATATCCAACACTTTGTTTTCAAGGCATCGGGCACTCTCCCCTCCAAGCCGATTCCAACAATATGGGAGTTTGAACTCGAAAGCTCGCCCTCAAGAGAGATGCCCGAAATTTTGGCCAGGCAGTTTAGAGGAATCGTAGAGAGCAAAACATCGTATTGAATTTTTTCACCTGTCGATAAAGTCGCCGTCGATTTCAATTTATCAATCTCTACCGCTCGCGTATTGAAGCGAATTTTATCTTTCACGATATGCTGACCCACAGCTTTCCAAATCGCGCCCGTTCCACCTTTAATAGGAAAGCGAAACGTCGAATTGGGGCCCCAGGAAATATCGTCCTTTTGATCGAGAATATTTTTTTTTACCCGATTTAAATCGACGGTTGCTACGCGCTCGCCAATCCACGCGTAGCTCATGGACTCTGGAGGATGCGCCCAAACCTTAAAGTTGTAAGGCAGCATAAAAATGCGCGCAATTTCCTCGCCAAAACTTGAAAGAATCCACTGATAAAAATTCTCAGGCTTTGGAATCGATAGACGGTTGATCTCTTCGAGTTTCGCCACGCACGCATCTCGTACATCGGGTGGCAGCCGCCAAAGATTGTTTTGAAACGGATAGGGCACGAAACGGTCATAGATCCAGACCCAAGACTCGCGCTGATGATGAAGCCATTGATCGGGAAGTACCGCGTCCATGACCCGATCAAAGTCCTCATAATGCGAAAATTGAACATGCCCACCCACATCCCAGGTAAAGCCCTTCTCATCGACGAAACTAGAAGCAAGACCTCCAGGATCAGAGGCCGCCTCAATCACAAGAAAATCCTCGAAACCAAGCTCCTGCAGTCTCCATGCTGCGCCTAAGCCACAGGGGCCAGCCCCCAGAATGAGAATTTTAGTGTTCATGAATGCCACTAGAGCCCCCTCGCATAATCCCAAAAAGAAAATGAACCTTTTTTGGTTTCATTTTACCCCTATTTTATACATCATGAGCGCCGATGCGTTCACCTAGCAAGTCAGATAAGGTTTGAAGAATCGATTAAACATGAAAATTCGAGGATCAAAACTTAATAAAATTATTGATCGTTGGATTGGAATTCCTCTTGTGTTTTTTTTGTATTTTATTAACAAACTAAGATTTCACTCAGCCCGAAAGCATAGCTTACACACCTGCTTGCTAATACAAATAAGCGCCATTGGAGATGCGATCCTCAGCATTCCGGGAATCAATGCACTTCGTGAGAAGCATTTTCTGGTGACAGTCCTCTGCAATCGAGCAAATGAACCAATATATAAACAAGCTGGATTCGAAACGATTCTATTTGATCTAGAACTTTATATCAGGCGCCCACATATACTGTTTAAATTGATTAGCCAGTTAAGAGCTCGCCAGTTCGGATATGTAATAGATGCTTTGCCTTGGGTAAGGCTGTCCGGACTCATTAGTGGCTTGCTATCCGCAGAGCACACGACTCTCGTGGGTTTTGAACTGTCATCCGAGAAAAAGGATATTATCTATGATACGAAAACCGCTCACCGCAATGACCGACACGAAGTGGAGAATTACTGGGCGCTCTGTAACGCAGTGACCCACTTACATGGAAAATGGAATGACTTCTTTTTATTTCCAGAAGGAGTTGATGTACTTTCGTTCGAAGAAATTGAACGGCTAAAACAGAAAGTAGGTTTTGATTTTATAACCGAATCTTTTATTTGTATCCATCCATGGAGTGGAGGTTACAGAGGGCAAGATAAGGAATGGCCGATCCAATATTACCTGACGCTGGCAAATCTACTTCCTAGCGAATACCGCCTGATCGTCACTGGAACATCGGCGGATGCAGGCCGATGTTCCCCGCTCGAGAAAAGCTTAAAGTTTAAAATAGTCGCTGGCAAATTGAGTCTACGAGAAACAATGGTTGTCATAAAGCATTCTCAATTAGTTTTAACCATCAACACCGGAATCCTTCATCTTGCTGCTATATTGGGGAAGGACATTGTCTGTCTCAATGGACCAGCTGGCTCTCTACGATGGGGAGGACTTCAGAGAAACTCCGGTCAAACAATTTTAAACACTGAAGCCAATTCGTCATGCTCACCGTGCCTAAACCTTGGATTTGAATTCAAATGCAAAGAAATGATATGTATGCCCACGATCAAACCGACGGCTGTTCAACACGCGATAAACACAATTTTATCAAAACACCGCACTAATAAATCGTCTCAACAGAATTCGTTGATTCGAGTGATCTAATTAGTTTTGAGGTCGACTTCCCTTCGACTAACGGAATGAGCTCGACCGTGCCGCCATAACTCTGAACGAATTGAGCACCAACAACTTCGGACAATTTGTAGTCCGTTCCTTTGGTAATAACCGCAGGCTTTATGACCTGAATCAGAGATAAAGGCGTTAGATCATCAAAAAACACAACATAATCGACTGCTTCAAGGCCGAGCAGTGCAAAAGCCCTATCCTGTTGAGAATTGATAGGTCGGGAAGCCCCTTTTATTGATCGAACACTGGAATCAGTATTTATTCCAACGATTAAAACATCTCCCAACGCCTTCGACGCCGCCAAATATCGAATATGCCCCACATGAAGTATGTCAAAACAGCCATTTGTAAAAACTATTCGATGTCCCAATGCCTTCTCAATATTAACCACCTGTGAGATATCACCCAGCCCCACGATTCGTTTTCGTTGCAGATCTGATGAGGCCTTCAGCAATTCATCAGGTTTTACCGCGTACACACCAACACGGCTGACAGAAATACCAGCAGCCATGTTCGAGATCTGAATCGATTTTGTCAGAGTCATTTTTCCGGCTAGTCCCGCAGCTAAAACGGCTACTACTGTGTCACCGGCCCCCGTTACATCATAAACCTCTCGTGCATGTGTACCAATCGATAGATTTTCACCACTCGCTTCCAATAAATACATCCCTTTTTCAGAACGAGTGATCAGGACGTTCGAAATACCGTAGCTATCTTGAATAAAACGAGCTGCTCTCTCGACCGACGCATCATCAATCGAAATTCTAGAAACAACTGAAGCTTCATCCTGATTCGGCGTGATGATATAAGCCCCTTGATACTTTTCAAACGAATTTCCTTTAGGATCCACAATGCTAGGAATGCCTTTTGCAGACGCCCAAGAAAGAATCTTCACTGTCAGCTCTTTTGTGAGAACGCCCTTATTGTAGTCCGACAAAATAATTGCTTCTGGCTCCGAGCCCACGATCGACTGAAAAATTTGATCCCCAAGCGCTCGATCAATATCGCCCTTCATCTCTCGATCAATTCGAGTCACATGTTGATTGCTCGCCAAAATTCTTGTTTTCGTGGTCGTTGGTCTGAAATCATTTTCCACAAGGTAGGAATCGGAAATCCCGGCACCTTTGAGAAGGGCTCTCACTCGGCGACCATTGTCGTCCAATCCAATGACTCCACACAATTTTACATTAATATCCAAGGCTCTCAAATTCATGGCAACGTTTCCCGCGCCACCCACCTTATGATCAACCCGAATATAGTCTAAAACTTGAACTGGAGCTTCCGGAGAAATTCGACTGGCCCGAGTCCAAACATACTCATCAAGCATGATATCGCCGACAACTGTTATTGCGCGTCCAACTGTGCGTTCTATGAATTCAAAAATCTGGCTATTGGAGCATGTCATTTATCTCGCCTTTCAAACTTACGGAACTCAGTTTCTACAAGCAGATTCAAATGTCGAGTTTGATCAAACAGAATGCCACGAACCCCGACTGCCTCTGCTGCAGTAACGTCACTTGCCCTATCGCCTATCAAGAAACTTCGTGTGACGTCAATTTTCCAGTCTTCAATCGCTTTAAGTAACAATCCAGATCTCGGCTTTCTGCAAAGACAATCCTGAACATACCTAGCATCCCCCTCGGAAGGATGATGTGGACAATAATAAATGCCATCTAAATGCGCACCATTCTTCGCCAATTCACTCTGAATCCAAGAATTTAGCCTATGTAAATCGTCTTCGGTATAAAGCTTTCGAGCAATTCCTGACTGGTTAGTGATCACTATCGCTAATACGCCTCGATCATTCAAAAACTTCACGGCATCAATTGCCCCAGGCATCCAAACAAAATCTTCACAACGATGAACATAGCCCGAATCAACGTTGAGCACTCCATCTCTGTCAAAGAAAACACATGGTTGCTTGAATACTCGGTTGTCTGACGAATAGGCCATTCGAGATAACGTATAACATAGAGAGAGCACCAAACAACGATATTAACGGTTGCAAAAGCCGCAGCTATGTTATTCGCTGTAGGCCATGGTTTTGGCGTCTAAAATTCGGCAGGTTTTTGAAGAGTCGATTGCTATAAAAAAAAACGTTCTGGAAATGCCTGATATTATTGAAGCTATTTCCACAGCGGCCAATATGTGTGTTTCGACCTTCAAGAATCGTGGGGCTGTTTACTTTTGTGGAAATGGTGGCAGCGCAGCCGATGCTCAACATCTGGCTGCTGAACTCTCCGGCCGTTTTTACTTCGATCGCCCCCCACTTAATTCCGAGGCTCTCCACACAAATTCTTCGTACTTAACAGCAATCGCCAACGACTATTCTTACGACGAGGTATATGCGAGGTCGATCAATGGTCGCGCGGCGCGTGGTGACGTTTTATTTGCGTTATCAACATCTGGAAATTCGAAAAATGTTGTTCGAGCTGTAGACGCTGCTAACGATCTTGAAGTTTTTACAATTGGCATGACTGGCAAAGGCGGCGGTGAGCTAAAAAAAAAATGCCGCCTTTTAATTGAGGTCCCCTCAGGCTGCACACCTCGCATACAAGAAGCGCACATTTTAATTGGTCATATTCTCTGTGAAATCGTCGAGCACGCTCTTTTCAAAGAAGAAAATAAATCTTCGTCTCAAGGAACCTAAAAATAGTTCCCCTTCAAAATATATCCCCGAACATAGTCCGTTACCGCGTCTTCAATCGGCCATTGTCGTTTTTCGTAGCCTGCTAGTTTCAGCTTATTCGTCTCTGCAAGAGTGAAGTACTGATACTTATCTCGAATGCTGTCAGGCATATCAATGTACTCCAAATTGATATGCCTATCGAGCGAACGAAAAATAGCTTCGGCCAAAATATTCCATGACGTTGCAGTGCCAGAACCAACATTAAAGATCCCCGTTAACGTTGGATTGTCAAAAAAGTGAAGAATCATATCAACAACATCGAAAACATAAACAAAATCTCTCTGTTGGTCTCCGTCGGCAATTCCCGACCGGTATGACTTGAAAAGCTGGAGCTTACCCGTCTCCTTGATCTGTCCAACTGATTTATGAATAAGGCTACGCATATCGCCTTTATGAAACTCGTTTGGCCCAAATACATTGAAAAATTTAAGACCCGCAAATTTTTTATCTAATCCCTTTGATACAACCCACTCATCGAAAAGTTGTTTTGAATATCCGTAAACATTTAACGGTCTCAAACTAAAAATCTTATCGGTAGCGTCGGAATATCCCTGTTCGCCAGCACCATAGGTTGCCGCTGAGGATGCATAAATAAATCTTATACTATGTTTTAAAGCAAACTCAGCCAATGTCTTAGTGTATTGATAATTATTTGACAGCATGTAATGAGAGTCTGTCTCCACCGTGCTACTACAAGCTCCCAAATGAAAAATGCAATCTATTGAACCAAAAAGTGAACTGTAATTCTCAAGATTCTCCACAAAATCTCTTTTATCAATGTAAGAATCGAATCGCTTACCTAACAGATTCCGCCACTTTTCACTCTGATCGAGATGATCAACCACGAGAATATCATAGATCCCCCTGGCATTGAGAGCCTTCAACAGACAACTTCCAATGAAACCGGCACCACCGGTGAGGACAATCATGCCCCTTCGGTATCACATGCCATCCGCCAAAGTCGACGTGAATTCGGAGAGGTAGTGGCTCCTTGCATACCAAAAACAGCGCAAAGCCTGCTCGGCACACAACAAAATGAAACTTTTTTGGTTTCATTTTACCCCTATTTTATACATCATGAGCGCCGATGCGTTCACCTAGCAAGTCAGATAAGGTTTTTGTTGCAGGGCACTTGGGCTTTGTTGGATCTGCTGTGGTAAGGTCCCTGACCAGACATGGATATTCGAATATTCTCACTCGAACTCGAAATGAATTGAATCTTCAGAATAAACGAGATGTTCAGGATTTTTTTTCAAAAGAAAATCCTGAACACGTCATTTTAGCGGCTGCAAAGGTGGGAGGAATTGGCGCGAATAGCAAATATGTCGTTGAATTCCTCCTGGAGAATCTTGAAATTCAAAATAATGTTATCTCTGCTGCTGCTGATCATGGCGTAAAAAAATTAGTCTTTTTAGGAAGCTCTTGCATCTATCCGAAGGCAGCGACATATCCAATTACTGAAGATCAATTATTGTCCGGTCCCTTTGAACCAACGAACGAGCCCTACGCCCTTGCCAAGGTTGCAGGAATCAAACTCTGCCAGGCCTATTTCAAAGAATATCAAAAGAATTTTATATCGGTCATGCCCACCAATGTCTATGGGCCGAATGAACGCTACGATTCTGAAAACAGTCATGTCATTCCTTCAATGATGGTAAAAGTATTTGAAGCTATTAGGCAAAAAAAGGAATCAGTGACCTTCTGGGGAACCGGCAAACCTCTGCGAGAATTTATTCACGCCGACGATTTAGCAGATGGAATCGTTGTATGCTTTGAGAAATGGAACCAACCGGAAATCGTCAATATCGGATCTCAACAAGAAACCAGCATTTTTGAATTGGCCCAAATGGTATGTAAAGCCTGCGGATTCAAAGGAAAAATTTTATGGGATCCGTCAAGGCCGGATGGAGTCATGCGAAAAGTTATGGATTCATCCCGCCTACGGACAATGAATTGGAAACCACGAATCAGCCTTGAGGAGGGATTGAGGCAAATGGCAGAGGAAGCTCGAGGAAAGTTTTTATGAAAACTGCGTTAATCACGGGAATCACCGGTCAAGATGGCAGCTATTTAGCAGAACTTCTACTTGAAAAAGGATATGAAGTTCATGGTGTTATTCGAAGAGCTTCTTCGTTTAATACGACTCGAATCGATCACTTATATCAAGATCCACACGACAAAAAAACCAATCTCAAGCTGGTCTACGGCGATCTTAACGATAGCAGTTCGATCAATCGAATTATTCGAACGGTGAGGCCAGATGAAGTCTACAATCTCGGAGCCCAAAGCCATGTGAGAGTTTCATTTGATACCCCGGAATATACGGGCGAGGTCACAGGCCTTGGAACGATTCGAATTCTTGAGGCTCTTCGCGAAGCTGGCCTTGATAAAGTGAGATTTTACCAAGCCTCAAGCAGCGAACTTTACGGGAGCGCAAAACCGCCGCAGAACGAATCGACAGCATTTCATCCACGAAGTCCCTATGCGGCTGCAAAGGCCTACGCATTCTATATTACCCAGAACTACCGTGAGGCTTACAATATGTTTGCCGTAAATGGGATTTTGTTTAACCACGAATCTCCACGACGCGGCGAAACTTTTGTCACGCGCAAGATCACTCTGGGTCTGGCCCGGATCAAACTCGGCCTGCAGGATAAACTCTATCTCGGAAATTTAGATGCAAAGCGAGACTGGGGATATGCGAAAGATTATGTCGAAGCGATGTGGCTGATGCTTCAGCAGAAAGAAGCAGATGATTTTGTGATCGCCACTGGTGAGACTCATACTGTGCGCGAATTTCTTGAAGAGGCTGCCGATCTTCTAGAAATAGATTGGAAGAAAGTGGTGAAGATAGATCCACGCTACTTCAGACCCTCCGAAGTTGATGTCTTACTTGGCGATCCCTCTAAAGCCCGAAAAAAACTGAAGTGGAAACCGAAAGTAACGTTCAAGCAATTAGTAAAACTCATGGTTGAATCAGATCTGGAACTCATTGAAAAACAGGTCTATGGCACAAAAAACTTCGTGCCTGGTGGAAAAAAGAGAGCTGTTTAAATTAATGAATTGGTTTCCGAAGAATGAACGACTGCTCCGAATCGGAGTAATCGTCCTGTGTTTAGGAGACATCTTCCTAGTCCTGACCCAGGAAATGAAAAACGGTATATTCTGGGATTTCGAAGTGTACAGGAGAGCGGTTTCGGACGTTGCGCTGGGGCTTAACCCGTATCGAACCGATGTGAAACACTGTTTTGTTTATCATCCCGTACTGCTCGACATCTTCACGCTCTTTGAATACCTCAACTTAAAGCTTGTTCTGGGACTCCTCTATAGCGGGACACTTGTGGCCTTTGGCTTCACGTTCCCTCGCCTGAAAGAATATGCTTTTGAGCTACTCGCCTCGGTTGCATTTGGTGGTTTTGGCGCTCTGGCAATTGCTACCGGCAATCTAACACTCTACCTTCACCTCGCCCTACTCTCCGTGTTTTTTTTATCCCTGAAGAAAGACTCCTTTTTTTATTCATATATAGTTATTTTACTAGCTGCTCTGATAAAGCCTTACTTTCTGGCGTACTTATTCATTCCCTTTCTCATTCAAAAAAAAATATTTCGAAAAGACCTCGCACTATTGGCGCTGGGAGCGACACTTCTGATCGGGGTTATTGTCTTTTACAATCTGAAGGCTCCCGATCAAATCCATTCATTTTTATCCACACTCGGCTACCAAACTGTAAGCCGGCACGACTTTGGACTGTCATTTTTCAACTGGGCTTGGCTCGCGACGAAAAATATCTTTGCCGCCACGCTGGCACATTTTTTCATATCTTTGGCGTTGCTCGTCTTCACTTTTTGCCTGCGATTCAGAAAAACACGATTTTCAAACTTATCAAATTTGGATGTCTTATTGGTGAGCTATATTGTTATGACAATCCTCAATCCAAGGATGAAACAATACGACCTTTTTCCGGCACTCATTTGCCTCTTCACATTCTGCCGAAATATATTCAAAGAGCTCACTCTGAGGTATATCGCCGTTGCCCTCATCGCTGTGAGTATCCCTACGGCAGTTGTCACGCTCATTAAGACATTTTGAATGAGCGCCGGATTCAACTTCTTTGCGATCGGTTTTTTGCGATGTTTGTTGGCTGAAACCTGATGCATCATCTCGTGAACCTAAGTATAACTTGGTTGTATGAAGATATTGGTCACTGGCGCTGCAGGATTCATTGGTTCATTTGTTTCAAAAAAACTATTAACTGACGGACATCAGATATTGGGAATCGACAACTTAAGCGATTATTATGACGTCAGCTTGAAAAAAGCTCGGCTAAGTTTTCTGAAGCCATTTTCTCAATTCAAGTTTAAGAAGCTGGATATCTGCGATGAAAAAAAGCTTTTTGAAGTCATTAAGGAATTTAAACCAAAACGAATTATCCATCTTGCAGCACAAGCAGGCGTTCGTTATTCACTCGTTGATCCCTTCATCTATGGACGAACGAATCTTATGGGATTTCTCAATGTGCTTGAAGCTTCCAAGCGTTTTAAAATCGAACACCTTGTCTATGCATCAACTAGTTCAGTCTATGGACTCAATAGAAAGCTGCCGTTTTCTCCCAACGACCCCGTTGATCATCCTGCATCGCTGTACGCAGCGACGAAGAGATCAAACGAATTGATGGCTCACAGTTACAGTCATATGTTTGGCCTTCCAACGACAGGCCTGAGATTTTTTACCGTCTATGGTCCTTATGGACGACCCGATATGGCTTTGTTTATTTTCACGAAAAAGATTCTCGCCGGCGAACCGATCGAAGTTTTCAATCATGGATCTCACAAACGCGACTTCACCTATGTGAATGATATTGTAGAAAGCGTATGTCGCGTTACTCTTGCAAAACCACCCCGAGGAATTCCAGCAAAGAAAATCTCTGGAAAGCCCTCAAAAAGCTCTGCTCCTTTTCAAATCTTGAACATTGGAAACACTAGGCCTGTGCCGCTTACACGATACATCGAACTTCTGGAAAATTGTCTGAATAAAAAGGCTATTAAGATAAATCGCCCATTTCAGATGGGTGATATTCTTCAGACCAAGGCAGACATTTCTGAAACCGAGAAGATCACAAAATATCGACCGCGAACAAACGTGGAGGTAGGCATCAAGCGATTCGTTGACTGGTACACCGAGTTCTATAGAAGAGAAATCAGCTAATGCATGCGTTATTGCTTGCCGCGACATTTTCTGTTAAGCGGGGTTATGAGTTGCCCAAGAACTATCGCTCTGATTTTGGCTTTTTTTTTAGCATCCATTTCTATGGATCTAAAAGGGGAACAGATTGAAGCCCCAGGCCCGGCGACGACTCCATTTGATGGTTCTGCCTTTATTCCAACCTTTAAATGGGACCCGTCCTTTGATTTTAACGACTACGAACTCGGCCCAGGGGACATTCTCAACTTTCACATGTGGGGGTCAAGAGCTTACAATACAAAGGTATATGTCTCTGCTACTTACCAGGTATTTATCCCTTTTATTGGGCCTTTAGATGTAAGGCACGTAACACTCGCGGGCCTGAACAAAGTTATGAATCGAGAGCTCAGTAAATATTTTAAAAACGCGTCTGCAATATGCGCTCTCCAGAGACCTCGAGAATTCTTTATTGAGATTTCTGGAGCAGTCGTCTCTCCAGGCCAAAAGCCCGCGAATGCCCTAATGAGACTTCATGAATTTCTTGAAAAATCAGGCGGTCTTCGCCAAAACGCATCGAGTATATCGATTGCTATTTACAGCTCCGCCTCGAACGAGCCCCAATATTTCAATTTGCAGGACTATCTGTTGAATGGATCGATTCCTCAGAATCCTTTTCTGAAGGATGGGGATCGAATTTTTGTTCCGTTTGAGAAAAATGTTGCGTTCGTTTTTGGAAACATTATGAGACCTGGGCGATTTGAATTTGAACAACCAGAAATTTTGCTGAAAGATTTAGTTGAAAAACATCTCGGTGGTTTTTCTAAAACAAACAGAACTGGAGGCGAAGTAGTGATATCAAGAATTGAAGCCGACGCCCCGAAAACATACTCGTACTCTACTCAATCTTTTTTTAATACAACGGAAAAGGTGAATTATGAAAATTTTGTGGTACGAAATGGCGATCAAATTACATTCCCCGTAGAAACAGCTAATCGACCGTTTGTATCAAAAAGTATCTTTGTTACTGGAGAAGTTAAAGCAAGTGGCCCGATCCCCTTTGAGCCTGGCTTGCCGATTCAGAGTTACATAAGCATGGCAGGTGGAATTTCCCCTCGTGCGGACTACGATGAGGCTGTTGTATATAAGGCGTCCGGAAGTAAAGAGAAGGTTTCGGAGAATCCCCCCCTTGAATCTGGAGACACAATTTACGTCCCGGAAAGAACCTTCAAATTCTGGCAGGACCATCTTGCCATCCTGACAACATTCTTGACCGTGGTAACCACCACAATTGCCATTACAAGATGACTGGTTTTAAATGAACGTAATCCGATTCTTTTCAAAATCTATATGGCCGATTCTGGGAGCTCTGGTATTTTATTCACGAGTATTGGCAGCATCGGATACTGTTGAATTCACCCTAACCTACCCAATCGTAAGCCCAAAACCGTCCATAAGTTACCAAAGCAGGATTTATTTGGGTTTGAATGTTAGCTACCAACTTATGCTCAATAAGTATCTTGGAGTTGCTCTCGGCCCTTCCATTTGGGGTGTACCAATTAAAATAAATGGAACTCGGCGAACATTGTCGGCTGCGAGTTTCTTATCGGGCGTTGTCCTCTCGGCATTTCCAGAGAGTTATATTAACCCTCGAATTCAACTTTGGGGAGGCGCCGGTTTGTCAGATGCGGGGGCCGCCGTGGATTCGCGCTGGATATTTCCGGTGATGGCCGATCTATCTCTCGTAATTTATAGAAGCAGAAGTCCTTTTCAAGACTCAAGCCTCGGGCTCACCTTACTGGCCGGTGTCGGGCACTACTTCAATCAAAACAACCAACTTACCGAAAAATTAGTCTTTCAAACGGGAATAGGCATGCGTGGGTCATTCTAGATATTGTCCTTTTTATCAGGCGCAACACCGATGACCTCTCGCATTCTGGCTCTCCTCGGACTATTTCTCACGGTCTCGCATATATTCACGATTAACATTGGAATTTCAGTCAAAGTTCCGGAAATTATGATGTTGCTCCTAATTGTTCTCTGGCTCACAGAACCGAGAATTGTAGCGCTCAAAGCCTTCAAATATTTTTATATTGCTCTATTCCTAGCGCTGATTATTGGCCCGACTATTTCGAACCTTTTCTCGATTAGTATTAGCGACAAACTTCGATTAGGGGCCGCATGGCTTCACAATACAAGTCTGTTTGGCCGGCAGAACCCCCTAGCATCGCCGTGGATATTACTCGTTTGGAATTTTTTTTCGTTCGCAACTGTCGTCGTTTTTTCAAGTTACAATTCCACACGGCTTGAAAGATTTTGGAAACTGACGGCCGTCAGCATCTTTGTGTTGAATATCTACTCGTTTTATCATCTCTTTGTTCAATACCTTTACTGGCCGGATATTCCGTGGCCTGGCGACGCTCGGCGTTTCTATGAAGGTCATTTTCGAACGTCGGGTTTTTTCATTGAACCTCTGAACCTCGGACACTTCTTGGTCTATGGAATCCCATTGCTGTTTTGCGAACTTCCCAAGTTTGAATCATCTATGAGTCACTTCATTTTCATTAAGTTAAACCGTTTCCTCGCGGGCCTTGCGTTTCTTGCAACAGCTTCTGTAAGTGCAGCAATTTCACTCTTTGCAGGTATTACCTACACCATCATTTTTTATAAAAAATTCAATAAGAGAGATTTTTGGCGACTCGCGGGAGGGGGCAGCCTCTTTCTCGCAGTCACTATGGCTATTCCTTATACGCGAAACGTTTTTGTCCTCAAAGTCATCCGATCCTTCACCGATCCAAACCTGGTTGGGCATTCTATTATAGACCGTATTGAAAAAATGAAATCTGGATGGGCCATATTCAATGACTATCCGATTTTTGGAACTGGGTTAAATACGTCAGGATTCCTTTATCCACTTTACAGGTCAAAAAATGCTTTCCTGTACTTTGAAGATCTGCCTTTTCCTCTGAATGAATATTTTCGCCTCTTAGCCGAAGTGGGTTTATTCGGAACTGGTTGTTTTTTGATTTCAGCTGCTCTTTATCTAAAAATACTCAGTAAATACCAACACTTAATGACGCAGCCCGAACTGATGCTGTTCGGCGGTGGCTTCGTTGGCAGCCTTGTGGCATTCTGCTTCAGTGGACTATTTAACGTTTATTTTATTTGGCTTTTTGCAGGCTTATCTCTTGGAATTATTGTGCAACGAGAGAACTCCTCTCGCAAAACTGCCCTTATTAATTAGGCTTAACTATGACAACTAATCTACACGATGGCTCTGTTTCTGAAGATAGCGAGTTGGCAAAACTCCTTTTATCCATTCTGAGATGGAAGGAACAGATACTCAAACTCACGCTCCTCGGGTGTGTCCTTGGCGCTGCCTTAGGGTATTTTCTCGAAAAAAAATATCGTGCATCTGCAAGTTTTATTTCTCAACAACACTCCGGCTCTGACTCTCTGGCGTTGAGTGGATCTGCGGCGAATTTGATGAATCTTTCAATGGCCATGGGTATCGGAGGCGGAGGAAGCACAACTTTGCTGTATCTTTTTCTTCTGAAGAGCAATGAAGTTCAGAACTACGTAGTTCAAAAAGCTGATCTCATCAAACACTACGAGCTAAAAGATCTTGCGAGCGCTCGCGCAGTTCTGGGAAAGGCAACTTTTTCAAAGGTGGAAGATGGCGACGCAATTCGAGTGACTGTTGAAGACAATGACCCTGTTATCGCAAGCACGATTGCAAATGAATATGTCCATGCGCTTAACAGCGTTTTAAACCACATGACTTTGGGCGAAGCGGAACGTCACGCCTCTTTTTTGGAGGCTCGCACAAAAATCGCGTTTGAAGAACTGCGAGAAGCCGAAAAAGCACTGACCGCTTTTCAGGTAGCAAAAGGCGTGTTTTTTAGAAAATCAGAAATTGAATCAAGTGGGCGAATAAAACAAAAGCTGGAGGACTCGCTCATTGATGAGCAACTACGTTTAACTCAATTAATGAGAAGCGAAACTCAAGCTTCTCCTAGAGTTAGCGAGGTTCAGTCGAATATCGAAGATCTAAGACGACAGATTAAAAATCTGTCGTCAATAGCTCCTAAATCCAGGAGTAGTCGCGCTCCGGGAATCTCATCGAGCCCGGAGGTCGTCGCTCAACTAAGAGAGCTTGAAAGAAACGCTGAGATCAAGGAATCAATATACGAACTGCTCATTAAAGAGCTCGAACTTGCAAAAGCTTCAGCAGCAAAGGAACGACTAAATGTCGTCTTTATCGACACCTCAGAAGTTCCTCAATCCCCATTCTTTCCAAATAAAAAGCTGTTCATCGCTATCGGAACAGCTATTGGCTTTTTGATTGGTATACTCGCGGCTATGCTTGGCAGCGGCATACAGAATTTTTTCCGTTATTACGGACGACACGAGTCAGTCCAGGACCTAAAGACAGAGATTAAGCAGATTCGTTGGAATTTGAGACGAAGAGGAAAATAGTTTTATGATTGATAGATCTCTGAACTACGGAAGGGCACGGATTCAGAAATATTTACAGTCCTGTGGGACTGTTCAGTCTGTTTTGGATATCGGAGCTGGCCATGGCTCCGACCTCGCGTCTGCCCGCCTTGCTTATCCCCAAGCCACGCTTTACGGCGTCGAAAACGACCCGAAGTGTCAAACTGAGCTTCGCGAGATGGGCGTAGTCTGCATCAATGCAAACATTGAAAGAGACCGGCTCCCATTCAACAATGAAACATTGGACGTGGTGATCATTAATCAGGTTCTGGAACACGTAAAAGAAATTTTCTGGATTCTTCATGAAGTCAGTCGAACTCTTAAAATAGGTGGCCATCTCATTATTGGCGTGCCAAACCTTGCATCGGCCCACAACAGGCTACTGTTGTTGTTAGGCCTCCAACCGACATCCATGCGAAATAACTCCGCCCATCTTCGGGGATTCACGTATAGCGATGTTGTCGATCTTCTGGAGTCTGGATTTCCCGCCGGCTATCAATCAATGGAAATCAAAGGCTCAAACTTTTATCCATTTCCTTCGTTTGTCGCTCAACCCCTGTCTGACCTTTTTCCAAAAAGTTCCTGGGGTATTTTTATTAAATTGAAAAAAATTAAGGCATACGAAAATAAGTTTTTGACTTACCCAGTAGATAAAATGCTGGAAACAAATTTCTTTTTAGGAGAACCGGGTCTTAATCAACAATCGAAACAACCTCTTGATCTGCCCCATGAACCTTGAGCTGTCTATCGTTACGATAGCACTGAACAATCCTGTAGGTTTGCATAGAACCCTATCTAGCGTGATCCCTCTAACCCAGCGAAACATATCACTAGAGCATATCGTTATTGACTCCTCCCCGAGAAAACACGCCAATGTCAGAGCTCAGTTTGAACGTTTTGATCATCTAGTCTGGAGGACGACTGAGCCCCAAGGAATTTATCCTGCTCTCAACGAAGGAACGAGAGCTGCGAGCAAAGATACTATTTGGCATTTACACTCAGGGGACTTGCTAAGCGACGCAGATCAACTTATCGAAGCGCTTGAATTACTCATCCGAAGCGATAGCCAGATACTCTATTCCCCCCGACGATTGTTTTTTGGCGATCAAGACATGGGTATTTCACGTACGCATACTACGTTTTGCCAAGCAGTATTATCAGATAGAACAGAGCATCCTGGATCACTGTTTAAGAGAAGCTTTTTTTCTGAGATCGGTTATTTTAATTCTGCGTTCAAACTGGCGGCGGACTACGAACTATTCGTTCGAGCAGCAAACGCGCGGATACCCTCCGTTTATCATGCAAAGCCATTCGTCGCCTTTGGATTGGATGGGGTGTCGAGCACACAGCAGAAGAGGTTAATTCGAGAAGTCTGGCAAATTCAAAACGAAATTCTACAAACCAATTTGATCTCCAGGATGCAACTGAGACTGAGGTACTATCTTCGGCTCATCAAAATACAAATGGGAATTCAACATCTTAAAAAATATTCTGTAATTCGAAGCCTTAAAAACTGTCTTCAAAATTTCGAATTTGGCAGACCATAAAGATAATACCCCTGCAAGCGCCGACTGAAAACAACCCAACAGTATCTACTCTTCAGAAATTGCAGGCTTAAAAAGAATGCAACCGCACCGCAAAGCAACTTGATCGACCGCCTTAAAAGAATGGTCTTTAGCTCGTGCTTACGGCAAAGCGCTCCAAATCCTCGGGCATAGTGAGCAAGCTTATTCTCAGGCACGAGAAAATGACTTTTGAATTCATGGTAGACAATCAACTCGGGGACAAATAGTGCCGCCCCTCCCGACTTAAGAAAATAAATGAGTTGATCTGTCTCTTCCCCCGATCCCCACTTTGATCCGCTACAAAAGGACTCATCAAATCTAATGTTTTTTACGCTCGCTGGATAAAAATGAGTGTACTGAATTGACAATAAAATATCAGGATCGTGGAATTCGATAATACAACGAGTCGATCTTGGGTATCCAGATGAAAAAATTGGACGGAGAGTATCAGGATCCAAAGATCTACCAAACACAGATTGATTTTCTTTTGTATTTTTCAGAACGCACTCTAATTTCTGTAAAAATCCGTCGGGATAGAAACAATCGTCATCTGGAAACCCAATAAATTCACCGGTTGCATAACCTAGTCCAACATTTTTTGCATGCGACTGGCCCTTGGAAACCGCTCTGACATGTCTGATTTCAAAGTTCTGTTGATACTTCGTAACTATCTCAACCAAACGATCATCTGGATTTTGGTCCACAACAATGACCTCTAAAGTAGATTCGTACCCCACCTGTTTCGCGAGATGCCTTAAGAAACGTTCCAATTCGACTGTTCGATTGATAGTCGGAATAATCAGACTTAGCTTCATACCGTCATAATGAAAACCCTAATTCGGTATCCGAGCCAAGCGAAACCCTACCATACTTGTGATGGTTTCAGCGGGCCATCGCATGCTCAACGATGATTTCAACTGGCTCGCTGAATCTAAAAACGACCCGCCTTTGATCAGCCCAAACCCGACATCTGAAGAAACTGAGCTCCACTCCCAGACATTACCAATGAGGTCATAAATTCCCAATTCCGATGGATTCTTGCTTGCGACAAAGGCTGTCTTAAGCTTCGAGTTTTCATAGACAATGGCCCGATCAGTCAACAACGGATTCTTCGACTCCAGCGACAATACTTCCGATTTTGACAATGAATCCCACTCATTCGACGTCAATAGTCGATAGGTATAGGAATTTGACTGGGAGTTTACTCTATGGATATATTCCTGAACATCGACCATGGATACTGTTTCGACTGGGCGATTGATGTTCAAACCGACGCCATCGACTTTTAAGTAATCCGGAGAATCTAACAGAACAAAACGAGACGGATTCCGTCCCATAACCAGGTAAAATTCTAATTGTGTAACCTCTGTTCGGCCCACCTCAACTCTGCTTGACTGCGAAGCCTTTGCCACAGGGCCTTCCGCTCCAAACTCAAAAGGCTTAAATTCCATAGCCTGGGGAACGAGAACACCACGAACGTCCTCAAGAATTCCACGATCGTGAGCCAAACAATCCATCAACTCACGGTAATCCATGCAGAAAACAACCCGAGGCTGCCCTACAATTAGACCAAAAAAAATCAATAAAAAGAAGCGTTTCAAATTCATCTGCATCCCAACTGCCGGAGTCTAATAGTCTGGCGCGCCCTTCATAGACCAACGTCAGAAAAGGACCAAGTACAAAATCTAGCTATTCACTAAGAAAAAGACCTTCGCGCCCCTCAGCCCCAGAGGCCTCTCTACATAGCAGGGACTCGCCCTACACTCAACCGCGCTCCTGGCGATATGCGTCTCTATTAGTCTGTAACTCTCTAACTGCTGACTCTTCAAGGCTGAAGAGTCAGGAACTGGCTTCTGGCCAGGCAGTTGCTCGTCAGTCAAAACCAAGGCATCCGTTCTTTTCTGAAAATCCGTAAATGGGCCCCAAAATACAGTTACATCGAACTTACTAGTACTATCTGGCACAAAAAGTCTTGGGTCATAAAAGACCGCGAGTCGACGGTTCAGACTATCCGACAAGGAAATTAACTCTCCAGTGACCGAGTTGAAGATATCTATTTGACGCCTATATTCCTCAGTTGCGGTTCGATGCGCCAAATTATCGTAGCAAATGACCGCGGCTCTGACTTGGAATGGTACAACGGCTACCCAACATATTACGAGCAAGTACGACATTCGCCGACTTCCGTATCGCGACCATGCATATTCCAAGGTCGCTACAAACCCCACTAAAAAAATAACTGCCCCTACATGAAGATAGAAATCCCAAACACGTTTTACAGTGAGCATAATCAACAGGTTCATAACCAGGCCCGCGAACAAGATGAAAAGAGGTCGCCCATCTTCTGAAGAATGAGTACGAAATTTTGCTTTTATATACCAGATAGCCAGAAGGACGATCGAAATAAAAACAACCACAGTCACGACAACGAGTACTAGAGAGGGGACCCCAGACCACTCCCGAAACACAAAACGTAACCAGTCAAAAATATTTGTATTCGAATTATCCGCACCATGCCCAGTATTGAGAAGCGTCTGCTTAATCCATGAAAGTGGATGCACCACCAATCCAGGCGCTGCGATGACTAATCCCAAAACAAAAGACTTAATCGATCGCACTAACTGGACCTTGAATACCTCGACCTTTGGTGAAAAACGGACATAAGAAGCAAGCATGACCATCGGAACGAGTGGAAGAATGGATATTTTTGTTCCAAAGGCTAAGCCAAGAAAGATCCAAGCAGACCCTTGATAGTTAACACTCGGCCGCCACTGCAAAAAAAATAACGACAAGAAAAGGAGTAACAAAGGTTCTGGCTTGGGCATGGACGAATAGTAAGAAGTTGATGGGAGCAACAACAATAAAATAAAAAGCAGTAATCTACAGATCTTTGATTTGCACATCGAAAAGCAGAAAATAAAATATGACACCAACAAAACAAAAGCATGAAACATTCTTGTTGCAACTATTTGACCTTCGGCACCAAAAATAAGCTTGAAGGGATATACAAACGGAGCAGGGCCGTACCAAAAAATTCTGCCATACCTTTGATCAGGCCCCACAACTGACTTAATAAATGTGGTGAAACTGTCTGACTCAAATATCCTCAGAAGCCCATCAAAACTAACATGCTCATCCATAAATAGGACGTATCGTCCAAGCCTCAGGTCAGAATTAGAACGCCAAATTTGCAGTAAAAACAATACTACGACTGAAACCCACAAAGCTCCCCAAACGAACATCCGAAAGCTTCTTAGGCGGCCGTGGTCGAGCATTCTCTTAACTCTGATGATCTGTAGTAATCTCTAAGAATCAAATTGATGACAGCGCCCTCAAAACTCGACGGTGAAAACTGAACCGGTGACAAACTATAAGACTCCGACAACTTTTGAATCAACTTATAGGGCGGCGTAAATCCTCTTTTTTTTCCGAAAAGTATTTCGTCCGGAACAAGCCCTTTTATGACATTTTTCAGTAACGGCTTGGTCTGCCCAGCTAAATAACGCCAGCTGATCGGTAACGAAAAAACTAAATCCATCAACTTTACATCGAGCAAGGGTGATCTGACTTCGACACTATTACCCATGCCTAGACGATCGCCTAGATACAAACAATTGGAAGGCAACCACGTTGACAGTAAGATCGAGGAGATTTGATCATAACCGTTCAGGCTCTCATCTAAAAAATCCTCGGTAGCATCTCGCGGAAGATTTGCTGATGAGTCTCCCCAAACGATACCATCCATCATCTTTCGCTTCTGCGCAAAGCCCGGATGCCATAGCATACCAGTACTGTCACGCTGGAATAGGCTACGAATTAAAAACGCAATTTTTGGCAGCCGAAAATATACCTCCGAAATTGCTTTCCAAACACTTTCCTTCGCAGCTCGATTTAAAGATCTGCGAATATCGCCGATCTCGCCTGCCCGATTCCAAATAGGATAACCAAAAAAAAGTTCGTCCCCACCAATACCCGTGAGTAATACCTTGATGCCCATTTCCTTGGCAGCCTTGTAGATACCCCACTGAGGAATTGAAGCGGGATCTGCAACAGGCTCATCCAGGACCCTCATAAACTCTTTGAAATAATTCTCGAAATTCGCCTCGCTCAACTCAATACTATGCCACGGAAGCTTTAACCGACGAGCAAATGCCTTTGCAGCTTCCCTCTCATCACAGTCGTGATTTCCCTCGTATCCAGCAGTAATTGCCTGCACATTCGAGCCATTCTCCGCCGCCAATGCCGCGATCATACTTGAATCAATCCCACCGCTAAGAAGCACTCCAACAGGAACATCTGAACGAGTTGATATCTTGACGGCATCGCTTAGAGCATTTCTAAGATCCTCAACTGCATTATTTAAACTACCTTGATAAGACTGATTGAAAGCCGGCTTCCAATATTTCTGAAATGAAATTTTTCCATCCCCTATAATAAACCTTTCAGCAGGTAAAACACGTTTGATCTGGCGAATATGAGTTTGCCTCATTTCAACGGGATAACTGAACTGAAACGTCTGTTTAAGGACCTCCATCTCCAGCTCAGCTGGCGTCTCAAGGCAAAATTTCTGCAGTGTTTTTAACTCTGAGCTAAAGGCATACCCATCCTTTAGCTCAACGAAATAAAGGCTTTTCTCTCCTATTCTATCTCTCGCACCAAAAACAGTTTTACTGTTTCGATCCCATATCACGAAGGCAAACATCCCTCTCAATTCGCTCACGCATGCAGTGCCCATTTCCTCGTAGAGGTGTAAAATTACCTCCACATCACTACCTGTAGAGAACCGATGTCCTTTCTTCTGCAGCCCTTCCCTTAACTCCAGGTAGTTATAGATCTCACCATTACAAACAATCGCCAGCGACTCAGTTTCATTGAAAATTGGCTGCTGCCCACCTTCAAGATCAATGATTGAGAGTCGAACCATCCCAGCAGCAAAATTTGAGTCAGCCCAATTCCCTTCGCCGTCTGGCCCACGATAAGCCATTTCCTGGTTCATTTTCCGAATCGTATGACGATCTTCGGAATGTAAACCAGATTTTCTATAAATCGTATTTATTCCACACATATGGCACCTCGCTTACCGCATTCCTTCTCTGGAGAACTCAAAATTCCGACGACGTCTCCAACCCCATTTAAAAAAAGAAATAAAGCATCCCCACCATATCAAAACCAAATGTCTCAGGGCTAGCGAAAGTGGGCATGTCAGAAACGCAAATACTGTCAGATAGTAAGGGTTAGACGAGTACCTCTTCGAAAAAATGAATCTGAGTTTATCAATGAATCTGCTGTGAGCTCTTAGTGAATGCACCCCTGTCGTGGATCGATCTATGGCGACGAGGTTACTATCGTCCACTACCAGGCTAAATCCCTGGCGATACGCCCGGATAGTAAATTCGTAATCAGATAAATAGTGTGGCAGCCATGCGGGTCGAAACCCTCCAAGGCTGCAGATATCACACCATTTGAGAAACAAGGCTCGAGTCGAAAGGCAATTCACCATTTCTGGTCGAGTTGTATCCTGAAAAGTAAGAGTTTTTTGGTCATAGTAGATACCTCGCTCACCTGGAAGTATTTCTCCGGTCTGTTTATCAATTCCGGTTGGCAGGTAAAGAACTCGATGACGCCCTTTCAATTTTCTAACCGCCATTTCCAAAAAGGAAGAATCAAAGGCGATATCATCGTTCGACAATAAAACTAAGTCATTGTCATCTAGGTTTTCCCGTTTGAGCCGATCTATGCCAGCTTGCAAGCCACCAGCCCACCACAGATCTCCGCAGCCAGAAACCAAAATTGAATCCGGCCATTCTTGGCGGACTCGAAATGCAGTATCGTCAGTGGAACCATCATCTACAATCACGAGCTTTATTTTTTTATACACCTGCGCCCTGAGTAACCGCAGATAGTTCAAGGTTGTTTGCACTCGGTTGCGGACAGGCAAAATGACGTAGATAGTAGGGCTCAATGAGGCCTCTGGACCTGCTCGACAGAAAATTGCGGCAACGTTGCCCCTTGAATTTGATAAGAATCATAGAAACCATAAGGATTTCCATCTTGGACTTCAAAGGAAACAACATCCGACAGCCAATCTTGAATCGTGTCCTTCGCTCTTAAGAATAACGTCATATAGTAGAAATTTGGTTTGAGAAAATTCTGGATCTCGAAAAAGTATTCAACAGAATCTTCTCGATGCACGAGATGCTTATTTAAAAATCTGTTGCAAGCGTGAATCACGTAGTTCCCATCCTTATCTGAAATACTTACAGCCAAATCAATGTCTGAAATCTCAGTCACGTTTCCGTTTCTTTGAAGTGAAATATAGAAACGAATAGGTCGACCAAAGGGAATTGGGCACTGTTCAAACCGAACCTTGGCCAGCTTGACCTCGCCAGAATATTTTTTTCGCACAACGCCAGTGAGATCAATTTCAACACCGGTCAGCTGAAACTGAGATGTATAAACCTGAATAGCCTTGCTCACATCTGAATCTACGACTACCCGTCCAGACTCCAAAACAATCGCGCGAGTACAAAGTGTCCGAATGGCTTGAAGATTATGCGACACAAACAAAAGTGTTCTGCCGCTCTTGCTAATGTCTGTCATGCGATCAATACACTTCTTTTGGAACGCCGAATCCCCGACCGCCAGAACTTCATCTATGATCAAAATTTCCGGATCCAGGTGAGCTGCTACCGAGAAGGCCAACCGCATATACATTCCACTTGAATATCTCTTAACCTGCGTATCTAAAAATTTTTCTACCTCTGCGAAAGCTACGATCTCGTCAAATTTTCTCTGAATATCTGCTCTCGCCATACCGAGAACGGCACCATTCAAATAAATATTTTCACGCCCCGTAAGCTCTGGATGAAACCCCGTTCCAACTTCCAATAAACTTGCAAGCCGGCCTCTCAACCGCACAGAACCAGCGGTTGGCTCAATAATCCTCGAAAGAATTTTCAATAAAGTCGACTTGCCAGCACCATTTCGACCCAGGATCCCAACTCTATCACCCCTTGATATCTCGAAATCTACCCCATCCAAGGCCCAAAAGTTCTCCACGGATTTCTTGGGCTGCTTGCTCACCGAAGCAAAGGCTTTACGAAGCGTCACAAGTCCTTGGGCAAGTTCTTCCCGAAGACTTGCATATCGCGCTCGCTCCTGATGATGGAGGACATATGCTTTCTTGAGGTTCCGAGATTGAATGACCACCTCTCTAGTGGCATCTATCATAAGGCTCTCCATCAAATAATATCCGCTAGTCCCCGCTCTACTTTTCTGAAATAAGTGAGCCCAGAAAGAAATATCAAGAAAGTTACAAAAAATGAAACAACAATACTCTGTACGAAACTCGACTCCAGCACCCCGAACAGAGAAAAACGAAATCCATTAATAATTCCCACCAACGGATTCATCAAAAATATTGTCTGATACTTCTCTGGAACAACATTCGAAGAGTAGCCCACCGGTGATGCATAAAGTCCAATCTGCAAAACAAACGGAACTATGTACCTAAAATCTCGATATTTCACGTTGAGGGCTGCAAGCCAACAGCCAAACCCCGCCGCCAGAAATACGATTTGCAAGATCATCAACGGCAGCAACAAAACAGAGAAACTGAACCATCCGACAAACCACAAGGCAAGTAGAACCAATAGGCATAAAGTGATGCAAGCATCGAAGAGGTTTACCAAAATCGCCGATATCGGCAATGCGATACGTGGAAAATAAATCTTTGAAATCATGTTGGAATGTTCAATCAAGCAGGAGGACGATTCGGATACTGCCGAAGCAAAAAACTGCCAGGGAACCAGGGCCGCCAACACGAAGACGCTGTAGGGAACTGCTCCTGAATCAAGTTTTGCTACTCGACTGAAAACAAATGTAAACACCATCATGGTAAGAGCAGGCTTCAAAATAACCCAACTTACCCCAAGAACTGCCTGCCGGTAACGCACCAACAGATCTTTCCAAACTAAAAAAACTATCAAATCTTTGTGTGACCTAAGTTCAGTCCACCAAGAAAACCAGGAGTGGCTCCGCCGTCCAATAAAAATCTCCTGGCTGCATGTGTCTCTCAAGATATATCTCCGGGCCTTATTACACCTTTAAAGCGTTGCCTAAATCCGCCTAAATCAAGACGGAAACTAGAAAGCAGGAGGCTATCAGCGCATACATCCAGGATCAAGTCAATTACCCTAGGCCAGCAGTCAAAATTGAGGACTTTTGCCGATAAATCATTCCAAAATTTGTTTCGTCGACGCACATTTACGACTAAACCTGTCGGTATGAAAGTTGTGATTTTAGCTGGAGGACTCGGGTCCAGACTGAGCGAAGAAACAGGCCTCAAACCTAAAGCGATGGTCGAAATCGGAGGGCGTCCGATTTTGTGGCATATTCTAAAATACTACTCACACTTCGGCTTTAACGATTTTGTTGTTGCCCTTGGCTATAAAGCAGAGGCTATAAAAGAATATTTTTTATCCTACCACGCACTCAATAACGATTTTCAGGTCAACCTCCGAGATGGATCAATCTCATATCTTGGACAGCGAGCAAGAACAGACTGGAATGTAACTCTTGTTGAGACAGGCGCAACTACAAATACCGGTGGCCGACTGAAGCGCCTGAAACCTTACCTTTCTGAGACGTTCATGATGACATATTGTGATGGTCTCATTGATGTCGACTTGAAACAAGTCGTTCAGTTTCATCGAGACCATAAAAAGCGCTGTACAGTAACCTCGGTTCGACCTCCATCTCGATTTGGGGGCATTGTCTTTAACGGTTCAGCGGTTAGTCAGTTTACAGAAAAACCCCTTCAAGGCGAGGGGTGGATTAATGGTGGGTATTTTGTAATGGAGCCCTCTGTGATTGAGTATATTGAATCTGACGAAACTATTTGGGAACGCCAACCACTGGAGAACCTCTGCCGAGATGGTGAGCTAATGGGTTTCAAACATAATGGCTTTTTCCAACCCATGGACACATTAAGAGAAAAGAAATCGCTTGATGCCCTATGGGAACAAAAAAACGCTCCTTGGAAGGCTTGGGAAGACTAGAAACTTGTCGACTCCAGAGTTAATCGTTCTCAGTGGAATGGCGGCGGGGCAATCGGGCACTGGCCAGCTGGTAGCACATATCCAACAAGACTTAAGAAGATCGCAGTTTTCGAATCGGCGAATCACGCTATGGTCTGCATGGCCAGACCTTGTAGCCCTCAAGAGCCACGTTAGGAAACTGGACTTTGGTAGTTTGATAATGGGCCTTTTTTCTAGACTCAAGCACCTGTTGAAACTGATGGCTATGACCAAACAGATTTTGGGCCGTTACAAAGATGTCCCGATCGTCATCATCCATACACAATCACTAGGCGTTCGCTTCGCCGAACTAATCGTGAAACGGCGCACGGGAAACGTGTGGATTTACCTCACAGATTCGTCGTTTTTCTGTGTGCGATCGTATAATCAACGCACTGGAGTCACAGGCGCTTGTCTAAAATGCCTATCAACAGATGGATTACCTGGCGTTGAGTTTCAATGTACCCCTTTCCCAATAAAGAATTCGCGAACATTTAAATTTATCCGTTCTTTACGAAGATCAGCAAACGAAGGAACGGTGCGTTTTTTTGCACAGAATGAAGTCCAAGCCGCCCTGGCTAGACAACATTTTGGAAAGAACGCAGTAGTGCAAGTTGTGGGGCTATGGACAAACGACTGGTCTGAATTAGAAAATAAGCACGACGAGATCGAAACATCTAGTGAACCCACGAGCTGGGATGTTGTTTTTCACGGCAACTGCCTGGAAGCGAAAGGAGCAAAATGGGCCCTTGAAGTCGCTGAAAAAAGTTCTTCCGATATACGTTTCTTGTTTCCTTTTTCAAGGGAATCCGTTCCAGACAACTGGCAGGCACCTACAAAAAACAATATTCACTTCGTACCGATGACTTGGGATTCCGGTTTATTTGACGCGGTAAAGTCTTCAAAAATAGTTCTCGTTCCGTCGATATGGAGCGCACCGATTGAAAGTGCCTTGATAAAGTCGATTGTGTTTGGTCGAGCGGTTGCAGTCTGCGATGAGCCGTCGGCATTCTCCAGTGAACTCCCTATTGGCTTAGTGAGCAAACTGTCAATGGAGCCCTCAACAGCACAAAAGGAGCTATCTCAACTGCTGCAGGTATCGACGAGAATTCGGGAGGATCATGTGAGAAAGTGGCTAACCAGTTTTAGCTCCAACAATCGCTCCATGTTCGAAAAGATTCTATCGCACACAACTGGAAGGAATATTCATGCGAGCAACAACTGATATATTTGGAAATATCTTTAGAAATAAACGGATCCTAGTGACAGGTAATACTGGATTTAAAGGATCCTGGCTTTGTGAATGGCTACTGCAGATGAATGCTAAACCAATTGGGTTCTCGCTGGATGTTCCAACAACTCCCAGCCTTTTTGAGAATCTTGCTCATCGTTCTAGATTCCCTGTGGAATTCGGTGACGTGAGAAAGTACTCGGATGTTGAGAAAGTTATTTCTAAATATAAACCAGAGATTATTTTTCATCTGGCTGCACAATCACTCGTTCTTCGATCCTATTCTGAGCCATTAATGACATTCGACACCAACGTGATGGGCACTGCTAACGTTCTGGAAGCATTCAAGAATTCAAAATTTCCCACGATTACGATTATTGTTACTAGTGATAAGTGTTACGAGAACCTAAATTGGCTCTATAGTTACAGAGAAAGCGATCGGCTGGGAGGAAAAGATCCCTATAGTGCATCGAAGGGATGCGCAGAAATTGTAACGAATTCGTATGTTCGATCGTTCCTTCCAAAGGATGGAGCAAAGAGAGTGGTCAGTGTACGAGCGGGGAATGTGATTGGCGGAGGCGATTTTTCTGATAATCGCATCGTTCCTGATTGTGCGCGAGCCTGGGCTAGGCATAAAGCAGTTGAGATTAGAAACCCCTGGTCTGTTCGGCCGTGGCAGCACGTATTGGATTGTTTAAAAGGGTACCTGGCGGTGACGTCCCATCTGTTATCCTCGCACGAGTTAAATCATGAAGCATTCAATTTTGGGCCACCCCCGCAGTCTGTGAGGTCCGTGAAGGACCTTGTAGATCGACTGACTGATAGCTGGAGCGGACCGGCAAGGTACAAAGTGGTCAAAACTAAAACTGCAAACAACGAAGCCAAGCTTTTGACCCTGACTTCAGAAAAAGCTCTTGGTCTGCTTGATTGGCGCCCCACATTGGCTTTTGATGAGACAGTTAAGTTTACTTCTGAATGGTATCAAGAGTTCTATCGAAACAGAAAAAAGACCGCATCGCTTACACAACTTCAAATAGAAGAATATTGTAAACGTGCTTCATATTTATCGAAATGATTGATTTTTTTTGGTAGGAAAAAACACTATGACAAGCTGCCCCGAAACTTCCTCGCCGAAAGAAAGTCTTGCCCAAGCCAGAAAAGATGTAATTACTGCTGGCCTGGCCTACTTTGAGCACTGGAATACCCAACCCCCGTTTATACCGGGAGAGACATACATCCCAGTTACTGCAAAGAAATTGGCAGCCCGAGATTTAGAGCTATTATTGGAAGCATCTTTAGATCTATGGCTTACGTCGGGACGATTCAGCAACGAGTTCGAAGCAAAAATTGCAAAACGATTCGGACGGCTTTGCCCAGCTCTCTTCGTAAATAGCGGATCGAGTGCAAACCTATTGGCCGTCTCATCTTTGGGATCGCCAATGTTGGAGAAAATTGGAATGGAGCCTCTTCAGGCTGGCTCCGAAATTATAACGGTCGCAGCTGGGTTTCCAACAACGGTCAACCCGATTTTTCAAAACGGTTGGACTCCGGTCTTTGTGGATATTGATCTTGAAAATCTCAATGCTGCACCAGACGCGATCCTCGCAGCAATTACCCCCAAAACTAGAGCCGTGGTTATCGCCCATACATTGGGAAACCCATATCGCGCCGACATCGTGGAACAATTCTGTAGAGAGCGTGGAATTTTTTTGGTTGAGGACTGCTGTGACGCGCTTGGCTCTACTATCAACGGCCGTCAAGTTGGAACTTTTGGACATTTTGCGACTCTCAGTTTTTATCCAGCACATCACATAACAACTGGAGAGGGCGGAGCGGTGATACCCAGAGATAGTCGTTTCAAAAGGATTGCGGAAAGCATTCGAGACTGGGGACGAGACTGTTGGTGCGAACCAGGAAAAGACAACACATGTGGAAAGCGTTACAGCTGGACGATGGGTGACTTGCCCGCAGGTTATGATCACAAATATGTCTATTCTCAAATTGGCTACAACCTCAAAGCCTCAGATATGCAAGCAGCCTTAGGCGTTAGCCAACTTGAACGTGTTGACGAATTCATCCAAACGAGAAAAAGAAATTGGGCAGCGCTCAGATCTGGAATTCGTTCCTCTAGAGTTTTGTCTGAAAATCTCATTCCAGTCGAAGCGACTGTTGAAACAGATCCCAGTTGGTTTGGGTTTGCCATGCATACCGCACCGAGAATTGATCGTGAAATGCTCGTAAGAACACTCGAAGAACGAAAGGTCGCCACTCGCTTGCTATTTGCCGGAAATCTTGTCAGACAGCCTGGTTATAAAAACCTGAATTATCGAATACATGACAAACTGAATAACTCTGACGAGGTTATGAAACGTACCTTTTGGATTGGAGTACATCCGGGAATAGACGGGCCTCGCATTCAGTATATGCTGGAGCAGCTGGAATCTTCTGTGATCGAACAACTGAAATGATATGATTAGACAACGTCAACGCGTTCTGATCTTTGGTGTCAGCGGTTTCATCGGTGGGCACCTTGCCACTCATCTGAATGAATCCGAACAGTTTGATGTGCTTGGCTGGGCAAGAACCGGGAGCACTTCCCAGACTTGGCGAGGCCCAACAAAATATGGTTCATTTAACGAACTGTCTAAAATTCAAGAAATCTTGAACGAATGGAATCCAGACTTCATCGTTTCAACAATCAGTCAATCAACCCCTGGACGTGATCTGACTGAGTTTTCTTCTCAATTTGAAAACTCAATTTATCCGACTATTGAATTAGCACGGCTGACACCCAAAGACACTAAGCTCAATTTATTCTTCGGATCCTGCGAGGAGTATGGAAACTCCCAGCCACCTTTTCTTGAAGAGCAAAATTCAAAATGTTTTTCACCCTACGGATGGGCGAAAATTTCATCTAAAATTGCCGTTGAATTTATTACGAGCCAAAGAGAACTCAATGTTTGCTGGCTACGCCCTTTCTTAACCTTCGGACCTCACCAAAGAACTTCGTACTTCATCCCTCACGTCATTCAGTCCTGTCTCGCAGGAAAAACTGTAGAGCTCACTCTTTGCGAGCAAACTCGAGATTTTATCTATGTAAACGATCTTTGCAGAATGATTAAAATAATCCTTGAAAATCATTCCACGGCGATTGGACAAACACTTAATCTTTGTACTGGCAAACCAAGAAATCTTCGAGATGTGGCTTCGATCATTCAGTCGAAGATTGGAAAAGGGAATTTACAATTTGGAGCTCTACCCTACCGATTGCATGAAGCAATGAATTTTTTTGGGTCGACCTCAAGGTGGAATAAATTATATGGCGAATTCCGCGAAACCGACTTTGAAAATGCATTAGATGAGACCATCAAATCCTATATTCACTGCAGGTGAATTCTTTAGTTGAGGCGAATCTACCTAAATACCCAATACTTCATACCCAAAAAATTCATACATGTAGAAGTAGCTGTCGCAGCAAAGAACGCAAGCCATCTAGTACTCGGGTCGCTAAATATCATGTAGTGAACAGCAACATTCGCACCCAAAGAAGCCGAGTATAAAATTGAAAATCTAACTTTTTCTAACACCGCTTTAGACGGATATCGAAAAGTAAAATGTTTGTTCAAATAATATGCAGCGATTGACCCTAAAACAAATGATACTCCCTTACTAAGACTTTCAGATCCAGAAATGTAGTACAAAAGCTCAAACGAAAGAGCGTCGACCCCGACTGCAATCATCCCCACAAAAACAAATATCACTAGCTGATGTCGAAAAAATTTCGCATGGTTCCAGATCATTTTTATCCTGCTAAAAAATTTTTCCACGCAGACGGATTCTTTGTACAAACCGCATCCGCTATTTTAAACAAAGCTGAGAACGGCTCCAACTGCTGATACCCGCCACCTTGCAGCTCAGGCGAAACCAAACAAATTTTGACACGTCCAATCCAGGGCAGCAATGGCTCGACATCAACAGGAATTCCATTGAAGCAATCAACCCACAACCAATCTACAGCAGCAGCGAGCGGGGCCAAAGAATTCACAGGCTCATATATAGAATATCTTAAGGCAAAATTTCGTCGCCCCTTAACTATGCTCTGCCGAACCAATGTGGGAAGGCTTGTGTCCAAAAAAAAATAATTTTCGACAGAATGTTTCCGCAACCGCTCGACTACAAGATCCTCAAGCCCATCTTCTTTCGTGTTCAAAATGAGAGGCGCTTTTCTTTTATTTTCAGAGTATGTAGATAGCCACAGGTCAAAATCATCGCCGCGACTCCAGGGGTCATGCGCTAAGTGGATCCCTCCAGAAACAGAGAGATCCGATCGCAAATCAATTTCCGCACCTTCGTCACTTCCTAGAGAAGAAAGCTGGTCGAGTCGATTAACACGATGTCGAATAAAAAACTTGCTCAAACCAGTCGATCTCCACCACTACTTTGGTTAAGGGCCGCCAATAATCCAATAAAAATCAATTGGCTCACTCCAACCGCATCGTCTGAAAATTCCGGCTCAGCCGTCGCTCTAGTACAGGCCCTAAGGGGAGAATAAATATCCCATGCGATTTTCTTGATTTCAGACCCTGAAATTTTTCCACGAAACGTAAAAGATATTCGGTTTAGATCATTCTCAACAAAATCTACATCGACTTCACACAAAGGATGCAAGCTCAAACGTTCCACGATTGGGCCTACCTGAAAGTCATTCCATAGAATATGCCGAACATAGACTTTAGGGGTCAATTTGGCCAACACATCCTCGGCCTCGAGTTTTTCCTCCGGCAGGTATTCGATTATCCAATCCGCAAATTCCCGCTGCGGATCGATATGACTCTTGGCATCCTTCTCCCGCGCAAGAATACTTCTTAGAATCTGATCAGGCGAGTGTCCTCTCTCACGACTATCACGATCAATTTTCCAGGCCAATTTCACAAGCGGATTTGGCGCCAAATATATTCTAACATCAAACTCTCGCCGCATACTTCGAAGATAAAACGTGTGAAGCCCCTGGACAAAAAGCGCTCTGGTGGGACGAAACTCCTGTGGCTCACTAAATCGACCAGTTGAATGATCATAAGATGATTTCACGATCCAACGCCCACGACGGATCAACTCAGTATGTTTCGCCATTGAAAGAAGATGGTTTGCACGCGGATTCAGATGGGTATATCTCGTCCATGACTCGTCGCCGCGCTCCCACCTGTGGTAATCGTCCCCTTCAATAACAAGACTGTCATTTGCACCCAACACCCGGACGAGTGCATTCGTAAGATAGTTTTTTCCTGCCCCTGAATCACCTGCCACTCCAATACTCAAGGGTCTTGACCGACTCTCAATTGGCACTTCAAATCGCAGAGCCAGAATCCACAGGCTTATCAGGGCGCCAAAAAGAGCCGTATGCACCGATGTCAACGCGAGACTCAAGTACAATTCTGGAAGATTTGGAAATACATCTGGAATTCCGCAATATAAAAAATATGTCACAATGAGCACCCCAAAAAGCAAGCGAGACGCATTGCTGTAGGCGGAATAAAAAATTGCTAACGAAGGAATGATCCAATAAAACCACCCCGGTCTAGGATTTGTAGCCAACAGAAGAGTTCCAAGGACAACCCCAACGGCAAGAATGAACCCCTGTTTTGAAATCCTTGTCGACAATACGAGGCGGCCAATAACCAAAGCCACGAGAAAGAAACCAAGAAAAAATTTTTGGCCGCCAAGGTCAATATAACCAGCCAATAGCCTATACAACTCCGGCGAAGCCAAACTCGCCTTCGAGAACTGCCCAGCCTTTAGGAGAGGCTCAAAACCAACAAAAACAATTCCTAAAAATGCTAGCAGCCATAGGGATATTTCTTTTATTGCTTTCCAGCGAAATGAAATGGTCCAAAGGTAGAAGACGAACAGCGGAAGACAAATAACGAGATGAAATTTGCAGAGAACTCCTGCAGCCAAAAATACGGCCGAAAGAGCAACTCGACTCGTAATCAAAAAATAAACTGACCAAAAAAGAAACAACATAGCGGCAACGTCGAGTTGGCCATGAATATAAGTAATGAAGATTAAAATTGGGTTGAGCCAAAAATAAAGAAGAAGTTTATGCCGATCCTGTTTCTCAGACAACTGTACCAAACCAACGAGTAACAAAATTTCCAAAATAAACAGCGGAAACTTGACCAAAAAAATCCCGATTGGCCCGGCACCTAGGACCTGCGGCCCAAAAATATGAAACGCAATTGCACGTGGTATCGCCAGAACTGAAAGCAAAACCGTTCCATAAGGAAAAAAATGTGGATCAAAATAACTGTACGGATTCTGACCGACATTTTGTGCCGCAAAATCAAGGAAAGGAATAAAGAGGTCGATCAAAAACGAGGAACCCAAGCAAAACAAAAAGGGCAAACGCAGCACACAACCAGCAATGAAGTAAGGAGATAAGAAAAATCTTCTCACCTAAGACGCCCTTCCTTCACTGATAGGCGCCTCATATACATGATCATTTTCAAAATAGTCTTATATCTTGATAAAAAGTTTGCCGCCCAATTCGATACACCGTAAATCCGAGGCGGAAACTCAACTTCCACTGTCAGAATTTTATAAGAATTTTTTTGTGCACGATAAAGAACATAAAGATCAAAAGCAAAATCCTTTGGGGGATATGGAATGCTCGTTAGCAGACTTCGATGAAATATTTTTGGTTGAGCATTAATCTCCGAGATATTGAATCCAAGAATCAATTTTGCACAGATCGCAAAGACTCCACTTACAATACGATCCTTCCAGTTGCGGCCGAACCGACTCCCTTTAACCAAGGTTTTGTCACTGTCTGCATTCTTTAATAAAAAAAAGGCCCTGATAGCATCTGCCGGGTCACACTGAAGATCAGCATGTGACCAACCGACAATTTCAGCTGTGGTCGATTGGAGGCCCTGCCATAAACCGTGGCCATAGCCCTGATTCGCCGCGAGAGGAACAACCCGGAACCATTTTCCCAGCTCTGACTCCTTGATCTGATTCAAACGAATCAATGAATCATCTCGGCTCCCATTCTCCACCAACACGACTTGAAATTCGTCCGGCCTCAATGAGTATTTGATAGCGGCAGCACTTACCTTATCTAAAAGAGCCCGCAGGGAAGAAGATTCATTGTAACAAGGCAATACTAGCTCAAACTCAAGGGCCATTTTAGACTACTCCAGGATAACGAACTCGAGGGCGAAAAGATCGCCCAAGAAAAACTTCCGAATAGTAAATCGCCTCAGATAAAGAATCGCGATCACCCCAATTAATATATCCATCCACTTCCACAACTCCAACCTTATAACCAAGCAGACTCAACTCGTTAAAGACTGGGTCAAGGTATACTTCACTACGAGGTTCACCCAAACCAGAATTGGTTAGGATCTGCAACCCTGTTCTTAAAGTCTTCGCGGTCCGAAACCAAAAAGACCCAATCAACAAATGCTCATCTTTCGGAGAATTCGTTGTAGGAGATTTGAGGGACACTCGCTTGAAAACAGATTCATCGCCTCCACCAGATCCTGTCTCAACAAATGAAAACGATTTTGGAGTCCTCAAAACCCCTGGAAAACCCCGGACGGTAAAGATTACTGCATCCCATCGCTTTTCGTCTCGAATACGATGCCACGTGGCTTCATTCAAGCTAATCGCATGGTCGCAGGCACTCACAAAAACATCCTGATCTTCGTCCAACGAGGCTAGGCCTTCCATCGTCGTAAATGCCTGACCGGGAGGCGTTGAACTCAAAGAGACGACCGACAAATCAGATCGACTTTTTATTAAGTCCGCCACCTTTGCAACCGTGACAATCACGGGCGGCTTCACAGGCCGAGGCAAACTATTCAAAGCACGTTGAAACATTGGAATCCCATCAATTTCAATCAATGGTTTTGGCAAGGAGCTAATATCGGACAACCGAGATCCAAGGCCAGCCATCGGCATTAGTACCTGGCCAACATTCAGGCGATCATTTTGATTCCGCAAGAACGAAGAAAATGTTTTTTCCCAATACTCAAACGTTTGCAGATCAAGTGGAGTCCCCCACTGAAAAAAATAAGGGACCTCAAAAACTCTTACAATGGGGCGGGTTACACTCCTCAAAAGCGCTTCTACCGTCAGACTTGTGTAGAACTCCCCCTTTACTTGCAAATCTAATTCGACCTGCTTTTTCAATGCATCTCGCAACAGGCCCTTTGATTTAAAATAGTAGCCCCCCGCTGAGGCATATTCACTCTCCCGATTGTCTGTAAAACTCGATTTTTCTCTAATCTCCAAAACGCGATCATTCTCAAGACGACAATACGCATACATCGTCGGGCCCAGGTAATGAGCATGAAACCCTCGATAACAAATAACCGCTGCGTCCAGCTCAGACTGATTTATAAACCTCTGAAACTGCGCAGAATCCCAGATCATGCCGTAATCACAATAACTTACAAGGACACCCTCGTGATCCCTCACAAACCTGAGGCCCTCTTCGATCGCAACAAGCGGCCCTTTATTATGCTGAGGCACATAACTGATATTTAGTTTTCGACCTAACGATCGAAGATATGGCTCCAACTCAGTTTCTTTATGATTGTCAGCCAGCACAAGCGTGATCGGCCATGATTCTGGAAAATTTTCCAATAGCCGTGCAATCATTGGAATACCGGAAACAGGTATCAGGGGTTTGGGCTGTGTATAACCCGCTGAACGATACCGAGTCCCCTGGCCAGACATTGGTATAACAACGTGTATTTTCTTCGGTCTATCGAGCATCCAGTCAATGATTCACAGAACCTTTGGATCGTGTCATTTCCTGTTTTCTAATTTTTTCGGTTGGAAGGGAGCCGAGCGTTCTCACCATACTTTTTGGCAACTCCGGCAGCTCTGGGCGCTGAAGAAAGAGTATCTGGGTGGCAACCCACAATTCATGTAAGTCTAAGAACTCTCTGACTGGCTTGGCTGGAAGAACATATCTCTTACCAATTTTTTGAAGGGACGCAATTAACTCATTCAAAAAAACAGCTGTATCTGGGAAATACACCCTAGAAGGGAGAGGTCCGGCAGCTTTAACTATTTTCACAGCGCCCAGAAATCCTTTCTGTTTTTGACGACGAATAGTGGCAACAATCTGAAACCCCGCACGTTCGATCAAGTAGATCTCGAATCGATCCCAAAGGCGCAACAGTTTCCGATTGACACATTGAAGGACGACCCCGTGATTTTTTAACAGATATACATCGTAAGTTGGATCAGCAGCGATCACAAGTGAGAGATCTAGCCCTGGCTTCACATAGTCGACGACCTTCAGTCTAAACCCCTTGGAAACATGTCTACTGAATTGTCTATTGAGCGTTGCTTCATCAAAAATTTCTGCTGCCAAAATTGCTACCAACGAATGAAAGTGGAGAACATATTTTTTCGGAAGATTAGCATGAAATCCAGTTTCCATAGACGGCTTGCCAAATCGCTGTTCATCAAGGCGAGAAACAGTCAGAGCTTCTGCATAAAACGCTTCTTTCACACCTGAAGAACAGCGACCTATTTTCCCCATTTGATTGAGAAATCGGCTTTGATCAATACATGAAATATCTCGAGCTATGTTCACTGAATCAAGCCGACGACCGGTCGCTTTAATGTACAAACGGCCCTTTGATTTTACTGAAATATTGCCACCTCGGCCTTGGGTCCAAAGTGGAACACGAGCTCCAACAAGTTTACACAAGGTGACTAATTCTTTGATAACGACATTCACAATAAATGCTTTCGCAAGTCGTCTAATTTAGCAATGCTCGTTCCGGCACCGGGGATTATTTCTTCGCTAGAATCAGCAGAAAACTCACGCGTTAAAAAAGTTCTGAGGCCCAGCTCTAGCCCAGGCATAATATCATTTGTGATGCTGTCACCAACAATGATTGCTTTTTCATTAGTCACTCCAGACAGCGCTAGAATCGATTCTAACATTTTTCGGTTTGGCTTCTCGACGCCTACTTCTTCGGATGTCAGAATTCTCTCAAAATATTTAGCGTCTGGGTCAATCGCCTTCATCTTTATCAACTGCGTCCTCAAATTTTCATTCGTTAAAACTACTAGCCTATATCCTTCCGAAACTAGTTCGTCGAACAGTGTATCACGCCGCAATTCAAGCCACTGGGATCTCAAAAAATCTTGCAACACAGCCTCATAGTGGTCCATTAACTTCAATAAAGCTAACGGCGAGAATCTGCCTTGCAAATCTAAGAAATTTTTCAAATACAAAAGTCGATTTCTAGCGTTTGGATGCCCCTCCCCAAGAGCTAGCTTCACGAGCTCCCTAGAGCGTTGAAACGTAGAATCGCTCGGTGAGACCCCAATTGCTGACAGAGCCAAACTATAGGCCTTTGTTGAATTTACCAGCGTATCATCCAAATCAAAAATGATTAAATTCCGGTTTGGCAGTAATTCATTTTGCTTCATATAAAAGTGACTGATCCGATAAAATACAGAATACGAATTCTCTTGTCATTGATTTCAGCCTCCAAACTCGCTAGATGGTGGAGAAGATCTGGGAAACAGCAAAGGGAAGGTCCGTTGAGTATTATAAAGCAAATTTTGGCTCAGAGCGCAATTCGGAGTAAACCTCCAGTACTTATTGATGTAGGCGCATCCGGCGAACTTCACTCGAAATGGAAATTTCTTGCGCCTCATTCGATCTGTGTCGCTTTTGATCCCGACTCGCGAGAAATGTCTCACGTGAACAGTTCGGAATTGGGTTACAAAAAAGTGCACACGATTCCCGCGATCGTGTCAGACCAAAACTCTGGGGCCGTAGATTTTCATCTGACTGAATTTCCATATTGCTCAAGTGTTCTAAAACCAGACAGCCGATCTCTATCAAATTGGTTGTATCGTGATTACTTCAACGTGAGTGGTTGCCGAAAATTTCCTTCTGTAACACTTTCGAAAGCCCTCGAGGATCTAAATTTAAACTACGCGGACTGGCTGAAGATCGATGCACAAGGTTTAGATTTAGCCGTTTTAAAAGGACTTGATTGTCGATATTTCAGGGATTTGAAAGTTATAGAACTCGAACCCGGCCTTGTTGACGCTTACCTTGGGGAAGACAAATTAGATCGAGTACTAAAGTTTATGGATGACAAAGCCTTCTGGCTCTTTGAGTTCCAAATAAATGGAATGCCACGAGTTCCGGCCAGTGTACGCGAAGATCTTACCGATCATTTTTCCATTCAGTTTCTTGATCGAGCACTCACCAAAGCTCCAGGGTGGATGTCTGTTGGCTACATTAATAATTTTCTAGAGACAGATTCAAAACGAGACCTGTTACTTGGCTTAGCCATTCTGATCGAGATCAACCAACTCGCATCCGCTCTTGAAATCGCAAAGCGAGGCAGAGAAACCTTCGGTGACCCAATATTTAGCGTTTCTTTCGATTGGATAATAAAAAAAATCAGAAATAGGCGTTATTGGTCATCGATCAACCGAGCCGTTTCAAAAGCCAGAGGCTTCTACAAACACCTTTAATGCATACCAAGAAGAGGTCTAACACTTGAAATTTATCAGACTTGGAACCGCTTACAATGCTTATCTGGATGACTTCTATCTCAAGAATCCGGGAGTTGAAACACAGCCATATACGACTCAACTCAATCATTTAATGCATGACGCTTTTGGATGGGCAGACTTTTGGACATATAACCTTGGAAAACTTGGATACAGCTGCCTTGAGATCATGGCAAACAATGAAAGACTTCAGAGACAATGGGCTCTCGAACGGGGGATTGAATATAAAAATTCCGCCGCCATCACGAAACAGCAAATTCTGGAGTTCAAACCAGATGTTCTGTTTGTAACAGATTATGGCGCCTTTGAAGCAAATTGGTTACGAGAAATTCGACACCAGTGCCCCTCCATAAAGCTGGTGATTGGTTGGTGTGGCGCACCTTTGCACAACTGGGCGATTTTCAGTGAATTTGATATTGTACTTTCGTGTATCCCCGAGCTTGTTGAAAAATTTAGATCACTTGGTTTGCGGTCAGAACATGTCAATCACGGCTTCGACAAAAGAATATTGGATCGAATCAAAATTTCTAATGAGCAAAAAATTCCACTCTCTTTCTGTGGTCAAGTAGTTCGAAAGAATGAATATCACATCGAGCGAGAAAAGATTGTGAAAGCTCTGGTTTCTAAGCTCGACATGGAAATCTACTGCCCATTTGCGCCACTGACTTTTACGCGAAAAATGAAGACCTATCTTGGGCGCGGCGCCTACCTGGGAAAAAAGACATTGAACTCATTAGGTATCCAGGATGAAGCTCTTTCTCAATTCGTTGGCCAGAACAACATCAGGAGATTGTCGTCCTGGCCTGAACACCCTGTAGACAGTTTGCTGGGTTCACGGGTGAAAAAAGCTGTGTTTGGCCTGGCTATGTTCGAAAAACTAGCGAACTCTACGGTTACATTTAACAGCCACATAGATATCTCTCCAAGGTCAGCCTCAAACATGAGGATGTTTGAGGCAACTGGCGTAGGCACTTGCTTGTTAACGGATGAAAAGGAAAACATTTCAAGCCTCTTTGCAAGAGATTCAGAAGTTGTCACATATCGATCGATAGACGAATGTCTTGAGAAAGCAAGATGGCTCGCCAGTCATCCCGAAGAAGCTCGCCAAATTGGACTGGCTGGCCAAAGACGCTGCCTGACCGAACATAATTATGCGACACGCGCCGAACATCTTGATCGACTAATAAGGGTCCATATTGACAGAAAAGTAGCATAGATATTGTCTTACCAAATTTTCTAGCCTCATGCCTCTATTTTTCGCCGGCGACCCATTGTCGTTTACAATCAGTAAACACAGTTTAGCATTTGAAGGGAGGCCATATTTCTGGCATCTTGATCATAATGGCTTCTAATGCAGAACAAGTTAGGCACAGTATGGTATCGGGGCCGACCGATTCTGCACATTTTAGTAAACATCAAAACACCACCATTCGCATTGCCTACCCACGGCCTATGAGTGAATTACTACTGCGGTCCATCGACACGGCGTTAGCTATCACTGCGGTAGGAGTTCTGCTGCCAATATTCATGGTCATTGCACTGCTCATCAAAATTGACTCTCGAGGTCCTGTTCTATTTCGTCAAAAGCGTATTGGAAGAAATGGTAAGCCCTTTCTCATGCTCAAGTTTCGATCTATGATTCCAAATGCCGAAACTTTACGAGATGAATTCTTGCACCTCAACGTCATGTCTGGACCATTCTTCAAAATTCCTCAAGACCCCCGAGTCACTCGGCTCGGACGCTTTCTGCGAAAATCAAGCCTTGATGAGCTGCCACAGTTTTTTAATGTCCTCTTTGGTGAAATGGCAATTGTTGGACCTCGCCCAATGCTTCCGTCAGAGTTCGATACTTTAAAGTGCTACGATATCGTTAGGATTAAACCGGGAATCACAGGGCTCTGGCAAGTTTCTGGAAGAAATGAAGTCACGGACTGTTATGAAAAACTACGTCTCGATCGCGAATATTTAAGAAACCGCTCGATCCTTCTCAATATCAAAATAATTTTAAAAACATTCAGCGCAGTCATCTCATCAAAAGGCGCATCCTAATTCGCCTCTCAAGAGCTTAAAGATTCAAGCCATTTCTCCGCATCCATTGCCGCTCGGCATCCGCTCCCAGCGGCAGTAATTGCCTGACGATATCGAAAATCGTGAACATCCCCTGCCGAAAACACGCCGGGAATATTTGTCGCCGTCGAATCTGCCTGTACCTTGAGATATCCCTGATCTGTCATATCCAGTTGGCCCTTAAAAATTGCCGTATTTGGGACATGTCCGATGGCAACAAAAACACCGTCGATCGAGCGCGATACTTTCTCATGAGTCTGGATATTCTCGAGTGTCACACTTTTCACAACATCATCGCCCTGCACTTCCGCAATTGCCGCGTTGAGGACGAACTCGATCTTAGGGTTTTTCTTGGCTCTCTCCACCATGATCTTGGAGGCTCGAAAGGTGTCTCGACGATGAACAATCACCACTTTTTTACAAAATCTCGTTAGAAAATTAGCTTCTTCCATTGCAGAATCACCGCCGCCAACAACGATGACTTCCTTATTCCGATAAAATGCACCGTCACAGGTCGCGCAAGTGCTGACCCCGCGGCCCTTAAATTTCTGCTCCGAGGAAATCCCCAACCATCGCGCCGAAGCTCCTGATGCAACAATAACAACATCCGCCAGCAATTCCCTCGATCCCATCCACAATTTTTTGGGAGTCGACTTTAGGTCTGCCTTATCAATTTGGCCATATTCGAACTTTGCTCCAAAGCGCTCGGCCTGCTTCTTAAACTTTTCCATCAATTCTGGGCCCATGATGCCGTCAGGAAACCCTGGAAAATTCTCAACCTCGGATGTCAGAGTCAGCTGCCCACCTGGCTCCAAGCCCTCAATCACCAGAGGTTTAAGGTTCGCCCTTGCCGCATAAATCGCAGCTGTAAGGCCCGCGGGACCAGATCCAATGATAACGAGACGAGCTTCTGACATAATGACGCCAAAATAGACGGGGGATAGACGCGTTGGCCACTTAAAAATCGGAAACAGCCGGCTTTGACAAACCAAGCCTTTCTTACTAATTTTTTGCTCCAGAGGTAAAACGTGGCAGATAAAGCAAACAAGTATGGGGACAATGTCACCGGAAAATTCTATGTCGATTCTCAATGCATTCTTTGCAGTCTATGCCATGAAGTAGCGCCGGCAAATTTCAAAGAATCAGATGCCGGAGATCACGACTTCGTATTTAAACAGCCGGAAAATGCTGAAGAAGAGAAGCTTTGCTTAGAAGCCATGCAACAGTGCCCGGTTGAAGCTATTGGAAACGACGGCGAATAATGCGTGTTGTAGTCTTTGGCGCTGGATACGTCGGACTCGTTCAAGCAGCGGGGCTGACTTCTATAGGAAATAGTGTTTTGCTGATCGAAAGCAACCAGCAAAAGATCCATAGTATTTCCCAAGGTACTAGCCCAATACATGAGCCGGGCCTCGACGATCTGTTGTCGAAGGCTATTAGATCTGAACTTCTGCAAATTATTCACTTGAATGACCCTCGGGTAAGATCGGAAATTAATGCTGCGGATGTCGTTTTCATAGCTGTAGGCACGCCCGAAGATTCAGCTGGTAGGGCCGATCTGACGGCCCTGCTTGGCGTTTCCCAACTGATCGGCGAAACCTACCGCGGAACAACTCCTTTGATAGTTTGTATTAAAAGCACTGTGCCCGTTGGGACAGGCGACACGATTGAGAAACTAATTTTAAAAACCGGGGCCCTGGCCACCGTAGTTTCGAATCCTGAATTTTTGAAACAAGGCCATGCAGTACAAGATTTTCTAAGACCAGAAAGAATCGTGATTGGGACACAAGATCCAACCGCTGCCAAGGTCCTATCGGCTCTGTACAAACCGCTTATGCTTAAACGTGAGCGCATTGTTTTGATGTCACGACGATCTGCAGAGATCACGAAGTATGCATGCAACGCATTTCTCGCGACAAAAATATCATTTATCAATGAAATGGCTCAACTCGCTGAAAAGGTGGGGGCAAATATTCATGAAGTTCGAGAGGGAATGATTACCGACTCGAGAATTGGTGAGCAGTTTCTTTATCCCGGCGTTGGTTATGGTGGAAGTTGCTTGCCGAAGGATACGCACGCACTTTGTGAATCCGCAAAAGACTTTGGCGTCGACTTAAAGATAATTAAGGCTGTCGATCAAGTTAATCGTGAGCAGAAAAAATGGGCGCTGAAAAAATTGAGAGATCAACTCGGTAATTTATCCAATAAACGGATCGCGGTCTGGGGATTAGCTTTCAAGGCCAATACCGATGACCTGCGAGAATCTCCGGCCATCGACATTATAAATGCGCTGACTTCCGAGGGGTCAAAAGTCGTCGGACATGATGGCCTTGCCGAAAAAAATGCGACAGTTGTTTTTAAAGAAAAAATCGCAGAAGGAAGTCTGGAATTTGTGAATAAACCTGCAGATGCCGCAAAAGGTGCTGACGCGCTCTTAGTTCTCACCGAATCTTCCATCTATCGAAGCCCAGATTGGAACGAAATTAAAGGTTTGATGGGAAGATCTTTAGTTCTTGATGGCAGAAATATTTACGATCCTTCTGTGCTTCGGCTAGCCGGATTCACATATCTTGGCGTGGGCGTTCCTTAATGCCGACCGGTATTAATCGTCGGACAGCGCCTCGAGTTGATGCTCGGATTCAGGTCGCGTTTCAGTCGAATGAGGAATTTGTTCACTGCTATTCTGAGAACATTTCTAAGGGCGGGATATTCTTACAAACAGATGTTCAGCCTGATCCTAATGCCACAATTGAAGTAGTACTACATACTCCGAAGTCTGCTGTTTCTGATTCTCAAGAGATTCGACTGAAGGGGCGCGTTGTTCGCTTGTTTTCAATTGTCGAGAACGCAAAGCAAGTTCATAAAGTCGCTCTCCAGTTTGTCGATTTGACGCCCCAAGTTCAGACACAGCTTGATATGTTGTATGAGGAATTTTCGAAGCCTTGATAGACTTTGTTAGCCGCTCAAAGATTATGATAAACAAAATTTATTTTGTCGTAGTTTCCGCAACAGCCCCGTCGATCTTGGATTTTCCGTCAAGGCAACTATAAAATTGATCAGTAACAACTTTGGAACTCGCGACCACCTTCTCTTGTTCTTTGCAATACTTGGCCCCTTGAAGACCGCAAGCCAAAGTAAGATCATACGCCTTAACTCGCACGTCGATAATTTTTTGAATAAAATCTTGAAAACAAACAACAGCGTTCGACAGACGACGAGTGTAGGTAGTCACACCCATGGCTTCTTTCATCCATCCGGAAATCTTGCCCGTTTCGTTGCCAGAAACAGACTCCGTCACCGATGTGGACTCTTGGACGTCTTGCTTTGACTCAGCAGCGGATTTCTCTGAACTATCTGAAGAGTTGGGCGCGACTCCGGAAGACTTGATCGTCGTGACATTGCCTTGCACTTGCTCGGCAGGCAATTGATTAGAAGCTCCGACTAAAAGAACCAAGCCCAGAAACAATCGCAGTCCCATAACTCCCCCATCCATCATCACTATTATGGAATCATTTGAAGCTGTGGGGAACGGCCTGCTAAGTGGTTATTATATTTAGACTCTTTACACGTCCCTTTCGATCGTAAATTTCTAAAGCTAAGTCAGCCTCTCTCGAAAACATTTTAAAGAATGGCTGGTCTCCAAGAATATCCCTGCGATTTGTATCCATCAGAATTTCATAGGCCACTTTAAGTTGCAAAAATTCTTCGGCATCCCCACAGAAATCGGGGTGACAGCGACGGACCTCTCGACGAAAGGCTCGCTTAATCTCGAAGTCGTTTGCATCATGATTTATACACAGCAATTCATATGCATTCAGTTTCATAGCTGCCTCCTGGCTGGTACAGATGACTAATGCAATCGCCATGCCCTAGGCAAATCCGTTGAAATAATTGAGTTATTTGAATGCCCTGGAACAGAGGATTCACGCTCCAGGTCTCTCTAGTGTGAATAGAATTACGCGGTGGTCAAGATACGCTCGCTCACGGAATCTAAAAAAATATGGGGCATCCGATATTGGATGCCCCATCATATGCGAACACTAAAAATTGGATGGCTATTATTTATGTTTCTCCGCTCTTATCCTTTGGATCAGTGGCGTCTTCATCATCTCCAGCACCTGGCTCACTATTTCCGGCGAGAGAATCCAATATATTTTGTTTAGTATAATCTTCTTCATCGCCCTTAATTGGCCGGCAATTCACAAGCTTCGTCAAAGCATCTCTCCGAATAACATCTCGATAATCCCATGTACAAATCTCTCCAAGAGTCTCGACCAGTACTGGCTCCGAGCTGCCTGGAATTCTTTTATAGGAAACTTTCACGTTGTGTTTCATTTCTTCACTGAATTTTATGTTAACCATCACCTTGTCTTCCCCCAAGCCCATGAAGCCCCCTGCATAGGTATATGGACCGTAGTAATCAATTTTTTTCTTCGTCAAGTAGACGGTCGAGTAGCACTGCTTGCCATTGTAGCGTCGGCTGCTGGCTTCCGCCTTTGCAAATTTAAGCGTCGTGGTCTTTCCTTCACGCGGTCTCCAATCTCCGACTGCATCGCCTGTGAGGTCGAAGTTGTAACAATACCTTTCTTTGGTGACGACCTTCTTGGGAAACTCGTTTCCATGACAGTCTGTAATGATGCCAGACACCTTCGTGTTTGATGCTTGATTCGAATCAGGCGTATATCCTTTTTTTGTAATTGCCCGATTGCTGAGTTGATCAAGGCATTGTTGCTCACTCATTCCACGACCGGCTAATACTTGGGAAGCATTTAGACTCAGAACCGCTCCAATTGCAAATCCAGTAAATCTTTGAGCCTGCTTAAAAATTTTCATAGGTTGTCCTTTCTTTTTTCACCTAGTTCTCATGCTCCCAGTTGTTGGGACATCATTGGCTGAGGAGGATTGCAACGAGCGTGCCATAAAAATTTCTCAATAATATCAATGAATAGCAGACTTTGAGATCGGGAAAAATCGCCCGCTAGATCGCAATCTTTGCGCGCATCTAACGACAGGAGCGGTTCAACTGGTTTTAACGGGGTACATAGGATTTTCCGAGAGTTCCGCAACAGTCGCCCAGGATCGTTAAACAAAAACGGCGCGATAAGCTCACGTTTCGAGATGTGCTCTGTCTGACCCTGAGTTTCCCTCATTTGCTTTATGGGTGGTGGGAAAATGGTGGTGTTATTTTCTCTCAACTTTCCATCGAGGCGTTGTACAACGAGAGGCATTCGAAAGCGCGTAAAATTCTGGTTCTCGCGATCAGGGCTGAGGCCTGCCACAAACACCTGATGGCAATACTCCTAACACGCCAGCAGATCCAAAAACAGATAACCAGAACAACCAGAACTCATCTGAAGATAAAAAGAGTCCAGAAGGCAAGCTTGGAGCCTCGCTTGCGGTAATGATGAATGCTGGAAAACCTGCTTTTGGTGCGTCTTACACGTACGGAAATGACCCGGACAGTTCGAATTACCTCCTTACTTTTACGCCGAAAATAACTTTCCAAAGTGGTTCCTATCGCTGGAATTTTTATACATTATCCAACGATTCATTCTTGCTGGAATGGGATTCAAGTCGCATAACGGGCTTGGGAACGATTCAAGTCAAAGTGAGTGGTTCGGACATAGTAAATAAGATTCTTGTTGGGCAAAAGAGGTTCAACGGAATATCTGATCTCCACTTTGTTTTGGCCGACGACAATAACAAGCCGATTTATAATCTCGCAATCTCTGATATGTGCGCGAATTTCCCAAATACCTTTAAGAATCTGACCGACACCTCTGCCTGTGATCAAATATCTCCTTAACGGGTCGATACCGGTAAAGTTCGAGAACTTCCGTCTGTGAGCGGCCCATGGAAAACCTGGCCTTATACACTCAATGCAAAATTAAAAATCTTCCTCGATTTAAAGGCTATTTCGGAGCATATTGACATTGTGTACATTATACCGTACACTAAGGAAAAATAGCTCAATGGTATTTGAAGTATTCTGGACCCCTGAATTTAGAGAATGGCACTCAAGCTTATCTGCAAAATATAAACGGCAGGTGCAAGCGAGATTGCAGGCGATAGAAAAAGATGGATTCTTTGGACCCACCAATTACTTCGACCAAATTACTGAGCTTAAATGGCACTCGGGATTGCGGGTCTATTTGTACCGCAATCGACAAAGCCTTTTAGTTTTATTTGGAGGTACAAAACATGGCCAAGACCAAGACATTCGACAAGCGAAGAGGATTCTCTATGAAAGGCTTAACGAGATTTAAAGTAGACAGCAAGCTCATGGCCGATCCTAAGGTGACTCGAGATGCGCTCGTCGATGCACTCGTTCATAATGACCTAGATGCGTTTCGTGATGTGTTGATTTCTTATGTTCGAGCAACTTCAAAATCTGCATTGGCCAAAAAAGCCTGCCTTGGACGCCAAACCCTTTATGATTTGATGGATAACAAAAAGGAATTTAATCCCACATTGAAAACCGTGGGCGCAATCCTAGAAACTCTCGCGGCCTAAGCTTTATTGAGAATTGTCTTCACCAATTGAATTGATTCAGGCGTGGAAACATGGCCCGAATAATAGCGCTCCGTAACTTTGAGTGTATCTCCGATAAATTGAGCAACGTGAGTTAACCCCACTCCCTTGGATACGAGGAAAACTCCATAACTATGCCTGAGGCAGTGGAAGGTTATTTCTCGACCCAAAGCTTTTCGACTTGCTCTTCGGGTATATTTTGCAATGGATCGTTTTCTGAATTTAAGTCGCTCTTCAATGGGAAGCTCTGCCCATTTCTTCACTCGACTCTCAAAGCCTGGCAATACATAAAGCTTTCTTGGCTTTCTGTTTTTTACGGCTCTTCGCATCCTGTTCACATCAATTTGCGAACTCACCTCAATATGATCAACTCTGATATGATTCGGCAGGAGCCCGAATAATTCTCCGGCTCGCATTCCGGTGGCAAAAGCCTCTATGAGCAGCTCGAATTAAAGGTCCGGATGAATCGCTACCCCTGGCCGAAAACCATCGGCATCGATGAACATAGCTTTCAGAAACGTCGTCGAGACGCGATCCCTTTTGTAACCTTGCTGGTGGACTACGTGAATAAAAAACCTTTCGAGCTGGTCGATTGTAAAACTGCCGATGGACTTGAAGAGCGGCTCAAACACATCCCAGGTCGAGAAAACGTACAGAACGTGATTCTAGATCTTTGTGACCCCTTTAAGAAATTTGCTAAGAACTTTTTCCCTAATGCTCGGCTTATCGCCGATAAATTCCATGTGCTTCGACTGCTGCATCCCGCTCTCCATCGATATCGAAGAGAGCTTCCTGAATATCGAAAAGATCGAAAAATCAGACGCCTCCTTCTTACGGCCGGCCACCGTCTCGACTGGTTTGACAAATCCGATCTGATCAACTTCTTAAACGAAAATACCAAACTCAAAGAACTTTGGATAGCTAAAGAAAAACTCCATGCCTTCTACAGAATTCGGGGACTGAATCGAGCCCAATGGGCTTTGCATAAGCTCATCCAGGAGATCTCAAAGTCAGAACTCCCTGAACTGAAAACGCTCGCCAAAACACTCTGGAAATGGGCTCAACCCATTCTGAACTATTTCCTGAACCATCTGACTAACGGACGCACTGAAGGCTTCAATAACAAGGCAAAGCTTGTCAAAAGGCAGGCTTACGGCTTTAGAAATTTCGAAAATTATCGATTGAAAGTGAAGTATGCTTGCGGCTAGTAAAACTCAAACGAAGAGTCCTGCCCCTTCTTTTGGAGGAGAGCCACGCAGAGATGCGAACTAAGAAAAAGCGATGTGATTTTTGGCTCTTTGGAAAATATGCCCAGAGACGGAATTGAACCGCCGACACGAGGATTTTCAGTCCTCTGCTCTACCGACTGAGCTATCTGGGCACTTCTATTGTTTTCTGCTCTTGGCCCTGCGCGGCAAATCCAAAAGCAATGCATCAAACTCTGCTCCAGTCCTTAAAATTTGTCATGATTAAATTTTAAACTTCGTTAACTCCAAGCGTCCTCGGATACAATTGAATGAATGGACGCCCTGGAAAAGCCCCAAAAATTTGGATTCTTCACGGTTCACGCAAAGATTGCCCAAGGGGGAATGGCCGACATTTACCTTGCAACTTGCTCTAAACCAGAGCTCCACACACAATTTGTAGCCTTAAAAAAGCTCCTTCCCCACCTCAACAGCAATAAAGCCTTTGTGAATCTCCTTATCCACGAAGCGAAAATAGGGGTTTTGCTCACTCATCCTAATATCGTCGCGGTCTACGATCTGGGAAGCCATCAGGCTGAATTCTTCATTGCCATGGAGTACATTCATGGAAAAAGTATCGATCAAATATTTCAACAGCTAAAGAGCAGGGGAATCAACGGTCTACCACTCGAGCTGGCCAGTTATATTACGATGGAAATCATCCGCGCTCTCGCCTTCGCACACGACCTCAAAGATAGCAAAGACCGCGATCTAAATATTATTCATCGAGACATCAGCCCTGGAAATCTTTTGATCAGCTACCAGGGTGACGTCAAATTATCAGATTTTGGCATCTCCGCCGCCGAACATCGACTTCAACCATTTCTAGGTGGCAATTCGATGGGGAAACTAAACTATATACCTCCCGAACAAGCGATCAATGATCCAGCTCAACGAGCAAGCGATCTCTATAGCTTGAGCGTGGTTTACTTTCAGATGCTCACAGGGATTCTCCCCTTTAATTTCAAATCTGTTGATGATCTCGTTCGCGGGCCGGTTGAATTTTCCATTCTCAATGATCACCTTAAAGATCGGGCGCCGAATATTCCTGTGCCGCTTCGTGAGTTTCTTTCTAAATGTTTAAACCGATCGCCGAAGAATCGCCCGCAATCTGCCTCTGAATACTTCCATACATTGAAGGAAATTCTTCAAGGCGAGCTCGAAGTAGATTATTTTGCAAGAGCAACTCGACAGTATTTCAAGAAAAAGCTTACTGAATTTCTTAAGGAACACTTTCAACACGACGAAGATCGAGAAAAGAAAATACTCTACAATGCACTTAATCCGATTGTTGAAGTTGTATCGAGGGAGTCTGCAGATATTGGAAACGCTCCGGTTTTTAACGTCGCCACAGAAGCAACTCTCATCGTTGATGACCTTGGATCTGAGCAAACAGTTATTTCCAAGGAGCCTTCAGAAATTGATAATCAACCATTTCAACAATTGAATACCGTTGTCGATTTTCAACAGGTGAAAACGCGTGACTCAAGTTTAGGCATCGAAGATAAAATTCGAATTTCTTCGCTCTCAAAAGATCAACGAGAAAATCTCAAAGACACAAAACCCTCGATTGAGATTCGCTCAGAAGAGGAACAAGACGCTTTCGACGGCAAAACTCTGGGCGCCGACCCGGCGGACGTCCTTAAGAAAAATAACGAGAATCCTGCGAAACCACTTTTCGAGAAAAACACGAAGCCAGCGGTCATCAATACCCCTACCCAGCCAGACTTTAAACTTCCCTCTGTCTTTTCAGGCAAAGTAAAAAAGTATCTCACTTTATCAATCTCTTTCATCTCGCGCGGCTTCATCAAGGCGTGGATTCCCATAGTCGCATTTGTAGTCGCCTGTTCACTTTGGTTCTTGCTGACAACGAAGTCCGACCGGCCGGCGGCGCAACTTTTGCCAATCAGCAATTTGACCATTCTCGCCACAGGAGAAGCGAGCATCGATGAAATGGCTCGGATGATTACATTGCTGAAGATGCCTGAGAAGAGCGAGTCGAACCTTAGCCCTATTGAGAATTTCTTTAACCAAGAATATTTCAAATATACGAAGTCATTTCAAAAAGTACTACAAATCAAATGGGAAGATCCGGTTGCCATTCGAAAGAAACTCTCTCTCGCACCCAACATTCAGGAACTCCTTCGATCTGGAAAAATTTTTAAGTTCATTACAGAAAATGGTGGCCCAAAAATTGACACTGAGTCGCCCGCAATTCTGATCTATTTTCTTCCCTCAAATATCGATTCGAGTTCGCAACCAAGATTGAGATCATCTGCAATCACGATGCGTTCGGCACGAGCATTGTTGATACCAGCTAATCCGGCTTATCTGAATCAATCCAAACTTGAAGTGGCCCAAGAGATTGCTCAGATTTATGGCGCCAGTCTAAAAATTGATTCAAATACTAATATGCCTCAGTATCCAGATGGCTATGCCCATCCCGAAAGCCAACCCCTCTATCCACAAGCCGCGGCAGAACTCTTGGGCGGATTTATTCCGACAAGCGCCGTTCAAACTAGAATCCCGCAGGCTTTTTCGGATATCATGATTGGGCCGAAAACTGCTCGGGAGCTTGGTTGGAAGACAGATTGAATTGCCCATGAAAATTAAGAATTGAGCAACTGAGCAACCAGCTTCAATTGCAGATTGGCCTGTGTCAGCACAGCCACCTGCACATCTTGAAGAATCTGATTTTTGACGAGCTCAGCCACCTCAGTGGCAAAGTCGACATCCATCGAAACAGAGCGAGCTTCTTGCAGATTTTCACTCAAGAGCAGATTGCCTGCGACCGTCTCATCAAGGCGGCTGTGAATGGCGGAGAGATTGCCTTGTGCGCTTTGCAAATTGGTAATCGCCGTATCAAGAAGTGTCAGCAGGTCTTCAGCATCTGCCTGAGTCTCCACAGAAATATCAGCAGCACCTGTGGTCGCCGTGGAATTGCCCATCAAGATACTGATCGTATTATCCGTTCGATCTGAGGTCACAAGATCGACAACGCCATCTCCATTGAAATCGCCAGCCGCCACTCTGTAGTCACCCGCACCAGTTGTCGCTACTGTGCGAGCCTGAAATGTTCCGTTTCCATTTCCTCTAAAAATACTGACTCGATTATCCGCATAATCCGATGAAATGAGATCCAGAATGCCATCGCCATTGAGATCTTCCGCAATAACCTGGTACGGGCCATTGCCTGCGACCAATCCTGTTCTCGCGCCAAAGGTTCCATTGCCATTACCCAAAAAGACACTGATAGAAACAAGATTATAATCCGAGCTTACAAGATCCAGCTTCCCATCTCCGTTGAGATCCACAGAAATGAGGCTGACGGGAGAAATCGATGTTCCGAGCGTAATGCGAGAGCCAAATGTTCCATTGCCATTTCCAAACTGGACGCTCAGCTGATTACTACCCATATCCGCAGAGGCCAGATCGATCACTCCGTCTCCATTATAATCCCCCGTGATCAGATCTGCAGTAGAGTTTCCCGTCACCGCGGTTACGGCCGTCGCGAAGGTTCCATTGCCATTGCCCAAGAATATGCTCGCTCGACCGACAGAATAATCCGCCGATATCACATCAAGATTTCCATCGGCATTCACATCTGCAGCGATGGCATTAAAGATGTTAGGCCCCCCAGAGGGTGCCAGAGTCGTACGTGTGAGGTATGTGCCGTTGCCATTTCCGATGAGGAGGCTAACCGTATGACCGTTGTAATCTGCAACAATGAGATCTAATATGCCATCACCATTCAGATCGCCCGTCTCTACACTCTTCGGTACAGCACCTGTTCCAGCCGTGATTCGATTGCCAAAAGTTCCATTGCCATTGCCTAAATAGATGCTGACCGTGGCGTCAGTTTCATCAACCGCCACAATATCCACAAATCCATCGCCATTAAGATCTTCCGTGTTCACAAAGTTTGGAGCTGTGCCCGTGGCCTTCGTCGTCCGTGTCGCAAAGGCTCCTGTTCCCACATAGGTTGTATCAGAGAATATGCGACTCGCTGTGGTCGAATCGATTCCAAACTGCAGCTTATCTCCCTTACTTGCTCCCAACTGAATCGTCTTCAACG
>CAZVFP010000008.1:0-117995 GCA_964626465.1 uncultured Bacteriovoracaceae bacterium | reverse complement strand
CGGTCGACTCAACCAAAAGATTGAAGAGTGGATCACCGCGAAGCGAGCATCCGAATAGCCGTTCGCCCGAATACCAGCTAAGGAAGGTGCACTGGCATCGTGGCTAAGAATATTTTCACGGTTTATATTTTTCAAGAGAGGCGTCTAACTCTTCTTCGAGTTTCGTCGATATTAGGAACTGATTGATAATTTTCGAAATCGTGTCTTGGGTAAGAACCCATGCCTCATTCACAGCACGGATGGCCTCACGCTGAGCCTGAAGAATCCTAGATTTTTCGTTCACACCGGCACGCATAAAAATTGGATCTCGAGTCCAATCATACAAAAGGTACTTAAGCTCCGCATTTGTCTTTTCGGCTGATCGAATTCGTCTTTTAAGATGCGAGGTGATCAGATCTTTGAGCTCTGAATTTATATCCTCAAGAAGGCGATCAAGACTTTGATTTGGAATGAGTCGCGCCACTGCAGTGGCAAAACTTGTCTCCTGAGGCAATTCCTCTTTCCAAGACAGCAATGATTCTCCTAATTCCGTCAGCCTGTCATTTGTCCAAACACCCTCTGTCAGCGCCAAACGCGCGTCAGCTTCTGGCACCCAACGTGTCTCGGTTCCCACAACATCGGCATCGTACTCCGTGCGAAAGGCAATGGCTGCCATTGGATGAGATGACTCCATTCCTTTGACTGTCCCCCTGCTTGCAATCTCAAGCATCTGCCCAATCGACTCCTTGAAGTCATCTGAACTGTAGGGGCCCGAAGTAGCCCAAGCTTCTCTTCGAAACCCATAGAATAGGTCCTTCGTTTCTAAACGACCACCACGCTTAAGCACTCCTATTTCGAGAAGCAGATTGATACGTCGCAATCGTTCGATATTCTCTGCGATCGATAAAACCCCACGCGAGAAAGATTCTTCTCTGCAAAATTCGTCTGGAAAAAATGAGACACTAGGTTTTGTCCGGTGAATATGCTCACTCCAGTATTTGATACCCATTCCCGCCAAAAGAGTTCTTACTTCGCGCCGTAGCTGAACACTATTCAGTTTGTCCGATCGAAAATGAATCTCAACTCCGAGAAAGCAGGTCTGACTGATGGGATCCATATATTCAACTTTATCCGTCAAGATCGAAGAGACATCCACCTCATGAACAACACCAGGGTCGTAGAGGCGACCCAAAAATGATACCTGTTGTGCACCGATCCACTTTAATCGCACACACTTTGGACATCGCATCCCAGGAACCGATCGATCCTCCGAAAAATCAGTTGTCTTGTAACGACTCCGTTTTTCGATAAGAATTGCCTTCAAATCAGCAGGCACGTCCATCCAGCGAACACTGGAGCGACCGGGCACAAGATTGCGAGCCCTTCTCCAAAGTATATAGCGAAAAGGATAGTCGAGACCAGAGAACCAAGTCTCAATCGAATCGGTCGGCTCAATCAACTCAAGTTCTCGCCATCCTCCTCGCTCAGCCGGCAGTTCAATCTCTATCGATGTCTCTGATTTTTCCTTTCTCTCTGGAGGAGGACCTCCAAACAAGATTCGATCAACAAGTTGCAGTCGTTGCGCACTCGTAAAGATATCTGCACTTCGCACAGATCGAAGTTCACGGGCTTTATCTTTCGGAAAAGACTCCGCTTCTACACCGTCAATCAACTGCCATCCGACATAATATCTCAAAGCACGCTCAAATGCAGGAAGACTCCCCACTGAACCCACAGACTGAATTCCCTTCAGAAAATCTCCGGGTCGAGACAAATGCGAAGCAAGTCCTCGTGCCGCAAGGCGATCAATATCGAGATTAAATTCTCGCGCTATCTTAAAATTCATAGAAACAGCCGCGATACTCTGCCCGCTAGATATTGACCGCTGCATCTCTTCGTAGACCAGATCTGATTGGCCCGACGTGATTGGCCGAAATGATCCAACAATACTGATCGGCCACCTTCCTTCTCGCACGCCAGTGACCACATGACGAATGACAAGAGAAAATTCGTCATTGGATAATTTTTCCACCAAACCACGTGGAAAATCTGAGCCTGGAAATCGATCGAACAAAACAGAAATCATTGAGACTCGATGTGAATTCCCAGTGGCCCATTGCGCCCGAATATATTTCAATGCTCGCGTGGGCGAGTCTGCGCTAAGAATCGGAGCAAGGCTATCCGACATATTTTCGAGTCTCTCAATATGAAGCTCAAAGTAATTTAAAATTGCGCTGACAAATTCCGGGACAAGTGTCGTTACTGTCCCAAGACTTAAGATCGATGAATGAACAATTAAACGAACTAGGTTCCTTACTTCCAAACGATACTTTTCTGAGAGTCCGCGAGACTTCGCAAGACACCTTTCAACAAGAGGAATATCCGCTGGAACCCAAAAATCGGGCTGCCTCCATTTTGAATTAACGTGCCCGTTGAGTCTTGAAATAAAATCGGACCAAGCGCCCATGCTGCCCCAGGACTCCCCGCGAGGAATTGCTCTCAAAATCAACTCAAGGTCTTCTTCGGAAATTTCTTCAGTTTCATCCAAAAATCTGTCGATCAACTCAAGTCTCAAGCGGCCAGATATTTCACCAGATAAATGAATTAACAACTGATCGACAGCCGGTAGCACTGAACGGCTATTGAGCCGATGAAACAAGAATGAACCGAGCTCCACCTGATATCTAGCCTTTCTCTCTTTCTGGATAATTTCACTTCTACTGAACGCCAGATTCAAAGTTTTTGAAAATGCTCGGAACAACTCCTCATCGACGGGTTCCGAGAGTTGCAATAAACGATAGATCGCTGGAATATGCAGAGGCTCTTTTGTCTCTGCAGAAGACCATTTCGTATATCCCGCATTCGCCATGTCATTTTCAAGAGCCTTCATCGCGTTCGTTTGAATCCAATCAGAGCGCTCAAGAAACGGAAGAAGACGCAAAGCTATTTCCTTTGGGACAGTTCTGAGTGCACTCAAATAGTCATTTAATTCCTGGTAAAAACGAGCTTCACCCGCGAGAAGCGATACTTTGACCAGAGCCTGCTCAGAAGAAGTATTTTTCACTGCCACGACAGCGGCCAAAGACGACGCACATCCCAAGATTGGGCGATCTTCAGCTGCAACTAGAGGCAAATAAACAAGGAATCCATAATAGAAAACAAAGGCGAAACCAAAAGAACCACGTACGAAAAATCGCAAGAGAAAACCGAGCTCGTTTCGTTCTTCTAACGATTTCACGAAGGCTTGCTACTACAAATCCACGAAAATCGATAGTCCCGACTTCTGGCGTTTCAATTAAAAAAGTCCCGGTCAACGAGGTCTCGCCCGAATGGAATCCAGGGAGAATGCCGGATATTCCTTGGGGATGGCCCATGCCCCCCTTGAAATAAGTGCCCAAAAGCTTACCTGGTCAATTCGAAAATAATCGATCTGAGATGAATTGGCTTTGATCTTTCAACGACCTAGGTTTCGGAATACGAATTTTTCTCAATTTCACATCAACTCGAAGAGAATCAAACTCGTCAGGATCAAATGATTTTCCGTACCAATCCATCCATTCTCGATGCATTGGATGCTTCGAATTTTGGGAAGCCTGCAAGAAATTGTAAAACCCACCCAATCCGCCCACATCCTCAGGCGGACATTTCCGTCGGCCGTCTATACACGTCGCGAATTTCAATTCCTTTGAAAAAGTTTCTTCTAATTCCACATCATGAAGCCATCCGTCTCCGAAATCATAGATATACGTAAGTTTCTTAAGCCGACCATCTTTAAACATATCCAAGAGACGAATATCCACCTCATTCAAACTTTCATCGGGATCAAACTCATCGTCTGTTTCCGCATCAACAATGCGAACTTTTCTAATCTCGAATTCATGGAGGTGGCAATTCCACCAACCCATTGTGCACTGCAAAATCTCGTGAAGTTTTTTAAAATTAATATGAGCGGGGACTTGAATCCGTCGCCAGATTGATGGTTTGCTGCCGCGAAGGCTGATCTTTAATTGATAAGCTAGGTCCGAGTTCATTTTTTTTAACTACCGCCGCGCCTCCCGAAGGGCAATTCAATTTAAAGAAGGCCAATACACCCCGTATTCCAGAGATTTATTGATAACAAACGGTGCGATACAGATTGTCAATATGCAGGTCATCCACAAACAAATACCCCAACCCAGGCTCTGGGATTTCACATCCACCAGGGATTTTATTTGCGCGTTTGATCGATGGGCCAAAGCAAATTGGAAGACCTACTCAAGACAAGTCTAGCATACTATCGCCAGCTCCAAAATCGAGTCGAAGACGCGATCAGATTTCTCAATGAAGGCAGGGTCACCCATCACCCTTCTGAACATGCGATTCTTTATAAAATGAAATTACTCGAGGACGCCGGGGTGCGAGTAAAAATTGTAGGAAATGATGCGAGAGTTCGCGGAAGTAAAAAAGCCCCGTTCAACGAGGTCTCGCCCGAATGGAATCCAGAGAGAATGCCGGATATTCCGTGGGGATGGCCGATGACCCCCTTGAAATAAGGCTCTCTGCAACTGCAGTTAATCAAAGCGAGTGAAAACAGCCGCTCCCCTTAACGAAAGACTTCCCTAACCGGCTAACCGATGAAAATACAGGGATTTCGGGAGTGCTGTTTTTAAAGAAAGTTATTCTCTCACAGCATTCATAACGGGGCGATAGTCTTCTCGGGCAAGCCTAATTTTGATTTTTCCAGAGTCATCATTGTCTGGATCGAAACCTAGATAGGCTATTTTGCCGAGCAAGTGTGAGCAACCATGAGAAAGGTTTTTAGAATCATCGTAAAGGTCAAACAAATAATGAGCTATGACTCCAGCAAGTACCTTAGATTGTCTCGACACCAAGCCTTCCCAGATCTTAAATCTAAGTTCGTAGCTTCCTGAGGTTTCTCGAGAGATCTTCCTTGGAAACCGTGACAAAGTTTCGAGTGAAGGTGTTGCCCTTTGAATACCTTCGCCAGTGACTGGGTAATAAGCTAAAGTCTCATAGTGTTGAATAATTAAATATCGGTCGAGCTCCAAAACGAATTGAGGGGTTTCCACAGTCACCTCAATTACGCAAAAACTTCCATAGTCTGGTTGGATCGTTGAACCCAGGTACTCAACTGTCTTTAGCGTGACATAAATCGGGTCAATCCCAGGGACTTTTTCAGTGACGAATTTTTCTAGCTCAGCGTTAAGTGCTTTAACAAACGGATGTGTTCTAGTAGTTGAACCAGACGATGCGGAGCCCTTAATTTGACTTACGAGCTCAAATTTAGGCGGAAGGATTAACCTGATCCTTCCTGAGCCATTAGTCAATTTTTCGGAAGTCTTGCATCAGGCACGCTTCTTGCTTAATAGGAACAAATGACGTTTTTATTGAGCCTATTCGTCTGGACATCGTTGGGCCAAATATCGAGTTTAGGCCAAGTATCGAGCACGAATGCGTCGACGGAGCTTTCATCGACGCTTCGATCTATCGCCTTTAAGTACACCGAAAATGCTCGATCGGCGATTGCGCATTCTCCCGAAGAATATACAGAGCTCGAAGAACGTTTTCGAGAGACATTCGATCAAAATCCAGCTCTTGCAACGACACTTATTATCAGCGACCTCAAAACTGGATGGACCCTCACAGAGTCGGAAGCAGAACAAATGCAGATATCCATTTTCGGACTAAGACATATGATTGATGTGCTCGACTGCGATGGCCTACCCATACACAGGAAATTTCTGACTCATGAATTTTTTGATTCACTTGAAGTCAACTCCAGAGAAAAAAATGAACGGATTCTAATCACACTCAGAACTCTCTTCCGAAATGCCATCGATCTCCAGCCGTGTGGAGAAGAAATTTTTGATCGCCTTCTTGAGCTCGATCGATCACATCGACTGATTTCAGTTTGGTCACATCTCTTCACTCGGTCACCTGAGAAGATATTTCCAATTCTTCACGATGTTCTGACGTCTATTCTCAGAAATAATTCGGTGGATTTTCTAGACATCCATGGCGCGGCAGTTCATTTGCGTCAGATCTATCCACAACTTTCGGCTCAAAATCAAACTAAGCTTCTCGACACAATTGCAAACATCCTCAGCCAAAGAACTCCCTGCCTGAGTCCAACGACTCAGATCGTTCTGCTATCAATTCTCATCAATCAGCCAACCCGAGCAAAGCCCATCATCACAAAATGGCTTAAGTCTAATGATTCGGATTTAGTCGTAGCAGCCTGGCAGGCCTTTCTCAGAATTGAAAAACCAACTCTGAATGAATATAAAAAATTTTTGATGCATATGGAGGATCTGAAGTCAGAAAATATGATCGCTCGAGGCTTCGACCTTCTTCGCTCGCTCAATTCCTCAGCCGTTAATTCATTTGTAAATTCAGATTTTGCCAGATCGCTTGGGCCGAAAGAGCAAGATCCAACAATTACTTACGACACGCTACAACTTGAATTGACCCTGCCACTTCTGACATCTGCCGAGCGTGTCGATTTTTTTCTCTTCGCGTTGAAAAGAAAATCAATCGTTCGTTGGGCCGCTTTGCAGAATCAACAGCTGCTGAGTGCCGATGAAGCTGCGCGGTTAGTAAAATTATTTCCATGAAAATCTGCGAACGAATCACTTAAGCAAAGTCGTTGACTTCGCGACTTTCAATCTTATCAAGCCCAAAAGCATCATGCAGCACCCGAACAGCCAGCTCCGTATATTTTTCATCAACGACACAACTGATTTTAATTTCTGAAGTTGTGATCATTTGAATATTAATGCCTTCTCGTGCCAACGTTGAAAACATTTTGGCGGCAACCCCGGAATGAGATCGCATTCCATTTCCGATGACAGAAATTTTTGAAATTCTGTCGTCTCCCACTACGCGCACCTGTTTCAGAATAGATTTATGTTCGTCCACAATACCAATTGCTCGGCGCAAATCATTGCGAGGTACCGTAAATGAAATATCCGTTGTTCCATCCTTAGAAACATTCTGCACAATCACATCAACGAGAACTCCAGACTCTCCGATTCTCGTAAAAAGATCAGACGCGATTCCCACGCGATCAGGCATTCCCTCGACGATGATTTTTGCCTCATTCTTCGTATAGGTAATTCCAGAAACGACTAGTGATTCCATAAGTTTCGACTCCTCTAGCACCCATGTTCCTTCGACATCCCTAAACGTACTGCGAACATGAACGGGCACCTTATATTTTTTTGCAAACTCAACCGAACGTGTTTGCAAGACTTTGGCTCCCAGAGACGCCAATTCTAACATTTCGTCGTAAGTAATCGATCCCAATTTTTTAGCCTTCGGCTCTATATTTGGATCTGTTGTATAAACCCCATCCACGTCTGTATAAATATCACAAGTATCAGCTTTCAATGCGGCTGCGATTGCCACCGCTGTCGTATCGCTGCCACCACGCCCAAGCGTTGTTAAGTCACCGCTCGAAGTGACGCCCTGAAATCCAGGAATAATCACAATGGTGCCAGTGCTCAAAAGCTCTTTAATCTTTTCAGTCTGAATATTTTCAATCCGCGCTCGAGTGAAATCTGCATCCGTTTGAAGCTGAACTTGAGAAGCCAAAAGACTTCTTACTTTCACCCCCATTGATTTCAAGCAAATCGAACAAAGTGCAACTGATTTCTGTTCACCCGTCGTCAGAAGGACATCGAGTTCGCGAGGATCTGGATTTTTAGAAAATTGCTTTGCCAACTCCAGCAAGCCATCAGTTTCTCCTGACATCGCAGATAAAACTGCAACCACCTGATGCTTCTCAGCGCGCTTTGCTACAATTTTCGCCACATGCTCAATGCGCTGCAAACTTCCAACACTCGTTCCACCAAATTTAAGAACATGAAGTCCCATAATTGATCTTCAGATGATTTATCGCTTCAACGATCGAAGCGCAACAGATCGTTCTGTCTCTTCAGACCCACGCGTGATCTCGATTTCATAATTAAAACGAGCGGCTGGAAGACTCGTTTTCTCAGCCCATTCGACAAACACAATTTCATCACTCCAATTTTTCCAATCCCACGGCTCAAAAACACCAGGGCTCAGTCGAAAAGCATCAATATGCAAGACGTGAAAATTCTGAATATCGTATTCAATCATGATCGGAAATGTCGGGGACGGAACCGGATCTCTCCAGCCCCACGAGCGCAGCATCGCTCTGACAAAAGCTGTCTTTCCTGCGCCCATTTCTCCCTTCAGATTGATCCAATCCCCAGCCCGAAACAGAGAAATCCACTGGGCCGCTAGTTGATCCAACTCCGATAAATCTCTCACTCTGCAAACACGATCGCCTGTCATGCTCCACGGGCCCTTCGAGAGAGTCGGCGAAAGGCCTCCGAAAACACCGAAAGCTGATCCGAAGCAATCGTCGCACGCTGGGTTCTTAAAATTTCTCCCACCTCTCGCTGAAAAGCGAGGCTCGAAAGAACTGCCGACTCAAATGAGATCTGGCGCTTCGGAGCCTGGGCCAAAAATCCACCGATCATTCCTGCCAGCAGATCGCCACTTCCAGCCTTTGCAAAGATGGGATTCATCGACAAGTTGACATAATACGAATTTGGATCATCTCGAAACTTCAGTATTCCAGGAGCTCCCTTTAAATACACCGCTGCATCCGTCATTTTTACCAGTTGTGAAAGAGCCGCGAATCGATCTCTCTGTATAACTTTCGTGGAGGTCTGCAAGAGACGCGCTGCTTCTCCTGGATGGGGCGTAAAAATTCTTGGTCCACTCGACTTGGCTTTGACTTTTGACATCGGAATCAAAGCTTCGGCATCAATCACATGCGGCTGACTCAGCGATTTTATCCGAGACGAAAATCCGCCACAGCCCAAGATCATCGCCGTCGGCGCTTTCAAATCTGTGAGATTCCATTTCTGTTTTAGAATGAACGATGCATCCTTCACACTGATATTCAAATGCCGCGGCTCCGCAAAAAAAACGCTCACGTATCCAGCCCCCACACGATGCGCCGCTTCGGCAGCTAAAAAAGCCGCGCCCGGCGTCTTCGACGAGCCCGCGACTAAACCACAATGGCCGTATTCAGATTTATATGACGTCCTTGGCCAGCTCGTGAAACAAAAATCCTGAGGGTCAATTCCATAAATCTTCGTCGTCTGATTTTGAATGCTTGATGGAACTTTAAAGTATTCGCCAACTAACTCGATCTGACCCAGCAATTCGGTGTTTTTATTTTTCAAAAAATAATCTTTATAAAAACCAACGCAGATCGTTAGATCCGCCTTCAAGGCGTCTTCATGCGGCTGACGTCCAGAAGAATCCATCCCCGAAGGACAATCGAGCGCGATCTTAAAATTTGATAGTCGATTCACAGTTCGAAGTAAGTGACTCACAGATTTCGGCAGATCACCACGGCCCCCATTTCCGAAGACCGCATCAATGATGACCGCACGGCGATTGAGCACTTTTACTCTTAAGGCCTTGCAACGACGCGAAGCCTGTTTGCAATCTGAAGAAACCGGATCGAGAACTGGAATGACAGAAACATCAAATCCATTGGCTCGCAGATTTTCCGCCAGACAATAGCCATCACCCCCGTTATTACCCGGACCACAAAGAATTTGATATGAGCTCCCGAGCGCTCGCTGAGAAATGACTGATGCCATTTCATCTGCCACTCGATGCATAAGATCAAAAGACGACAAATGAAATTGTCTCATCGTCATCAAATCAGATTCATTCATTTGCTCAGAGCTTAAAAAAAGTCTCATGACCGCGTACGCTGCTGAATGAGCGTCAGAATTTCTTTGACCGCAGCTTCCAGGCCAGCCTCAAGAGATCGACAGACAATCGAATGGCCAATATTCAGTTCAGACAGAAACGGCATTGATAAAAGATAACTCAAATTCTGCAAATTCAATCCATGCCCAGCCTTAACCTCGAGTCCGAGATTATTTGCTTGCTGTGCGGCGCTGAAAAGGCGCTCTTTTTCACGCCGCATTTTTTCAAGATTTAAAATGGGCGCTTCGAAAATCTTAGCCCAAGGTCCGGTATGAAACTCAATGCCATCAAATTCAAGTTGGGCCGCCAAAGAAATTTGTTCCGGCAGAGCATCAATGAAAGCATAAACTTTTGTCTTATTCTTCAGTCGTTTAATCACTTTCGAAAGAGATTTCAGCTTCTTCAGATTTAAGCCAGACTCCGTTGTCATTTCAGCACGCTTCTCGGGAACAAGAGTCACCGACTCCGGCTGCCATCGAATGGCTTTACTGATCATTTCTTTTGTCAGCGCCATTTCCATATTAATCGGAAGCTTCTTCCATTTGAGCAATTGAATGACGTCTCGATCCTGAATATGACGCCGATCCTCTCGCAAATGCACGGTGATCTGATGAGCCCCGGCCTTCAAACAATGCTCAGCCGCTTCGATCAAATCCGGAAAATGAGCCTTTCGCACCTCGCGAAGTGTCGCAATATGGTCAATATTGACACCAAGACGGATGATCCCAAGAGACGATGTATCAGAACTCATCATGATCGAGCAGCAATTCCCAATTCTGTCTCGGCAATCTCTGCCAAATATTGTGTATCTGATTCGACCTTATCCGCTTCTGGCCCTTCAATCATCAGTCGCAGAAGAGCCTCAGTTCCGCTATATCTCACATTCACGCGGCCCGAGCCTTCATACTGCTTCTCCATCGCGCGAATTGCATCAGCCAATTTGGGCACTTTATCGAGCGGAACGCGCTCTCGCACTCTGACACTCACCAGTTTTTGGGGATAAAGCAAAAAGCTCTTTCGAAGCTCAGACGCCTTCCATTTTTTCTTATGAAGTAATGCTAAGATTTCAAGAGCAGAAAAAAGACCATCCGCTGTGGTATTCTGATCCATGAAAACATAATGCCCAGAATTTTCTCCTCCGAACGTACAGTTCTCTTTTTTAAGCATCTCGGTGACATAGCGATCTCCCACCGGTGCTCGATGAGTCTTGATTCCAATTTTATTGAGCGCTGTGACCAACGCTTCGTTACTCATCGTCGTCGTCACAAGACCATTGCCTTGAAGGCGCCCGGAGTCCCGCAGAAAGGAGGCCATATGAAACATGAAATGCTCGCCAGAAAGCAATCGCCCGGTTTCATCACAAACGAGAAGTCGATCAGCATCGCCATCCACTGCAATTCCGATATCACTTTGCGTTTTTCGAACCATATCTGAAAGAAGATCCGGATTATTTTGCGCACAATTTCGATTAATATTTGTTCCGTCAGGCTGACAAGCCATGGTGGTTACTGTTGCGCCAAGTTCAGTAAAAAGCTTAGGGCCGCAATCATAAGCAGCACCATTCGCACCATCAAAAACTATTTTTTTTCCGACCAAATCAAAGTCTTGCCGAAAAATTGTTTTGAGATGTGTGAGATAGCGCCCCAAAGCATCATCAATTCGACGCGCGCGGCCAAGACGCTCTGGCGAAGGGCGAATCGCTGTCACTTCATCTTCGGTCTCCATCAGTCGCTCAAGTTCGATCTCAATATTATCATCAAGCTTAAAACCATCTGGCCCAAAAACTTTCAGGCCATTATCCTGATAGGGATTGTGGCTCGCCGAAATCATCACGCCCCCTTGCGCACGCATACTTCGAATCAAGTAGGCTACCGAGGGCGTTGGAAGCGGGCCAAGCAACAGTGCTGTACCTCCCATGCTGGTAATACCTGATGTCAACGCGCTCTCGAGCATATAACCTGAAAGTCGCGTATCTTTTCCCACGATAATTCGAGGAGATTCGGATTTTTGTCGGAGTAAGCTTGCCAACGCGCGCCCCAGCTTCAAAGCGATTTCCGAAGTCATGGGATAGCTATTAGCCACACCACGAATTCCGTCAGTTCCAAAAAGTTTACGTTTAGTCATAAATGATCTCCTCCCTATCGAACCTCAACAAGAAAATGAGATGGTTCAACGAGTATCAATTTCGTTCCATCCGAAGTCGGCAGGCTTCCTCGCAACCGATAGCGCCCACGTTTGAGCCCTTCGACAGAAATAAATACCTGAAGTTTGCCTTTCAGATTGTCCAAATCTCTTTCCATTCCTTCCAAAACAACTTTCGCCACAGGAGGAGAGATGCTTAGCTTACCAGCTGACTCCCTCGCGACCACAGGAACTCCAAGAAATTCTCGGGTAGATCTAATGCTCGAAACCTCAAGTTCTACCGACACCGAATCCAAAACATCTGAATCGGGCAAATTAAGACGCGGCTTGATCGTTTCAAAATAGGACGTCTCTCGTCCAGAAACAGGAATATCCAGCGTCACTTCTTTCAATTTAGTGATCACAGATTTCGGACCCGTCACCGAGACATTCTCTGGAACAGTCTTGGTTGAAACGACCTGATAGCCCTCTTTAGGTTTTCCGATGATATTGAGCTTCACAGGCAATGCGCGCACGAACAACTCTTCAATATGAACATTGAAGGATCGTGGGCTAATATTTGAAACCTCCAACTCCGTCGGAAGTTTTAAAAGCTCACTATCAATCTCCACTCGATTTGAACCAGGCTTAATACCCGAAAGATCGACACCATAAGCCAAGTTTTCTTCCGCGATCGATCGAATCCGACTCAACGGGCCCACAATTTCAACACGCAGTTCGCGTGGAGGATTGCGTTGGAACATCAGCCCCTTCGGCATCTGCAGATACTGAAGCTGAATTCGCTTTGTTTCTTTAACAGTCTGTCCAGAATTTATGACAACCCAAGCCAACAGAGCTAAGACGAGCGACAAAATCTGCAACAGAAGCTTTGAGGTCAACCACTCTTGCGGCGAAAACTGTTTCATAAATATTCCAGCAACGCCTTTCTTAACTGTGCAGAATCTAAGTTATGGATAATTCTTCCTCCGGTCGCCACAGAAATGGATCCATTTTCTTCCGAGACAACCAGACAAACGGCATCTGTCTCTTCCGAAAGTCCAAGCGCCGCTCGGTGCCGAGTGCCAATCGACTTAAGACTCGTTGAATTCGTCGACAGCGGCAAAAAACAATTCGCCAAAAAAATCCGGCCTTTTCGAATAATTACAGCTCCATCATGCAGCGGAGAAACGGGCAGAAAAATCGACGTGAGGAGCTCTTTCGTCAGAGCGCTATCGATTGATACACCCGCATCCGTGAAATCAGTCACATCTGCATCTTTTTCAAGAACGATCAAAGCTCCCACCTTTCGGTTCGACAAAGAAATTGAGCTCTTCACTAGTTCTTCAATAAGATTTCCATCACGATAAGAATTCCCTCTGGAAAAAAAAGAGGTTTTCCCAAATTGCGACAAAACCCGACGAATATCTGCTTGAAAAAGAATGATGAAAATAATGAAGAGATTATCGAATACAGACGACAGCAATGCGCTGAGGGTTCGAATTTCTAATCGATCCGCCAAAAAATAGAGAACTGCCACAAATCCAAGCCCAATCATCGCTTGAGGCGCTTTTGTGCCACGGATCAAAAGCAAAAAACGGTAGATAATGAACGCAACTATAAGAACATCAACAATATCCCAAAGACGAAAAGAGGGAATGAGTTCAAGCCAATAAGACAGTGAGTGCTTCATTGATGATGATTGTCACTGCTCATCGCCATCGCTGTTCGTTCAAAAAGAATCGAATCGACCTGGCCCGCGTCCAAAGTCTCTTTCTCGAGAAGTGCATTGGATAAATTCTTCAATTTCTCAATATTATCTTTCAGGAGCGACCGAGCTCGATTGTAATTTTCTGAGATAATTCGTTTAATCTCGTCGTCGATATCAATCGCTGTGCGCTCGCTATATTCTCGACCCGTTCCAATTTCCTTACCGAGAAATACATGCTCTTCTTTTTTAGCAAGGCTCACCGGACCTAAGCGCGACATTCCCCATTCGGTCACCATCTTACGCGCCAATTCGGTAGCTCTCTCAATATCGTTGCCAGCCCCCGTGGTGATATCCGGGCACATGAGCTCTTCCGCCGCACGACCACCAAAGAGAATTGTGATCATATCATTTGCAGATTTTGAGGTCAGGTTATGTCGATCTTCTTCTGGCAATTGCATGGTCAATCCCAATGCCATGCCGCGAGGTATGATCGTCACCTTATGCACGGGGTCTGAGCCAGGGATCATTCGCGCGACCAGGGTATGCCCCGCCTCATGAATGGCCGTCACTTTTTTCTCGGCATCTGATAGCACGACACTTCTTCGTTCAGCGCCCATCATCACCTTGTCTTTCGCTCGTTCGAAATCGATCATCTCGATCACTTCTTTGTTCGACCGCGCGGCCAACAAGGCCGCTTCGTTGCAAATATTTTCTAAATCTGCCCCGACGAATCCAGGAGTGCCTCGAGCAATGACCGACAAAACGACATCGGCTCCAAGTTTCAATTTCTTCGAGTGAACCTGCAGGATCTCTTCTCTCCCTTTTACTTCAGGCTTTGGAACAACCACACGACGGTCGAAGCGTCCCGCTCTCAAAAGAGCTGGGTCAAGAACATCCGGGCGATTCGTGGATGCCAAAATAATTACGCCCTCTTTGCCTTCGAATCCATCCATCTCGACGAGCAACGCATTGAGCGTCTGTTCACGCTCATCGTGACCGCCGCCAAGTCCAGCGCCTCGATGACGACCTACAGCATCGATTTCATCGATGAAGATGAGACATGGCGCCGCCTTGCGAGCCTGTTGAAAAAGATCCCGAACCCGAGATGCGCCCACACCTACGAACATTTCTACAAAGTCACTGCCACTGATTGAAAAGAAGGGAACATTTGCTTCGCCTGCAATGGCTTTAGCAATCAATGTCTTTCCAGTTCCCGGCGATCCCATGAGCAGCACACCCTTTGGAATTCTTCCGCCCAATTTCTGAAACTTTTTGGGATCTTTCAAAAATTCTACAATCTCTTGCAGCTCATCTTTTGCCTCAGGAATTCCAGCCACGTCCTTGAAAGTCACTCGACCCTTCTCGTCATCACGCATCAAACGAGCGCGGCTTTTTCCGAAACTCATCGCCTTGCCGCCACCCACTTGGATATTTCTGAGCATCACCAAAAAAAGAATGGTCAACAAAATCGTTGGGCCCCAATTGAGAAGCATCAACCAAATGCTATCGTCTCTTGGAGGAATGAACTTATAAACTTCAACTCCAGATTTAGTCAGATTATCGATAAACACAGAATCAACAGGTGGTCCGATTGTTGTAAATTTGAGAGATTTTCCGTCTGCTGAAAGTCGCTCACCGTCAACCTGATTGCCAGTGATCTGAACAGACTTAATTCGTTTTTCTCTCAAATCCTTAAGAAACTCTGAATAGTCGATCGATGAAACTGTTGATTGATATTGTTTCGATGCTTCGAAAAAAAGATACGATCCTAAAATCAAAGCAACCCACAGCAATACTGTCTTTAAGCCTGAATTCATTTACTCCTCAAAATCACTGTTTATTATAATGTCGATTCCTGAATTGTCGATGGTGAATAGAGAGAAAGACGAGCCCTTAGGCCGTTTTTTTTCGCTTTAAATCAACTTTTAGCAAGCCGGCAGAATATTTTCGGGACGGCGCCAGGCCTCTAGCCACGAGGCCTTTTGGCAGATTCAGGCTAAAGCTCTTCGACGCACTTAAATAGCGGCTGAATTCAAGAATCTGGCGACGAGTCAACGAGATCTTCCATTGATCCATACAGATGCGGCGAACAAAATTCTTGCGCTCCGAATCGGACATCTGAAGAAATGGAGCCCAGTTCCATTCGACATCATTGATCAGCACGACGGATTTCTGTTTTTCAAAAATCGAAGCTCGCTCACGATTTAAGTCCTGAACTTCTTCCAGCAGCTCTGCAATTTTTATTCGCAGCTGCGGCTCTTTACGAAAAAACAGAGGAAGAACCTTCAGTCGAAGCCAATTGCGATCATATTTCGTCGTCTGGTTTGAATGATCTTCTCGAAATTTGATCTTGTTGACCGACAAATAATGACGGATTTCTTTTTTAGAAATCTTGAGAAGCGGCCGCCAGACTTGCCGTCCCTCTCGACAGCTGGATTCCCGAATGCAATCAAGGCCTCCAATTCCAGCCCCTCTCATAAGCCGCAGAAAAAATGTCTCAACCTGATCGTCGAGATGATGAGCTTCTAAGACTTCGTATTCAGACGAAAAGCGCTTCATTTGTTTCAGTCGCTGCTCACGCGCCCATTCCTGAACTCCGCCAACTGTCTTCGTCTTTTTGACGCGCCGGACAGAGATCGGGATTTTCAATTCTTTTGACAGCCGGCGGACAAATATTTCATCAGCGAGCGAGTCTTTCCCGCGCAATTGAAAATTCATGTGAAAAATACGCAAACGAAGTGGATATTTCTTTCGCAGATTGTGCAAAACAAAAAGGAGGGCCACCGAGTCAGAGCCACCACTGACGCTGACCAAAAATGATCTTTTTTTGAAATCATTTAAGGCAAGAGAATCGGCAACAAGGCACTCAAGCATGCCCTTTGCTATCAAGCATTTCGACGTTCATCGAGAAAAATCGGGCTCGAAGATTTCGCCCAAGCCTTAAAATGTCGATCCAGAGGGCTTCCATCCACCAAAAGCCATTCTTTCCAAAGAATATCCGGAATGCCCGAAAAAAATTCGTCTGGAAAATTCAGAGCGCGAAGTTCATAGAAAAGCCTTTTCGCCATGCCATGGGCCCCTTGGTAGAGGTGAGAAAACATCAGAGTGACTTTGTCGCGTAATTCGACCGACTTCTTCTTCCTTTGCAGAAACTCAAGAGCCAGTTGCTCCATTGAAAACCGCAGACCGGGATCGGTCGGGTCCTCGAGCGTCGAGAGATAAAAAAGATGGAGGGCGAGATCAGGCCTCTTTTGGTCATGCTGGCACGCCATAGCCAGATTAAACAGGATATCCGCACGATGTTCGAGACTCTTTGCCATTTGGAGAGTTCGAATCAATAATTCGTCGCCTTTATACAGAGTCTCATAGACATACGAAAGATATTCAGAAGCTTCCCTGACCATTTTCGGAGCTCTCATACTCGACTCGAAATAAGTCATCGAGGCTTCAAACTTAGATTGTTCAAAAAGCAGACGACCGATCTCAAATAAAAGGAAGGGATTGTCTGCATTGCCTTCCTTTCCGAGCGCCTGGTGTAAGCACCAAAGTTTGATCGCGGCGAGGCTTTCAACTGCAACACGGCGAGAACGAAGCGACTTTTGAAACTGAATAATTGACTCGGGCTGATGATGGTAGCGATAGGCTCTCAAAAACCATTTCTTTCCTTCATCTAAGCGGCCAGATTCAAAGGCCACCTGAGCCAATGCAAACATGGCTGGATAGTAATTGAGAGATCGCTCGAGATTCTTACGAAAGGCGGATTCCGCAATATCGTGATCACCCTTTTCATAGTGAGCAACGCCCCACAGGTACAGATCGTCTTGGGATTCAGGTTGTCCAATCGATTTAATCAAAATTTCGGGACGCCAGAGCATTTCCTCAGTCAGGCGATCCGCCAGCAAGTTAAACATGGCCACTCTATCGTCTGAATAGCGAGTGTTCCCCAGGATTTGTCCTGACGCAGAAGAAACCTGCTGAGATTATTTAAAAAAAAAGATCCTAAGCGAAACGCATCAACAAAAACCAAAGTTTCACTTTTCTCTACTCGACGCGGATCCAAAACTTGATGTATTTCTAGCGTCAGTCTTGGGCCGCTAGCTCAGTTGGTAGAGCAAATCCCTTTTAAGGATTGGGTCCCCCGTTCGAGCCGGGGGCGGCTCAGATTTACTGATAGATGATCGTCGTTCGGGTCACAGACTGGAAATTCATCAAATCTGACAGCAGTGAGATAGCGACTTTCTCGCGTAGCCTGTCGTGACTCTCGAAAATAACTTTCGGATTCTTGCAAGCCTCGACGGCGAATTGACGCAGGTATTTCTTTACGAGATGAGACTCATAAAAAGGTTTCTCGAATGGATACTTGCTTCCCCGCATCAATACTATAAGCATAGCATAAATTTTATCTTTCATAGCGCTCCGCACTATTTATGCAAGCAGCTGAAACTATTCGAGATTCTGGGCAAGTCCTAAAATTCACTCACCGACAACTCACGAAACGGCGTTCACAGCGAGGTTCCAAAGGAAAATCAAAAAGACGGGCGATATAAGCCCCGTCTATTTTTTATGACGATCTTTTCCAAAAAGATCGAGCAGCGCTTTCATCGGGGAACCTGCATCTCCACTCAGAGTCGCAAAGCCAGCATTCTTATAGGTCTCAAGAAGCCCCTTGGCAGATGCCGCAAACGGCCACTCGAAACCTCCCCAGCCATCTTCGACATGAACATAGGCCCCGTACTCAATCTCGCGAAGTATCGCTTCATATTTTTCTAGTGCTAACTGCTCGTTGGAGGTTCCGGAATCACCAATGCCGACAAGATAACGATCCCATCCGGCCGGACTAAATTTATTCAACTCTTCATGAGCCGTCGAAAAACCCTCTGAATAGTCCGTTCCCCCACCCTGCCAACTTTTCCAAAACTCATTTTCGTCGTAATAGACGATTCCTTTGGTATCAATTGAAACGAAGAAAAATTTCGTGTTTTGATACTTACTCTTAATAGCCATCTTCACATTGAAGATAAATTTTTTCGCCTGTTCGATCGGCCGGCCCCACATACTGCCCGACTGATCGACGACGAATGCCACAACGGCATTGGTATCTGGGACGGGGTCGACAATGCGGTCAGCTACAATATAATCAGGGGGTGTCGTCAGCTTCATGCCTATACGTACAAGCTGAGCATGGGTCATCTTTGATACGTCTTTGCCATTTTTCTTGGCCATCAATCTGCCCTTAGCCAATATATCTCCCCACATCCGATTCCACAGAGGATCTCCCGTTGGTTTTCTCACCCCACCATCACGAATCGTATCTTTAGCATCTAGGTCTCCACCCTTTGGCTTTAAGAATGGAAGTTCGATTTGCGCCCCGATGAACTCTGCAAGAACATCAAGAGGCACTTCAATCTCAGATGGATCGGAAGAACCATCGCCGGGTTTGTCGCCGCCGGGATCATCGCCAGGCTCACCCGGGCCGTCGTCGTTACCGCGCTTTCCACCGCCACCACCTCGAGGCTTGGATGGTCCCCAGACTTTGTCGCCCTTTTTTCGAGGTCTTGGATCTGACCCAAGCGCCTCAGTACCACTGATGGCCTCCAAACGATGTTGAATAACTCCCTCAATTTTCTGGTCGCCTGCCTGAAATCTTTTCCATGCCTCTAAGTGGCGTTTTCGTTTGAGCAAGAGAGTCTCTACTTCTTTCTCCGCAGCGAAATGGTCCTGCGGGGTTTTTGCCTGAACCATACGTCGGAGGGGATCTAAAAAATAGGCTGGATCGACCTGATCAGGGTCTGCTGCATCCTGAATTTTTTCAGTGATCTCATCGTCAAAAGTGATGTGTGGAATAATCGGCATCACGCGAAATTTAAGACCAGTCGCCGTTTGTCTCGAGCGCAGTTGACCGCTTAACGCTCTCATCAAAGATGCATACAAGCGCCGGTCGAGCATATCTTTGTATTCATTAATTGAACCCGCGCCAGTGGGAGCATGAGAAAGCACACGAAATTGGCCAGCCAGGCCACCATCAACAATACTCGTCGTCAGAGCATGAAGAAGGCGCTCTTTTTCAGCATCTCTAAGATCTGAATTGATACTAATCTCTTGATCTGTGCGATATTCATCGACAGCTTCTTGCAATTTCTTTGCTATAACTTCGTCTGGAACCTCTTTTTGTATATCCCATGGAGAAATATTCTCGAAGTCAAAACCATCCGCTGAAAATTTTGGAATCTCCCAGCCAATCGCTCGATAATAATCATCATCGACATTTATATCCCTCACACGATGATCGACAACGGAGTCCGGCAGTTTATAAACTGCAACCCTTCCACGACGATCCACCTCAATTCGAATTCTTGTTGATCTGAGAACCTCGAAAGGCACCGGCCAGAAAGGACGAAATTGCCCGTTTGTCATAGGCTCCCGAACTGATTTAAAAATCCGCTCCGACGTAATATGGACGGTCTCAAGACTGACAGACTTGCCCATCACTCGAGCCATCAGATAAAGAGTTTGGGCCGTTCCCCAAAGTTCAAGCGGCTTGCCGTAAACCCGCCACTGATCGTCTCTCACCATTTCATGATTAAGACTCAAAACTCCCCGTCCGAACGCGTCAGAATCCTGAACGAAAATTCGTGGAATGCTAAACCGGCGATCGACAGTCTTTTTTGCAATTTCGCGAACAACTTTTCTTCCATCAGTCGATGTAATGATCTTCTGTTCAATCGGCTCATCAGTTGGGGGCGGCGGCAGATTGGGATCATATTCTGCACGCTTGGCTGTTCGATAGAGAAAGAGGCCCTGGTCATGCACCCATTGATCGCTGAGTGTTGCCTGCATAATCTCATAGTCCGTCAGGGGTTGCATAAAAGTTCTGTGAAAGTGTTCCGTAAAACCCCGGTCTCGCTCTTCCGCCCAACGCTTGATTTTTAAATTTCCGGTAAGCCCTTGGGCTGCCGCTTCAGCTTCAAACGAAGCCCGCCTTTGGCCCTCAAAATATTTTTCAAATTTTTTAAACTCCGTACGAATCGTTTCGCGACCAAGCCAGTAGGGATTTGAGAGGCTTGCCCATCCTGCAACACCTTGAAGCAAATTCATATATTCAAACGTATGTTCATCTGTCGCGTAAGTGCCAGTATGCCCCGCCAAGACCCTCATACGATCTGTTGCCCATCCTTCATTCGAATACTTGTCGGCCGTATAAAAAATGAGGATTCGAGACACTCTTTCGAAACGTCTCAAAGTCTCGCGCTGCCATGCGGGCGCGTCGACAGGAAGATTGCTGGCCATAAATTGAAGCACACTCGGAGTCGGAATTTTTGGATGAACAGCATTCTGATACGCTCCACTACCGTCTAAGTGTCGGCTGGCATGATTCACCCTTTCAGGAAGACCCACAACTCCTGGCCGTTTTTTTGGATCTAAAGATTCAGGAGAATCAAAGGTATTCCGAGATAAATCCTGCAGATACGAAAAGCTGTAGAGCCACTGTACGAACTGAGAAACCTGATCGTGATCAAAATCATGATAAAGACTCTGAATATACTCCGCCAACTCAAGCGACTCTCTAATCACATCCACATTCACTGCTTGAGCAATCGCACTATTCGCGGAATAATCGTTGTGACCAAGCACATGGTCTATGATACTTCCCTGCTGAATAGGTTGCGTGGTTGCACTAAAGAACGAACGGCACAGTCCGCATTGCGCTGTCGACCCAGGTGTCACAAATTCCATGACGCCGGCGGAACCGTAGGGGCGTAATAATTTCATCCCATCATACCAGTGATAGAGACCATGGCGCCCAAGAGTTGCCAAAATCATCAACTCGCTCGCCGGAACAATCTCCATGATCTGAGGAGGGACTGTCATACCTATTCTTTGTGCCGCCGCACTCGCCGCTAAAGTTCGTTCTTCAAGCCACTTGAGCTCGCCAGCAGCTTCCCGTCCACTGGGAACAATACGTGTTATCCCCAAGAGATTAAGTTCGTGCATGCATCGCCCTGTTTGTGCGGGTCCTGCGACAGGAATCTTTGGTTCATTCTCACCAAAAGCAAAGTTTGGAACCAAGCCAAAAAGATTGGTTAAAAGAACGAGACAGAAAGAAATCCTCGAAAGATTATTGAGCTGCGTTTGCATCTGCCACCTGAATTAGAAAGTTTCGACAATGACCAGAAAAATTCTTAGCCCGACTTGCCATCTCAGTGCCTGTCACATGTCTAAATGTCTCTGAGCTCTCGGCTTGTTGAAATACGAAATCGTAAGATGGAGGACGGAAAATAGAAGTCGGATCCTTGAAGAGAAAATTCTGAAATCCGGGTTTGTTTTGCAAGTCCAAGCTCGTCGTCGATTTCTCGATCGCAGAAAAAAGAAATGTTTGAATCGACGCCCAAGGAAGCCGAGTCAATCCCTTGTCAATCGCGAATAAAAACATGCGAACTGCATCATAAGTGGTCATCCTAGAAAAATTCTCAGGCCGCCTTGTCTCAACAAAACGAAGATCATAAAGTCGATCCCAGTAGTCTTTAAATAAAACGAAGATCTCTACTCCAATTTTCTGAAGAGTCGATCGCAAGTCCCTGTCATCCAAACTGCGAATCCAGTCGTCAGATCGCGGCAAATCATCGACAGATGTGACTCGTAAAAGTGCAGACATCAATTGTCGTTCAATCGCGGCAGCCTTCATCGACACTTCCAAGAGCAGATCCACCCGAGAGGGCTCCTGAGGACTCCGTCGAACACCCTCTCGTAAGACTCGAACATCATGTGCAGTACGAAATTCATCCGCAAACTTGTAGGGAAAAAATTCATGTTTCAAACGTATATCGGCTCTTTTCAGCGCCTCAGAAAACGCCTCCTGCCGACCTTCAGTGATTCCGAAATCGTGAGGATCCAAATTCAAATCGCGCAAAGCCAGCGCAGGTCTGTCGGTTAAATGCCCAACTAAAGCAGTCAGCAATGGGGCAAACACTAAATTTCTATGGTTAGCACTCTCGGCAAGGACCGGGTCTTGCATGACTGCTTCTGTAAATTTCTCATAGAGAAAAGACCGCAAAGATCCAATGAGCATAGAGACAGTGATCAGTCGTCCATCGAGATCTGTTTTTCCAGCAGGCAGAGCCGTCATTCTTGCTTTAACAAAGTCAGCAATCTGCCCACTATCGAGTCCTGTGACCTCTGCAGAACGATCTTTCACATATGGGTCCGGGAAGGACTTTGCCCCTGCTGTCGATCCATCCCCGTCAACGGTCAATCGTTCGCTTGGAAGAATGACGCCAACTTTAGTGCCTCGCGCCAAATTTCGACCGAGACCTAACAGGGTATTAGAAGCCGTTCCAAGAAATTCTCGGGCATTGCTGTCGGGAAATCTTTTGGTAATGTCACCCACGGCATCCGGATCAACCAACAGGAATCGCCCTTGGTTATTAAAATCATGCCGAGAATCGGCGCGCAAAGCTCCGAGCAAAGCAGGTCCCTTTGCCTCGAATATGGGAAGTTTAAGAATCGCTCCCCATCGCATAACAAAAGCCGGATGAACTTCTACACCATCTCTCGAAAGAGCTGCGACGATCATATCAACATCAGTCTTGGATGCTGCAAAACGTCTTCTTTTCTCAGGGGTCGTCGGAGGGTTAAGAGTCATAAAAACTCGGATATTTCCAACCGAGACTTCCCGCGCGATCTCGTGCTCAATATCTTTCACTTCAACAATGCCACCTCGAGCCTCAAAGAGCCGATTCAACATTCCTATCAAACCATTTAAAATCGCAGGGCTCTTTGCCTTATCCAAATCATCAATGAATACGAATCCTCGATAGCCATCTGGCAGGGTTAAAAAGTTTTCAAAGTTCCGAATGACGTCATCAATGCTTTTTCCAGACCCATTGACTCCGTCAGGACCAGATTCTTCTATGGCCGCGACACGAACAAAAAACGCATTCGCATCAGGGCTAGGATTATTGAAATCATAAACCCGAAGATCAAGCACCTCGATTAACTTTTCAAGCAGCAAAGTTTTTCCAGTTGAAGAATCCCCAAATACAATCGCAGAACTTGGTACGGTCTTTCCAAGATTCCCGCCCCTGAGATGGGCCTGTGCGGCTTCAACAAATCTGAATTTGGTTCCAATTGGGCCCAAATGACCCGCCTGTTGCAAAGCAAACGCAATTTTTCTTGTATCAGAGAGTCTCACATCCACATCGTCAGGAGGTAGCGCTGCGAGATTCATGGGAATATTAAAGACACGGGTCAGCAAACGCTCGACAAAGAAAATATCGATAATTCCCGATTTACGAGCCTGGCTATCATCAACCAAAGCATCAAGCAGGCGATCGAGAACTCGCTTGAACGCAGTTGTTTTCTCAAGTCCAAATTGAGCGGCAAGGCCTTCGGTCTTATTGACCAAATAGCCAACAATCTGTTGTCTGGCATTTTCTGTCTGCGAATCAGTCACATATCTGTACCGGAGAACGTCGACTTCCGGTCTATCCAAGACTTGGTTGACAAGCGCTTTCCGCGCTTCCTCACTCGGCGCCTCGATGTGTTTCACTTCCCAGCGTTCTGCAAGTCTCAACTTATCTTCGACCGTCAGATCTCGAAGCGATGCATCCCATTCTTCCTGAGTCCCAATAAAGAGAGTCGAAACTCGTCTTTCACTTTCTTTAAACTTTGGAAATTCTGTTGCGGAGATGCGACGGCCTTCGGTCTCTGCTAAATATAAAAAATGCGGAGGCAACGGCTTCGCCCGGCGACGGTCTTCTCCACTGCCAGAAGCAATATCTGGTGAAGAGGCATCGACAGCAGCTGGATCCTGAATAAAAAATCCACTTCCATCATTTTCAACAGAAGGCCTTGCCATTTCCCGAACGATCTCTAGCGGAGCAATTAAAACGCTTCGATCTTCCGCTGAGTCTCTTCTCATCGCTTGAAAGTTTTTAAGAACGCCAGCTTGTTTTCCATCTCCCCTATCCAGAGCAAAAACTTTCAAATGAGTGTTTGCCGAATTCCATCGAGCGTCGGTCTTCAGACCCTTGCCGCCATACAATCGAAAAATAATCTGTTTCACGAGGCCCCTTAATTCATCTGGAACAATTCTGACGACATGCCTTGCTGGCTGCTGAGGATCCGCCAATGCCTCAAGTTCAGCCACAAGTTCCGGCAAAAAATCTTTGTCGAGCATCGAAACAGACTGGCTCATGACGCCTTGAATTTCACCTCGGTTTGGCTTTGAACCTGCCGGCCATATACGCCAGTTGCTATGCAGAAATTCAGAACTCACATCAAAACGATCGGCACATGGTGAAGCCCATCCACGATCTTTGTCGACTTCTTGCAATACACGCCATTCGTCCACTGTTGCGAGAATTACTGAAGTAACCTTCTTCTCCTCGTGAGGAGCGCGAGCAAAATCAGACGGCCCGTTCACACGTCCCTCCCGCGAGAGAAGGTCAAGAAGATGGGGCAAATCCAGAATCGGATCCGGCTCAGGACTATCTACGACATACTTAATCACCTCTTGATCTTCTCGAGGTTCAGGGCGCTCGACATCGATAATCGCCTTTGCATCGGCCAACAAAACAGATCTCTCTCCAGCTCTCAGCTCCCTTAAATCCCCCAAGTTCTGCAAAACATCTGACTGAGTCACATGATCTGGATTCAAAACAGCGAACCTCAATTTGTGATTATCAAACCGAAAGCTCCCTTTGGCTCGACGCGTCAAAAGAGACAGAAGCAACGCTCGAAATGTCTCTTTTTGATCTTCGGCAACCAAAAGCACCAAATGTCGATTTGGCTTATCAGGATCTGCCAATCTATCGAAAAGCGAATCAAGATGCGGATAGGCTTTCAACTCATCTTCAATTCGTTTCACCGCGGCTGATTTGTCGGATTTGCCATCTTTATCAGGCTTGGAATCCTTCTCTGACTTGTCCTTCTCTTCAAAATTATAATTAGATAATCGCTTTAAATCCGGACGACTAAAAATCTGCCACGGATTTTCGACTCGACGCAAATCTGTCTCTTCATCGAGCTGAACACCGGCCCCCTTAAGCTCTTCACCATTATGTAATTTGATCTTAGCACTACCCCGATTCGGAAAAACTTCCTTAAAGGTTTCAGAGAACAAATCGTAAAGCCTAAAATTTGGGTCGTCTTTTTCGACGTCTCGCTTTGGAGAGAGATAAAACTTTCCGTCCTGATCCTGGTGAATGCGGCTTGTAATGTCTTTAGTCGCTTCAGGCCCTATCAAACGCCTGTAGTAAACCTCGCTAAAATTAAGATTCGCGGGTCCATCGCCCGCTCTATGCCCACCCAAACGATATTGCAGAACCACAAGGCCACCCTGTCGCGCCAAGTCAGAGGCTGTTGACGCTGGATCAGGCTCAACCGTAATCAAAATTGCCAATCTGTCGCGGAACTTCTTCTGCCCTGGAAGGACCTGAACCGTTTTCACTTGGCGAAACGAAAAAGAAGGCTCATTTTTCTTTGTGCTAAACGGAAGAAAATAAGACTGCCCGCCGCCGAATGGTACGATTGAAAAGACTAAGTCAAATCCAGCGCGACCGTCTCTAGAGCTTGAATCCATAGCAACCAGAGTCACAGCTGCATCGGGAAGGCTCAGCCCCTTTCCGGGTGAGGGCGGCGCCAGAGTTGCAACCGCCAAAGTCGGCAATGGCTGAACGGATTCTGGGCGCTTTAATAGCTGTCCAGGAATAAAATCAGTGACAGCCTCTGGACTTCCATTGCTCCCAGGTTTGTCAGCACCCTGAATGAGGTAAAGTCCAGAATGTTGGCTGTCTGCACCCGTTGGATCAAATACTCGAAAAACCGTATGACTGTTAAAACGAATCTCCTCAAGTGGCTTCAGATAGACCTGAACTCTCGTGTTGCCGGTAGATTCCCCAACACTCAAATGAGGGAAAGTATCGCGATAAGTGGATCTATGGGTCGTCATATCGTCGGTATATGGCGTGACCGTATCAAAAAAGACTTTCTGGCTGCCCGACATAGTTCTCACTCGAGCACTGAGAATCTCCTGAGAAAAAAATTGATTTGAAATCGTATAGCTCTTCTTCAAAGTCACATGCTGAGGTGTTCTCGAAATAATGTAGACATCTGTTTTCGGCGTTGGAATCCTTCTCGAAACGAAGAGATACGTCAGCTCTTCGCTCGCGTCCTTACTCACTTCGCAAACAAATGAGATATCCTTCTGTGCCAATGAACCGCTTGCTTTCTCAAGCGCAAATACCCCGATATTCGGAAACAAAGCGGCTGTTCCATTTCCGGTCGCGGGGCCTACAAACGCAACGAGTTCGCCATTTGAAGAACCCAGCAAGACATGGTTATGAAGCTGGGAAGCCCAGAGAGAATAAGTTCTAGATTCTTCATCGTAATCGATTGGTCCAGAGTGCAAATAACCCTTCGATAAATCAGAAACCGTCGTATCTACAACATAAACTCTATGGTTTCCATCCCTCGGATCATAAACCAAGTTCAGACGAAGCCCAGTGCCAACAATCTTCTGCGGATAGGCCCCCAATTTTAAGGTACCCGTTATTAGATCTAGCCGAGGAATCTCAACTTTCGCTGATGGAGTAACTGCGCTTCCTCGCAATGAATCCAACCTCAGTGCTAAGTTTCTCCGCCAAGTTCTGAGCACGGGCGGATCATCAGGCTTATCAGTAATATATCCGCGCAGCGCATCATCGGGAATTGTTCCGGCACGCTGGTCATCAGGATGAATCAATGCCTTTAAGTCCTGAAAACCATGAAATTCATAATCAAGAATTTTTGGAGATCCAACGAGTTGTACATTTCCTTTCGGTTCACTCCGCTTCAGCATGCCTGCAAATGTAATTCCGGTTCCAATCGGCGACGTATTTCGAAATGAAACCAAAAACCCCTGACCTTTCTGAGTTTCTTGATCAAACAGCGCCACTTGAACATCTCTTAGGCTTTGAATTCTTGGCAAATTGTATGGCCGCCCGGAAAGAATATCTACCGGCTTGCTTCCTTCAGCTCCAATGACAAAATAGCTGTTTGGTTTGTCTGGGCGGCTCTCGATATTAAAGACCACAACCTGACCGTCCACGACCGCGACAGATTCAAATAGGCCAGTGTTCTTTGTCAGAGAAAACTCTGCAACAATGCCCTGCGAAGTGTCTCCAGCCAATACCTTCCCGAGCACAGCCGGTATCCAGTCTCCAACGCCATCCTGAAAATAGATTCCTGGTTTTCTCGTCGATGGCCCAGATTCATCAGGTCGTACAATCAAGTACGGTGTACGACCTGTATGCGTATTCTGGTGTATATACTCTGTGTTTGCCTGAACAGACATCGCACCGAGCAAGAGCCAGCAAAAGCTTGCATAAAATGGAATCTGTTTCATGTCTAAAAACCTCTCAACTATTTACTACGCTCTATTTACGACGCTCTAGCTCACTCAGTTGACTTCGCAGGTGATCTAGCTGCGCGCGAAATTCAACCGCCATGAGAACGCTCGCCGGATTGTAGCCCAATCGATGAACCATATAGCTTTGCATGGCCGCAAATCTGGTTTGGGTGGCGTGTCCACCACCACCAGTTCTGGCATGGTTTGCGAATGCTTCCCAATCGACTGCATTAGCTGCCATTTCAGCGAGCACCGCATTGATAGCATTCACCAATCCGGAATGCCGCCTCCCCGCCTCCGCTCCAAATTGAGCGTGAAAATTAATTACTTCGCTCGGCTCGAGGTTTCGGCCAGTCTGCTCACGATATTTTGCTTTAATCTTATCAAGCCTCTCGGTCTTGATGAGTGTCAGGCGACCAGTGCTGTTCTTATAGTCTCTCGCCTCTGAATTTTCTGAACGCGCAATGAGTTCAAGCTTGACCTCATCATAGACTCCTTGGGCTGCATCCGTGTCTGAACTAGATGCTTCCAGAACATCCTGTTCAATCCATCGAAGACCAAAGTTTTTTCCGATGACAATTGAATTTCGCAACCACTGAAGCCGAGTTGCTTCGTCAGGATATGTAATCTTCCCCTTTTCCAAAAGATCCCAGAGTTCACTCAGAGCAAGAGACGGTGTGATGGTATTATGATATTCAGGATTCGTTGAAGCCACCTCGATAAGTTTGTGTAACCAAACGTTCGCCGCATCTCGAGTAGTAAGACCCTTCGAGCCCTCCTTCAAAAGATGATGCAAAGTGAGCAATTCTCGTGCTTCGTCGGGCCTTGCTGGGGTTTCACCCGTAATTGCTTTAAGCCTTGCTGTGATATCAGAAAAAAGTGCTGAACTAACGACCCCGTAGTTGCCTAACGAGGCTGCCAGTTTTCGATCGACAACAAAACGCGTCGACGCGACGACATAAGAAATGACCTCCAAGGTATGTGGCGCGATAAATACCGGAGCAGCTCGCGGGCTCGTGATTGCCTGAAGTGCATATCTCCGATTAAGACCCAAGGCTTGTGGATTTCCCACATCTGGAACAGGAAAAAGCTTTCTCATCTCAACTTTTTCCCAGACGTTTTGTGGCTCAGCCACCACAGGCTCCGTCGCTGGTTGCAGAGGACTGATACTTCGTACGGGAGTATCGAGACGTCTCATCCGCAATGTAGTGGGGTTTTTCATCAACAACATGGTCGCCTGGATCTCCGTCGGATTAATCGACAACCGCATGGGAATCGAAGCAGCTCGATCGACCTGTGCCTTTACAGCCCCTTTACTCTTAGCCTCCTCCAACGATTCATCGTTACCTGCCCCAATAATAAAGACATCTAAGTCTTCTCGTGGTGATCCCCCACGTTGAACTGTCCGATCTTCAATGACATCCAGAAATGTGTCTCGCAGTTCTGGTCTCTGTCTCCACCATTCGTCAGTGAGAAAGATTCCTCCATCAGCCCGCATGATTGTTCCGGTAAGATGATATGAAAACGGACTTTGCGGACCATGGATTGAAAAATTCATCGGATTTTGAGCGAAGAAAATTTCGTTAAACGGAACATCATTTCCTACAACTGAAAGAGTTGGAAATGCGCCGGGCCCATCCATCGGCCGGCGGATCACCTCAACGTGTCGGCTCAGCATCTCAACAACGTCTTCTTCTGTAATAGCTCTCCCCTTATAGGGTTCACGCTGGCGGTAGTGATCAACAATCGCTCTCTTGATCATAGTGGATTGAGAGTCTGGATTCAAAAGAGGTCGTGGCTCATAACCAGACAAAGCGATCGCTCGATCTCGTGCGAGCGCCATCACCCTCTGCTGAATTGAAGCAGGCAAAAGAGTGACCGGAGATCTGGCAACGGCTGCATCAATATTTAGAGGCAGCTCTTTCCCATCAGCCCCAACCTGAACTTCATAATATTTTCGAAGTTCAGCAATCTCATTCAAGTTAACCCATCTATAGGTATAGAGATAATAATCCGGATTTGTTGTCGTTAAGTTTGATGCGATCCGCGCTAAAATCGAAAGAAATTCCGACTTTCCAGTACCACCAGGCCCTGTCAGCAACGGCTGTTTTACAGCTGCACCATCACCCCGGGCCGCCGCTCTGACATAACTCACGACCGTCGCTATCGCTTCAACCTGGCCTATGATCATTTTGCCGCCCGCTTCAGAAAGACCATCTCCGAATACTGGAAAATATTCAGTCGAGCCAACACCATAGAGAGGATTTGCGACGAATCGAGAAGGCTTCCAATTAATCCACGACATCAATCGCTCAGCAGCTGATTGAACAATGGACGGATGGAGCACAGCCAAATTCTTAGTTGGATCATCAGTGAGCAAGTCATATAGAGAGTGTTTCTCAAATCTTGTCGAAAAATAGGGATCGACAGCCGTGCTTACGAGTTTCAAATTTCTCGGACACGTCGAGTCTTGCTCAGCTCGAAGTGGCAAGGTTTGGACACAGAGCCCTACAAAAGTTCCAACTATTGTTACAAAAATACGATTAAGCGAAAAAGACACCCTCTACCTCCTCGAAAATTGGCAATAAAAAACTCTCAACCTCGCAAATCCGAAAAAATCGGGACTGCTGGTCTTGCGTTCGCCAAAACAAATTTTAAAAACACAAAAAACTAAAGAAGTTATCTAAACCCTTTGGAGAGATCTAAATGGATCTGCAATGCTCTCGTCAACAATTAGATGATGTTCAGGATTTTTTTCTTGAAATTATTTTTGATGGCCGATTTCAAAGAAGACACTCAAGATCAGTGAATATGAATTTTTCTGAAGCGGAGATTGAAAAATTAAAAGAGCTGAAACGATTAAAAATCTACGAACGACTTTCTTTTCATCCCACCGTTGGCTCATGGATTTTTTTTAGCGACAATCTGGATAATGCTTTTCAGGTAGCGGAGAATAACTATATCCTCTTGAGCTCAAGTGAAGTTCCTGATCGTGCCATTTGGCTTTTCACGTTTGATGAGATTCTGAGAGCAGCTCACGAATTGAAAATTAGTTTTTCTCAGGTGACAGATTATATTCACAGAAAAAGATACGCGGATGGTCGAGAACGCGAGGGCCTCTACCAACTATTGATTGAAACTTTGCGATCGACTCCTCTTCAACCAAAACATCGCTAGCAGAAATAGAAGACCCATCAGCATAGCGCTAGAATCAAAAGTTGCGGATGCCGCGATGCTACAGCCGCCTTCGGCGCCCGCAGCTGCACTTTGTCCAAATGTTCGATTGGCTAGAGATGCGTCTTGCCCGCTGGCCATCAACACTGCTCGGTAGGCATTGAGACGCCCACCACTGATCGATTCACCCTCACCACCGGGCAATTTATCTACCGAGTTCACGATGATTTCCTGAACTTCGCTCGCAGAAAGCTTGGGATTCACACTCCATACCAGCGCAGCGACACCACTGACATGTGGCACAGCCTGTGATGTGCCATTTTTTTTCTGATATCGGCTGGAATAATTTCCGCCCGATGAAGTACCAGGAACGACGCCGAGGATCTGCACGCCGGGAGCAAAAAGATGAACGCTGGTTGCACCGTAACCTGAAAAGGATGCTCGACGATCAAAATAGTCGGTGGCTCCCACGCATGTATTCGCGGCAATTTTATAGTTACATGGATAATAGGGCTGTTGATCATTGTTTGTCGCCTCGTTTCCGGCCGACGTGATCGGGAGATAATCAAAATCTGAGAGAGCCTTCATCTTTTCTTCCAAGAACCGACTATAACCGCCACCCCATGAATTGCTGAGAATGAATTTTACGGAGGAATCTTTTTCGCGACGCGCCCTCATGTCGCTATAAATCCATTCAAGCGCAGCGATTGCAGAACTCGTATCTCCAGAACTCTTGGCTCCAAGAAACTTGACAGCGACCACTTGAACATTTCCCGGAACAATTCCCTTGATGCCATAATTGTTAGATCCGCTGGCTGAAATAATCGAGGTCACATGTGTACCATGGCTATTTTCATCAAAGGCTGAGGCTCCTGGCGTCAAAGCATTGAATGAACCGACGACCCTGCCCTGAAGGTCTGGGTCACGATCGTCAATTCCTGAATCAAGAACATACACAACGACATTTGGACTATCCTTCACCGAATCCCATGCGCGAATCACATCAATATCCGCGCCAGAAAAATGATCGGGATCGTTCGTTGTTGGAAACAGAGACCACTGATCGATCAAGAGTGGATCAGCCTGGCGCTGCTGTTCAGCTTTTTCCAACGTCGTGAGCTCGTCAATTTTGTAGGCCTGTGGAATTTCCCATTCGAATTCTTCTGGGTCCAAAGTTTGAATATAGTCATCTCGATCTTTTTCATTCTTGAACGTCTTCTTCTCGAGTGTTGAAAGAGTTTCGGCTGGATGTTTGCGCATGACGAGTAGATCAACCGCACCCGCAGACTGTGCCGCATGACATACAAAAAACGCCGTCAGTAGAAATTTGTGCCAAGATTGATTCATCCACCTCATGCCGATTGGGAGTTCAAGAACCGTGCCCGGCACAAGACGCTGATATTCTTGTATTTTCAGACGCTTGAAGGCCCCAAAACTGCGGCGCAAAGACCCCACCACTGGGACTCCCATTCCCCTCGCTCCCCCGTCCCGCGGGGATTCGGTACCAGGTACTCCTGGTACTTCGGATCTGGTACCAGGTACTCCTGGTACCCTGAGTATGGGAGATATTGGGCAGGCGTTGAATTTAGTCAGGGTGACGTAGCGTGTTGCGGAACTTCAGGCGCGCACGAAGCACAGAGCGCAGAATCATAAGACAGCTGATGAAAGCAAGAAAGGTAAACAAATTGCTGGCGTCAAGCGACTGCCCAATGCCCACACTGCAACCGAACATCCCCTTTGCACCAATTCGATTTGGCGCAGGCGAGGATCCAGCAACTGGTGAAGAGGATGGCTCACTTGGCAAAACCTGTGCCCCATCCTTTTTAGGCTTCAGCGCTACAGAAATATCTGGTTCAAAATAGGTCTCAAATACCACCGGCATTTCCTCAATCTCAAACGCCCGATTCATCGACTTCAATTGAAACTCGTAGCGTCCCGGCTTTTCAAAAGCCGCTAGTAAATAGTCTCGCGCCTCAAACGGCTTCCAATCGGGCCAGGTACGATCGGCATGAGACTTCATTCTCCATGAATAAAAAAGAGGATTTTCTGGATCAACCTTCCATCTCACCGTCAAAAATGGCTCGCGAGTATGCTTCGGAGGCGCATCAACAAGAATTGTTCTCGGCGGCTTCCCCTCAATGATCGCACCCTTCGGCCTCACACCCGATGGAGTATGGTTGTTATCGCCCAAGTCCAAATCCACCGATAAACCCAATCCATCGATCGCCAAGTTTTTTAATACCGGCTGAAGATTTGCGGCAACACCTGGCTCACCGATATTCAAAAATTTGGAGAGCACTTGGTAAGAAAAATTGAGCGGAACAATCGCAGACTTATCATTCACTCCTGAGGCGTCAGACTGAAACAAACGAAGCCCGAGATGAAGAAGCCTATCAAAAGCGTCAGTCTCTTCTTGGTTCCATCCGGCAACCTTCACGCGCGACGGAAGAGACCATGCCAATTCCTTTTTTGCTGAATCATGGACAAGCGGCAACTCCATCTCAATATTCATTGGATCCTTTGGAATAAATCTTTCTCGAGTACCCTTCTGATCGCGCTCAAAAAAAGTCACTGCCGCACTAAACTGAGCAGTCAGCTTGTCTTTTTCCAAACTAAGATTCGGCAACCTAGCCGGCGAAAATTCGATCAACGGAAAGTAGCCCGGCCGTGGCCAAAGCGCCCGCGAACTCAAGCAGTACAATCCTGAAAATGCCGCTGACTGCACCAAAAACTGCAGCCCATGTTTTGGTATCAAGATCTGAACGCCCGGGTTCACCGAATCTAGGTTCAAAAACTTCCACTTAAATTGATGCATATCGCTACTTTCAAACACCGCGAACTCTCGGCCATCACTATTTCGGTTCCCTCGATCGATTGGTCCCACGCCACTTTGGCTCGATTCCCAGTTTGCATCCGACAACGGAATCGACTTCATGCATCCCGCTCGTTTAAAGAAATGCATTCGTCCATCAAATCGCAGCGCAAAGTGATCCTTCATCCATTTGATATCACCCAAACGAATCTGGAGCTTCGCCTCACCCTGCTCTCGCTCTCCGGGCCAACCACGAATCGGTATCTGAATACCCAGATCATCGGGCTGAATGGCATTTTTTAATGCAGCATCAAATGGCATCGACAGCGTTTTCTCAATTCTCTGAATCGCCGCCTGATCCAAATTTGATTCGACACGTTCAACATATTTTTCATCATAAATAAATTGATCGTTCTCAATCTGAACATGTTCCGGAGCAACCATTTTGATGATGACTTTTGGTTTCGACGCAGAGCCTGACGGGTTGGAACTTGCTGGAAAACTCAATCTCAGCGGCTTCGACATTTTGATTTTCCAAAAGCCGTCATCATCCAACTCAAATTTCAAAGAAAATCTTACTTTCGCCCCACCGATTTCGGCCCCCACAAGAACACTCTTCTGACTCCAGAAATTTGGATTTAGCCAGTACTTGCGAGGATCCTTGTTGTCGATCAGATCAAAGCAATCAGAAATATTTTTGACACGCCCAATGCCATGAATCATTCCAGAAAGGTCTGCACCCTTAAGGTCGACTTCAATATCAAGGCTTTGGTCTGAGGCATTGAACAAAATTGATTTCTTCTGAAATGCCAAATTCAATTTTGCAACGTGGATATCAAAATACGTATCGGCGACTTTCCCCCAAACATAATCCAGGCTTTTTTCAACGCGATCAGGAAACGATATGCCTCGCAAAAAAGCAGACACAGGAACACGAATCGGAAATCGAATGGGTTCTGGGTTTGGGTAAGTCGCGCCGATCTTAAATGCCTTCAATTTTCGATAGTCCAACTCTAACGAATCACCCAACAGAAGCTTTTCAAAAATTTCAGCCTTCAATGACGGGCTATTTGTGAAAAAATCGAGCAAAGGCTTTGAATCCTTCGAAAGGCTTTCAAAAGCCTCCTCAACCGCCCGAAAATCTACGCGAATCGACGCAATATCTTTAACCCACGGAGTTGATTCTTCAGGCTGACGCGCCTGCTCAATATAACCGTTTTCAAGAAGGCTTTTTAACGAACTCAAAACATGTACAGGCGCAATGTTTCGCGAAGAACTTGGTCGAATTCCCTCATAAATAGCATGGTTGCTGCGAGAAAGAATCGGCTGTCCGTTTTGATCTCGCAATAAAAAATATTTAAATGAGTTTCCAGACGAATCCATCCTTCCGTTCAAAATAAGTTCTGGCTCGGCGCTAAAGGCATTCGAGAGTCCGCTCCAAACGACAAAAACCCACAGGAATATGGAAGAAATTCCATTCATCTATAAGTGGGCCTTTTTAGCACAAAAGGGGCTCCGTGAATACGGCCTAGAACTCTAAAATTCCCGTCTGAAATCATCACTTTACCCTTTTCAACAAGGGCGCATCAGACGTAGTCTCTGTCACATGGAGTGGGAAAACGATCCAGTATATTTGATGGCTCAACGACAATTTGATGAAGTCGCCGAGGCAATGAATCTTGATAAGAATGTTGCCGCTAGACTCCGGGTTCCAGACCGCGCAGTTCTGATTAGCGTTCCGGTGCGGATGGAAGACAACCAGGTCAAGGTTTTTGATGCCTACCGGGTACAGCATAACGACACAAGAGGGCCGTATAAGGGCGGGATTCGTTATGCAGATGACGTCACACTGGGCGAGGTTGCCGCGCTTTCCACTTGGATGACATGGAAATGCGCCATTATGAATTTGCCGCTGGGTGGAGCAAAAGGTGGAATAAGAATTGATCCCACAAAACACAGCCGACTCGAATTACAGAGACTGACCCGCCGATATACTTCTGAGATGGTTGGATTCATCGGGCCACAACAAGATATCCCAGCACCCGACATGGGAACAAACGAACAAACCATGGCCTGGGTAATGGATACCTACTCACAGCTCAAAGGCTTCGCTGTTCCTGGAGTTGTCACAGGAAAACCAATTTCAATTGGCGGATCGCTCGGAAGAACCGAAGCGACAGGTCGCGGAGTAGTCTATACAGTTATGGAAGCAGCGAAACTTCTCGGACTCACACTTGATTCAAATACAGGAGTCGCAGTTCAAGGATTCGGGAACGTCGGAACTCATGCCGCACTTAAGCTTCATAAGATGGGATGCAAGGTCACACATATCAGTGATGTCTCTGGCGGATATGCGAATACAAAGGGAATCGATATTCCAAAGGCGTTTGAATATGCACAGAAGAATCGCTCTTTAAAAGGCTTTACGGAAGCCGATACTTGCTCGCAAGTGGATGTTCTCACAGCGAAGGCTGATATTGTGATCCCCGCAGCAACGGGGCATCAGATCGATAACAAGGTGGCACAGGCGTTGAAATGTAGAATTCTCGCTGAAGGGGCAAATGGCCCAACAACCACTGAGGGAGATCTCGTTCTGAAAGAGCGCCAGAATGAAATCATGGTCATTCCCGATGTATTGGCAAATGCTGGCGGCGTAACAGTTTCGTATTTCGAATGGGTGCAGGGACTTCAGAATTTTTTCTGGAGTGCAAAAGAAATCAATCGAGAGTTAGCACGCTTAATGACGAAAGCGTTTCAAGAAGTCATCGACGCGCAGAAAAAGCATAAGGTCTATATGCGGGTTGCGGCACAGATGGTTGGAATTGAAAGAGTCGCCAAGGCCATGCTCGCGAGAGGCCTTTATCCATAATGGAAATTCTATCAAATCGATAGGTGTTGTGACAAAAGTCGCGAGACATGCTCGACGCTATCCGGCTTAGTCACCCATTCATCGCAACCCTTTTCGTAACCGAGTCGAACGACGTCTTTAGAATCATTCAAAGAAACGATCATCAAAAAGACGTCTTCGAATTTACCGTGGCGTTTCAATTTTTCGCAGAGGACCAAAGTATCATCTTTCAAAGTGCGATCATCGAGAACAATTCCATCCCATTCGCCACTCTTTAGCGCCTGTTCCAAAGAAAACCGGCCCTCGAAATCAACGACCTCGGCATCGTTTTTCAAGCTCTCTTTCAGACCTGCAACCAAAACCTTATTGTCCGAGACAAGGGCAATCTTACGACTCCCTCGTCCGGTTCTCAGGGTCCGGTAGTCCGAAATATTGACGACCTTTCCTTGCAACAAACTACGCATAGCTTTCCGACGCGCTTTAATCATAAAACCTCTACTCCATTATAATACGAAGTTCACACAAGGCAAATAGATCAGACCTTTGCAAAGGAACGCTTCTTCCTCTCGAAATGTTCGAGTAATGCCAGGGACTTCTCAAAGCTATAATCTCTGGTCTTCCACTCCAAATCATATGGATTCAGAGAATAAATGCGCCGCCTCAACGAAAAAGGCCTTCGCGAGGATCCCAAGGATGTTCGACGCATCCAGGAGGTCCATACAGATTCTCGAGCTCTAGAAGGAATTAACTTGTCAAATTTTCCTAGTTTGATGGTCTCTCCTCGCAACTCCGTTAGATCCAAGATCGATGGAAGCGCCACTGACGAGAGGTCGGCAGAAAATGGCAGTAAGCGCCGCAACGACTTACGCCCCTGATCAATCTGAAAATGCCACATCTTTGTATCGTCAAAAGGCAGCCAGCTTCCCAACTTGAGATTCGCCATTCCTCGAGCAAAATCACGTTCAATCTTCAATGACCGCGCATGTGGAATTCCCGCAGAAGATTCCGTCGAGTAAAAATAGAGCTGCTCTCCGTAAGGCTCGGGAAGCTCATCAAGGGGAATGCTAAACGAATCCTCATACATCCAAAAATCCATGGATGCAGACTCTGGCAACTGACCACTTCGCGCCAACAGTCGATTGGCCCCGAGGCTATTGACGATCAAAGACGACGACCTTGTCTCCTTTGAAATCTGATATCCAACCAACAACGACTTAAACAACAAAGCCTGGGAGTTAAAAACCACCCCCCATTTTCGGGCATGCTCAGACAGAAAAGCGCAATAAGACTTGCCGAGTTGCGGATCAACAGAAAAATGTTTTTCACTCTGCCGCAGCAAGCTCTCGACCCAATATTTCAAACGCTCCAAATCTGATAACTCACGACCAGGTCTGAGGGTCCAATGCGAATCAAGCGCCACTAAATCTCGCACTTGCGAGTCTCGCCGTTGAATATCCATCAATTTTTGAAGTGTCTTATGAAGTGCTGATTTATGACGTCCTTCGCGAAGTTGATATAAACTCGAGAGTGACGACCACAGGTGCGGAAATTCTCTCTCAACCTCACTCAGACAATTGGCGATAGATCCCGTAAACGTGAGCCGGTTTTTCGGCAAAAGCAACTGTCTGACTTTTTGATGAGGAACAAGTGCTGCATCCTCATAGCGAAAGAATCCCGCTCGAAAAAATACATCACTCAGCTGTTTTGCACCCAACGATGAAGGAAAAATCCAGTTTTCTTCTTCCTTCGACGCTTTTTCACCCAGTGCGACCGAAGACACAACCTGAACAGAATATCCCCGCCTTACCAATGCAGACGCAACGAGCAATCCCTCTGGTTGCGTATCCCCCAAAATTGTAAAATCAAATGTTGTTAAGCTCATAGCCCTCTAAGATATAAGGCTACTCATCGTTTGTGCTCTAGATCCAGCAAATAGTCAGAAACTATTTTTCTCTCAAGAGAATGAATTCTCACTTCAAAATCATCAAAAGAAATATTTTTTGGAACTTCAAAACTTAATTGTTTTAAAATAGGTCCTGCATCCAGCTCAGGCACAACTTCGTGGAGGGTCACTCCTGCTTCATTATCTTTCGCATCATAGCTTCTTTGAATCGCATGAAGACCTCGATATTTTGGCAGCAGACTTGGATGCAGATTTATGATCGGAGCCTTCCAAGTGTTAATGAAATACTCGCTCAATACACGCATATAGCCCAGCAGAAAAATCGAGTTCACTTGTTGATTTCGAAGTGTCTGAAGCATTTCATCATCGCGCTTTGCAGGAATCACCAGATGCATTTTTCCAAAATGAGTCGCTCTCTGTAATGCAAAACAGTCTCTATCCGCGACCACCAGAGAGACCTCTTGAGTCTTTAATATATCTCGCTCCAACTCTAAAACGTTCTGAAGATTCGAACCATTTCCAGAGACAAATATGGCCCACTTCACCATAAACTTATGCAACGATGACAGCCGAAGGAGCCGCCTTATCAGACTTAAGCTCGATATGCCCAATCTGATGCCAATCAGGATATTTCTGTTGAAACCTTAGAGAATCTTTTTCTGCGACCACAACGCAAAAACCAATGCCCATATTCCAGGTCGAAAATGCTTCGAATTCTGGCATCCCTGATGCTTCTACGAATCGCTGCATCAGTGCGGAAGTTGAAATTGCTTTCCTACTCAGAACCACACGCAACCGCTCTTCATTGAAACCGCGAGGAAGATTTTCAACAAGCCCTCCACCAGTAATATGGGAAGCTGCTTTCAATTCAAACTCGCGATCAATCGTCAAAAATCTTTTGACGTATAATTCGGTTGGGACCAAAAGAGTTTCAGCCAAAGGCTTGCCCTCCAAAGAATCGGACAAACGCCAATTCTGATCTTTCATGATCTTTCGAACTAAAGAGTAGCCATTCGAATGAAAACCGGATGATGAACAACCAAAGACGCGATCCCCAGCCTCAACCAACGAAAGATTAAATCGCCGTGATTTTTCTAATACTCCAACCGAAAACCCCGCCACATCATAACGACCCACGGGATAGTAGCCTGGCATTTCAGCTGTCTCTCCACCGATCAAAGAACAACCCGACGCTTCGCATGCGCCAGCAATGCCATCAATCAAAATGCCTAAGGCGTTTCGATTGATTCTTCCGGTGGCGATATAATCTAAAAAGATAATGGGCTCTGCTCGACAAGCCAAAAGATCGTTTACACACATAGCCACAACATCTTGGCCAACATGACGATGAGCTTCAGCATTTAATCCAGAATCGAAAGCTTCCTCGGCCAACAGCAATTTTGTGCCGACACCGTCTGTTGTCGCAACCCAAATCGGTTCCCTTAGATTTTTGGGTGCTTCGAAAAAGCCTCCAAAATCTCCGAGAGAGCTCAGCACTTCAGATCTTTTTTTTTGTTCAACTCGATTTCGGATATCTTCGACAAATCGATCTCCCTCTTCACGATCAACTCCAGATTGTCGATAGTCCATTGAGTCCCCTTACATTTCATTCGCAGATAGAATGGTAACTTGGCTATCACCAAAGCGCCGTGAATTCTCTTCTTTCCAAAGAGCCTGCGTAGATGCAAAATTTTCACGCTTGTCGTGTTCAGCAATGATCAAACCTTTTCGCGCCAAAACATGATGCGTCTGTAAACTGTTTAAAACTGCGCTGATCCAATCTTCTCGATAAGGCGGATCTAGAAAAATAAGATTAAACTGTTGATCCCGCTGCGCCAGCCAACGAAGCGCATCAAGAGCTCCTTTACACAGCACCTCCGTGCGATTTTCAGCGCCGAAGCTTTGAACAGTTTGAGTCAGCTGCCGTGCAGTCATCAAATGATGGTCGACAAAAACGGCTCGTTTTGCGCCCCTTGACAAGGCCTCAAGACCCAGTGAACCCAAACCCGCGAATAGGTCGAGCACTTCCACCGAACTCCAGTCGGTAATCCAGCGAGCTTCCAACTGATCAAAAATGGATTCTTTGACCTTATCTGATGTCGGCCGCAGCTTAGGGCTTGCCTTTCCAGGAATTCCCTGACCACCCCATTCGCCTGAAATGATTCTCATTGTTTACCTATAATTCACAGTTGCCGAAACGTCTAAGACTTTAATCTTTCAAGCGCAGCGCCCACCAATCCCTTAAACAAAGGATGCGGTTTCATGGGCTTAGACAAGAACTCCGGATGGAACTGAACTCCAATAAAGAACGGATGGTTCTTCAACTCAATGATTTCAACGAGGTCGCCATTTGGGGAAGCCCCCACAATCTTCATGCCCTTCGCCTCTAATTTTTCTCGATAGGCATTATTGAATTCCAATCGATGGCGATGTCGCTCTGAAACTTCGGTCACACCATAAAGCTTGGCGGCCATTGATCCAGATATCATCACGCAGGGATATCCGCCCAGTCTCATGGTTCCACCCTTTTGCAGTGCGGCCCCTTGACCTTCCATATAGTGAATAATTGGATTCTTGGACTCTGGTTGAAATTCTTGCGACTGAGCGTCTTTGATTCCCGCAACATTACGCGCAAATTCAATGGAGGCTAACTGCATACCCAAGCAGATTCCAAGAAACGGAATTTTTTCCTCTCGTGCAAAATGAATCGCCAAGATTTTGCCCTCAGTTCCACGGCTACCAAAACCACCAGGCACGATAATCGCATGCAAACCTGTGAGTTTTGTTTCTACCAAAGAATTATTCTGCTCGAGTTCTTCAGGATCCACATACGCGATTTCAACCTTGCAATCATGTGCCAGTCCGGCATGCGAAATGGCTTCGTTTAAACTTTTATAGGACTCTTTCAACGAAACATATTTGCCGACAAGACCCAGTTTGATGACCGCCTTTGGATTTTGAAGTTTGGCCTGAAGATCTTCCCACGGTTTCAGATCAGGCTGACGAGTCCAGATATTTAATCTCTCAATCACTCGATCATCCAAACCTTCGCGATGGAAATTCAGAGGAACTTCATAGATGCTCGACACATCAATCGCCGTAATCACGCAATTTTCTGCTACGTTACAAAACAATGCAATTTTACGTTTTACTTCCTTGGATAAAACTTTCGCGGTTCGACACAGAAGTATATCTGGCTGAATTCCGATACTCAGAAGCTCTTTGACTGAGTGCTGCGTCGGTTTAGTTTTAATTTCTCCTGCGGAGGCAATAAATGGAATCAATGTAAGATGCACAAACAAAGTATTTTGAGGTCCCAGGTCAGTTTTCAGCTGACGAATGGCCTCCAAAAAAGGAAGCCCTTCGATATCCCCGGTCGTTCCACCCACTTCTACAATCACAATATCCACGTCCTTCGCTGCCCGAAGAATGCGCTCTTTAATTTCATTAGTGATATGGGGAATTACTTGAACTGTCGCCCCGAGATAATCTCCACGTCTTTCTTTTGTAATGACCGAATGATAAACACGACCCGTCGTAAAATTATTGTCTTGAGTCAAAACGGCATGTGTAAATCGCTCATAGTGTCCTAGATCGAGATCGGTTTCGGCACCGTCCTGAGTCACAAAAACTTCACCATGCTCGAGTGGATTCATCGTACCTGGATCAACATTGATATAGGGATCCATCTTCACAATTGTGATTTTTAAGCCCCGTGCCTCAAGAATCGCCGCCATCGAACTCGCAGCGATTCCTTTTCCAAGACTCGAAGCAACTCCACCCGTGACAAATATAAATTTCGATTTCACTTTTTATTTCCAGTCATACAAATCATAAGTCTTTCAAATTGAAAGGCGATGCACAAGCTTCAGTCTTTCAAGATCTGCTTTTCTTCTTTTTCCAATAACCACATTAAATGGGACCAACTTCAATTCATCATGATGAAGACCCACCATGATCCTCGTTTTTCTATTGAGCAAAGCATCCACCGCATAAGCGCCTAAACGAGAGGCCAAGTTTCTGTCTGTCGATGTCGGGCTTCCGCCTCGTTGCAAATGCCCCAACGTTGCCGCGCGAACATCTCTGTGTATAAATTTCATCACCTTCTGAGCCAATTCGATCGCGTGACCCGGATGTTCTCGCTCAGCAACGATGACCAAGCTTCCCGTTTTTCCTCGATCGATCCCCGCCTGAATTTTTCCAACCAATTTTTTTAGATTCAAAGGCGCTTCGGGAATCACGACATATTCCGCACCTACCGCGAGAGCTGTCTCGAGCGCGATATGCCCCGTATTTCGGCCCATCACTTCAACAATGAAAACCCTGCCGTGCGAATCTGCCGTATCTCGAATCTTATCGATACATTGAACAGCTGTATTTACAGCAGAATCAAAGCCAATACTTAAGTCTGTTCCAAAAAGATCGTTATCAATTGTGCAAGGAATTCCTACGACCTGAATTGGAAATTCTTTCGAAAGAATACCAGCCCCCATCATGGTTCCGTCACCACCAAGGGTGATCAACGCAGAAATATTCCAAGCCTTCAAAACTCGATAGGCCTGCTCGCGTCCTTTTTTTGTTCGAAATTCCTGGGATCGAGAGGTGCCCAAAAAAGTTCCCCCCCTCTGAATGATATTTCCAACACTTCTCAAGGTGAGCGGGGCCAGTTTTCCCTTAATCAAGCCATCATAGCCATCCCGAATACCCACCACTTCAAGCCCATAAAAATGGGCCGATCTGACGATGGCCCTCAGGGCTGCGTTCATTCCTGGAGAATCTCCCCCGGAGGTCAAAATACCTAAACGTCCAAAATCCTTCATATTTTTATTTTTCCCTGGTGGCATAGCAACATATCCTCATCTGGTGGGCATGACCGAACCGTTATAAACTATTGGTAACAGGTCAATACAGAGGAAAATGCGGGGATCGAAGACAAAATCGAAAAAAACCAAAAATCGCCTGCCGTTAACGCAGGCCAGCCCCCTTTCGCTCGCTTTCCCAGAAAAACTTCTTGAAAATGAAGTGATCCGTGACCTCCAACATACCGTCCAAAAACTTTTGATCTTTGATTCACTTGGCAAAACTCTCACCTCATCATTGGATCTTTCCGAAATTTTAAAAATCGTTGTTGAAAAGCTGGGTGGCCTCGTTCAATGCAGACACTTTGCTTTGGTCTTGCTTGATAATGGATCGAGCGAATTTTATTTCGAGTATCCCCGCGAAGCCACTAAGCGCAAAGAAGCCTTTTCTCTGGGTCAAGGAATTCTCGGCCGAACATTAGAACGGGGTCGGGGCGAACTTATCAACGATCCCTACAAAGACCCCCTGTTTTTTCCAAAGGTCGATGGCTTTGTCGTCCCAAAACCTGCCAGTGTGATCACACTTCCTATTGTTTCAAAAGGTTCTGTCTTAGGCCTGCTCGCATTTTATCGCGACGAAACAGAAACATATTTTTCGAACGATAATTTCAGAACTCTTGAAACATTCAGCGACTATCTGGCAATTGCCGTTGAAAATGCTCGCAACTATCGCGCTGTCCAGGAACTCACGATCTCGGATGACCTCACGAAGCTCTATAATTCTCGCTATCTTCATTTGGTTCTCGACAGAGAAATTGCGAGCTGCGAGCGCTATCGCGAAGATCTTGCTCTTGTGTTCATCGACATCGATAATTTTAAGACAGTAAACGATGAACACGGCCATATGGTGGGCTCTCAACTTTTAAGAGAGTTTGGCGACTTTCTTCTTTCTACTGTTCGCTTGTCGGACGTTGCGATTCGTTATGGCGGTGATGAATTTATTTTAGTGTTGCCGAGAACCTCCAAGAAGGAGGCCGTGCACTTCTTGTCGCGAGCGCTTGAAAATCTACGTTCTCATGTTTTTCTGAAGACAAGACATCTCAATATCAAAGTGACTGCCAGTTTCGGAATAGCCAGCGTTCGAGAAGATGGAAACACTATTGATGCACTGATCGCTGCGGCCGACAAAGCCATGTATATTGTCAAAAAAGGATCAAAAGACGGTATTCATGCTTTAACGAAACCCATCACCCTTGTCGGTTCAAAGTCTTAATTGCTCTGTTAATGATGAGCTACGGCTTCCATGATCTCCTGGAAAAGCAATTCGACGATCATTCGATCACGCGAGACTTCAAAAGGGCTCGGCAACATTGGCGGCTGTCGACGAGCTCTCTTATTTTTATTGTCGTTCGCTTGGGAGCTTTTCAGGCAACGGAGGGATTCCTGCTTCGAAGGATTTACTGATCTCCAATAACAAATCTTCTGGAGACGAGGCTTCTTTTGGAGAAGCTTCGGTTGGAGAAAGCTTCTGAACGAGTCGGGCTAATTCAGCATCAATGTCAGCATTTATTTGAGCGAGTTGAGCTTCAAGCTTTTCTTTAGATCCCACCACTTTCGGTGGAACTTAACCTATGATTTTAATAATCCTAAAGTGCTCAAACAATTTGAACTTTGGATCAATGGAGAACTCGCAAGCGAACTGAACTAAGCTCACTAAAAAAAGCGAGCTCAGAATCTTGCAACAAGCGGGCATCGCAGTTCTTGGTTAGGCGAATTTGAAACACCGAGTTGTCATGGCGGCTGCTAGAAATGATTAGGCCAAGTGGTCAAACAGATTAGCCAGGAGCCCAACCACCTTTTTGTTTTTTTAAACCAGGCTTACGATTAGAAATGAACACCATGGTCTTTATGCCTTTCACTCTTGACTCATTCCAATGACGCTGAAGAACTGCTCCTAAGGTCGAGAGTTCACCAAAAGTGATCATCTTATAAAGTGTGCCACTCGAATCTTTGGCAATGGGCGTAATCACAAATGCATCACTCCCTTCAAAACTCCGAATAAATCGTTCACTTGCTTTGCTCTTTTTGAACACAACAAAAATGCCCGTTCGGTCAGCTTCCGTTGCACTTGAAAAAATTTTTAACTTCAAATCCACCAAAGTTTCTGGCAGCTCGTAGTTGGCCAGTGGTTGATACCCTCGCCATTTAGGAATCTCAATTTTTGGTTTTCTTACGGCCGCGATCTTTTTTGTTCCCTCAGCGCATTTCTTTCCAGAACGTTCAGCGGAAATTCCAAAACCTGGAATAAGAAACGCGATGACTGCCACGCATTTTAAGTTCATGAGACCCATCCTTCAGCTCTGTCAAGAGAAAATAAGATGGTCAATGATAAGCTGAGATATCTCAAAAAAATTGCAGCTACTGACTCTGTCGGCTCGATCAATGAATGAGGATGGATGAAGATCGCTTTTCAGAGGCTCATCTGCTGTGTTGCCTTCCTCACTGCGCCATTAATGCTTTCAAAATCTCATCACGAAACTAACTGAAAATCATAAACAGAACCCAGCTTGAGAATTCGTGTCAGCTCATCCAGCGCTGTCATCGATTCACGATGAAACAGAGGGTCCGCCAAATCTTCTTTAGACAGGCGGTCCCGATAATGATGTTCGCACCACGCCAAAAGCTTTTGATGCATGGTCTCGTTGTAAAAAACACTCGCAGCTATCCCGGCGACTTCATCAGAAGACAGACGAATCCGAAGACGAAGGCATGCCGGCCCGCCGCCATTTTGCATCGACTGTCTCACATCTAAAAAGTGAACAGCCTTGATCGGATTTTTTTCATCCACCACACGTTGTAAGAATTTTCTCGAATAGTCATCTTCTTCAGAATCTGTCGGTGCGACAATCACCATTGAACCATCTGGCAACGTGAGAACTTGAGAATTAAACGGATAAGACTTCACGGCGTTTTGAACCGGCAACTCTTTTTCAGATGCCACGATAATAGACAGTTCATCGCCAAGATGAGTCTTCAAATCAGAAATCCATTTCTGCTGCTCAGCAAAGGCCAGCTCATGGAGCATTAAAAATTGATCGTTCCCCACACCTAAGACATCGGTGTGAAACGCCCCAGCATCAATTCCCGCTTCGTTCTGTCGAGGAAACCCCACAGCCTTCGACGGCAGTTGATGTAAACGCGCGAGCGACTGTGAAGCCTCCAATGTTTGCCGCGCAGGAAATAACCTCGGCTTTGGCATCTCGGTTTGAAACGCCGAGCGCCCCCATGCGAATAAATGGAAAAAACATTTCGATGTACATAATCGAATATGATTGGCAGCACCTTCATCAGAAAAATGCAGCCCAGACGGAAGCGGCGTATGAACATTGAAATGTCGCCGATCAGAAAAGATGGAAGTGAGAACTCGAGTTGTCGTGTCTGCTTCTATCGCTCGATGAAACATCTGCGACAAATTTGCAGGTACCAAATGAGTTTTCGAATCCTGAGATTCATCCGATGAAACAACGGTCGCAGCATTCGCTGTCCACATAGACGATGCGCTCGACACTTGCCGCAACAAATGTTCATCGCTTACTGCTGCTGCCGCGAGAACTTCTTCATCTGATCCACTGAATCCAAGTCTGCGAAGAATGCTCAGTTGTGGGCGATTCTGTGGTGGCAAAAAGGCCTGCCCAATTCCCAATCCAGAAATAAATTCCATCTTTTCTAAGCCTTGAATAAAAGCCTCACGCGGATTTGAAATCATGCCACCGTGTCGCGTACTCGCGGTATTCCCGAAACTCAGCCCCCCATAGTTATGACTAGGACCAACAAGACCATCAAACTGAAATTCTCTATAAAGACGATTCTTCATTCTGCAAAATGGCAGGACACTGCCGAGCCATTTGGTAAAATTCTAAGCTGAGGAGCTTCTAAACGGCAACGCTCTTTTGCAACAGGGCATCTGGGATGGAAGGTGCAGCCTGCAGGCGGATTAATCGGCGATGGTATTTCGCCGGTAGCGAGAATGCGCTTTCGATTCGATTCTTTCACAGGATCTGGAATTGGAACCGACGATATTAACGCCTGTGTATAGGGATGTTTTGGATCATCATACAGTGTCGAAGTCGCACCCATCTCCACAATTTTACCGAGATACATCACCGCAACACGATGGCTAAGAGTTTTAACGACAGACAAATCATGCGCCACAAATAAAAAAGCCATCTTGTATTTCAACTGCAGGTCCTGCAACAAATTCACGATCTGCGCCTGAATAGAAACATCCAAGGCAGACACTGGCTCATCGGCAATAATAAGTTTCGGAGAGATGGCCAAAGCCCGCGCAATATTAATTCTCTGCCTCTGACCGCCGCTAAACTCATGCGGATATCGATTGATGAATTTTTGATTCAAATTCACATCGTTCATCAATTGCCTGACGCGCTCCAATCGCTGTGTTTTTGACAGACTCGTCATGGATTTTAATGGCTCAGCAATAATTGAGCCCACCGTCATCCGCGGATTAAGGGAACTATATGGATTTTGGAAAATCATCTGAATTTTTTGTCTAAATATTTTCAGAGTGTCTTTGTTAAAAGTCGAAAATTCAGTTCCATCAAAACGAATCTTTCCTTCGGTCGCCTGAATCAGCTGCATTAATGCGCGGCCTGTGGTTGATTTTCCACAACCACTCTCGCCAACAAGTCCAAGAGTTTCTGACTCCCCGATCTCGAAATTGATACCGTCGACTGCTCTCACAAATCGTTTGTCACGACCGAACAAACCTCCACGACTGACAGGAAAATAAACCTTAAGATTTTCAACCTGCAATAGACTCACGCCACAACCTCATCTTTTTTATTCGCGAGTACCGGAAAAAAACATTCGTACGAATGAGTCTCAGAAACGAAATCGATCAAAGGTCGTTTCTGTTTGCATTGGGCTTCAGCTCTTGAGCATCGTGGTGCGAAGGCACACTCATCGCCCACTTTCGTTAAGTCCGGCGGGCTTCCTGGTATTGGGCGCAAGCGATCTCCAGGCTTTGTTTCGATATGGGGTATGGAGTCAAGAAGCCCAGCTGTATAGGGATGTTTCGTTCTATAGAAAATATCCTCGGGAGATCCTCTCTCAATGAGCCGCCCCCCGTACATCACCTGAATTTTTTTGCAAAGCCCCGCAACGACCCCCAAATCATGTGTGATCATAATGATGGAAGTTCCAAGATCTTTATTGATGTCTTTTAACAGATCTAAAATCTGAGCTTGAATCGTCACGTCGAGCGCAGTAGTCGGCTCATCTGCGATAAGAATTTTAGGCTTTAGCAAAAGGCTCATTCCGATCATGATTCTCTGCTTCAGTCCCCCAGATAACTGATGAGGATAAGAATTGAATCTCAATTCGGCCTCTGGAACTCCCAACTGTTCCAAAACCTCAATACATCGATGTCTGCCTTCTCGCTTCGTCATGCGTGAATGAAACTCAATCACCTCCATCATCTGAGTCGACACCTTGAGATAAGGATTCAGCGAAGTGAACGGATCCTGAAAGATCATTGTGATATCTCGCCCCCGCAATGCGCGCAGCTCAGATCTCGAGATCCTTAACAGATCTCTTCCTTCAAACAAAATCTGGCCTGAGACAATTCTTGCCGGAGGCATGGGCAGAAGCCCCAACAACGCCAAACATGTTACAGATTTTCCACTGCCACTCTCGCCCACGATTCCTAAAATTTCTCGAGCGTCGAGTGCAAACGACACGTGGTCGACCGCCTTGACAATCCCCTCATCGGTTTGAAATTCGACAGTCAAATCTTTGATTTCAAGAAGGGCCACTAGCTCTTTCCTTTCAAACGCGGATCCAGCGCATCTCGAAGACCATCCCCAATGAAATTAAGACTGAACAAAGTGAGCGTCAAAGCAAGCCCTGGAAAAATCACCATCCAAGGATATAACGCAATATAATTTTGTGCATCCGCAACCAAAGACCCCCAAGAAGACATTGGCGCCTGAACTCCCAATCCGAGATAACTCAAAAATGATTCCTCTAACATGAGTCGCGGCACGAGAAGAGAAAAATAAACAACGATTGGACCAAGTGTATTCGGAATCAAATGATGAAAAATGATGGTCCAATGACTCGACCCACAAGCCCTCGCCGCCTCGATGAATTCTGAATTCTTCAGAGAAATAATTTGTCCTCGAACAATCCGAGCCGTCGTTAACCACGATACAGCTCCGATCGCGACGAACAGCAAATAAAAGCTACGACCCGCCACCGACATCAAGAGAATGACGAAAAACATGAACGGCATACTATAAAGAAGATCAATGAGTCGCGTGATCTGTTGATCAACCCATCCACCCAAGTAGCCTGCCAACGAGCCCATGAGCACCCCAATAATTAAACTGACAAGAGAGGCAAGAAATCCCACAGCCAGAGACACTCGTGCTCCTATCAAAATTCTCACGAGCAGATCTCGACCTAGATCATCAGTGCCGAGCCAGTTGTTTCGATTAAAAAAAACGGGGCCCACTTGAACAAAATCATCTGCATTGAGTTGAACAAATTTCTCTTCGGTGAATTTTTGAAGATCGAAAACAAATGGCGGCTGATTCACTCTCGCAAAGTCTGTGGCATCATATTCAAATCGCGAAAGCATCGGTCCGAAAATCGCAGCCAACACAACGAGAGCGACAAAAATAATTCCAAAAACTGCTGCACGGTTTTTGATGAGGCGACGGTAAGCATCATACCAAAGAGAGCGGGGCTTCGATGCGATCAAGTCGGTCATGAATAGGTCACCCGAGGATCAAGTAGTCCATAAAGACAATCAACGATCACATTCATCACAATAATCAACGAAGCAAAGACGATCGTAGCGCCCATCGACATCGTATAATCACGATTGATCGCTGCATCGATTAGAAAACGGCCCAGGCCAGGAATATTAAAAATTCTTTCAATAATTAAACTCCCTGCAAACATCCCCGCAGTCGCTGGACCAAGATAAGAGACAACAGGAAGCAATCCACCTTTCAACGTATGCCTGAAAACAATTGTTCTTGAGGGCAAACCTTTCGCCTTAGCCGTTCGAATGAAATCCTGCCCCAAAATTTCGAGCATCCCGCCACGCGTTAACCGCGCAATGGATGAGGCATAGATGAGACCCAGAGTGATCCATGGAAGAATATAACCGCGCCAATCATCAATGCCCGCCACTGGAACCCACTGCAGGCCCAGCGCAAATCCAAGAACCAGCAGATTGGCCAATACAAACTCCGGAACAGAAACTCCCACCATCGCAAATCCCATCACAATATGATCGAGCTTCTTATTGTGATTAAGAGCTCCAATCAACCCGGCCAACAATCCAACCAACAACGCTACAATCAAGGCTCCGACACCAATTTTGAGGCTATAACCAAATCCAGAAGCAATCAGTTCGTTGACCGAACGATCTGCATAACGAGTTGAGGGGCCAAAATCAAAATGAAGCAAAATGCGTTTGAGATATATTCCATACTGAACAATCACCGGCTTATCTAAATCATATTTCGCTTCAATATTTTTGAGGATCTCAGGTGGAAAGCTTCGCTCACGAGAGAACGGCCCACCAGGCGTCAGTCTCATCATAAAAAATGAAACCGTAATCACGACAAAAATAGTGAGAACGGCCGATACAAGCCGTCTCATCAAATATCTGAGCACTGGATAAATCTCACTTCTTACTGACGTATTTCAGATAGGGGCGATCAATGGCATTTTGCACCATTCCGCTCACCTCAGGCCGCAAAAATCCAAAATGCGTATAGATATAGACAGGTATCATCGGAGCCTCTGAAAGCATCAGCGATTCAGCATCATAGAGAAGCTTATTTCGAGCCTTCACGTCGGCCGTTCTATTCGACTTCTCAAAAAGTTGATCAAATGTGGAATTTTTCCATCCCGAATAGTTATTTCCACACGTCGATAGGGCGTTCTCCAAGAATGCAGCAGGATCTGGATAATCTCCCTGCCAACCAGCGCGCGATAAATCAAAATCCTTCGCTGTCTGAGTCTTGAGATAGACCTTCCATTCCATATTTGTGAGAACAAGATCGATGCCCAATTCCTTCTTCAACATTTGTTGAAATGCCACGGCAATCTTTTTGTGATTTTCATCATTGTTGTAGATGAGTTTCAACGGTCTTATTTTCTTACCACCCGGGCCATAGCCCGCTTCGGCTAAAAGTTTCTTGGCTTTTTCGAGATCTGCTCGATAGTCGTCTGAGACAATTCCAGCAGGCGACTTATAGCTTCCAGTATTTACTGGAACAAAAAACCCTGCGGGAACTTCTCCACCACGAGTCACTTCTTTCACCAAATTCTTTCGATCCATCGCCAAAACCAAAGCTTTTCGAACTCGCAGATCATCAAGCGGCGGTCGTTGAGTATTGATCCAATAAAAATAGCTTGTAAAACCGGGACTAATTCTGAAATTGGGATCATTCCGAAAAGACGGAACCAATGAATTGGGCGCACCATCGTGGCCTGTCCAGTCTAAACGACCTTGCCGAAACATATTCAGCGCGGTCTGTCGATCTTCGACAGGAAATACCGTGACCTTCTTCAGCTTCACATCGCTGGCTCGCCAGTATTGAATATCTTTTTCCAAAACCATACGATCTTGAACTTTCCATTCAACCAGCTTGAAGGGCCCGGCCGATACGATATGCTCGGGTCGCGTCCATTGATCTCCAAACTTTTCAACAACGTCCTTTTTCACAGGAAAAAAAATACTTTCACAGACAATATGAGTGAAATAACCCAACGGCTTATTGAGTTGCACCGTGAAGACTCGATCGTCGACGGCCTTAAATCCCACTTTCTTTGCGTTTTCTGGCGTTGGATTTTTGTTATAGTCGGCGGCACCCACAATATTATCAGTTAGCCAAAAGCTGTATTGCGCCAAAGTCTTTGGATGAATGGCTCTCAACCAAGAATATTCATAATCTCGCGCGGTGAGTGGACTTCCATCCGACCACTTCAAACCACTTCGAAGCTTAAAGGTATACGACAGGCCATCTTTTGAAACACTGAAGCTTTCCGCATGCCCCGGAATTACTTTTATCCAATCGGCCGTCTTCGTCAAAAGCCCCTCAAAAATCTGAGTGACAACCATATTGTCGGGAACTCCAGTGGACTTCGCTGGATCGATTGTTTCTGGTTCAGCGCGATTATTGAAAGCGAACTCATCTTTGGCAACTTGCGAAGTTGGCAAAGAACCCAGCAAAAGAGAAAAAATTATTGAAACCATTGTGCGTCCTTTCTAACACTACTATTTCATCCGCTCTATTCCATCCGTTTCGGGCCACCGGAATTTATTTATCGATAATTTATCTATCGATAGATCCAGCCGGTAGATCCCGCTACAAAGGCGAGGGCCAAGCTTTACTTAAGAGTCCCTTATATCTAGTGTTTTTTCAGATGGCAACGTCTCAGCCCGTCAGGGCCCAAATTTCAGGAATTGAAGATTATTTTCCTGCGCGAATCGTGACGAATCAGGAACTGAGCAAACTCGTCGATACAAACGACCAGTGGATCGTGGAGCGCACGGGAATTCGAGAACGAAGACTCAGCGAAGCTCATGAAACTCCGGCCTATATGGGAGTCCAGGCGGCTAAAAAATTGTTTGATCGCTTGAATATTAAGCCAGAAGAGATTGACCTCGTCATTTGTGCAACCATCACCCCAGACTATACGTTTCCGGCAACTGCTTGCCTGATTCAAAATGAAATCGGCGCCAAAAATGCCTTTGCATTTGATATCAATGCGGCATGCAGCGGATTTATTTATGGCCTAGAAACTGCGGCAGCGTTCATTCAGTCTGGGCGAGCGAAGAAAATCCTTCTCGTCGCTGCAGAAAAAATGTCGAGTATTCTAGACTTCAAAGACCGAACGACATGCATTCTTTTTGGTGACGGTGGAAGCGCAAGCCTCATCGAAGAGGCCGAAGGCGAGCGTGGCATTATTGACAGCCTCATGAAGTCTGACGGAAGTGGTGCCGAATCGCTCTATGCCCCCTCAGGCGGATCACGAAGTCCCGCCAGTGCAGAGACCGTGGAACGCCGAGAACACTATGCCCGACAAGATGGTCGAATTGTCTTTAAACGGGCCGTCACAGATATGGCCGATATTTCAGCGGAGATTCTCAAGAAAAACGGCCTCACTCAAAGCGACATCAAGCTCTTTATTCCACATCAAGCCAATATTCGCATTATCGAAGCGGCAAGAGAAAGATTGGGCCTACCTATTGAAAAGGTCGCTATCAACTTGGACCGATTTGGCAATACAACCGCTGCCACAATACCCACAGCCTTGCTCGATGCAGAGCGCAAGGGTCAGGTCAAAAAAGGAGACCTCATCTTGCTCGCATCCTTTGGCGCAGGATTTACTTGGGGAGCAACGCTACTCAGATTCTAAAGCCGTTCTCGTTCCATCGGCGCCTCAAATCTGGAATTTGGATTGGAACTAAAGAATTTTCTGACCCGAAGTATCTTCAAAATTCGCGCCTTGCAAATTTGCACCGCGAAAATCGGTATATTCGAAGTATGCGCTTTTAAGGTTAGCATTCTTCAAATTGGCATTCTTGAAACTCGTATAGCTGAGATTGCATCCTCGAAGATCCGCCTCTTCAAGATTGGCCCCTTCAAGATTGGCGCAAGCAAGATTGCTCTTTTGAAGTTTAGCGCCACGCATATTCGCGCCGATCAAGAAAGCACTTCGCAAGTTCACTTCGCGCAGATCCATCCCCGTCAGCTGAATATTCGGGGTAATTTCGCCGTTTTCAACCATCTGTTGAAACTTTTCTTTATTCAATTCCGCCATTTTTCAATACCTCCAGACATCACTACCAAAAATCAAACCTAAAAGTTGAGGAAAATTTAAAATCATCTCTTCCTTAGCACAGCTTCGCTGAAATAGAAGCCCCCCTTCCATTTCATATCGCAAAGCGTCCTCATTTTAGAATCCCTAATACCCGGCCGTTTCCGACCTTTTGCTTTCCTGTCACCTTGTTTAGCCTTAAACTTATGACGCGTCACATCCTAATTGCCTGATTCTATTAGAAAATCTCAAATTTCATAGATATACTTTACCTATGTTGAAAGCTCTATTGGCCCCGCTTTTTTTATCAGCAGCGGCCGTTCCCACGAATCATTCAATTCCGAAAGCGATTGGCAGCCCCACTGAGTACTACCATCTCGCGTTGCGCGCTTTTCGTGAAGACCGATGGGACGACGGAATTCTGATGATGGAATATTTCGTCAACCGCTTTCCAAAATCCGACCTTGCCGACAATGCCATCTACTGGATCGCGGAAGGCTATATTCAAAAAAATGAGCTTGGTCTCGCTCGCGCAGAATTACAGAGAATTATCGATCTTTATCCGAGGAGCGATCGCGCTTCCCGAGCGCTGGCGCACTTGGAAAAACTCGAAAATCCCGCCGATGATTCACAACAACCAAAGGACCCCTCGCCATGATTATGAAAAGACTGTCCCTCTCCAAAACAATTTCCATTTCATTTCTTGGAATCCTGGGGCTTTCAACCGCTCAAGCACAAAGCGATTCATCCTCTGGTGGAAAAGTTGATTCAGGAAATACAGATATCGTCGAATTTGATGTTCGCCGAAATACAATACTCAACCAAGACACAGCGGTTTATCTCGAAGACATCCTGGTCGACGATCTGAATTTTGTCGGAAAAGTAGGCGGCTCATATGTTGGAGCGGCGCTTCTGGCCAACAAAGATTATGTCTATTTGGATCTTAATGGGGCCGCCGTTTCAGTGGGAGATCGTTTTGCCATCTACGAAAACAGAGGTCCTGTAAAAGTTCCTGGGGAATTTAATCGCGACGTTGGACACCATATTCGCCTGAAAGGATTTGCTGAAGTCACGAAGGTTTTTGAAAATTCGGTGATTGCTCAGATCTATAATGCATCACTGCATATTGAAATTGGAGATTCTATCGCTCCCCTTTCGGAAGTTGAATTTAAGTTGGCACCACATGCGCCAAAGAGAATGGTTCGAGGCAAAGTGCTCGTCGGGGTCCGCGATTTTTCTCTGATCTCTCCTCATGATTTCGCATTTATCAATCGAGGTTCAAAAGACGGACTTGAGGTTAACGATAGGCTCTATGTGTATAGAACAGCTGATAGCGCAGATACTCTCGAAAAAAATCGCCCTCCCATGAATATTGCAGAAGTCGTCGTCGTTCACACGGGTGAGCACGTTGCCACTGTTTATACAATAGGTTCTCAAGATGCATATGGAACGGGAGCCTCTTTTAAGAGCGCCATTTCCGAAGTTCAATTTCTCGATGATAAAAAACTCGCCGACACAAAAAACCAAACCACAGCCACAGAAAATACAGCTGTAGCAGAGGAAGAGCCGGAAACCCTCGACTTCTCAGCGGCCGCCGACAAAGCATTTTTTTCTCTGGGACTTGGAACCAAAATTCCAATCAATCGTGATGGCGTAAAATCACCTGACTTTAGTTTTCTCATCGATTTTGGATCTCGCGCGTGGAAATCTCCTATCTATCTCACCATCTTAAATTCAGCGAGTTCCGAAATAGGATGGGCACCGCAATATCGCATGCGTTTGCCATTATTTGAGAAGTTACAACATTTATTTTTTTATGGCGGAGTCGGCCCCATCGGCACGATGGCCATCGACTCGAGCGGACGACAGCGAATCTATTCGATTCGGGTCGGGGTCCAGCTACATCCTGAAATTCGATATTTTTTCGATGATCAGTTTTTTGCATCCCTCTCTCCGCTGGTCGCAGATATTTATTTCTACGATTACGTCAATACAGGAGCCAATAAGAGCAACGGCATTGATGTCAAAGCAGCGATCAGCACATATCTCAATATCGGGATGTCTTTTTAAACCGCTGTCGCAAATTCTTTCGCATCGATGAGAATCTTAGCGCCTGCATCAATCAAATTTTGACTGCCAGCGAAATTTTCATCCCCTGGAATCGGTTTAAGCACGTGAATATCTCTCCCAAGATCCAGCGCCGCCCTCGCCGTACTCAACGAACCGCTCCGACCATGGGCCTGCGCCAAGAAAAGAGTCTGGCCTAATGCCGCAATGATTCGATTTCTCTCCGGAAAGGTATAAGGCCTAGCCTCAGTATTCGGCGGATATTCAGAAATAATTGCACCGCCTTTTCCCAATGCCTCTCTAAAAAGTCGTTCATGTTGAGCAGGATAAAGATGATGATGGCCGCTTCCCATCACCACCCATGTGCTGCCACCTGCTTCCAGACACGCAGCGTGTGCCTCAGCATCGATGCCGATGGCTCCTCCACTGACGATAATCCAGCCGATTTCGGTCCAACGCCTGGTCAGTTCCCGTGTGACTCGACGAGCGTAAGGTGTCGGCTTGCGCGATCCGATCACCGCCGCACGTCGGCCCGATTTCAATTCTCCTTTAATAAAAAGCCCCACGGGTGGCTGTGGAAGTTCAAGCAAATCAGGAAGATAGCGCCGATCAACCATCGAGACAAACTCGATATCCGAGGGAAGTCGTGGGGCCTCCGGAAGATTCTGCAGTTCAAGCAATTTGATCAGCACCCGCTTCAATCGCTGAGGCCAATCAAGATTTTGATCGCGCAACTGATTCCAAAGCTTAAAAAACATTGGCCTTCTAAAATAGGCAACCCTGAAGAGCAGGTCCGAAAGCTGATGAATATCATTATTCTCCATGCGCCTTGAGCTAACCAATGCCAGTTCAGGAGCCAAGTATAATTCATCTAAAACACTTTTGAGGGATCGCAAACTAGAGTAAATATTGTTCGTTATGTCTGAAAAGCTCCATGTCCAACCGCCCACTCTGTCCTCGTGGACCGCAAAGTTTCGCTATGTTTCGTGGAATATTGGCGTTGGAGTTTATAATACCCTGGTCGTGAGCTATTTTTTGGCGCTCTTTTGTTTCAATACCGTTTGGAAAATCGGTAAAGACCCGGCCAGAAAAAAGTTTCGCCCTATCGATCCAAACAAACCGCTGAAAGTCGGCATTGTGAGTGAGTATTATTTTCCTCACCTCGGAGGTTTGAGTGGCGATGTGCACTACGCCGCCGTTGAATTTGCAAAAATGGGATACGATGTAAAACTCATCACATCGAATGTTGCCGAACCCCATAATATCCGCCAGTCAGAGCATGGATTCGAAATTCTTCGTCTCGGTCGATCAGTTCCAGTCATTGCCAATGGCAGCCTTGCGAAAGTAACTCTGGGCTGGCGGCTCGGAAAACAGATCAAAGATCTCATTCGTGAACAAAAATTCGATGTCATCCATATTCATTGCCAGCTGACACCCGTGCTTCCAATTCTGTTTCAGCGCCATGCCGATTGCCCAATCGTGGCGCACCTCCATACTTTGATGCGTTCAAAACCAGCGATTTACGGTTGGATGCAAAAAACGCTGACGCGAGTGATGAACGACTTTGAAGGAAGAGTCGCAGTGTCAGAAGTTTGTGCAAAACCTTTTCGTGAATGGTTCAACTGTGACTTTGAAGTCATTCCGAATGGAATTCCGATGGCAGAGTTTAAAGGTCCAATCGAAAAAATTCGCCGTTTTGACGACGGAAGAATCAATTTGTTTTTCATCGGACGATTGGAGCCCAGAAACGGACTCGTGGTACTGATTGATGCGTTTCGAATAATTCACCAAGCGGAACCGAGAACACGATTGATTATCGCTGGTGCGGGCCCCCTCAAAAGTTTTTTTGAAGACTCGATTGAAGACTCTCTCAAATCTGAAATCCATTTCATTGGACCGATTCTCGAAGAAAAGCCAAATTATTTTGCCACAGCGGATATCAATATTTGCCCAACCACACGTGTCGCATCGTTAGGGGTGACTTTTCTAGAAAGCTTGGCCTCTGGAAAGCCCACCGTGGCGAGCGATATTCCTGCGTTTAATGAAACTGCAGAGGCGGGCAAAGAATGCCTGATGGCGCATCCAGATCGCCCCGAAGAATTTGCTGCACAAGTGCTTCGTCTCACGCGAGAACCAGCCCTTGGAGCGCTATTGGCAAAACGGGCTGTTCTTAAAATGGAAAAGCATTACGATTGGGCAGAAATTATTCGCCGTGTCGATGCCTATACCAACAGAATTTTGGACCGCGATACTGCGCCTCATGCTCAAGCGAATTAAAGACTCAGCACTTGAAAGTCGCTGGGGAAAAGCGGCGATTTTTTTTGGTGGCGCCGCGATTAGTTTCTTATGTCTCAGCATTGCGTTTCGCAAGCTTGACTGGCCGAGCTTCTGGCTGCATCTGCGCTCGATGGATCTCTCGGCTATTGTCGCTGGTCTCGTCCTGGTCAATGGCTCAAATTTTCTTTTGGCCAAGCGCTGGCATTTGATCGTGAGCACATTCGGTTCTGTCTCTTACTGGAACGCATTCTGGAGCCTTCGAATTTCATTTTTTTTCAATGCGACTCTTCCCGCGCGGCTCGGCGAACCATTTAGAATTTTTTATCTTCATCGAAAATCAGGATTGTCACCGGCAAGAACACTTGGAGCGCTCGGAGCTGATCGACTGCTCGATCTCACCACGATGATTGCATTGCTCTATATATCCGTCATCGTTCTGGGAATGCGAGGCACGCTTCCATCGACGAAGTCCATCGCCTTAATCATCGTCTTTGGGTTCATACTTTTGTTCTGTCTCGCAAAACTTCCGAAGACCTCGTCGATCCCCTGGATGAATCGTTTGCTCCACTGGAGATCTCAAATTTTTGAAGGCGTCGCACCACTGATGCGTCTGAAAATTCTGATGCCGACAATTCCCATTTCATTTCTAGGATGGGCCATTCAAGCATGGCTCGTGATGACTTTTTCGTCGGGCGTTCATGAACCAATTAGCTTCTTCAAAGCCTGCATGGTCGTCGCCGGAGTCAATGCAGCAATTGCGATACCATCAAGCCCAGGACATATTGGCACTTTCGAATTAGGGGCCATGACGATGCTCACTTATTTCAAAGTGTCTCCAGATAAAGCGGCAACCATTGCGGTCCTCTATCATATGATCCAGCTGATTCCGACGCTGTTGATCGGGGCCTATGGCTACTATTTTCATTTTCTGACACCTCGGCATGAGGCTAGAAAAAATCGCATTTCAAAATACTGATGCAAGTCAGTCTGGCCGGGAGTTCGCTTCGAAAACCTGAAACCCATTTTCGTTGAATCGAAAAAGCATTCTGACAGTCCCTGAACCAGTTTTCGAGATCAAGCCATGACGGTCTAATTGGATTCTATTTTTAAAAATATCAGGAGCGGGAACCTCTGTTTGGATGTAAGCAAGATACCCAATGGTTTTAGTCTTGTCTGCTGGATCCGTTACTCGATATATAGTCTGCTCATACTTAACGTTCTCCGCTGCCGCACTGAACGTGTTATGAGTCAGGAACGAAGGGTGCCCAACTAAATAAGAAATCCACGAATGAGTTGTAAGACGATCAAATACATTTCTATCGATCGCGTCTAGTTCAGCCGGTGTGAGCAAATTGGTATTGGGACTTGTAAAAGCGACTGACACGAGGTGAGGGCTTACTGTCTGAATATCTCCAATCTGAACGCTATTCGGATCATCGCCTAGCCTATCAATATTCGTGATAGATCTCGGACTAACCGTGATAGGAATAAATCGTCGAAAATTTTTCGGATCAAACACATACAGTTCTAAAGAGGAAAGATTCCAGTACGAATCAGTTGCTTCAGGACGAGCACCCTTGAACCCAGTATGTTCAAGAACTTCAGCTGCATCGACAAACTCAGGAACACGAACACTCGAGCGAAAAGAGATTAAATGCTCACCGTTTGCTGCTCGCGACTCGAAAATATTTTGCACAATATGGCGGAATGTCGCCATATTACCGGAAAGAAGTACTGTCGTATTTTCAAAATCGAACGTCTGAGCAGTGATCACCACGGGTCGAAAATCCACACGGCCAGTCGGATCTTCGGGCTCACCATTGAGCTTCTCGAGAGCTGCCAGGCAGACTTGGGTTTTGAGATGTCCCACGTTTAACGGAGTGAAACTTGCCACACGAATGACCCTCGGAACTTCAACGGCATTTAAAAATGCTGGAATGAAAATCAGTACGGCTGCGGAACTGAGTATTGCTCGAAAATTCATACCTGGGAGGTAACTACAATACACTCCCCTCGGCAATCATCGATTCAGCCCACAGGCCACCCTAAGGAATATCCAGCGGATGAGCTCCATTGTGATTCAGAATCAACCTTGCCTGATCGATCGCTTTCAGCTCTCCTCGAATACTATGTGCAAATGGCGAATTCGCTAACTTTTCGGAAGTCAAAAGATCGCAAACTCGGTTTGCTCCCAGCCTAAAGAGAATAGTTGAATAGCTCATATCTTCAATTCCAGCCCTCATCGCGGCACTTTCAGAAGCAGCCGGCCCCAGAAACGTTCGCCCGGTGTCCAATAAATAGTTTTTCCACGCCTGATCCACCTTGCCGGCACCAATCTCGCTCATAAAAGCATTCACTACATCGGCCTTCGGAAGAATATCCTCCAAGGTCCTCACGGCCCTCTCATCTGGCATCTTGCTCGGATCCTCAGGAACAGCTGGCCCAACGATTCGCATCAAAACCTGGTTGCGCGCCCGCATCACGGCAGCGTCTGGACTAGATTTATCCTGAGTCGACGGATCCAATCCCAGAATAGCTCGCGACTGACGAATCCGATCTTGCCGAGAAATCTGCTCCAAAGCTAAAACCTTCGCTTCCACAAGTGCGATCGCGCTCTGCCGCAACTCTGCCTCTGGCTTTGAGGCATTTCCTGGCTTTGCCCTTACCTCTGCCATCAAGCGTCGGGCGGACCCACTCAACTGTTCGGCTGGAATCGTGGGATCCAAAGCGGCGCGCGCGCTCACTCCTACTTGCGAGATCATGCCACGAGTAAGTCCCAACGACGTGGTCGAAGGTTCAGCCACCCCAAGGTCGTCGAAGAGACTTGATCGATCCAAGCGAGCGAGATCCGCCGCTATACTGCTTGTCGACGAGACCGTGATCAATTGATTTACTTTAGCGCCATTTAAAACCAATGCCGTATGAACTTCGCTCGGTATGAGTCCAGGAAAATTCTCGAGAACCCTTGAATAATCATCCAAGTTCATCGGAACTTTATCACTGCCAGTCTTAGAAGATTTGTACCAAGTCACCAACTCATCTGCTGAACCCGATGGCGATTCTTTAAAAAACTTAACGGAATCTTCTCTGAAGTTATGTTCAGTTCGAACGCCAAAACTATCTCTGATTTTCAAGATACCGTCTTTCGCCTCAAGCACTTCAAAACGTCCTGAAAGCACCATCGTCCGGCTGCGATGAAGTCCATTTTCTCCGGAATACCGAATCAAGCTTGATCCGTTCGGCAATTGAATCATTTCAATCTCTGGGCTTAATGTTTCTGCCAGCAGATGCTCCACTCGTCGTTCTAAAAATCTCGGCCTCATTCGCTGAAGAGGCGAATCAACGCTGGGTTTCGGTTGAATCCAAAATGGAATTAACCTGACAGGATTTTTCCCGGATTCCGCCTGATTCAAGCGAGTGGGAAGTCCTCGTGCGGCGGAGGGTAGAGGTTCAACACGAAGATTGAAATCTAAAACAGAATCCGTTCTGAGTGGATTCGGCAAAACAACCGGCGTTCCATTTTCCTGAGACATTCGTGAAACCATAATGCGGCCACCGTTCGTCATTGAAACATCAATTCCTTCAGGAATGCTTATCCTGTAATTCGTACCCTGAAGCTGCAAGTATCGAGCTCCCGATTCTACAACCAGCGCCCCCAAAACAGTCCCCGTACCATCTGAAAAAATTGTGCTGTTTACGCCATTGACAGACTTTTGGGAGATCTGCGCAGGCTGAGACGGATCCATAACCTTCGCTTGAATGGCTTCAGAAATCAGGTTGGCATTTAATCGATCCCTTCCTGAACTATCTTTTCCTCCACTGAGATCAACTCCCAAAAACTCTGCGGGAAGCGTCCGTCCTTGCTCTCGAGCACGCATCCACGGAATAACAATTTGATTCAGCAATATTTTTCCACCTGGCGTATTCCACTGGTCTGCCTGCCCAAGGGTTTGAATTGTCTCCTGAATGACATCCATCGGCATTTTTCGTGCAGCGATGTCAAGCGCTTCATTCTGTTCAAGCGCCACCTTTATGGCCCCAAATGACTTCAAAAGGCTTTCCATCTGCTCGTGAGTCGCCGAATTCATTTCTCTTGCTTCTAAGAGCTTCAATCGGCTTCCCATCTCAAGCCCTTCGTCAAATGCTCTGTTAAAGCGCAATAAAGCGTCCGCCAGACTCTTTGATTTCGCCGCCGTGTTCAACACTGCATCCGCTGTTGATTCAACAGCAAACAGAAGCTCGTGGCTTCTTCTGACCTCGGCCTCTCCCAAGGGTCTCAATTCCTCAACCGGCCGCCCCTGGAGCTTCCAAAAAGCCACGGTTCGAGCGACTTCTTTTTCTGGAATGGCCATCATCATAAAGCTCCAAAAACTCGCATCAATTTGAGCTCTAGCTTCGATTTGGATTTCGTTCGGACTCTTCCCACTGCTCTTGTAAAAATCTGTCAGATACTTCACACGATGTTCAACCAAGAAATCGTATGTCCGCTTCGGATTTCCGCCATACGCAAAAGCCATCACACCCGAGAACCCAAGATCTTCTGGAATTTCGCCGTTCGTTCCTGGGCGGGTGCTTTTTTCCCAATCTGCGGTATTTTTACGATCAAAATGCTTCGCGATATACGGAGATCCGAAGACAATACCCGCCAATGCAAGACTCGACAACGCCTGCATTTGCGTCATCATCGCATCATTATATTCTTTCAACATTTCTTTTGATTTCGGATCTCGTGAGAAATCGATTTTTTGGGATGCTGTCATTTTATCAAACTCTCCAAGTCTGAAATATTTTTCGTAACTTGGCTTTTCGAACTCGAATCCCCTCGCTTGCAATTCCAGTACCGCCACATGGTTTAAAAAATCACGAGCTCCATCAGATGAATTCAAAAGATTCACCATATTGTTTTGAGCCATGGATCCCCAGATCTCATTGAGAATCGCCACACTCATGCCCTTGCTTAAAATCGGAAAGTTTTTCAGACCCCTATTCATGGCCATGAAAGTCATCATCAACTTTAGATTTTCGATAAATCCAAGCTTAACGCCATCGACATCATCCGTTGATAATTTTTTCGTCACATACGCCTGAACGCCGGCTCCCCAAAGTGCCAGCGCAAGAGAATCAAATCCCATTTTGGCGCCAAAAATTTTGATCGTCGGCCAGTTATTCTTCAACATTCGTTGCAGTAATTTTGGATCACGAGCAATCTCGATCATTTTCTCGCGAACAGCCTTTTCAAGCTCCAGAATATAAGCTGGTCGAGTCGCTTCACGCGTGCCCGCCCCGCGCAACATATCGGCGCCAATCACCTTCGCACCTTGAGACACAACTCCGCTCGTTGGAGACATTCCACCGCCCAAGAATCGGCGCGTGGTCCAAAAACTAGGAGACGCCAACTTCTCAGCCTTATCCACTGCCCATCCCAAGCGAGCTCGCCGAGCAGCGGCACCAACGGCATTCGCACCACCCCGCACCGAAGCGAGAAGCTCGGATCCTCCCACTCGAACAGATCTCGCAAGAGCCGTCGCCCTCGCCCCGACGAGTTCCGACTTCAGCACTGCTTTTGCAGCAGCTGAGGCTGCCGACTTGGCGCTTTGCTCAACAACAGAAGACACTCCAAATGAAACCATTGTCAGAAACAAACCCACTGAATCCCCGGCGATTACTCCAGCCGTTGATATATCAGATCGCGCAAGTGCATCTTCTGAATAGTTTGAATTAGAAAACTGTCCGAAAAATCGACTCGATGCCTCGAAGCCTTCGTCTCCATTTAGCCAAGTCGCACCGGCAATTCCTATATTTTCTATTCCCAACCGATACACTTCGTCCCACATGCGGGTTGCACCATTGATGAGGATATGTCCGGCTCCCGCCAAGAGATAGACCGGCAGCGACTGATCCGCTCGCTCACGAGTTTCCCGAGAAGCTTTCAATTCCTTATAATCTTCTTTGAGCTGTTTCCGATTGAGTTGATGCATTGCCGTCACGATATCGTCTATCGAATAACCAAGCGTTGCTTTCATCTGAGCGGCCTGCTTCATCGTGTCTGTGATGATTGGCTTCAGTTGATTTCGAATCAAATTGGTCGAAGCCGTCAGGCCCACCTGACCTGCGACCTGAAAGACTGTCGCTATCGACTCAGCTTGCTCAATCAATGATTGCCGTTGCTTGAGCTGGATATCACTCGACCAAGTTTTTTCATCACTTGAATAAGATTTTAACGTCGTTTTAGTAAACTCGTTATCTCTGAGCAGATCGGCCGGTGTTTTCTTTGAGTTGGGTTGAACAGAAGCATCAACCGCAGCAAAGATCAATTTTTTCAAATCTTCCGAAGAAATTTGAGCACCTGTCACGCCCTTCAAATTCATTCGAGAAACATTCATTGTTTCGAGAAGCTTCGAAATTGCTAAATTATAAACCTGAATAAATTCGCTCATTCGAGGTTCAATCAATCCAAATCGATCTCCATAGAAATGTTCATAGATTGCCCGAGTCGATTCTTTTCTCGCTTCAGGAGAAAAAAATGAATCGGGTTGAGTCCACAAAAACTCAATCAGAGTCTTGTGCATTTCGCGCATCAATTTGTGTTCATCGTCACCCTTCAGTGTATGCGCATAGGGCGCAAGTCGTCCCTGAAGATTTACCTTCTTGCCATAGGGATCGCTCAGAATCTTATCGATATGCGAATGAATGACTGCGCCCACCTTCTCTTCATCACCGCGATAATATTTTTCATATGAAGTCAGAACAGAATCAAAGTGAGTAAAATCATTAGATATCAGAGCTCCCATATTCTCAATCCCTGGGAAAACTCCTGAGAGAGCTTTCTCAAAAGGTGTTCTCTCCGCAGTATCATTTTTTAGTTCTTTCAGAATATCTACTTTAATTTTCGAGAAATCCAACGGCAACGAAATCGCTTTCATGATCTGCGCAAACTCAGGCGACGACTTCTGACTGTCTGGAATACTCAGCCTAATATCGGATAACGCACGTTCTATTCTCGCCTTCACATCTTTTGCAACAGCATGATTTTTTGTTCGTGGATCGACCAGAGATGCAGCCTGCCCAACCACGATCCTCAAGCCAGTAAAAATAATATCTGGGTCAAAATCACCTTTTTCATAGAGACCATTCAAATATTCCGCCAAATGAAGCGAATCCAACTCAGGCTTCTGTCCAAGTTCGGTCAACAGGGCCGCCATATTATCAAAGCGACTTTTCAGCACGGCAACCCATGTTCGACGATCTCCCAAACGTCCCATCAATGTTTCTAGATGCTCGCCACCTAAAGACTCTTCCAGACTCGCGCCATATTTCTTTGGAATCGAGAATCGAGATCTATAATCTGCTCCAAAGAGCTCTCTTGATGTGACGGGTGTATGTGAAAATTGAGCAAGGCCCACAACTTTAGCCACATCAGCATCTCGCTTCAAAACGAAGCCCCCCGACCATTCGAGCCTGCCACCATCCTGAGTTTTCTGGGTAACAGAGAAGGGACTGTCGAGAAATTTTAAAAATTGATCGACCTGAGTATGAGTCGCAACTTTCGCCAACTCGGTTCTCATCGAGTCGACCAGTTTTTTCTTCTCACTATTGAGAGATTCAATTTTTGCTAGGAGATCAGGCTCAAATTGATTTTTCCATCGACCCGAGGTTTTCTGGTCCAACTCCCGACGATAGATAATCTCAAAACCACCGCGCCCAGATTCTTCCCATCCACGAACAGTGTCCGCATTTTCGCTCAGCCAATGCCCGCCCGATTTGTCATAAGCTTGCCCATACAGAAGTCGTTGCAGATCATGCAATTCTCCTACAATATTTCGAAGCGTTTGATCGACATTCTTAAAGTTTAGATTCCCCTTCAAATGAGCGTCCGATAAAACGCGAGCCACGGCTCTGATATCAATCTGATTCGAAAGATTCGTCACATCTGCTACAGCTCCCAAGCGAGTCGCGATCACTTCTTCCAAGAATCTTGAATCTTGAGCCGCTGTCTTTTCAACTTCTGAGCTATGATCAGAAAGAATGACTTGATTGACCATCAATGGAATCGAGTACTTAAGAACAGACGACGATAAAGAATTATTAAAGTCTTTAAAAATCATTTGGGCCGAGATCACAAAATCTCTGAGCCAATCAACTTGTTTCAGAGCCATTTCTTCATTCTTTTCGGACACTAAAATGCCGCAGTCTTTCAGCAATTCGCGAGCTTTGCTTTTGCTGACATCGAAACCTTCTTTTGGTCCATCAAATTTATTCAGACCCAAAAGTTTCTGATTAAATGGCTTATCTGCTTTTGCCTTTTTAAATATTTTTAAAAACTCTTTTCGGCTAAGCCCCTGGGACTTATCCAAGCTCTCTGCCAATGAGCGTCCAGCGCTGACAAATCTTTCTGAGATCTGCTCTAAATCCTTAAAAAGCATTTCATTTTTTTCTTCTATTTCACGCAAGGTTCGACGAAAAGCCTCTGATTTTGTGTCAAAGCCAGCAATCTCTAAAGCGCCCAGACGCATCTGCGGATATGTTTGAGAAAAACGATCTCTCATTTCACGAGTCTGTGGATCACTGCTCTCTCCAAAAAAATCCTGGAGAAAGAAATCGTAAGATCTCATGCCAGCAATCAACGACTGAAAAATTGAGGTATGCAAATTTTGGATCTTTCCTGCCGCATAAGGAACCCTCAATTGATCCCCGAAAATATTTCTGCTCTGAGGATCTAACTCGCCCGGTTTCGAAAGCCCCATTTTTCGAGCCAATTCTTCATATTGACCTGGGCCTGATGTTTCGCGAATTAGTTCAATCAATGTTTCAGAAGGAAATGCCTTTGCGCTTTCCATTTTCGCCAGTCGAGCTTTCGAAGTTTCTGATTCTGTGTCTTGCTTCAACGCTTGCCTAAAGACTTCATCTTTCTGCTTAAGAATTCTATGGGCGGCCACCGATCGCAAATAATTTAAATGTTTCTCGTTCGTCGGCACTTTATAGGCTTTCAGTCGTTGGAGAGTTCCCACTTCAGATTCAAAGACATCTTTGAGAGGCTGAGGGACCGGAAAAAATTTCAATCTCTCATTGTATCCAAAAAAATGACTCGCTCTGATTTGATCTTTTGAAACAGCTTCAATCACACGAATCGCATCGAGCATTCCGTGACTTCTAAGCTCAAAAGGAGTGACCACTTCTTTGCCCTCATTCAGCAGTGTTTTTTTCCAGTCTTTTCCATATATCGCTGGAATTAAAACCTCTGATCGCGCCAACTCATCTGCCGCAACCAGAAGTTCTGCGGAATCCTCCAGATCCAATGCAGGAACCAAATAAGACGCAGACTCTTCAGAAGAGCCATTTTTTTTATCTTGTCTCACTGATCGAGTGAGTAAATATAAATACAAACCAAGATCTACCAATCCAGAACTAAAAACAGGCGACTCCCATCCATGGTGGGTTTGAATATAATTGACCGCATCTAACTCTACCAAAGACCATTGTTTAAAATCCATTTGGTTTGCCAGACGGTAAGTTTTCTCAAAATAAGTCGACAGATTGCGAATGCCATTAAAACCAGTGGCCTCCAGCGATTTATCCTTCATCGAGTTTTTTAAGAATTCTAAAACTTCGTCACTGAAAGATTTTTGAAGCAGTTCCACCAAGGGCTTTGTGCGAGCCGTTGCCTTGCTTGGATCAGACATCAACTGCACGATCGCTCGCGAGACTTTTTCGTTATCTTCTTTTGTTCCCGCTAAAAGTTCTGCGAGAAGCGCGCTTCGACGAGCTTCTCCCGATTGACCATTCAATTTCGTCAGAAATGAAGACACTAAATTTGTGTCACTTCTCAGAAGCTCAAGAACAGAGAGCTTCGCTTTTACCGCAGCTTCTAACTGCGCGGTAAACACATGATCAGCTTCTAGCTTCCAGCTGGCCATGACTTTTTGTTCTAATCTATTTCTTTCTTCCCTCAGTCGAACGAGGCAACTATCCATCTTTTCAAAAAACTCTTTCTGATTCAATGAAGTAGACAGTTGCTCTCTGTCTTTTGGACTGCTGAAGTACTCTTCGAAATATTCTGGAGTCATCTCCGGCTGTGGGCCTTCAGGTAAAAGAAACGCCCGGAGCGGCTTTGGGGATTGAGTATCAAAGCATCCCAGACGAGAAAAACGCAATCCAGAAGCGATGGTGTCTCGCTCAATTAATCTTTGTTTAGTCAGCTCCTGAACTTGTTTCAAATCGTCCATGCTCTCATATGTGAATTCACCGAGATAGAGGAGTGGATTTTGTATCGTCGCCAGATCTGCCCGCAACCTTTCAAGCGAAGGGCGTTGTTTTTTTGGATCAGAAATAAAATCATTTCCATATGATGGAATTGATTTTTTTATCTGAGCCAGAGTTTCTAATTCAGGTTTGGACCAGGTCAACAAATGCGCATATTCATATGGAAGCCGCTGAATCGATTTATCGTTCTTCACGAGTGAAACGATATAAAGCGCTGGCCAATATTTCGGCTCAACTTCTGCTGCAAAATCAAAGAACTTCGTCTTGGGCTGTCGTTCACGACCCAGAATGGGATCATACCAAGCAGCATTTTTTTCTCGAGCCTTTCTGTCAGGATAAAATCCATTCGAATCATAACGCAATCCATCTTCGAGGATCGATTCAAGTTTCAGGCCAAATTCAGCGCCTGTCAGTGCACCCAATGCCTTATCGACTTGTGCCTTGATGGCCGCTTTCTTAAACTGCTCAAACTGACTTTCTCCGAGGCTTGGCTCTTCGGGGGCTGGCGTCTGCCAAACTCCATATGAGCTATGACGATTTGTTCCGGCCTGACGGATGGCTTCAAAGTTATAGTTGCTTGGAATATACTGCGATGGATTCAAGAACGGATATTTTTTGATTAATTCTGGATCTGGCACTCGATCCGCTTTGATCTGATCAAATAGAGATTTGTAATACTCAAAGAGAGCGTCTTGAAACGACTGCTTTTCGGCAGGCGTGAACAAATCATCAGATATCTTGCCCCAGCCCTGTATCGCCGGCACAGGTCGATTCTTTTTAAAGTCGTCAAACTCTATCGTGAGCCTAACTAAAGGCGTTTGATAGTCTAGCTCTCTCTCTCGTCTTTGAATTTTTGAATCGACAAAGTCTTTGATGCTAGAATTGCCTCTATATGCCGAAGGCAGACCAAAATTTTTATGTGTCTTTTCAACTCCAGCTTTCGATATTTCAAGAGCCACGATCTCTTCTCTGATTTTTTTTCTCTTTTCAAATTCCTCAAACTGCACGGGAGAAAAATTAATGGCATCGAAAACCAGATCTGTTTTGAAGTGGCCATTATTGGCAAGAATGAGAGCTTCGAGACGCTCTTTAAACAATGGCATAAAAGTCCCAAGTCCGCCCCCACGGCGTGAAAGATCGCGAGTTCGCAATGTGAATTGACGAACTCGCCCAAAGGTCAAAAACAACGGAGAAGGCTTGAGAATTCGAGAACCAGCGGCCGTTTCTTCAGGCTGAATCTGCCATTCTCGCTGGGCCTCATCATAAAGCTTAGGATGCGATTGCAAAAGCAATCCTCTCATCTGCACCTTGAAGCTATAGAGAATATCCCAGGGACCTTCTGTAGCAGTAATCTTATTTTGTTTAGCAGGATCAAGCAGAAGCTCATTGAAGATATATTCCATCAATGTCCGATTCGAGTTGGGCTCTAATTGAAAATAGTTCGCCAAAAGAGGATCGTCTTTTATAGCAAAATCCGAAATGATCTGGCTTCTCTGAGCATTTCGGATGGAAGGATGATCCCATCGCAGATAATGCTGCAACAATTCACTCACAGCCGAAGCCAATGTATTTCCGCCGGCCTTAAACTCCATTCCATATTTTTTAAAGATATTTTCGTAAGCCTGACGTGTAGCCGGCTCCACTCGCCCTCGACTCTGCTCTTGATAAAATTTAAGCAAGGTCTGAGCCACAGACTGAAGCTCGTCTGAGGTCAATTTCTGAGCAGTGATCGCCGCCGTCTGAGAGCTTGGGCGTCGAGCCATTGCACCAGCAGGCAGTGCTGAGGGATTGAGCAGAGAGGACGGAAGCTCTGGTTCACTTGGCCGAAGCGGACTCGAGGGAGCCTCAGTGATATCTGCCGCGGGATTTTTAATATCAAATATATGCTCGAAATCATTCGAAGAACTCTCTCGCGGAAGGCAGAGTTCAGGCGCGAGTTGGGCAAAAGAAAGACTCGGAATTACGAGCAGAAAAAGGCCAATAGAAGCCCCAAGAAATCTGACAATCTTTAATTTGAGATGCCTTGCGACCACTCATTGCCTCCCAATAGATCCACTTAAGAGAAGGTTATTGCAAGCGTTATGCCATAGTACCAGGGGTCTGGAAAGGCTTTTAAAAGGGCCAAGGCTCCGCCCTCAAGAGTGTCTGCGCAAACATTGCACTCTCTCTTCAAGGCGATGCCGTCAAAAAATAAAACCCCCGCCTCTTCATCAGAGACGGGGGCCAAAAAACAACACTGTTTTTTAAATCGAAAGTGTTAATTCAAATTAAGCCGGTTGTCCAACGAACGCCGGAGCGCAGGTACGAGCAATTTCTTGACCTAACTTAGTTGCCTCATTGCTTGGCATGCCTTGGCCAGAAGCTGCATTGGAAGCGGCCTTTGCCAAATCATCTGCAGTAGGAAGCTGACCGTTTTGTGAAACAATATTGTTCAGCTCTTTCGCAACGAGTTCTGCACCCTTCGCTACAGCTGGATCAGAATACGCAATACCTGCCATTTGAGCAGAAAGTTCTTTTGCATTGCCACCAACGAACTGGATCGTGTGCACATAACCTTCAATTGCATTTTTAAACGCGGCATTTCCAGCCTTCAAGGTTTCACGATCGCTCACAGGAGCAGATTGCAACAAACCACATTTCGCCGAATCTACACCCTTTACTGAGGCCAAAAGAGCACTCGAAGAGGTTGCATCGACAACTGTAACGCCTTTCAAAGCAGTTGCTTTAGCAGCGTCAAAGTTGATCTGATTCGCTTCAATGCCAGCTACGGTAATGCCTTGAATGCCACGAGCACCTGCCCAAGCTGTAATTTGCGCCGGGGTTTGAAATGCGGCGGGGTTGGCAAGCACATCAGCTCTGAAAGCAGCAACTGAGTTTGGCTGCGATGTCGCCAGAAGTCCTGCAGCAGCAGCGGCAACAGCAGAAACTTGCAAAGTGCTAGCGCCAGCGCCAGCAGCAAAAACGGATGAGCTCAAGCTTACGCTCAAAGCAGCACCCACCAAAATATTTAAAATTCGTGTCGTTTTCATTTTATTGATTCTCCTAATTTCACTTTCGTTTTCAGTGTTTCGTTCCCGTTTTCATTACTGAGCTCATCACCCAATAAAATCCCATAAACTTTCAAAAACTTCCGGCCTCTAAAGCCTCAATGAGAAGCACCTAGCTTAAAGAGTCCTTCAGTTCAAGCATCTTTTTTCAAGACGCCTATTTTTTCTAAAGCCCATTCGGTTCACAATATAAAACAACAATTTAAACCACTTAACCCTGAGGCTTCTTTAAACCATTTCAGCCGATGAGGTGTCAAGCCTCTATCAACCGTGAACCCCGAAATCTCTACAACAGATTTCGCATTCACGCTAGTGCCCCAAGCTAAGCTTCACAGGCTTCTATGGGAACCAGATTGCAAGGTCTATGCCAGGCATGCAGAGCTGTTTTGAAAACGGCCCGCAACAGGGAACTTATCAGCCTAAATCGGCTCTCTGCGAGAATCATCGACTTCAAAGGACGCCGGTCAGCGTCCCACAAACTGAGAGTCGTTTAGGTAAAACTGCGACACGAATGTCCCGCGAAAAGAATTCAGATTGAATCGGCATAGAAGATATCCGATCGTGCATGTTGACCCAGCAGAACCCGTTTTAAGACATTCTCAACCCACCTTGTGCTCGTCACAAAATGGCATATTAATTGCACATAATTAGTTGCACAAGTAATTGCAGACAACTGCACAAGAACCGAATTGGTATTCGAAATCAGAAAGGTGTGCTAGCGAGGAAACTGTGAAGAACAACCGACTCATGACAATACTCGCGATGTTTTTTCTGACCCTGCTGAATGCAGGAGGCAACGAAATACTGGGCGCAGAATCGCCAAGCGTTGCTGCTTGTGCTGCAGCGGTTCGTCCCCTCGGAGAAACAGGCGCAGGCTCAGTTGCCCCGCTCGGAGCCGAAGTAGCCCTCGCAAATCTGGGAAGCCGTCTCGCCAATAGTCAGGCCGCCATTATTTCTGGACCTCGCTCGTCAGGAAAATCGATGGTCATAGAGCAATTTGCGCGAAGTTTAGAAGCTTCGAGCCCAGGATCCCCTCTCAAAGGCGCTCAGGTAGTCGCGGTTGATTGGCGACAAATTGAGAATGCAAGTCCTCGACAAACGCCAGGTGCAGAAGTCAAGCATCCAGCAACGGCGATTGGCGAAGCTGTTGAGGCTGAGTTGAAAAAAAATAAAGACGGCATGCTGGTTGTGGTCGTTCCAGAAGCTGATGATTTATTTACAGATGAACCAAATAGTACAAGCTCTGTCACAAGGCAGCCTATTCGAGGGGAAATCACAAAATTGCTTTCAAATTCTCGGGTGAAAGTGATCTTTGAATCTCGAAGACAAAATATTCTGAATCGTATTGAGGCCATCAACCGAGCGACCGCTGGTCTTCCAGAGATTCATTTGGCGCCACTCAATCGAGACGATCAAGCGTTAGCACTGTTTCAATTCGTTCGGCAGGTCAATCACACAGCCGGGTTTGATATTGTCTCGATGGATCCGGAGGTGCTTGACGCCCTGATGAAATCCGGAGCGGCTTTGAATCCGGAGTTTCCACTCGCTGGAGCAAAAACTCTGATCAAGATGGGACAACAAAAATTAGAAAGACAAGAACACGCTCTTGATCTCGTCGCGAAGACTGCTCGGTTGAAAAACTTGACCGAACTAAAGGATTTCGGCGGCCTTAAAGGGCCGGCGCAAAAAGAATTCGAAGATCTCACAAAGGAAGTTCAGGGTCTCAATAAACAATTAAGGAGCGAAGAAGATTTGATTGCGGAGATCAAAAAGCTCAATCAAACGCTTGTGCAAAAGAGAACTGAACATACTCAGGCGTCACGAAGCTCACCTGGTAGTTTGGGAGGGTTAAAAGCAGAAATAAAGAGTGCTGAAGAACAACTGCGGGAGAAGCTGGCTCAACTCAGTCAGATTCAAGGAGCAAAGCCTTTAGTTTTTTGGCAAATCGATCAAGGCTTAGTGAAAACGATCACGGCAGAAGCCACGGGTAAGAAGGCTGGTACGTCAACAAAACTGGAGCGCGCTGATAGCCTAGAAGAAGCACTCTTGGCTAAGGTCATCGGGCAAAATCAGGCAATCGGAGAGGTCGCCAAGGACTTTGTGAATTATGCAGCGGGAAACACCCCTGCTGATCAACCCAATAAGCCACCCGTTTTTCTCTTTATTGGACCCAGCGGAGCTGGAAAAACTTTCACGGCTCAGAACATTAACAGACATATGAACGAAGGAAATCAATCGGCTATGGTATTTGTTGATGGTGGCGAAATGGGGGGGCCTCATGCTCCGGCAGCTCGACTGGTCGGGGCGCCCCCTGGGTATGTCGGTTATACGCCCGAAGGGGGCTTGTTAACAAAAGCGGTGCGAGCTTCTGCAGGTGGTTTTGTTGTGGTCGTGATTGACGAAGTGGAAAAAGCAGACATAGCACTTCAAGATGTTTTATTGGGCATTTTTGACCGCGGTGAAATGGCCGATCACGAGGGCAAACCTTTAAAATTTGAGGGAGCAATTATTCTTACCTCAAATGCTGCTCAGGATATTATTTCAGAATCCATAAGGAGAGTCGGGCATATCGACGACGCAGCCTATGGCAGGATCGTGAAAGTTCTTGAGGAGGGCTTCCCGACTGCCGATGGCAAAACATACAGATTCCGCCCAGAGCTTTTGAACAGACTTCGCATTGTGATTTTTCAACCAAATTCAGCCCCGAAGGAGATGATGGCGAAGGCCGTCGAGAAACTGAACAAACGTCAAATCTTTGCGGAGCATGGACGAACCGTGGAGCTCTCGAAAGAAGTATTGGAATTGGTTCAAAATAACGCGTGGAATAATGAGCAACAAGCTCGCGGGGTTGAATCATGGCTAAATGACTTTCTGATGATCCACGTGTCAAAAGCCGAGGCTAAGGGCAAGCTCAAGTCCGCAGCAAAGAGCGGCCAAGGTTCACATGTCAAATTTGAGGTCGTTAAAGATAAGAATGCCGAGGGCAAAGACGTCGAGATGGTCGGCATGTTCATTGATGGAAAACTGGAAAAAACATTATTTGAAGTATCGAAAACACCGAAACTCGCTCGAGAGCGGGCGAATGAGGCTCTCGCAAATGCTGGGGCTGCTGGAGCTGGCTCAACACGGGATACCGTCGCAAAGGTCTTATTGAATAACGAGGCCCAGTTTAAGAACGGCGATGGGTCCATTCTGCGCACGCTGGATGCCGGCTTAGATGACCTGCTTGAGGGGGCTTCACCCCCTCAGGAAACCTTCTCGCCGTCTACGCCTCAACCTCAACCTCAACCCGCAACTCAGCCTGTACCTGAGAAGTGGACTATACCTGCGCCTCCAGCTCCAACAGGGCAGACGATTATATCAGAGCCGAAGAACTAGAAGCCATGAGCATGCGATGGACATATCTCAAGCATGGTCGAATGTTTGGGATTTTTATTTGGTTGGCAACAATACCCGCAATGCTTTTGGCCGAACAGCCCGCTCCTGGCTCTGGCGGAAATGCTTCAACCCCGAATTCAGAGGCCTGCGCTAACGATTTGGCAAGGCTAGGTCAGCCTTCGCATTCAGCGCCTGAAGACGCAACCCTCAGGATTTCACCTGCAGCTGAATTTAGTGCGGATTTGGTGGCGATTGGAAGAGCTCGAAATCCACAAATCGTCATAGGGCGCGTGCAAAACTATTTGCCCCCGGGCCCACAGAGCACAAGTCTGGCTCTTGATTTTGCACAAGATCCGGATCTCTGGGCTTTGGTCAGTTATCGAGCGCTCAATCTGGCTGCAAATGGAGGTCCCGCATTTGGATCCTATTTGGCGAGAGCCGGTGGGGCGTCGAACTTTCAAACAAGATCAGGACTAAACGTCATGCAGCTTTCCAACTTGATAGACGAGATGGCTCGCGACCCTTTGATTATCAGAATGAAGCTCACTGAGCTGAATATTTACAAACTTCTTTTGGGCGACGGGCGCATCAACGATATTTCTAGACGTTGGATGTTCAATCCCTATGTGCTCAGCTACTTTTACATGAAGTATATCGCAAAGGACGAAGCCGCTGCAGATAAACTAGCGAATATTCTTCGCCTAAAAAGCGAGCTCATCAAATCAGGAGACAAGGATATCGAAAGCATTGATCTTCTGCTGCCAGCCTTGGAAGCAGCATCGAAAGATCCAAGAAAAGTGCGAATGGTCACAGAATATTTTGATGACCAGGACTGGGCTCGCCGTCGGGCCGTGAGGCTCACACGCGATGAGCTCATCAATCGCGAAAAGATTCTGAGAAGAGAATTCATGGAGCTGATGGAGAAAAAAATTGGCGAAGAAACAGCTGACCATTATTTTAGGATTGACGAGATTCAATATGCCTTTGGGCACTTAGTGCTAGGACGAGTTGCTCATGCTCAAACCATCTTTGAAAAAATCAAAGCAAGAGTCGTCAAGTCGGCTGAGGACGAAAAAAATTTTTCCGCCTTCGTTGATAAGCTCTTGACCCTCTCTTCTGATAGCGACCTTGAGAGAGCTTATCTTGACTTGTCATCACCAACACTGGGAGCGAGATTTTTTATCGAATCGAGTACTGGACCTATCCAACCAGATGGCCATCCGCTTTATGTTTTTGACCCTCGCATCATCGAAGTCGCCAGCATTGTTCGCCAATTTTCGAATACACTGGATGGAATTCCGAATTATCTCGAAATTGGCTACGGACGTTCGCCTTTTATTCTGAGACTTCTCTCAGAACTGGATGATGGAAAGGGAAACAAAGTGGGAATCGACACACGGCCAATTCCCACGGCATCGGATGGTGAATTCTCAAAAGTTGTAAACGGAGCTCTGCTACTTAAGGGATCCATAACGGACGATGCCGCTCAACACTTAGTTCAAGAAACGGGGCCGTATGCAGCGATTTATTCATTTAATCAACCCGCCCGAAAAGAAGACTTGGACTGGATTCGCTCACATCTGAAGCCAGGCGGCGTCTATATCGTCATCAATGACAGGCTACAACCACCCCAATTCACTCTTCCAGATGCGGTCAAGGCGGGCTTTCAGAGAGTTCGATGGAATGCGCTACGCGAATTGCTTCCAAAAGTGCGTTCTTATTTTACGGGACCTGATAAAAACAGCGGACGCTTCTCATATTATGTCCTTCGAAATCCGGGAAATCCTGGAGAGGTCGTGACAAAGAACCTGGGCCCTGCAGGCAAGGACTCTGACGGTAAGGATGCGCCTGACAAAAAATAGGCAGAAAACAGAGTCGCCTATTTACGTCGACCCTCGATCAATTCAATGGCGCGCTCGAGAGTCAAATCCTCAATCTTAATCTCTTTGGGTATCGACGCATTAATTTTTCCACATTTGCAATAAGGCCCATATGGCCCATCAAAAATTTCGATAGGCTTTTTTTCAATCGGATGCTGCCCGACGACTCGAAGTGCCGCACGCTTACTGCGAGCCCCGCGGCCTTTCGCGCGCTCTTCCTTAAAAATCTCGAGAGCACGATTAAAATCGACATGCAAAACATGATCTTCTTTTTTGAGCGATCGATATTCTGGCTTTTCAAGACCACCTCCCGATTTGACAACATAGGGTCCAAAACGTCCGAGACCGGCCTTTACAATATGCCCTTCAGACGTCTGTCCTAACTCACGAGGCAGAGACAAATACCCTAACGCTTCTGTAAGCGTGACCGTGGCCGGATTCACGCCTTTTGGCAAAACACTTCGTTTGACCTTGGCCACCACGGGTTGATCCGTCATTTGCTGATCAGTTGAATCTTTCGCCGAATCTTTAGCGCCCTTGGATTTCTTGCCCTTTGGTTTCTTTGCCGTTTGCTTGAGTGCATCTGCATCCTCGGATTCTCCCAACTGCAGATAGGGTCCATAGCGCCCGGTCATCACATAGACTTTCATTCCTGTCTTTGGATCAACGCCAAGGTGAGGAGGTCCATCTTTCTTTTGTTGAATCAAACGATCGATGACGTCTGTTTCAACATCGGCAGGAGCGAGATCTTCTGGAATGGATGCCCGAACTTCAGAATCTTTTTCTTTCCGTAAAAAATAGGGGCCAAATTTCCCGATCTTAAATTGAATATCCGGAAAATTATCGAGCAAAATCGTCCGTGATTCTTCTGGATCAATCTTCTTCGTTTGTTGATCAATTTGAGTCTTCAAACCTCGATTGGAATCAGAATAAAATTCTTTCAGAAACTGAAGGTAGCCCTTCTTGCCCTCTGCAATATCATCTAAAGTTTCTTCCATCAGTGCTGTGAACTGAAGATCTACAAGACTCGAAAAATGTTTTTTCAACAGATGAGTCACCGCGAAGGCCGTGAAAGTTGGAGCAAGCGCATTGCCCATCCGTCTCACATAGCCGCGATCAACGATCGTCGACATAATCGACGCGTAGGTTGAGGGACGACCAATGCCCTCCTTTTCGAGGGTTTGGATCAGCGTTGCTTCTGTATAACGAGCCGGAGGTTTTGTCTCATGCTCGGTGACTTCGAGATTTTTATTGTCAACAATCTGGCCCACTTTGACTTCGGGAAGAATCACTTCACGATCTTCTAACGCCGCCTCAGTATCATCACGACCTTCGACATAGGCTCTCAGAAATCCAGGAAAGAGAATACGAGTGCCGGATGCCTGAAATTCTGCTTCACCGACTTGAATAGAGATGGTTGTGCTCATCTGCCGAGCGTCTGCCATCTGGGTTGCAATCGTTCGCTTCCAGATCAGATCATAAAGCTGAAGCTCGAGTCCGATGAGGCCTGTATCGTTAGGCAGAGTGAAAGATCCTCCGGCAGGTCGAATCGCTTCATGAGCCTCCTGAGCCCCTCGCGTTTTTCCGGTATATTGGCGCGGGCCCGGGCTGAGATAATCATTGCCATAGAGTTTTTCGATTTGTCGACGCGCCCCCTGAAGCGCTTCTTGAGACAGATTTACGGAATCTGTTCTCATATAGGTAATGAACCCTTTTTCGTAGAGCCCTTGCGCAACTCTCATGGCCTCACGGCTATTTAATCCCAACTTTCGATTGGCCTCTTGCTGCAAGGTCGACGTGATGAATGGAGGCGCTGGTTTACGCGTCAGCGGCTTCTCTTGCAAATCTGAGATCGTCCACTTTTTCCCATCCAAATTTTTCAATAATTTTTCAGCCTCAGGCTTCAAAAGAAGGTAGACATCCTTGCCTTCAGCGATTTTTCCGGTGTTTTCGTCGAAGTCTCGTCCCAATGCGATTTTTTGATCGCGCAGCTTAGAGAGCTTGGCCTCAAAACTGCCCTTGGTGGCCGCCAGTTCAGCCACCATTCCACAATAGATCCCCTTTTTAAAACGCAGCCGCTGCTCTTCTCGCTCAACAATGAGTCTCGTCGCCACAGATTGCACTCGGCCTGCGCTCAAGCCATAGGCGATTTTCGTCCAGAGCAAAGGCGAGAGAGAATATCCATAAAGTCGATCTAAAATGCGCCGAGATTCTTGGGCCTGCACCAGTTTTTCATCAACATCTCTGAAATTATTCAGAGCGTCCTCAATAGCCTCTTTGGTAATTTCATGAAAAACCATCCGCTTCACCGGAATGGTCGGCTTCAAGACTTCTAAAAGATGGTGCGAAATACTTTCTCCCTCGCGGTCCTCGTCCGTTGCCAGAATCAATTCGTCGGCTTCTCGCATGCATTCTTTGAGATGCTTGATGATTTTCGACTTTGCGGGGGGGATAATATAGATGGGCGTAAAATCATCATCGACATTGATGCCGAGACTCGCCCACTTTTCTTTCTTATATTTCTCTGGAATCTCTTTAGCTGACGCTGGCAGATCGCGAATGTGACCAACACAGGCTTCTACATGATATCCAGGGGGTAAAAATTTCCGAATTGTCTTTGCCTTTGTAGGAGATTCAACGATTACAAATCGTTTTAATGAAGTTGTTCCTAAAGGTTTTGAAGAACTTGTATTTATTTTTTTTTCAGCGCGTTTTGCCATGTCGTTTTTATAAGTGTTTATTAAAATACGATTTCTTACAAGTTTGATCTCTTTGACAAGAACGATCATTGAGCAATTCATCCTTGATCTTTCGCTGAAAGTGGCTCAGACCTTCCGGATGACTCAAAAAGATGGAAGCTCAGAATCTTCTGGTTCTCGACGTTTTGTGGTCATTGGTGCCGGGCTCGCCGGTTCGGAAGCAGCTCTTCGACTTGCAGAAGAAGGAGCTCGCGTCGTCTTGTATGAACAAAAGCCCAAAAAATTTTCAGCCGTTCATCGTTTACCTCATGCGGCTGAACTTGTTTGTAGCAATAGCTTCAAATCTCTCGATATTCATTCTGCACATGGCCTTTTGAAAGAAGAACTTCGGCTTCTCGGATCACCAGTTCTGAAAATTGCCCTTGATTGTCAGGTTCCTGGAGGAAAAGCTCTTGTTGTCGATCGCGAAAAACTGGCCGAACATGTCACGAAAGCGCTTCAAACACATCCTCTGATTGAATGGAAAACTGAGGAGATCGAGGACCTTTCTCAATTTGACTGCCCTATTCTGATGGCGACCGGACCGCTGACTTCTGACTCTCTCATGAACCATATTCGCGAGAAACTCGATGATCAGGGGCTCTATTTTTATGACGCCACCTCGCCTGTGGTGACCCTTGAGTCTTTAGATCAAAATGCTTTTTTCTGGGCCAGTCGCAACGAAGATGGCGACGATTATTTAAATCTTCCACTGACCGAAGCGGAATACGATCATTTTCGAGATCAGATTCTCGCTGCCGAAAAAGTAGAGGCTCATCATCCAGATGAAAAACTAAAGTTTTTTGAAGGCTGTCTGCCCATTGAAGAACTCGCGCGAAGAGGTCGCGATACGCTTGCCTTTAGCTGCATGAAACCCATTGGATTTGAGTCTCATTTAGATTCTCTTCGACAAACAGGCCGCCATTCTGAACGTCGCCCCTATGCCGTCATTCAGTTTCGACGCGAAAAAGCAGCCGGAGAATTGCTCAGCATGGTTGGATTTCAAACGCGAATGAAGTGGCCCGAGCAAGAGCGAGTATTCAAACAATTGCCGGGCATGTCTCAAGCGCAATTTGTTCGTCTTGGCGCAATGCATCGTAATTCTTTCATCAATGCGCCGTTGCACCTGGATGATCGCCTGAGTCTGAAGCGATTCAACTCAATTCATATGGCGGGGCAAATCACAGGCTCCGAAGGATATACCGAAGCACTCGCCAGCGGGCATTACGCTGCCCTGCAAATGCTTGGCTATCCCCTGCCTCCTGAAAATACGGCATTGAGAAGTCTGATCCGATATCTTATTCAATCGGACCCTCGATATTTTCAACCTATGAATTTTAATTTTGGACTCCTGCCCCCGCCAGCTCCTGAAAGCGGTAAAATAAAGAAGAGGGGCAAGAGGGATCGCCAAACAGCTGCTGCCGAGCGAGCTCTCTCAGACATCAAGCAATGGATACAAAACAATATGCCATTTCGAACTGCATCGAAAACTTTTTCAAGCAAAGAACCCTTTACAGATCCTTTAGTCCTCACACCCACAGAGCTAGTGCAGTTGATCTCGAACGGCTAAAAAAATATTTTCATGACGATTTGACACATCTTACGAAAGAGAACTGGAATAAGTTCTGCCTCCACCTTTCAAAAAGCCTACAACCCGCTTCTCAGGCGAGAGCCTACTCCACATATCGAAATTTTTTTAAGTTTCTGAGCAAAAAGGCGCTGCTTCAAAATGATTCAGAGCTGACATTTCCAAAGACGAAATCTGCCAGATCACTACCAAAAGTTCTCGCCTATGACGAAGTGAAGGCGCTTCTCGACACCGAATCGTCCATCCAAGCACTTCTCGAATTTCTTTATGCAACGGGAGCACGAATATCGGAAGCGACGAACTTGAAATGGACAGATATAGACGAAGGTCGTGGGCTCATTACGCTTGTTGGGAAAGGGCGAAAGAAGAGGGTTGTCCCGCTTTCGAAACCTCTTAAATCCATTTTAACCCATGTGAAAACCTCGGAAACTTGGGTTTTTTGCTCTTTCCGCGATGCCTCTAAACCACTGAATCCACGAACCGTCCGCAAGAAACTACGACAATTGAGCCTGCAAATGAGTCATCATAAAAGATTACATCCACATCTTTTTAGACACACCATCGCGACGCATTTTCTTGATGAAGGCGCTGATTTACGTTTTATCCAAGAGATTCTCGGCCATGCGTCTCTGTCAACAACGCAAAAATATTTGAGCGTTTCTAAACAACGACTGATGGAAGTGTTTGATCGTTTTCATCCGCGATCGTAGGATGATAACCAAGATGAATGCTTCTCACTCCTTAATTGAACAAGCCAAAAAAACTTTCACTCCCAATATTGCCCCCGCTCCCTTCGTCGTTTCTCGCGGAGAAGGCAGCTATCTTTACGATACAGAAGAGCAGAAATATTTAGATTTTAGTTCAGGCATTGCCGTCAGCAATCTCGGGCACTGCCACCCTGCCGTGGTGCGAGCGATTGAAGAACAAATTCGAAAAGTACTTCATACATCGACGATGTTCTGGAATGAACCTGCTATGAAACTGGCGATCAAATTAAAAGAGATCTCATTCGCAGATCGCGTTTTTCTTTGCAATTCAGGAACAGAAGCAAACGAAGCGAAATTAAAAATCACTCGCAAATATTTCTATGATCAGGGAAAGCCAAGAATTGAATTCATTTCATTTCACAAATCTTTTCACGGCAGAACATTTGGAAGTCTCTCGGGTACAGGACAAGAAAAATATTGGAAAGGATTCGAACCGCTCGTTCCAGGATTCAAATTTATCAATTTCAACGATATTTCTGCACTCACTGCCATCACTGAGCAAACGGCCGGCGTTTGGGTAGAACCCATACAAGGCGAAGGCGGCGTGCATCCCGCGACAATTGAATTTATGAAAGCGCTGAGAGCGCGCTGCGATGAGACGGGCGCGTTGCTGCTTGCCGATGAAATTCAGACGGGTCTTGGCCGAACAGGATCCATGTTCGCGATGGATTTTTATGGCGTCAGACCAGATCTCATGAGCATCGCAAAGGGACTCGGCGGCGGCTTACCGATTGGCGCATTGCTCGCTTCTGAAAAAATCGGAACCACCATGACCGTCGGATCACATGCAACAACCTTCGGAGGAAATCCTGTTTGTGCAGCAGCCGCTCTGGCAGTGATCGAAACTATCAACAACCAAGAATTCTGGAGGGGTTTACGCGAACGGTCTGAATTTTTTTGGACGCTTCTTAAAACTCGCATTGGCTCCAACAAACGCGTTGTGGACATCCGCGGTCGTGGGCTCATGATTGGCATTGAATTTAAAGAGGATATCACAAAAATATTTGAACAGCTCCGAGCTCAAAAAGTATTGGTCACAAGAATTCCTCCTCATATTCTGAGAATTCTTCCGCCGCTCACGGCTTCGAAACAGGAAATGGAAATATTCGTCGACAATATGAGCCAAGCTCTCAAAGCGACAGAGGCCTAATTTCTTATGACTGATTCACAAACTCAAGACATAGAGAAAATATTGGATCAAGAAGATCGAGATCCCATTCTCAAAGCTCTCGATAGAGAGATACGAAGACGGATTCATGAAAAAATAAATTTACCAGAAGAAACTAGCCCCTACATTTTATTTGACCTGACGCCCCGGGCTTCAAACGATGAAATAAAAAAGCGTTACCACCTTCTTTCGAAGACATTTCATCCAGATCATTTTTTCAGAAAAGAACTTGGGCCATACAAACGACGGCTTGAGACGATCTTTAGCCGCATCCAAAAAGCCTATGCCCTTCTTAAAAATCCCATTGAGAAAGAGGCTCTCGACCGACGAATTGCGTTTCAAAACAAAACTCCTAAATCAACGCCGCTCAAAGATTTGAAAATGTCTCCAGAAATGGAGAGAATGGGCAAAGCTGAAACTTTTTATAAGCTCGGCCTCGAGCAAGAAAAAAATCAAAACTACCTTGAGGCGTATAATGCTTTTGTCGCTGCCATCAAAATTATTCCGAATCGAAAAATATATACTCAAGCCAAGGATCGAGTTCAGGGGCCAGCCTTTCGTGAACGTTCGAAAGATCTGATTAAGCTCTGTCAAAATAAGATAAAGGATCAAGGATTTTCAGAAGAAGTTTTTAGTCAACTCGACGATATTTTTAGAATGGATTCTCAATCTGTGGAATGCCAAGCCCTTCTCGCACAGGCCATTGTGGCCTTGCGAAAAATCGATCGGCTTCGCGACGCGAAAGAAATGCTTCTCAGAGCGAAATCCGTCAAACCGATGGACCTGGATATTCAATTGAGTCTTGCAAAAGCACTGGTGCTTTTTGGTGACAACAAGGGGGCCGAGCGAGAAGCTCGAAATATTCTCAAGCAAGACGAACAGCATGCAGACGCTCTTAAATTTTTGGATAAACTAAAACAGTTGAAGTAGAAAAACCAACCGATGCGGCGAAAGCACGTGCAAGTCTGTCGATAGTTGTTCTAAAATCATCATATGAACGATTTCGTCTTGGGCATAGACCTAGGCACCACCTACTCTTGCGTTGCCATTGTTGAAAACGGAGAGCCAAGAGTTCTGGAACAGCGTGGAGGCTATCGAACTATTCCTTCAATCGTCGCATTTACTCCTGATGGTTCAAGACTCGTCGGACATATCGCAAAACGCCAGGCTGTCACGAACGCCGAGAACACGGTGTTTGCTGCCAAACGTCTCATTGGCAGAAATTTCGATGCCGCCGAAGTTCAGCGCGCCATAAAATCTGTTCCCTATAAAATCGTGCAAGGCCCAAACCGAGATCCACGAATTCAGATTTTTGGAAAGAAGCATCCTGTTCCAGAAATATCCGCCACCATTCTTAAGCAAATCAAAGAAATCGCCGAAGAATCTCTTCACTCCAAAGTCGATAAAGTCGTGATTACCGTGCCGGCATATTTTTCAGACGGTCAACGTCAAGCGACGAAGGATGCGGGCTATATTGCAGGACTCGATGTTTTAAGAATCGTCAATGAACCGACCGCCGCTGCCTTGGCTTTTGGCTACAATCGACGAATGAATAAAAAAATCGCCGTCTACGACCTGGGTGGTGGAACTTTTGATATTTCCATTTTGGATATTAGTCAGGATACATTCGAAGTTCTCTCGACAGCAGGAAATACATTTCTTGGAGGTGAAGATTTCGATCAGCGAATCATCGAATCGATCTCTAAGACATTCGAAAAAGAAAACGGAATTTCTTTGAAAGAAGATCGCATGGCGCTTCAACGGCTAAAAGATGCGGCTGAAGTCGCAAAATGTCAGTTGTCGAGTCAACTGGAGACAGAGGTGAATCTTCCATTTTTGATCAGCATCAACAATGAATCAAAACACCTCAAAATAAATGTCACACGTAATTCTTTAGAGCGCCTGACGGAAGATCTTGTCGATGACACGATTCGCATCTGTCAAGACGCACTGGATATGGCGGCGCTCAAAGTGCATGAAATCGATGATGTACTACTCGTCGGTGGGATGACACGGATGCCAATTGTTCAGCAGAAGGTGAAAGATTTCTTCGGAAAAATTCCTTCTAAAAACGTGCACCCCGATGAAGCGGTGGCGCTTGGAGCGAGCATTTTAGGAGCATCGCTTCTCGAAGAGGAAACCCCCGTGACATTGCTGGATGTCACGCCCTTTAGTTTGGGAATTCGAACAGCTGGTGGGTTCTGCAATTTTTTGATTCCTAAAAATTCAACGATTCCAACTGAGGCCAGTCACATTTTTACCACGGTCACAGACGGGCAAAAGTCCGTAAAAATTCAAGTGTTGCAGGGCGAAAGCAAAGTCGCGACAGAGAATATTTTGCTTGGCGAATTCACTCTCACGGATATTCCAGAATCGAAAGCGGGCGAACCCGAGATTAATGTGACGTTTTGTATTGATTCGAACGGAATTGTTCAAGCTTCGGCACAAGATCTAAAGACAAAGAAAGAGCAATCTATTGTCGTCACATCGAAGTCGACTCTCACTGACAGTGAACGGGAGAAATTGGCAGAAAGTTTTAAATTCGATAAAACTGAGGATATTACTTCACGTGATTCTCATTGATAAATCGCGATGGATGGTGGTTAACAAACCTTCGGGTTGGCATACACTCTCTCGTGGCGATGATGATGATGCAAGCATCAGCGACGATGTCAAATTGAAGGACGAGAGTCTCGAGGCATGGCTTAGACGAGAGCGACCTGAACAAGCTGTTGTTCCAGAAGCGGGAATCGCCCATCGCCTAGATCAACGAACATCGGGCTGTATACTCGTCGCGAAGAATCCTGAAACATATCTATCGATGCGAGAGCTCATTAGAAGCGAAGAAATTCAAAAGACCTATCTGGCCCTGGTCGAAGGAGCTTTGAATTCAGGAGAATTTCAGCTTTATTTCTTTAGCCGATACAAACGATCGCAAAAAGTGACTGTGACGGAAACCGGAAAATCTCAAATCATGGGAAGATGCTCGTGGAAAACTTTGCATTCCACATCAAAACGATCACTGATCAAAATTGATCTGATAGGTCGCGGCAAACGCCATCAGATTCGCGCTGGCTTTGCATATCTTGGACATCCCATTTGTGGAGATTCACTCTATGGGGCGGAGAGATGGAAGGACGCCTTCGGTCTTCACGCATGGCGACTTAAATGGAAAGCTCTTGATGTCACAGCACCAGTTCCAGACACCTGGCCAAAATCTTTCACGGAATATATTCCGAAGGACTGAGTAAATTCTTAAGCGCGGCTCATATATTCACCAGTTTCGGTATTTACCACAATGGATTCACCTTCACCGATAAATGCAGGAACTCCCACAGAAATTCCCGTTTCCAAAGTCGCCGGCTTTAAAACATTCGTTGCTGTCGCATTTCGAATGCCAGGCTCGGTTGCCACTACTTTCAAAGTCACACGAGGAGGAGGCTCAACCGCAACCGGAGTTCCATCGACGAAAGAAACCGTCACTTTGGAGTTGGGCAAGAGATATCCAGCAATATCCCCCACCAGCTCAGCGCTCAAGTTCACCTGCTCATAGTTTTCGCCGTTCATGAACACGAAGGAATCACCCTCTTTGTAGAGAAATTCCATTGAAAGCACATCCAAGTTCAATTTTTCAACACTGTCATCAGCTCGAAACCGGTTGGATACGTTTGCATTTGAAACGATATCCTTCATTTCAACCTGCATCATGGCTCGCAGATTTCCAGGAGTATGATGGGTCGCAGAAATAACCCTAACCATGCGATTTTTAAATCTTAAAACGTAGCCTTTGCGAATATCGGTAGCCTTAATGTTCATAGACTATTTGTCTTTCATGTCGCACACTCCCCTGTCAACAATCCCCAACAGTTTCTTGATCTCGAGAGGATTTTGCACGATCCTACGGACTTCATGAGCATATCTGTCGATAAAATTGCCGCACTGGCCTATCTGAAGCTTTCAGATAGCGAGAAATCACGTTTTCAGGACCAATTTGACGGAGTTCTTCATTACGTGAAGGCTCTGGACGAGGTGAAAATGTCTGCGGAAGAAGCCAAAGGAATGGCCAACTTCCATATTTTGTCGGCATTTTATTCACAGCTCGGCATCGACCCCGTTCAATCGCTCCGAGATGAGAATCGGGATCAAGCCGTCAATGCCCTCAATCTCACTAATCAAGAAGCTCTGCAAAATGCTCCGACATCCAGCGGCCTTCCGGATGCATTAATGTACGAGGTCCCATCCATCATTGAAAGATCTTAAAAAATGGGACGCCTACAGAATCTTCAGAACAACTTGCGCGACAAAAAAATAAGTCTTTCGGAATATTACCGAGACCTTTTGAAAACAGCGAAAGATAGAAATCAAAAGACCAATGCATTGATTGAAATTTTTGAAGACGATTTCGTTAAAAAATTTAGCCAAACCGCTTTCGATGTCACAAAACCTCTGAGTGGAATGCCCATTGCAATAAAGGACATGATCTCCATACGCGGAAAATTGTTAACCGCGGCAAGTCGCATGCTTGAAGGATATCGAGCGCCTCGTTCGGCGACGGTGACAGAACGACTTGAAGCAGCAGGTGCGTTTTTGATTGGCCGCGCAAACTGCGATGAGTTTGCTATGGGATCCAGCAACGAGAATGGCCCATTTGCACCCGTGCGAAATCCGTTTGATTTGAAAAGAACATCGGGAGGAAGTAGCGGAGGCTCAGCTGCGGCTGTTGCTGCAGAGTTATGCGTTGCCTCTCTTGGTACGGATACTGGCGGAAGCATTCGGCTGCCCGCTGCGTTCTGCGGACTTACGGGCCTGAAGCCAACCTATGGCAGGGTATCTCGATCTGGCGTCATCGCGTTTGCGAGCTCTCTCGATCAAGTAGGGCCACTGGCTGACGACGCGCATGACTGTGCAGCAGTCGCCGAAATCATTGCGGGTCACGATCGACGCGACTCGACCACCGCGCCCATACCCGTTCCATCTTATGTTTCTGCTGTAAAGAATGGAACACTCAAAAATTTGAAGATCGGACTTCCGAAAGAATATTTTTCAATGAAGGGAATTTCATCCGATATTGAGAAACTCAACTCTGCGACGATTGATCTTTTCAAAAAAGAAGGCGCCATCATCAAGGAAGTGAGCATCCCTCATACTCCCTATGGAATCGCAGTGTATTATTTGATCGCCACGGCAGAAGCGGCCAGCAATCTGGCGCGCTATGATGGGATACGATACGGACATCGATCAAAAAATCATGCGTCGCTGAAAGATCTGATTGTACAATCGAGATCAGAAGGATTTGGCGACGAAGTCAAACGTCGAATCATGTTAGGGACATTCGCCCTCAGCTCTGGATACTACGATGCGTTTTATACGAAAGCTCAATTCGTCAGATCCAAAATTCAACAAGAGTTCTTAAATGTTTTTAAAGAGGTTGATGTTCTCTACACGCCAGTTTCTCCAGTTTCTGCATTCGAAATCGGATCAAAAGTGTCGGATCCACTTCAGATGTATTTACTCGATATTTTTACTGTATCTTGCAACTTGGCCGGAGTCCCGGCGATCTCGTTTCCCATCGGCTATGACTCTCTGAACCTTCCGGTCGGCGGCCAGTTTATTGGAGGCCCCTACCAAGAAGAGAAAATCTTTGGAGCGTGTGGAGCCTTTGAACGTGTATCGCCATTTAAGAAGAGGGCTCTCGCATGTTAGAAGATGTTCTCAGAAAATATGAGATGGTCATTGGACTCGAGGTTCATGCGCAATTGAAGACCGATACAAAACTCATGAGCGCGGCTTCGAATCAATTTGGCGAAAGCCCTAATTCAGCAGTGTCCACCATCTGCACTGGATTGCCGGGTGCCTTGCCGGTTTTAAATTTAAAGGCTGTGGAAATTGCAACAAAGGTCGCGATTGCACTGGACTGCAAAGTGCAGGAACTCAGCATTTTTTCACGAAAACATTATTTTTATCCGGATTTACCAAAAGGTTATCAAATCTCTCAATACGATCAGCCCTATGCTCTGGGAGGATCGGTTCCATTTTACTTCAATAATGAAAAGCGACGCATTCATTTGACTCGAATTCATATCGAAGAGGATGCCGGCAAAAATCTTCACTTTAGCGAGCGCGGCGTAAGTTTGGTCGATCTCAATCGATCAAGCGTTCCATTGATTGAAATCGTCTCAGAGCCAGAGATTAGATCACCTGAAGAAGCTGCAGCGTATTTAAAGGCGCTGAGACTTGTTTTGAGATATCTGGATATCTGCGATGGCAATCTGGAAGAAGGTAATTTTCGTTGCGATGCCAACGTCAGTTTGAGGCCGTGGAATCAAAAGCAGTTTGGAACCCGAGTTGAACTCAAAAATATCAACTCATTTAAAAATTTAGAAAAAGCGATAGTATTCGAAGCTCTGCGACAATTCGATATTCTAGAATCCGGCGGCAAGGTTATTCAAGAGACTCGACTCTGGGACGCTGATCAAAACAAATCCCATGGTATGAGATCTAAGGAAGAAGCTTCAGACTACCGTTATATGCCTGAGCCGGATCTGCTTCCTCTATTCTTGAGTAAAGCAGTGATTGAGAAATTGAAAGGTGAGCTTTGCGAACTTCCAATCGCAAGAATGGATCGATTCATTTCTGAATTTCACCGCAGCACCTACGACGCAGATGTTCTCACGGCCTCCAAAGACTTGGCTGATTATTACGAGACCGTTGCAACGACCATTCAAGACGATCTCTTGGCTTCTAACTTCATTCAAACCAATGTGCTCGCAAAAATCCCCAATATTGAATTGGACTTGAGAAATTTCTATCCCAACGCGGCAGCACTGTCTGAGCTGCTTCTGAAAGTGAAGGACGGAACTCTGTCGCTCAACCTGGCGAAAGAAGTATTTGAAGTGATGATGGCTGAAAAGAAATCGGCCGCATCAATTATTGAGACAAAAGGATTATCTCAAGTGAATGATTTGGCAGCTCTCGAAAAAATCGTCCGTCAGGTCATGGATGAAAATCCAAAGCAATTGGCCGAATTTAGATCAGGCAAAGATAAACTCTTTGGATTCTTTATGGGGCAATGTCAAAAGGCTCTTGCCGGAAAAGGAAATCCAGGCGCATTAAAAGAGTTGCTTGAAAAAAATCTTCGATGAAAGTCAAGTTTAGATCGGATTTGAATACGAAGAAATCAAGATGCCATTCTTTTTCGTTGCCTTCCTGCCAGCCAAAGCAGGATAAAAAGGATGGAGGCGGATGCAATGGCAAAAATTTTAGCTCACAGCAAGACCCGAGATAAACAGTCAAAAAATGAGGCGGCAATGAACGAAAATAAGAAAATCGTTGGCAGTAAACTGGGAAAGAAAATCTGGTTCAACGGGGAACTGAAAGCTGCCGACTCTGTCACTATTGGGATCACGGCGCATTCTCTGCACTATGGTCTGGCTGCTTTTGAGGGCATTCGATCTTACCAACTCAAATCTGGCAAACTCGGAATATTTCGCTGCGAAGATCATATGCTTCGATTCATTCAATCGTGCCACACTGGATTTCTTCCTCTTCAGTATTCGTTGAAGGAGCTCGTTGAAGCCTGCCGATTGACAGTGAAAAACGCAGACTTAGGTGCCTGTTATTTGCGACCTATCGGGTTTTTGGACGCTGGCCCTTTGGGTGTCTATTTTGACTCCGACAATCACCCTTTCTCTGTGGCGATTATTGCCATGGATTGGGGTAAATACCTTGGATCAGATGCCATGAAAAAGGGATCCCGACTGAAGATTTCGTCATTTACCCGACATCACCCCAATATCTCCATGACGAAAGCAAAATTCACCGGAAACTATATCAACGGAGTTCTCGCAAAACTAGAAGCCCGAAAAATGGGATTTGATGAAGCTCTGATGCTCGATCCAGAAGGATATTTGGCAGAGGGAACAGGCGAAAATATATTTATCGTCAGTCGAGGAAAAGTCTTCACTCCAAGTGTCGAAACTGTCTTGTCGGGCATCACTCGAGATACTGTGACTCATATTTTGAATGATATGAAACTGCCCCTGATTGAGCGCCGAATTACCAGAGATGAACTTTATAATGCCGATGAAGTTTTTCTGACAGGTACCGCGGCAGAAATTACCCCGGTGGCTGAGGTCGATATGCGCAGTATCGGAACCGGAAAGCCAGGAGAAATTAGTTTAGAAGTTCAACGACGATTTTTTGACATTGTGACCGGAAACGCTCCACAATATAAGTCATGGATCACCGAAGTGTAACGCTTGCTGGTTGTTTTCTTTTAGGACTGGTTTTGTGTGGATGTTCAACACATGAAACAGTCTCAAAAAAAAGTGCCCCACAAACATATATCGTAACAGCTGCTGATCCCCAAAAAGCTCTTCTACTTTCGCAACAGTATCTCGAATGGAACAAAGGTATCGATATTCAAATTCACGATCCCCAACGAGGCATGATCGTAACGACATGGACATCCGCAAGCCCAAATGAAAGATACCGAGTCACACTTCGAGCGACGCAAGATTCGCAGGGAACAGTCTTGTCGTCACATACGGAATACCAACTCCTGGAGGCCTCAGACTGGAAAGATCTTCCCTCGCCAAGCGAGTGGGAATCTCATCTGCTCGCTGAACTGGATGCCTATATCCAGGCTCGTACCAATGCGAGGGCTCAGTGAGCGACCAACAGTATGGCCGTTATCATGTACTTGAACCGCTTGCCAAAGGCGGAATGGCACAAGTTTTCAAGGCGAAAACTCAACAGGGTCGAGTTTTCACGCTTAAGAAAATTTTAAAAGACTATTCCGAAAACGCTGAATTTATTCGCATGTTTCTTGAGGAGGCAAAGCTCTCGCTTTCGATGAAACATCAAAATGTTGTGAGAGTTCTCGACTTCGGCCAATTAGACGGAAGTTATTTTTTGGCGATGGAGTATGTTTTTGGACGAGATGTCAGCGCTATTTTGAAGCGATGTGCAGAAACAAAATTATTTATACCTCTCGATGTGGCCTGCGAAATCATTTTACAATGCTGCTTTGGACTTCACTACGCACATACGCTGCAAGATTCATTCGGACAGCCGCTCAATATCGTACACCGTGATATCTCACCGCCTAATGTATTGGTCGGCTACAACGGAGAAGTGAAGATATTGGATTTCGGAATTGCAAAAGCTGTCAGCTCAACCCGCAGAGAAGAGACAAGATCCGGCGTTCTCAAGGGAAAATTTTCATATATGTCGCCTGAACAGGCCTCCGGAAAACCCATTGATGCACAAAGTGATGTTTTTAGTTTGGGCACGGTTTTTTACGAATTACTCACCTCGCGAAATCTTTTCTATAGACCCGATGAGATGGAAACCTTGGAGCAAGTGCGACGAGCCAACGTTCCTTCAATCCGCAAAGTCAGAAATGATATTCCCACAGATCTTGAAAAAATTATTTTAAAGTCACTGGCACTCAAACAAAAAAATAGATATTCGAGCGCCGCTGAGATGTCTGAGGACGTGAGAAAGTTCATGTACAATCACTTTCCGAGAAGTGATGCTCGAAATCTTGCACATTTTCTCAGAAAACTTTTTGCATCAGACTATGAAGTCAGATCACCTGTGGCTAAATCAGAAGGTTGGCAGGATATTCTGGAAGTCGGGGGGCTCGACGAAGAGCTTTTACTCGACCAATCAGATCCAGGCTCAGAAAACATGCAGCTTCGTCCATTGGTGAAAACTCAGAAGATTGAATGGTACGACCGAATTCTTTATGATCCCAAGACAAGATCTGTTTTGGGAAAAAATGTTTTTAGATTGACCACACTCATTCTTGGTTTTTTGGCAATTTTCTATGGATACGAGATCTTTAAAAGGCAACAGCAAGAGAGTGATTTCCCGGTCACCGCACAAGATGCGGCATCTGAAACCGACACGACCTCGACAGCGCCCTCGAACACTCCAGCCGTCGGATCACTTTTATATTGGACGCAAATGGCCGAATCTTATCTGGAGAAGGGACAACAAGCTGAAGCTCTGAGAAGTTACAACAGAGCCTTGGACATCAGCCCCTTTGATATCAGCCTGCAGATTAAGAAAAATTTTCTACTGCTCTCGATCGGAAATATTCGAGAAGCTTGTGATTGGTTCAAAAAAACAGTCACCATGCCGGTTGAAGATCGCCTTCTCTCTGAAGGCCTATGCCTTGAAATCGCAGGGCAAAACACGAAAGCACTCACACTCTACAATGATTTTATTTTGAAATTTCCAGATGATATTCGAGCAGAACGAGTTCAAAAGATCATCGCTGCATTAAAGAATCGAAGCGAGTAACTTCGCTTCAACGTTTTTCCTCGATCTGGCTTTCATATCCAAAAGCAAGAGGCGCTTTCACCACTGAAAATTTCATAAAATCAAATGGCTCTGCAGTCTCTGATTTCAAACCAAGAATATCGTGAGCCAGCCGATTACCTCTCAGAGTAGCCACGCCATCAAACAGCCAAAAAATACGACCCAAGCTTTCGTCTTCACTCTGCCTGAATCTCAGCAAAATACCGTTCAGCACACGTTCGTTGAATTCGCGCTGAGAAAACTGCACTTCGCCAACTGTTGGCTTTACCAAAAGCGCGTAAATCGTGCGACCGAGCCCCGTCGCAGGATTGCCCTCGGTCATTGAAGAAGAGCTCATATACACATAGGTTCCCGGAAGATTTTTCTCAACGGCTCTCGTTAAATCACTTCTTAGGTTTTCAAAGTGAAGGCGTTCATTCGAAAGGCTTTCAAAGCGGTCAGTCTCGCGACGCTCCGCTGCTGCCCAGTGTCGCTCGTCTCGATTGTTTGCCATGAAATAGCTGAGCCCCGCAAGTCCACCCACTCCGACTCCCAAAATTCCAAAACGACGAGTGAAGTCTTTCAAGAAATCTTTGCAGGAACAATTTAACTTTCGTCTTGTCTGAACAGTTTCTCCAGGAAAAATGATCGATTGCCGATCAAAGTGATAACCCTCATCCTGCCGCCTCAATCCTCTTAAGCCTCGAGTTGTCTCAATATTGACTGCACTCAACGCCTCTCGATCTTGTCGTCGATCGTACCGCGCACTCAGATATCCCAGGTGATTCAGAATATTTCTTCCATGAAATTCAAACGCTCCAACACGAAAATCATTCTGTCTGGCTGCAGCTCTCTCTTGAAGGCTCACTCTCTTGACCGCTTGATCAATCACAAGACCTCGAACCTCCTGCAATTGTTGATCTAAGTTCAGAAAACGGGGATTCTTGGAAAGCTCTCTTCGAGTCGTTCGCCAAATTTCTGCAATCTTTTGAGAACTATCGCCTCGATCTGCAAAATGCTTCCCGAGTGCCTCCTGATATCGTTGCAACTGAAGATCTCCAAGACCACGCAGGCCTGCACGATGGAGAGCCTCCATATAGGGTTCTGCGTCTTTTCCAAATTGCATAATGAGAGCATCATTGATACTCCGCCAAAACTTAATGTGCATATTTTGCTCACGGGCGGCATGAAATCTCCATCGCTGCGGCCCTTCCAATACTCCAGAATATCTCGCAAGAAACAATGGCCCGTCATTGATGCCATAGCGATCGAGTATTCCCACCGAAAACTGAGACCATTTCGCAGATTCAGATCGCCATGCATGAACCCCTTCTCGAAATGGGGATGGGCTGTTATTGAGAATTTTTAAATCAGCTCGAGTCAAATCCAGTTTATAAAGAATTTGTTTTGCATCTTCCACCGAAAGGCCATCTGGCCTCTGCTTCATCAGCCAAGTTTCAAGCTGAGTGAAATCACGGATCGCACCAAGCGTGAGCTGAGGATCTTTCTGGATACTTCTAGAAATTCCTAACAAAAGAGTTCCCAAACTGAGACTCATCGCCATCACGCGAAGTCGCTCGTCTTCCTGAATCTCATTCATTATTCTTTCTGCGCCCCCTCTGTGATGAATTTGTTTAAATCGATATTCAATTGAGGCATTCCGAATCTGTTCGATCTGCGAAGATCCAAGCTCGCCTTTGATGGCATTCGCAAACGAAGAAATCGAAATCAGATCCTCACTTGTCCAAAGCGAATTGTTGTGGGGAAGTTCATTTTCCGCATGTAATTGCCATCGAAAAAAAGACGCCACGAGGAGGATTCTCAGAGTAAAATTCACAGCACATTAGTATTCGCTTCAGTTGCTTTGAGGCAAGCTTTCGCCACGAAACGGAGGGCCCAGAAACCAGCTGTTGAAACAATTTTTGCCTATTATTTCAAGCGCTTATACATAATTCAACGCAGCAACAAGCCCCACGATAAAATTTATGTGAGGGCATATTTTGGCCCCGAAGAGGTGTAGCGTGGCAATTCTTAGAACAATCATTTGGCTGGCAAGTTTGACCATTGCATCGATGCAGATCTCTGCCGAGCCTACGCCAGACTTTAACCTTTCGACGATTCCTTCAACAACATCTGCAACACCGTCTGGGCAATTGCATTTCATTTTAAGAGGTACAGGTATCGACAACGACACTTTAGTTCATGTGTATCAAAAAACTGATCAAGGTCAGATCGAAGTCGCCACTCGTGAAATTAAGTTGGACGAGGCTGGCTTCTTTCGAATTCCGATATTTCTGCCGTTAAGTTCGGCTGCAAAGACCTTTAGCTATTATCTGACTTTTAAGAAATCTGAAGTGATTCAGGTTCCGTCGTCAGGCCCATCCCCTTCTCCGAGTCCATCACCAAGTTCAGCGCCAGTGTCTTCTCCTGCACCCAGCACCACGACTGAAAGCAGAACAGTGATTCGCACAGTGATATCTCCGACTATCTCGTTTTATTTTGATCCTCAATTTTTAGTGCAACCCCCAGCAAGTCTCACCATTGGAAACGCGCCCGATGGAACCATCCGTCGACTGACAGTCGCGAAACAATCGATTGCAGGATTTGACCTGGCCCCGGCTATCGATCCATCAAAAAGAATTCAACTGAAGTGGTCTCCTGTTGATGGAGCGACTAAATATCTCGTGTATCGAAGAGTTCTGCGTGAACGAGAAGGACTTTACTTGAAGAGTATCATCGAACCACTCGTCGAAGACTGCAAGAATTTAGAAAAATGCTATCTGGATACGCCTTACGAACTCGTGACAGAAACCACACTTTCATCATTTATAGATATTCCGCTCTGTTCGGTATCGACCTGCAAGTCGAGCGCCAACTACTTTGTTGTCGCGGAGAAGTCTGGCCACCAAAGTGAGCGATCCACGAGTGTTGTAGTCAATGACTCGAGTCCACCTGCCAGCAAACTTAGAGCGGCTTTGATCGCAAAAACTGCCTCCTCGGAAGAAAATAGAAAGGCTGAACTCAATTACTGTATTAAGCACCGCCCCTATCATTTTTTTGGTGCAGACATTGATCTTGAACTGGGCGCGTATATCTCAGTTGCTCAAAAAACAAGTACAACCTGTGACAGCCAAGTCTATTCGAACACGTCTCGATTTGACATCGACAGCCTGGCTACAAAATCTCAGCCGGATATTTGGCCTTATCCTTGCGTCAGCCTTGCGACGATTCAGAATCTTCAACCGCAAACGACATACTGCATACGAACGTGTTTGAGTGATCGTTCCGGCAATAGAGAAGATGGCGTCGACCCCACCTTCGTCGGCCCAACGATTCCCTTCAATAATTGTCAAAGCACTGAACTTACAACAGCAAAGCGTGCGAACGCTCCCATTCAGATATCGCAGCTTAAACCCACGAGTTCTGGGACTGGCCTCGAGGTCGGCTTTAAAGTGCTAGATGCTGATTTCTTAGCTACCCAGGGCGTGAAACATTTTCTGATTGAGTGGACGGACGCCATGGACAACTTTGGATCTCCGTTCTTCAATGATGCTCAACGTGTTTCTGTGATCAATAAGGACGAGCGAGAATTTACCATCGAAAAACTCGAAACCGCCCACAAATACTGCGCTCGAATTAAGGCGCTTAACTCAACAGAATCGATCATCGAAGCCACAGATCCAGTGTGTAGCGAAACACTCGACAATCGTTTGAGAGTCATTCCTTTGTCTATCGGATCCGCTTCTACAAACGAATCATATAAATTAGCGGTGAAGTTTTATGTGGTGAATCCCAATCCATTATCCGCCAATGAAAAAGTAGAATTCGTAAAACTACAAGTGAAGCCCGCAGGAAGCGCAGACTGGATCACCGTCAGCGAAAATGACTTAACATTGCCCAAGCAACGCACTCTTCACTGGGATAAAACTCAAAGCAATCAATCACTCAATGAAATCGTATTTGATTCATTGGCCTATTTTTCTGGAAACCAACAAGTGGAATTCAAAATTTCAGTGCAAAAGCAAGTCGGCTACACTGTGCAGAGTCAAGCCGACACCTCGGAGCCTTCAACGCTAGGCGCTGAAAGCCAAACGAATTTCGGACCCTATCCAGTATTCAGCGACAAATCTGCTCAGAGCAATTATACAAATAGCGCGCTGAGCGGATGCTCCCTCAATACAACGAGAACAGAATTTTCTCTGATCGGCATTCTCTCAGTGATCATGGCTCTTGGCATTCTCCTGGGATTCTATCGACGAAGCGTAGGGCCAGAAAAATCCCACTGTAAATACCATTGAGGCAATGGCATCTAAAAGCGATGCCCGATTACAATTTTTTTGAGAAGTTTTATCATATTTGCCTCAAGCTCTATCCGTGGAGGTCATAGAGAGACTCGTGCTCAACCGATCGCTTTTTTTCACGCCTTGTCTTACTCGGCTTCTGATTCTTACGGTCCCAACCAGCAATCATCATCTTCATCTCTTCCAATTCTTGAGAAAGCATATTGTTTTCTCTCAAGATTTGCGACTGGATCTGCGCATGGATTTCTTTCATTTTTTTCAAATTCTGAAGTTTCTCAGTAAAATTCCACTCAACACATTTCTTCAGTTTTCTAGTCTCTCGCTGTGCCTTAAGATGTCTTCGATGCAAATCCAGAATTAATTCTCCCAAAACGGAGGAATCAGCTTCGACATGATCGAGCTGGCCTCGATAGACTTTGAGGAGTGCGTCAAGGTAAAGCAACCGCCTAAAATTATGTTCTCTATACGCTTCCTGAATCTCCAACCAAAATTCTCGCTCTCTTTCAGATTGATGGGGATGCAGATCCGGATGAAGTTCCTGAGCCAAACCACGATAGAGCTTCTTCATCAGCGCCTCATCTCTGGATTTTCTTTCGATTTCGTATGAATCAATCTTATGCGTCTTCGAATTTTTCATTGTGTCATGAATATTTTTGCCAAAGCGCCCGTTTTGGCCAAAGTCACGCTTGAATCTGAAAAGGAGGTCATCATATGATTTTTTGGAGCCTCGCCAAGAGGATCTGGAGCCAAATATCTCTCGAATGCCTCAGAAAGAAACTCGTCAAAGCCCTGCTCGTTCGAGTCGAAATCAGTCTGTTCCGAACTGCTGGATGAATGGAAATTTCCGGAGCTAGATTCACGGCTTGAATGAGGTTGAGGTGATGACTTAATTCCCAAAGTTATCCGTCTATAGGCCTCGTGAAGTGGACACTTTGAAATTTGAGACTCTTCATAAACCTCACAAATGAGCTGCCTTGTCTCCCGAAATCGATCACGAATTATTCTCACATCCCCCAACAGACCGGAAAAATGAGACTCATGCCAATCGTTGTAGTTCTTCAGATCAACGTTTTGGTAGCGTTGCAAACTCTCCTCGTTTTTTGCCAGCTTCTTTAAAATAAGTCTCACACTTCTTCAGAGCATCCTTTCGCTCAGACGCCTGATCGACCCATATAGGGAGTCGATTTGGCTTAACTTTCTTCGAAAAGTGAGAATATTTGTTCCGTGCTGCCGTCATTAAATTGAATTGAGCTGATAGGACAAAACTTATCAAATATTTTTTTACAGAGGCAGCGCAGATAAAAAATTCGGGAGATTAGGCGGCACCCGGATTTGAACCCAGTTTTGCGATGAGTGAGGAGGAGGAGCAACACGACGACGCTCGAACGAATGAGGATGCGCCGCATCCGAAAGCAAAACTGCCTATAGCACCGTCTACACCTAGCTCGATCGTCTGGAATTCGGGAGATTAGGCGGCACCCGGATTTGAACCGGGGATGAGGATTTTGCAGACCCTTGCCTTACCACTTGGCTATGCCGCCATCACACTGAAGACAGTTCTCTTTCAATTATCTTCAGCATCTACTAAACCTATGATTCTCTGTCGATCAGCTTCCTTTAGATCTAAAAACTGAACACCAAAACCTGCTGGAAGTGATCCATAACTATTTTCAAGAGAATGCCTCACTTCAGCCGTAACTTCAATTGGATGGCCATCAGAAAGTTCAAATTCAATCGTAATATGTGCGCCCAACGGTGGAGGTATGAGGGTCTGAGCATAGAGACCGCCCTCCCCTAGCGTGGTTGCCAGGCAGGTCCGAGTTTCCCCATCCCAAGTAAATTTAATGGGAATTGAGAAATCGCGGCGTAAATACCGTCGCTTTATTGAAGGAGAATCCATTCGGAGAACATTAGACGACTTTCATAAGTTCTGTCATGATGAAATCAATGTTATCCCTCATGATCGACGGGTATAACCTCCTGCACCAAATGGCTGGACGGCCTTTGGATTCTCTGGAAGACGAGAGGATGGCGCTCATTGAAGAGCTTCAGAAATATCAGTCGATCAAACAAGTGCCCGTCACAATTGTTTTTGATGGCTCACAACCTCGAGCTCTTTTTCCCTCTCGAGACCGATTTGGACATGTGGACATCGTCTATACTGACAAGGGAACAAGTGCCGACGACTGGTTGGCCGAGCGCTGTCGTGAACATCCAGGCAGCTTTGTCGTTGTTTCGAACGATCTTGAAGTTCAGAGATCAGCAGAAAATTGCAAGTGCCTCGCCCTTTCATCAAATGATTTTATTCTGAGATTAAAGGCTATTCGAACAGACGCAGCCCAGTGGGATATGATTCCTGAGAAGGTCATAGAAATGAACGATGATCGGCCTCTCTATCCCAAAGTTTCTACAAAGAAAAAGGGTGTGGCAAAGCGATTACCCAAACGCGAACGCCGAAAGCATCATCAACTACGACAGTTTTGAAGAAAATGAGTTTGATAACCAATCTTTGAATCTAGCGCTGAGCCAAATACGGGCTTCCAGAATAAGTATATAAAAATGGATTCACCGGACGGCCATCGACACGAATTTCGAAATGACAATGGTAGCCCGTCGCCGAACCTGATCGTCCTACTTTTGCAATCAGATCGCCACGCTTGACCAATTGCCCTCGCTTCGCAATATGCAACAGATTGTGTGCATATACTGAAGAGATTCCATCGCCATGATAGACGACGATGATATTTCCGTAGCCACTCATCTTACCGCTAAAAACGATGCGTCCATCAGCGATGGCGTGAATCGACTCGCCTTTTTTTCCGGAAATATCTAATCCTTCATGGTTTCTTCCATTGCGAAGACCGAAGCCAGAGCCCACACGAGCGCCTGTCACTGGCCACATCAATTGACGTTTAAATTTTTCTTGAGGGTAGAGAGTGCGATGAGCTCCCCATGGCAACTCCGATAGATCTCGCGACAGGGTTTCTTCACCCGAATCACTTTCATCCACCATTGCGGTCGCTTTTTCTTCGCTATCGTCCTTTGACGACAACCGAGAAGAAATATCAGACGACAGCTGCGAAAAAAAACCTTCTCGCTGATTCTCTCGCTCTATACTGACCCATGGCGCAATTGGTTCTGTTTTATGAGCCCAAGGAGAGTCCCAGGCCATTAAATAACTTGGAATAAGATAAAGAATACTAAAAATCAAAGTGACCTGCATTAATTCTAGTTTAGAAGGGTCCTGTCTCGGAGTCGACAGTGTCCGTTTTTGACGCACGAGAAAATAACTCGGCGGATAAACTTTCACGAAATTGCACGCCGATCTCAAAACCATCTGACGATTCAATTTTTGCTTTAACGCAGCGCGCCACAATTGCCGAATTTCGAATGTGAATGATGCGACCTTCGGGGTTTCTGATTGAAAACTCCAGCTGCATCAAAGACCCAATATCCTTTGGATTATCGATCCATATCTTCATTCCACCAGCACTCAAATCATCAAATACAGCGTATTCGACGCCATGAGGTGTTCGAATTTTTACGGCCTCGCGTTGGGAGGATCTCTGAAATCTTCTTTTTGCTGAATAAGCCATCTAGAAAGGTCTTCTATCCCACCTTTGAGTTTTTAACAACGGGGCATCTAAAGGGTTTATACTATGGCTTGGAGGCGAAATTGCAGTGACCGACGAGCCAGAAGATTCTCAATTTCTTGAACGAACGATCATCAGCCCGATTGAATCGATCGATCCGATTACCGCTCGAGTCACTCCGGCACTTCTTGTGATTGCCGGTCCCCAGATTGGCCGCTCATTCCCTCTCGAAAAAGAGGAATTTATGATCGGACGGGCCGAGCAAAGTGACCTCATTGTAGAAGATGATTTAGTCTCGAGACACCATTGCAAGCTGGTCAACCTCAAAGAAGGCACGCTGCTCGTTGATCTCGCCAGCACAAACGGAACTCTGGTCAATGGGCATCGAACAGATCGAACTCCGCTGAAGGAAGGAGATCAAATTCAGGTGGGTAGCTCGACGATCTTGAAATTCCACCATCAAGAAGAAGTTCAGCGAAAATTTTTAGCGGAACTTTATGATGCCGCCACAAAAGATTTTTTGACAGGTGTTTACAACAAGAAATTTTTCATGGATCGACTGAACGCAGAATTTTCTTTCATTCAGAGAACTGATGGGCAGCTTTCGATCATCGTCGCAGATCTGGATCATTTCAAAAAAGTGAATGATACATACGGACATCTTGCGGGTGATCTTGCGTTGAAAAAGGTGGCCTTTCATTTGGTGCAGAACACTCGAAAGCACGATATGGTCGCACGCTTCGGCGGAGAAGAATTCGTTATTTTCATGCGTGAATGCGATAGCGCCCAAGCGAAAACACTTGCCGAGCATTTGAGGCAAGGAGTTTCAATGCTCCCGATTGAATTTAATGGAAACCACTTCAAGGTGACGATCTCCATGGGCATTGCCACAGTTGATAAGTCAACACGACAGCAATTTAAAACATTTGAGTCTGTGATCGACTCGGCTGATGCCAAACTTTATACTGCGAAGATGCAAGGTCGAAACAAAGTCATCGCTTGATTCCACAAATTCAAATGATTCCACAAATTCAAAGCTGGGAGTTTCTGTTTAGCACCAATCTCATTCTCGTTTTTATTTTTCCGTTCTTAGTCCAGGCAATCCGAAGAAAAAATAGACATGCAACTATATTCATCACTCTGTTGTTCTTTCTGCCCCATATCCTCGGACTTATCGAAAATATCTGCGGCACTCCTGCTGATCTCGAGTTTTTTCTGATTCTCGCCACACTCCACTGGACGATTTCAAGCTTTGCTCTTTATCTGCTCTTGTCTTCTTCTCGGCGAGTGAGATCTTATTACGCGATAGTCTTTGGCTCTGGAATTCTATCGGCAGCTTATCCTCTCGTCTCCTCGACTCTTATATTCAACAATATATTTTGGGGAATCATCCCCGGAACGATCACGATTGATCCCATGATTTCGCTTAATCCTTACTATATGCGGCTTGGATTTTTTATCGTGACGATCGCTTTTTTTGTCGTCTTAAGAAAAAATCATAGTCTTCTATGGATGCCACTCGTTTTGGCATTCATTTTTTCGGCGCCGTTTTCGACGTCACTATCCAGCGCGAAAGACTGGCCGATCTTTGCGTCAGTTCATTTTGAGCATACGAAATCGCCGCCACCAGAAATTCTTCTGTATCGCACCGAGAACAGTCATCAAGAAATCTCGAATATGGATTGGCAAAAAGCTCTCGATGGTCTCCATGGAAGTCTGACAGCGAAATTACCTAAACAGTTTCAAATAAAACCTCATCCTCCCTTTAAAATTTTCATTTACGAAAGCGATGATGAGAAGGCTGACTGGGTAGGCGCGAGAAAAACACAGATCGGGAATTTCGTACGCGGTGAAATGCATTTGTCGGACATTTCACCATCTTCCGATGTTCTTTCTCATGAACTCGCACATCTTTTACATGGGGCGCTCAACGTTGAACGCAAGAGTTTTCTGGATCCCTTTTGGTTTGAGGGTTTCGCTGTTGCAATGTCTGAAGATCCCGAGCTTCTTTTAGAACGAGCCGCTGCAATTCACGAAAATCTGCAAATCTCGGGGGGCTTCGAGTGGCCCACGGGTTTACTATTCTTTCAGCGCTATGCCGCGCGCATTGCTTATGTCTTGGCAGGCGCCCATGCCGTGTGGTGGATGCGCCAAAACGAGGCGCCGTGGGATCATGCACCGTCCGACGAAATATTTAAATTCATCACGGTGAAAGATGAAGCGCGCCAGTGGGCCATTCGTCAGATGGAACAAAAGCCGCTGTTAAGAGATCCCCTCGTTCGAGACTGTGCGCGCTTGAGCTTCGAGTGGCGCCGGCATCGCACGGCTCGGCTGGAATCGAAGCTCAATACTTTGTGCCCCCGCTGGAAGCAAAACCCGGAATACTAGATTCGGTACCAGGTACTCCTGGTACCGGAAAAACGGAAAGGTACCGGGAGTACCTGGTACCTTGAGATTATGTAAACCTGCGAGTTAGTTCAACTGAACGAGGTCTCCCACCTTGAACCCATAGCGATCCGAGAGGCCGCCCAAAATCTCCAAAACATGCATCGCCGGAACTTCGCTACTATGCGAAGCCTCTGTTTCTGGCTTCGCCTCCTTTGCTATCTTCACAATCTTCATTTGAGCGCTGATAAAAATCATATCGAGCGAAATCAAAGTATTCTTCATCCAAAACGATTGAACTCGCTCTTGCTCACCCCAAAAAAACATCCCCTCGTGGGCCGCTAATTTTTCGCGGAACATAAGCCCCCGCCGCCAATCTTCGTCCGTCTTAGCCAACTCGACAATGAAACTATGCCCGCGAATGATCGCGGTTTTTTTTCCCACAAACCCAGGTTTTGACTGTGCAACAATTTCTGAGGAAAAAACACAAACCAGAACTAGCGCGAAGAAATATCTCATCATCGACTTTCGCTACCACCGGGCTTTCGAAATTCTGCCAACAGCCGCCTGATGAGCGGCATCGGAAGAACGCCCTCAAAGCGTCGCCCGTTCACAAAAAATGTCGGGGTTCTTTCAATCTTCATCGATTGCCCAACATCTACGATCTGCTTCAATGTCTGTCGCGTCGTTGGATTGTCCATACACTGCAACAACGCGTCTGCATTCGGACTCAACTCTTTCAGCACTTTTCGCGGATCCGACAGTCCTCCACGCAAATTCGTTTCCGCAAAAATGGCATCATGCAATGTCCACGCCTCGCCTGTCTCTTGCGCACAAAGTACAACCTTCGACCAATCGCACGAAAATGGGTGGATCACACGATCGATCATCGAATTGCAGGCCGAATCCAGTGGAAACGGGAAAAAAACCAGTTTCACGTCCGGCTGAGCCATTAAAAAGGGGATCAAAACTTCGACAGACTTCGCACAAAAAGGACAACCGAAATCAGAAAATTCTACGACTGTTACTTTTCCATCGGCGGCTCCCTTTTGAAGAGGTGAAACAAGCGGAACCGATTCCGTCAATTTGAACCATTCCGCAAATTCCGCCTCCGAAATTCGATCATCCAAGCGGCTTCGGTTCCAATATGTAAATCCACCCAAAGAAATGATTCCGATGAAACCCCACATCGAGAGCGAGCGCACCGAAAAGGACCGCACACCCTCACCTGCTGGCAAACCCCATCCCAAATAAACCGACAATAGAAGAAATACATAAGCGGAAAAACAGATGAGGCAACCCGCGCGAAGCACAAACACCAAATAACTTGCAAATCCGACCATTGCTGCGAGCCCACCCACGAGAAACAGTCGTAAAAAATTTTTCCATCCGGACTGGCCAAGCCCCAAAATTGAAATAACGAAAAACCACAGCGCCCCTAAAATTCCAGTTGGAATAAATCTCCAAGATCCAAGGGCCGATAGCGATGCACGATCGCAATTCCAATAGGAATTTAGATTGCAAAAACTCCCACCGAGTCTATCGCCACGCATCATTTCAAAATAATCATGCGCCGACAAAAGCAGAATCGCCGCACCACATGCATTACTGATCAAAAACCAATAGCGTCGATGAAGTCCCATGAACATGACACTGACATCATTCCCATAGCGTGACAAAAACGCAATCGTTGGATCTCTAAAATCACCGAGAACACTGTGCAACGAAGCAATATTTGGTTAGATTGTTAGAAGGATGTCAAAAGCCTCGGCGCTGCTTTCAAATTTTTTTCAATGGCTTGATCGCCATCGCTCAACGTTGTGGAGATATGCCTATATTGTTTCCATCACGTTTGCGATTGCCAAGTCGGCAACTCTCATCATCGCCTACAAATATTTTCCGATTGAAGTTCCTCGACCTCGCCGAATGGATTATTCTGCCGGAACATCTTCAGCGCCAAAGGATACGAATACGCAAGCGATCATTTCTCGCAACCTCTTCGATTCTGAGGCTCAGAATCGCATTCGCAGCGCAATGTCGGGCCATTTCGGAAATCAGATCGTACCATCAACTCTGCCGCTGGAACTTGTGGGAACGATGGTCTTTAAATCTGCGCGGTTCTCAGTGGCGTTAATCCGAGATCGAAGTTCAAAAACGGCACAATACTACGCCGTGGGTGAATCAATCTCGTCCGCAAGAATCCATAAGATTGAAAGATTCAGAGTGATCGTTGAAAACGGCGGGCGCCTCGAAAGCCTCGAACTGAAAGCTGGCGAGAGCAAGCTCATGACGCAGCTCAAGGCAGAGACTGAGGCTCGCAACGCAGCTGGAGGCGATGCCGAAGTTTTCGAAGAAGCGGGCCCCAATCATTTTGTAATACCGCAAAGCGTTATTGACGATGTGCTCAGCAACTTTAGCGTGGTTTTGACACAAGCAAGAATGGTTCCCAATCTGACTCCCGATAATAAAACTGACGGATTCAAAGTTTTTCAAATTCGCGGAGGCAGTATCTACGAAAGATTGAAAATGAAAGACAACGATATCATTAAGCGTGTCAATGGAATGGACCTCGACAGTTTTGAAAAGGCGACCGGCCTTTTTACCGCATTGCGTAGTGAAAAATCTATTTCGATCGATTTAGTCCGGAACGGACAAAGGATAAGCTATACATATGAGATTCGCTAAAGTTCTGCCGCTTCTGGCTCTGCCATTTGCGCTTTGGGCCCAGGATGATTTTATCCAGAATGAGGGCCAAGGGCCAAACGTCAACGGTCTCTTTGACGAAGAACTGGAACAGCTCGATCAGCCTCCAGTGCAAAATCCTGAGCCCACTGCTACCCCGATGCCGTCGAGGAGTGTCGATTATCCTGAACCGAAAACCGTAAAATCATCGCCATCGAAATCCGGAAAGGGACTACCCGATCTGCCCACGGCTGCAGTTCCAAGATCTAACGAAAAATTGAGAATGGACTTCGTTCAAGTTGAAATTGAAGAACTCGTTAAATATTTCGGCGAACGACTGAAGAAAAAATTCATCTATGATCCGTCCACTCTCCAAGGAAAAATCACCATCATTTCTCCAACGGAAGTGACTCTGCACGAAGCTTGGGGCGCTTTTTTGTCGGCTCTCGAGGTTCGAGGTTATATTGTTTTTCCAGTTGGCTCATACCTGAAGCTTGAAAAGGCCGCGAATGCCCGAAAAGCACCCGTTCCTGTCATCGAAGGTTCAACCCCAAATGACGATAGCTATGTGACCCGCATCGTCATGCTCAAATATCTGCAAGTCAACGATATCCAACAGGCCGTGCGAACACTTCTCTCTCGCACTGGCGGAGATCTCATCACGCACAACGCAACGAATACGCTCATTATTAGCGATTATGCTTTTAATATAAAACGCATCATTCGAATCCTTGATATTTTGGACGTCGAGGGTTTCCAAGAGCAGATTGAGATTATTGCCCTCAGAAATGCATCGGCTCAAGATATTGCGCGAAAAGTGACAGATTTCTTTCCTTCCGCGGGAGGCGCTGGTGGGCCAGGTGGCGTTGCTGGACTCCGACGTCGAGGATCAGGAGGATCTTCTGATGGCGTCATTCAGAAAATTGTTCCAGATGAACGAACAAATTCTGTCATTGTTTTGGGAAGTGAAAGAGGAATTGAACAAGTCAAAAAATTCATCGCTCGCATTGATGTTCCCACTGAGAATGGCGGCGGTCGCATTCATGTTTATCCTGTGCAAAATGTGAAGGCAGAAGAAATTTCGGCCACTCTTGCCTCACTTGCATCGGGCCAAAAAGATAAACGACTTCCATCGATCCCCATGCCTCTCACGAATCCTACGACGCCCGGAGGAGATCTCGATGTAGCGAATTTGGGAGATGTGAAGATCACGGCTGACAAAGCCACAAACTCTCTCGTCATTCAATCTTCACCCCGAGATTTTGAAGTGCTGAAGACCATTATTCGAAAACTAGATATTCGCCGACGCCAAGTCTTTATTGAAGGAGCTATTCTAGAAGCGAGAGTCACTCGCAATTCTGAATATGGCATGCAGTTTACAGGCCCGTTGGCACGAACAAGTGCTCTTGGCCAGACAGGAACTGATGGTCGTTATAACGAATCAGGCTTTGTGGGCACTCTGAACGGAATGGGCTTCGATAGCTTGATTCTGGGTGCACTCAAGAATCCGGCTTCGCTCACAGGCATGGCACTAGGTTTTCGTTCTGGCGGAAACTACAATGTCACTTATACCGATGCAGCAGGAAATCCGCAGACTGCAAAGTTACCTCTGCTATCGGCGATTCTAAAACTTTCCGCACTCAATACCGACGTGAACGTGATTTCGACTCCACATATCTTGGCCACGGCGAATGAAGAAGCCTCGATTTTAATTGGTACTGAAATTCCTCAACAAGCGGGAACTGAAACCACCACGGGAGGTAATGTCTCTCGTAATATCACTCGGCTTCGCGTTGCCACAGAACTGAAAATCACGCCTCAGATTAACTCTGGCGATTATATTACATTAAAGATTAATCAAAAAATCGACGATGCCGGCGAATCTACTGACCTCGGTGTCACAACAACTAAGAGAGAGGCTGCCACAACAGTGATCGTGAAAGACGAACAGACTGTGGTCATTGGCGGTCTCATGCGCGATGTGAAGAAAAGCACTATTTCGAAAGTGCCGTTCTTGGGGGATATTCCAATTCTCGGATGGCTCTTCAAAACTCGATCGTCGCAGACTGAAAAGGTAAACCTGCTGTTATTTTTAACACCTTATATCATCCGCAATACTGGAGATATGAACGATCAATTCTTCAGAAAATTGAAAGAACGAGAAGGATTTTTGAAAGACATTGGCCTTGCTGAAAAGAAAGAAGTCCCCAGCAAAGGATTGACCGAAGAGCAGCTCAAAATGCTCGATCCAAACTATGTCAAAAGCCTGCAGAAACACACAGAATCCACGAAGCGATCCGAGGAAGAGCCTCAGGTAGAAGAAACGCCATCGTCCTCGAATGGTGGGCTGACTCCTGCCTCATCGAACACGACGGCCCCCGCTACTCATGCACCAACTGGGTCTGAAGTACCCGAGAAAATATTTGTACCACGATCTGGTTCCGACTCTGGCTCGCACACGAGTCAGCCGTTGATGCCGCAATCTGAATCTCAAGATAATACGCTGATTCAGGCACCCTTTCCGGCGCCACTCGGCCCAGAATCTTCTCAACCAGAGTTACTTCCACCGTTAAGCGATAGTCCGCCGACCGAGGTTTCACCATAAATGTCAGACGAAAAAACAGAGATTACAGATCTTCATCAGAGCTCGATCAGCCACAGCTCTTCTTCTAACAATATCTCTGCCCAAACGGCCATTTTGCAACGCGAACGTCTGCGCGAAACATTGGTTGAACGAAATATTATTATTGAATCCGCGGAAGAACTCGACTTTGGAGAACTCCTGCTTCGATCCAATATGATCAATGCCGAGCAGTTGGCCCAAGCTCTACAGATTCAACAAGAAAAAGGCGGCGGCATTAGACTGGGCGAAGTCTTTCTTCAGATGAAGGTTCTGACTGAGGCGCAGATTCTTGAGATTCTGTCGAAACAATTGGCGATTCCTTTCGTTCGATCCATTCATGACAGAGATATTCCAGAAGAGTTGATCCGAAAGGTCCCCACACGATTTGCCAAAAAATATCAGATTCTGCCGATCGGCTATAAAAATAATGCTGTGCTCGTCGTGACCTCTGATCCGCTGAATACCTCTGCAATTGATGATGTTCGTCAACTTCTGGAACAGCCTGTTTTGATTGCCGCCACCCCTTCAACCGTGATCATGGAGGCCATCAACAGATCTTATGATCGCGCCTCGACTGCTGATACGACGATCGAAGATCTGGGAGAAGACGTCATCGATGACAACGCCCTTCAAGAACCTGTTGATCTTCTTGACTCTGAAGACGAAGCGCCGATTATTCGATTGGTTAATTCTATTCTCTTTCGCTCAGTGAAAGAAAGAGCGAGTGATATTCACGTTGAGCCGTTCGAACGTGAAGTCGCCGTCAGATTTCGTATTGACGGAAACCTTTATGATATTTTGAAGATTCCAAAGCGCCTTCAGAATTCTGTGGGTTCTCGGATAAAACTTCTCGGTGGTCTGAATATTGCCGAAAAGAGACTTCCACAGGACGGTCGGATTCGAATTAAAATCGCCGGCAAAGATGTGGACTTGCGTCTTTCGACCATCCCCACGGCACACGGGGAGAGAATCGTACTTCGTATTCTAGATAAATCAGCGGTTGTTCTGGATCTCAAGAATCTTGGATTCGAACCACAGATGCTAAAGATGGCAGAAGAACTGATTACGAAACCCTTCGGGATCATCTTGGTAACGGGCCCCACGGGAAGCGGAAAAACAACAACGCTCTATGCAGCGCTCAGCCGAATCAACAAAGAAGACATCAATATCATCACTGTCGAAGATCCAATCGAATACCAATTGGCCGGCATCGGGCAAATTCAAGTAAATGATAAAATCGGTCTCACGTTTGCAAACGGACTTCGCTCCATTTTACGACAAGATCCAGATGTTGTTCTCATCGGTGAAATTCGAGATCGAGAAACTGCTGAAATCGCGGTTCAAGCATCGCTTACGGGTCACTTGGTTCTTTCGTCGATTCACACGAATGATGCCTGTTCTTCTGTGACACGTTTAGTGGATATGGGAGTTGAACCCTTTCTTGTTTCTACATCACTCGTTGGCATCATTGCACAACGTCTTGTTCGTCGGATTTGTCCGCACTGTCGGCAACCCACGCAAGCAACACAAGACCAACTGGCTCGGCTAGGACTTGAAAAAATTCCTTCACAGGCCAATGTCTATAAGGCGGTCGGCTGCGATCAATGCTACCATACCGGATACAAAGGCCGCGTCGGGATTTATGAACTACTTCCGATCGATGAAGATCTTCGTTCAGTGATCCTCAAAAATCCAGATGCTGTGAGCCTTCGACAGTCTGCCATGGCGAAGGGATTCAAGCCCATGCGATATGATGGCTTGAGAAAAATATTACAAGGCGTGACCACCATTGAAGAAGTTCTCGCAACAACACAAGAAGATTCCAAAGTCGACTTAGGCTCGGTTTAGTTTCATGGCACAGTACGAATACCAAGGCATAGATGCGAGCGGAAAGTCGAAGAAGGGCATTCTTAATGCCGACAATGTTCAGGCTGCAAAATCGCAACTCAAACGTGACGGAATCTTTATCAGCCAGATTCTAGAAACATCGGCTCAGATATTGGACAAAAACAAGCAGAGCATGGGATTTTTGAGCTCTTTTCAGAATGTCCCCGTCGAAGATCTTTCGCTCACCACTCGACAGCTCGCCACTTTGATTTCGTCACATATTCCCTTGATCGAGGCGCTCAATGCACTTGTGGAGCAAACTGAAAATCCAAAATTAAGTGCAGCACTGTCGCAGGTTAAATCGGACGTCAACGAAGGTCTCAATTTTCACAAGGCACTCTCTCGATTTCCCGAGATTTTTTCAGATCTGTTTGTGGGAATGATTGCCGCAGGAGAAAATTCAGGCGCTCTCGATATCGTACTGAATCGTTTGGCCGATTTTTTGGAATACCAAGATCGTTTACGCAAAAAAATAACATCTGCTCTGTTCTACCCCATTATCATGCTCGTCGTGGGCTTTGGCGCAGTCATGATTATCTTCACAAAGGTCGTCCCTCAGATCGCGACCATTTTTGAAGAAAATCAACAGGCGCTGCCTCTGATCACAGAAATCGTTCTCACCATTTCACATTTTCTGATTGATTGGTGGTGGGCCGTGATCTTAGGCATCGGATTGATGATTGAAGGAATCCGACAGTTTCTGAGATCGGAATTTGGAAAAATTTGGTGGGATCGCACTCAGTTAGAGCTGCCCATTTTCGGAACTCTGATTCGCATGGTCGCCGTGACCCGATTCACTCAAACACTGAGCACACTTCTCAAAAGTGGGATTCCTCTTTTATCTTGTCTCTCTATCGTCAAGGCCGTCGTCAACAATTCAACGATTGCGAGAGCGATTGAGCAGGCTGGAACAGATCTCACCGAGGGCCAATCTATTTCAAATCCGTTGCGCAAAAGCGGACAATTCCCACCCCTCATGACTCATATGATCAGCGTTGGGGAAAAAACGGGTGAGCTCGAAACGATGCTTGAGAAAGTGGCGGAGCACTACGAATATCGAGTCAACAATTCTATTCAAGCCATGACATCGATTCTGGAGCCAGTGATGATTATCTTCCTCGCCGTGATTGTGCTTGTCATTGTCTTGTCAGTTGTTCTGCCGATGATTCAGCTGAATAATATCGCCATCTAAAAAAACACTAGGTATTGGAATCAAAAATGTGGACAATGGCGCCATGAAACATAAAATCATTTTATTTCTTTTGGTCGTCAGCTTTTCTCTACCACTGACCGTAAGAGCAAGCGGCATCGATTTAACTCTTTATTATGGATCGCGGTATGTATCGCTCGGTGGACAGCAAATCTCTCTCGCGACCGATGCTTACTCTCCATTCTACAATCCCGCAGCGATGGCGTTTAGCGATGGAAATAGCGTCGCCGTTAACTCCACAAATCTTCTCTACCAATTTGAAGCACCCGTCGGAGCAAACAATGCTCAGAGAACAAGCCAACTCCACCATGCACCACTTTTTTATTTGGGAAGCATTTACGAATTAAATAAGCATATCAGTGTAGGCCTCGGAGTTTATCCGACTGCACTTCAGAGTGCTGTATTTAGTCCGGTCGATTATGGAACTATCACAGGCCGAGAATGGAGCCTGCTGCTTCTCAGAATTGAAATTGCTCCCTCACTTTCATTTAAATTTAATGACCATATTGCCGTCGGCTTAAGTTATCGCCCAGGATTTACTCAATATGATTCGCAGCAAGGAACATTTGGTGCACCGACGGTGGCATCGCTGCTTGATAGTTCAAACAACGGCTGGGATGCGAAGGGCTTTAAGCTCGGCGCTCATATCGCCGACGTAAACGGCTTTTCATTCGGTGTGACATACCGTCCGGAAATCGTTCATACACTTGAAGGACAAACAGCTCTCACGACTGCATTAGGAACGACCGTCTATGACTCTAAAAGAGAGATTCATATTCCGGCTCAACTTCAATTGGGACTCCACTATCAATGGACTCCAGAATTTTTGACGGCGTTGACTTACGAATATACAGCAAGCGAAACCATTAAAACAAATGGGCTCAAGATTCCTGCACTGAACGCACTTTCTATTCCCACCGAATCTCAGCTGGCTTGGGAAGATGGACACGCAGTTCATCTTGGCGCGGAATATGCATTCAAGCTCGCCGAGGCTCGTCGAATCAGACTTGGCGGCGGGATCGTCATTGATAGCGCGGTCACACAACATGGGAAACCCGCTCCTGGAATTGCCCCTGCTTCAGCCTATATTGGCTATGCTCTCGGTGCGCAGTACAAATGCAAAGCGCATGAAGTGGGTATGGCGTTCAACTATGAGCAATATCAGCATCACACGACAACGGTCGATTCTGATGTGAACTCAGCCGCAATTTTCACAGGAAAATACTCGCTGTATGTGGTTACGCTCTTAGCAGACTACCAGTTCCACTTTTGACAGCCAAAGATTCTGTGGAGGACGCATCAACAACCATATTGCGTCCTCCTTTCTTAGCAATGTATAGGCATGAATCGGCGCGGTGTATCAGAGATTCAGTGGTTTGCCCGTCGTCCGGAAAACAAGCAATGCCCACGCTCACAGTTTGCACCAACAGCTGACCCTTTACATTAACAGGTGACTGATCCACTCGTTTTCGAATTCTTTCACCGACTTCTAATGCTTCTGCACGTGAAGCTCCACTTAAGAAGATAATGAATTCTTCGCCGCCATATCGACCGATAATATCCTGCTGACGCAAGGAAGCCTTCATTCTCTTGGCGGCTTCGGCCAGAATCGCATCTCCCGCTTGATGGCCATAGTTATCGTTCTTTGCTTTAAAATGATCGAGATCTGTCATCAAGATGGCGAAAGGCCGATTGAAATGCCTAGCACGAATAAATTCAACTTCTAAACGCTCCAAGAATGCCGTTCTCGTCAATGCCCCAGTGAGGCCATCCGTATGAGCCTCGATCACTTTTGTTTGCGCGACTTTGAGCTCTTCTCTCAATCTCGTATTATGATAGATCGCTGACAAAATTCGAGAGAGTGGAACCAAAAAATCTAAATCGTCATAAGAAAACGGCTTCTCAGACATTCGCTCACCCAGAAATAAAATGGCACTCATTTGGCGCTCATTCATGATGGGAATTGCAATCTGGGCATTCAATTTCTTCAGTTCTGCAAACGCCTCCTCCGGCATTTGTCGTGATGGCGGTCGAATTCCAAAACCGGCTGGCTGCTGAATCAAACTCAAACACTTAAGAGGATTTTTTGTATCGAGCGATTGCGCGCTTGGTGCATTTCCTTCAGAACATTTTATTTCATAATGATCCCATTTCGGCTGATACACAAAGAGAGAGGCCGACTTCAGTCTCAATCCAGAAACAATCTCACTCAGAATTTGTTTCGAAAGCGCTGCAGAATCTGTCACACGACTGGTTCGCGTAAGAACTCGCATCATGAGAGATTGAGGATCTATCTCCTTCTGAAAGAGATATCGATCCGTCCAGACAATCAACTGCAACCTGAGTTTCGACAAGCCATAGAATGAAACAACGAGAGTCAAAACATTCATCCAAAATGGTTCCAGACGAATATTGAATGATTCGAGAAATAATTTTGGAACTGTATTCACAAGTAAAGACACCACGAGAAGCGCAGAAAGAAAAATGCCGGCAAAAACAACAGTCTTACGGATGACGACTTCAACATCCATCAGTTGATGGCGAATGACGGCATAAGCAAAAACTGCAACAAAGAAAGATACTGAGGGCGTGAGAACCGGGGGCAGATTAAAATTAAAGAACCCCACATAGGTCGACGCACCACCCACCCAAGACGTTACAAGACCCACTAAAATCCATTTGATCTGTTGCGCTCGATGACCAGAACTCAATATCAACTCTCGATAAAGCAAACGAAAAGCTGCAGCCAGATTTGCCGTCATGAGCAGCAATGAAAACGGAAGGAGCACCCCAGCCTGAGGATAAAATGGAATGGGCCCAATGGGCGCATAAGTACTCACATACAGAAATGATAGAAAGTTCGTGACGACAAGACCAAGCGTCAACAAATAATTGGGTAACATCCATTTCCACTCAACCTTTAGATTTAAGAACTCGACAACAAAGTGAAGCGTGAGTGGAACGGCCAGCAAACCCCCGATTGAAAAAAGATTTTGAAAGATACGAGCGTCTTGAATATTTTCTGCAAGAATCCAAAATGAATAAAAAATAGCCCAATGAAGTGTCGCAATATTTAGAACGAGAAGACTATATTTCGTTCGACTTTTTGGAGCGCGCAAGACCAGAAAAACTGCAAGCGCAGCCAAAGTCAGGGAATTCCAAATTCCCGCCTGTGCATAATAATCGCGACTGAAGAACATATTTCCCCAGCGTCCAGTTTAACGCGTCTCGCCAAGAACGAGACCCTGTGGGCTTTTTGACGCTTGATGACAAAACAAATTTGCTAATGATTTCAACACTAGTTCTTTAGCAACTGAGCAACAAGCTTCACTTGCAGATTGGCCTGTGTGAGCACAGCCACCTGCACATCTTGAAGAATCTGATTTTTGACGAGCTCTGCCACTTCAGTGGCAAAGTCGACATCCATCGAAACAGAGCGAGCTTCTTGCAGATTTTCACTCAAGAGCAGATTGCCGACAACGGTTTCGTCAAGGCGGCTGTGAATGGCAGAAAGATTGCCTTGTACATCCTGCAAATTGCTCACAGCATTATCTAGTGCTGTGAGCAGAGCTTCGGCGTCTTCTTGTGTTGCCACAGAAATCGTTGCTGCTTCCGTAACGGTTGTCGAATTTCCAACTAACAAACTGATGGTCGATGACCACGAGTTCGCCGCGACAATGTCTTTCACTCCGTCGCCTGTAAAATCATCCACTGCAAATGAAGGCCAATTAGTAATCGCCGTCAATGCAACGGTGGTTGGCTTAAATGTTCCGTTTCCATTTCCAAGATTGATATTAAGGCTCCAGACATCATTTTGACCCATATTCAACATATCTAGGTAGCCATCGCCATTCAAATCTGTGAGACGGACCGAAAATCTTTCTGTTCCTGCGGGCGCATTTGTTTTTGCAGCAAAAGTGCCGTTTCCGTTTCCAAGTAAAATGCTTCCGGTAAGACTTGCCATGTCTGCCGTAACAACATCAACTTTTCCATCCCCATTCAGATCTCCTGCATCTATTCCAACAGGCGAGGTGCCCACCGCGGTGCCAGTCACAGCACCAAACGTTCCGTTTCCATTCCCCAATGCAGCATTGGCATTACCCCAAGCCATCAAGACATCCAGATAGCCGTCGCCATTTAAATCTGCGAGTGCGACTTCGTTAGAACCAGAACCCAATGTTACTCGAGCCGCAAAGGTCCCATTGCCATTTCCAAGTAAAACGCTTGTCGTATTGTCTGTATAATTGCTGACAACAATGTCTTGTTTCGCATCCCCGTTCATGTCTCCTATGGACATCCACGCATGGATTGTGCCACCAGGAGCTAACGTCGTACGCGCCGCAAATGTCCCATTGCCGTTGCCGAGAATAATATCCATGGTTGATCCTTCACTAGACGTCACCAGATCAACATTGCCATCACCATTAAAATCCGCCTGTTCGATATATTTTGCCGTTGATGCGAGTGTCCTGCGCGCGGCAAACGTCCCATTGCCGTTGCCCAAGAAAATATCAATTGCCGTTCCGTCAGCGACAGCCACATCAGCATTGCCATCACCGTTAAAATCCGCTGTCGTTAAACCCCATGACGTGCCCGCTGTCGCCGACGTTACAGATGTCGCAAATGCACCTGTTCCGTATGTGTTATCCTGTACAATAATTCGACTTGCCGTGGTCGACTCGATTCCAAACTGCAGCTTATCTCCCTTGCTTGCTCCCAGCTGAATCGTCTTCAATGAAAAACTTCCATCCAATAAATTCGTCCCATCAAAACTCGTCTGCGTCGCGATTCGCTGATACTCTGCATACAACGACTCAAGCTCTTGATTCAGATTCGCTCGATCCTCCACCGTCGCCGTGCCGTTCGATGCTCGAAGGGCGATCTCCTTCATTCGATGCACGATATCCATCTGCGCAGACACCGCTGACTCCGCCGTGGCGATCATTCCCAGCGCGCTATTGATTCCAAGATTTGCCGCAGCTAATCCTCGAATCTGTGCGGTCAGTCCGCTGTTTCGAGAAAGCGCGACAATATCATCCTGCGCTCCCGTCACTCGCTGGCCTGAGCTCAATCGCTCGAGTGAGCGCGCAATCGCCTTCTGCGTTCTCAGCAGCTGGTTATTCGCCTTCAGCGCAAAAAGATTGTTGATTCTTAAACCCACAATACTCCTTGCTTCAATGCGCTCGCTCTATTTTGGTTAAAAACACCCATTAAAAATCCCTTCGGCCTCCCTCTAAAAACTTCGCTCTTCTTCGCTGACAGCGCCGCCGCAAACTCAATCCCTGCAATAACTTACACGCATACCGAATATCCGCGTCTGCGCTCTGCAGCTTCGTTTCTGCGATGCAGCAAGATCTTATTGTTTTTAAAATTCCTTCCATCAAGAAGGATCTCGGATCCCTGCGAAATTTTATCGCAAACTACTCTCGTTGCTCTGCAGCAATGCCTCAACTATCAGGAACTTAGTCTGCTGAC
>CAZVFP010000007.1:0-129338 GCA_964626465.1 uncultured Bacteriovoracaceae bacterium | reverse complement strand
TCTTCCAAAAATTCGCCAGGGATCTTCCGCCTGCTGAGCAATCACAGCTCATCACCGACCTCACAGCTGCGCTGCAGACGATTCTCGCAGCGCGAGAGACTTCTCAAATCATCGCTCAGAAATCACTCGAACGAACCGCAGAGATTCCTCTCGTCACAGTATTTAATGCGCAATCACATATCTACTCCATCGCTGTTTTTCCTGATGGAAAATGGATTCTCACAGGCCATGACGATGGCACTGCAAGACTCTGGGATCTTGAGACGGGCCGAGAAATCATGAGACTCCTCCGCCACAGCCGGCCTGTCACATCTGTGTCTATTTCTTCTGATGGCCAGCATATTCTCACAGCTTCTGGGGATAGCACCGCTGTACTCCAAGATTCCAAAATTGGCAGAGAACTCCGAAAGTTTCATGGGCACCACGCATGGATTTCATCCGCGGCTTTTTCTCCCAATGGCGAATTCATCCTCACTGGTTCATGGGACAAAACGGCAAGGCTCTGGAATAGCCAAACAGGTCATCAAGGCCACAGTTTTGATCTATTTAAAGAGAAAGTTAGGTCTGTCGCCTTTTCTCCTGATGGCAGACACATTGTCACCGGCTTCTTTGACGGAATCGCAATACTCTGGAATCTTGAAACCAAGAATCCCACAGTTTTGGAGGGCCACTTTGGGAGGGTCGTATCCATCAGTTTTTCTCCCAGTGGCGAACTCATCCTCACTGGTTCATGGGACAAAACGGCAAGGCTCTGGCATGCCAAGACTTGCCAACAAGTCAGGATATTTCAGGGCCACCGTGATAGCGTCACATCCGTCGCATTTTCGCCAAACGGCAATTACATTCTCACAGGTTGTATCGACAAAACTGCAAAACTCTGGAACGCCAGAACCGGCGAAGAACTCGATACATTCAGGGGCCACCGTGATATCGTCACATCCGTCGCATTTTTGCCGAACGGCAGATCCATCGTCACGGGATCTTGGGATGGAACTGCACGACTTTGGCCACTGCCTCCGCAGTTTTGGCCTCGTCCACAATCCACGGAGGCCGCTGCACCATGACCTCCGCTCGCTCATATTTCTGCGCTCTCGTCATCACGGCTGCCGCCATGGCCTCACGAAATATCGCCGCACACGAAGGCTCGCGCCTCGCTCCACCACATAGCTCAGGCCCAGCACCGGCCTCAAGCCCAAGCATTGTCTGCGCTGCAACTTTACGAACTCTCGGCGGGCCGAAAGAAATTCAAGCTGCACTCGTTGAAGGAATGGTTAAATTCTTTCGTAATTCTCAAATCGATTCCGATCGATTGCGAGAATTTCTTCGCAATCCTCTGTCTGCTCAAATCAATTGGAATTCCGGCGCTGATCTGAATTCACACGCTCAAGCTATCACGCTCTTTCAAACTTTCGCCAGGGATCTTCAGCCTGATGAGAGATCTCAACTCATCGCTGACCTCACAGCTGCGCTGCAGGCGCTTCTCGCAGAGCGAGAGACTTCTCAAACGATCGCTCAGAAATCACTCGAACAAACTGCAGAGATTCCTCTCGTCACAGTATTTAATGTGGGATCAAGAATTACCAACGTCGTATTTTTGCCTGATGAAAAACACATCCTAACTAACTCTTCCGATGAAGTAACGAGACTCTGGGATATTACGACTGGCGGGCAGCTCAGCGTCTTGCCGGATGGTATCTCAGGGGTTGCTGTTTCTTATGATGGCCGATTCTTCCGGACCTATTATTCTGGGAACGAATCAAGATTTTGGGATTTAGAAGATAAGATTAGAGGCAGAATACTCAAGACTAATGAAGACATCATATGCAGTTCTCTTTTTCATGATGGCCGATCATTTCTCACGGGCTCTTATGACGGAACCGCAAAGCTCTGGAACCCTCAAACTGGGGAGGAAATTAAGCGATTCATAGGCCACAGTGATTCGGTGCAATCTGGCACTTTCTCCCCTGATGGAAGACATGTTCTCACGGGCTCGTATGACGGAACCGCGCGACTTTGGAATACCGAAACTGGCCTGGAAGTCAGAGTATTCGTCTGCAAAATGATCTCATTAGTGGTATTTTCTCCCAACGGCAGATCCATCGTCACGGGATCTTGGGATGGAACTGCACGACTCTGGCCACTGCCTCCCCAATTCTGGCCACGCAAGCAGGAAACGGCCGGCCTGCTAAGAAATGCCCAGCATCCGTGAAACATCGTCATCCGTCACCTGACGAAAATCACGATAAAACTGAGCCACAGCCACAAAATCTTCAGGCGTTTTCAAACAAATCAGATCATCCACTTCACGTCTGAGCTCGGGCACCAAATCTGCAGGCGCGACCGGAATCGCCAGAATCAACCGCCGCGGCTTTTCAGCACGAATCACCTGCAACGCCGCCCTCACCGACGCGCCTGTCGCAACACCGTCATCCACAACAACCACAACTCTTCCGGAAGAGTTCACCCGCGACCGGCCACCACGAAACATCTTTTTTCGACGTTCAATTTCTTCGATCTGCTTTTTCGTTTCTTGGTCAAGGTACGACTTCTCGATCTTCAGAACACGAATCAATTCCCGATTAAAGATCGTCACCGGTGGTTCAGCCTCCACAACCGCTCCCAGAGCCAATTCGTGATTAAAGGGCGCTCCGATTTTACGAACAAGCAAAACGTCTGCCTTTACGCCAAAGTTCTTTGCCACCACGCAGGCTAGTTCGGTTCCACCACGCGGCAACGCCAAAACTATTGGATTTTCAATGTTCAATGCCCTCAATTCCTTCGTCAAATCAGTCGCCGCGTCCAAACGATTCTCAAAAATCTTTTGCATGCCCCATTTAACCCGAAAATTGACCAATTAAGCCATTGAGTTTTTTAGCCGCTTGGGCGAGTTTTTAGGGGTTATTTTAGTACAAAACGAGAGGAGTTTTGCATGTTTCAGTCATTTTATAAACGAGCAACCGCTTTTATAGCCTTTTGGCTCATAGGAGCACCCGTGTGGGCCAATTCGGAAGCTGATTTGGTACTTCCGGATTTCAATTTTCCCTTAAATCTTATGGGATTTGAAACGACCGGAAAACACCTACTGCTTTGGGGAAGCGTTGTTGTCATTTTAGGCCTCATTTTCGGATTTAAGGAATTTGTAGTCCTTAGAAATCTCCCCGTTCATAAAAGCATGTCGGATGTTTCACATCTGATTTATGAAACCTGCAAAACCTATCTGTTTCAGCAAGGAAAACTTCTCTTAGTATTAGAGGCCTTTGTTGGCGCATGTATTTTCTTCTATTTCTACAATTTGCGAGAAATGGAATTACCCAAGGTTCTGACCATTCTTCTTTGGTCAGGCATTGGAATTATTGGCTCATTCATGGTGGCTTGGTTTGGTATCCGGATTAATACCTACGCCAATAGTCGTGCGGCTTTCTCATCCTTAAGAGGTATGCCCTATTCCGTGATGGATATTCCATTGAGAGCCGGTATGTCGATCGGCGTTGTTCTGATCTGCGTTGAATTGGTCTTGATGCTTGTCATTCTTCTGGCTGTATCTCGCGAAAATGCTGGCGCCTGTTTTATTGGCTTCGCGATTGGAGAGTCTCTCGGAGCTTCAGCGCTTCGTATCTGCGGTGGTATTTTCACAAAAATCGCCGATATCGGATCTGACCTGATGAAGATCGTGTTCAATATTAAGGAAGATGACCCTCGAAATCCTGGTGTTATTGCCGACTGTACGGGTGACAACGCCGGAGACTCAGTTGGCCCAACAGCCGATGGATTCGAAACATATGGCGTTACTGGTGTCGCGCTGATCAGTTTCATTTTGCTTGCCGTTGGAATGACGCCCGCTCGCCAACTCTTTGAAGGCGGCGAAGGATTGCAAGCCACCCTCATTGTGTGGATTTTCGCGATGCGTATTTTGATGGTGCTCACCTCGCTTGTTTCATACTGGGTAAACGGCATCATTTCGCGAGCCCTGTTTGAAAATAAAACTGAATTTGATTTCGAAATTCCGCTCACCAGCTTGGTTTGGGTCACTTCTCTGATTTCAATCGGAGTCACCTACGCTGTGAGCTATATGATTATCGGCAACCTTGCGGCTGGATTATGGTGGAAACTTTCAACCATCATTAGTTGCGGAACCATTGCTGCTGCGATCATTCCAGAACTCATCAAGGTGTTTACGTCAGCGAAATCAAAACACGTAGAAGAAGTCGTCAATGCCTCGCGTGAAGGTGGAGCATCATTGAATGTTCTCTCTGGTTTCGTGGCAGGAAACTTCTCAGCTTTCTGGTGCGGAATGGTATTTATGGGACTGATGTTCATTGCCTATATTACCGCATCGAGTGGCCTTGATCAGTTCATGATTTATCCGACGGTATTTGCATTTGGTCTGGTCGCTTTTGGGATGCTTGGAATGGGGCCAGTCACAATTGCAGTCGATAGTTATGGACCGGTGACCGACAATGCTCAGTCAATTTTTGAGCTGTCACAAATCGAAACCGTTCCCAATATCTCGACTGAAATTCAAAAAGAATTTCAATTCAAACCAGACTTTGAAACCGGCAAGCATTTACTTGAAGCAAATGACGCTGCAGGAAATACGTTCAAGGCAACCGCGAAACCCGTACTCATTGGAACCGCTGTTATTGGCGCAACAACGATGATTTTCTCGATCATTCTCTTGTTGGATCTGAAGCTAGACCTTCTGGATCCAAAAGTTCTGTTGGGACTCATCGCCGGTGGATCAGTGATCTATTGGTTTACAGGAAGTTCGACTCAAGCCGTTGTTGCTGGCGCGTACCGAGCCGTTGAATATATTAAGAAAAATATTCGACTGAACTCGACAGCCAAAGCCTCTGTCGAAACATCTAAGGAAGTGGTGAAAATTTGTACTCAATATGCACAAGCTGGAATGGTTAATATTTTCGGCGTTGTATTTTGCATTACATTGGCTTTCGCATTCTTTGATGCTTCTTTCTTTGCAAGCTATCTCATTTCGATTGCGGCATTTGGTCTTTTCCAAGCGCTCTTTATGGCGAATGCCGGCGGAGCTTGGGATAACGCCAAGAAAGTGGTTGAAGTCGACTTGAAAGAAAAAGGCAGTGCACTTCATGCTGCTGCCGTTGTGGGCGACACTGTTGGAGATCCATTTAAGGACACTTCGTCTGTTGCGCTCAATCCAATTATCAAGTTCACCACACTCTTCGGTTTGCTTGCCGTTGAAATTGCAGTGGCAGTACCGCGTGGTACTGCTTCGATCATCGGACTGGTATTTTTTGTGATAGCCTTGTTCTTTGTCGCTAGATCTTTCTATGGCATGAGAATCATTGTTGATCGCAGTCAGGCAGCTCAAGAAACTCCTCGAGCAAAGACGGCGTCGTCATAAGTCCTGATTAATTCATTAGGCTAAAGCCTTTTTACTAAGGCGAAAGGGTCAAGATATATATCTTGACCCTTTTTTTATGCGCAAGTTCCGTGAACGCAAAATCATCTGTCGTCAGAAAAGTAAGAAATGGAGTCTGTATCTCGGCTCTGATCGGCCTTGTAGGATGGGCCTGGTGGAACGATCATATCAGATTTCCAGGCGAAGAAGAGTTTCGGGAGAAAGAACGCCTCCAGCAAACAACTTTGCAACGAGAGATTCATGTTTCCGAAAGCAATCCAATGACCTCGTCGTTTAAAGTCCCAGGAAGTGCTTATGGAGACCTAAAAATCAATCAAGCCGTTTTTGCGAGGGGCGCCACACTCTACTTGCGAACAGAAGACGAACAACTCATTGCAGTAGGAAAAAAAGCTTACAATACATGGCTCGTAACGATCGAGGTTCGTGACAACTGGACAATTAAGATCTTCGACAGTGACATCTTGGACGAACGACTCCTGATTCTGCTTGCGGCTTTTCAAACAGCGACGGGAAGATAGAGTACCTGACCAAACCTCTCACTAGACCGAAGGCTTATCAAGCGAGTCAGCTTGTAGGGCGCGCGGCTGCCGATCGAGAGGCGGAAGCTCCGGCAGTTCGGGCATACCAGCAGAATCCAGATCTCTAAATTTACGACCGCTTACGAGAACTCGAGACTCAAGCGTGCCCACGGCAGAATTGTATGCATCTACGGCCGATTCCAGATTCTTTCCAACTCGTCCGAAGTGCACTGTGAGATCTCCCAACCTTTTATAGAGCTCTTTGCCAAGCGCACCGATCGCACGCGCATTTTCTGCCAATCGCTCTTGTCTCCAACCGAAGGCGACAGCTCTTAAAAGGGCAATCAATGTCGTCGGCGTCGCAATGATCACATTTTGGCTCACGCCAGCTTCGATCAGACTCGCATCTGATTCAAGCGCTGCACTAAAAAATGATTCGCTCGGAAGAAAGAGAACAACGAATTCAGGCGCAGGCTGAAACTGATCCCAATAAGACTTTTTACTGAGTTGTTCCAAATGCTTGCGCACATGCCGCGCATGTTCTGCAAACTTCATCTTTTTTGCGTCAGGGTTCTGCTCCTGAATCGCCTCAAGAAATGCAATGAGAGGAGTTTTTGCATCCACCACGATATTCTTCGCACCCGGCAACTTCACGATCATGTCGGGGCGCAAGCGTCCGGTCTCGGTCATCACAGACTCTTGCTTATAAAAATCGCAATGCTCAAGCATGCCGGCCATTTCCACCACACGCTTCAGCTGCATCTCGCCCCACATCCCACGGGCCTGCGGGGCCCGAAGTGCCGTCACGAGATTGGCGGTCTCCGTTCTCAGATCCTTCTGAGCATCAACCAAGGCTCGCACATGCTGATGAAGATTCTCATCCGCCCGAATACGCGTTTTCTCCAATTCCAGAATCTTCAGGTCCACTTTTTCGAGAGAATCTCGGACTGGCTTCACAATATCCGAAATCGCCTCTGTTCGCTGATCAAACTGCACGCGCGCCATCTCAAGAAAATGTTTATTAGTACTCTGCAAAGTCTCTGCCGAAAGCGCTTTAAAAACAGAGGTCAACTGAAGCTCGGCGGATTTAATCAGGTCCTCACGATCCTTCGAATGTTTCCCCATCGCTTGAATATTAGTTTCAGCTTCGCGCAGCTTCAGCGCAATATCGTTCTTTTCACGTATGGTATTAACGAGCGCGCGGCCCAAATAAACACTTGTGCCAGCAAACAGAAGCGAAGAAATCCAAGAAAGTGAGTCCATACTACTTTCAACCGCTAACACTGAGGAGCGTCAATCAAAAGCGCCCTGGATCTTGCTTATTTTTTTTGCTTCTTTGACGTCACTTTCCCGTCAAGAGTATCCTTAAGCGCTAGCAAATCGTTTGCCACATCTTCTGGCAGATTCTCACCACTCGACCCCGTATAGGCCAAGCGAGTCTGATAATCATATTCAGCAAAACACTTCTTTGCCGTGGATGATTTTGGAAACCGAGTAATGCACTCTTTGAGATATTGATCCGACAGCGAAAAGAAAAACTGATTATTCAGCCATCGATCGCATACCGACAACCAATAAAATAGCCCGGGGCTCAGTTCACTTTCTTTTCGTGTATTGATGAATTCAAATAGTAGGCCAGAAATATACAAGAAGGTGGCCCGATGAGTCTCTGTAAAATCCATTTCAACAGCTCGTTCAGTAGGATCCAAAATACCCTGCACATAGCGTTCTAAAACATCCGCCTTAACGGTTTGCGGATTAGGAGCTTTGGAAGATTTAAGAACTCTCAGCAGAAAATTTAAGTGAGAGATTCGAGCCCTAATATCTGACGGCAATTTTGAATTCTCAAGATATCTCTCAAATCCATTCTCGGCGCCGACAATATCTCTTTTAATCCTCAGAAAATATGCCAATTTATAATTTAAAATTTTCGTCAGCTGAGTTTCTTTAAGTTTTTCTTCTGGATAGTGCATCATCAGCGAATCAAAAATGATGAAGGCTTGATCCCAGTGACGCGTCACATAGAGAAACTCCCCTTTTTCAAATCTAGATATATCCGTAGGCAAAATTTTCTCAATATCCCAGGTCAAGCTCTTCGCAGGAATCTGCGTATGGCAGGAGGCGCAGCCATCAAAAGTGGCCATCATCATTGAACGAGCATAAGATTTATTCCCTTTCTTGAAGACTTTTTCCAAATCTCCAAGATGGTTCTGCATGGCCTTGCCTGTGATTCTGAATCCATCTTTCTTCAGCTGAGAACTATGATCTATCAAATGAGAAATCCGACCAAGTTCCTTGATATGAGTCAAAATCTCTTCTGCATTATTCTTCTTTGAAAAGGCTTCTTCTGAAGAAAGAAATGGTTGCAACTGAACAAAGTGTTGCAAAAATTGCTGCATGATCACCGGGGCTGGAGTATCCGCCGTTATGGTTGAATCTGCTGCCCCTAGAACACTCAAGAAAAAAACAGTTTCTAAAATCATCTTGTCCTCACAATTTTTTTGCCAATTTGATCGAACTTGTTAAATGAAGATCCGTCCATCGTACGAATATGAAGCAGGTAACGTCCGGGGGCAACAACTTCCGGAATCGCAACATGTTTAATGAACGACACGTCGATTTGTGAACAGGCTTCTCCATCTTTACCGACAGCATCCTTCTTTATCACCGGCAAAATTTCGATCATATCAGAAGCCCCTTTATATACTCTGATCTGACTATCATCAAAACTCAGGCAATTATTATTGAAAGTGCCATAAAGGGTCAGCACGGACCGACCCAACTCAGCATCATAATAGGTCATCGCTGAATCAACTGGGGCATAAACAAAATCATCTCTCTGCAAAGTCTCAGTCTGTCGAATATTCATTTTCGCCACCGGCTGGGCAACACCGGATCTCATATGATGAACCGTATAAGAACCCTCATCCAGGGGCTGTCGCAAATCAACAAGCATGCCAAATGGAGTTTTGATCTCTTTGCACGGCCCAGGATTTTGGTACTTAAAAAGTTTGAAATAGATATTATTGTTTTCTACAACTGGAAAAACCTGCGTATCCTTTCGATAACATTGATCAGGAAATTCTCCCTCAATGTAAATCTGAGGAATATCTCCGGTATCAAACCATCTTGGAACATATACATGCTTGATATCAATCAATTCACTTCTTATCGGTTTAACATCCTGGGTTGATTCAAATTGGCTCAACAAACAAAACAGCGAAATCGCAATCATAGAAACAAATCCCCCTAGTTGTCATTTTAATGGCAACCGGACGAGGTGAGTCGAGCTCTAAATTTCGTTTATTTCAATTTTGCCAATTGATGGTCAAATAACTGAACAAAAAATGGATTGCCTTCAGCCTGAGATCGTTTCCACTGAATCGGCTCCACAAGATTTCCATCCAAAGCGGCTGCTTGCTCCCAAAATTCTGCCTTATTCGTCTGCTTTGCAAACCCAAGATAAGCGCGCGCCTTTTCATAATTGGTGTCAGCGAAATCAAGCGCTCTTAATAAATGGTAGCGAACACGAGCAGAATCCGTTTCTCGAGCCGCCTGCTCCAGCAATCTTTGCGCGGTCTGCGTTTTTTCATTTAACTCCGCTTCTTTCCACGGCGAAGTATTTGGCGTTTTCTGTTTCGAAGCCTCCCAAGCATCCAGAATCTTATCTTTCACACTGCTTGGAACAAGAATTGGACAAGCATTTAAATTTCTGACTTTAAAATTCCAGGACAACGCGTGCGCAACTTCACCACATTCCTTGATCCGAGCAGCTGCAGCATCTTCCCAAGGTTTTACAATGCCCGCAGCCTTGCTTTTATAGACCTCAAGATCCTGAGGGCTCAGGCCATCCGGCGCAGGCAAGACGGCCATCCAATCACGCATAGCGAGAGCTATCTCTGCTCGCAGCTCCAAATCCTTTGCCATCAGCTCCGACGCAGGCTTCAGTTTATAGAAGCTAAGAAGCCAACTATCCAGCTTCTCAAACAATGCTATTTTTTGAGGAACTATCTTCGCCACTTTTGAAAATGAAATCGGCTGGAGTTCATCAATAAAATCGATCGCCTCACGCTCTCGCTTAATCAGATCTTGATTCTCGATTTTCTCATCTGGAGCGTCTAGTTTCATCCAAAATTGAAGAGCCTTTTTCGCGCTTTCCGACTTGAGTGCCGCAAGCCGTTTCTTGCCTTGTGACTTACCAAGTCCAAGCTCCAACAGAGCGACTTTGAGCCCTTGCTTTTCGTCCAATGAATCCAAGCCCACCGACCAAAACTCATATTCGCTCTCAAGGTCAAAATATCGATCTGCCAATCGAACACAGCGATCAAAAATTTCTCGTCCAGGCTTGAATTCATCCAAATATATTCTTTGAAAGCTCTTACACCGATCGACCGCTCCCTTATCCAGGCTCAGCTGTATGCTATTCACAATGGCTTTCTTCGCCAAATCAGAGCCACTCGGAGCTCCCTGAAAAATTTCAAAAAACTTGGTCGACTTATCCTCATTTGAAAGTTTGGATTTCGACAAATCTACAAAGCGGATTTCCGACTGAAGAAGTTGTAAATCGAAAAATAATTTTCCTTTCTTTGAAAGAGGAAAATCTTTCACGAGCCGTTCCAGGCTAGACCGAAGATCTTGGTTCTCTGGATTCTCTTTTAAGACGCCAATCAGCATTCTGGATAGCGTCTCAAATGCTTGATCTGAGGAAAGACCCAAGTCTGTCCTCTCATAAGTCTTCTTTTCAAGCAGATTATAATTGAGGCGCTCCACAAAAAATGCTGTTGGCCCTTTGGGATATAGCTGATCAAGCTGTTTCAGCTCACATTTGGCTTCAAAACTCAGCGCAAGATCTTCAATTTCTTTCTCTGAACCTTTTCGCCTTGCCAGCAACTTCAAACAATCCGTTGCATTTCCGTCTTCCAATAAAAGCTTCGCATAACCGATTCTCAGAGAATCGGCATTTGGATCATCTGGAAAAAGTTGAAAAAACTTGCGATTGACGTTGAGCAAATAAAGTCGAATCGGATTCTGCCCAATATTTTTTATGTCACGTTGCTCTTCTTTATAAAGCGTATCGTAAAACACAACGGTATTGTAAATTTCTCCCTGCAATTGCAAGGTATCTATTTTTTGGATTGGCTCATCTGGCAACTCCAACAGAATTTTTTGAACAGCCTCGTGGTTAAGCACGCCTCTATAGACTTTGATCCAAATGGGTGCTGCACTCACTAATAGGACGGTCGCATTTCCAAATTCCTTCTTGTAGAATTCAAAAACCTGCCTCGCCTTTTCAATCAACGCTTTGGCATTGAACCCATCGACAAGCAATCTCAGTCCGAAAAGCAAGAGCTCTTTCGATTTCGCCGGATCATTCGGATAAACTTTTTTTGACAGTCCCAGAAACGAATTAAATTCATTCTGATCGAACTCCAATTTTGTAAACCCTTCGATATACGGACGGATGCGATCTTTAAATGCTTCTTCACGCAATCTCAACGATCCAGAGTCGGTGCCATCAAGTGCTCGTCCAAAAAAATCTAGAGATTGTTTGTGTTGCGATAAACGCAAATAACACCAAGCTCGCTTGTAAAACGAGATCCCTGCAAATCGTGAATCAGTTCCACCTTTTTCATAAGCCTCTAGGGCTCGCACAGTTTGATTCATCGAAAAATAGGCGTCTCCCAAACCCATCCAATCGCCCGACGTTAATGGCTTAATGCGATCAAACATCAAAATCGCCTCTTGAAAATGATTCAGTTCTAAGTGCCGAAATGCCAGCTCACGATAGAGCAATGTCATTTTCAGATTTGGCACCGTCTCTAGACTTTCGATTTCTGACTGGAGCTTCGAAATAATTTCTTCTTTGAAGCCAGTGTAAAGTTTCATCCGTGGCGTCAAATCTCTGCCAGGCTTCAGACCAAACTCGTCATCTGCGTTTTTGTCTATATCACCCTTTTTTGAAAGCTGGACCTGTTCGTACTCTTCTTTTGCTTTGATCCAGCGAAGAATAAGTTCGATCCGAAATGTCGGTTGTTTTTCGGAGACCAGCCGTCGCTCAATTGCATCGAGCGTTGACTTAGGCAACTCAAATTTATCTGCAGCTATCCCGACAGTCGAGCCAATCGTGGCAAACAGAAAAAATATCTTTAGAGTGGTGTTTAGCATTTTGATTTGATGGGCACCACGATGCGTCCAAGCTCATCAGCCCAGTTCTCTCCGCCAATCGTCGGCCAAACAATTTTGGATTCTGCCGCACCCCCTTGAGAATGCAGATTTTCATCACGAAGTTCACTTTCTAGCAAATCAAGATCTTCAAGCCCTCGACTCACTTGGATCTTAAATTGTTTATCGTAAAAACTTTTTAGCTTCGTACACGTATCACCCAAAGCTCGTCGCTCGCACAAAATCACCCAGGGATGACTTGCCGAAGGGGTTGCCACCGACGACAGATGTGCCCGACCGCTTGCAATCGTATTGATCGCCTGAGAACGAAGACAGGCTTCCTTTTCTATTAAGGCTCTCAAAAAATATTTCTCAAAAAAAGGAACTTTATACAGCAACTTGCTTTCTGCAGAAACAATACTTCCGAGCGCTCTATCAAACTGACCATTGAAAAATTGTGCCCAAGCTCGTTGTTGATGAAATACAGCGCGGCCTTTGAATTCATCAACCAACCCATCAAAGAATGAAAGGCTTTCTTTATATTGTCTTTGGTCAAATAAAATCTTTGCCCAGAGGTATCTCGCCTCGGCCCACAATCGCTCGTCTATATTTTGAGGTCTGGGCTTATCGAGCCCGAGTGTGATCATCCAATAATCTGGAGGCCTCTTCACCTGATAAAGAACCGTCGCCTGAAACAAGCTCTTTGAATTCAGCGCACCGATGGGCGCAGCAAAAAACTCGTTTTTAAAATCAACGCCGGGAACTCCTTCGTTAATCGTCGGACAAATGGGATGCTGAAAATTAACATCGACGCAATACTCAAAAAGTCGCGTGGTCGATACATACCAATCGTTTGGCACACGATCGATGATCTCTTGCATTTGCTGCGACGAAAGAGAAACGATTGCCTGAAAAATAAAATTAAAAAGCAAATCCAGCTCCCAAAGTTAAAAACGTAATATTCTTTGGCACCTTATCCTTAAATCCCACCGTATGTCCGCCCCGTATATTGACACTAAAATGATCATCAATGAAGAAACGCACTTTCATCACGAGGTCGACTCCCATCTGAGATTTACTTCTCATATCGTAATAGGAAGGACCTACCCCAACGGCCCATTGATGATATGCAACCGATCGATTCAATAAATTGCTCTTACTATAAAACAAATTCAAAAACGCTGTTGAAGAAGCCCGAAAACGAAGACGCTCTAGATGCAAATCATCCGGATCCACAACTTGCGATACAGTCGTGAGTTGAGCATTAATATTATCTCTCAAAGCCGTATCATAATTGAGTACAGAATAACCGAAGCGACCGATTTCCCAGGAAAATAAATCCATCGGTTGATACGTCACCGACGCTTCTAACAAAAGCGGCTTAAAATATGCATCCAACGGCAAATAACTAAAGTCTCCATCGATCACAAAACGATCTAACAACGAGTATCTCGGGCTCTCCAAAACCTGAACCTTTTCAAACTCATCTTGAGCTAAAATCTTTGTTGAAAAAATGAACAGCAAACAAGCTCCGTAAACTCTCAAAAATGGTCCCATGCTGCCAGTTTAACTGCCAACAGGACTAAAAAGAAACGGATATTTTACATGCACGACTCCACCACCCTTCGGTGATGGAAATTTCCACTGTTTGATTTGACCTGCTATACAAGGATGCAAAACATCCTTTTTAATTTCGTCGGACTCTGTTTTGAAATCCGTGACTGATCCATCCGCGCCAATTGTCCAGGTTGCAGAAATCTTTCCTTCCAAAGTTGTTCGATCCAGCAAGGCGGTTGCATAACATGACTGAACTTCAACCAAACGCTCTTCAATGATCTGTCTGATCACTTCAGGATCCAATCCACCTCGCACTTCGACCTCACGCTTCACAAGCTTAATTGACGCAGTGCGTTTTGCGCCTTTGCTGACTTTATCTGACAGACCACCCTGATACGATTGGATCCCTGAGGATCCCAAGGTCGCAACCTGTTGCGCTGAAGGCATCGCCATCATGGTCAAATCCCCTGACGCTTCGGCTAAACCAAGTTCGACATTCGGGGCCATCTTTGCGTTTTTTCTATTGTTTACAGACGACGCCAAAGCGACCACATCCAGATTCGATTTTTTTGGCCCCATTTTATTTTGAAGCCCCAGCAAGCCCATCGTCTCCACTGAGGGCTTGGCAGATGATTTGCCCTTCTGTGCCATTGTCTTCGGCGGATTCATTTTCATTTCATCAGATTTCGGAGTCGCAATACTCGGCCCTGTTGCAGCCTCTACAGTCGCGGGAGCGTCAATGACCGGATTTGGCTTGGGCTCTTCCAGAATTTTATTCACGTCGGCAATAGCAATTTTTTGGATTGAATCGAGAGCTATCGGAGGTTGTCCACTTTTTGATATCAACGCCGTGAGAATGAGCATCAGAGCGAGTGCCGCATGACTCCCCAACGATCCAGCAATCGACTGAAGCCAATGCTTTCTCTCGACTGACCGATCGACTGCCGTTGCAGATGCAAATGGAATTCTTTCAACTTTCTCCAAACTAAACGTCGCATCGCCGACTTTCCAGGTCGAAGTTCCAGAGATCTCGAACAAAGATCCACTGAACAAACCTGAATGCCACGATTTCTTCTTTTTAAACTGGCCAGAGATTGACGATGAAACTTCGTCACTGAGCCTCACATAAACTTTGTTAAAAAACTGGGAAACAATTTTCAACCTTCCAGGAATCAACGTCGTATCAATACAAATATCATTCGATACTTGATCGCCCGCATAAATGGATCGAGATGTGCGCAAGTCAAAGACTTCATCTTGTCCAACCGGTCTTTGAATTGTTAGTCGCCAGTAACCCATCGTTCACCCTCGTTTAAAAACCCAACATATTGTAATCACGTAAACTAAACTTAAGACGCTCCTCTAAGAGGCCCTTTGCCTGCGGCGTCTGAACTTTCGAGAGAAAGAACGCAGGCGGACTTTGCGTATCAGCCTCCACAGTCGAGCCAGACAAGTCGACCGTCGTTTCTTTCTGATAAATCACTTTCTTTTCGACTTGCTCCTCAACAACTGGAGCCTCGCTCACAAAAGCTATCATGATGAGTGCTGTTGCTATCACTTGGCATCCTCCAGTTCAGTTAACAAATAAATGTCCGAATAACCCATAGATGCGAGCCTTGCGACTGTGCGATCAACATGATCATAATCGGTCACTCGATCCGCCATCAACAGAACTGGCTCATTCGTATTTCCAGAACTCATTTCGTTGAGGCGAGTTTTGAGCGTGCTCCATGCCTCTGAATCCGTTGACGTCGGGCTCAAACCTGCGACCGCGCTGCCATTTAAAATAATTGCATCCGGCGTGACTTCTAATTTCACTTTTGGAACCTCTGCTATTTGCATTTCGCTTTTTGGAAGTTTCAAATTCTGAGATGTCGTAATCGCGGATTTCTCTGGTGAAAAATTAAGAATTAAAAAGATCAGAACGACAGTTAACATGTCGAGCATCGGCGTCAGCATGAGGCCGACGGTGATCTTTACTTGTCCTCGGCGACGAATTCTCATTCTATATTCCTCACTGCTAAAACAACATTCGAAGACACCTTGAGTGACTTCACGATATTTAAAACTGCGACTGCCTGCTCATATTTTGTCGTCGGCGTAGCCTTAAAGAGAACGGAAGAAATCTTTTTATGTTCACTCATCACTTTAGAAATATATTGTTTCAATCCGTCTCGATCGTTTGTCGCAAAAGAGGCATGCACTTCTGGAACCTTCGCTAAAAAGCCTTTGGCATAACCAGAAACAGCCACCTGATCTCCGTCGACCCTGAACAGAAGATTAATCTCCTGAGAATCCGGATTCGCTGATTCGTTTTGCGCGAGAGTATTCGTCGGCGTAAAACTCGGAGCCTCAACAAATAATCCGCCGTAGTTTAAAAACACAGCTGAGATCAAAAGAAAAGGAATCAAGCTTAAAAAGAGATCAAGCATAGGAACCAGATTTAACTCTGCTTCGCCTACTTCAAGTCTTTTATGTCTGCTTCGATGCTTCAAGTATATTCTCCCGTTAAATCTTCATTAAACTGCAGCTGGATTTGCCTTCGCGGCATGTGGCGCTTTCAGTTCTTCTCGAGCTTCTGAATCAAGTGTTTGACCAGATTTCATTCGTTGAATCAGATGCTTCAATGAAGACGAATAGTGATCGATATCATCCACAAGTTGATTCGCTCGACTGCTGAGGTACATCCCCATGAGCACAGTTGGAATAGCAACCATCAGCGCAAAAGCGGTCGTGTACATCGCAATGGAAATACCATGGGCCATAATCTGCTCTTTGGTATAACCACCAAGCGCTTGGCCACCAGATCCACTAAACGCCACGATGAGGCCTGTGATTGTTCCGAGCAATCCGATCAGCGTTGCTGTATTGGCGAGACTGGGAAGAAATGAAATTCGCTGGTTAATCTTAGGAATATAATAAAGAGCTTCTGATTCCATCGCGACATCAACTTCTTCAATCGACTGTTTCATGTTCGCGATACCGGCGCCCAAAACCTGCGCAAGCGGTACCAAAGGATATTGTCGGCAAACATCAAGCGCGCGCTTATGATCGTTCACTGCTAAATATTTTTTCACTTCGTTAAAGAGTCGTCGGCCATCGATTGCAAAGCGAATTCTCAAGGCCAGAAACCTTTCAATCGCAATCACGGATGCCACCACACTGATGACCAACACGAAGATCATAAATGGGCCGCCCTCACGGAACATTTGAATAATATCAATACTGTGTAGATTAATGGCTTGAGCTTGCTGCATACTTCATTATCTCCTAATGCGTTAGTTTTAGTTCAAGATTCGTTCCACATACCGGTAAACAAAATAGACAAGATCTAAGCCGCTGAAACATTTGCCATTTTTGAACGAATTGACAGAGAGATGGATCGCGTCCGACAAATTTTGTCGCAAATTCTGACCCAAAAATGTCTGATTCAAATCAATCAGCTACGCAAAAATGTAGGAGTGGACCTTCGGGTGCGAGTATCGCTTTCAGTTGCGATGCGGGTTGGGTCCAGAAGGCATTACTTTGCGAACTTTAATGCAAGTATTCAGAAGCGCCTGGAGTGGTTCTCGATCAGCAGTTCGATTGGAAGCGACGGCGGAAATTCTTCCAAGCGGTGTCTCTCCGTCTACAAAAAGAACACGACGAGCGGCATGGTTCCAAGGAGCCTCTTTTACTGTTCGAATCTGCAACATCTCGTCTAAGTTTTTCGCAAATAGTTCTGCTGTCGTTGGCGAATCAAACACGAGTGCACCCCAAATTTTGCCGATATCACGCGGCACTCTGAGCTGTTCGCTATAGAAGTACCCTTTAGAAAGAAGAATTTCGCTCCAGATCGCTTCGTTGATCCAAGAAACATCTTCAGCTCCCGCCGGATTTTGAGTGAAATAATCTTCGATTGTCGCATACCAGACGGCATCCGAAGAAAATAGTTTACGTTGAAATAGAATCGCCCGCCGATCATTTAATCTTTTGAATAATCTTCGCCGCGCCTCTCGAATTGAATCTCCTGCTTTTGATTGTTCGCCACGCCCGTAGACCAGTTCGTCAAAGTGCTTAAGAAAATCAAGAAGGACAGGAATAGCTTCGGTTTCTATTTTCCTAGAATGCTCAGCAAGGCTGTCAAGAAACCTGCCCAGTCTTCTGACAGAATCCGAATAATTCTCTCCCGCTTCAGAGAGCGATCGAATCGCGTCAGCACGAATAAATTGAAAATCTTCTACACTCAGGCTCTCTAGGTTTTGCATGAGCCCATAAAGAGAGCCACCATCGCGCAGAAAAGTAATCGCTTCAGCTCTCCATTTGGCTCTGGCATTCTCTGCCATCTCTGTTGGGTTCACGTCTTGCTTCGCCTCGCGCTTAAATCTTGCAAATCTCGGATCTGAGCCGGCAACAACTTGAATGATTTCATCTGTTGCAAAAATTCTTAATAGTTCTCCTTCGTAATAGGAAAGACGATCAGGTTCAAAACTGTTAATAGGTTGAATAATTTGATAACATTCTTGAATAAAATGCCAATCATCCAAATTGCGCACTGCTTTAACGATTCTACCTCGATCGTTCGAAAACCAATTCAGAAAGGTCCGAACTTCTTCTGCATTTTCAAATCGATCCTTGTATTTTGATGGATCACCCTCTGTCAGTCTTCTTTCTACTCCAGCTCTTAAAGTAGAACGAATTCGATTTCGAATCCCTTCTCTCTCTGTCTCATTGTGGGAGTAAGCCCAGGTAGAGATCAAAGCGTCCATCGAATTGATGTCTCGAATCTGAGTCTCAAGCCTGTTCTCTACGACCCAAGAAAAAAATTCTAGATCGACCAGTTGCAACGATGTGGCTTGTGAAATATTTGGCCGTAGCCATCTCAGAAGTGGCCCGCGAACATCCAGACTTTTAAGCTCGTCAAGAACATCCCCCAAATTAGGCGTTTGAAAAGCCAATCGAAAGCATTCATCCAAAAGATCTGGTTCATGCATTTCGAGTGCCACTCGAAGGCCTTTACCCGCTCTGAGTGCGCGCTTCATCAACCTGGTCATTTCTTTTTTTGAATAAATGGAAGCAAATGTCCCCACCCACTGTGGGATATCCCACTTATCCGTCGTCTCAAGAGCTTGAATGAAAACTTCTTCAAGATCAGCAGGCTTCAATTCGCCAGCAACAAGAGCATCCAAAAGAATTTCTGTTTCAGAATGAGAGACTGGCCGTTTCTTTCCATTTTCGATCAGCGAATGAAGGCGATTGGCTCGTTCAACATTCACGGCCTCCATATTTGCTTGAGAATTTTCCGATGGCCGTGAAGCTCCACCTGCGATGCTGTAAACCCATGACGCGGCATCAGCGAATGGTCGAGGCAGAGTCCACCAAGCCTGGAGTCTCTCAGAGACCTTTGCTCTAGACTCGAAATCGATCTCATCCGCGAGATAGGGATTTGTGATGTGGAGGCTCTTCAACATCATCTTCACGGCGAATGGGAATTTGACTCCTTGCGGATAAGTTGTGCGAATACTCGCAATCATCGAGAGTAATTTTTCTACCGGCGAGTGAGCACTCATGTCAGAATTCGCAGCCGCCAGAGCGTCCATACAAATACGTTGGCGTGATTCCACCGGAACCGATGCATCCCATTCAACAATTTGATTGAATGTCTCAAAAAGTCTTCGTTGAATAAATCCAAGTCGTAGCGAAACTTGAGGAAGCGTCGATACCAAAGATAAAAATTGACCGAGCGATCGATACTGCACGGGCTCTGCCTCTTCCATTTGGGAATAATCAATTCGCCACGCAATCAGTCGCGTTGGGTCGTGAGGATCGCGTTCAAAAATCCAATTTTTATCGTGACCATCAGGATCAAAAGCTCCCGTCAACGGCGCTCGGGTTTCCGCACGAAACTGAGCCTGGCGTACTCTTGCTTCTTCGTCTGGTGAAAGACTTTCTCGAATATCCCGAAGTGGACGATAAAAGACAATTCGTTCTGGGTCACATTTTCCACCGGCCGCGTCGAACACGACCAGACTTGATCCGGGCGGGAGAATTCGCACTTCGACCTTGAGATCGGCATAATTTTGATTGTAGGCTGTCGCAAGTCTCTCTGCCCGCGGGCCTTCCTGGCGAAGATCGACTTCTTGTCCGATTTTTCTCTCTAGGGGCTCTAGATATTCTACGAAGGCCGCAGAAATTTTTGACAACGTTGATCTGAATCCGACGTCCGGATCTTCGCCTGATTTTCTATCGATGAATTCTTTCATTCTTCGGATCGCTCGAATTTCGTGAGCAGCAGCGTTTTCAGGATTGTCTTTGACCATACGAGCAACCGAGAAGGTCCCATCGTGAAACTCTAAAAGTACTGTCACATTGATTGAACCCGAGCCCAGAATGCCGTGCACATTTTTGACTTTGGAATACTCAGAACCCATCGCCTTTTTGAGCATTCGAAAAATTTCTTCACGTGTGGGCACTGCAGCTCTGTCTTTTAAAACCGCAAAAACCTTTCGGACATTGGCGTCGGGGATCAACGTTGGATCAACCGACATTTGCTGAATGAATTTAATCCAAAGAGCGCCTCGCTGCTCTGAAAGTGTTCTCGCCTTCTCGGCATCGTTGAGACTCGTGGTCGTACCATCGCCGGTCGCCAAAGCTTGAGTGAGAAAGAGATGGCCTTCCTCGCCTTGGCCATAAGCATAGGCTTCAAAGAGGGTTTGAAATAATTTTCGATTTTTAACTTCAATCCCCTCCAAAATATAATCGAAGAGAAGCTGTCGTCCTCCTTCTGATGCCGTCAATGAGCGCTCGTTTTTATCGAAGACAAATGGGTTCAAAAGAAATCCACGGACAACAGCGGGGGAATTTTTGTAAAGGTTTCGTAGTCGCGCCGCAGAGAAATTCTTCATCGTCTCTCGCATCGCTATATCCGCAATGGAACTTCGGCTCTTCGCACCTCGGACACCATCAACAACTCGCTGAACCATATCAGGCATGATTTCCGTTCGACCCTGAAGCCAACGAATAAATTCTATATTTTCTTCGGCGCTTTTCATATTGGCGCGAATAAATTCGGAAACTCTGTTTGCCAGCTCATAGGTGACCGCACCCTCGCGCTCCGGAAACGCCGATTCACGGAGAGTTTCCATCTCTTGCTCCTTCAGTTTGAAATCATCAAAAACCTCTTGCATCGCATTCCAGCGGAGTTCATAGGCATCTGGAAAAATATTTGTAAGAAGTATCTCGGCTCGACTCTGTGAGTAAGGCCTTCCATCCAACTGAGTATTTCGGTAGTGGAGCCAAAGCCTTCGACTTTCTTCGGGAGTCAAATCAGATGCAATGCTTTTCACAATGCGGAGTTGAGTCATCAGAGGCAAGCGCGATTGCGGAAGAGCCACTAAAATCCGAGCACGAACAAAGTCCGATCGAAGTGGTACGATATTATCCCCACCTCCAGTTTTTCCACTCCGGGTATAAAGCTCTGCCAAAGTTTGGAGATCATCGGGATCTGTTCTTTGAAGAATCTCATCGCGAATTTGAGATATAAAATGCTTAGCTGCTTCAGTATCGCTCACTGCGAGAGCCATCAGCTTTCTTACAGCCGCTCTCTTTCCATGAGTTCTTTCTAATCTTCGCGCCAAGAGTGCAGGCCATGTTGTCATAAAATCTTGAATGGGTTTTTCAGAGCCACCGTACAAACGTAAGATCTCTGGATCTTCTCGAATAATCCAATTCGCCGCGTTCAAAGCTAGACTAAAAATATAGCCGTAACGGTCTTCAAGTCCATCTCTTGCAAGCCACTGATCGCGCAAAGGCTGAAGGACTTTTGAAATATAGAGCGCAGTTTCAATCGCGCTTGCTGGCGGTCGATGCAGATCTCGCAATATATTCGAAAGTTCTTGAGGTTTTCGGCTTAAACTCAAAATTTCACTTACTGAAAAATGGTAATTAAATACTTCTTCGACGAGTGCGATGCCCCTCGGACCTCTAGCATTCTGTGCCATCCGCAGCGCAGACTCTCTTGAAATCTCTGCAGGCGGCGGAAAGATCGTTCGCAGTATCGCTAAATTACGAAGATTATAAAGACTGTCCCAACTCTGAAAAGCTCCTTCCCATATTTCTAATCGAACAGAATCTAACTTTCTTGCAAATTCTGGATAGCGCTCGGGCTGGAGAGCCAGCAAAGATGCTCCCACGCGCAATTGCCGCTGCACAGCAATTCTGCGTGGATTTTCTCCATCCCGCCGATCAAGCGTTTGGCTCAACACCTGATCAAGTGTGCGTTCAAGACTCCCAATAAGTTTGGCTACAGCCGTACGGTCAATAGCTCCTATAATATCTCGATCCAGCAATCCAAAAATATTCATAGACGCGATGGCTTCTTTAGGAAGTTCTGCAGCCTTGCGCATGACTTCTTCCCTTGCCAACCGTCTCTTTTGTCCTTCGGCGTCTTGAAACTCAGCGATCGAGGCCGCGAGATGAATAAATGCAGGATGGGCTACTACGATCGGCGACGAGCGAAGGGGTGCTATGATTTCATCAATCAAATTTGCAATCCTAGGTTTTGCACCCGGCAGTTGAGAGTCGTCACTATCGCGCCAACCTAAAGCTCCCAACAGGGGGTGATTCTCGACAATAGGAACACCTGGTCCAGACAGAAGTTCTTGAAAATAATTTAAAGCCTTGATGACTTCTGGAAGCAGCGCGTCTGCGGCAAGTGGATGTCTTTGTAAAAAATGAAAAAGGGCAGACACACGAAACGAGTCTGCTTGTTCGAAAAAAGTAAACTGACTACGACAGTGGGTCATAAGCAGAGGAACTGCGACAGGTTCCGAGACCCCGGCCCAAGCAAAAATATCTTCGAGCGGAAAATCACTCCGTACAACGACGCTCGCTGGCGCTCTCTCAACGACATCTCTGAGTACGTCCTTCAATTCGTCTGAATGAGGTTTGGCCCTGGCGTCACCACCACCATAACTATAACTCCGATCGACATTGAAGAATCTCTCGAAGTTCCTTGCGATAATTTCTGGCGAGTTCTGAGCAATTTTTTTCGTAATCTCGATAACGCCATTCAGCTCCCAGTTGTTGACTTGGAAATTGCTATAGTCGGACTTAAATTCAACAGTCGACCAGAGAGCTTTGATAAGAGTATTTTTTCTCGCTTCTCCAGGGGCATCTGCGCCTAACAGTGGCTCGACCGATTCGATAAATTCATCAAAGAGTCCCCTGCCAGTAACTGCAAGACCTCGCGCAAGTTTCGCTGTGTCTCCCGCTTCGAGAAACTGAGTCAGAAGACGAATTCCGCGTTCGCGATGCCGTCTCATCGCTAGATCAAGATTTTCTTTTTGCTTCGGGGTCAATGTGCGGTGAACTTCTGATCTGACTGCGTCAAGACCTCCCGTGAATTTATTCCAATAACTATATTCTAAAATATCCTCAGAATTATTTCGTAAGAGCACAAAGACTCGCTCAAAAAATTTAGACCACTTGATTGCATCGAGTTCTCTTTGAATTTCATTTTTTTGGGTTTCATATTCGCTCGCAAGGTTTGGATCGGCAGGGATTGCCGCGATCGTGACATCGCTATTCAAGAGATGCGGTCCCGGAATTTCAAAATTTTCCAATTTTGATATGAAGCTGGCTTTTGCCACAGCTAAATCAGCGCGAACAAGTGTTCGAACTTCTTCCAAAAATCCTGGTTGCTGACGTAATTGATTAAGTTCTGTGAGGACGACAGTCTCCGGTTCTTTATCCACCAAGCTCACAGGATAAATTTCGCGATCGCGCTCGACATACTTGAGTTGGCCTTGAAGAGCAGCAACACGCTTACTCGAAAGAGGATGTGTTTTTCCAAGGACTACATCGCCGCTCCACTCTTGCTCTTGCTTTTTGTCAATTCGTCTTGAAAAAAAATCGATAAGCGCTCTGGGGTATCGGCGCATTCGGAGAAGTTCGAGCTGCGCAAAGCCATCGACACCAAGCTCTTCTCCTTGCGACGCAAAGTTCTGAAGTGCTCGACGTACGAACCGCGTCGTGATGTCAGAGCGAAACTGCAAAGCCTCCTTCACGCGATGATCTAATTTTTTTTGAGCTTCGATAGCTGTTTTTTCATGACCCCATTCATGAAGAAAAGTCCCATAGAGCTCGTCATCATTCTGAACATCACGAAGTAGATCTTCTCCCACAATAAAAATAACTCCGGGATAAGTGATCGGACGGGAGCCATAGAGAACTTTGAGATTTTTTTTTATGATATCCTCAGCGGATGGATTAAAGTGACCTCTCGCAAGATGGTCCTTCAAACTTTCAGACGTCGCGATGGCAAGGAGGGGACCCTTTTCGTAATGAAAATGTACGTGAATAAGATTTTCTGGCAACCCCGTGACTTCGTGAATGATCTGGCGAAGACGATTGCGGGTCTTTTGAAGGTTCACCGACGAATTGCCGGTTTCTTTTTTATAGCGAACCTCGTGCGGATCTTCTTTTTCGTGAACGAGATCATCTTGCTCTGTTCCACGCGTCAAGACAGGTTCCAAGGATTCTAAAACGCCGCTTTTAGCGTGAACACCTACTGGAAAAAGTGCCCACAAAAGCACGCTCATCAACGCGCAGGAAAAATATCGATGGAAGAAAGTCAATGCCAAGCCGCCGCACTCCAAACGTTAAAATTGCCCACCACTCTTCCCTGGCCCTAAAATCTGCAATTTCCATACCAGTCGAGATCTGCGTAAGCTCTTGAAATCAGCGGGGAGCAATCCATTTTTGGGCGAAAGAAGACGTCGAAAAGTCGCAGTTATGGGTCCAGCGGCAACAAGATCCCTATGTGGTCAACTTGGACCCGGTTTCTAGTCGTTTCGATGTCTCAATATTCAGGCTCTAAATCTGCCAGGAATTTCTCAATCGAACGGATCAAATTCAGAAGAACTGCCGAATCTTGCTCATTTAAGTTCAGCGACTTCAACAGCTCACGAAAGCCCTTAAGTTCGGCAGCAAACAACCTAGCGTGCGTACCATTGTACCGCATACCAAGATCGTCCATCCACGAAATCATTCTTCGATGTACCAGTTCGGTTTGAGTTTCAAGATACCTCAATAAATTCTGCGTTTCTTCTGGAGTTCGTTTGTTCGTCATCCAATACACTCTGCCATCTACCCAGGCCTCAGATATTCCATGATTGAATTCATGTGCACGAGCAAGCTCGGCTAGTTTAGCGAACGCAGGCGAAGACTCGTCTACTGCTGCATAATAATCGCGCGCTGGAAGAGCAGTCCAAAAATCTAAAACGCTCTCAATTTGCGCAACCACCTCGACCCAGTCGTCACGCTCAAGACTCAATTCATGTTCTTTCGCATATCGAAAGATTTGAGGAAGAGAAAAACCCAGCGTTTCTACAGAATCCAGTCTTTCGAACCCAAAATTGGCTCGTCCTACATCTCGCGCGAGGCCACCCAAAAAATCAACTTCTTCACGATAAAAATCATAGAGTTTATCGAAATGATTCATCAGCGCCCTTCTGTCCACTTGAGAAAATCTTGAGCGCAATCTTGCGCGAAGGCCTTGAATATCTTCGTAACGAAAATCTCTCTGGTTAAAATAGCCAGCGCCCAAATTTAGAGCGACCAGTTCACTAATGAGACCAAATCTTGCTCGTCCACTTTCAGAAGTTGAGATCTGAACCTCGGACGCAAGCGCAAATCGCCCCCTTGCTCGATAGTCAAGTAAGGGTATCCGTTTTTTAGAAACAATGAGATGCCCTGGGCGAGAGCTTGCTAAAAGATACGCAGATGAATCGCCTACAAGTTTTGCAGCAGCTGACCGATGAGCGGCCGCAATCTCAGGATGCGCCTCAAATCCTGCGAAATGTCCAATAACATCGTGATAAAACAGCTCTCCAATATTTAAAGAAAATAATCCGTGCTTCGCCAAAATTCGCTCAAGAGAATCATCAAGAGCATATGGAATCAGCTGCAGATTAGGCAACGGCTCTCCAATTTCAACAAGATGAAATTCGGATCCCCTATCATCGAAGAAAATCAATGTGGGCCGCATCGTACTTTGTTTTTCTCTCGGAAAATAACTTGGCATGGCAGCAATTACTTCAGTTTCGGTAGACGTTAAAAGTGAAATACCAAGTTTAGACTGCTGAAGGTTCCTAAAGACTCGAAGTGGAATATAATCGGCCCAATCGCGAAAGTTTTCCCACGTCTTTCGTTCACCCTCTATACCAAGCTTGCCATCAATATTGTTCATCAAGACACTACGAGCCCATCTAGACGCTGTGGATTTTAAACAAGCCACACCAAAAGCTGAACCTGAAAAAACTGAGCTAATTTCTGGAAGATGAACTTCATTGAAACGAGGTTTCTCGCACTAGATTCAAAATAATGCAAACGATGACAGGTATAATATTTCGCAAAAATGACGGGCCTGAAGTCTATGAATTCACTTAACTTTAGACATTGGACTGCAGGCACAAAATTGGAGAGGATTGCCTGATCGGTGGGCACCTTAAACATAATCACCAAAACTATAGTGTCGCTACAGTGTCGACTTGATTTTTGGAGGCCTAGCGAATAGGCCTTGCTCATGAATAAGTCGCAATTCCATCGAGAAACTAGCAGCTGTTTTTATGACCCTTCAAACCCAATCTTAAAATCTCTATTTGGACTTCTTATCTTTACAGTCGCATTTTCCGATACAGCCGTAGCGAGAATTCGACATCTAGTATCACTATTAAAGCTGATTCGCCCGAGTTAGGAGAGCATCAAATCACCCTCCCCCTCAAAAAACTCCTTTATTATTATCCTGACGGAGAAGTGGTACTATCCCTACCAGAGCTATCCACAGACTATGACGACTTAGATTCTGGAGATAAATTCAAGATGCAAGATTACGCTCGTATGAATGGCGGGGGGCCGATAGCCAAAGATTGGTCCTATAAACAATATCATTTAACTATGACCTTCACTTTCAACATTCCGAAATCCAGAGGAAGCAAGGCCAGGCTTGTCTCGCAAAAAGCTCGCGTTGAAGAGTCTCTTCATGTTGCGTTTCCGGAGGATGCACCAATAACGATAGACGGGCCAATATCAACTTTGTCGGCGTCAGGTCGCCATGCGTGCCAGAAGATTTTGGCAAAATTTCCGGAGTGGGAGGAAGATCTACCATCTTTAAAATTTCCACCATCTTCAAGATATCGATGAAGCCCAATTCCTTTTCCTAGAATTCGAAGACTAGGCTGTGTCAGACCATGAAAATCATTGTCAGACTCAGCCTAGGATCTTTGGTCAATCTCGATGTAGATTTTGGGTTCTCTGGCTAGCGAGGACTGCATTTGCACGAGCAATCAAGGGGTCAAATCGACCTGGAGCCTCGCGTTGGCATCTGCTTATAAAGCGCTGAATGAACTCCTGTGTCCGAATTGTGAGTTTTCCCCTCTTGAAGATCTCGAGCTGAAGTAAAATTCGTGATATCGCCTCGGCGTCTTCGTCGATAGTTTTTAATATCGCCGCGTTGCTATCTGCATCGATCTCGCCGCTGATAAAAGACCCAAATCCCCAGTTCTGAAGATTCACTTTTTGACCGTAGACGTTCAAAAAGTAATCGATTCGATCTGGAACAAGATGCATACCATCACTGATCAGAATTCGGTCGAGCGCGTTAAAGTAATTGGGGCGCTCCGCATATTGGCGAAACTCCGTCTGAATTCGAATCTTGAGGCTGCGAGCAAATTTTTCATCTCGAACGAGTCCAATTAAGGATTTTTCTATGCTGGTCTCGACGGCTAAATCGCGGAAATGGGCCAAATTAGCAAGAAGAGCAATTTCCAGTTCTTCTTCGCCGGGGGCAATTTCATTCCACACTAGAACTTTTTTTTCTCTCAACCATTTCTCATAGTTTTCCAAGCTTCCCAATTCCAAAACTTTTTGTTCGACAAAGTTTAAGAGGCGAAGCGCCGAAACTCCCGTGAGAAAAACAGAATATCCGTGCGGTTGTGCCAGAGTAGACATAGCGTCCAATCCGGCAACTGCATTAAATGTCTGAGTCGCTAACATCCAGGCTTCTTGAGTTGTTAGTTTACCTTTCAATGTTTCTGTTCGAATGGATGGAGGGTTTGGTGTCAAAGCCACGGAGCTACGAATGGGTCTGCTTGCGGGCAGAGTAGTTTGAGAGGCTTCGGGAACAAAAATCCCTCCCGAATGGGCTCGAAAGGCTTCGAGCGGAACGGGAACGAGACCTTCCCGACCATACACAGTTGGACCCCACGAGTTTTGGAGAATTAAAAATTTGTTTTCTTCGGCGTCAACACTTGTTCCTACGATCATGAGTGAATGACCGCTGTTGACATCGGAGTTACCGTACGGAGCGCTGGTGATAACCCTCCAACGTGAACGTCGCTTGGCTGGATTTTTATTTACTCCGTTTCGGATGTAGGCCTGAGTAAACCCCAATTCTTTATCTGCATCCTCTCCCCAAATATCAGCAGTCACTGGCAGCCCGAGTGAAATGGCTCGTTCGATTGCTTCGAATAGTGCACTTGCGGTCCCATTTGTGGGCGCGTTCCACTTGATTCCGTTAAGTTGCAAAATGACGGCTATTTCTCTTGGCGAGCTTCGACCTTTGTCGAAAACAATCTTTTGATCGGGATTGCAGCCGTACTCCTTTAGGGTTTGGTCGATTCTAAACCTGAAAAAAGACTTAAGAGTAGCGAGGTCAGCGTCTGATTTTATCCGATCCCTTTTTTCCCTATATGTATGCATGAGCGATCTCAGCCGGCCGGCAATTTCAAAGAGCTGATAGTCCTTAGGGCCAATATCCTCGGGCAGCACCCCATATTTTTCAATAAGCCCCCAAAAGCCCCCTGCGAGACGAAATACTTGATCCTCGTACTCACCGATTCCGATAAGTTCAGAGTCGAGATCTCTATCGATCACTTGATACGCCACTTCTCGCATGGAATTTGCTGAAAGATAAGCCCGGCTAAGCAAAATACGTTTTCCAGAAAGCGCTTCGGCTAAATATTCGGCAGCCCCAGCCGCCTGATGGTGCTGACAATTTCCAACGCATTGGGTAGTCGCTGGCCGGAGATTCTTGAGTTGAAGCCGATAGGGACGTGGCAAAGGAGTTGCAAGTTCTCCAATGACCTCGTCGCACGGTAGACGCCCGTCTTCTGGCCTGCGGAGTGAACGTTGATGAGCCGAAGTGGCCTCGGCTTGACTGACTGCGGCCAGAATCATCATCGCTGCAAGCAGTTGAATTCTGACCAAAATTTTCAGCAAATTGAGTGACATAACCAGCGATCTCTCCAGTCAGTGCAATTGCAAATATCGTGCCTGGAAAAGCTCCGTTTTAAACTACGTCAGGGCCGATTTAGCTGCGACAGCCCTGCCATTTTTGGGCTGACTCCGCGTGAGTCGGGACTGAATAAGTGTTTAGTGCGCGTCGGACTGTTGAATCTCATCTAGACTCGCGGCAACCTCCGGGAACTGGGCTAAGAAAACAGACAACAATGGGTTGCGCGAAAGAGGGTCTTTGATCCGCGCCAGATAAGGCTGAATCGTTTCCCATGCTTCATCGACGGGTGGTGTTGTTCCGAGATAGGCGCGTAGAAATGCTACCCTCAAATAATACCGGCCAAGAGAATTTAATCGGGGCAATCGCTCTACCGCCTGAGTATTAATTGCCAATTGCGTGTAAACTCGAAGTCCTGTTTTAAAACTATCGATCGCGGAAAGGGTTCGAATAAGATCTGCCCTGCCTTTTCCAAATTCATCACCGGAAATCGATAGCATCAGATTTGAAACCTGAGAGATCACATCAGCCGCCTTCTGAGTTTCAAGACTCGCTTTCGCTTCGGTCATGAGATCCTGAGCTCCTCTCGAGGCCATCGAGCGTTTTGAAGAACGAATAAAATTCCAAAGCGCCTTAAACTCTGGCTTGCTGCCAATTGCAGAAATCAAAACAGGCTCACCATCGATCAGCTCAAAACTAGAGAAGGCTTTTACAAATGCGTCTTTCGTTGTTGCCTTTGCGAGATCAATAATTTCTCGGCCTAGAATGCCCTGACTAGCTGACGGTGATGGTGATGGTGCCGGCTCAACACCGCTGCGCATCTCTGTTTCAGCAAGCGAAGCTCCCCAGACGATTCCGGCCACGGGAGCTTCCCAGACTCGACTGAGCCCAGCAACTTTATAGCCCACTTTCACTTGAGAAGTTTTGGCTCCAACCTTAGACGGGTTGATAGAAATCTGAAGGCGAATCGATTCGCCAGGTCTAAGAATTCGAGAGCCTCGCTTGCTCCATTCATTGCGATCGAGAATAAATCCACCGCCGGTCGAAAGACTCGAAATCTCAATATCTGCCTGCGTTGGATTTCTTACCATAAATTCGAGCCACCGTGGCGCGCCTTGGTAAGTCACACCCCCAAGATCTGTCTCGATGTCCATTTTGTCAGTGACGGCCCGACCATCAATATAGACAACGGGCAATACTGGAGTCGGCGCCGTTGCTGCAGCAAGCCCCGTCTCACTCACTTCACCTGCCAACCAAAAGGTATGGCCTTCCTTAACTCCATCATTCAATTGAATATTGATCGACGCATAATAACTCGCTGGCGCCCAAGGTGCGAATTTCAACAGCAATTGCGAACTCCCATAAGGAGCCATCGCCAGCGAAGTTGATTGAAAAAGTTGAAATGCAGAACTCGAAAACTGTGGAGGTGCAACCACTTTGATAATCGAATCCGTCGGATTTCTGATCGTCAAAAATCTCAATTTTGCTTTTGCCGGTGTCGTCGTCCCAAACGAAATCATGTCACCATCAACAAGCTCAGCTATCGGCTCTTGATAAGCCTCGTAGAGTGCACTTGATTTATCGGCAGTCATTTGAGCCGCGAGGTCTTTGTCGTTGAGATCAAAGCCGCGGAAAAATCTGATATTTTTATTTATCAAATCTGTCGACTGCTCGCTGTTTTCATCTTTTAGTGCCGTCACAAAACGCACACGTCCATAAATACTCGGAAAGCTCAGAATTTCTGATTTTACCCGGGATCCAGGTGCAGCCAGTCCCGTCGATCGACGAGAAGTTAAGAAATTTCTAAAGTCTGTGACACGGCCTGGATCACACGGAACTGGCGCTCCAAAGGCCGCACGATCTTCGGAAGTGCTAATCAAACGGCGAAAGACTGTTTTTCCGTCTGGTGATTCGAAGGTATCCGATTTCTGTTTTTCAAAATCTGTAAATCCAGTTTTTAAATACCGCTTGTAATCACCTGATTGAGACTGATCGACAGAAAGTTTAAATATTTTTGTGAATGGTTTCTTGCCGTCAACGGTTTCGAATCTAAAGATCACTTGGCCCTTGTATTTTGTCAGGCGTGTGGATGTCAGCTCTCCATTGTTGAGAGTCCAAACAGTGTCTGTACGACGCAGATCAATGGCCACTGAATTTCCGGCATTGATCGGCTCGTAAATCTTAGAATAACGGGGCAAATTCATAAAATTCTCAAGTCTGAGATTCGGCGAATCAATCGTCATATTAACCAATCGAACTGCCCCTGAATGCCACTTTCATAGAGCGTCAACTTCTAGCCGTATCTTCCTTGGCTCGCAAGTACGACCATCACACTCAACAGTAAACGGTCGGCCTAGGGCCCGGCTTCTCGATGATCGAGAGCCCATGTATGCGCTGGTGACCGAACTCAATGAATAGACGCCAAAATGTTCTCACGGCCCTCGGTTAGACAAATGTTTCCATTTTTTTGGCAAACATTCGAAAGTTCTGAAAGCCATTTTTGAGCCCACCAAACAAAATATCTTCGTCAATTTTTTGATATTCATGCACAAGAATATTTCTTAAGCCTACCGCATCAGCAAGCCCTACCGCCAATTTTTTAGAAATGATCCGATTCGCGCCCATCGTAATAAAAACATCCCTGGCTGAATCGGGAGAATCTATTTTTTTTAAAAGTAAAACGCGACGTCCAATCGCAATCGACAAATCTACGGCAAGCTGTAGCAAACGTTCAATTTCGTAATGCTTCTGGCGCTGAGAATGGCGATCAGCAACCGCATGGGGCTTCAGATCCTTCAAAATCTCAAACAATGAGTCAAGTTTTCGACCGATAACTTCAGGGGACATAAAGTCTCTTTAACTTCAGTTTTCTGTTTTGTCTCTGCAACTCTGGAGGCATTGAAAGCCGATCATCTTCCGCAACCGCAAGCATGGTATCTAAAAGGATCACATACTTTTCAAAGCCTCGATCAGAAGCTCTCCACAGCTCCTGCGACGAACCCGCAATTTCGCGAACCAAAACCCCCGAAAGTCCGGGTGCAAGCCTGACTAAATCGATCTCCTTCTTAAAGATCTTCTGTAATTCAGACACAAAAAATGAATAGTCTCTTAGACTCAGGTCCCGGCATCCAAACACCAAGTCAACGTCCCCTGCTCGACTAAAATCCGAGACCGAACTTCCAAATAACCGCAAAAAATCAAGCCGCAACTTTTTACAAAGCTGAGAAATTTGTCGTTTCTGAGGAGATGATAGCTTCACTTTGCTCATTCTAACCATCGGCCATAAAAAATGCCCGAAATTTCTGACAGTTCGGCTCTGGCGCCCCTCCAGACTACGATTAGATGACGGGGAGGACATCTAAAGCTCAATTCCGGCGCCACAATGCCGGTTCCGCCGAGCGGCGAATTGAGAAAATTGGAATTTAAATGGGATCAACGAAAGAGATACTCGTGTGTGGCGGAGGCTTAGGCCAATAAAATCTTACGAATTCATTTCTGATTGAAAAAATATGGAGTCGATCGAAGAAATTCATCGAATAAATCAATTCTTCGGGGCGCCAACTTCTCCTTCGGTATCAATTGAAAATAACGATCGTCGTATTTCCGAATCTCTAAGACATTACTGCTATTCGAAATCTTCATTGTTTCATTTATGAATTCTCTCAGCTTTTCATCGCTAAGTTTTGGAAGGCTTATTTGAAACTCAGGCTTTGCGATTGGCAGATCCTGCTGAACAAACGGCGCTACTAGTGCATCTTCAGACGAATCTTCATATTGGGGATATTTTATCTTTTGAATGTCTGAGCGAACGGGAGCGGCAGGCATTTCAGTGACGGCCTTCGTTTTATAAACACTCCATAGGTGATCAATTAAATGATCAGCATCGATTTTATAGGGCATCGCTTCCTTGGTCTTACTATCCAAAACGACTAAATATTTTTTCACTCTAAGATCAAAGGGATCCAATCCTTTAAAAAAGGGATTGCCCCCAATTCGCGGCTAAGACAGGGCCGGTTGTGTCGGCCTAAATCTTGCATATATTCTCTATGTGAGCTTGGTCTGTAGAAAATTCGGCAATCCCGAGTCGACGGTGTTCGGCTACCGGATGTTGCACATGGTTACAAAAGTTCTGATAATTTTTTCCGTTACAGTTTCTACGACAGCACAGGCGAACGAGCTTTGCAGCTACGTTCTTTCCAAAATAAATTTTAAGGCGAGTCTACAGCAGGTCGGAGATCAAGCAGCTAAACTAGTTTTGGAACAGGCAAGAGTCACTGCCGCCAAAAGGAAATTATCGAACCCGCCAGATGATTTACCTCAAATGTGGCCAGCCTTGAGTACAGATATAAATCCCAAGGATGTAGTGCTGGGTGAGCGGCCAGATGATTTTGGATACGAAGGCATTAATATTGAGAACCAGATGGTGGCGGATTGGAAAGAACACATTAGAATTGCAATTGAACCGCCGGAGAAACACAATCTCTGGAAAATGCTCACTCGATTTGAAAGAGAAATATTGGCCCTTCAACTTGGACTGATTTTCGCCAACGGCTCCTACTCTGAAGGGCTTTACGAATCACGCTCAACAGCACTTCGTCCTGTGTTGTCGCCTCAAAAGGGTCTTGTAGCGGCGAATGAAAAATTGGATGTAGGGCTTTGTCGAGATGTCGCGTGCATGTATTCTGGATTGCTCATTGAGCTCGGCGCAAATCTCGAAGATGTAAGATTGGTGGATAATCCTGAGCGTCATCATATGGGAAACTCGATTCGTTTTGACCCATCAATCGATTATTTTACTCCGTTAGACTTTACTCCCAAAGATCACAAAGTGACTCTTGAAATTGCGAGGCGCGACGGCTTAAGGTTGATTTCTCAGCCGCATACATTCATTCGCTTGCATCCTTTTCCTCGACTACTCTTCGATAAGATTCACGATTTCGACGATTTGGAACGCTTGCCGCCAAGTACGGCACCTTGGCCAACTTCTAAACGGCTTAAAAGAAAAAATCTTTGATCCAGAAATAATCTTATGCGACATCGCATTGGCAGGCTTCTGTAGAGACGGAATTTTCCCGCCTCGATAATAAGACGAAGAGACTATTTGTGAACCCCGCTAAAGTAGCGGAAAATAGCGGTATCGGGAAATACACGCCGGGAGGATTAGGCGATTCGTAAACTTTCACGATCGCTTCAAGCACTTTAAAATCAATTCGATACACCAAATCATAATCCAACCGAAACATCCGAGCCACGTCTTTCACCGTGATCATCTTGGTAGCGAGTAATTCTTCCAAAGCGTCCTCGAAAGGGCATATGTTCTTTCACTCGAATCCAGCAGTACGGGCAATCCACGATCCAACGCTTCACTTTTAACACCACCACTTGAGCTTCCAATCCCATCGGTAAATCTTTCAGCTCAATCCATTGCTGATCATGCTTGATCCCTTCTCGATGACAACGCGAGCAAAGCCGAGGCTGATCGTCGGGGATCACCTCATATATCCACTTCCTTTCCTCCTTGCGTGTTAAAAATCGACTTAAAATAAATCTTGAGTCTTGAAGACCTGTGAAAATGCGAATCAATTTCTCTTGAGACGTCAAGTCTCCCCCTCCCTAAGCCATGCAAATTTCATTTCTACGAATAAAATTTCATAGCCTTTAGAGGGGTTTTACATTTCTTAATTACAAAAAATGGATGGTCTCCATGTCTATCTCTCTATGGGGACCCTGTTAAAACCAGAAGAGTCAAATTAACCCTGGCTCCTGGCGATCTCCCGGATCATGAGGATTTGGTGTGAGCTCTTCAGGCTATCGCACCCAGAATATAAGCGCAGCTACCAAGGTGGGAATTAACGCTGCGAGCGCTAGTTTCAACGGATTAATTCCGCGGGAACCAAAAGTGCCCTGAAGAATAGAATATCCTGCAGGATTCGGAGCATTCGCGATAACCGTCACACCACCACCCACCACCGCACCGGCCACAAGCAAATACTTAAATGACTCCGAAATATCGGCGACTTGAGATCCCAAATAAGTCAGTGCCGCGTTGTCTGTCACAGAAGTCAAACCAATCGACCCCAAATAAAGTTGCAATGAATTGAGCCCAACCAACAACGGCTGCAACCACCACGACTGAACGGATCCCAGAATCACGAGTCCGGCAAGAAAAAAAGCCACGAGCAGTGATTCTTTCAATTTAATCTCTGTCTGATACTCACCGCTAATTTGATAAAAACCCAAAAAGAAAAGAAAGAGACCAACGACCAATACTGGCACCTGATGCACACTGACCAACCCGATAAGAAATACCAAATGAATTCCAACTATCCAAAAAGGCATTCCTAAAACTTCAGTCGCTCGAGGTTTTAATTTTGAAAATTCAGCACGCAGCATCCATAAGCCAATCATCGAATTCAGAATCACCCCGAGCGCCGCCTTCCATGCGAAGTGATTCATCATGAATGAAAGATCCCATGCCCATTTAGTGGCAACCATCAGAACCGGAGGCGCTGCATACGGTGTGAGAACGCCACCAATTGAAACATTCACAAATAATACACCGAGTGACAAGTATCTGAAGCGATTGCTCACTTCCTTTGAAAAAAATTCGTCGAGCAGAATAAATGCTGTCACTGTCATTGCCGCTGGCTCAGTAATAAAACTTCCTAGCAATGGCCCCAGCGTTAAGGTCACAAAATATCGCGCGCGGCTTTTTGAAAGAATTGGAACCAAAGACGCCAGTCTATAAATCACTATCTTTGCAAATGAAACAATCGGCTTCGTTGAACACACCGACATAATCACAAAAACAAACAACGGCTCAGCAAAAGACTGCCTATTTAAAAACTCAATAGCAGAGCTCGAGCCAATCGACGAAAAGACGAAACCTAAAAAAATCGCAGCCCAAAGACCAAAAACAACTTCCACCTCACCCAAAAAATGAAAGACATTTTCTAAAACAGATCCCTCTGGATAACGTTTCGCCCATCGACGAAAGAAGCTCACCAAAAATGTATGCAATATTGAAAGAAAGAAACAAGCCGTGCCGATATACTCCAAATGATTCGAAAAACCGTACATCAGTTTTTACGCCGACTTCTTATCAATATATTTGTTGATCGCATCGGCTAGCTCGGTAAAGGCATCTGATTTGCGCAGCACAATTTTTTTGGGGAGGTCGCCACTCTGTGCGGCATGTTCAAAGATTTTCGTAATCTTATAGATTGGTCCCGTTAAGCGGTGGCTGTACGCCAATACATAAACAAACATCAGCGCGATATATGCAACAATGGCGATGCCATACCAAAGCGCCAAACTCTTCGACTGTTCGACGAGCAAGACCTTCGTTAATAGCTGATCGTGAATTGACATGCTCTCAGCTCGCTCACTGAACGCTGCAAAATTCACAAAGAAAATCAGACAAAATATAGCTACAAAGGCCAGCAGCCATACCATAAATACGGATGCCAGCCTAAATTGAACATCACTATGGGTGAGAAAACGAATACGTCTAAAAAAGCTATTCATCGTACTCGTATTTTCCACCCACTTCTAAAAAATGTCACCCACCATTCGCAGCGGCGTCTGTCGGTTCAGGTGAAACAGAGTGGCAAGCGCTGATGAGTGCCGACAGCTCGTTAAGCTCAAATTCATTCGCTGCTTCAGGGGGCACTAATTGATGCAGCATTTCAATCAACTTTGCTTTGTAAAGTGGATGCGAAATTTCTTTTTCAATTCGAACCACGAGATCCTGAACCAAGCGTTTCGCCTTGCCCATTTCGTCTCTGAGTTCATGCGCTTCAACAACTTCTCTCTCGTCACCATCACGATAGAGAACTCGCTTCATCGCTTTGACGAATTCTGTAAACAACGGAATCGACGGACTTTGACCCTTCGCCTTCGGGCTATTGGCAACGAGTTCCGCGATCAATTGGTTTTCTAACCAGCGCGAAAGATTCTTCGCCATAGCAATCAAGCTCTCTCGATTCAGATTCAGATTTCCTCTCTGAGAAATCTCCATGACTTCACGTGACCGCACGCGATGTTCTAGATCCATGATCGTCTTTGATAATGACAAGTAGTCGTATAACGCTCGCCGAAATGGATTTGAGAAAATTCGATAGGCGTCAGTATTTCTAAACATATCAAACTGAGCGGCTCTAAAGAGCGTCTCTGGATGAGATCTGCCAGGCTGCGCATAAGGATCACCCGATTGCTCTCCATTAATCAGTTCGTGCAAAATTCGAATCTGTCGCTCGATTGCCTCATACTTGACACCCTTCCCACCCGCTAGCCGAGCATAAGAGAGCACACTCGATTTATGATCACCATTCACGATATAACCCGCATTATCACATGAGGTTTCTTGTGATCGACTGAGCCGCTTCAAGTCTTCTTGCAATTGTTTAAATGCTTTCATATCAAAAGCAGCTTCAGAATCAGATTCAACTCCCCGAGCCGCCTTAAACAATCTAACGGCCAATCTCTCAAGAGATTTTTGCCCCACTCGTGCCTTCAATAGTTGTGCAGACTTTCGAATTTGATCTTTGATGCCTGGAAGTGACTGTTGAATAATTTTTCTCTGAAGCTCCCCCTGCGCATGAGGAAACAGCGATTCTGCCATCTTTCCCAGAATCGAGTCGAGCTGAGCAGAACGGAGTGCTGCCAACTGTGCAGCATCCTTCGAAGATTCTAAGCCTCCATCAAACTCAGTAGGAATCACGTTCTCGCCCACTGCAAAGAAAATCGCGAAGATCATTGTCTGATTTTCAATATGTTTCCCCTTGATGTGAAACAGCTCGTGTCCAATCACCTGTCTCAATTCTCCGATATCTTTATAGTAGGTGATCCCATCTACCTGATACTCATCTCGGGCCATATTCTGAAGAAGTCCTTCAAATACAACGACGTGAATTTCATCACCCGAACTATAGGTATACGCATTTTGATTTGGATCCGATAAAACGAAAACCTTTATCTTGGTTCGAGCATCACGCTGAAAATTTAGCTTTAATGCCGCTTCTTGCACCAGTTCATAAAGAAATTGATATTGGCCATCTTTTCCAGGAAGTGCCTGTGCTGCATTTCCGAGATGCGCCCGATATGATTGCGCAATGCCGTCTTTTACTTGTTGCACGACTCCAGGTCGAAGCTCTGCCGCAACCGGACTCGACCCAAGAATCGAGTCCATCTCTGCATCTAGCGGATCCTTGATCACATCCGTCATTCGTCGATCGATCCAATTTTTGATGACCGGATCCGAATTGCCCATGTCATAAATCTTGTTCAATCTCCAGAGACTATCGGATGAAATTCCCGATACATCCCCAAAGACTTTCACATCACTGCTCACAAAAACCAAAGACACAAACAATAATTGATAAAATATTCTCACGACTTCCCCTCTTCCACACTATCTGGCGATAGTATTAACCCCGAAAAATTCCCCATCTCATTTTTATCGAACTAGTGTCAGTCAACACAAGTGTTTTTTGACTTGGCAAGTGATTTAGCCTAACTAGTACCTCGTCCAATAAATCTTTCCCGATCCTGAATTCAGTATTTGCCCTGAATCGAGGCGTCGAGGAGGATACATATTGGACATATGTGATGACGAGCAACGAAGAGTCAGGGCAAATACTGAATTCCCAGAGGGCGGAAGGCATTTTTGCTGACACATCGTTGTCGGGATGTCGCAGGTGTCCAACCTGGCGCCATCCCTCCGCCTTGTCTCAACAAAAATGCCTCTCCGCAGGACGCGGAAAGATTTATTGGACGAGGTACTACTGGGGCATGAGGGGAATTTTTTTTTGCGTCTCTGTCGTTTTTTTGGCAACTCTTTGGCATGTCCGACCTGTTTACCCATCGGTCTGCACTTCATCTCATTCTTCATGTCCCCGGTGCATACAACAACTTATTCCGGTGGCCCCACACGATTTGATTGATGAAGAAAAAGCGGCCATTCATAAATTCTTTAGTGAAAAATTTGAAGTTCATCCTCGACTCAAAAAAATTCTGGATCACTATTTCGGACCAACCAGCAAATCCCATCCTGGCTTTCTAGAATTTTTATCCCAGATTTCTCACAGAGCAGGCGATCACTACGAAATCGAAAGATCGAATTTGTTCCGAGCTGATGGAAATATCATCTGGGCTCAAAGTTCTTTACTCGTGGGCATTGCCACCATTCGGTTCTTCAATGCAGATGAGCAAACCTATTTTCAACCGGGGGCCGTTCTCCCAAAATTCACACTTGGCGAGAAACTCCGACAAGGCAAAGCTTTCGGAGATTTCATGGCAACCTTGTTATATGCAATCTACTCTGAAGCCAAGGACCGCAGCGATCTGGCTGAAATTCGCGTTTTTTCACTCGATATATACGCAGAAAGCCTGTTCGACGTCCTGCCCGAACTGGGATTCAAAAAATTTGGAGCGACACGGTCAACGATCTTCGCTCTGGATCTAATTCCAAAAAAATCCTAGTTTGATCAGCAATGATTGAGCAGAAAAATTCATGGGCCTTTTTATTTCCCGGACAGGGCTCCCAATCTGTTGGGATGGGATATTCACTTGTAAAAAAATTTCCAGATCTGGAAGGCCCATTCAATGAAACTCTCCGCGAGGCAGATGCCGCTTTGGGCTTTTCATTGTCGACGATTCTTCGGGATGGCCCAGCTGAAAAGCTGAAGGAGACCTCGATTACTCAACCCGCCCTTCTGACCGTCTCGACGGCTGTTGGCCGCTGGCTCAAGACGAAAGACATTCACGCAGGCCTCGGACTCGGCCACTCGCTAGGAGAATATTCAGCACTCGTCTATGCGGAAGCGATGAAGTTTCAAGACGCGATCGTTCTGGTTCACAAACGCGGACAACTTATGTCCGAAGCTGTCGCACCAGGAACTGCTGGCATGGCCGCCCTTGTTGGAGCTCAAGTTGAACAGGCTGAGAATCTATGTAAGCGTGTGAGAGAACTCGTTCCATTTTGTTTAGAAATTTCTCTTCTGAATGCCCCTGGCCAGATCGTCGTCTCTGGGCACACTGAAGCGCTTGCGAAAGCGCAGGAACTCACAAAAGAATTCGGCATTCGACGAATCGTTCCACTCGAGGTTTCCGGGCCATTTCATTCGTCACTTCTGAAGACAGCGGGGCAAAAACTGGGCGACGAAATCAAAAAAATAAAGCTTCGGGCTCCAAATATTCCGGTGATTGCAAATGTCAATGCTGACTTTGTGTCGGATCCGTCGGCGATCGAACTTCATCTTATCGAGCAAGTCTCAAGGCCGGTACTCTGGGAAATGTCGATGAAGAGGGCTTATGATTCCGGTTTTCGACATTTTCTAGAAGTAGGCTCAGGAAGCGTTTTAAGCGGGTTAGCAGGAAAAATCTTGCCGTCTTGCCGGGCGGAAAGCCTTGAAAACCTGACTCAACTCCCAAGTTGAGGATTCTAGGCTGACATGGTACCTCAGAGTCACTCGTGAGACGCGTTTATATACAAACTTTTGGCTGCCAGATGAATGAGTATGATTCTGAGCAAATGCTTCAGATCCTGTCGTCCAAAGGATTTCAAAAAACTCAGACCCCCGACGATGCAGATTTAATCTTGATCAACTCCTGCTCCGTTCGCGATAAATCTGAGACCAAGGCGCTCAGCAGTCTCGGACGATTAGCAGCACTTAAAAAAGAGAACCCAAATAAGGTCATTGGATTTGGCGGTTGCGTTGGACAGACCGAAGGTCCAAAACTGGTAAAACGCTATCCATTCTTGGACTTCGCATTTGGAACGAACAATTACCGTGACCTCCCTGAAATGATCGAACCCTATGAATCTCAGTGGAGTGATGCTGATCAAACCGAAATACTTCTACCCGCATCAAGGCCGGAGGCAAATTGCCAAGCCTTTTTGACGATCACTAATGGCTGCGATAAATTTTGTTCTTACTGCATTGTGCCCTTTACGAGAGGCAGAGAGCTCAGCCGATCACCCTCATCGATAGTTCAAGAAGCGGAGAGCCTGACAAATAAAGGCATCAAAGAAATCATGCTTCTCGGGCAAAATGTTAATTCGTACTGGGGAAAGGACGATAAAGGCTCCTTCCATTCCCTATACGACCTTTTAAAAATTTTTCAGCGAGAATCAGAAGGCGGCAGGCTCACAGGCTTGAGACGATTGCGCTATACGACCTCGCACCCGAGAGATTTCAATGAAGATCTGGCTCGCGCATTTCAAGAATTGCCGATTCTTTGCGAATATCTGCATCTTCCATTTCAATCTGGAAGCGACAGCGTGCTGCGAAAGATGCGCCGCTTTTATACTGCTGACACTTATCTCAAAAAAATGGAGCTCGTTAAAAAATATCGGCCAGATATCGCCCTTTCAACAGACGTCATCGTTGGCTTTCCGGGAGAAACTCGAGCCGATTTTGATCTTACGATGAAAATCTTGAAAGAGGTTGAATTTGATAATGTCTATGCGTTCAAATACAGCGAACGGCCTTATACACGCTCCGCGCAATGGACGGATGATGTTCCGCCCGAAGAAAAGACGGAACGCATCGAAGAACTCCTCATTTTTCAGAAAAAGATGAGTTTCAGGAAGTATCAAGAAGACTTAAATCAAACTGTTGAGGTCATGCTTGAGGGCATCTCGAAATCCAATTTAGATTTTTGGACGGGTCGGACGAGAAAGAATCGCGTCGTCCATATTGCGAAGGATCCCACCTTCGCAATGGGGCAAATTTTGAATGTTAAGATTACCGAAACTCATACATCATGGATGGTGGGGAAGGTCATCGATGACACAAGCTCGCTCTCGATGAACAGTCAACTATCTGCATGAATACAACCGTTCGCTATTGGCTTCCTGTTATTTTCATTCTTAGTTTGATTTTTTACCTTTCCAGTCTCCCAGGCGACGAAATGCCCGAGCCGCTTTTTGAGCATCAAGACAAGGTGCATCATTTTATCGCCTATGCCACCGTTGGCTTCGTCTTGGGTAGAGCGCTGACGAGATATCTACGGAGAGTTCCAGGCTTCAAGATCTATCGATCTAAACTTTTTGCGGCTGTATTCCTGGGCACGTTGTACGGCGCGCTTGATGAATACCACCAATCTTTTACACCTGGCCGAACCATGGAGCTCTGGGACTTTATTACTGACTTCGTCGGGGTTTCTGTTGGTGTAAGCTTGGTTCTTCCGTACCGAATTTTCATTTTAAGAACTCGCCTTGCCCGACCAAAAGAAATTCCCTCACAATAGGATGTGGGAAAATTCACAGCACTTGAGAATGCGACTCTGACACAAAACTGGGCTCTCGAAGAACGCTCTGCCCTTGCACATTTTCTAGAGCCACAACAGATAAAAAAAGGCCAAGAAGTTTGCGACCTTCGCGCAGGCTTAGTTTTTGTTGATGAGGGCTCGATCAAAGTCGCATTTCAAAACGAAGTGCTTCCGTTAAAATCAGGCGCCTCTTTTCGGGAAGTTTCTCTGTTTGCGACTGAATCGACGGATATCAAACTTGTTGCAAACGAGGACGCAACACTCTGGATCCTCAGTCCCGAAAAGTGGGAGGAACTTCGCCAGATATCTCCCGTCGTTGCGATTAAATTGCTAGAGGGGATGACGAAGAAATTAACTGATGAGCTTCATCGGATACAAACGAAGGATCCGCAACTAACTCGAATTCTGCTGTCGCTGAATTAAGATGATCTCTAAACAAATCTAACAGTTCTCGCTGAACTGAACTTAGACTCATTTCAATTCCCTGATCCTGCAACGAAGTCATAATCGCTGAGTCAAAATCGCAAGGGCGAATGGCTCCAAATGATCTCAGGTCGTTAGACACATTGAGCGCCATTCCATGATATGTGATCCACTTCCTCACTGAAATCCCAACACTCGCGATCTTCAGCACTTTGCCATCCACACGCTGAATCCAAACCCCCGTTGGGCCAAATCGACCAGCATTGAGCCCCTTCAAAATCAAAAAATCGATCAGAACATTCTCACAAAAATTCAGATATTCCTTAATTCCAGCAAATCGGTCAGTCAGTCTCAGGATCGGATAAATCACTAACTGTCCCGGGGAATGCAAAGTAAAATCTCCGCCTCTCTCGATTTCATAGACCGGGCATTTTGCGTGCAGCAGATTTTCCGCCTTCGCCCGACGACCTGCCGTGATGGTGGTCTCGTGCTCACAAAAAATAATTGTCTCGTCGTGCTCTCGTCTCGCCACTTTTTCGACCAAAGACTTCTGCAAATTCCAAATCTCTGGATAGGTCAGATGAGATCCTAAAAGTGAAAGAACCTTGATCACGCATGTCCCGCTTTTTGACTGATACCCGCACTGGCACTGCTGCGAGCTTGCGGAGCCTGATAAACGTGAATCGCATGTCCGAAATAAGCATCGGCAGCCTCCATCAACGCTTCTGGAAATGTCGGATGCGTATGAATCGTCAACGCCAAGTCTTCGACACTTGCACCCATCTCAATTGCCAAAGCAGCTTCAGCAATCAGATTGCCAGCTTCAGGACCAACAATATGAACTCCTAAAATATCATTTGTCTTGGCATCTCCGATGATTTTGCAAAATCCTTCAGCCGCTCCGTTTGCAAGCGCACGACCCAGCGCTGCAAACGGAAATTTTCCGATCTTCACATCTAAGTTTTTAGCCTTTGCCTCTGTTTCCGACATTCCAACTGAAGCAATTTCCGGCTCAGTGAAAATCGCCGCGGGAATCACTCGGTAGTCTACCACCGCGTTCCTGTCCCCGGCCAAATGCGCAGCAGCCACTAAAGCTTCATGAGATGCTCGATGTGCGAGTAACGGACCCGCCGTGCAATCACCGATCGCATAAACGCCAGGCAGTGATGTCTGCAATGATTTATTGACCGGAATGAATCCTCGCGTATCCACACTCAATCCGAGTTTGTCGAGTCCAAGATTTTTTGTATAGGGGCGACGTCCTACGCTGACCAAACAAATATCGGCGCTAAATTCCTGGGATTTACCATCTTTGTCTGTTCCCTTCACAACCACGCCCTTACCCTTTGACTCGGCGCCTGAAACTTTGAACTGAGTATGAATTTCTGCCCCACGATGCGTGAGCGACTTTTCAACAACTTTTACCAAATCAGCATCAGTGCCAGGCAGTAGTTGCTTCGCATATTCCAAAACAATGACTTCAGTTCCAAGCATTGAATAAAAACTTCCAAGCTCCAGACCGATTACCCCACCACCAATAAGCACCATTCGCTTTGGAATCTCAGGAAGGTTCAATGCCTCTTTACTTGTCACAATCGTCTTGCCGTTCGGAGAGACCCCAGGGATCACCGACGATTCCGACCCTGATGCAATCACCACCTGTTCAAATTCAATGACTTCTTTCGTCTTCGAATCATTCAGAGCGATCTCGATTTGTGTCTTCGATTTGAATTCTGCATTTCCCATGAACACTTCAATGCCATGTTTTTTACAGAGTCCTCCGATACCCCCAGTTAACTTCTGAACCACGCCATTTTTCCAAGCATTCAACTGCTTGAAATCAACTTTTACATCTTTCACGAGGATACCCATATCCTTTGCTGGCCCCGTCATTGTCTCGTAAAGTCGTGCAGCATGAATCAACGCTTTTGACGGAATACAGCCCCAATTTAAACAGGTACCGCCCAGATTATCACGATCGATCAACGCTGTTTTTTTTCCAAGTTGTGCTAAACGAATCGCGCAAACATAACCCCCAGGGCCCGCGCCGATAACTACCGCATCAAATTTCTTTGCCATAAATCTCTTCCTCCAAAAAATTTTTAAATTTTACAAAAATGCCATGCGAGCAGGATGTTCCATATAGTCACAGAACTGTCGCAAATATCCCGCCGCCACGGCGCCATCAATGATACGGTGATCACAAGTGATATTCGTGTACATCATTGGCCGTGAAACAATTTGATCTTCCCCATCTTTCTCAATGACGATGGGGCGTTTCTTAATTTGAAACATCCCTAAAATAACCGTCTCTGGATAATTAATAACAGGCGTTGCATAGAGGCCTCCAATATTTCCGGGATTGGTAATTGTGACCGTAGAGCCCGTGAGGTCTTGCACACTTGCTTTGCCAGTCCGTGCACGATCGGCAACACTCTTAATTTCTTTTGCTAGTTGAAAAATATCTTTCTGATCGCAGTCTTTCACAACTGCAACCATGAGCCCGTTGTCTGTCTGAACGGAAATTCCAAAATGATAGTAGTGTTTGATGACAATCTCGTTGCGTTCAACATCGAGGGTTGAATTCAAGATCGGAAACTTCTTCATAGCCGCGATGGCTCCCTTGATGAAGAAAGGAAGGTAGGTCACCTTCACACCAAGTCCATTTTTGTCAGCCACTGCATTCATTTCTTCACGCAGCTTCATAATCTCTGTGAAGTCCACCTCGTCAAAATGAGTAAAATGAACAGCTGTAAATTTTGATTGAGACAAACGATCTGCAATTTTTCGCCGAATGCCAATGAACGGAATACGTTCTTCGCGATTGTGGCCGGTCCAAGACGCCGACTGAATTGCTGGGACAGAGGATGATATCACTGCGGGAACCTGACTCAAATCAGTTCTCAGCACACGCCCTCGCTCGCCACTTCCCGGGATAATCGATAAATCGATATTCATATCGCGGGCCATTTTTCGAACAGCTGGCGACGCAAGAACTCGTGCCGCAGGTGAAACTGAAAACGAACGTGCAGCACCTGTTTCGGCCACCGCTTGTTTCTTCTCCGCAGGTTCATTGATTGCAGGAGCGACTGCCTTTTCGACAGGCTGTGGAGCCGACTTTGCAGCACCCGCTTCTTCGATATCCACCAATGGTGCGCCAACCTTTGCCATTTGTCCGGGCTGATAAAAAAGCTTTTTTACGGTGCCAGATTTCGGCGATGGGACTTCAACAGTCGCTTTATCCGTCATGATTTCAACCAATGTGCTATCTGCCTTTACGAAATCACCTTCCTTCACTCTCCATGAAACGACTTCACCTTCTGAAAGTCCTTCACCAAGCTCAGGTAGTTTAACTGTTGCCATATATACTCCTTGTTTCACCCAACATTCGTTCTATAAAAAATTCTGCAGCTCTATAACTACTTCGCACCATGGGACCGGCTGCGACGAATTTGAATCCCATTTTCAACCCTTCAGCTTCCAAGGCCGAAAACTCACCCGGCTCGACATAACGAATCACCGGATGATGATTTTTAGTCGGCTGCAGGTATTGCCCCAAAGTTAAAATATCCACATCCACCGATCTCAATTCTTCCATTGCCTCTAAAACTTCGGCCTGGGTTTCCCCCAGGCCAAGCATGATGGATGATTTCGTCACGACCGTTGGCTTCAATTGTTTCGCAATTCGATGATAAGAAAGAGACACATCATGCTGACAGCGCCGATCTCTGACCGTTGGAACTAACCTTCTCACAGTTTCAATATTGTGAGCGAGCACATCGACATCGGCATCGATCATCCTCTCGATTGAATCTCTCTGAGTGCGGCGAAAATCAGGGGTCAATGTTTCTACACGCACGCGAGGATTTATTTTTTTTATCTCGGCTACGGTCGCTGCAAAATGACTGGATCCTTCATCCTCAAGTTCGTCACGATTAACAGATGTCAAAACAACATACGAAAGATCGAGAGTCTTAATGCTTCCTGCGATTTTTTGCGGTTCGAGAGGATCCAAAGCTTTGGGCAAACCAGTATTGACGTGACAAAATCGGCATGCTCGCGTGCAGGTTTCACCCATCAACATGAATGTCGCCGTTCCAGAATTCCAACATTCATAAATATTTGGACATCGAGCCTCACGGCAGACTGTCGCCAATCCATGGTCTTTCACAAGCCCTTCAATTGTTTTGTAGCGCTCGGATTCTTGAAGTTTGACCTTAAACCAATCGGGCTTTTTTAGGGGCAAATCCGACTGACCGGCCGTGAGTTCGGAAGACTTGAATGGCTTTGGTGGTCGAGGCACAGCTCATCTAAACACCTCTAAAACCCATGATCAAGCCCAAGGGATGGCCTAATTCCGTTAGAAATAGCTACAAATCTCGGGATCAGTGCACGAAAGCCGAATTCCTTTTCGGCCGGGCCATGAAATACTCGGAGGGCACGCCGCTGCACCAACGAGCTTTTGCGGCGACTGAGGATCACAACGAAAACAATCCCCCTGCCAACAATTTCCGAGATGTTCACGATCTATCCTGCAGGTTGATCCGTTCGCAAAAAATGTCTTCACGCCATTCTGGCTCACCGTACACACGCCGCTCACCCCGATCTGATTGCTTATAAACTCTGACTCCAGATCGTCCCGCGCTTTCGCACTGATTTCTGCTGCAATTTCATCAAAAAAAGCCTCCCAATCCTCCGCCTTATAATCAATACACTTTCTATTTTTGCATACTTTGCCCCAGCCACAGGGCGTTCCATCTTTCACAAATTTAAATCCGGGATCATCTCGTGCGTTGATCTGCAACGCAGGCGAGGAGTCATCCTCTATGGCTGTTGAAGAATCATTTTCTTCGTTATCGGGCCCCTTCTCATCCGAAGAACTTATTGCTGATGCACATGGAAAAACGTCTTGATACATACCATTCTCAAAACAAGTGCCTCGATAGCAAACTCCTTCCCTCTTTTTTTGGGGCTCTCCGTCGTCGGATCGAAGCTCGCAGTGTCTTCCATCAAATGCACTGTCAGCAAAAAAATTTCGATAGCCGCATTCATCTCTTCCAGCACTACATGGATTGTCAGATTCAGATTTAAAGTCTCCCTTCGGCACACAGGTCTTTCCACAGCAAACGCCTTCAACGCCTTCGGTCACACGACACCGCCGATACTGGATAGCTTCGTCTTCATATAAAGTATCGCGGCTTTCAGGCGGATAATCACTTTCGACCCCGGCCAAATCCCAGAGAGGCATTCGGCGATGCACCTCGTCTCTGCAATCCACATATTCTGAAGACATATACAGCCTTCCATCTGGATTTTTCCAACCGTACCCTGACTTTGCATAAAACTCCGTGATGTCTACCGCTCCCAATTCAGAATCCTCAACTTCTTTATCCTTAGATTCCCGTTTTTTGAAAAAGACGAAACTTTCGAATGATCGATCATTGCGATGCTGGACAAGTAACAATTTCTCTCTAATCCCCGGATATCTCCACGAGCCACCCAAGCTCAAATTTGATTCCCTCGTTTCTGAGAAATGCTTCCAGTCATCAACCAGCCAGCTATCATCCCCTGCAAGTATCTTACTGACCATGGACGCATTGAGTCCCGAGGGCGAGCTGTAAATCTGAACACGCTCGGGAGTATTTGTTCCTATCTTCACTATCCCCCCGTCAGGCGCCACCATATACGCTCGATTCCCATCCGCATTCTTCAGTTCAAGTCCGAAATAACTCTGCCCGATTTTCAGGGCTAAAGCCTTCTGTCGGTGAACACCAGCTGGATCACTTATCTCAAAAAAAACCTCAGCCCCAACAAATCCAGACACCCGAATATCGCGCGGCGCTACCGGATATGCAGGCGTCATGAAAGCATCAGACTTCTGATCTGCAGATTGGTTCTGTACAATCGCCGTATTCACGACCTTCATGATGTCTGATGCATCATCCTCGATTCTGCAAGAATCAGATGCCGTCACTAGGGCAAGAAACAAATGAAAGAAATTCAAAAACATAAATTCTTGCTCTCCTCGCGTCTTCTCTCAAATCATTTACTCTTCACAAGCAATCTTAATCAATGTCGTCAGCAACTCAGAATACGAAACCCCTGCCAAGCCCATCAGCTTCGGATACATACTAATTGGCGTAAATCCGGGAATCGTATTCACTTCATTCAAGAGAAATTGGCCTTTTTTATCCATGAAGAAATCAATCCGCGCTAAACCGCGACAATCCAGCGCGTTAAAAATATTCATGGCAATTCCCTGAAATTTCTCAAGCGTCTCGGCGGGAAGACTCGCTGGTAAAATTAAATCTGCCGAATCCCCGTCCACATACTTGGCATCGTATGAATAGAATTCCGTTTTGCATCGAATTTCTCCAGCAGGAGAAGCCTTCAAATCTCCACGCTTTCCAAGAATCGCAATCTCAAGCTCTCTTCCGTCGATTCCGGGTTCAATCAAAATTTTCTCATCCATTGAGAGTGCCAGATCGGTGGCGATCTTCAGATCGGCTGGCGATTTGACTTTGGAGACCCCCAAACTGCTCCCTAAAGTGGCAGGCTTTACAAATAACGGAAAAGTCCATGGCAATTGCGGGATGGCCTCACCTCGATGCACTTCGACGAAAGGAATCACCGGAAGGCCTGCCTGCATGCAGATCTTCTTCGTCAACCCTTTATCCATGCACACCGCGGAAGACTTTACTCCACATCCGACAACCGGAATCTGCGCTAGTTCAAAGAGTCCTTGCACGGTTCCATCCTCACCACCCGGCCCATGCAGCAATGGAAAAGCAATATCAAACGGAAAATCCTTTCCATCCACAACCACTGTCGGTCGATCACCTTGATAGCGATAGGGCCGAATAGAAACGCTTGATCCTTTTGGAGTACTGAGGGTTTTTGGATTATCTGACAACGCCTGAATCTGATCAATCTGAGTCCACGTCATCTCACCATTCTTTTGAATCACAATCACGAAGGGATCAAAGCGATTTCGATCAAGCGCGGCGAGAACATGTTTCGTCGAAATTAACGAAATTTCATGCTCCCCTGAACGACCGCCTGCCAAAAAAAGAACTCGCTTTTTCACGACGCAGCCTTCCACTTAATGCTACATCCTATGGCTGTCGTCTGATTGATTTCAGGCGCGCCATCAGCCAACAACGCTTCTATCGCATCTTTCAAATAGCGATGCTTAACCGCTTCTGGAGACTTCTGATTATCATCAAGACGCCCGTGATATCTCAATTTTCTAGACGCATCGTAAACGTAAAACTCAGGCGTGCAGGCTGCATTAAATGCGCGAGCCACATCTTGCGTCTCATCTCTCAAATAATGAAATGCGAAATCGAGCTGCCGCGCTCTCTTTTGCATATTTTGAAATGAATCATCTGGATAAGCCTGAGCATCGTTTGCATTAATACAAACTACAGAAACCTTCTTCGACCGAAAAAGTTTTGCCAGATCGTTCAGCCGTGATTCATAGGCCTGCACATAAGGACAGTGATTGCACGTAAATGCAACAACCAGAACCTTCGAGTCTTTAAAACTCTCTTGAGAATATATTTTTCCATCTGTCCCGGGGAGTTGAAAATCAACACATGCGGCACCTAATTCAATTGGTTTTGACTCACTTGCCATGAATCAAGGTTAACGCGTCGAAAAGCAATCTGACAAGCGGACTCACAAACCTCGACGATTACGCAACAACAGGCGCAAAGGCGTTCGGAACTGATCCGGAGCTTGTTGAATTGTGCGATGTGCGAAACTCCAATCGACGCGGTTGGCATAACTCATAAATCTGAGAGCTCGTTCTGGAGAATAGGGAAGATACTCTTGCAATTGTGGAGGATAGAGAGAATTCCACAATACGCCCCGTAACGTTGGCTCATCCCATTTGCTCAGCGCCCCAGACAACACAACCCGTGAGATTCCCTTTTCTCTCGCCCAGCTCCGCAAGGCATCTAACTCAAGCTCGCTAAGACGAGACTGAAGAACGATGGGATCTGAAAGATCCACAACGATAGGGGATGACGGAACCACTTTGGAAGGCGAAGAAGAATCATCGATCAGCTTCCAGAAAACCGGAACCATCAGGCTAGCCGATTGAATCGTCAGAGCCATTTTAACTCGACCGTGGTTTGTAAGGCGGTTAAATTCTATGGGCATCATCGGCCCGTCGGGCTGCCATCGGCCTGATGCGAATTCTGGCCCAGATAGATGCCATCCTAATGCCGCGATTTTTTGATCGCAAGAAGCCTGAAGAATCGTGATCTGCAGAGATAAAATAAAAATAGAAAATAATGCCCTCACAAATAATCCACCCTTCTCAATTGAAGAGCAGCTTTAGCCAAAATTATCCGAAATGAAAAGAATTTGAGTTCGAGACTTAGAAATTCTCATGGGGCGAGGCCTGGGCGGCCAGTTTTAGGCCAGAGCCTTGATTCGTTCACTCACTTCTCTAAACTCTGGATCTTGCTTCAGAATCTCTTCAAAGAGCGTTCTCGCTTTATCCTTTCGGTTCAATTTTACGAGAACCTCCCCAAGCTCATAAGTTAACGAGAGTTTTTCTTGTGACTGAACTTTTGGATCTTTCAAGGCATCTGCGAATAGTTTCTCCGCTTCCTGAAATTTCTCCATCGCCATCTTCGTCAGCCCCATCTGGTAGAGGGCTGAGACTTTCTGTTCCGGAATACTTCCAACGATGGCAAACTCCTGCAAGGCGTCGTCTAATAGACCCATCTCGCGATAGGCAATTCCGAGATCCAAGTGGGTCTGCCAATCTTCCTTGCCGATAGTCGATTCGATGCCCTTTTTAAACGCTGCAAAGACATCTCGAATCTCAGCAGGGCCTTGATGCTCCGTCTCTTGAAATTCGGAATTAAGTTCTGCAGCCAGATCAAAAAAATCGCCATCATCCGCTCGCTCATCTTCCTGCACATTGAACTTCACTTTGCGCCCGAGAGTCTCAACATCGAGGCTCTTCTTCTTTATATTTTCGGCAGCCGTCGATTTGCCGGCCCTTAAGGTCGCAGATCTTGATTGAAGCTCTGGCGAATTTGGAAATTTTTCTAATAGGTTTTTGATGAGAACCTGAGCATCCGATATGAGTCCTTGAGATTCAAAGAATTCCACTTCCTCCAGGCCCTGTTTGATTTCAAAATCTGGACTTAGCTCTGGGGTTGTCGCAACGGCGATCACCTCAGGCTCAACGATCTCGGGTGTTGATTCAAAGAAAGGCTCAACCTCAGCCGCAATTTCTAAAGCCACTTCGTCCGCTGCCGCCTTTAATTTCTGCGCAGGATTTTTCTGGGCGGATGGGGTCTCGGCCTCTCCCAAAACCTGCCCATCGAATTTTTCAAGCTCCTCAATCGTAAAGTCAGCCTCAGACAATATGTCGGATGTCTCGTGGTCAGCAGATTCGGCAAGGTCTATAGCTGGGGGCTGAACACCAGCTGTTTCGGCCATACGAGGCTCATCAATCTCAATCGGTTCGTCGGCAAGCACGATGGTATCAGGCTCCTCCTCCATCGCAAATTCATCGGCCGACACTTCCACTTCCTGAACCTCGGGCTTGGATGCTGCGGGTTTAACCTCTGAAATTTCGAGATCTTTAAACGAGATCTCAGAAACATCTTCGGCATTCTCATCGAATTCGTCTTCCACCACGATCGAGAGCTCAGATTCGTCGACATGAAACGCTTCACCATCAGAAGTCGATTCCTCAATTTTTGTCTCAGAGATTGGAGCTGCTTTTGGAGAAACTTTTTCGTCGGCAGCTCCTCTGAGTGTGGGATGCCCTGGATCAATGGCTCTCAATTCAGAGACTGCGAGATTCGCCCAGATTTCTAAATTTTGTTTTCGTGCCAGCAAAATAATTTCACTCAGTAGATGCGCCGTTTCGTCAATTTTCTTGAGATCCTGAGTGCTCACTTTTAACTTCCAACGAATCACCAACGACTGCGGAAATTCAGAAAGGCGACTTCGAATAACTTCATACGCCTTTTCAGCCAAGCCGTATTTAAAATAGACATCGCACTCGGCCAAAATTTTTCGCTCTTCTGCTGACAACGGAAGAGCCGAAATGAGAGATTCCACCGGATCTGTAGGCTCAGACAAGTCACTCGGCAAAATCCGTCGAGTAGAATCTGTCTGAAAATTCTTTGACCTTGAAGCTGCATGATGAACACGGGCCTCAACCTCACTGGCTTTTACTTCATTTCCAAGCTGTCGATAGAGCTTCATCAACTCTGTATCCACTGCTTTCGCCTTATCAGGCTGTTTAAGAGCCAAGAAGGTGGACGACAACAATTCCAAGATATCTGGATTCTTCGGATCAAGCTTAAATGAATGCTGAATTCGCGCGAGCGCCCTCTTTGGCTCATTGGCCTTAATTAGTATATCTACGAGCGCTTTCAACTTTTCTAAATCTTTCGGAAAATGATCGATCATTTTCTCGTAAACTCGAGCCAAGTCCGCGACGCTGTTCTTTGCTCGTGTTGCACTTTCGATTTGTGACAGAGTTTCTAAGGCCTCTTCCAATCGACTTTGAGCCATGAAGAGATCCACGAGCCGAAGCTGATTGTCGATATTCTCAGGATCAAGATCAGAGACCTTTTTTAAAACATTCAGCAGCGAAGCTTGGTCGCCAATTTGATCATAGTAATCTACAACGATGGCGAAATGTCCCATCGCGTCTGAGATGAGTCCTAATTGACCATAAAGTGATGCCATTTTCTCATGCGTTTCAATTAAAACAGCACGGTTCGGAATTTTATCAATCTTTAGAATACGTTTGAAGATGGCTGCCGCTTTGCTATGAAAGCCGTCCTTTGTGTAGGCCTCGCCAATTCTTTTGAGATACTCAATGCCCTTTTCGAAATGCTCTTCTTTAAGATGAAGATCCGCGGCACGACTCAATGCCTTCAGATCACTGGGATCAGCTTTGAGAATGGCCTCAAACGCTTCAAGCGCTTTATCATTTTGGCCTTTTTGGGCTGCTTTCTCTGCTGCCGCAAAATATTTGGATTTATCCACTTCTCGGTTCCCCTTAAAATCCCCAAAAGATAGATGACTTAACCCTTTCATTTTAGCGCGCTATCGCTTTTGGCGATAGGCGTCAAATTTTCGACTGCACGCAGACCAGCACTAAAACTGAGGTTTAAAAGTCTGAAGAAACTTAGTGGTATATCGACCTGCAATAAAATCAGCATCTTCCAAAATTGCGAGGTGAAGCGGAATCGTTGTTTTGATGCCCCGCACCACGAATTCTTTCAGCGCCTGCTTCATTCGGCGAATACAAAACTCTCGATTTTCATCGTATGTGATGAGTTTGCCAATCATCGAATCATAATAGGGAGGAACAAAGAAATCAGTGTGCGCACACGACTCAAGCCGAACTCCGCGTCCATAGGGCGGATGAAAAAGTTCGATTCGACCAGGGCTCGGAGCAAATGTGCTTGGATCTTCGGCCGTGATTCGACATTCAATGGCATGCCCTTTGAATTGAATCTCGTTTTGTGAATAACTTATTTTTTCACCAATGGCCGTCTTAATCTGCTCACGCACCAGATCAAATCCTGTCACCATTTCAGTCACCGGATGCTCGACCTGAATACGCGTGTTCATTTCTAGAAAATAAAATCGCTGGTCTGTATCCAGCAAAAATTCAACGGTGCCTGCAGTAAAATAATTAACAGCGGCAGCCGCCTTTAAACCGGCCTCTCCAATGGCAGCTCTTAACTCTGGGCTCAGTGCGGGACTTAACGCTTCTTCTAAAAGCTTTTGATGCCGTCGCTGAATGGAACAATCTCTCTCGCCGAAATGCCGAAGATTACCATATCGATCACCCATCACCTGGATCTCAATATGGCGAGGCTCTTCACAATATTTTTCAATATACACTTCTTCACTGCCAAATGCCGATCGACTTTCTTGTCGCGCCAAATTCAAGGCAGCGATCAAATCATCTGCTTTGCGAACGATTTTCATCCCTCGTCCACCGCCACCCATGGCAGCCTTGATCAGCACCGGATAACCAATCTTCTTTGCTTCTTCCAAAATTTGCGTTTCGCTCAGGGCAGCATTTTGGGCTGTTAATTTCATACTGGGAAGAAGAGGAACCCCCATCCTCTCAACAGCCTCTTTTGCTTTCACCTTATTGCCCATGCTCTCGATGATATCGCCAGAGGGCCCAATAAACAGGAGCCCCATCGACTCACAAGCTCGTGCGAACGCCGCATTTTCGGACAAAAAACCATAGCCAGGATGAACCGCATCCGCCCCAGTAATCTCAGCAGCAGACAACAACGCATGCATGTTCAAATAACTATCCGTTGCAGCGGGAGGCCCGATGCAAACAGACTCATCTGCAAACTTTACATGAAGCGCTTCCGCATCAGCCGTGGAATAAACGGCCACAGTGGAAAGGTTGAGTTCTCGACATGCCCTTAAAACTCTGAGAGCTATCTCTCCTCGATTTGCTATGAGAACTTTCGTAATCTGCTTCTTCATCACTTAATCTACAGCTCCAAAAACGCTCAGCGCCTAATTCCGAAGAGAGCCGTATTGAATTCGACTGGTTCGCCATTTTCGACAAAAATTTTCTCGATCACCCCACCGCAATCAGCCTCAATCTCGTTCATCATTTTCATCGCTTCAACAATACAGAGCGTAGATCCTTTGGAAACGGTCTGGCCCTGTTCCACATAGGTTGAACTGGTGGGAGATGCGGCTCGATAAAACGTGCCAATAAAAGGAGATCGAATAACATGAAGGTCGCTGTAGGCATCCGCGGACTTGGCCTTGGTTGGCGCTGATACCGCGGCCATTGGCCCACTCACTGCCCCACTTGAACCCACCATCACAGCAGTTTGACTCTCACGACTGCGAACGCGAATTGTTAAGTCTTTTGACGTAATTTCAATTTCTGCCAAATCAGTCGATTTCAAAAGATCCGCAAGCTTGCGAATGGTTTTTTCGGGAACATTTTCACTCGTGTCATCTACTGGCTTCATTGACCTCAAAGAAAGCAGAGGTTCCGTTTTAAAGTCGATTAAAACTTTAAAAATCGAAAAGTCCTGCTCCTTTAAGGCTCGAGATTTGCTTCAGAGTTCGGGGCTGCATTTGCGAGCCTATTGTCATTGAGGATATAAGGCGTAATGAAGACCAAGGTTTCTTCCTTAGTTTGGGTCTTTGAACTATTCGAAAACAACCAACCCAGCAAAGGCAGGCGCATGAGCCCAGGGACTCCGGCTGAGGATCTTGTCTCACTTGTCTTAAATACCCCACCAAGAACCGCTGTCTTACCGCTCTTCACCAACATCTCAGTATTGGCTTCTCGAATGGTTGTTATAGGATTGCCCCCGACCGACTGGTTCTGAACTTCGTTGCTCTTGGTTGCGATTCTGAGAATCACCGCCCCATCGCTTGTGATTTGGGGGGTTACTTCGATATTGATACCGACATCCTGAAACGACACATTTGTTCCCGATGAACTTGACGAAAGAAAGGGAACTCTTGCTCCCTGAGTAATCTTCGCAGTCTTATTATCAAGAACTGAGATGCTGGGTCGAGAAACAACCCGGCCAAGACTTTCGTTCTCCAAATATTGAAGCTTGAGATCAAGTTTGAAAATATCGCTTACGGATCCCAGTCTCAACCCGAGAGTTCCTAAATTCGCAGTACCAGGCAATGCATCGACAGCATATTCGCTCAAGTCAATTGCAGAGGCATCAACGGAACCAGCTGCGATCTCGCGAGGAAATTGAATTCCTCTCGACTTATTGTTTGTTGAATCCATCTTAAGCGATGGACCCCACTGAATACCCAAGTTCTTCGCTGAACTGTCATCCGCAAGAACAATTCTTGCTTCTATTCTCACTTGCGGCGTTTGAGTATCAAGCGCTTTGACTAAATTTTCAGCCCGCGAAAGATGCTCGCGAATATCTTTGATAATCAGAGTATTAGTTCTGTCGTCCACATCAACAGTTCCACGCTCAGACAGAAGATTTCGAACTCGACTCGAAAGTTCAGATGCCTTCGCGTAGTTAACATTCAGCAACTTCAAACGCAGAGGTTCCAGTTGTTTGGCTGCCTTATCATTTGCCAAAGCCACTTCTCGCTCTTTTCTTAATTTCTCGGAGGGCGCGATGCGAACAATATTTCCGTGCTGCATCTTGTCCAGGTTCAATGTGGCCAACATGATATCCAGAGCCTGATCCCACGGAACATCAATCAGCTTCAATGAAAGTTTACCTTTCACATCATCGCCCGTCACAATATTCAATTTCGACACGTCCGCAATGAGTCGAATGATATCCTGCACATCAGCTTCTTGAAATTCGAGAGAAACGCGACGGCCTGTATAAATCTTCGTATCGAGATCCGTTAACAAGGACCCGCCTTCTGTAAATGATGTTGATGAAATTTCCTGAGTCTTCACAGGCTTCAGAGCCACAAGCGATTCGCCACCGAGCTCAGATTTTGATTTTTTCTTTCCGGCGTTCAGTTTACCCACTGGTTTCGCTTCCGGAAACATCTTCTCGGTCTCGCTCGCCATTTCATCCTTCATCGAGCCTTCAGATTCGGCTGTTGGACTTGGGACAAGCTCGGTATTTAAATCTGCTTTGGGCGGCTCAGCCGAAATCTGCACTTCTTCTTTAGGTGAAGACTTTTCAACTTTCGCAATTTCAGGCATCTCGACTTCCGGAATTTTCTCTGGAGTGGGAGTCTTCACAACCGGCTCAGGCATTTCAGCAGGCGGAGGCTCGGAAATCGGCTTAACATCCGCATTCTTTGTTTTTGCCGAAGAGGCTTCGACTACTGGCGCAGGTTCATCAGCGCTTTTCGCTGCGATGGGCTCAGCACCTATCAAACGAACTGAAATTGAATCACCATTTTGGTCTGCCAGGTAATTGGCCGAAGATTTCAATACAATTTCGACACGCACCAATGACGATAGGCTATCTTCGACAGAATTAATTCTCACTTCTTTTACTAACTCATTACCTGCAAGCGATTTTGGCAAATCGGGGCCTGGCTGCGCATCAATCAGATCGACGACGACACGTTCGGGATCCATGAGTTTGAATATATTATACTTTGCCTCCTTACTTCCCTTCACACTCAAAAGTGAGGTTTCGTTGTCTGTCCGAATGTCGACATGCTGTACCGTCAAAAGGCCACTCGTGGATTCATCAGACGAAGCCACATCAGACTTGCTCGCGCAAGACGAAAGGCTCAACAAAATTCCAGCAAAAATGAAGTACTGCAAAATGGATTTCTTACTCTGGATCATTTTCGATCCTCCTTACTGAGCTTTAAACTTGTTTCACTGACCATGAGTTTCCCAAGTGGATCTCTGTATTCTTCAGCAACAATCACTTCCTCCTTGAGAATTCGAACAACCTGTCCTCGATTTCGACCCATACGAGTTCCTCTTGAAATGATGTGGCCTCGTCCCTCTCCATCCACTACGATAGCTTTCGGATTTGAGATACCCCAGACGATTCCGGTTAACATGAATTTGCTCAGATCAAAGTTGAGCAACGGATCTTTGGAATCCTTCATGTTCAAAGTTTTTTCAGAAATAAATGAACGAAAAGGATCTCTCTTGCCGAACGGATTATAAGTGTAAGTCAAGTTGGGATCAGAGACGGGGGCTGCTGCTGGTTTTGCTGCTTTGGCTGACTTATCTTCAACCGCAGGAGCCACGGGCGCTGCTGGCGACGAAGAACTTTCACGCACGAGGGCTGTCCAAAAAAGAAGGATTGCTAGATCCGTCATTTTCGACCTCCTGCAAACATAAACGTCGTCGCAATGCAATCGATGGTCAGTGGCGTATCAGAATCAGATTCAACTTTCGTAGCCTGCATCTGCAATTCCGAGATATTCACAATACGAGACAATTTGCCGACGCGGTCAAAAAAAACAGCCACTTCGTGATAAGTTCCAGACATAGAAAGCCGAATGGGAATCTCAACGTACATACTTTTTGAAATCTCAGGCATTGGTTGAAAATTTCGAAACGAAATACCAGACTTCTTGCCCAAAGTATAAATATCGCGGAGCAGTGTTGGAATTTCTTTGTCTTGTGGCAACTGAGTCAACGCCACTTTAAGATCTTCTTCTAACTTTTTCGTGTTCTGCTGAAACGTAACAAGGTCATCCGCAACAGCTTTCTGTTCCTTATATCTTCGCTCGAGCTCCAACTGCTGATTGCTGACCTGGACGATCTGAAGGTCAAGAGGCTGCCACGACATAAAATAAAATGCCACGGGAATTCCTAGAGCAACGAGAAATACTCCAACCGCTTTCTGCCAGAGCGGAATCTTGTTTAGTCTATCAATTACATTTAAAGCCATCTTTTATTCCAAAAAATTAAATATCGTATTTAACCTGCATAGTAAGAGTAAATTTCTGTAGTTTACTTCCACCTTGCTCCGCCAAAGTCATCGTTGTGAGCTGTACATTCGCAAAATATTTTGCTGTCTTCAAACTCTCCATAAAATCTGCAATTGCCGGACCATTTTCTCCGACCCCGTCAATGGTGACTTTCTTGTCCTGCTCTTTGTAGTTTGTGATCCACACTCGACGAGGGATTAAATCCGTTAATTCATCAAGCAGTTTAACTGGGCCAGAGCGACCTTTCTCCAGACCTCGAATCACATTCAATTGCTGCTCAAGATTTTGAGCTTGCTGTTTAAATCCTTCAACTTTACCCACTTGAGCCTGCAACTCATCAATCATTCTTTGACGATTCACAATTTCGAGATTGATGGAATCAATTGATCCTCGCTTACTCATTGTCACAAAGTAGCAACCAACGGCTACTGCTACGAGTGCGGAAATACCCAGCACCGCCTGAATGATAAGACCCTCGACTCGACGGGCTTTTGGAACTGGCAGAAGATTAATCTTAATCATGCTGGCTTATCTCCCAGTCGTCTCGAAGCCAATCCCACAGCCACAGTGGCCATCGGAGCCAAGTCTCTCAAATAATCTGGGTCGAACTCTTTTGGATTAAACGAGATTGATCGAAAAGGATCAGAAACTTCAACTTTCGTATTGAGTATCGACTCGAGAGATTCTTTAAGCCCACTGATTTTTGCAGTTCCACCACTAAGCACCAATCGACTCAATCGCAACCCAGCGGCAGTTGCTAAATAAAAATCAACGCTTCGCTGAATTTCAACTGCTAACGATTCTGCAGTTGTACGCAAAATCGAACCGACTTCTTGAGGAACAATCGCCTCGGTAGTCGAATGAGTGCTACTAATATTTCCACCCAACTTTAACGCTTCAGCTTCTTCGTAACTGACATTCAATTGCTTCTGAATTTCTTCAGTGAATTGATTTCCACCCATGTTGATGTCGCGAGTAAATGACGTGAAGCCATTCGACAATACGTTGATATTCACGAGGCCAGAACCAACATTCACGAGAGCAACAATTTCATTACCTGGAGCATCGGTATTGTTGAGCTCAAATGCATTCTCAATCGCAAACGCCGCAACGTCTACAATCAACGGCTTCAGTCCAGCTTCGGCAATGACCGAGGTATATTCTTGCACAACTTCTTTTTTGGCTGCGACAAGGAGCACATCCATTTGACCGGCGTCGTCGCCAGCCCGGCTCAAGATTTGTGTATCAATAAATACATCACTGATCGGGAAAGGAATATATTGCTCAGCTTCCCACTGAATACTTTCGGCAAGCTCTTCGTCAGACATTGCAGGAAGTGTGATTTTCTTAATGATGACTGAATGTCCAGAAATTGCAGTGATCGCCTCACGAGCTTTTATTTTATGTCTCGCGACGAGATCACGGATACCTTCAACAACTGCACTCGCATTCATAATGGCGCCATCGACAATTGTTTCTGGCGGAAGTTTGTAGACCCCGAACTTCACGAGTTTCCACGAGCCCGCCTTCGCCTGTTTCAGCTCAACGGCTTTGATGGAATGACTTCCAATGTCTAAACCAAGATAACCACGTGCCATGAATAATCCTTTAGGGAATAGCCGCGTTCACATGAAAACAAGAACGTAGCCCCCCCTCATCATCGTATCGATTGAAGCGAAGCAGCGTCAAATTTTTTAATAATTTCAATTAGTTAGATGCGGCGCATTAGGCACAATGCAATGACATTGAGCGCCTAGTACCTCGTCCAATAAATCTTTCCGCGTCCTGCGGAGAGGCATTTTTGTTGAGACAAGGCGGAGGGATGGCGCCAGGTTGGACACCTGCGACATCCCGACAACGATGTGTCAGCAAAAATGCCTTCCGCCCTCTGGGAATTCAGTATTTGCCCTGACTCTTCGTTGCTCGTCATCACATATGTCCAATATGTATCCTCCTCGACGCCTCGATTCAGGGCAAATACTGAATTCAGGATCGGGAAAGATTTATTGGACGAGGTACTAGACTTGAAGCTTTAGCTTCGATCTTGGAGCATTTGACAGAGTTCTAGAGCAATTTCTACTGACAAATTTCTACTGACGAGTCGTCAGTCGGACATGTCGCCAGCGATTGAAACGATCTTGCCAAACAACTACAACAGAAATTGTGCGATCAGAAGCCTGCCCGCCCGCAGGTTGAAATGATCGAAAATATCGAATGAACTCACCCTGAGCCAGAGTCCGAGCACCCGCACCAGGCCCCGCGACGTTGCATACGTTAGACGCTGGGAAATTATAGCTTGCGCCAGCAGGCCCTGGGTTCAGATCAGTTGGATCTGATGAAACCTTCACAATGTCAAAATTCTCATTGGTCGCACCTGGCTCAAAGACATCGCCAATTCCACAATTTCCAGCTGACGCTGGAAAAAAATTGGTCAACCCCGTCAACCCAGCTTTCGCTAAGTTAGGACAACTATTCGTATCAACTACTGAAGGAGCACAATCAGGCAACGTAACCCCCGACGAAGCAGCTCTTTGGCGAACAGTTTCCATGAGTGTCCCTGCGATATTTGTGGCATCCACGACCTGTCGAGAAAGGGCATTGCTTCGAATGACAACAACCGTCACCCCTGCGAGTCCCAACAAACCAATCGCCATCACCACCATCGATACGAGAACTTCAATAAACGTAAATCCCGTGCGTGTTTTGAATTTAAGCATATGAGTTCTCCTCAATTAAAAGCATGTATCCGAATTATTCGCCCTTGTTCCTTTGGAACATGGTTTAGTTGCCGCTTCCCCGCCTGGGGACATTGTCACAAAATATCCGTAGCAAGAATCATCTGTCGCAGGATTGCAAGAGGCGCTATTCACCTGGAATGCAATATAATTTCCATCAGATGTGAGATTTGTGAGAACGGGAATATAAAACGTCGAATCGCTATCAAACCAAAGTGAATTCCCCACATCACTTTGAGCTAACGTCGGAGAGCCCCCCGCCCACGCCGCATCAGCATTGGTATCGTTGATCGATCCGCTCGCGGAAGAATAAATCGCGCTGAATACAACACCCTTCGGAAGTCTCCGCGGTTTATTTTCAAAATCCCAATTTGTAAATCCATCAAGCACAGCATCTGTGCCTGCATTTGCCGAACACGGTATTGTCTGACGAATCGTTGCAAAATATGCCGCTGCAGTCGTCGCAGTTCCAATATAGTTTCCAGAAACAGAGCTCTGCCTTGAAATATTCTGCGCCGCCACATTCGCACAATTCGGGTTCAAACAAATGATCATTCGAGTTGGACACTGTTTCAAAATTGCCGAGGATCGCGCAGCAGACAGATCGGAAGCCAGTGATTCCGCTCCAGATTCAAGCCCAGCCTGAACCAATCGCTTCTGCAGACCATTAACGCCCACCATAGCGACCGCCGCAATGACCAGAACAGTGATCATCAACTCAATTAACGTAAATCCAAAGAGATGGAATCGCACCCCGAACATGACTCTATTATCCCCCAAAACACGGATAAATGCCCAAACCGATAAAAGGAAGATAACCCTCTGAAGTCATTATATTATTTATATTGAAGGCCAGGATCTTTATCGAGCATATATCTCTCGAGCCCATACCGCTTAATTTTATAGAGCAAAGCTCGATGTGAAATTTCGAGCAACTTCGCGGCCCATGTGCGATTACCAGCCGTTTTCTCGAGAGCTTTTTTAATGAGCTCTTGCTCCATGATCACCATCATCTTCTTGATGGAAAGTTCATTCGCTGCGGCTCGAATCGCAGGATTGATTTCGATGTTTTTGACATTGTCTGGAAGATGAGCCGCAAGAAGCTCTGGACCACTCTCGAGAACCATGGCTCTTTCCACAGTATTCTCAAGCTCTCTCACATTTCCGGGCCACGAATAATCCATCAGATGCTGAAGTGCTTCTGGAGAAGTTTTTGAAACGTTTTTTCCGAGTTCTTTATTAAACTTCTTAAGAAAATTATCCACCAGCAGAGGAACATCTTCTTTTCTCTCTCGCAGTGGCGGCAAATGAATTGGCAAAACATTTAAACGATAAAATAAATCTTCACGAAACGAACCTTTCTTAATCTCTTCGGCCAAATTTCTGAGAGTCGCCGTAATGATACGCACATCAATCTTCTGAGTTTGTGATGCACCCACTCTTCGAACTTCTTCTTCTTGAATCGCTCTCAACAGCTTTACCTGCAGAGAAAGGGGAAGGTCTCCCACTTCATCCAGAAACAATGTTCCGCCACTCGCTTCCTCAAAGAGACCCTTCTTATCTCGATTGGCTCCTGTAAAAGAACCCTTTACGTATCCGAACAATTCGCTTTCGAGAAGAGTTTCAGGAATCGCGCTACAGTTGATCGCGATAAAAGGTTTATTTGCTCGAGGCGAATTGAAATGAATTGCACGAGCGATTAATTCTTTTCCAGATCCACTCTCTCCCGTGATTAAAACGGTTGTTTTAAACTCAGCAATCTTTCGAATCGTATCAAAAATATCCAACATTCGCGGAGATCTCGCGATAATATTTCCGAACGAAGATTCTTCATGCAGCACGCGCTTCAAAGCTTGGTTCTCAAACATCAACCGTTCTTGAGCCGTCAACCTCTGGAGCCTCATTAAAATCTCATCCGCCTTGAAGGGCTTACTGACATAGTCATAGGCTCCTTTTTTCATGGCTTCAATTGCTGTATCGACATTGCCAAAAGCAGACATCATAATGACTGGCAAACTGCGATTGAGATTCTTTGTGCTCTCCAAGAAAGTGAGTCCATCCATTTCTGGCATACGAATATCACACAGCACGAGATCATATTGATTTGCCTTGATCTTGTTCAAACCCTCTTGTCCGTCGACTGCAGTATCAATGGCATAACCCTCTCGCTCAAGCAAAACAGAAAGCATGTGGCGCATTCCGCTTTCATCGTCGACGATTAAAACTTTTTTCTTTTCAGAAGAACTTGTAACTAAAGACATTTGACGAGCCCCCTCCCCAACGGTTCCATACCGACGGGAAATGATTTCTAAGAACTTAGTTGCCTAGCAAATAGTTTAGATTAACGCTTTGCGTGCTACAATGGGGCCGCCGTAACCCAGTGAAATGACTGAACGAATTATTCCTGAGAAATCAGCTCGGCCGGAAAGACGGGCTTTGCCATAGGCAGAAAAACAGAAAAGGAAGCTCCATAATTTGGAGCACTTCTCACCACAATAGCTCCTCGAAAACTCTCGATGATACTCTTTGTGACGTAAAGTCCTAGCCCAGTTCCTTTTCCCGGTGCTTTGGTTGAAAAAAAAGGCTCGAACAGCTTCTTCTGATCACCTTCTGAAATTCCCGATCCATTGTCTTCGACACTCACCACCCAATAAACTTCTGGCTTGAGAGACCTAACAACAGAAGTATCATAGTCTCCCCCTTCATTTACTCCCGGCTTGTAAATGGGAAGCTTTCTCTTTCGACATCGAATCTTCAACCGTCCTCGATCGGCCCGATCTTTTTTTTCCTCAATCGCATGCCGGGCGTTGACGAGCAAGTTCAAGAAAACTTGAACTAACTGATCTTCTTCCGCGAGCACTGCGGCCGATTCATCCTCGAAATCAAATTCCAATTCAATCGATGAAGGAATCTGGGCTAGCTGCACACTTCTGACCAGGACTGGCTTGAGAACAACTGTTTTGATTCGCTCCTTTGTAGGCCTCGCCTGTTGAAGAAGTGCGCGAATGATTTTGCTGATTCTGTTGGCCTCAGTTTCAATTCGATCACAGATCTCAATATCCTCTCTGGTCCCACCAGATTTGGTGACAACGCGCTTCAAAATATCAATATAACCAGCAATCGCTCCCAAAGGATTCCCCACCTCGTGAGCAACGCCAGCTGCAAGTCGACCAATTGATGCCAATTTTTCGATCTGCAACTGTTCGTTCTGTCTTGCCTCAAGTTCGGCATTTGCCTGCTTCAATGATTCGATTGTTAAAAACAACTTCTTCTCTTTTTCCTGAATCTTTGACGCCATTTCGTTCAGCGCTTCAGCGACATTTCCCAGTTCATCTTGTCGTCCGACCGAACAGCGCGCAGACCAGTTTTCGGCCAAGAACTCTTTTGAAAAACGGCTTAGATTCTCTATCGGGACCAAAATATTTCGGCGAAAGAGAAGATGATATCCCAAAAAAACCAAAATGATTTCGACCAATAACATAATCAGGAATGCCTTAAATTTAAAATCGGATAAAATTCTATGAAACGTGTCTAATGAAATCGTGTAGACATAAACAGACTGTTGATGGCCAGGCAAAGCAATTCGAAATGAAGAGACTTTAGGAAAAAATAACAAATATTTCTCGTTTTGGATAAGAACGCTGCCGTTCAACAACTGCTGATCCCTTGCCAAATCGAGACCAATGACATCGACTGAGACATCTTCAATTTGACCTACACTCTGAGCAAATTCACGAAAGGCGGCGCTCACAGCCTTCGGATCAGAAATGGCTTGAGAATCATGGCTTTCCAGTTCACGCATGACAGCAGATGAAATGAAACTCTGATGAAGCATCTTCAAATGGTTCTCAACTGAGGCTCCAATTTCCTTTGGCAGCTGAACTCTTAAAAGCGCAATCAGAATTCCCTGACTCAAAATCAGCGCACAGAAAGTCAGCAGGCTTAGATCAAAAGCCAAGTCAAACTTCAATGACTGGAACTTTGTCTTCAATGAACCCACCAAAAATCCAATCCAAAAATAGAAACCAATGCACCTAAGGCCAAAAATGGACCAAAAGGAATTGGATACCTTCGCCCTTTTCCTTGAACCAACATCAGTGTGAGGCCCACTCCAACGCCCAATATCGATCCGACCAAGATTGTTGTGAGAACTCCAGAAAAGCCAACAAAAGCTCCTATGAATCCCATAAGCTTAACATCACCTTCTCCAAGTCCCACTTCTTGAGTTTTCCAGTAAAAGATTCGGCTTGCGATCCAAAAGAACCCATATCCAACAGCAGATCCAATAACCGCATCCGAAAGCGAAAGTGGAAAGTCTGGCACCTGGAGAGCTGCGAAAATCAACGCAATGAACCAGCCTCCAAGACTAATTGAATCAGGAATGATCCTGAATTCTAGATCAATGAATGTCATCGCGATCAAAGATGCCACAAAGGCACAGAACAGAATTGTTTTTTCTGACCATCCATATTGAGCCCAAACTGCGAGAAACAAAAGAGCTGTCAAAAGCTCTATCAGAAGGTATCTCGCTGAATAAGGATGCCCACACTTTTGACATTGCCCGGCCGATTTCAAAAAACCCAGTATTGGAATATTTGAGTGCCACAGCAAAGCACTTCGGCAAAACCCGCATCTTGAGCCCGGAGAAATCAGCGACCGATCACGAGGCAACCGCACAATGACAACATTCAAAAAACTCCCCACACATAATCCAAATGCGAAGACAAAAATTCCCTGCACGACTTCGAAACCAGCAAGTCCAAGCTCCACTATTTAAAATCCCGTCTGTTGAATGCAAAGATTGAAAGCACCAGAAGAAAAAGCACCGCAAAGACTCCGTAAGCTGCAGGATACCAAAAATCCTGAGCATACACGGGAAGCTTGTGCACCACTGCAGTTCTCAGATTAAACGATTCAAGATCAAATACTTTTTGAACTCCCGTCGCAAAAAATTTAAACAGAGGCTTTTTGCTTCTCTCTCCAAATCCAGCCAAATCATGAGAAACTCGGCCGATGAGAAAAAAGCCAGCTGTAAATAATCCGCTCAGAAACGGAGACGAGAAACTCGAAAAAAATGTCGCCAAACCGGCGACAATTAACAACTCGAAGTAAGTCAGAACAATCGCCGGAATCAGAGAAAAATCAACCTTGAACTCAATGAAAGATGTCACGAGATACAGATAGATCGTCATCATAGCAACCACAGTGCCCAACACGAGTGCCATTCCTAAAAACTTGCCAATGATGATTTGGTAGCGATCAATTGGCTTAGAAACAATGGAATAAATTGTACGTCGTTCTAAATCCTTATAAATTCCATTCACGCCAAGAAATACCGCTACGAAAATTCCCAAAACAGAAATGGCTGCTAATCCAATATCTTTCACAACTTTTTCATTTTGATAAAGGCTCACCTCGCCCATAAACAAAGCAAACGCTATAAGCACTGCCACAAATCCAGACGCAATATAGAGAACTTTGTTATGTCGAGCCTCCCAATAGGTATTCAGGGCAATAATAAAATAAGGCTGATTTCTAAACACGACTTTCTAACCTTCCCACCTGCTTCAAAAAAAGATCTTCCAGACTTTCTTTTTTTGGACTCAGATAATGCAAGACTCCGCCCATAGACATTCCTTTGTCGATAATACTTTGAACTCGAGCCTGAAATTCACCAGACGCTTCGCCTTCCAGTGGTGCCACTTTGAGATAGGCTTGGTCGGAGTTCTTTGTGATCGCTCGATCATGTTGAGCCAAATAAGAAAAAAGTTCGCCGCTACACGATGTCCATGTCATATCAACATATTTTGTTTCAACCGAGATCAGCTCGCGCAAAGATCCGCAGTTTAAAAGTTTTCCCTTATTCAAAATCGCCACTCGATCACATATTGCTTCAACGTCAGTGAGAATATGCGTTGAAAAAAAGACAGTTTTTCCCTGATGCTTTAACTGAAGCATGATATCACGAACTTCTTTCCGACCAAGAGGATCCAACCCTGTCATCGGCTCATCCAAAATGACGAGCTCGGGATCGTGAATGATTGCTTGGGCAAGACCAATTCGTTGCAACATCCCCTTAGAAAAATTTCTCAAGTAAATTGAATCTGTGCCTTTCATTCCAACCTGTTCCAAGACTTCCGGGATTCGTTTCTTAAGCGTGTTTGTGTCGAGACCCAGCAAAAGACCATGAAATTTTAAAAACTGGGTCGCCGTTAAATAATCGTAAAAATAGGGATTCTCAGGCAAGAAACCAATTCGACGTTTACTCTCTTTATCTCCGACACTTTTTCCGAAGAGTTTAGCGGTTCCACCTGTCGGGAAAATAATCTCAAGCAATATCTTTATTGTCGTACTTTTCCCCGAACCATTCGGACCCAAAAATCCAAACACCTCGCCCGATGCAACTTCGAAGCTAACGCCATCTAAAACTCTTCTGCTCGGAGTCCAGAAATGCTGTTTGTAATCTTTCGTGAGCCCATTGACCTCGAGAATTTTCACAACTCAATGGTATCGAAAACCATTACTAGCTTTCAAGCGTGATCGCCGTTTTAATATAATATAAGAGACGATGGCAGATGCTAAATCAAAATTTTTCCAGCGTATCTCTCCAGCGCTTTGTGTGTTAGCCTTGTTGATTCCCTCAATTTGGCAGACACCCCACTTGTGGCAGTTTGACAAAGGATTGCTTGTTGGGCCTTACAACGCAGATATTTTTTCTCTTTCCTTCAGGCTAATTAAGAACTATCGCATCGTCCTCAGCCCCTATCTGGCCCCGTTCTTATCACTCGCATATACTTATTTGGGCCCAGCTTTACTGATCCTTGCCTTCTACTTATTTCGAATCTTGTTTCAAGGAAGAGCTAGAAATGTTCTGGCGCTCTTTGCCGCGTCCGGGCTTCTTCATTTTTCTTTCGCAGGCACATCACCCGAGATTATTGGACAGTGGATAGGCAGCCTGCTTCTGATCTCCAGCATTCTTTGGGTTCAAAACGTCGTGAAGTTTTGGGTGATTACATTCGCTGGAATTTTAGTCGCCGTCAGCAGCGAAAATGCTGCTCTCCTCGTCCTGTGGACAACCGGAGTTATTATTCTCACTGGGCTGATTCATTTTTTCCTAGTAGAGCGAACCGCCATTCAATGGAAAGCTCGACAGATCATAGGCCCATCGTCACTTCAAATCATGGCATGGACACTCCTTACATCGACAGCGCTGCTTATTGTTCTCGCGCTACTGCCCCAGGACCTGCGACTTCGTCCGTCGCACACAGCCTGGATGGCGTGGATTGCTGTCGGCTTGTCAATATTGTTAACATGGCTGCAACCTTGGCAAAGCCGACTTTGGCTATATACCTCAACGTTTCCGTGGATTCTTTACTTCACGCCGCTCGCTGAGAAACCGGTCGAGGTTCTTATCGGGGTTCTTACAATCAAAGTCTTTCAAGTTTTACTCAAAGACGCTGAGATATTCTGGAAGTACACGAGATCATTCTTACTTTGCGGAGCATTGGCCATCATTGGAGCTTCGGCAATTCGCTTCGTCCCGCCAACGCGTACCTTTGATCTCGAATGGGTGAACGCTGTCAACGAACTGCCTCATTTTTCTCCAAAAAATATGCTGGTGCTTTCAGAAAGTAACTCGTTCATTTCACAACTGTTTAAGACGAATATTATCTTCGACCCGAATGCAATGTTGATTACTGAAGAACCGAAGCTCTTAAAATGGATGGCCGACAATGGCGTTTCTCATGTAGTCATTGAAAGAGATTATTTTTTATCGTTTTGGAAAAAATGGCTGAGCACCGACCAGCCCGCAGATATTAGTAACAAATCTGTGATCTCAAGAATTCTTTGGTATCGAGGTGAACAGCTTAATACCGCCACTCTTAAAGCTCCAAAAGTCGACTCCTTAATTCTCTCCGAGTTAAAGAGCACAGATCATTTTGTGATTATTTCGAAGAAATAGAAAAACGACGCGGCCGAACGATAAATTGCAGCGCTTTTTTACAGACTCCCGACCATCGGGGTTTTTCTCCACTCAATACACGGGCCGTGTCTTCGTCGAATACCTTATTCACTTTCGTCACTTTGAGCCATGCAGGAACCGAGACAAGTGCCATCATCCCGAGCTGCATCAATATTCCGCCTAAAGCACCTCCAGAATTAATCACCCAGGAACGTGCCGCTCCAGTATAGACCGACCAAAACGCAATATGTCGTTCACCCGACAAACGATTTAACTCTCCGGTATTGATACCTCGCTGAACAGAGGATTGAAAAAAGTTAAGAGAAACCGCGGAGAGAAGAATTGCAACAAAAGAATTCAATGACATCCCATGATAAGGGACCACAGAAGGAGGCAGAATTGCCACAAATGACGATGAAAAAATAACAAGAAGGGGCAGAAGACTATCCTCGATGAGAAAACGAGACCAAAAGCGATTGGGGTTGAAAATCTTTGCACCCCACCAACTTTTAATTTTTCCAGACAACAGATGATAAGTCAGAGAAACCAAGCCCGCAGTCAAATAGGGCAGCATTTTCTTCCATACCGGACTGTCGCTAATAGACATCGTCATATGCGCCACATGCCCATCGGACTGAATCTCACTGAGAGACGCATATCCCAATAGCATTGATACGAGCAGCGTACTAAACCCAGCGCCAATATTTCCATACTGCCGAGCGGTTTGAATCGATGTCAGTTCGAGAGCCTCAGCTTCGTCCCTTTTCCTGGGCCCTTGAACTTCAATACCTGCCTTACGAATTTGAATGAATTCTGAAACCCTCAATCGATCCAAGAGCAAATTTGCAGCTTCAACTTCTTGATCGTCCAAACACAATTCTATTTCCAATTTCTGCCCACTCGTCGCAGTATAAACAACTTTTTTCCAGTTTTCTGCCCGCAGGCCTTGATCGCCCAACAGAGCCATTTCCCACGCAAAATCTCTAACACTTTTTCTTTCAAGATTTTCTCGAAAAAACGATTCAATCAATGTCACCGAAGGACTCGATACAACCGCCGGCAAGTCAGCCTGAACGGGCGCTGCTAAACCGCGCTGAAGGGATAGCACGACGCCGACACAAAGAAAAATCACGCGCGCTAATCTGAGATATCGTGCCAGCATAGCCGGCTCATTTATACGCCATTTTCAAAAAATTGCGAGCAGGTAAAAAACACTCGTACAAAAAATCCCCTGCAAGGGCTCACTGCCGACTAAAGGTGTATCCTCTATAGAGGGCGGATAAACCACGAGAGCAGATGGATCGCACTCGAGCACCCAAACTCTCGGGCAATTCCTTCTGTATCGGATGAGCAAAATTTCGACCAGTCTCACGATCAAACAACTCATCACCCTTCCAAATCTTAAATCCCAAGGGTGCTGAAATGAGAAGAGCAAAGGCCACCTGTATGGAATAACCCACAAGATCATCGATACGCAGATTCATCCCTAGCACGTTGACCATTGCCATTTGACTCACCAAAAACGAGCTCGCCGCGAGAATGCCTCTCGCCAACTGTGGCCCAGAGCCCGTCACAGATTCAAACACCAAGCGTTTACCTTCAGAAGTTTCCCCAAATGCCTTCTCTTTCGACATGATTACCTGCATCGCGGCGAAGGATGATAAAAATAGGCCCAGGGTCCATGTAATATTTCTTTTAGCCGCCTCTGCAGTAGCCTTGCCAAATAAGACCAGGTTCGAATCTCCAGCAATGCCTCCAGCAATATTTTGAAAATCAATTTCACCAGTCACAAGAGCAACAGAACTTGCCAGCAACGCGACCGCAAACGGAGCAATGAAATTGACAGCCGTTAAGGCAGTAAATCCGTAGCGATACCATATCTTATTCCAAAATTTTCCACTTCTCAATGCAAATTGAACTTCTAATCCCGTCCATGCGGCCATCTGAGCAAGACCGCTCCAAATCATGCCCTTCGGAAATGATCCCGCAGCAACGCCCAACGAAGCCATTGCCGGAAACAAGCCATAACGAATTTTTTTAACCGTATCATTTCGTGCCTTGTGGGGAGGAAGAGGCTCATCATCCCGAGGAAGTGGCACATCCTCAACCTTCGACACTGACGATTTAAACTTCACGGAATGGCCGAGCTGTTGAAATCTTGTTTCAACGGTCTTAAAGACCCTCGCTGTGTCCGCATCATCCCAACCGATAAATGGAACTGCCACGATTCCTTCCTCTTGTGCCCCAAAAAGCGATTTCGAAAACTCAACCAACTCTTCTGGGCCTAGAAGTTTTTTTTCCGTCATAAATGTCGGCAAAGTATACTGATAAAAAGCCTCCAACAGTTTCGCTTCCGGCGACTGTACGATAACAATTGAATCTCCCAAATTGGCCCATTTCAATCGCTTGTTCGCCCTGTCGATTGCTGTCTGAAAGTGATGGACCGGAATCTCATAACGTCCATCACGCGAGCAATACCCCATTTCCGTCGCACAAGTTCCAAGAGATTTTTTTATAAGTGCCGTAACGTCATCTGAGCTGAGAGAGCTTCCGACTCGATCAGGCTGCAACGAAGCTCCCCAATATTTTGCGACCTCACGCAGTCGAATCGCCATCTGGCCAGTTCCACGTCCATCGCGGGCGTCCATATTGTCTTGCACGGCCGCAAAGATTTGATCGGCCACGGTTCTACCCACCCGTTCGATATACTGCTCAGAACTCTCGCCCGAGACTGGCCACTCGGCAGGCGGCTCCAGCGCAACTAGAGTTCCAGTCAAAAAGATTATTGGTAGCAAAAGAGAAAAAAGCCCAACAGACACCCGCTTCGTCATACGAACCTCCTTAAAACCCATTGAAGATAATGGATATTGAAGAAATCTATCAGTGTCAATCGGGAGCGGCTCAAATAGAATAATAATTACATATGTTTTCACGTGCTTTTATTGGTTCTGTCTTTGCCGGAATTCATCTTCATGACCTACCAGAGGCTGGATTTCATCGTGTCTGGAGTGATTCTCGGAATGTCAAACCTGGGGATCTCTTTATCGCGATCAAGGGCGATAAATTTGACGGGCATGATTATGTCGTTCAGGCTTCGCAGCAGGGAGCGCTCGGGGCTCTTGTAGCAAAAAATACGATTGAACGTAAATTCCTTCCAAAACACTTCATCCTGATCGAAGTTGATAACGTCATTGAATCACTGCGCCAGCTCGCCGCCGCCTATAGACGAACTTTAAAATGCCCGATTTTCGCGGTCGCTGGCAGCAACGGCAAAACCACAACCAAAGAATGGCTGGCTTATTTGCTCTCAAAATTGGGAATCAAGGTCTATAAAACAGCCAAGTCCCTGAATTCCATCTTAGGAATCGCCTTAAGCCTTCTGCAAATCCGAGATGAAGAAATCGCCGTGATCGAAATCGGTATCGATGAGCCCGGATGGATGGATCAGCATCTGGAAGTCGTAGCTCCTCAGTTCGGTCTCATTACTACAATCGGTGAGGAACATTTAAACAAATTGAAGACGATCGAAAATGTTGCGGAAGAAGAATTAAAGCTGCTTAAATTTCTGACAAAATCTGAAGGCGCATTTGCAGCAAATATGGATTCTGAATGGATCCAAAACCAAAAATTCCCTCAACGAACACTACGCTATGCGCTTGAAAAATCTGCCGATATCGAAGGACTTTTTGAACCACCCAATTTTCTGAATCTCTTCGGCTTTCGATGGCGAAATCCGCTTCCTGGAAAACACAATGCTCAAAATCTTTTGGCAGCGCTTACCGGTTTATCACTCTTGAAACCCTCTCTTCAGTTGGAGCAGTTCAAACTGCTATCTGAAAATCTTTCAGACTTCCAGGGCGAGGCTCACCGAAGCCAATGGCGAATATATAAAAATCAAATTCAAATTTATGACGATTGTTATAACGCAAATCCAGATTCTATGGAACGCGCCCTTGCCGCGTATGCAGAAGTGGCCGACGGTTGCATTCAACGAGTTGTGCTTGGCGATATGCTTGACTTAGGATCCGCCACAGAAAAATCTCACCATAGAATTCTCAACCTCGCCATCGTTTTAGGATTTTCGGAGATTTATTTGGTCGGAGAACATTTTGCGGCCGCGTTCAGTTCACTGATTAATCCCCCAAAGAATATTCGTGCTTATTCATCTTGCGACAGAGTTTCAGAAACTTTGTCGTCTGAAATTGCTTCTGGCGATACGATTTTTCTGAAGGGCTCACGAGGAATGGCACTCGAAAAAATTCTGGATCATCTCAAGACAGAAAATGTGATTTAGTACTTGGTATCAGGGACAAGTGCGAATTTATGGCCATGAATCACCACATAGGGGCCGGGAAATAATCGATGTCGACTCGCCACTATCTTCTTTTGAAATTCCGTCTCGTTTGATGGATCCAGAATCAACCATTTTTGAAACTCTTTTCGTGATATCGCTCTGCGGGACCATCGAAGATCGTCGCGAACAGGCGGTAACCTGCCAGATCCCAAGTATTCAATACATTTTTTAAGCAGATCACGGCAGGCATCTTCGGCCCTATCAAACAATTGATCACACCGCTCTCCCTCAATCATCGGAAATGTCGCTGTATCAAAGATAGCTCCTTGATCCACTTTCTCAACCATTGCGTGAGCGGTCGCACCATACTCGCGCTTGCCATCAAAAATCGCATAGCTCGCCCCCCCGCGACCCGGATACTCCGGCGTTCCAGGGTGAAAATTGATATTTTTAAAATTTAAAATAAGCCCACGATGAACACGATCACACAAAAAGTTGATGACGAAATCAGGGTTCAAATTCTTTAACTGATCATCTGTTACAATATCTTTGGGATAAAAAATGCCCGAAATTCTCAAAGATTTCTGAACAATAGAAATCACCTCGTCACTCAAACGGTGATTCAAATTCAAGAATAACAGACATGAATATTTTGGACTCAGGATGCAAAACCCCTTCTTACCGTGTTCTCTGAGATTGTACGCGGTTCTAAAAACTGAAGCAAATAATCTGGTCCGCCCGCCTTGCTTCCAATTCCGGACATCTTGAATCCACCAAACGGATGCCGTTCAACAATCGCACCCGTGATTCCGCGATTGATATACAAATTACCCACTTCAATTTCCTGTCGGGCCCGCTCAATATGACTTGGGCTCCTCGAATAAATGCCACCCGTTAAAGCATAGTCCACAGAATTAGTTTCTTGAATCGCTTGATCTAAAGACTCAACTTTCTTGACCACAACAACCGGGCCGAAAATTTCATTCTTAAACAAAGGTTCTTCGATATTCGAACACTCAAAAATCGTCGGGGGCACATAGTATCCATCACCGGGAATATCTTTTGCTTGATACAAAACTTTCATCCTCGATTTTCCATCTTCGATTGTATTCAAAATTCTCTTGTGAGCGTCGCTATCAATCACCGGGCCAACTTGAAAGTCAGGCTGAAGTGGATTGCCAATTCTCAAAGACGCGGCCGCCTCAACAAATCGTTTCACAAAAGTATCATAGACGGATGAATGCACGAGAAGTCTGCTGAGCGCAGAACATTTCTGGCCCTGGAATCCAAACGCACTGTGCACAGAACCCACAATCGCTTCATCAAGGTCTGCATCCTCGTCGATAATCAGCGCGTTCTTTCCCCCCATCTCGGCGATGACTTTCTTAATGCCACGCTGACCTGCTCGAGGTTTACGTGCCGCGGTTTCAATGATTGAAAATCCGACCTGGGCCGATCCGGTAAAGGCGATGAGATCAACTCGCGGATCGCCCACTAGAATTGGCCCGACGACTTCACCAATACCTGATAGGAAATAGAAACTGTCCTCCGGAAAACCGACTTCCTTCAATCCCTTCGCCAGAAAACTACCAATAACGGCTGACTGCTCGGCAGGTTTAATCACCACAGTATTTCCGGTCACCAGCGCGGCGACCGCCATGCCCGTCAAGATCGCCAAAGGAAAATTCCACGGAGCAATAACGACAGCAACTCCCTTCGGAAAATAAACCAGATGATCGTCTTCACCAGCGACTTTTTGAGTACGCCGCGGCTCGCTCAAGCGAGCCATCTCCGAAGCATAGTACAAACAAAAATCTACAGCTTCGCAAACGTCTGCATCAGCTTCTTTCCAATTTTTTCCGACCTCATAAGTCATCCATGCCGAGAGTTCATAGCGATTCGCTTCCATCCAACGCCCCAGAGACTCGACCAGCTTGATTCTTTTTGCGACGGGGGTCTTCTTCCATGATTCTGAGCCAGTTTTAACAGTTTTAAGTGCGAGTTCTACATCTTGAGCTGTCGCAATTTCGACGCGCCCAATCACCTCGCTCGGCCGCGCAGGATTAACGCTCGCCAAAGTCTCGCGAGACGGAGCTGCGACGACTGCACCGTCGCCAAGGCGATACGAACGCCCCAATTGAGCGCGAACCTTTTCCAGCGCTTCAATTGTCTTATTTCGCGCATCAATTTCTGAAAAATTTAGAAGTGAAAGATTTTTGAATGCTGTCATTTTTGATCAACTACTCCTTATTCTGTTAAGCGTGTGATTTCATCGCGGCGGGGCTAACAACTGGTTCATTTCTTTTCGGTTCAGAAACGTTTGTTTTAAAAATGAATCGTTTGCCGAATTTTCTAGCAGCCGGCGAACTAAATAAGAAAGCCCGGGCACGAGCTCACCCATCGGATCATATTCCCTCACTCGGACTCCCATATCGATAAGAGATTTCTTAAACGGATCCGCCATACCATAAAGCATTTGAATCTCCGTGGAATTCAAAGGAATATTCTTGTGCGCGATATATGCAAGCGTGCTTGAGATCGATCGAACATTATGAGAGCCAAGAGCAAGTTCAATCGACGGATAGGCGTCGATCAAAACTCTTGCACATGCTTCATAATTTAAGTCGGTCTCACTTTTCTTGTCAAAAACAGGAATCGACCAGCCATTCTGCTCGGCCGTGATCACTTCGTAGTCCCAGTATGCACCTTTAACTAAGCGAATGGTGAATGGACAGCCTCGTTCGCGAGCAACAGATATCCAATCTTCAATATCGGCAAGAGACGATCGAAGATAGGCCTGAACAACAATTCCTAGATACCGATAGTTACGAAATTCATCACTTAGAATCAGTCGTCGGAAGAGTTCTCGGGTGAGATCCTTCAACGCGTATTGCTCCATATCGAAATTAATAAAAAAACCTTGTTTCATCGCCGCTCGCAGAATTGGCGTCAATCGCTCAATCAATCGGCTCATCGATGACTCAAACGCCATGGGGTCAATTCGACAATCGAGAGATGAGATCTTAATCGACAAATTCACTTTCGGAATCGGACCCAGCGCAGATTGATCGATCTGCTGAATAAATCTCCAATTGGCCGACGCCTCCCCCAACCTTTCGATCAAACGAAAGTACTTTCCGCGATAATCCTCGGCCTCAGCATCCGACAAGACCGACTCTCCTAAAATATCCAAGGTAAAGGCCAAACGATTTCGACGGCGCGCCTCGAGCTTGGGCAACGTAGATTCAAATGTGTCACCCACAATGAACATATGAGCCATTTGTGTGACTTGTCGTTGCGCGATATCGGCAACGATACTATTCACTCCAGGAATCTTCAGAATCGAACTTATCAATGATAAGGAAAATGGCCAGGATGAAATCGCTTCCGGCCTAGACAGATACTCCAGCAACTGCCTCGTTTTTTGTGCATTTGTTCTGAGAACTGGAAGAACGTCGACAAATCGAAACAGCTGTGTCTTCACGCGAGGATCTCGTGTTGCGAGATCCATCAGTTTCAAGTACCACCAGGATTGAGAATATTGGCTTTGTTTGACTCCAGCAAAAATCTTCTGGCCGAGCTCTTGAGCACGTGTTTCAATTTCGTCTTGTTGTTGAAAGGTTTCAAACTGTGACACTCGAGATAAATCGGCGCATCGGTTCATGGGTTTCTATTCTCCTACTCGCACTTGGCCTATGGCTTTTCTACCAAGACATCCTTGGATTAATATCCCGGGAAAAGCATCATCTCGAGAAAACCGCTCGGGCTGTTGTACATACGCTTTCAAACTCACCTGACCTCGCTTCAGTCTCTCAAGATCGCCAGTCGTTGCTTTCCAGTCAACTCCTCAAATTAAGGGATGATTTTCAGATCCTTGGGCAGCTTGTCCTCTATAAAGAGACGTCGATCAGCACATCCATTGTGGCCTCTACAAATTCTCAGGCGTCCGCATTTTCAAGCCCCGGAGAAGGAATGTTCTGGATTCAGGGGCGATTCTACTATCAGAGTTTGACCCCCTTTGGTGATCGTTACTTTCTATCGATGACGAGCGATATGACTTCATTTCTGCTGCAAGGGTTTGGCCTGATTATTAGTTATCTACTTATGCTTGCTGCAGGATTTGCCGCGCTGATGGCATTTAAGAAAAAAAAGACCGCAGATCTCCATGATCAAAACTTTGAAGTTTTTAATAGCACTGCCGAGGGCTTGCTCGTTCTTCAAAGTGACGGCCAAATCTTAAAAGCCAATCAAGTATTCCAAGACTGGCTTGAATGCGACGAAGAAGTTCTGCAAAAAATGAATATTCTTCATGACCCGTTTGCAGCCCAACCCATGGATTTAAAGCAATCGCTCACGCAATTGCTCACATCGCACGAAGCTTTCCACATTCGACTGACACTGCGCTTTCGCTACTACAAGTCATATTTTTTGGATGCCACATTTTATCCAGAATCAAAATCCGGAGATCAAACACGTTATCTTGTGACCTTGCGTGATATGACGGCTGACAGTCTTCGAGAAACCGAACTGAAACAAAACGCCTCTTCATTGGAAACCGAAAATAAAACTCTTCTCAAACAAGCTTTCACCGACTCACTTACAGGTGTTTACAATCGCAACTATCTCAATCATTTGCTCGAAAAGAAAAGCTTGCAGTGGTTAGCAATCGAAGGATGCAGCATTTTGTCGATGGATTTAGATTATTTCAAACGAATTAACGACGACCAAGGGCATGCTGAAGGTGACAGGGCGCTGCAAGAATTTGTGAAACTAATGAAGATATTTTTTCGGAAATCAGATCGCATCATTCGATACGGAGGAGATGAGTTTATTGTAGTCTTATCCCGCAGCGACCTGAAAACCGCACAAAAAGTAGCTGAGAATTTTCTAGAGAAGCACAGAGAAAATATTCGCAATATTGTTCCAGGCTCGAATCTTGGAGTCTCAATTGGTGTGGCAGAACTTGATCCGCACGAACGCGGAGATCAATGGCTGCATCGAGCTGACCGAGCTCTCTATGCAGCTAAGAGAAAAGGTCGCGGCGTTGTTCAAACAGATGATCTCAATCAACTTGAGATCATCGATGCTTAAGACAAACTCTGCATAATCTCGTTCAAAGCTTCCGGTTTCGGACGCAATTGCTCCACACTCAACTGAACAAGCGGCGTTTCGGCAACCTTCAAGATTTCTTGATAAGGCGTCGTCTTCGGATTTACATAAAAAAGTCCCGTCAATAAGAGCCCCTCTTGTCTTGCTTGATACAAAATATCGAGCGCTGCTTTTCGATCTGTTGGATCGTAATCTCGGTGAACTTTTTTCAAGGTGATTTTAGCACCATCCGGAAAATCAACCACTTTCGTTGTTCCGTCGGCATAGTCGACATCGATTGGAGTGTATTGAGGAACAAATCCGACTTCTTGGAGAATTTCATCATGATCTTTGACGAACTTATAAGACTTAGTCGAACCTTCATGATTATTAAAAGTAATACATGGACTGATCACATCCACGATCGATGTTCCTTTGTGGCTGAGTCCTCCCTTCAAGATAGGCACCATCTGCTTAGCATCTCCCGAGAAACTTCGCGCCACATAATCACAACCGAGTTCTAATGCGAGAACACACAGATCAATCGGATTCAGTGAATTCACTTCACCCTTCTTCAAAACAGATCCAAGATCGGAAGTCGCCGAAAACTGTCCCTTAGTCAGGCCATATACACCGTTATTTTCGATGATATAAAGCAAAGGAATATTTCGTCGCACAATGTGCACGAATTGCCCCATACCAATGCTCGCCGTATCACCATCACCACTGACAGCAATATTCACCATTGAGCGATTGGCAACTGCGGCGCCCGTCGCGACAGATGGCATCCGCCCGTGAACAGAATTGAATCCATGAGCTCCTGCTAAAAAATAGGCTGGGGTCTTGCTCGAACAACCAATGCCACTAAATTTTGCGACACGGTGAGCCGGAATATCGAGCTCATAAAATGCAGAAATAATATGAAGAGTGATCGAATCATGACCACAACCGGTGCACAGAGTCGACGCGGCTCCACTATAATCTTTTTTCGTTAACCCAACTTTGTTGGGAGTGACCATTGGATTCAGCTTTAGCTCTGGCGTCGACATAAAACCTCTTTCTGTTCTGCCGCAATAATCGCATCTGAAATAAATCGCCCATGTATGGGAAGTCCATCGTAATGAAGAATGCTCTCGATCTTGTGAGCGACGGGCAGCAATTCTTTCTCTATACGCAGAAGTGATGCAAGCTGCGCGTCTCGATTCTGTTCAATCACATAAACAATCTCATGTGACTCCAGAAATTTCTTCACCTCCGCCGAAAATGGATACGCGCGAATACGCAAATAATCGACGTCAATCTTCGACTCTGATTTTAGCAAGTGAAGAGCTTCACAAACTGGCTCATGAGACGATCCGTACGCAATGATCCCAACAGATGCTTTCCCAGAACCTGTGAGAATGGGCGCGGGCACAAATTTTTTAGCTGTATCCCATTTCTTGAGAAGCCTATTCATGACTTCAACATAATCTTTACCACTCTCCGTATAGGCAGCCTTAGCATTGTGTCCGCTACCACGAGTAAAAAACACACCGCGACGGTCCTGAATTCCTGGAAGAGTTCGATAACCAATTCCATCGCCATCGACATCAGCGTATCTCGCAAAGGTCGCTAATTTGTCGGCGTCTTTGTCAGACAACACCTTGCCACGCTCCAATACTTTTGAGGGATACGGAAATGGATCTGACATATAAAAATTCATGCCTAAATCCAAGTCAGACAGAATAAACACTGGTGTCTGAAATTTCTCGGCGAGATCGAAAGCTTGGCCCGCAAACTCAAAACATTCCTGAACAGTACCAGGATACAAGCAAATCTGTTTCGTATCACCATGGCTTAAAGTCGCTGCAAATAAAACATCGCCCTGACTGGTTCTTGTGGGCAAGCCGGTACTTGGGCCAATTCGTTGAACATCGATCACGACCGCTGGCACTTCAGCAAAATAGGCAAAGCCAGTGAACTCTGCCATCAATGAAATTCCCGGTCCGGATGTTGCCGTTGCCGCACGGCTTCCCGCCCATGAAGCTCCCAAAACCATTCCTAGGGCGGCCAGCTCATCCTCGGCTTGAACTACAGAAAAATTTCGCTTACCCGTGACTGGATCAACTCGATATTTTTCTGCGTACTCCGAAAAATAATCGACCACGCTCGAGGAAGGAGTAATTGGATACCAGCTGAAAACTGTGCAACCTCCAAACACTGCGCCCAACGCACATGCTGCATTTCCTTCAATCAAAATCTTTCCCTGAGTTTTCGCCAGAGGAGCCACTTTGAATGGAAACTTCACTGATCCAAAATTCTCTTGCGCATACTTCCGGCCAGCTTTCATCGCTGCGCGATTCAAGTCGATTGCTTTGGCTTTGCCTTTAAACTGTTGCGCCATGGCAAGTTCAAGCGCTTCATCTGTAATTCCCAAAAACTCGGCCAACAACCCCACATAAACCATGTTGACTGCAAGCTTTCTCAAACGCGGATCAGGACAGGCCTCTGCAATAATTTTTGAAAATGGAATCGGAATTGATTGAATATCTTTGCGAACCGCCAAAGCGTTCATATGATCATGGTGAATAACCACCGCGTTTGCAGGAACTCCCTTGATATCTTCAACATAGGTCTGATCATTCATGCAGACTAAAATTTCTGTCTCTACGCGACGACCCGTCCATCCGTCAGCCGACACTCGAATGGTAAACCAAGTGGGCAAACCCTGAATATTGGATGGAAACAGATTCTTTCCACTCACTGGAATTCCCATCCTAAAGATTGATCGCATCAAGATATTATTGGAAGACTGCGATCCAGACCCATTCACAGTCGCAACGTAAATACTAAAGTCATTCACTTTCTCTGACATGCCTGACAAAATAGGAAAAATGTCGCGCAGATGCAATCAGCGACACTGCAAAGATTTCTAAGATAGAAAGCCTTTAACCGCCCAGATACGCCTTACGTAAATCATCGTTTTTTTCGATTTCAGCCGCGGTGCCCTGCGCTGCAATAGACCCCGTTTCTAAGATATACGCTCGACTGGCAATTTTCAGAGCCATATGAGCGTTTTGTTCGATCAGCAAAATCGTAATATTCTCTGACTGGATCTGTTTTACCAGGCTAAAAACCTGTTGAATCATCTTAGGTGCCAAACCCAGCGATGGCTCATCTAACAGCAAAATTCTTGGTTTTGACAGTAAAGCACGCGCGAGCGCTAACATTTGTTGCTCGCCGCCCGATAAGGTACCGGCTAACTGTTTCAGTCTGTCTTTTAGAATCGGAAATAATTGAAAGAGGCTATCCAACTCTGAGCGCCACTCGCCTCGATGAAAGGCGCCCATCTCTAGGTTTTCAAGAACAGTCAGAGAGCCCAAAATTCCGCGGCCCTCCGGAACCAGCGCAATCCCCTTTCGCACAAGACGATTTGTCTTCAAGTGTTTGATTGAAGCTCCCTGGTAAAAAATATCGCCCCGATAAGGAACACAACTCATGATGGCTCTCAGCAAACTGGATTTTCCCGCGCCGTTGGCACCCAGAAGCGTCACGATTTCGCCTTCATTGACAACAAGCGAAATGCCTCGCAAAGCCTCAACAGCGCCGTATGAAACTCTCAGATCTCTCACGTCAAGAATTGCGCTCATACCTGAGTTTCCTCACCCAAATAGGCTCGGATCACTTTCGGATTCTGTCGGACCTCGGCGGGTGTGCCCGTTCCAATCAACTGCCCATGGTCAAGAACGTAAATTCGCTCGCAAAGTCCCATGATGAATTTCATATCATGTTCGATCACCAGAATGCCGACCTTAAATCGATCTCGCACAAATTTGATCAGTTCCAGCAACTGAAGAGTTTCAGATTCGTTCATGCCAGCGGCAGGTTCGTCCAAAAATAAAATCTTAGGCTGCGTGGCAAGAGCTCGCACAATTTCAAGTCTCCGTTGATCGCCGTAGGGCAAGTTCTTTGCGAGCTCATCTGACTTTGAATCCAAACTAAAAATTTTCAAAAGCTCCATGGCTTGTTCCTTGATGGCAGCCTCAGCGTCCAAAAATTTCTGACTTCGAAACAAGACTGACAAAAGGCCATAGCTGACTTTCAGATGCGATGCGACGAGCACATTGTCTAAAACTGAAAGGTCCTTAAACAACCGAATATTCTGAAAAGTCCTCGCTGCCTTGCATAGGTTAGTGACGTCGAAGGGCCTCAAGTCGCCGGTCAATTTTCCATCAATCGAAATTGAACCACCCGTCGGCTTATAAATAGAAGTAATCAGATTAAAGAGAGTCGTCTTACCAGCTCCATTTGGTCCGATAAGTCCAACGAGCTCATTCTGAGCCACTTTCAAGCAGACCTTCTCAACGGCCTTCAAGCCGCCAAACTCAATGCACACATTTTGCACATCAAGCATGGGACTTATCCTTCTTAAATCGCAAATACTGCCAGAGTTCTTTGCGCCCAAAAATTCCCTGAGGCCTTGTGAGCATCAGGACAATCAGAATCAAGGCATAAATTACCATTCGAAGATCAATTCGAGTGAGATCTTGGAGTGGACGCAAGAGTTCAAGCATAGCCGTTAAAAAGATGGCGGCCGTGATACTGCCACTCATACTTCCCATTCCCCCAAGAACCACCATCGTAATGATCTGAAAACTATAGTTAAAATTAAACGTGGAAGGATTGAGATAGGCATATTGATGAGCGAATAATGCTCCTGCGACACCCGCAAAGAACGACGCGATCACAAAAGCCCGAACTTTTATTTTGGTCGTCGACAAGCCCATTGCCGTCGCGGCTGTCTCATCATCTCTCACTGCCATGAACTGCTTTCCCGGAATGCTACTAATCAAACGCTGAATTAAAACGACGGAAAAAATCGCAGTACCAAAAATCCAATAGAGATTGCTCCATTGCGGAATGCCAATAAATCCGCGAGCTCCACCAATTGTTTCAATATTCAAAATAAAGGTGCGGATGATCTCTCCAAAACCAAGAGTGACGATCGCTAAGTAGTCACCCTTCAGCCGAAGAGAAGGAATGCCAACGCAAGCGCCCACTAGCGCAGAAACCGCCCCAGATAAAACGATAATCCCGAGAAATAGGAAGTAGTGCAGAAAGCCATCCGCAGAAATTCCAAGCAAAGGAAGAACGAGTACGCTCAATGTTGCTGAGGTATAAGCACCGGCCGCCATGAAACCCGCATGTCCCATTGAAAACTGTCCGGTCAGACCGTTTACCAAATTTAAACTCACGGCCAGAATGATATTGATTCCGCACATCGCCGCGACGGTCTGCGGATAGGGCGCCAAGAACTCTGACAAAAGATATCCCAATACCCCGACGATCCCTATGATCAGGGCAAAATCTCGATAGGTTGTCGATTTTTCGCGGCTCATGATTAAACCTTTTCGATTCGACTCTTTCCTAAAAGCCCGGATGGCTTGACTAACAAGACTAAAATCAAAATCGCAAATGCAATCGCATCTCTAAATGAGCTCGAGAGATAACCAACTGTCATTTCTTCCGCCAATCCCATGACTAATCCACCCAGAACAGCACCCGAGATACTTCCAATGCCTCCCAACACCGCAGCTACAAACGCCTTGAGACCAAGTAGAGATCCCATCAATGGCTCTACCTTGGGATACATAGACGACACCAATGTGCCAGCGGCAGCAGCAAGAACGCTGCCAAGGATAAATGTGAACGAAATAATTTTATTTACCGGAAGACCCAACAAACCGGCTATCTCAGGACTTTCAGAAACAGCTCGCATCGCCTTGCCCATTTTTGTTTTAAAAACGATCCATTCAAGAACCAGCATCAAAAAGAATGAGAGAGTCAAAACGACAACCTGCAAATTTGATACTTCGATCCCTGCAATTGAGAATAAAATTTTTCGCTCAATCATTTCTGGATAACTTTGGGGGATCGCCCCAAACACGAAATCTAGTTGAGTGAAATATTGAATAAAAAGAGAAACACCAATTGCCGTAATCAAACAATTAATCCGGGGCTGCCCACGCAATGGTCGATAAGCTAACCTTTCGATCAAAAATCCCACAACACCACAAAGCGCCATTGAAAGGAGCAAGACCACAATGAACAGCTTTGATGACGGATTAAACGGATTGCTGACAATCGGGGCCAAGTAAAATCCAAACACCGAGCTCAGCATCACAACCTCGCCATGCGCAAAATTGATCAACTGCAAAATTCCGTAGACCATCGAATACCCAATGGCGATCAAAGCATAAATGCTGCCAAGAGATATTCCATTGATCAGGTGTTGAATAAATTCAGCCATATCAGCCGATCAAGGCTCGACTCTCTTCGCAAACTTAAATGTTCCGCTGTCAATCTTAAGCATCACGGCTGGTTTCGATGCGTTTCGCTGTTCATCAATTGTAATAACGCCCGTCACTCCAGGAAATTTAACCGTCGCCTTGATCGCATCCCTCAGATCGCCGCCAGAAAGTGATTTGGTCCTCTTCAGTGCATCCACCAAAACTAAAGCAGCGTCATAACCCATCGCGGCTAATCCATCTGGAACTGAATTGAATCGAGCTTTATAACGAGAAATAAAGTCCTGAACCTTCGGATCCTGGTCATCTACACTGTAGTGATTTGAAATATAATTTCCATTCACAGAAGAACCGGCAATCTCAAATAGCTTTGGAGAATCCCAACCATCTCCACCCATGAACGGCATATTGAGACCTAACTCGCGACCCTGCTTCAAAATCAAACCTACCTCGGTATAATATCCAGGTACGACCACGATATCAGGCTTCTTGCCCTTAATACTCGTCAGCTGAGCCTTGAAATCCATATCTCCTCCAACATATTTTTGCTCAATCACAATCTGACCGCCTTGAGCTAAAAATGTTGTCTTAAAAAATTCACCAAGTCCCATCGAATAGTCACTCTTCGAATCAATGAGGAGGGCGGCTGTTTTTGCCTTTAAATCGCCAGCTGCAAATTTAGCAATCACTAGGCCTTGAAACGGATCCGTAAAACACACCCTAAATATATAATCGCCGACTTCGGTCACTTTCGGATTTGTTGACGACGGAGAAATCATAGGAATTTGGTAGCGCTGCGCAACGGGGGCCGCTGCCAACGATCTCGAGCTGGCCACTTCACCCAGTACAACGTGAACTTTGTCTTGAGTCACCAAACGAGTCACAACATTGACGGCCACCTCCGGCTTTCCTTCATCATCCAATGAAATCAACCGAAGTTTTTTGCCGTTAATACCGCCGGCCGCATTGACATCATCAATCACCATCGCGATGCCATTGTGAGTAGAAAGCCCGAAGGTTGCCTCATTCCCGGTCATCGAGCCAAACTCGCCCACTCGAATTTCATCAACCTCGGCCTTTTTCTTACAGCCAGCAATCGCCAGAGCCGCAGCAACAAATAAAATGGGGGTAAATCTTCGAATCATCTTTATCGTCTCCTTTAAAAACCTACTCTAACCTTTTGATGATATGAAAACCAAAAGGGGACTTCGTCTTCTCGTAAGGCAAAAAACCAATTTCATTTACCTTCAGCGAAAAGCTCATGTCACCAAATCCTAGAGCCATCTGACTTCTGGGTATTTCATCTCCCAAAAGTGCGATGCCTTCATCCGCCAGAGAATAAATTCCAGGACTTCGATCGTCACTAAATTCTTTTACCAAGAGCTCGAATTCTGCGCCCGTTTTTGCCTTGGTCAATACTTCATTCGCCAATTTTTCAGCCTCTACTTGACTTCTTTTAATTGTCTTTCCTGATAAAGACCCTTCAAATGCGACGAGAATATGCTGAACTTTCACACGATGGACTCTCTCAATCGAATCTGAGAGCTGAGTTTCACTCGGCACACTTGGCACGACCTTTTTGCACGCGGATACGGCCACGCATCCTGTCATCAATAAAACCAGAAAAAACCCTGATCTCGTTCCCACGGTGAACTTATTACCCAAAGTCTTCATCAATGGAAAGCAAATCAAAGCTGGCTCTCTTTAACTCTCGTTGTTAATTCTGAATCGATGGCTTCCGCAAACGCAACCCGACTCATTGCACTGGACCCTGGATCGATACGAACAGGTTTTGGAATTTTAGATATCCATGGACCCAAAATTTCTTATGTGAGCAGCGGAGTAATGCTGACGCCGGTGGAAGCCCCTTTCGCAACAAGATTGTTATCTCTTCGACTCGATTTTGAAGAGCTCATAAAAAAATACAAGCCCGATAGCTTGGCGATCGAATCCCTCTTCTTTTCAAAAAATGCACAATCAGCCCTCAAGCTCGGGCACGCTCGAGGCGTATTGATCAGTTGCGCCGCCGCCAGCCAGCTTCCAATTCTTGAATATACACCGGCAGAAGTTAAAAAAAGTGTCGCGGGGAGTGGCAGAGGGTCGAAAGATCAAATCGAGAAAATGGTAAAGCTGTTGTTGAAGTTACCATTATCTTTTAAATTTAAGTACAGTGATGAGTCAGATGCACTTGCTATTGGCCTTACACATGCTCAAACTTATTTCTTTAAGGGGAAATTAAATCGTGATCGGACATCTCGCTGGAAAACTTCTTCATAAGACTCCCTATCTTTCCGTCATTGACTGCCAAGGTGTTGGCTACGAGGTGTCGCATACACCGCAAACCGCGGAAAAGTTGGAAGCTCATGCATCTCTATTTATTCATTCTCATATTCGAGAAGACCAGTTTCACCTGTTCGGTTTTTTAACATCTGATGAACGAAGTCTATTTAGAGAGCTGATTCGAGTAAGCGGCATTGGTCCGAAGCTGGCACTTTCAATTCTCTCTGGAATTTCATTTTCGGATTTGCAGAAAACTGTCGTTGCAAAAGATATTAAAAGGCTGCAACTGATTCCGGGAATCGGAAAAAAAACCGCCGAGAGAATCTGCATCGAACTGGCAGACAGGCTAAAGGAACTGACGTTCGAACAGCCTCAAGGTCAAACACTGACGCCGCCCGATCGATCGCGAGAATTAGAAAGCGTTCTCACGAATCTTGGATATCAACGAACCGAAGTTCAATGGGCGCTTAAAAACCTGCCGGATGCCGATCCACAAACTCCACTTGAGGTGCTTGTAAAACAATCCCTTAAAGAACTCGCGCAAAGGAGACTGTCTTGATACTCGAAGAAACTAATCAAGTTTTGCAAAACGCTCCGCGTCTGATCTCGCCTCAAGAAGCTGATGACCTCGTCACTTTGCGCCCACAGAGTTTAAATGAGTTTATTGGACAAGAGCGACTCAAAGACAATCTCCGGATCTTTATGGGGGCCGCTCAAAAACAGGGAGAAGCGCTTGATCACGTCTTGCTCTCAGGACCTCCCGGTCTCGGAAAAACAACACTCGCCTCCATTATGGCGAAAGAAATGCGAGTGAATTTCAAGGTCACATCTGGTCCGTCTATAGAAAAAGCTGGAGACCTTGCTGCTCTTCTTTCCCAACTGGAACCTCATGATATTTTGTTTATCGATGAAATTCATCGAATTCCAAAAACAGTGGAAGAAATTCTCTATTCTGCAATGGAAGATTTTAAACTCGACCTGATGATCGGAGATGGTCCAGCCGCAAGATCTCTTCGGCTCGATTTGCCACGATTCACTCTTGTAGCAGCCACCACAAGAAGCGGACTGCTCTCGTCGCCTCTCCGTTCACGATTTGGAATTCCGCTGCATCTTGAATTCTATACCGACGACCAACTCGCGACAATTGTTCGCCGTTCAGCGCAGATTCTCAGAATCAATATTGATCTTGAGGGATCTCTCGAAATTGCACGTCGTTCACGAAAAACTCCTCGAATTGCAAATCGTCTTTTACGACGGGTGAGAGATTTTGCGATTGCTGCAGATGAAAAAACAATTACAAAAAAATCTGCTGATTACGCTCTCTCTCGACTCGACGTCGATCAACGAGGCCTCGACACTCTCGATCGACGGCTTCTAAATGTGATTATTGACCAATTTGACGGCGGCCCCGTGGGGATTGAAACCCTCGGAGCTTGTCTTCAGGAAGAAAGAGATACCATCGAAGAACTCTGCGAGCCGTTTCTGCTTCAGGAAGCCTTCATTGCGCGAACACCTCGAGGAAGGCTAGCGACCGATAGCGCGTACAAGCATCTTCACAAGTCTCGAAAAGTAGATTTGCCGCTATTTTCTGAACGAACATGACGTGTTTTAAACTGAAGCTTGCGCGCAATCTCTAGAATCGACTGGGCGCGATGGTCATAGGTGTGAGCTGAACTGATGATCTCTCTAGCACTTGCAATCATCTTTTGCCGAGAGTCCACATGTCTTTGATAGAACGAAAAAATTTCGGGGATTTCTCGAACATCTGAATATGTTGCCACGCCACCAGGCTTAAATATCGTCCACAGATCCTCGCGATGATCGGTGATGGGAAAGCCTCCTGTCGCGTAAGTCATTAATACTCGCTCATGCACGAATCGAACAAAGCAATGCTTCGTGTGACAGAGAACGGCAAAACTCTTGCTGAAACAAGAATAGAGTTCGTCATTCGTCAGTCTTTTCGCAGGAGTCAAAGTTCGAATATTAAATCGAGACCACTCATCTGAACCATGCAATTGCAAAGGCAGACGACTCGACACGTATTCCAATGTATTTCCCAACTGAAAAAACGAAAACAGAACATCAATTCTTGACTGATAGACAGTCAGCGCATCTCGGGCTCCCCCCTCAGGAAGAAGCGCCATAATCGCTTTCACAATCTCACTGCGTTTGTTCCGAAAGTTCAATCCCATATCGGTCCAGTGATTGAAGATCTCTCTTAACCCCTCTTTGAACATCGCCTCATACTCGGAAGAAAATTGCCGACCAATCAAATGCTGAAACTCCATCGAGGCAAATCCAACAAACGTATTGAGCCTATCTTCTTCAGTCTTGTAATTGCCCTCCGGCAATAAAGCTGAACCAGAAAACAGTACACTATCGGCATCCGTCAACCGTGACTGAAGAACATCGTCATTAAATTTGCGATTCAAAATTGCCTCATCAACTGCCAGAGGCAAATGAAAGGCCTGGCTTCCCCTCGCCTTAAAAAAATCGGTAAAATGCGAATCAGTCACCATGAAGCTAATGCCACTTGGAAAAGGCCCGCGAAGCCAACGCATCAGCAATTTTACTTTTCCAGCTAGCTCCGGAGATTCAAAATACCATGACAGAACAGGGAGCGACTTTGATCGAAAGAGATCCTCAAAAAAATCTCCTTCCGGATGAACAGAAAAAATATCGAAGTTATTTATCAAACAAAAATCTGGCTTAAAAGAATCAATCGCCCCAGAGACATCCGCCAAAGTTAAGACGCTTGCGTCAATGATATGAGATTCTGCACCAGCCTTTAAAAACCCCGAATGAACAAAAGTCATAATGGGATCACCCATTGAAACGACCAATACACGCATAGTTTCCATTCTACACGGCCTCCGACTAAACACTTCGCAGCAATTTGGATATCTCTACGAATATTCAGAAAATTGAGCTCCCATTCTGATTCAAAAAGGATGAAAATCATTTGATGTCTCGAAAGCTTAGAATCGCGTTTCTCGACTTTGGAGAACGATGGTCTAGATCGATAAAAGTGGGAATCACTCAAAATGGCCACGAAGTGATCGAAATTCTGGGCTATAAACTCAATAGCTTTCAAGAATTGATAGATGCTCTGGACCAGATCCAGCCAGATTTTTGCCTTAGCCGAAATTTTTACCTAATCAATTCGCCACAAACTAACGAGCAAACCTATAAGGATTTTTTTCAAAATCAAAAACATCGTTTCGTTGTCTGGTATCACGACACGGTTGAATTCAACGACCCGCCTTTCTTGCTCAAGCTTTGGCAATCTCCTCCCTACCCTCAGAGCACTCTCTTCATGTCGGTCGAAGCAAGTGATCGTTCATTCTTCAGCCAGCGAGGCCTGCCATTCGTTCATTTACCCATCGCAGCAGGCGAACATTTTTTCCATCTCCGGCGAAGCCCCAGCTTCGAGCAACTGAAGACGAAATTCGATTTGGATATAACATTTGTTGGCAGTCAAATTATCGAACTCGAATCCCCTCCCGACACGCATCAAAATTTCGCAAGCGCCTTGGGTGAGGGGTATGCCCAATCACTTTATGATTTTGTAGAAACAGATCACCAAGCTTTGTTTACAGATGAAATGGTCAAATTTTTTAATTCAGATTTTCGCACGCCAAAAGAATTTCGATCTGGTCTATCGAGACTGATTCAAACGATTGGTGAGCAGGTATCTACGGATACAGCTGGAAATCTGTCTATTGACCGTGGCCGGCTTAATTCATTTTATTCGTGGATGCGTCTCACAAATCTGCTGAACGATCTTCGTAAGTTTGATATTCGGGTTTATGGATCAGAGCTTTGGAGAAACTCCCTATGTGACTATATTCACGACACACGAAGCCTCAGTGAGGATGAACTTGTTGCCTGTTACGCAGGATCTAAAATCAACCTTCACTTCACAAAGTACCATTTTTCTACCGGTGTTCATGAGAGGCCCTACAATATTCTTGCGGCACATGGATTTCCGCTTACAGACTATCGTGAAGAACTTGAAGAACTGTTCCAAGAGGATGAAATCGCAACCTACGGATCTCAGGAAGAACTAGAAGACAAAATTAACTTCTTTCTAAAAAACGATCGCCTTAGACGCGAGATGATAGAACGAGGACATCTGCGAGTTAAGGCAGATCATACGTACAAGACCCGACTCGAAAAGCTTATCGATCAAGCCTGTCAGTTTTTCGGCCTCTAAGAATTAACTCTCGAGCCGAGCATCTTGCTTTAAGCGAAAAACCGTCATCACAGATCCCACACGGCCCCTCATCTCCGGAAGGATGTCGTGTTTAAAGAAGACCGTGTCTATGTGACCCTCAAAGATCTTAAAAATATCATCAGTATGATAGAATCGCGGATAATCCCCTTGCAGGTGCCCCCCCATTTGTCTCAGCTGTTCCGTAGACATGGGATGATATTCACAACCGATTGCAAGGATAGCTCCAGGTTTTGCAACTCTTAAAACTTCTTCTCTCACCTTTTTATGATCCTTGCTATAGGCCAAAACCCATCCGAGAATAATCACATCAAAGCTCTTATCTGGATACGGCATGTGATGCATATCACCAAGATCTACATAGGGCGAATAGGAGATGAGATCCAGCCCCCTCAGGTGTGTCACGGGAACGCCCCTCGCCATCAAGCCGAATAATTCTGCTTCGCTTCTTGGCCCAACTGACAAAAATTTTAATGAACGAACTCGTGTTCTGACTAAATCGAGACTAAACAACGGACCAATCAGTAATTCTGGACGGCTCAAGGCCATACCTCGAACAAGGCCATCCATATTGTGTTCTATGGCGTTTGTGATCACTGATTTATCGTGATCTCTGAGTGTTCGAATATCTTTTTCAGATAATTTCTTCAATCTCGAATTTGCAAGCAGACCTCTCACTTGCTCGATCTGCAGCAAGAGTGACTGGTCCTGCGAAATCATATTGCTGATCTCTTGCACATCTTCCTCGGTAAGAAATACATTTTCTAGTTCAGGTAGATTTGTGTTCGTTTGATCTTTTTGCATGCTCTAATTTTAGCATCTAAACCCAATGGGGCTTCGCCTAAATAATAAATCTGCTGACGCCGAGCGCAAATCCTCACCGTTTGATTCTCAGCAGCAAAAATCCACGGATGTTAGAATAGGAGGTGAGTTACAAATACCAACAGTAGAGGACAGTCATGAATCATCTCGAACAAACCAGTCAGTGGTACAACGGATTTCAAAATTTCATTGAAGGCAAAGATCAATTCAGCCCGCTATTAAAAGTATTGAACATCGACTCTCAAAAACTTCACGATGTTCAATATGCACGAGAGCGGCACTATCACGCCTCGATGGCCTGCTTCACGCAGCCGGGCCTAGCGAAACTGATGATCAAGGCGATCGATCAGTATAACCATAATCAATTAGGTTTGCCGTCCTTCGAAAAACTCTTTGATCCGAATGTCAGAAAATACTGTGAAGATATTGACGGCCGAGGGTTCACCTATCTTCCTGGCATTGATCCAAAGATCGCCACAACCATGAGAGAATATTTTTCTCAGCAGAAAGTTCTCGGTGAAAATAATGAATTGATCGATCTAAAGGATTTTAACCACGCCAATGTCGCGGAATTTCCTGTTGATACGATTTTAAAATGCCCTCATTTTCTGGATATCGCGACAGACCCAGAAGTGTTGGCAATCGCCGAAAGATACTTAGGAACAATTCCGACAGTGATCGTCACTGCCGCGTGGTGGTCGATTGCCGGCAGAGAAGCGCCGAAGCATGCTCAGTTCTATCACTATGACTATGACGATTACAAATTCTGCAAGCTATTCTTGTATCTCACGGATGTTGATATGGATTCTGGGCCGCATGTATACGTACCAGGCACTCATCACTTTGACAAAGTTGTCGAAACCAGAGAAAAATTTGCCGGCGAAATCGAGCGTTTCGACAAATTTTATATCAGCTCTCTTCGTAAGTCAGACGAAGACGTACAGAAATATTTTCAGACCGACCCAGCCTATTTCACAGGAACATCTGGAAGCAGGTTCATGGTCGATACGCGCGGAATTCACAAAGGCCTCTTGCCCAAGAACAGAAACAGGCTGATCCTCCAAATCACTTTTGGAATTTCGCCATTTTTTCAACAGACCATTCAATCTCTACCTATTTCTCAATTGCCTGAAAATGATCAGTCCAGACTTTCGAAGCTCCCCTACAAACATGTATTTCGACTTTTTTACTCATTCGACAAGTCACAACCAGCGACCACCTTGGTGGAGAGTCCAATTCAGATGAATGATGATACCGTCGTTCTGAATCAAGTTGAAAACTGGACTCATATTAAAATGGCCCAGTTCTACGCAAAAATGATTTGGAGTGAGCGAGATTTCAAAAATGAGATCTGTAAGTGGTTAGGAAAAGTGAAAGAGCCCATCACTTCAATGTTTGATCTCAGAAGAATCATGCACGAAGCGCTACGGAGTCCTGCCCAGTTTGAACTTCCATTAAACAGCCTCCAAACACATCAAGCTATCTTGGATCTCCAACACTACGAAAAAAATGCCAAACACTCCATGACGGCCTATCTAAAAACTGGAAAGGACAATCCAGATGCGATTTTTTGGCCAAATCCAACTCGACCAGATGGAAAATCCATCTACGAAACTCTGCCTCTCGTAAAAAATCATGGAATCGTAAACAAAGAAACGCCCATTGGATCAGCTGGAAGTTGTTTCGCATTCGAAATTGCTTACAATCTACAAAGGCGAGGATTCAACTATGTCGTTACAGAGAGATCTCATCGTCCAGATGAAGGAATCTTCTGCGATGGCGACGAAACAGAATATGAAAAATTTTCTAGTGCATGGGGCATTCTCTTCAATACCCCAAGTTTCAGACAAATAGCTGAACACTCATTTGGAATAAAACCACTTCCAAAATTGCTCGTGCAACAACAAGCTGACGGAACCACTTTCTATGTTGATCCGTTTCGCGAAAACCTATTCTTTCTCTCACAAGAAGCCTTCGAGAAAGACTATAAGCGACATCTCGAAGCCTCAAAGCGAGCGCTCATGAATTGCAAGGTATTCGTACTGACCCTAGGCCTTAACGAATGCTGGCAACTCGCCAACGATGAGGCTGTGATCTCTAGAAATCCCCACTCTTCGGGCCTCAGCGCTATTCTGAAACATCGAACGCTCACGGTTCAGGAAAATATTGAAAACATCGAGGCCTTCCTGCACACGGTTCGGCGATACAATCCTGATTTCAAATTAATACTAACGGTGTCTCCGATTCCGTTTCTTGCAACAGGTCGAGCGGACGAATGTCATGTGATCACTGCGAACGGTCATTCGAAAGCTGTGCTACGAGTCGCAGCCGAGGAAGTCGTCCGAAAAAATACTGGCGTCTACTATCTTCCCAGCTACGAACTTGTGATGAACTGTTCAAAGAATGCTTGGGAACCAGACGAGCGTCATGTCACTCCAGAGACTGTCTCTCGAGTGATGGAACTTTTTGATGCGATGTTTGTTGCAAAAAACAACGAGAACTAAGAGAAAGCGCAAGGCAAACAGACTCGGCGCTGTCCATAAGCCCTTGCGCATCTTCTGAAACTTCATCGTCCATACGATAACCTTTCAGATAAACGCTGCGAGCGTTTTTTAAAACTATCTTTTGCAATCGATTCCAACCATCTGCGCCACTCAAATGGCCGATTTTTTTCAACTCATTGGCGGCGCGCTCAAGTTCATTTTTTGAAAGGTAGTCGCGAATGATTCCCTCAGCGAACTCCAATTCTAACTTTTCAAAAGCAGTGGCCGGCAAACAAGTTTTTGGAAGCTCCTGAGAATAAGTCATTTCACGTATCGAGTTTAACTCTGCAAGTGCCTTTAGCCATGATTTTTCGTCGAGTGCCTTTCTGAAATCAATACGTCTTTCGAATAATTGCCCTGTAATCGGCGAACTTTTTTTCCATGGTCCATGTGTCCGTTGAAATGCATCGTGGCTGCATTGCTCAGCACGGTGTGATTTCCACACAAAAAGTAGAATTAAAAAAATGATTATTGAAGCAATAGAAACAAGAGTACCAAAAGTCATTGCCCTAGAAAGATCTAATTCAGACCATTGAAATACGTATGCCTCGATTTGAAAAAGCTCTCCCACCTTCAATTTCTCAATCTTTCCACTATTTATATAGATGATCTCTTTTTGGCCAAAGTCGATGCGAGCCATGAGGCCCTGAAGCTCCCGGATTCGGACTCCACATTTTCGATCGGAACCTATCAGCGCCTCCGATTTCCAGAACCAACGCTCGCTAACCCTTGCGGTATGTGGATTCCATACACGAATTCGATTGATCTTCAGAAACTTCATTGAATCTCCAAAAGCTGCGGCCCTATCATGAGAAACATGGCTCCCGGGAAAATAAATAGAAGCAGTGGAATAATTGAAAAGGCGGATGAATTTTTAATTTGATTTTCCCAGACCTGTTCCCATCGTTCCGATTCTCGCTGACTAGTCCATTTCAGAAAATCTGCCACGCCTAATCCTGTCTCCGATACCCAAACAAGGCCCGTCAAAATGGACGGCCAGGGCTCTTTCAAAGTGACAGCTAAGGTTTTCAAGAATTGAGCCATTCCATCAGCGTTAAGATCGGGGCGCTCCAATTTTCTTCTAAGATCCGAGGGGAAAGAAATCATTTCAAGTGAAGACTTCCAGCTTGTCACCAGATCCAAACCAGATTCGACAAAAAAACCCAGAAACGAGAAAAAAAAAGTCATCTGAATCATCGGCTCAAAATATCGCCGAGTCTTCCATGATAACCACTCCATGAGTATGAATCCCATCACAATCAAAGACACACCGGCAAAGAATAGATCGCTACGGCCCTGCGACAAAAACGTCGGCATATGTATCGGAGATATCAATGGGACTATAAAAACGAGAAAACAAGTAACCGTCAGAGTCCCCCACATTTGAAATCTAGGCGTAAATTGGAGCTCCTGATGTTTTCTTTTCAATTGACCAGTTCGATAAGCGAGATTACCAAATTGCTCCAACATTTTTGACAACTGAATTGAGCCCCTTTGAGACTGCAAGAGGACATGTAAAAAAAGACGAACCAATGTTGAGTCGGCTTGCCGAATAAATCTTCGAATAGCAGATTCAACGCCTTCAATTTTGGAGGTCTTGATAAATTCTGAAAAATAATATCTGACCCTGGGTTCTGGATCCCGCAACGAGATCATCTCGAGCGAACCGAACCAATCCCGGCCGGCTCTCAACGACGTCACAAGATACCATGAAATCCGAGTGAGATCACAGTCTCTGAGCTCATGAGCCATGGCCGTTGACCTCTAATAAAACGCGAGAACCATCCAATCCTCGAACCCAAGCGGATTCCATGACTCGCCGTTCACCGCCCAACGATCGACCACAATGGATAAGAAAATGAATATTTTTGCCGATCCATTCCTGCACAAGCGTTTCACTCAAGGATGCCGACGACATTCGAACGAGGCCCTGAAGGCGGGACAGTGCATCACGCGTTGAATTCGCATGAATGCTTGCGAAGCAGCCCCGATGCCCTGTGTTCATTGCGTGCAAGAGATCCATCGCTTCTTCTCCGCGCACTTCACCGATAATGATTCGATCAGGACGCATACGAAGGGACTGTTTCACTAAATCTCGAATCGTAATTGGAGGAAAAAGACCTCGTGAGTCCTGACGAGTATACATAAACGAGGCATTGGATCTCTTCATTTTTAGCTCGACAGAGTCCTCAATCACAATCAATCGCTCTTCAGCAGGAATTTCATTAATGATTGCCTTCAGCAAAGTCGTCTTTCCGCTGCCCGTCGCCCCGGAGACGAGAATATTCTGTCGATTGAAGATTGCTCTCCTCATCTCAAGAAGAAAATTTTGAGAGATCATTTGCCTGGCACAGAGTTCATCTAGGCTCCAAGTTTTCGATCTAATTTTTCTTATCGAAAGATAATATTCTCCTAGAGTCGTCGGCGGTCCAATCACATGGGCTCGCGCTCCACCTGAAAGCATAAAATCCACAAACGGAGAACTTTCATCGATCGATTTATGCGCTTGAGTAAGAATATTCTCGATATAAATCGCATAAGAGGATGGCGACGTAAATTTATGCGCAGCGAGCGACAGAGCTCCGGAGCGTTCCACCCAAATCTGATCGTAACCTTCAACTAAAATATCGGTGACCTCAGGATCCTCAAGCAAGGTCTCGATGGGACTTTCGCATTCGAGCTCTTTGAGATGTGCTCGAATGAACCCCTCAAGCTCTTCGGGCAATTCGGTGTCGCTCATCCAATCGCTCTTGACCCAACTGAGAATCGTTTCGATGGTTTGAGACTTTCTCAACAAAGTTCTCAACTCACCGAGAATAATATCTTTATGATCTGCAATATAAGAATCAATATCGGAAATCCAGACTGAGAGCTCACACCAATTTGCGGAATATCCAGAAAAGACTTTAATCTTAGTCCGCCTATCAAAATCGCAGTAAAGCAAATCTTCTCTCTCTTCAACGAATTGCCCATGAAGCGCGGGAAATTCTGGATCTGTCACGCGAATCTGATTTGACTGAGCACTACCAACGGTATGTTTCGGGGCAATTCTTGAAAACCGAATCAAACCGTCCTTATGAATAATAATCCACAAATTCATAGATCTGGACTCGGCAGCCATGGTTTATCCATTTTCTTCACATGTACAAAAATATAAGCTTCACTCCGGTGTTTTCGAAAATCTTCGCTTCGAAACAGCCTGCCCAAAACAGGAACTTCAGAAATTCCTGGAACTCCTTCCTGATGATCAGATTGAGACGCTTTGATTATTCCTCCGATAGCCATCATTTCGTCGATTTTGAGAGTCACTTCCGTCCTAAGATCTTTTTTTGACATCACAGGAATTCCATCAATCAAACTTCCCATATCGATATCTGAAATTTCAGACTGGATCTGCAATTGAACTCTGTCCCGATTTTTAAGGTGCGCCTTAAATTTCAAAATTAATCCGTAATTCATAAACTCAACTTTTGAAATTGGCCCACTTAGAATCTTGATGGGGAATTGCCCTCCAACTTGAAACATCCCAACCTTGCCTTCGTCCGCAACGAGAGATTGCTTTGAATGGATTCTCGCCTCTCCCTTTTGAAGAGCAATATCAAGAAATGCCCGAACTGGATCTCCTGTTCCAACATGCAACTGGTTTCGAGACCCGGCCGAAAACGAGGATTCGACATCCAAGATATCTGAAGTCCTCATTCCAACACTTCGAAACGCAGATTTTTTCACTTCAATCAAAGCTACTTCCAAAAAGATCGTCGCCGCTGGAGCAGAACGAGTTCCGGACGCCTTAATCTCATCATCGATTCGAGATCGATCTTTAATTTCAGGATGTTTCTCAATGAATTCGTGAACTCTTTTAATATCAGACTTTCGAAGAATGACGCCCTTCAGAGTCAACTGCCCACTCTGGCTTTCAGTCAAATCAATGCCTTCAATCCCCGAAAGTTCAATCGAAGCGGCCTCTAAAATATCATCATTTGAGCTCTGCGCATTCAATCCAGCCTGCGTCGACATCAGATAAAATGCACAGTATGAAATCGGCCATCCAAACTTCCATTTAAAATTTTTCATGCAAAACCAGAATGCAAAAACGATGACCAAGCTTTAAAAGGGCTCAAGAGCGAAGAATACGGCCGTCGGCCGACAGGAATTTCCGAGATCTCCGGACAAGCCGTAATCACATGATTTTACTTATATTTTAAGAGGCCACACTCATGAAAGATTTAGCGATAGAATAAACTTATGTTTCCCTGTCCCTATTGTGGCGAGAAAATCTCCAAAGATGCCAGGTTCTGCCGCCACTGTCAGCGAGCCACTCTTTATTCAGTAAGAATTAATAAGGAGTTAAGCGATCGCGAAGCCCATAGTTTTATTAAAGAATGGCAAGCATTCGACAAAGCCGACATTCGTCATCTGCCTCTATCTATATATTCATCAGCACGTAGTGAACTGCAAAAGATTCCGGCAACACTTGCATGGGATCTCACACTAAACCAAGCCGAAGCCATTTGTGCACAGTTCGACACATTTAAATTGGATAAGATCATGCAAGGAGGTTTACCCTCAACAGTTCTTGAGCAAGCTCCGGTCGCCAAATCCGGTTTTTCATTTTCTGCGTTTCTGTACTTTATTATTGCGCTCGGAATGCTGAGTGGCAGTTATATATTTTTAGTGAGAACGAATCCCCGCGGCGAAAATATCGAATTAGATCTCACTGCCGGCAAAAATGACCACTCTATTTCATCGGACGACAAAGATTCAAAACTTCTTCCTCCTACAGCGGATAATAAAACTGCAATTAAGCAATCTAGCTGGGGCCCTGAAGAAATGGAAAGAATCTTGAATGCAACTGTCTTTATCAGAGACCAGAACTCCCTCGGGTCTGGATTCATCATCTCAGAGGATGGTTATATCTTAAGCAATGCGCATGTCACTTCTGGCATGGAAACCCCACGAGTCATTCTGCGAGATGGTCGGCAATTTGAGGCTGAAAAAATATCTGAAGACACAAAAATCGATGCATCACTTATCCGAATTAAAGCGAGAGATCTTCCCCGCTTCGAGTTGGGCGATGCGAATAAAATCTATGCAGGAGAAAATATCTTAACCATTGGAAATCCAGGCGGCTTGTCATTCACCGTCACCCGCGGAATTGTGAGTTATGTCGGTCGAGAGATTGAAGGTGTTCCTTTCATACAGACTGACGCAGCCATCAATCGAGGAAACAGCGGCGGCCCCATGATTACTGAAGACTTAAAAGTTGTCGGAATAAATTCACTCACATCCCTTAACGAACAGGGAATCTCCTTTGCACTTCCAATCAACTTGGTCTGTAGAGCTGGCGGTTTAGCGAACAACATTACATCGTGCGACGATTTCAAACGAGTTGAAGCTCCTGTTCAGGCCTCACTCCAACGACCAAAGACAACTCCAAAATCAAATCAGGATCACTCCACGATCAAAATCTATCAGGACGAGGTGAACGCCAACAAGCAGGAACTAAAAGTGGAAGAGCAGAGAATCGATCAAGAGGCGGCAAACCTAAAGGCGAGAATTAAGTCCATTCAAGAACAAGTTGCACGAGATCCAACGAATGGAACTCTCCAATCTGATGCAGCTCGATCCGTAGATGAAATTCAAAAAATGATCACCATGGGAGAACGCAAACGAGTTGAAGCAAAGATTCGATATCTCAGAAAAAGTATTAGTCTGCTAGAACGAGAAAGAGCAGACCCATTATTTGAAAATCTTCGTGGAGAAATTGAGACGCAAATGAACACGCTACAGTCTCAAAAAAATCAATTAGAATCTGAACTTAATTAACAAGTTCATTTACTCAACAAGTTTATCACTCAACTCGTTTTCATTTGATTCATCGCTTGGAAATAACTCCACTATTCGAGGGGCTACAGTTTCCAAAGCCTCAAAAAAGCTATCCCCTGGTTTGTCCGCATTAAAATCATGAGCTAGTTTTTGAGCCATCGATTCCCATTCTACGGCAGGGATTTTTTTTTCGAGCATTTCATCCGCGAGCAAATAAACTGATTTATCGATCTGAGAAATAAAAATCATTAGGGCATTTCTATGCGTTGTCTTAAAGAGCTCAAGTCGAATGAATATATCTCGGGCCCTTCCCGCAACCGACTTGGGTCGTAACCAAGACGGCAGAAAGCAAGGAGGCCAGAAAAAGAGAATCGGATACTTTAAAAAATAACTCGTCGAGCTCTCAAACACAGGAACAATTTCTACCGATGTCTTTCGCTCAAGTTCAGAAATGGCGCTTTCAAGACGATTTCTAAAGACATCAGCAAAGAATGATTTTCTTCCCATAAGAATTGAATCCTTCACCAATCACCTGAGGCGCCGCCGCCGCTAAACCCACCGCCACCACCACTCCAGCCTCCGCCTCCTCCACCGAAACCGCCGCCGCCCCAACTTCCACCGCCCCAGGATGTTCCTCGGCCACTGTTTCGACGAATCGGAACACCAGAAGCTCGCAGAACTGCAACGAGCAAACTTCCAATCAAAGGCCCAAACAAGAAAAACAGGATGACGATGAGGCCAATCGGCAATGAAGGCAACCCTTCAGAATTACCCTGAGGAAAAGATTTTTTATCAACACTGGCTCCAGCAGCCTCACCCAAAACCATTAATGCTTTAACGAGACCTTCATAATAATTTTTGCTTCTAAAGTTCGGCCTCAAAACCTGGTCAATAACTCGGCCGGCAAACGCATCTGGGATATCCCCTTCTAACCCTTGGCCCACCTCGATCCGCATTCGCCGATCTGTCACGGCGACCAAAATCACCAAGCCATTGTCATTCTTTTCAGTTCCTAGTTTCCACTTCTCGGCGGCACGGATCGATAATCCCTCGATGGGCTCACCATCCAGCGCTGAAAAAATCCACACTTTAGCCTGAACCTGAGGCTGCAAGCCTCGGATCAAGTTCCCGAGTTGATTGACCTCCTCAGTGCTAAGCAGGCCCGCCTCATCTATCACAGGTCCTGAAAGCGCTGGGATAAGCCTTTCTGCACGAATAATAGAAATCGTCGATTGCGAAAGAAATACAAAAGAGACAAGTAAAAATTTATTCCAGGACCACAGCACTAGTACTAAAATTTCACAGTAGGTGGTTTTTTCATCTCATTTTCATTTTCAACAGCAAACTGAGGCTTTTTCTCATGATGAAACATAATGGAATTAGTCAAGCTCGTAGGAAACACTGTGACCAAGTTGTTAAAAATCTTCACAGCTTCAATATATCTCTGGCGAGCGATCGTAATTCGATTTTCAGTTCCTTCGAGCTGCACCTGCAAATCACGAAAATTCTGATTCGCTTTGAGATCCGGATATTGCTCAACAGAAACCATTAATCGTGCCAACGAAGATCTCAGATCGCCCTGCGCAGCTTGAAATTTCTTCATCGTTTCTTCATTCAAATCTTTCAATTCGACTTTCATTTGCGTCGCTTGAGCGCGAGCCTGCACAACCGCCTCGAGGGTATCTTTTTCATGTTTCGCATACCCTTTGACAACTTCGACCAAATTCGGAATCAAATCCGACCGCCGTTGATACTGATTGAGCACTTCTGCCCAAGCGGCATCAACTTCATTAAGCTGCTGAGGAATGGATTGAAGGCCACAACCGGCCACCCCAACACTGAGTAAAAATACCGACATAAACTTGACCAACAGACCCTTGGACGCAAATTGATTTTTCATAAGCATAACCTAACAAGCTTGTTTCAAAATGAGTAGTACGAATTAAAGACCTTCGCTATCGTATCAAGATGAAAGCTCGCGGATTCTTTATTACCTTTGAAGGTGGAGAAGCAACTGGCAAGACAACTCAAATAGAATTATTGGCGACCAGTCTCAAAAAGTTGGGCCACAAAGTTCTGATCACTCGAGAACCCGGCGGCACTGCACTCAGCGAAAAATTGCGAACCCTCCTCAAAACTGAAGATATGCAAGACCGAACGGAGCTTCTTTTAATGGAAGCCGCTCGAGCTGAGCACACAGATACGGCGATTCTTCCGGCTCTAAAGAAAGGCTTTATTGTGATTTCAGATCGCTATGCTGACTCAAGCACAGTCTATCAGGGCTATTGCCGAGGAATACCCATGCGAACTGTAGCGACGCTCAATCAGTTTGCGACAGGAGGACTAAAACCGGATATCACGATTCTTTTAGAGGGATTCATTGGCCTCAAAAGAATGTCTGCGCGGGGAAATTTGGATCGATTTGAGCGAGCTGGAACCGCCTTCCACAGAAAAGTAAATCAAGCATACAGATTGATCGCGAAGAAAAATTCTCGTATCAAAGTCTTTAAAGCGGATCAGCCCATCGACAGGCTGCACGCTGAAGTTCTCAAAGCGATTGTAAAGAAACTATGACGAAGGTGTGTTTTTTGTGATTGAAGATATTCTAGCCGCTGGCCATCCAAAATTACCTCTTCTTTTCGAAGGAGATTCTGCATCTGTATTGATGTCTCGGATTATCCAACGATATCTTTGTATTTCTCAAGACAGTTGTGGAACCTGCCCAGGTTGCAAGAAATTCAGCAAAGGTTACCACCCTGACTGGATCTCTCTTCAAGGCGACTCGAACATGGAAGATACGCGACGAGCCCTCGCATCTCTTCGGCAGAAACCTCTCGAGGCTGCTTTAAAAATATTTTCTATTTTCGACCTTGGCCAAACCTCACTTAATATACAAAACGCTTTACTGAAAACATTGGAAGAACCTTCTCTTCACTGGATCATCTTCATCTCGAGCCAATCTCGCTGGACCGTCATCGAAACCGTTCGGTCGCGCTGCCTCATTCTGAGAGTCCCATCGCATGAACAGAAAAATCTCAGCGAAAGTGAGAAGAATATTTTTGAGCTCTCAAAATCGGGAGATGAAATTCAATTATTTCCAGCCATTGACTCGTGGCTCAAAGAACGTAACAAAACAAAAAATCTTTTTAAAAATTTATTAACTGAAGCATCCAGGCAAAAATATCCTGGGCATTGGCGCTTTCTTGCGGAACCTATGAGTCTAGGGCTTGCAGACCTCAATCGAAATATTCATCCCAAAACTGTCTGGGATCATATTTGGACACAGAGCCACAAATGAAAGCCATCGATATTCATACGCATATTTCTTCAAGTGAGTACGACAATGATCGAGTTGAGGTTCTGAATCGGGCGCTTTCGATCTGCGACTATCTCATTGATATTGGGTCGGGAATGTCTACGGATGCATTCCTTAAATCACAAAAATTTTCATCCGAAAATGAGCGGGTTTATTTTACTGCAGGAGTCCATCCACACGACGCAGATACCGCTGGCCAAAATGCCGAACTCCGCAAAAATATCTCGCAGATTGTGGAAGATCCAAAGTGTGTTGCCGTTGGGGAATGTGGCCTTGACTACTACTACAATAACTCCGTTCGATCCTCACAAATGGATACATTTCGGTGGCATATCAATTTGGCCGTTGAAAAAAATCTACCCCTGATGATTCATACCCGAGACGCAGAGGGAGATACTCAAGACTTATTAGCCTCCTATGACGGACCCGCCGTCTTCCATTGCTTCACGGGAACGCAAGAATTGGCCAACTTCGGAATTAAAAAAGGATTTTATATTTCTTTCTCTGGAATTGTCACATTCAAAAATGCGGCGGCACTAAGAGAAGTTTTTCTCAATACTCCTCTAGAAAATATTGTGATTGAAACGGATGCACCTTTTTTAGCGCCTGTTCCGATGCGTGGAAAAAGAAATGAATCTTCGTTTATACATCATACAGCGGAGTATCTCGCGGGCATCCGTGGAATGGATACCCAATCGTTTATTGAAGTAACTTCGCAAAATGCGCTGAAGCTTTTTAAACGGATCGTTCCCGCCGCCTGAAATAAAAAACGATCGCGATCAAGAATAGAATAGCGACTGAAATAATTTGGGACGTCGAAAAGTTGTCTCCAATATAAAGCCCTCGCTCTCTATCTCCACGAATGAATTCGATAAAAAATCTAAATACAGAATATCCAAAAGCCATCGACAAAAACAGATGGCCTTCCTTAAGTTTGCAATTTCTCGCAATTGAACACAAAACAAGGGATGCTAAAAATCCATAAAGCGATTCAAGCAATTGAGTTGGATGCAACGTAATATGCAGAGGGGCTGCAGATCGAGGGTCAGTGAAGATCATTCCCCACCACCAAGGTGTCCAGGTTCCATAACAGCACCCCGCTGCTAGACATCCAAATCTGCCGATGCCAATTCCGAGCATCATCGATGGCGCTGCTAAATCAGCCCAAGCCCAGACACGCTCTCCTTTCGATTTCAGAAAATAGAGCCCAGCGACGGAGCCCAAAATTAGACCTCCATATAAAACAAAACCACCTTGCCAAAGGTAAAATACCCGAACTGGATGCAGTAAATAGTAGTCGAAACTCTCAAACAAAATATGAAAGAGTCTGGAACCCAGCACACCGAAAACAAAACAGACCATACCTAAATCAACCGCTGTGACGGGATTGAACCCGTATTTAATTGCACGTCGAGAAAGAAGAACAATCGCCCCGAGAAAGGCCAGCAGATACAAAACGTAATATGTTGGAGTTTCGAAATAGGTATCACTAAACAAAAATGGAATCATATTGTCGAACGAGCTTTACGCTGAAGCATCACTATTCCCATCAATATTACACCCACGGTAATTGCAGAATCTGCGATGTTAAAAATCCAAAAATGCCAGCCCGAATAATAAACGTCGATAAAATCTGTGACTTCTCCGTAGGCAATGCGATCAACAAGATTTCCAAGCGCTCCACCAAAAATAAATACAAGGCTCGCGCGCTGCAATTTTTCAACTTTTGGCGTAGTTCCCAGCCAATAGATAAGCGTTGTCAGACATACGATACTCACCAAACCGAAAATAACGAGGCGCATCATCGGGCTTGCATCTCGAAACATGCCAAAAGCGGCTCCCTTATTCTTTGTATGCACGAAATTCAAGAATGGCGTTACCGCGATCTGCTCTCCCATTTCAATATAATGAATGACCGCAAATTTAGACGCCTGATCAAATAAAACCAAAAGAAATGAGCCGACAACAGCCATCGGGCTCAGAGCTGATTTCCAAGAAAATTTCATATCCTCACTCACGACATCTCATCCTAATACACCAGAGAATCATCCGAAAGCTTCTTTCGTATCAATTCCTGGACTTTCTTATGCAGTTCACGAGTGATCTGATGATTTTTATATGTCGATTTTTTCCCATCAAACGACTCGATCTCCGTCACCGGACAAATTTCTTTGAAGGTTGAAAGAGCAAATACCTCATCCGCACTCAATAGATCCTCAACAGAGTAATGCCCTTGATGAACGGCCTGCACTTGCAACAGGATTCCACGCGTTATGCCATGTAAAATTCCCGTATCGACATGCGGGGTATAGGCTTGGCCATTCTTGATCCAACCTATATTGCTCGTCGTGAGCTCAGTGACATGATTCTCGAGATTTAGAAAAACTGCGTCGTCGTAACCATTTTGCACAGCTTCTCTTAAAGCCAAAACACTATTGAGATAGTTGCCGCTCTTAATCGAAGGGTCGATGCAATAACGTGAATTTCTCCGAATTTCAGGAACCCATAAGCGAATGGGATTATGAAGATTGGCCAACTCAAGTTCCCAAGCAGCCATATAAATCAGAGGCTTCTCACAAGATCGAGTGTCAATATGAAGCTTTCCAATACCGCGTGTAACAATTAAACGCAGCGCAGCATTCGGCTTATCTAAAGCTTTTAGAAGCGCCAATCCGCGAGCTTCCAGCTCCGGAGCTAGCGCAGCAATATCAATTCCAACGCGCTTTCCACCGGCGATCATTCTGGCAAGGTGCTCAGCCCAACCCATGATGCGGCGATCATAAGTGCGCACCACCTCATAAAGCGAATCCCCAAAAAGAAAACCATGATCTAAGAACGAGATTTGCGGCACTTCTTTTCGAATTTCACCTGACGGATCACTATAAAGCATCCCCTACAGTCTCCCGACTCAAGCGACGTTTCAAGTCTTGTTTTTCTTGAACTGTGAAGCCCTTTTTGACCGCTACAAATTGAAATCGACATCTGCACACGATCTCCTCATTCACGGTACAATAAGAAAATGGCACTTGAAATTCCATCAGAAGCCGGAATGCCGGCAGTCAAGATCTGCAACTCTCCAGAAGAAGTTCAATCAGAAGCAAATATCAAGCTATGCCACGGATTCTACGACCCGCAGCGTAATCTCATCATCGCGACTGCCGATTCAGTGGCACACGAAATCGGCCACTTCCGCGATATCAAGTCCGGTCGTTTTAAAAAAATTTCGACTGATGCCTCTGGACTCAACACCGAAAGGCTCGCGGCGGCTTCTTGTCGCGATACCATTGCAGATAAAATGAGAAACGAACTCGTGGCCATTCTTTTTGCATTCTCAAAATGCGGCATTGGTGGAACAACTTTGGAACACGAATACAAATTGATGAGCTGGATTCAATTCCAACATTCAAAAAATCAATTTGAGCGTTTCAATTCAAAGCCGATCTCAAATTGGACTCTCGGCGAAATTCAAGACGCTACAGAATGGATTGTTCGACCAGAACATGCCTGGAGAGAGCGGCTAGAGTTTTTGTTCAAAGGATACCTCCTCGACGATCATCTCTCGCTCAAATACTCTCCAAATTCTCGGCTGACGAAGCTCTCGTCGAAAGTTTAGATTTACTGACGCTCGAAGACCGAAATCATTAAGGAAAAATCTTTTCCATCATTCTCGGAAACGGAATGGTCTCTCGCACATGAGGCACGCCTGTGATCCAAGCAACCGTTCGCTCGATGCCAAGACCAAATCCAGCATGCGGAACTGATCCGAACTTTCTCAAATCCATATACCATTGGAAAGCTTCCATCGGAAGTTTATGCTCCTCGATGCGCGCTTTCAGTTTTTCCAGATCATCTTCACGCTGCCCGCCTCCAATGATCTCACCATATCCTTCCGGCGCGATCACATCTACGCAACGAGCAAGATCAGGTCGCTCCGGATCCTGCTTCATGTAGAAGGCTTTAATGGCCATCGGGTAGTGATGAATCATCACAGGGCGATCAAAGCGTTGAGAAATAATAGTTTCTTCGTCGCCCCCAAAGTCGTCTCCGAACTTTGCGGGATTGCCACTATCTTTCAAAATTTGAATTGCTGCCTCATAGGTGATTCTCGGAAATGGCTTCTTCACTCTCTCGAGTGGCTCCAGCTTTCTCTCAAGAAACTCCAATTCTCGTCGCCGGTTTCGTAATGTTCTCTGAACAACATATTCAATAAAATCTTCGGCCAGATCCATATCGCCTTCAAGATCCATGAACGCGACTTCAGGCTCAACCATCCAAAACTCTGCCAGGTGCCGCCGTGTTTTTGATTTCTCCGCTCGAAATGTAGGGCCAAAGCAATAGATTTTCCCAAGGGCCATCGCAGATGCTTCGCCATAGAGCTGTCCACTTTGTGTTAAATAAGCAGTGGTATCAAAATAAGGAGTTTCAAAAAGCGTCGAAGTTCCTTCGCAAGCGTTTGGTGTAAGTATAGGCGAATCGACTAAATAAAATCCCCGCCCATCAAAATAATCACGAACCGCTCGGATAATTTCTGAGCGAACTCGCAGAACCGCAACTTGTCGAGAACTTCGCAACCACAGATGTCGATTTTCCATAAGAAAGGCAACACCATGCTCTTTTTTTGCAATCGGATATTCCTCTGATTTCTTAAAAATTTTAAAATCCGAAAGTCCAATCTCAAAACCAATCTTCGATCGCTTATCTTCCCGAACAACTCCCTCAATAACTAACGATGTTTCTAAGGACGCCCCGGTCAGTTCCTGGAAACGATCCGCGCCTAACGACTGAAGATCGGCAACACATTGAATGATGCCGGTTCCATCGCGCAACTGGAGAAAACAAATTTTTCCAGAACTCCGAAGGCTCGCAACCCAACCTCTTAGAGTTACTTTCTTGCCGTTAAACAATTCAATCTGATCAACTGTCGCATTGTCAGCATTTTCACGACCGGAGTCCGTTGGACTGCGCATCAGTTTCATTTCACACCTCAATTTGTCTTAATTCGGATGAGCCCCTCATCCAAGAATCGCTTCAATATTCTGAGCGATTCAACATCTGGAACTGGCGAGATCATCATCAAACTCTTAATATCCCAATGACCGTTAATACGTGAAGCCAAAAAGCCCTCAAGGGAAGTAAAAATCTTTTCGTTCAAAACACTAAAATCGACTGCAATCTGAGGAACAGCATCTTGCGGACATTTTTCGTAGAGTTGTTTCAAATACGCTTCTCGTACAACTCCAAATAAGGTCTGCCCTTCCTGATGGTTCGGGTCTTCAAGAACAAACTTCTCGATCAAGTCGTAAGCTCTCTCAAATTCTCTATTTTTGAAAAAATCGATGGCACTCTGCAGTAACGAGTCGGACTGCTGACCGTTTATCCCCGCTGCATCTGCAAAAATCTTTGTCGGCCCAATGATTTTTGCCCAATAAAGTTTGGCAATAGCTTCAACCCCACGATATTCCGGAGCACGCGTTTCCAATAGAACGCGACGAACCGATTTAGTTCCATCCATTGCAGAATAGATTTTTCTGACAAACCAATCGTCTTTCAGATCTCCAAAGTCTGGAGCCTCAGAAGTGGGCTTAAAAACAATATCGTCATGAGGAAATTCTTTCTTAAATTGACGCCACTCATCGACACGACGAGCACCTTCAAAAATCACATGGTCAATCGTAATCGGCGAATCAAGTTTATCGTGCTTTGAAATTTCAGGGATCCCATCGGTGTAAATGAATTTACCGTCAGTCCACAGAAAAAGGTCATAGACAGTTTCTTCGATCTTCACTCTCAAGCCCCGCAGAATCTCGGCTTCCTTGACTCCATAATTCTCAACTAAGATTCGCCCTAACAGCTTCTTACTTGTCGACTGCATTTCAAAAGCCGACCTCAACTGATCTTCTGTGATAAAACCGAAGAATATAAGAACCTGCCCTAAGTATTCCTTCGGATCATTTGAGCTTGCAGAAACAACAAGTCCATCCTGAAGAAAAACCTTTTTGACGATTCCTTTTCTTTCAAAGACTATCATCCCCGTCTTACGCCCAAACTTCACCCACTGAAGAAGCTCGGCTAGATTCATTGTACTCAAAAGACCAGAGATCGACATAACTAGAAGGCCGCCACCAATTCAATTTCAACAAGAACATCTTTAGGAAGTCGAGCCACTTCTACAGTGGCGCGAGCAGGCTTTGCAGCACCAAAAAACTTTTCGTAAATCTCATTAAAGGATGCAAACTGATTCATGTCTTTTAGGTAACAAGTTGTTTTAACAACTCTAGAAAAATCCAAGCCCTGGGCTGACAAAACTCCCAGTAAATTTAGGCACACGCGCTCTGTCTGGATCTTAATATCGCCTGTCACCAAAGATTGAGTCTTCGGATCCAACGGAATCTGGCCTGAGCAAAAAATAAAATCCCCGGCACGCACCGCCTGTGAATATGGGCCAATCGCCTTCGGAGCATTGTCAGATGTCACGATTTCAAGTTTCAAACTCATAGCCAGCACCTCTCAATTGTCTCTTGTCCTGTAATCTCTCAAATTATCCAACGCTGCGAGAATAACTCGAAAACGACCCCTTGGCTTTAGCTTTGTTGATAAATCACAACTGAAGAGATTTCTCGATAGCGCCCATCCAAATCTAGTCCATACCCAACGACGAAATGGTCATCTATCTCAAAGCCACTATAATCGACCTTCATCTCTACTTGACGGCGCGACGGTTTATCTAAAAATGCACAGGTCCGAAACGACGCGAGATGCTTTCCAACAAAATAGTCTTCGAGAAATTCAAAAGTATGCCCGGTATCGATGATATCTTCTACAATCAAGACATGGCGATCGGCCAAATGCAAAGACGGTTCTCGCTTCAACTTCACGCGACCAGAAGATGAAGTTCCAGCGCCGTAGGAGCTCACTTCGATAAACTCAATTTCACAAGAAACCTCGAGAGATCGAACGAGATCCGCCAAAAAGACAAAACTCCCTTTCAACACTCCAATCACCACCAGCGGCTTGTCGAGTTTGTTGACGTAATCCGATGAAATTTTCTTTCCGAGTTCTGCAACTCGTTTTTTTATCTGCTCTTCCGAAATCAATATTGGAAATTTATTTTTCATAACAGCCTTCAAACAAACGAATTGTTAAGTAATTCGCCAATCCCGCCCGCTCCCGGTACAATATAATCAAGATCGTTTAAACCCTTTTCAGAACTCCATCGCTCTCCCGGAATCGTTTTCAAGACAGATTTTGGACTCAGCCCACGATCAAGCCGAAGTGAAAAGATTTCCAAACAATCAGAGTATTCAGAAACTCGCCTTAAAAATTCAGGGGTCACAATGAAATGAAGCGCAATAAATTTAATACTTTTCTTGTTTTTTGCGAGCCCCTTATACAGGTCGATCGTCGCTGAAAGCGTCGAGCCTGTTGCCCCCATTGGATCCGCGATAATTACGAAACTTTTATCGACGCCACCGCCAATTTTGTGTCCAGAGATTTTGGTTCCCGTCACCTGCCCTTTATCATCTGTCTCACGATTAAGAAGCAGATGATCTTGTCTGATATTTTTAGGATCCAAGACTTGAACTAATGTTTCATATGCCGTTTGCGAGGGCAAAATTCCAGCTCGCATCAGATCGACCACGACGACCTTTAATCCACGATCAAAAACTTTTGTGACAAAGGCCGCTTCCGGATGTTGAGTGATCATTCTCGTGGATATCTTTTTTTCAACCTGTGGAAAGCATAAATTCATCGCCTCAATGGTCAAATAACGCGACAGGCCTCGAGCTAAGTCAAAAATCCGGGGCGCCTGAGCAGCTTCCTGAGAAAATTCAGTCAGAAGATTTTGATGGAATGGATCATTGAGGAGATGGACATTTTTTCCGTAGGCATGAGTCGATTCTGTCATGACAATCTGTTGTACTCAATTTGGGTTTTCCGTTCCTAGAACTAAATAAACCTTTTGGCCTAAAATTCGCGTGGTTTACATAACATCGGGAGGTCTTAGTATGAAATATCTATATGCTTGCTTGAGTTTTTTCGCCATCCAGCTCTCAACTTTTGCGGGCAATCCATCGGAATCTCACTTTAAACCACAACTCAAAGCGGAAAATGCGGTCAGAGAATTTTCATTGGCGGCTGATGTCGTTGCAGAATTACTGGCTGCAGCAAAACTGATTAAACCTCCTGTGGCGGGAGCTCCCTATACGGTTTCCGGCCAACTTCAGCTTAAATGGCTGAGCGCCGAGATCCCTGATCCAGAGACTGGCAGGTTTCCGAACTATGTTGTCGTCGCAGCGCTCGTTATCGATGGCAAGGAGCAGGTCATAGCTAATGGCGACCCTTCGCCAAAACTTCGCCCCATCGTAGAAAAAATTGTTTCGATCGACGGAGAGCTAAACGGCTTACTGAATGTGGGCAAGAAAAACTCGGTGTCAGTTCCTGTCAATCTTTCATCGGTTCCGGCTATTGTTGGCGGGACTACAGACGATCTTGGCGCTGTGGTTCTAGCGACTAGCCTTCCCGCAGAGCTGGCCGCCAAAATTCTCGAGCCTGCTTCAAGAAACAGCGGCGGCAAAAAAAGAACGAGTCGAAAAGGGCTCATGACGATCACTCGAAAGGCAGTAGCAAGCAAACCAGTTGAATATTCAGGTTCTGTTACGATTAAATCAGGAACAAAAGAGTTAGATACACACTCGGCCAATGACCTCGGCAAATACTTTGAAAGCTATGCTCAATCACTCGCTTCTGAAGGTGAGACCACCATTAGCCTTCCATTTGTAAATGCGCGATATACGCGAGTCCGAGCAACTCCTCGCTGCGAACTGCTCTTGGTAAATCTCAAAAATCTTGACCACGAGGAATAGATAGCCCTGATTTATTCAATAAATTCAACCGATTAGAGGGAGGTCGGGCCGCTCATTGAAGAATATGCTATGTTAACACCCATGCATTTTGAGCACCTCACCATGGGAATCATCGGTGGCGCTACAGCCTCAGGAATCATTCTTGGAATGATTTATTATCTGAAGCTGAACAAGCAGATCAAAAAGCAGGGATTTCAGCTGAACACGATTGAGCAGCTCTATAACGAAGTTCAGGTGGCCTCATCTACAATTGATCGAAATGTGATCGGCTCCATTCAAAGTCTTGTGCAGGCGCTTGAAGCTCGCGACTCTTATACGAAAGGCCATTCTGAACGCGTAAATCGATATTCAATTGGTATCGGAAAAACACTTGGCCTCTCGGAACATGATCTTCGAGTGCTTCATGATGCTAGCCTGCTCCACGATATTGGAAAAATTGGGGTCTACGATCGAATTCTGCTTAAACCGGCTGGGCTTTCCGAAGAAGAATTCAAACTCATGAAATCCCATCCTGAACTGGCCGTTCAAATTCTATCATCGCTTTCGTTTTTGAAAGATCATTTGCCCCTGATTGAACATCACCACGAACGCCAAGACGGAAGCGGATATCCACTCGGTCTCAGAGGAGACCAAATTCCGCTAGGGGCTCGAATCATCCAAGTGGCCGACACCTGGGATGCGATGACGTCGGATCGCCCCTATCGCCGCAGACTCGACTCCACAATTGCCGAAAACGAGCTGAAGAAAAATGCCGGAACTCAATTTGACCCAAGAGTCGTAGACGCATTTCTCGACTGGCGATCGAGTACCATCTAACGCGAATTCAATCTTTTTTATACTCACCAGAATCTAAGCTCGATGAACAAACTTTGAGAGCACCTTCTTGAGTCCTCTTCCATGGAACACGATTGATAGGCATTCTTCAGATCCCAGATATTCGCTCTTCTGAACAATCCCCTCACCAAAGCTTGGATGCCGAACACGGTCCCCCCGAGTGAACGAACCCTTCGGCGCATAATCAAAAGACTCATCTGACGGTCTCTGATCAAAATCGAAGCTGTCCCATTCCTTTGCGTTCGCCTTCTTTTCGGACCGCCACGATCTTCCGTAGAAAGAATTTTCCTCGACGTCACGAGCCTCATAGGTCTGTTCCAAAACTGAGTCTGGCAAATCTTTCAAAAATCGGCTGGGCAGACAAAAATTGATTGAACCAAAAACGCGCCGTCGCTCGGCCCGCGTCAAATAGAGTCGTTTTTTTGCTCGCGTCATGCCCACATAGCACAAACGCCGCTCTTCTTCAGTCTTTTCGTATGAATCAAACGAGCGTGAGGAAGGTAACAAACCATCTTCCATTCCAGCCAAGAAACAAATATCGAATTCCAATCCCTTCGCAGCATGAAGACTCATAAAGGTGACCTTATCTTCATCGTCGTCGAGCCCATCAATGTCAGCCATCAGCGACACATGCTCTAAAAATGCCCTGACCTTCTCACGCAAAATCGAGCTATCAACCCCATCTCTTTCTTGTGCAGTTAACGACCAGTTCTCTTCAAAATCCTGGACTGCCGAAAGAAGTTCTCGAATATTTTCTACGCGGTCACGCGCGGCTTCGTCCTTGTCTGCCTCTAACATCTCCATATAAGAGATGCGCCGAATAATCTCGACGAAGACATCTGCAAGACTATGGTCTGTATCTAAAATTTCACGACCCCATTTCATCACAGATTTATATATCTCAAAACCCTCGCGGGCCTTCGCCGTGCCCAAACTTGCTTCGGGACGACAGATCCAATCACCAATAGAAACGCCCGCTTCAAGTGCAGCCACTTCCGCCTTGTCGACCGACACCTTGCCAATGCCTCGACCAGGCGTATTGATCGTTCGTCTAAAAGACATAATATCTGCAGGATTCAAAATGATTCGCAAGTAGCCAAGAATATCTTTAATTTCTTTTCGCTCATAAAATCGAAATCCACCAACAATTCGATATTTGATTCGAGAGCGAAGACATTCCTCTTCAAAACCTCTCGACAGCGAGTTCACGCGATACAAGACAGCGATTTCCGCCGGCGGCGTCCCTGCAGAAATTTTTCGCTTCATTTCATCAACAATGAAACGAGCCTCATCTCGATCATCCGTCAGAGATTTCAACAGAATTTTTTCACCTGCCGCTGCCTTCGTCCACAGCTCTTTCTCATGGCGCATTTCATTCTTAGAAATCACAGACATCGCAGCCTTTAGAATATTTCCGGTCGACCGATAGTTCTGTTCCAATTTGACAACATGGCAAGGTGCCAGCTCTTTATCAAAGTGCAAAATATTTTCAATTTTTGCACCACGCCAGCCGTAAATACTTTGATCATCGTCTCCGACAACGCAAAGGTTCTTTTTGGGTCCTAAAAGATTTTTGAGAATCCGATACTGAATCTCATTGGTATCCTGAAATTCATCAACCAACACATACTGCCACTGATTCTGCAGCATCAAACGAATGTCATCGTGGTTTCTGAGGAGCAAATAAAAATTTAGAAGTAGATCATCGAAGTCCATTGCCTGCGCTGATTTCAAATTCGCAGTATATTTTTCGTAGATCTTCACAATTTTCTCATCGAGCCATGTGTTCGCAAATCCCGCCGCATCGACAATTGTCAAACCCTGTTCTTTCCAAGAACTAATTCGTCGTAAAGCAGCATCAGGAGAGACTTCTTTATCCGAAATATTGAGCTCCGAAAGAGCATCTTTGATCAACCCCAGTTGATCAGCCTCATCGTAAATCACAAAATCCGGCTTATATCCAAGACGAGCTCCATGCATTCTCAAAACACGTGCAGAAACTGAATGGAAAGTTGAGATCCACGGAAAGCGAAGCGGCGATTCATCATTCAATAACTTTTTGACTCGATCATGCATCTCTCTTGCCGCCTTGTTCGAGAAAGTCATCGCAAGAACTGCAGAGAGCGGAACACGATGGTCATAGACAAGATGGGCAATTCGGTAGGTCAGAACTCGTGTTTTTCCAGATCCCGCGCCCGCCAAGATCAATACCGGACCGTCAGTTGTGGATACAGCATCCAACTGAGCTGGATTGAGTTCAGATCTATGAGCATCTAAAAATGGAAAAGACATTTCGGGAACTCTAACTTGGCTGAGAGCGAGGAACAAGACGAAAGACAATAAGTCCGACAATAAAGCACCCTTGAGGCGCGGAGTGCCGATGGCAACGAAGCAGATGGGCGGTTGGCGACATCGCCATAGCGTAAGCCAAACATATATCATAAATATTGCAGGTCGTTACAAATTTTGATTAGATCTCCTCTCGGAGCGGGTGTTTCGTGAGTCTCAGATTCCATTCTCATTTTATCCTTGTCATTCTTGCTGTTGCGTTTGGCGCAAGATTTTGTTTGGCAGATGGTGAATGTCCACCTCTTGTCGCTAGAATTGCTACGAGCCAAAAAGAAGATTGGGATTTTCATCATGGATCAACACTTTCCATTCTCGCTGGTAACGCAGGAATCTTAGCAGCTGCAGAATCTTTGAGAGCTGCGAAAGGTGGGGCCAGCTTCAATTCAGATTTTCTTGTGAATTCAGCGATCGATATGACGATGACCTTCATTGGCCAGCAAATTGCCCTCGTGAAAGTTCCTGAACAGATGCGAAGCCGATTGAGTGTGAAAGCAGAATTTTGGCTCCGATCTGGAACAAATACATTCGTTAACTTCCTCATTCTTATTCTGGCCTGGAAAGCGGCAGCAGCCGCAAAAGGATGCCATATCGATGGGGCAGAAATTGGCACGGCGTTCGGATTTTGCGGCATTACATATACTGGATTACAGGTTTTTCGGGATTTTGCTTTTTTGCGTTTACCAAAACGAATGGATCAAAAATACGCTGCTGAGCTTTCTTCTTCGACCGGCGTCTTTGCAGAAATAAAGAGCGAGGCTTCAAAGAAAGCTCAGGAGCTAGGAATAGATCCCGCTCAGACTAACGAATTAATTCTGACACTCCTTGAAAAGTTAATTGAGTCTCTGCCGTTTGAATCACGAATTTCTGACGAGTCTCCCCTTTCAAAAGTTGTTGAGGTGCCAAAAACTTCGAGTGATCGGCGAGTTTTTATCCAAAAGCTCCTGGGCCTCCACAGAAACTCAAGTGATCCATCACTGATTTCTTCAATCGAAGATGTTTTGGATCTCGGCCCCCCTTTTTCAAAAAATGAAAGCATGCGCTTTCATAAAATATTCTCCGAAAGACATGCCAAACGCCGCCACCTCAGAATTGGCGCTGCAGTCATCGATAGGCTGCTGGGTGGAGTCCTGGCTGGCGGGCTGTTAATGCGACAGCTCACCCAGAACGTGCTCAGGCAATAGTGCCCCCTTGATTTTTTTTCTCCGGCTTAAATCAAGGCAAAAATTTATCGGCGTGTTTTAATTTTCGCGGAAGATACTCATCCATCACATAATTCAGCCCATGCTTGGCAAGTGCCTGTTGCTCGGCCCGAACTCCAGACTTGATCATCTGCTCAATCGCTTGCAACCAGGGTTTATGATATTGAAAGAACGGATCGTTCTTAATCGCATCTTTTGCCCGTTTTATGTCCACATCTTTCAGCGGATGTGTTGGAAGCTTATACTCATTGATATCCTGAGGAGTAATCCCCATAAATGTCGCCGTCGGCACACAGAAAAACTCATTAATATGAGCTGCATTTCCTGATCCAACCTTCAAGGTACGATAAATATTGGCAATCCCGTAAGGGTCGCCGTCAACAAATGTATAAACCGGTATTTTTATTCGATCGGCAAGTCGCCGCACAAATCGACGAGTCGCCCTTGTCGGAACTCCTCCCATCGAAATCAAAATGCAATTGGCCTTCTTCCAATAATTATGGGCAACGAGACGCTGAAACATACCGGCCGTTTCAATACAAAGAATGAACTTGGCCTTGGTCTGAAAATCCAAATGTTCAACTGAGCTAGGAATAGAATACGCGCCAGACCCGAAACCCGTACAATCGATTTTTAAAGTCTTTCCAGTATCCCGATCACGATCAACAACCACTAACTGACCGGCCACTTCCCCACCTTTTTCTTCAGGCAAAAATCTGAGTTGCTCGCGATTCACACACATCATGGCTTCAATATCATCCATGACCGTGTCACTCTCTGGCTGCTCATCAAAACGCGCCGGCCCCCAGTTCTTTGAAATATAGTACATTTCCCGCTTCGAAGCGTGGTCATTCGTTTCAATTAACTCTTTTGACGCTGACATCATCTTCAGCGTCTGAGCAAAACCCTTCACTGTATTGTAAGTCAGCGTTCGCGTTTTATACTGATTCGAAAGCGCGAGGTATCCGGATTTTTTTTCATACTTCACGTTACCTAACGAACGGATCGGCATTTTGAGTTGTGGTTTTTGACCCGACAACGATTTTTTATAAATATCGCCGGCCATTCGTTCAATTTTATTGGCGGCATTCTGATCTGTTTTGCCTGAACCTGCTTTAGCCATCTAATTTCCCCTTTTCTAAGGTCACACGAAGTTTAGAGATCACATTCTCCTTATCTTTATCTGAGAGCTTCAACATTTCTTGCAAAGCTTCCCCAATAAAAGGGATATACGTATCTATATAATTTGCTTTTCGCTGAGCTTCGCCTGCTCGTCGCTCTCGAGACACATGCTGACTCAATCGCCGAGCGCATTCCAAAACAGCCAAACGAATTTCCTGCTTAATTTCAGGATAGTCGGCTATAGCTTCCTTGCTCTCAGACGTAAATGGAACCCATACACTTGCCACGTGAACCACTACGGCGACGGGACCAATAGGCAGAGAATTTTTCTGCTGATTCAAACCATAATTCTTCCAATCGGCCTTCGTAATCACCCTTAATGTCGCACACGCTGCCGGTTGAAATTGCAAAGGCACTCGATTTGCAAATCGAAATACCGTCATCGCTTCGTCCGCTCTTAACTCACCGCCGTAAGCAAGAGCACACTCAACAATAAACGGATTTCCCCGGTAAACGCTTGGAGGCCGAGTCAAGGCTGTGAAAAACTCCGCCTTTGTTTGATTTCGAAGAGTCTCGGTCAATAAATTCTCTCCGACCGGCACAACGCAATCGCTTGGCGGGCTCATGATTGCTACCTTTGGGATCGCTTCATGGACCTTCGAATTTTTTTCAGCATTTGAAGAAGCAAGAGAGAAGTCTTTAAGACCGGCAGTCTTCAAGATATCGTCTGCGATTCTTTCAGACACCCGAGAAAACTCCTTCATCAAAAAGGCTTTCATTGTTTTTGCAGAAGTATCCGCGACCATTTGATGAAATCGCCCAAGTTCTACGCCATAGGGATGTGGCATGATTTCTTGTGGCATCGGCGGCATCTCTGCTGCCGTACGCGGATATTCAAAAACCTGTCCGTCTGGGTCAATATACCGAAACGTCGCATGAGGATTTGTCAGTGTATTCAACAGAATAAATTCATCGATCGACTGCCGACCGCGCTGATAGCGTCCTTCCAGCGTGATTTCAACAGAAGTCCCCGACTCTGACTTTTCAGACCACTTGATTTCTTTATCAACTAAGACATCCGGCTTATTCGTCTTCGTATCCATCGTAAGCTCGATAAAATGAGCCAATTCCTTCTTCGGTAATTTCGAAATAACCCGCACTGGCGCACCGGTTGTCATTTGTCCATACATCCCAGCCGCGGAAATACCGATCCCCTGCTGTCCTCGAGACATTTTTAAGCGATGGAATTTAGAACCATACAGTAACTTACCGAAAATTTTTGGAATTTGCGCAGGCAGAATTCCGGGACCATTGTCGACTATCGTCAAAGCGAACTTTTCAGATGGAACAGGTGCCGATTTCTTTTTCTGGTTCTTACCACTTGGCTGACCGTCCACTGCTTCCGTCGGCTCCTCTTTGATCGGGGCCGATAATCTCACAAGCTTTACCGTAATCTCAGGCAATATTCGAGCTTCCTCACAAGCATCCAAACTATTATCAACAGCTTCCTTAACTGCCGTCAGCAGAGCTTTCTTTGGATTATCAAATCCGAGCAAATGCCGATTCTTTGCAAAAAATTCAGATACCGATATCTCTCGCTGCTTCTTTGCAAGCGATTCAGCATTCTCGACAACACCCGCTTTTGCTGAACGCGTTTTGCCATGCGGCTTCATATGTTTGTCTTTGATCTTAGCAATGGGCGTCAAATCAACTACCTCTTTGTTTTTTTGCGCAGTTTTAACTGCTTTTCGTTTCCCCATGTGGAGAAATTTAAACAGTTCAGCGAACGAACGCAATGACAAGAAGCGTCGAAGATCCATCAAACCACTCCGTCGCGGTATAATAGCTGAAGACCCGAAATGAAAACCGCCCCCGAAAAATCATATCTCAAATGGATCATCGTCAGCTCTTGTCTCTTCGTATTTCTGATGGTTCTTGGATTTTTTGGTTTGCGCATTCACCTCGATCAAAAAGCAATTGAAAGAAAAAAGATTGAAGCACTCGAAAAAGAGCGAAAATACGAAGATGACTACAGAATGGCAATGACCCGTATCTACCAAAATTTGAAGCTAGATCACTTCCTTGCTGCCTACAAAAATCTAGAAACTGTTCCCAGCCTACGACGAGAGGACGCGTCTAAAATCCAGGAATATCTTGAAGTCCTGTCCCGAATAGGGAACGGGCTTCTGCAAAGTCAACTTCTCAAAGAGAGCGAGGCCGTCTTTTTAACGATCCGAGACTACGAAGGCCAGCTCACAGAAGCTAACCAAGCTCTCTCAAAGATTGAAGCAAAACGACGATTAGATAATTCCAAGATATTTACAAACCAAGGAGACGTTCTTCTCGCACAAAAACGCTATCGGGAGGCCGATGCAGAATATGAAAAGGCTAACCTAGAATTGAGGTCCATCGAAAATCTTTACGTCAATGAGATCAAAGCAGCCTGGGCAAGTCTTCAACCAAAGATTGCAGAAACGAAGTTTCATAGATTGATAGAGGACGCAGCATCTCAAATTGACGAGGCCGACAAAGCACTACGCGATAAAAAATATCAGGAGCTGAACCAAACCCTCTCTCGAGCGGCATCAACTGTAAATCGAGCAGCCTTCCTCAGACCAAACGCCCCAGAAATTACAAAACTACGAGACCGCATGATCGAGATTGATGCCGAAATGGGTTACCAAATTCCTAACGCCAGTCCGCTATGGAATCTTTTCAAGTTAGAAGATCAAGGACGAATGGAAAAATTTTTCTATGTGAAAAGTTACGAACTCGACCCTAAGATATCGAATGATGGATATGTAAAACTTGCTTTAAACTATCTTTTGGATCCCCATGAAAAATTCTATATCGTTCGTTATCGAATTCACTTTTCAAACGGGCAAGATATTTTCAACGGACATTTTATAACACCAGACACAACAAAATCTTCTGAAGAACCACTCACCACTACCTACCTTCAGGAAATCTCTGAAGACCTGCGCAAAAACCCAGTTCAGAGGATTCAACTCAATATCTACAACGATCGAAACCAAATCGTTTCTCGCATCGAAAGAGCCTTTCGCAAACCCTCCTAAGCACTGCGTCAAAGCTCTCGGCCCAATAAAGTCGAAATTGCATTGCCAACTCCTTCCGATAGACTAAGCAGTAGATGAAATTTCTTATTCTCACGAGCGTGGACCCAAGCTTCAACGCATTTATTGAAATCCTACGCCTCTGGGGGCACGAAGTTGAGACCGACGATCGAAAAATACCATTTGAACTGCTCAAGAAAAAAATAGAGAGCCTTAGGCCAGATCTCATCATTCTCGCTAACAACGACATTCTAAGTTTGGCTATCCGACGAGATGCTCAAGAAGTAGAAAACTATTTAAAAGAAATTGGGGTTCCAATTTCAATGTGGGAATACGAGCAACCTGACTTAGCAGGTGGAACATCCCTTGTTAACAGGTGGGAGCTCGGCACTTATCCACAGTTCATCTATTACTTTAACGTAGATTCTTACTGGGCAGAGCAATACAGAAATAAGAACCTCCACGCTGAATTTCTGCCTTTCGGAGCGGATGAACGTCTTCAATATTTTCAGCCAAGCGCCTCGTCGAAAACCTCACTTGCAAGCGACTTAGTTTATATAGGAACCGCATTCTCGAACACTGTCGAAGAGACGGTTCCATCGACCAAAGAAGATCTTTGTCTATACTTTTCCAGCCAGATTGCAGCTGACGTGGCGGTGCAGATTCAATCTGCCACTGGCGGAACCGAGGATGATGCAGATCGAACTTTTTCTGTCCTCGGAAGTGAATTGTTACCCATTTATTCTAGCGACATTCAGAATCCAATTGAAGCCTACGAGATATTTCGAAACTTTTCTCATAAGATGGCAAAAAAATTAGAGAAGGCTATTGCCGTCGCGCCAGATGACTGCCGGCAGCTCATTCGGCTGCGCAGCTTAATCGGCTATTCATACTCACAAGTCGCTCAAAGACTATTTGAACTCCTCCCCGAAAAAGTAAAAATTTACGGAGAAGGCTCATGGAATAAAATTTTATCTGACTACCCTGCCCCGATCCGACGACTTTCATACAGTGAGATGTATGATTGTTGGGCATTGAGCAAAATTGTTTTCTGCTATACGAAAAAATTGTTTGTAAACAATGTGCACGAAAGAATTTTTCATGTGCTTGGTGTTGGTGGGTTTCCACTCACGGATTATCGCAAAGACTTAAGCACTCTTTTTGAACCAGACGAAGTAGCAAGCTATCGGACGATGGCTGAAGCCAAGGAACTCATCAATCACTATACCCAACATGAGTCAGATCGACAGGAGATCATTGCGCGCGGTCGCAAACGTGTTTTCACATCCCATACTTATCGGCATCGAATCAGAGAACTCGTTCAAAAGAGTTGTGGGCATTTTGGATTGCCCAATCCCCATCACAAAAATGAATTTGAACCGTTACCAGCCAGTCCTGACTGGCTTGCGACCATCGATCACGTCCCAAAACTGAGGCAGTAACATAAAACTGCGATAGCGGACCCTCAACTCAGATGCCGCACCCAGCAAATTCCCCCCATAACCAAGCTCGCTAACCCGTGAATATATCAAAGGTTCCGCCTCCCTCGCAAAATCACAGCTTGGCACGTATATTGCTCTGTTATCAACCGTGTACAGCTTTCTAGATCTTTCTGAAAAAAAAGGCAGAACGTTTGCCTCGTCGGTGGCAGCACTCATTTTGATTTGCCTGACATCTGTCAACGCGCAATCTGAAAACCGCAGCGAAGCCAATCCAAGCCCCCTCTACGAAACACCGCGCGATCGAATCATGCCGTATGTGATGCTGAAGGCAATTCCGCCGTTCATGTTGCTGGAAGTTAGCGAAGGGCTCAGATCTACCCGTGAAAGAATCGCCGAACCTGGATTATTTCTTTTACATCAACCCGATGGCTTTAAGTCATTCGCAGTTCTCTCGTGTTTGCAGGCAGCAATGCTTTTTGCATCCCCTCAATTGCGCGCAACCAACTCCATGGAACGAATTCGCAGAACACTCTTCACGCTTGGAATTTTGGGAACCGGGGTCTCAGAGCTATCACAATCTCTCAATCGCGGCCTGCCCTTCGATACTGGAGACTTCGTTGCGGGAATACTTGGTGCTAGCGCGTTTTATATGTATGACCGACTGCTATGCTCAAAGCTTCTTACAAAAGTCGCTTCAAGCAATCCGCCCCAGACGCCTTAAACATCCCTGAGCTCTAGTTCCGGATCGTTTCGATTGATCCCGGGATTCTCGCAAGCGTAGTCTTAAGGGATGAAGCATTTTTTATGTATTCTGATTGCTTTGATTAGCATTCAGCTTTCTGGCTGTAGAAAAAAAACAACCCAAACTCAATCTGCACAAGAGACTATGGTATTGGGTCAACAGAAGGTACTCGACCCTGTAAAAAATGATCGATTGGTTCTGTGGCTTCAAGCAAATCCTGAGATACTGAATCCCATACTCGCAACAGACGGATATTCTAGAGAGGTAAGTGGTCATATTTTTGAAAGCCTCATTCGGTATAATACCATGACGGGAGATCCCGTAGGGCTAATAGCTGAGTCCTGGACGGTCTCTCCGGATGGACTAAGTTATGTTTTTCAGCTTCGAAAAAATATTCACTTCCATGACGGCAAACCGCTCACCGCTGACGATGTGAAATTTACTTTTGACACAATTAAAAATCCGAAGGTCGATGCCGCCCATCTGCAGAACTACTATGGACCACTCGATAGCGTCTTGATTCGTAATCCCTATGAAGTTGAATTCAAATTCAAATCAAAATATTTCCGAAATCTCATCATGATTGGACTGGCGGATATTCTGCCAAAACATATTTATGGCCAAGGCGACTTTAATAAGTCTCCGGCGAATCGGAATCCCGTCGGATCCGGCCCATACCAACTCGTAAAGTGGGACACAGGAAGTTCAATCTCACTGAAGCGATTCAAAGATTATTGGGGCAAAAATGACGAACACTATAAAAAATTCTATAACTTCAATGAGATTCTCTTCAGAGTTATCACCGATGATCGAGTGGCGGTCATGGCGACGAAGAAACATGAAATTGATACCATTGAACCCACTCCTTATATGTATATGAAAGACTTTGTGGGTCCCGAAATTGAACGACAATTTTACAAACTGAGATTCAATACCGACGATGGAAATGGCTACCGTTTTATCGGATGGAACTTAGATTCGTTTCTCTTTAAAACAAAGAGCGTAAGGCAAGCACTCGCAATGGCAATGCCTCGTGAGGCGATTAATAAGAAAATATTCGATGGCATTTTCACACTATCGGTCGGCCCGTTTCCTCAAGGTAGTGCCAGCACAGATCCAAATATCCAGCCATATCCCTATGACCTGGCCAGCGCCAAATCTTTGCTTCAACAAGACGCATGGAAAGACTCCAACAATGACGGACTTCTCGACAAAGACGGAAAACCCTTCTCATTTGAGCTTCTGTTTGTCGCGGGGAACCCAGAGGTCGAGCGCATCGCACTTCTCTATCAACAGAGCTTGAAGGAGATTGGCATTGAAATGAAATTACGAACTCTGGAATGGACCGTGTTTATCAAACAAATCGAAGAGCGAAAATTTGATAGCATCATGATGGCTTGGGGCAGCTCTCTCGATAGCGACCCCTACCAAATCTGGCATTCAAGTCAGGCCAAGAAGGGCGGATCGAACCGCATTAACTACAAGAATCCGGAAGTCGACCGACTGCTCGAGCGAGCGCGCGAGACTCTCGATCGACCGGCGCGCAATAAGATTTACCAGGAGTTCAGCAAGATTATTCACGATGAAGCTCCATATCTTTTTATTTTTGAACGCCCTGCCCTTCTCTTGGCTGACAAACGAATTCAAAATGTTTTGCCTTTAGGAAAATTAGGATCTGAATCCGCCGGATGGTTTGTACCCTTTGGCCAAGAGCGATATGCAACGATCACAGAATAAAAGAAATGCTAGGCTATACCTTTAAAAGAATTGGGCTCCTCTTTCTCACACTGTGGGGAATTTCTCTGATCAGCTTCTTTATGATCCAACTCGCGCCAGGATCGCCACTGGATATGAAGCTGATGAACGATCCATCTGGCTCGCTCAGTGATCAGTCGGGAATTACGGAAGAAGCGCGAGAACAACTCGCAAAGCTCTACCATCTTGATCAGCCTATTGTGACGCGATATTTTCTGTGGCTTGGAGATATTGCACAGTTAGAATTTGGAGAATCGTTTACCGACCACCGGCCTGTGATTGAGAAGATCAAGGAGCGAATTCCGGTATCGCTGACATTTGGCATTACATCAATCATTGTGGCACTCTTTATAGGAATTCCCCTTGGCCTTTTAGCTGCAAGATTTCGGAATACTTGGATCGACGGCTCGATTTCAATCCTCGGAATCGCGATGTATTCTATGCCGTCGTATGTTCTTGGCATCTTACTGATTACATTTTTGGGTGGTGGCGATTTTTTGAATCTCTTTCCTATTTTTGGAATTCAGTCGGACGATTTCGAGAAGCTCTCATTCCTTGATCAAATTTTAGATCGCACACACCACTTTATTTTACCCTGCCTCTGCTACTCGATTGGCGGCCTCGCATTCATCACTCAACAACAACGAGCAAGTCTCATTGATGCACTCAGCCAAGACTATATTCGAACAGCGAGAGCGAAAGGTCTCTCCGAATGGATTGTCTATATGAAACATGCATTCCGGAATTCACTGATTCCGATCGCAACAATTGTGGGAGGCATGGTCCCAGGAATCCTCGGCGGTGCGGTCATCGTCGAGAGACTCTTCACGATTCCAGGACTTGGCCTTTTGGCCTATGAATCCATTCTCCAACGAGACTACCCGATGATCATGGCTACATTTATGATGACAAGTTTTTTAAGTCTTCTTGGATATTTCTTGTCAGATATTGTTTACGTCTTAATTGATCCTCGTATTAATTTTGAATCGGCTGAGGGCCAAGAATGAAGGCTTCGAAACTCACGATTATTTCTGGAAGTATTGTATTCCTGTTTATTACGATTGCTATTTTCACACCATTTTTTCGATACGTCGTCGGATTTTCTCCAGATACGCCCTCCATCATTGATGCATCGATTTTTGAATCTCCGGGAGTTCATTGGTTCGGAACCGATCGAATAGGTCGTGATGTCGCTGCTTTGTTGGTTTATGGAATTCGAAATGCACTATTTTTTTCATTTCTCGTTGTGGGACTCTCGACGATCGTTGGGCTCATCCTCGGTGGAGTGATGGGATTCTTTGGAGGACGAATCGATCTGATACTTTCCCGAGTCCTTGAAATCATCGGAAACTTTCCGATCTTTTTTCTGCAACTTACCTTGCTCGCGTTTTTTCCCCAAAGTTACGGAATTCTGTTTTTCGTCATGATGATTACGGGATGGATTCCATATTGCAGAATTACTCGCGCTGAATTTCTCAAGCTAAGAAATCAAGAATTCGTGCAGGCAGCCCGGGCCATTGGCTGCTCACGCTCGAGAATATTTTTCAGGCATCTATTGCCAAACGCCTGGATTCCCTCTGTGATTTATATTCCGTTCGATCTTTCATCGACGGTGGTCGCGCTAGGAGCTCTCTCCTTCCTTGGATTTGGAGAACCCATCAATGTGCCGAGCATCGGCGAACTCATGAATCAAGCACGAGAATACTTCCAGACCGCCTGGTGGCTCGCCGTTTTTCCGGGTCTGACATTGTTTGTTCTCACGCTGAGCCTCACACTTTTTGGCGCCGGGCTCAGGGATCTGGTTGATCCAAAGAATTAAAAAAAAGGTAAAGGCTATAAGCCGGGTTCTGTCCCAATGAATGCCTTGCGGCACCCTTCGGCGATGATCATCAATCTGGGAGCGACATTACTGTCGCCCTCTAGCAACCGACCTTCGTTTCTGACTACCCTCTTGCCAACCGCGGAGCAGCCATCATGGTAAGCCTCCCACCTATAGACTCACGCCTATAAAAACGAACCTTGGTCTTGCACCCCATAGGGTTTAACGCGATTACGGTCACCCGTAAAAGCCGTGAGCTCTTACCTCACGATTTCAACCTTACCTGATCCCTTCGACAAGCTCGGGGCCATCGGCGGTGTATTTTCTGTGCCACTTTCCGTATCGAAGTAAGAAATAAATCCCACCCCGACCCAGGTCGTTAACCTGTATGGTAGCTTGAGTTTGAAATACTTTTTCTGTTGAAAAGTTTTTCAAACCTGGTGCCCGGACTTTCCTCCAACCCAAAATCCCGAAGATCTTGAATCAGCGATCATCCACCTTTACCTTTCTTAACACATACAATTATCAAATTCTCAAAATCTTGAGCAATGATTTTTAAAGAATTCAATGATTTAGCTAAGTTAACCTATGCTGCCGTCGACGAATTGGCGTCGTTTGCGGGATACAAGATCCTCGAACAACTCGGGCAGGTAATCACGGAATCCATTTTATCAAGCATCAACGCCAATTGAGGCGGGATACTCACGAAACAGCCCGAACACATCAATCCTTTAACATAAGCAATACCATTGCCGCTTCTGATCTTTTGAACCCGTTCGTAAATACTAAAAACTTCTTCGTCAACCTGGCCAATAAAATCGTGACGTTTGTCTTCCAAGGCTTTGATCTGTTGGTGAATCTCTTGGATACGTTCGGATCTCTTGATATCTGCAGCCTTTAAGTCTGCCTCGAGAGACTCAACGACTTTCTGTTTCTCGTCTCTTATCTGCTGCTTTTCTTGCGTTGCCTTCTGCCGATCTTCCAAGGTCTTGGCGATCTCAGCCACTTTCTTTTGAAATGCCTCGAACTCTTTGTTAGCAGCAAATTCTTCTTTGGTATTTCTCACCTCGCGACGCTTCACTTCGGCGCGCTTCAAATCTTCTTGTAGAGTCAAAGTTCTCAGCTCCAACGCTCTTCGTTCGCGATCCAACTCTTTGAATGTCCGATCGTATCCTCTATAGGCCTTTTGAGCCTCGTCAAGCTTCGCCTTCAACTGGGCCATCTCGGGGGGAAGCACTTTTTCCTCATTACGCAACTTGAAAAGTTGAGCATCTATCTCTTGAAGATTCAAAAGGGCCTCGATGGACTTGCGGATCGTTTCAGGGGCTAGACTCACAATAAAATACCTCTATGAACCTTATCTGGTTAATTAAGGAAAAGCTCAAGTCTCAATTTGCGACTAATCATGGATTTCTGATACATGGAATGAAATACCACTTGGAAACGAGCAGAATACGATTAAAATCGGCTTCTCGACGAGATTTCTGCTTCTGTTTGGGGGCTCATAGCTCAGTTGGTTAGAGCAGCCGGCTCATAACCGGTAGGTCCCAGGTTCAAGTCCTGGTGGGCCCACTTTTATTTATTCATGACCCACTACTGACTGAGAAGAGCCCTCGTGCGGAAACTATCATTTGCGAAGCCATGGCAATTTTGCCTGACTTTGTAGATGTCTATCTGCATAAAGATTGGACGTATTCCCCCACGGCAAGATGTAACCGGGGGTAAGTCGTCTTAGGCCCAAAGGT
>CAZVFP010000006.1:0-196840 GCA_964626465.1 uncultured Bacteriovoracaceae bacterium | reverse complement strand
CGATTCAAGCTCGAATTCTAAGGCAGATCCCCTCCAATTAAACGCCCGCACTCCAGATCGAAGGCGAAAGAATTGCGCTCACAGAAGATCAAGTCAGAAAGTTCAAGCTGCCACACAATCCAGATGCGTTAAAAAGAAGCGACTCACGGGGCGAAGAAGTATTTCGAGAGATACGGAGATCAAGCGGTCGAACTCGATGCCCTGTCTCCACAACAACTTTCCAAGCTCGTTAAGGATTCTATCAAAGAACACCTCGATTTGGCCCAACTCAAAAAAGATAAAAAATTGGAGAAGCTGGAGCGAATACAGATAGAAAAATTACGTTATCTGGCCCAACAATTCTTCGCGGAACAAATTCAATGAAGACTACAAACCTGGAAAATGGAAGGAAAGCGCAGATGAGGAGTGGAGGGAAAATCTGAATTAGGCAGTATCGAAATCCCTTCGCAAAAAAATTTCGATACAGTTCTAAGAAAATGTTCAGCGTGTTATAAAACCAAACCTGTCAGCCAGTTTTATTCAAAGGGTTCACGAACTGATAGCCGATGCAAAGACTGTCATCGACAAAAGAAAAGAAGGGAATATCGGGCGCATCAAAGACAGATCAAAAAATTTGAAGTGATGATGCAAACGCCTCCCGAAAAAAGATTCCTCGGAGTAAAGATCGCCGAGCTGACGTTACAGATGATTAAGCAGGGAGAAGTTTATGAGTCTAACTAAAACAAAAAAAATTGGGGCAAGTTACAACCGTGTCTCTGACGACGACTCTGCGTTTAAAGAACATGGTTCGCTAGAACAACAGGAACACATGGGGCGAGAAACGGCGGAACTTCTAAGTTTAAAGACGGGCATTAAACACATCATTGATTACATTCTCACAGAGGATGAAGGGAAAAGCGGAGGGAACACTGATAGACCTAAATATCAGGAAATGTGGAATCTTATAGCTCGTCGGCGCATTGACTTCATTGTCGCCAAAGAAATCAGTCGGCTGAATCGGTCTATGAAGGATTTCTGCGACTTAATGGAACATTGTAAGAAAAATGGCGTAAATGTTCATATCAAAGGACTCGACATTGATTTTAATTCCCCAATCGGTGAATTGATCTTCAAACTTTTAGCCTTGATCGCAGAATTTGAGCGCACACTTATTCAAGAGCGAACGAAGTCAGGTATTAGATCTGGGATGCTCAATAATTCTAAAATCCCAGGAGGAAGAGCTACTTTAGGATTTGATATAGACCCTCAGCACCCTGGTCGGCGTCTCGTCAATAAACCCGAACTCGACATACTTCATCAAATTCTTGATCTCATCCCTGAATTTGATTCGCTTCCCGCTGTATGTAAGGCTCTAAAACAACACGGCATTAAAAACAAATCGGGCAGCGAAATTCGCCCCGATTCACTACGACGCCTCCTCGCAGATCGCAAAAACGAAGGCATCTTAGAGGTGAACGTTGGAAGCCAAATTGAAAAAAAGATTGTCGAACGACCACTACCCCATGGATGCGTCGTTGATCTGGAAAAACTCACTCTTGCGAGAAACAAAATTCGAGAGCTTGATGAAAAATTTGGAAGGCGCACAAAAGTTCAAAGCCGAAACTATCTTCTGACGGGTCTTCTCAAAGCGGAAGACGGAAGCCCTTTTCAGGGCATAAGTGGAACCTCCAAAACAGGTGAAAAGAAATACTACTATATCAATAAACAGACCAAATACTTCTCTCTGCCAGCCGAAGAACTTGAAGACGCCGTAGTTCGAGCTATCGGATGTTTTAAGAATGAGGATGAAGTGAAGTCGTATGTTTCCGATGCGCTAAAGCAGATCACTTCGTCTTTTTAATGTCATCGAGAGTCGGATGAGAGAACTTAGGCAACGACAACAGGAGATTAAAATTAAAGAGGCAAAACTCGACGCTGTTTTTGTTCAGAAGGAACCCTCAGAAGCTCTCACCTGGCTTGATGGCCGCCTAAAAGATATTCGCACCGAAAAAGAGGAATTAAGTTCAGCTTTGGATCGTCTGGAACGCGAAAAGCAAGTGCTGATGAATAACCAACCCAATCCGCGTGAGATGAAACAGACCCTTGAATACGTTTTTAAGAATTTTCGTAAAGTGGAGCCGTCCATCCAACGCAACTTTCTCAGACAAGTCTTTGACCGCATCGAAGTTGGAAAGGACTACAAAGTTCATCTGTTTTGGAGGTTTCCCGAACTTGAAAACGCTTGTGACACCGGAGGAGAAGGGTTCGTACTAGCAAACAAAACGGGTGCCCGATGGGGTTCGAACCCACGACAGCCCGAGTCACAGTCGAGTGCTCTACCAGCTGAGCTACGGGCACCACTTAGAAAAAACTTATGTCTTCACTCTACCTTCAGTCCGACTCTCCGAATCTCTGGTAGAGCGTGGTCATTGATTCAAATACCGGCTTAACTTTAACCAGAAGCGCATGCGCTTGGTCAATCAATGGCCAATTGAAAATGCTCAAATCGAACCAGTCTCAACCGAATTGATTCATTTTAGCTGGAAACCATCTTTAAGCCTTAAAGCATAAGCTGAGAATTCTGAGAGCTATGATGATTTCTTCACAAACTCCGATTTTAAGTTCATTTGGCCAATTCCATCAATCTTGCAGGCGATATCATGGCCATCGTCTGCCTCCATCAGGCGAATATTTTTGACCTTAGTGCCCACTTTCACCACAAGCGACGATCCTTTAACCTTGAGATCTTTGATCACTGTCACTGAATCTCCGTCTTTGAGCGGACTGCCATGTGCATCGCAAATGCCCTGCTCCTTGGTGGTTTTTTCTGCAGGCTCGTCCGTCTTTTGGGACCATTCGTGTGAGCATTCCGGGCAAACCCAAAGCGCTCCATCTTCGTATGTGTAAGTACATTGGCATTTTGGACAATTCGGTTGGGTACTCATTTTTCTGACCATGCCACGCTCGGGTCGAAGAGTCGAGTTTCATAAGGGCGCTGTCGCCAAACGCTCATCTGCTGTGTTGCCTTCGTCACTGCGGTCCTCAAGGGGCATCCAAACCCCATTTTTATATATATTTTTTATGTCTTTGCGGGCGGTTTTTATGGGGCCTTAATTTTGTATTCGTGTCTTGAGGTTTACTCTGAAAACATGAGCGATATCATTTTTCATCCTCTCATAGCAGCCTATATTGTGATTTTATGTCTTCTGTCGATTCCTCTCGGAATAATCATTGGACGTCGTTTTTTACACTTCGATGAGGGTCGAGGCGAGCAATCTTGGGTCCATTGGATTTTAGGTGAAGCATCAGCTCGCGAAATGTCGTGGCAACTCTATGCGGGGTCTTTATTTCTGTTTCACATCCTTGGTGGTCTTTTTCTCACGATACTTCTGTGCTTTCAGCATCGACTGCCACTCAATCCCCAGCATATTCATGGAATGCCTTTTGATTTGGCTCTGAACACTGCGATCAGTTTTATCACGAATACGAATTGGCAGGCATACGCGGGCGAATCCACACTGAGTTATTTTTCACAGATGGTTGGCCTTGGAGTGCAAAATTTTCTGAGCGCTGCAACCGGCATTGCCGTGCTCCTGGCTTTGGCGCGCGCGTTAAGGCGTCGTGAAATTATCACCATCGGAAATTTCTGGCTCGACATCATGAGAGCAACTTTATTTATTTTAGTTCCGCTCTCTTTTGTCTTCGCGCTGATTCTGATTCAGCAAGGTGTTCCTCAAACTTTCTCTCCCTACATCACGGTTCATACTCTAGAAGGGCTTCAGCAACTGATTCCCCTGGGCCCTGTTGCGTCTCAAGTTGCTATCAAACAGTTAGGAACCAATGGGGGTGGTTTTTTTGGCGTCAATTCAGCACATCCGTTTGAAAATCCAACCTCACTGACAAATTTTCTGCAGTTGATTTCGATACTGTTGATTCCGTCAGCACTTGTTTTTTCATTTGGAATTCTCATCAAGAATATGAGGCATGCAATTTCTCTCTGGGCTGTCATGTTTTTCATTTTTATAACTGGATTATTCGTCGCGCTTTATTTCCAGTCGCAGGGAAATTCCGCGATTGCAGGACTTAGTTTTTGGGAAGGCGTTGAGACGAGATTTGGAATTGCAAGCAGCACGCTGTGGGGAGTCGCAACGACCGCCGCTTCGAATGGTTCAGTCAATGCGATGCATTCTAGTTTTTCGCCACTGGCTGGCTTCGTGGCGATGTTCAATATGCTCTTAGGGGAGATCATCTTCGGAGGGGTGGGTTCAGGGGTCTATGGAATGGTTTTGTTTGCGATTTTAACGGTATTTTTGGCGGGGCTCATGGTTGGAAGAACTCCGGAATATCTCGGTCGAAAGATTGGCGGCTCCGACATCATTTATGCAAGTGTCGGTGTGTTTACACCATGCGTTCTGGTTCTCGTTGGCACTGCTGTCGCGGTCTTTAGTCGTGCTGGTTCTTCTAGCATCAGTAGTTCTGGCCCACATGGACTAAGTGAAGTTCTTTATGCATTTGGATCCGTAGCAAATAACAATGGGTCCGCATTTGGCGGGCTCAATTCCAATACACCATTTTATAATTATATTTTTTCGCTCTGCATGCTGGTTGGCAGATTTGGGGTGATCTTTCCCGTTCTTGCAATAGCAGGGAGTCTGGCGAGAAAAAAAGTGGCAGCCATATCTGACGGTAGTTTTCCGATGCACGGCGGCTTATTCGCAATTTTTCTGACCTTCGTCATTGTGATTGTGGGAGCCTTAACTTTTTTTCCGGTGCTCGCCTTAGGTCCAATCGCAGAACATCTTTTGATGCTTCAGGGAAGATTATTTTAAGGAGTATTTATGTCCATCAATCCATTTCATTTGCGTCGTCAAACAAAGCTATTTGATAAGCAACTTCTACAAGAGGCTTTCATCGCCTCATTTCATAAATTACATCCCTTGAATCAGATTCAAAACTTTGTGATGCTTGTTGTTTACGTTGGGGCCATTTCGACAACGATAATTTGTTTTTTTGAGAAGTTTCATAATGTCTTTAACCTGCAGATGGCGCTTTGGCTGTGGTTTACAGTTTTGTTTGCGAATTTCGCTGAGGCGCTATCCGAGGGCCGAGGAAAAGCACAAGCGGCATCGTTGCGAAAAACAAGAAAGGAAACAGTCGCTCGTCAAATCATTGATGGTCATGAGAAGCCCATTTCTTCCTCAGACTTAAAGATCGGAGATATTGTGGTTTGCGAAGTTGGCGATCTTATTCCGGGGGATGGCGAAGTCATTGAAGGCGCCGCAAGCGTCGATGAATCCGCGATCACTGGCGAGTCTGCGCCGGTGATTCGAGAATCCGGTGGCGACCGATCAGCCGTGACAGGCGGAACAAAAGTTTTGAGCGATAGAATTCTGATTCGCATTACGGCAAGGCCGGGAGATGCTTTTATTGATCGAATGATTCACCTCATCGAATCAGCAAAAAGGCAAAGAACTCCGAATGAAGTGGCGCTCTCGATATTGTTGATTGCACTCACGATTATATTTTTAATAGTTGTAGTCACTCTGTTTCCGGTTGCGAAATTCTCTGAACAGATTTCGGGAGAATCACATTCAGTCATAACCATCCCTATTCTGATAGGCCTTCTGGTTTGTTTGATTCCCACTACAATCGGTGGACTGTTGAGCGCTATAGGAATTTCTGGAATGGATCAGCTTTTGAAGCTCAATGTTGTAGCGATGAGTGGAAAGGCGGTTGAAGCAGCTGGTGACGTCGATGTGCTTCTGCTTGATAAGACTGGTACCATCACGTTGGGAAATCGTCAGGCTGTTGCATTTTTTCCAGCGCCTGAAGTGAGTGAGCAGGAGCTGGCAGATATTTCTCAGCTGGCGTCATTGGCCGACGAAACTCCAGAGGGTCGATCCATAGTGATCTTGGCTAAAGAAAAATATGAAATTAGATCTCGAAATTTACGCGATCTTCAGGCGGCTTTTGTTCCATTTTCTGCGGCTTCTCGAATGAGCGGCTTAGATTTCACAAATGGCCGGCATATTCGAAAGGGCGCATTTGATGCTGTCTCTCGTTTTGTTCACGAGCGTAACGGGCAAATTCCGTCATTCATAAAGTCAAAAGCAGATGAAATTGCGCGCATGGGCGGAACGCCACTGGTGGTCGCAGACGATGCGCGAATTGTGGGAGTTATTTATCTAAAGGATATTGTGAAAGGAGGAATCAAAGAGAGATTTTCACATCTTCGAAAGATGGGAATTCGTACCGTGATGATTACTGGCGATAATCCACTGACGGCCTCGACGATTGCCGCCGAAGCGGGTGTCGATGATTTCATCTCTGAAGCAACGCCTGAAATGAAACTCGAGAGAATCCGACATGAGCAAGCCAATGGGCATCTTGTCGCCATGATAGGAGACGGCACAAACGATGCACCAGCTCTTGCAAATGCCGACGTCGGCATCGCAATGAACACAGGCACTCAGGCGGCTCGAGAAGCAGGTAATATGGTCGATCTTGATTCAAATCCAACCAAGTTGATTGAAGTCGTCGAGATTGGAAAAAAGATTCTCATGACACGAGGCGCTCTTACAACATTCAGCATTGCCAATGATATAGCAAAGTATTTCGCGATCATTCCTGCGCTGTTTGGTGGTTTATATTTGCAAGGCGGACGAGGTGCCTTGAGTGTGTTAAATATTATGCATCTTTCGACTCCCGAAAGTGCAATTTTAAGCGCTGTCGTTTTTAATGCGTTGATCATCATTGCCTTGATTCCATTAGCCCTCTGTGGTGTTGAATTCAGGCCGGTGGGTGCCGCAGCTCTTCTGCGTCGCAATGCTATTATCTATGGACTTGGTGGTGTCATCATTCCATTTGTCGGAATTAAACTGATCGACGTGATCATTTCAGGAATGGGGATCGTATGAGAATATTTTTTTCTGCGCTGAAGACTTTTTTTCTACTTACACTTTTCACAGGGCTTGTATATCCGCTCAGTCTTAACCTCTTGGGGAATTCTTTCTTTAGGTCGAGAGCAAACGGGTCAATCATTGTTGAGCATGGCGCAGCGATTGGAACTCTACTCATCGCTCAAAAATTTGAGTCTCCTAAATATTTCTGGCCGCGACCTTCGGCAGCGGATTATGCAACCGATCCTTCGGGGGCTTCGAATCTTGCGCCGACGAGTTTAAAGTTATCTGAATTCATTAAGGTGCAGCGACAAAGATATGAAAATTCTGCTCCAGATAGTCTGCTGACAGCCTCTGCAAGTGGCCTTGATCCGCATATCACAAGAGCCGCGGCCGAGTTTCAGATTCAGCGAATAGCCGCGGAAAGGGGTATTTCTGAGGAGGATTTATCCAGGTTGATTGCCGAGCATGTGAGCTGTAGATTGTTCGAGAGTGAAGAAGCAGGATTCGTCAACGTTCTAGAGCTCAACTTAGAACTCGATCGACTAAAACACTAGATGTGATGGATGTTTTTTAATAAATGAATTCTCTGCAAAAAAAACGTGGCAAGTTGAAAATCTTTCTGGGAGCTGCAGCGGGTGTCGGAAAGACATTTGAGATGCTCTCTCAGGGGCGGCAACAGCAGCGGCAGGGGCGACGCGTTCTAGTTGGTATTGTCGAGACGCACGGAAGAGCTGAGACAGAGTCTCTGCTTCAAGGTTTTGAGATATTGCCGAGGCGACAGATTTCTCATCGCGGCATTGAAGTCACAGAGTTAGATTTGGATCAAGTTCTGCAGCGTGATGTTGATTTGGTGCTTATCGATGAACTGGCTCATACAAATGCAGTGGGATGCCGACACGAGAAAAGATATCAGGATGTTATTGAGATTCTAGATGCCGGATTCGATGTCTATAGCACTTTGAATGTGCAACATGTTGAAAGCCGCAAAGAACTCGTTGAGAAAATTGTTGGAGTCACGGTTGGTGAGACAGTGCCGGATAGGATTCTCGATTTGGCAGACTCGATCGAATTGATTGATTTACCACCTCAGATACTTATTCAACGACTGGAACAGGGAAAAGTCTACGACACCGAGAAAGTCGCCATTGCAAAAGAAAATTTTTTCAAAGAGAGCACGTTAACGGCCCTTCGAGAGTTGGCACTGAGACTCACTGCCGAGCGCGTGGATCATGATTTAAATACTTACCGACGAGAAAAAGGAATTCTGAAGCCCCACAAGACCAACGAGCGCTTGCTTGTCGCGATTGGTCCGAATCCCTCGTCTGAATCTCTCGTTAGAAGAGGTCGACAGCTGGCGTATAATCTCGAAGCCGCTTTCATTGCCGTCTATGTCGACAGAGGAATAGTTCTTTCTCCAGAAGATCAAGCAGCTGTTGAGAAAAATATTCAATTGGCCACTGCACTTGGGGCGACGGTATTTAAGATTTCCGATTCGGATGTTGCGCGAGCGATTATGCGCATCAGTCAGGATCAGCAAATCACTCAGGTGATCATGGGAAAACCGAGAAAAGGCATGAAGGGCTTATATTCTTCGGGTGAAGGACTGATGAAAGATCTTCTTGAGAACCTTTCAGATGTCAGTTTGCATTTGGTGGAGACGGAGGCCTCAAAGCGAGCGCGCTTCAGATCTTTTCTGTTCGATGGCAATCATTCTTCGCTTTCAGATTATTTGAAGGCTGTGCTTGTAAGTATTGGAGTCGTGATCGTGGCCTATCCATTTCAAGAGTGGGTGGGATATTCTGCTATTGGTCTTTTTTTTCTTTCTGTTGTGATGGTCTTGGGATTTTTTGTTGGCCGGGGGCCCATTCTTGCAGCCAGTGTTTTGACGGCAAGTTTTTGGAATGTCTTTTTTATTCCACCTAAATACAGCTTTTACATTACGAAGCTTGAAGACATTCTCTTATTTTTTATTTTTGTTGTTGGCGCCGTGGTGATGGGCAGTCTGAGTGCGCGTAGTGCTGCGAAAGAAAAAGCGTATGAGCGCAAAGAGAGGCAAACTAAGTTTTTGTCGGATCTTAGTTTAAATTTGGCAAGAAGTGACGACATATCAAGTTTGGTTGAAGTTATCGTAAAATCAATTTCTCATTTGATTGCCGCGGATATCGCAATATTTATTCGCGACGAAAAAGATCAGATGAAATTCATGCCAGAAAGCAAAAGCTCGTGGAATCCGGGGCCAAAGGAGATGAGCGTAGCTCACTATGCCTTTCAAAAATTTATCCGAACTGGAAAGCAATCTGAAACATTGCGTGATGCCGAGGGTTATCACTTGCCCATGATTTCAGCCTCAAAGGTCACTGGAGTTTTAAGTATTCGTCCGCGTCAATCGTTGGTTCTGGGTGCCGACGAAATAGCGCTCCTCGAACTCGTGGCATCAACGGCGAGCATTGCAGTTGAGAGAGCTCTTGGGCAGACGGAAATTTTAGAGTTAAAAGCTCTGGAGCATTCTGAACATTTATTCCGAACAATTTTCAGTTCTCTCAGCCACGAGTTAAGGACCCCGCTTACAAATCTAAGAGGTTTCTTGGAATCCCTTCCGTCAGAAACAAATGATGTCGCAGAATCGCTTGAGTCGGTCGCTCGATTGGATAAATTAATTTCGAATTTGTTGGATACGACCAGAATTGATTCTGGAATGTTGAAAGCGCGACTAGAGTGGACGGATCCATCTGATATTATTCACGCGGCTCTGAACGAATTGAAGTCAGAAAAGTGGAGGCAGAAGTTTAGAATCAATTATTCTGCCTCATTGCCGTTGTTAAAATTGGATCATGGGTTGGCAACACAAAGCTTGTTTCAGATTCTATCGAATGCGTGCATTCATGCGATGTCAGAAGACGGATTTATTATTTCAGTCATCGAGCATGCGAATAGCTTGGTTGTTACGGTCGAAGACTTTGGCCCTGGAATTGCCGAGCAGGATTTAAAAGACGTATTTAGTCGATTTCAGGCGGGACGGACTGTTCGCACGGGTGGATTGGGTCTTGGTCTGTCGATTGCGAAAACCTTCGCACAGGCTCAAGGCGGAGACTTGATCGCAAAGCGAAAGGATGCCGGGGGTCTTTGTTTTGAACTTCGATTTCCGATTCCCGAAGGGGCAGCTAGAGTGGAACTGGGATGATGAACACACGAATATTAGTGATTGATGATGAGCCTCAGATCCGAAAGTTTCTCACAAAGTCCCTTGAGACGAGCGGATATACTGTGATTGATGCGCCAAGTGTTTTTGAAGCTCGAGCAAAGCTTTGGGCAAAGCAGGCAGACTTGGCGTTACTTGATCTGCAATTGCCTGACGGCAGTGGATTGTCGCTCCTAAACGAACTGCGAGAATGGTCAGATATTCCAGTGATCGTCTTGACCGTGCAGAATGAAGACGATCAGAAAGTCGCGGCGTTAGATTCTGGCGCGGATGACTATCTTACAAAGCCATTCAGTTTGCCGGAACTCTTGGCGCGTATCCGTGTTTTGCTAAGACGTCGTGAAAAAAGTGAGCCCGATGTTATTCACGAGTTCGGAGATATCCGTATAAATCTGAATGCCAGAACTGTTGAGAAAAATACTGCCGAGAAAAAAAATACCGAGATTCATTTGACAGATTTGGAGTTCCGATTGCTCTCTCTGTTATTGCGAAATCGAGGGAGGGTTCTGACTCATCGCATGATTTTGCGAGACGTCTGGGGCCCCAATCAGCAAGACGATCTACAATATCTGAGAATGTATATTGCGGCCCTTCGGAAAAAACTGGAAGAGATACCAGCCCAGCCGAAGTGGATTCTAACCGAGCCTGGCGTAGGGTATCGGTTTAGAATCCAGTAGTTGAACCGTCGGAAACCCGTTTAGGGCTGCTGATCTCTTGGCAATAGGTCAGACCAAGCCTTCAGTGTTCGAGCAAATCTTAAGTGTTCTTGGTGAAGGTTTGCGGTGTGCATAAGCGCCCAGACGTCGCATTCACCCTGCGGTTTTGCCGTCTGTTGACCAGGAAGGCCAGTTGATTCCGGATGGCATCGAAAGCCCCCTTGAAAAGCCGAGCATCCGCTGCAATCGGCCTGAGTACAGCGATTGGAGGTGCCAGTGACACTGCGAATATTGGCTAGCAATCGTTGGGCTTCAAGGGCAACAGGGAGTTCATCTGTACTGCGTCCGAGTTCGCCCCAGTTCGACAAGATATTCAAAATTCTGACGAGATCTGGTGAGACTTGCACAATGACCGGCGCAGTCTTTGGGATTTCGCCACTCGGATGTACTCTCTGAAATCTCGTCGCAAGGCTTTGAACGTCACTTCTTAGCCGGCTGCTTCTGTCTATGGAGGCGCTCACCATCCTGCCCTCTGCCAATTCTCGCAAGGCGAGGTCTAGAAATTGGCTAAACGCGGATGTGGCCAATGTTTCCGTTGGAAAAAAATGAGCGGCAGCCTGATCCAACAATTTTTGAAGAGTCACTCGAGAAGCGTCGATTGCTAAAAATGAAATCGCATAGACTTCGATATCGCTAAACTTTCCCTCACTCGCTCGATTTCTAAAAGCTTTATTCCAATTCTGAACGGGGGTCTTTACAAGAATTTTCCAAGCATCTCGAAGGCGTTCGGCGCGTTGGGAAGGTTTCTCGCCTGGGGTAGCAGTTCGATCAAGAAATCCATTGATCCATTCAGGTCGATCCGTTCCAAGAACCGCCAGATCTGTATTACAGGTCGAAGCAAAATTGCTTTGTAGTAAAAAAATAAAAAACAAAAATACGCCGATAGTTGAGGTATAAATAGTTTTCATAGAAAAATTTTTATACCTTCGAAAAAAAATGGGCAAAGGATATATGAACGCAGAGAGCAATCATTCTTCGTTAGTTCCCTTTACGTGAATGTGAAGGGTCTCATTTATTCATCGAAGGCAGGATTTTTCCGCATATTTTTTTTCTCAGATCGCTGAGACTTGGCGGCCAGCATTTTTTCTTTAGCTCGTTTCGACCGCCTTTGTTTTTGTTTTCTCAGTTTATAAACCTCTTTGGCCTTCTTACTTTCTCGGCCGAGTTGGATTGCTTCAATTCTTTCAATCAGAATGACGCGTGCAAAATATCGATTGTCTTGTTGAGATCTGGTTTTCTGGCATTTTACTTCAAGGCCTGTGGGAATATGCTTAAGATAGACACAGCTATTCACTTTGTTGACGTTCTGTCCCCCATTTCCAGAACTGCGGATGAAATGCTCGGCGAGGTCTTTTGGATAAATAGATAGGCTGGCGAGCTTCGTTTCCAAAATTTTCCATTTACTAAAACTGATCATGCAAGATCAATATTAGCCTTCAGACGTTCGAATGACTCTAAAAATTACTCTTTCACGCGAAGTGTCGTGTCCCAGTCTAAAGTCCGGCTGGGAGCGGGGGAGTGTTCTGGGGGTGTTGGCGGTATGTGTGGCCACTGAAACGCAGCTCTTTCAAGGTTTTTGATAGCGGTTCTCGCTCGAGCGCTTTGCGAGGTGACGAGCGATTTCACTTCGACAAAGCACTTTGGAGGGACGACAGAGATCAAGGTGCCAAGGAATGCATCGAGCGGGTTTGAGGCGTATATCGTCAAGATCAAGGTCGCTGTTGCTGCGTGGCTTTGAGAATTTGCAGTCTCGGAGATCAGTTCTTTGACGATCGCCACAGCCGATTTTCCTTGCATCATTTCGGAACGTACTCGATCAGCAGTTGTGGGTGGAAAACGACTCAAATATCGTTCGAAAGCGGAGATGACCCGAGTCTTTCGAGTAAAATCAGTGGGCGATTCAGAGATAAAGCGATCTGATTCTTTAGACAAGGTATCAAAGTCCAATTCGGAAGAAAAATCCAAAAAAGAGTCTGCGGCTTTTGCCTGATTAATCTCTGCTTGTAGCTGTTCAGAAAGTTCGCTGAAATACGAGCTTCTTTTGAGGTCGTTGAGTTGGGAGTCGGTAAATTTTCTCAGGTTAATAAAAATAAAATAAGAGCGTGCAGCCGGTGCTGCATACTTCAAATAGTTGGTCAGCTCTGCCGTATCAAAATAAGTCGATCGCCCTCTTCTAAATTGTTCGAAGCTGGTGACCGATTTATGCTTGGGAGCCATCGGAGTGCGCTGTTTGTCTCGGCGGATCCAGAAGAGCTGAAACGCACCACTGCGATTGGAGATCCCTCTAATTAGCTCCGGTTGTGCGAGATAGAGATTTGCGTAAATAGCGAGTCGAATATTATAAAATCCCAAGTCCGTCTGACTGAGCTGATGCATTTGATTTGCGAGCTCTAAGAAAGCACTGCTTGTCATTCGCATGCGCGTTGCAATTTTTTCGAGATCTCCAATAGCAGTGAGAGCCACGCTAGTGGGCGTGAGGCAGAGCAGTTCTGCCAGAACGAGATCTACAAGGTAGAGTCTCTCTGATTCTTTAGAAATATCTTTGAAGTGTTTAACGGCCGAGACGAGTCTTGATTTGTCTGGATAAAGGTGAACCCACGCCCTGACAATCGCCTCTTGAACGATGCTTGCGTTGAGCAAGGCACCCAATTTGATCTGAGCCGTCATCGCGGCAATTTCAATGGGATCAAGAAGATGGAGCTCTTCGAAAAGCTTTTTTAGAGTGTCAGAATCTGGCGTTCGAATCGCTGCGACGAGTTGATTGGAATGGAGTTGAACGAGTGATAGAAATTCAGCGCAGGGCGTGATTTGGTGAAGAGATGAGCCTGAATGTCGAGTTTTCTCCGCTTCACTTGCAGAAAGATCGTGCAGGTGAAACAGGGTTGCTGCCACTGTTGCGCATGCAAAGATCCACATGATTTTCAGGTGCTTAGCGAGGTTCATCTGTGGGAGTGCTTTAGCTAACAATTAGAAAGCCTGCAAGTTCGATATTGGCCGGTCGTTGGCCAGATCGCTGTACGAAAAGGCGCTTGTAAATTGAATAAGGATATCATACCGATGCGGGCAGGTGATGGTCGCTCTTTATCTAGCTCTTGTTACGACAGTCGACATTCAGTTTGGTTTGAGTGATTTTTTTCGTTGCGGGCAATCGATTCAAAGAATTGCACTTCCTGATTTTAATTTTCAGGATGATAGACCACCGCAAGAACAAGAACTGCATCTTCTGCAAATTGAAAAAGTCCCTGGAGCGACTTGGCTCGAATTCGCAGAAGTCATTCGCACGCATTCACGCTATGGCCTTTATTCTGAACGAATTCAGCGGAGACTGGTGAACCTTCCTTCTAGCGAGAGAGATGTTTTTAAGATCCCCGCTGCTATCGGAAAAGTCGGGATATGGAGATTGGTTCAGCCGCATCTTCGACTTGTCGAGACAGAATATCGCCGTCGGAATTGGCCGGTCAGTTTTCGCGAGATGTTAGCTATCAACTGGTTGAGATATCTGAATGAAGCAACCCATTTTACGGTCTTTGATTCAGAGACTAATGAAGCGCTTGGAGGTGCCCGAGTTATCCAGATTCCTTACCGAGTCAGGGGGGGAGATCTGGAGTCATCAAAGATCGAGCCAGCGGAGATTGAGCCTAAAGGCATTCTTGTTCAGAGACTCTACGGCCAAGACTTCAGCAGATTTCGCAATCCAGAAGACGATATCATGTCGTCTGTCCTTGTGCCACCGCCGGACTTGATTCCGGTGGAGGAATACTTGGGGATACGGGTTCCATTATATAGCACAGCAATTGCGAATGATGATGGAACCAATGACCTTGTTGGATTTAAGTCTGAAATCGGTGCGCTCGCCGTGCGCCATAAACTAGATGTTCGGAAACGACTTCTTGTTCTGGCCCGGCTTTGGGTGGAGACCCATGGCTTCTTTCAGTCAAACAGAGATCCTCGTTTGAACTTCTTTGGCCAATCAGCCTTTGCTTATGGAGACCAGCTTGGGTTGGGACTACACAGAAACTTTGGGCTCCGACAAATGGGCGCAACAGAGTATGTGCGTGATGATATTCATTGGGTGCCCGAAATTTTTAGTCCTGCAATGATGGATGCTCAGAATTTTCAATTTACGCATGGCAGAAGTCCTCGTTTTAGCTCAACGGTCGTCACTGATCTTCGGATGGATATATTTCGAAGTGACTTTGAGAGATCTCGGTTGGAGCCCTTACCTCGCTTATTCGAATTGTATCTAGAAGGTGGTTATGTCCATAAGCTAGCGGTATTAGGTGCGATCTTTTCTCGCCTTGAATTGCGAGCAAGTGGGCAACGGGTTGCTGAGATGCGGCGAGGGACTCTTGCTGGAGCTGATGCAGCAGAGCTGGTAGGTCGACTGGAATCTGAAGCAAATGAGATTGAGCCTTTTGCGTTGTCTCTTGTGGGGGGAACTGCAGATGATCGAGCTTTGCTCGCCCAGTATTTGACGTATCAAGCTCGGACTGCGCGTGACTCTGGAACATTTTCAAAAGAAAAAATTCTAAAAGAGATGATCTTTCCCATCATTATTGCTGGAGATAGTAATTCTCTTTACTGGCCGGCAGTGGCTTTGCATGTGGGTTTTGAATTTGATGAAATACTGAAATATCTGAAGCCAAAAGAAACTCAAGATCTGACGCGATTAGCAGGGGATATTGAGAGCAGACTCCTGTCTCGAGGTTACAGTCCAGAAGATCTTGACGAGTATAGAAAATGTTTTTCTGCGCTTTTGCGCAGCAGCCATAGCGATGAGTATATCGATGCATATTTTAAAATTGAAATGATCCAGACCATTCGGAAGATGGCAAAGCAAAATCTGGATAATTTGATGGATCTCACTTTGTGGACGGCGATCAAGGAGATGTAGTTTTCTCTGTCGTCTTCCGATCATTGACGCTGCGCCCCAAGGGCATGAACTATATATCCTTGGCGAAGGGAGATCATATGTCTAAATCAGCGTTGTTTATTTTATTATTTTTCGCCGTTCTTTCATTTCGGAGTGAACAGGCCTGTGCAGATCTTGTGGATGACTTGATACATCTTCGGCTGAATGGTCATCGGCAAAATTCTCTGACACGAGATCTTTTTATCGCGAGGGTGACTGGATCGGTGCCAGCAAAGCCAATCAAAAATATGAATGTGACATATTTCGTAGATAAATTTTGGAATGAAAAAATCAGTGATAATAATTTTCAAAAAAAAGACGAACATGTGTGTACGAAAACCATTTCAATGCCAGCTTATGATCCTGCAAGTAATTGGTTTGATGCCCCGGAGTTTTTTGATACCTGCGAGACGACTCTCGATTCTCTAAAACAAGGGATCACCTATAAAACTACAGTGCACCTTGGGGGTCTCTTATTTATTGATCCAAAGAAAGATAATGAGAAAAATTTTGTTCCGGAGGTCAATATTGAATTGAGTCCAAACAACACGACGGATGCGGCAATTTTGATGGTTGGTCAGGTGCGCGGTAAGTTCGATTCAGTCCTTACGCATCTTCACGATTTTTCAGGCTCGTTTTATCAAGCTCAGAAAATCTATGTCGGTGTATTTATTTCGGATTAACCTCTGAGCCTCAATGCCTTAGAAATTCCAAGATAAATTGAGCCAAATACTCCCATTATCAATAGGGCTCGTACCAGTGGATGAATACTGTCTGGCATCAAGAGCGCCAGGCTTAGAGCGATCAGGCTTGATGATATGGCTGCGAATAAACATCCCATCAGCTTAGCTCGGCTACACTTAAAATTCCCCAGGCGTTTTGAAAGCGATCGTTTGAGTAAAGCATATTCAATGATTCCGGCGAGACTGCTCGAGAAAGAAAGTCCGACAGCCCCCATCTGTATCTCGTTGAAGGGAATTTGAACTCCGAGCCATAAGAAAATCTGCAGAAATAACGGACGAAGGGGAAAAGCAAATAGGATTCCAAGAAGAACGGTTGCAAGCACTCTTACGCTGGCACACTTGAGGGGAGTTTTTGTATCGAGAAGAGCATAGAGCGTCGACGAGTACAATCGTCCCCAGGTATTAGGAAGTAATCCGACGCTGGCGCCAATCAAAATATACCAGACAAATAATGTGTCGGATTCTGTGAACTTGCCTGTTTGATAAATGATAGTGACAACGAATTTTCCAAGAACTGACAGGGCGACAATTGATGGCAAGATCATTGAGGCAACAGTCAGTTGTGATTTTTTGAGCCGTTGAATCAAAGCTTCATTTGCCGCATCTGAATTTGCAGCGATGGTCGACATAGCTGGCAGTTCTGCTGCAGCGACCGACATTCCAAACAGACTGATGGGCAGCAGGTAAATCGTCTGAGCATAACCGAGTCCCGCTACGGCAATAGGTCCCAAGAAACTTGAGATCATGCTGTCTATATATGCACTTGTTTGAATAATGCCACGGCCCATGAGTACCGGAAGCGTGTTCTTGATCGTCATTCGTACAGAATGAAGTTTTGTGGAAAATCCAAAAATAATTCGCGGAGCAAATTTAAACACAAATGGGAGTTGAACAATTAATTGTAAAGCACAGCCAGCAACGGTTCCCCAGGCTAAATAAACAGCGAGGGAATTTTCGTCTGAATGAGACCCAAAACAAATCAAAGTCAAAATCATGGCGAGATTCCAAAGCACCGGAGCCGAGTAGGAGACAAAGAACTTTCGATGACTATTCAGAATGCCAAGGCACCAGGCAGACAGTACAAGAAGAGCAATGCCTGGAAAAAGAATTCGAACAATATCAATGGTGAGAGTTCTCACTTCGCCCTCGAATCCTGGGGCGACTAAATCCACGAGAGTCGATGAAAATAAAACACCAAGAATACAGAGAATACTGACGAGGGATGCTAATAGTGTGGCGATGATACCGGCGGTTCTTCCAGCGATTTCATCTTCCCCTTTGGCAAGCAGTCCGGAGTAAACGGGAATAAACGAGGCCGACAAGACACCCTCACCAAAAAGATTCTGCAAAAAATTTGGAATTCTCAATGCCGCGCGAAAGGCTCCGGCGGCCAATGAGTTTCCAAAGTAGTGAGCAAAGACTCGCTCTCGAACGAGGCCGGCAATGCGGCTCAAGAAAATGCCCAAGCCCACTAAAAAAGCATGAGCCTTAAACGGCGATATTTGTTTTTCGTTGGGCTTTGAGTTCAATCGTGTGTTCCCCTACATTTTAGATTCTAGAACAAATGAGTGGTGAAAGTCTCAATAAAAGACAATTCTTAAAGACTTAAGGAGGCGGCAAATGGGATTGTCTGAAAAAGAACAACAATTCGTTGAGGAATTTAAAAAAATCTCAGAGCAAGAATTGAAGACTGAAAAAAGATTTTTGCTTGATTGGAAATATCGCTTCCCATGTTTGGATGACCGAACAACAAATACAGGTTTTGATCGCCACTATGTCTATCATACAGCATGGGGCGCTCGGATTCTTGAAAAGACGAGACCGAAGGAACATGTCGACATTTCTTCTAGTCTTTTCTTTTGTTCAATTGTTTCAGCATTCGTCCCCATTAAGTTTTTTGATTTTCGTCCGCCTCAATTGCAGCTTTCTCAACTAGAAATTGGATCTGCAGATATTAAAAAATTACCATTTGCCGACGAATCGATTCTCTCGCTCTCATGCATGCACGTTGTTGAGCATATTGGACTTGCTCGCTATGGCGATGAGTTAGATTACGATGGGGATCTCGCGGCAGTGAAGGAATTAAAGCGAGTTGTTGCCAAAAACGGCCAGTTACTTTTTGTGGTTCCAATCGGCAAGAGCGTCATTCAATTTAATGCACATAGAATTTACAGATATCGACAGGTGATTGAGATGTTTTCAGGATTTTCGCTGCAAGAATTCGCATTGATTCCTGATGCAGAACAATCCGGTGGCTTGGTTTATGATGCGAGCGAAGCCATGGCGGACAGCCAGAACTACGGCTGTGGTTGTTTCTGGTTCGTTAAGAACTAGCAAATGAGCTTCGGCACTGATATAGAACGGGCCTATGGAAGTCGTTGGTCCTCTGCCGCAAATCATGAAAAATTATTCTGCAGTCGTTTGGGATTGGAATGGAACATTGCTGGATGACGTTGAAGTGGCTGTTTCCACAATTCAGGAGATTCTTGTGGAATATGAGCTTCCACAGTTAACGGTGCAGGATTATCGAAAGATATTTGGCTTTCCGGTCTATAACTATTACGAAAAATTGGGATTTGATTTCACTCGAACGCCATTTAAAGACATCGCAGATCGATTTATTGAAGTTTATGGAAAAAACGTCGATAAGGCTCGACTATTTCCGGATGTGATCGAAGCTCTGAGATTTAATCATATGACCGGGCGACCGCAGTTCATACTTTCAGCGGGCCATCAGCGGCATTTAGACGAAGTGGTCAAAAAATTTGGCGTTGAGCATTTTTTTACGGAAATTTACGGCATAGGCGATCATTATGCCGGAAGCAAACTCGATCGCGGCCGAGATCTTTTGCGTGAGCATCCCTTGGAACCGCGAAAAACCGTATTAATTGGTGATACCGATCATGACCTTGAGGTGGGACGGGAACTCGGGCTGGACGTCTACCTGCTCGCCGATGGGCATCAATGTCATACGCGCCTTGAAAGCTTGTGGCACCAAGTGCTGCGGACTCGATTTGTGACTTGAGTTTCTTGTGTTCGCCCGCGTATGCATTGAGCATGACAGGGATATTAGGAATCATTGTTTTTGTGGGTATTGCTTGGCTCTTATCAGATAATCGCAAGGCGATTTCTTATCGGATTGTGATTTGGGGGTTCTTACTCCAGATTATTTTCGCGGTCATGGTTTTGGGAGTTCCCTCACTTAAAATTCCTGGGCTTTTTAAGTTTGTTTTTGATTGGTTGAATGGCTTTGTGATGAAAGTTTTAAGCTTTTCGGATGAAGGCGCTCGCTTTGTCTTTGGCCCATTATCGGATGAAGCAAAAACCGGTGGCTTTGTTTTTGCGATCAAAGTTCTTCCTACCATCATCTTTTTTTCAACGCTTGTCGCGGTTTTCTATCATTTAGGAATTCTTCAGCGAATCATTTATGGAATCGCGTGGGTGATGAAAAAATTTATGCCGGTTGGGGGGCCTGAAACTCTTTCAACGGCGGCAAATGTTTTTTTAGGTCAAACTGAGGCGCCTCTTTTGATTAAGCCTTATCTGGCCACAATGACGAACTCCAGTTTGCTTTGTATTATGATTGGCGGAATGGCAAATGTGGCAGGTGGGGTGATGGCTGCTTATGTTGCGCTTCTTCACACGAGATTTCCCGATATTGCGGGCCACTTGTTAACTGTGAGCATTATGTCTGCTCCGGCAACTCTTTTGATTTCTAAGATCATGATGCCAGATCGTGATTTGAAAAAGGCGAACGATAAGCTCGAGTCTAATTTCGCGAAAGTGGATACGAACGCCATTGAGGCCGCCACTCGAGGAGCTTCCGAAGGCTTATCGTTGGCGCTGAATGTTGCAGCGATGTTGATTGCCTTTACGGCGCTTGTTTATATGGCGAATGGTGTTGTGGGATGGCTTGCAAGCCTTCTCGGTTATCACATTACTCTGCAGCAAATTCTGGGATGGGTTTTTTCTCCGTTGGCGTGGTTGCTGGGCACGCCCGTTTCAGAAATTTCTGCGATGGGCCGATTGCTCGGAGAAAAAATCGTACTCAATGAATTCGTCGCCTATATCAGCTTATCCGATATTGGTTCGGCCCTGAGCGATCGGACGGTTCTCATTGCGTCCTATGCGCTTTGTGGATTTGCAAATATTGCATCGATCGGCATCCAAGTGGGGGGTATTGGTGCGATGGCCCCTGAGCGGCGAGCTGATCTCGCAAAGCTGGGTGTTAAAGCCTTGATCGGGGGCAATCTTGCGACTTTTATCTGCGCGGCTCTTGTGGGCCTTCTTTATTGACCGCTGCGCTGGTGTTCCCCTTGTGAATGCTAGCAATCTTAAGAAGCGCATTTAAACATTCGGCACCACTTTCTTTGGTACCCTCGTCAGAAGTAGCACTGTGTGATTCAGGATCGTAAATCCGAGCGCGAATGGTAGTCGCAGGCTTGTGAGTCAAGGCGTCGATCGCTGCCTGTAGTCGCTCAAACCAGTCTCCTGTTGCAATTGCAGATTCAAAAGTCGTCTGTTTTGTCGATATGTCAAATGGCACAGAAAATATCTCTACGACCTGCACATCCTTTTTGGCTGAAAATTTGATTTCGATAGACAGCCTTCCGTTAACAAGATCAGAGGTTGGCACTGAAAAACCTCGATCAACCAGCTGAACAACTAAGTCTGCATCTAATTCCTTTCTCAGCAATTCACGAAGTTCAGTGATCTCAAATGGCAGTTTGCTTTGTTTAGCCATTGCGGTGAGGGCAGCCTCAGTTATTTCGTCTGCTGGAAGTGGGATGGAAAAATCGTCAGTTTGTCTTCGTCTCGCTGAAGCAGCTGCAACAAAATCGGTCGCTTGTGAGCTGCGTCGAATGACGTGCAATTGATTCTCAATTCTGGCCATACTGAGGTCCGCGGCGAGTCGAGATTCTCTGCCCATCCAAAAATTGACGGAAGGGAGATTTAAGAGAAGCTTGCCAAGTTGCTGGGCCTTAATATCATCAGTGCCCGCAATTGTAATCGCGCTTGAAATGTCGTTTTCAATCCGCTGTCGCTTTTTCTCAAGCTCTTTCTTACTTGGAACGACGGTCTCAACAGCTGCTTTGCCGCTCAGTTCATTCAAGAGCTTTTTTCGAGCGGTTGTTGGATCCTTGGGAAAAACGAAGCCTCGTTCCCGGAGCGCAGCCCAGAATTTTAGTGCTGCGTGAAACTTTTCTACTTTTAGTTCTTCTCTAGTTTGTCGAGGGGCTGAACTTGATGCCGATCGAGAAGGACCCTCCTGTGGGCCCCCTTTATCTGCGTATGAATTTGAAACTCCCAAGCCAAAAAAAACAGCCGAAACCAAGAGATAACTGTGGAGAGAAATAACCAATTTTTGCATTCGCCTCACGTACCACAGAATAGAATGCTGTCACCGTTGAATGGCTTCTTTTTTTTAACACGAATTAGCCTACAATCACTTGGCGTCTAAACCGAAGCCGATTTGGAGAATCAAAATAAATTAAGTCATTTCGCCAGGTTATTGGTGCGACGCAGAATATCGTAAAATGGTGCTTAGGGGAGTGTCTGGGGGATGTCTCGTTTATCTGATCCAATTGCCTTTGGTGGAGTCGTTGATTCATCCGAACGACGAGATGAATTAGTTCGGCTAGCTCTTTCGTCACTCAATGCCCGGATTTGGCAATGGCATATTGCTTCTGAACAGGTTGGCTGTGCAGAGTCTCTGCTTGATATTGCGGCGCTGGGAGATCCCACTTTTTCGATTCTCGCCGCTGATGCTGCGTCGTTTGATCAGCATATTTCCGCGGCAATTCAGAGTGGCGGAAATCTCGATTTTCAGTTTCGAATCTTCAGCGTTGTCGGGGTTACGAAATCCTTCCGAGTGACGGGCAAGATTCTTCGAGATGAACAATCTCGCCCGAGTCAAATCGTCGGACTCATTTTTGAAGTCGCTCAGTCAGCGAGTAAGCAACAGAACGAATTCATCAGCAATCTTTTGGATATTTTACCCGATCCAATATTTGTGAAGGATCGTGAGCATCGATGGATTTATGGTAATCGAGAATTCACGAATCTCTTGAAGATGCCCTCTGAAAAATTTGTAGGCAAAAGTGATTACGATATCTTTCCAAAGGAAATGGCCGATCATTTTTGGGTCATGGACAATGAAGTCTTTGAATTCCAGTTAAGTAATGAGATCGAAGAAGAAATTGTTTTGCCCGATACGGGGGAGATGAGAAAAATTCTCACAAAGAAAACCCCGTATACAGACGAATCTGGACGAGAGTACCTGATTGGCATCATTCGAGACATAACATCACGTAAGCAAGACGAAGAAATGATGCAAAATCTCGTCAGTCTTATATCGGCATCAAGTGATTTTGTGGGCTATGGCGATTTGGCAGGCAAGCCCATTTTTCTGAACAAAAAGGCTCGGGCCATGCTTGGCTTTGAAGAACATGGCGTTCTAGATGATGTAAATATTATTAGTTACTACAGTGAGCTCGTCTCCGAGGGAATTAAATCGTCGGGATTGGAAAATACCTGGGAAGGCGAGCGCACTCTTGAGAATAAAAAAACTGGAGAAAAGATTCCAGTTTTACTCAGGGTTTTTCCGTTAAGAGATTCCGAAGGAATGCCAAAGTTTGCAGCAGTTGTTGCAATCGATTTGCGATCGAAAAAGCAGGCAGAGATGACGCTCTTTCACTCCTCTCGTCTTGCAAGCCTTGGTGAGATGGCCGGAGGAATTGCGCATGAAATCAATAATCCACTCGCGATTATTCATGGGCGCGCAGCGCTTCTTCTGAAAAACCTCGAAGCAGGAAAAGTAGACCCGATTCGATTTAAGGATGGGTTGATTAAAGTCATGGATACGGTTGATCGTATCTCGAAGATTGTCAGAGGAATGAAAGCTGTTGCAAGAAATTCAGAGAACGATCCATTCATCAGGGCATCGTGGGATCAGATCGTCGATGATACTCTTGAGCTCTGCCGAGAAAGAATCAAAAATAACGGAGTTGAGTTCAAGCTCTACGTGACAACAACAAATAGTGTAGAGTGCCGGTCGTCCCAGTTGTCGCAGGTATTGCTTAATCTTTTAAACAACTCCTTGGACGCAATTGAGGGTTCTCCCTCACCCTGGATCACAGTACAAATTGCAGAGGTTGGCTCCGATTTTGAAATTTCAATAGAAGATTCTGGATCGGGAATTCCAGAGTCTCTTCGTGCAAAAATTATGGATCCATTTTTTACCACAAAAGAGCTTGGTAAAGGAACTGGCCTCGGTCTCAGTATTTCAAAGGGAATTATTGAGGACCATCAAGGTCGATTGTTTATCGACGAGCGATCGGCGCATACGAAATTTGTGATACGAATTCCATTGCAAAGGAGTAAACCTCATGCAGCAAAATAATGACTTGAAACTATCAGCTGCGAGTTCGGTCAATAATCTCGAATCCATTTTTCAGATTGTGCGAGCGACGATCAAAGAGCAGGTAACAAAAGAGAATTTTGAGATTCCGATGCTTCCTCAGGTTGCGACTCAGGCATTAGAGATGTTGAAGAATCCAAAGACTGGAATTCCCGAATTGGAGAAACTGATCCGACAAGATCAAGTCCTTGCAGCGCGATTAATTAAGATTGCGAATTCTGCATATTATCGGGGTGTTTCAGAAACAGTTTCGTTGCGAGATGCACTCAGTCGGATTGGGCTCAGGATCGCGAAAGATGCGATTCTCTCGTCGACCATACAGGGACAAATTTTTGATGCGCGTGGGTTTGAAGATGTTCTTAAAAATCTTTGGCAGCATTCGTCAGCTGTCGCAACCATTTCCAGGTATCTTGCCAATAAGATTGGGGTCGACGCGGAGTATGCTCACATTGCCGGGTTGTTGCATGATATGGGTAAGCCGGTATTGCTCAATAGCTTTTTGGAGTTGCAGAAGAAAAAGTTTCTTTTGAATTCTACAAAATCTGCGCAGACAAATTTGATAAAATCTGCAGATTCGTCAGCAAGTCAGGAGGTCGTCTTACCGCCTGATCAAGTCCATTTCATCCTGAATCGAATTTTTGAGGAATACCATACGACGGTTGGTGCGCTTGTGGCATCGCGCTGGAAGTTTCCAAATGTGGTTGTCGAAATTATTCGATTTCACCACGACTATGAAAAATCACAGAGTGCAAGAACAATGGTGACGGTGGTATATGCAGCCAATCTGCTCTCCCATTATTTCGGGTTTGGTCGCCCTCCCCATGGAATTGATCTGCGATCTGAGAAGGCGTTTGCCGAATTAGGATTTTCGCCTGGACAAGTGGAGGAGCTAACTCTCGTGATCCCGGGCTTAATTTCTGAATCTCAGGCGTTATTCGGTGTTTGATTTTTTTTGACTTCACGATGGCGAAAACAATCGGTGATATGATCGTTGATCATTCCAACGGCCTGCATATGGGCATAGATGACGGTTGATCCCAGAAATTTGAATCCTCTCAATTTGAGGTCTTTGGAGAAACGATCGGAGAGTTCTGATGTCGCGGGTAAGGACTGTGATCTCTTCCATTTGTTTTGCAGCGGTTTGTTGTTCACAAACTGCCAACTGTATTTTGCAAAGCTCCCAAATTCATTCTGAATCTGAAGAAATACTTTTGCATTGTTAATGGCGGCCTCAATCTTTGCCCGATTTCGAATGATTCCCTCATTCTGTAGTAGCTTTTCGACATCTTTTGCGGTCATTTTTGAGACTTTGACAGGATCAAAATGATGAAATGCCTTTCTGTAGTTTTCTCGTTTTCTTAGAACCGTAATCCAGCTCAGTCCGGCCTGTGCGCTTTCAAGCACCAGGAACTCAAAAAGCTTTTGGTCATCAAAAACTGGAACTCCCCATTCTTCGTCGTGATATTTAATATAGAGCGGGTCGCTTGAAACCCAGACGCATCTCTTCATCTGCCAAAGTTAGCGCCTTGGCTTGTGCGCTTCCACTAAAAAAAGTGGAGAATAACTGAAGCGGTGAGGATTCTCGAAAAATTTCATAAACTCATTTCTGAACTCATTAATGTCAAATGAGAACTGAAGAACGCCTTTTTTTGAAAGTTCTTCCATTTGGTCAATCTTCATCGCCCAGTTAATGGTATCTCTTGATTGCGCTTCTCCATAGATCAAGTGATGCGGCAACATATGAACTTTGATCTTGGAAAGCTTCTTAGTTGAAAACCAGTGGTAAAGTTTTCTTCCAGCGTATGGATCCCACATTTTCGCTTGTTCTAGTTTCGAGATAATTTCTCGAATTTGAGATTCCAGCCGTGGAGAAATTGGATAGTGCGAGAGCATATTGTAGTCCAGATCTCCGACAACAATTTTTCCACCGGGTTTGCAGATTCGAACAAACTCGTTCATAACGCTCGATGGATCATTCAGATATTCAAAAACAAATCTACAAAAGATGAAATCGATCGAGTTGTCCGAGATTCTCAAGTTTTCCAATGGCCCTTGGATATAAGCAATATTTCTTCTGTCTCGATTCTGCTCCTTCGCGACTTTGAGGCGCTCTTCAGAGAGATCAGCAAGAATCGCTTCTCCAGTTGATCCGACGATTTCACTCATGATTCGAGTCACGAATCCAGCGCCCCCTCCTGCATCAAGGACAATCATTCCAGGTTTCAATCCGGTCATGATTAATTGTTGTTTTGAAGTTTCGGCATCACTTTTGAGCCAAAGACGTTCAGATTCTCGTGCAGATTCCATGAGGTAGGGCATTTTCATATTCTAAACTGAAATTTAAATTTGGTGTTATTTCAGCGATGGCGCATTGTGATGTGTGTTTTGTGTCAGCCTTATAATGGATGTCTGAGAGTTCGGTGTGACGAGTCAAAACGTAAAAGTTCTATAATGAGGCATGAGTTCAAATCGAATTTCACTGGAAGAGTTCTACCGAACTCAGCCGCCTCAGCATATTGATTCAATTAAAGTTTCGAGCGTTCTGGAATTCTTGGCTTTCTCGGGAGCTCCCATTTATATGTCACTCGATCGGGGGCAAGATAAGGTCTCGAAGGTTGAGGGGCCTTCAATAATTGTTGATGTTCTTGACGATACGTTTCAGGCAGAAAACAAAGATTTTAAGGCGAAGGGTGAACTGCCGCTGACTGTGAATATCTCTTTTGGTTATAAGCGAAAGAGAGCCTATCTGAGGACCGAAATTCTCAAAATTGAAAATGGAATCATCACTCTTAAGAAGCCTGAGCAAATTACGCTCACGAATCTTCGCCGGAATCCAAGAATTGCGATTGATGCTGATCTTCGAAAAAGGGGCTTGTCGGCCAAAATCAAAGCGTCGACTACCGTTGGTGCAGTGACCATCGAGAGGGCAGAGATCTGCGAGATGTCTCAGCTCGGAATGTCCATCTTTGTGGATCGTTCAGAAGGTCTTTTGCTGCCGGGTGATCGGCTTGAGTCGCTGGAAATTATGATCCACAGCGAACCTATTTTCAGAACCGAGGGGATTGTTAGCCGAGTGGATATGAAACGAAGATCTTCGACGCTGGCACAGTCATATGAAGTGATTGTATTGTTTCGAAAAAAAGAAGGCGCTCGCGCCAAAGCTCAGGTGGCTCGCTCTACGCGACGAGTTCCCATTCTTGATGATAAACCGTGTTATTTTTCTGCCGAGCACCCGCTTTTTCCAGGCCGAAAAATTCAGGGTCAGGTTTTTGAACTGTCCACATCGGGGTTGTCTTGCATGCTCGACAATACGTCATTTCCGGTAGTATCTGGAATGCGCTTTCACAGCTGCATTTTGCAATTGCCGCATAAGCCACCACGGGAATTCGTGTTTGAAATTGCCCATGTAGATTTTCGATCTGACGGCCAGACCAACCATTTTAGAGTCGGTGGAGAATTCATAAAGGCGCCGATTGAATTGATCAAAGATATCACAGCTTATGCACAGGATGTTGCAGGAAATCTCGTTCAGGACGTGACAGAGGCCGATCTCGATTTGCTCTGGGAATTTATGTTCGAGACCAATTTTATTTATCAGGATAAACGTAGGTTTTTGCAGGGTAGATCGAAAGAAATTCTGCAAACTTATCATCGGCTGATGTCGACGGATAATCCGATCGTCAAAAAAATTGTCATGAAAGAAGGAAACGAGATTAAGGGGCATGTTTCAGCCATTCATTTCTATGACCATGCGTGGATCATTCAACATTTAAACGCACTTAAAGCGTCTTCTAATTCTGCAGCTCAGCAAGTTGTCGCGTCGATTGTCGATTTTTTTCGAGATGCAAAGGCCATGCAACGAGTTGAAGTGTTTTATGTCATGTCTTTCTATCGACCCAATAATATTTATCCCGCAGTTCTTTTCGGTGAGACCGCGAGAAGAATCGGCGATCCGCTGAAGAGCTCAGCCTTTGAATTGTCCTATGGTCTCTACCGCGAACAGGAGTCGATGCCCGTAAAAAGTGAATATCTTGAACGCATTGTTTCTAATGGCGCTGATGACATGTTAGATCTGAGTAATCATCTGATCGAAAAAAATCTACTCTCGTTTATGAGGGCCTGCGGTTTGTCTCAGCCATCTGACCTCGACATGAAGCTGAAGCCTATTTATGAGACATGCGGTCTTATGCGGGATCGACATCTTTTGTCTCTGAAAATAGATGATCACAAGGTTTTCGGAATTGTTGAATTGTCTTCTGTGGGGCTCAATCTTTCTGAGTTAACGAATTCTATCGTTCTATTTGCAGAGGGCGAAAATATGGAGACGATTTCACAGATGTCGTCTGCGGTGGTTCAACACGCTTACAAGCAATTCTATGAACCAAGAGGAATTTGCCCAGTCGTTCTTCAACTTCCAGAGACGACCAAACCTTTTAACGTCAATTGGTCGAAGACATATACATGTTGGATTACAAGCGCTGCGGGAGTGGCAGAATTTGAAAAGCAGGCCCAGGGTGTTATCGCCGAATTCAAAGAGCTGGTCGGGCAGTTTAAGAAAAGCGTTGGTGAGGAGATGGTTACGAACTCAAAAAGTGCATGATTATGGAGCTACCAATTGAAAGGCCATTTCATTCACGTATTTTTCGATTTTATATATCTTATTTAGAAAAGCGCCTTGGTTGGACTCCTCTCAGAATCGATCATTTTTTGAGTGAACTCTCGATGACTCGCGCACGCCTCGAGGATGAGTCGTCTTGGTTTTCTGTCGAGTTTGCGGATCTCTTCTATGAAAAACTTTCGCAACAAACGGGAGATCCTCAGCTTGCCTATAAAGCGGGGCGCTATGTGAGCGAAATATCGGCGAATCCAATGATTCACAAATTAATCAGCGGATTGATGGATGTCAGTTTTGTCTATAAGTTGCTGACTCGATTCTCGGGCCATTTCACAAAGGCAGCTAAATTTAATATCGTCTCTGTCTCAGCGAATGCGGCCGAGGTAGAATCAATTCCCTTACATTCTTTCAAAGAACGCCCCTATATGTGTGAGAACCGTCGAGGGATGTTGGAAGGCATTCCCGAAGTTTTCGGCTTGTCGCCGGCGGAACTGACTGAGACAGAGTGTCTGCATCAGGGCGGAAAAAAATGCCTTTATCAATTGAGATGGCAGAGCAAATCAAGTCACAAAGATTTGCTTTTGGCAGGAGCCTCCTACGTCGTTGCGTTCGGAATTGGATTCGCTATTGACTTGTCGTGGGCCTTTTTTCTTTCATCGTCGGCAATGCTGTTGTCGGTTGCTCTTTGGTCAAAAAAGAGATTTGACGAACAGAAAAAAGAGCTGCTGACTCAAAACGAGGCTCTTGATCATACGCTGAAAGAAATTGAGAGAAGAAACCAGCAGCTCCAATTGATAGGCCAAGTTTCACAGCTGACTAATTCATTGATGCCGCCCGAGGTGCTCTCGAAAACCATTACGCGACAGGTCTGCGAATTGTTGGGATACGATCGTTGCATTCTGCTTCTGACAGATTTCGAAAAAAATTTATTGAAAGTTTCAGCACACTTTGGATTCGACGCACAGGTGGAGACACTCATATCACAGACAGAGTTTAATTTGAGCTCTGGAAATTCCGCCGGATTTTTTGTGAAAGTGGTCAACACGAAGGCCCCTCTTTTGATTTCTGACATTGAGCAGAATATTCAGGTTCTTTCTGCGCGTTCTCAGAAATTTGCAAAGATGCTCGGAACAAAAAGTTTTGTGGCTGTTCCCTTGATGGACGAAGCGGAGCAGGTTTTGGGAGTGCTTTCTGTTGATAATATCCAGCCAGAAAAACAAATTACAATATCTGATCAAGATCTTCTCATGACATTGGCGCAGCATTTAGGAATTGCACTTCATAATTCCAAGCTGGTGAAGCAACTCGAAGATAATCTCGAGATTTCCCAAAACCTTTCTCGTGATGAGAAAATATTGCGCGAAGTTTTTCAGAAGTTCGTGCCGCAGGATCTTTCTCTCGATCTTGCATCCGCAGCTAAGCTGGGGCAGTCAGGAAAGAGACTCTCGCAGGTTCGAAAGAAAACCGTTGGGCTGATGTTTTTGGATGTCGGCAATTTCAGCGCATTGGCGGAGGGGCTTGAGGCCGAAGAGGCTGTTGAACTTCTAAATATTGCGTTTTCTGTTTTTGAGCCCATCGTCCATCGACAGTCTGGTTATGTGGATAAATTTTTGGGGGATGGATTCTTAGCGGTTTTTGAGTCAGGCGAGGCACTTGAAAGAGCCTGCCTCGCTGCCGTGGAGTCAATTCGAGCGATGGAAGATATAAATAATGCATTGAAATCAAAGGGTTACCCGGGCATTACCATTGGCATCGGAATCAATTATGGCCCTGTCATTCTCGGCAATATTGGCAGCGAGCATCGCCTTAACTTCACGGCAATTGGAGAGCCCGTGAATCTCGCCTCGCGACTCCAAGAATATACTCGGCGTTTAGGTCCCAATACGATTTGTGTTTCGCAGGCGGTCGTTGAGAGACTTAAGGCGAATCTCTTTTCACTCAGAAATGTCGGATCGGTCACCTTGAAAGGATATGTGGATCCCGTACCGGTTTTCGAGTTGTTAGAAAGTCTGGGAGTAGAACAGAAAATCTCACAATTTATTCGCCAGGACTCTTAAAGCGCTTTATTTGTGGCATTTAGGCTGGTAAAAAATTTGCCACATGCGGTTCATTTTAAAGACTTTAAACTCAGTCATTTTACCATTTGTTTTGGCGCTGGTCATCGTTCAGCTGACTCTGCCGACCCAAGTTTGGGCCATCAATGAGCCCACCGCAGAGAGGCCTGGGGCTGGAAGCCGTTCGCAGGAATTTTTCTCCGAACTTCGTTATCAATCTTTTGTTTTGGTAGAACCCAAAAAGCCAGAAATCGGATTATTCAACGGATTGATGGACCGCTTGAATCGCTTGGGGCGCTTTTTTGGAGGCGGAGGATCTCGAGTGGAGACAGTCGTCAATTATGATCGGAGCCCGTCGGATATCTCATTTAAGTTTGGGATGGAGATCCAGAAACCGAGCGATCTTGAGGTAAAGATTTTTAGAGGCGCTGGGGGAAAAAACAAAATTCGAATAGTCTATCGCCGTCCAAAGAGTTTGTACGAGGGTAGTTATGCCATCATTGATCCAGATCACTTTGATATCCAGAGGGTAACTGAAGATGAGAATAGAATTATTCTCTATAACCGAGATCAATCTATTTACGTCATGGATCGAGTATCGGTTCAGCGGCAGTTTGGAATGCAGCGGCTTCGTTGTGCGTTTGTTCGAAAAATAGATCGAGAAAAATCAGTTGGATATTCCGATATCAAGATCTTGGTAAATGAAGGGCCCTTTTCTCGGGATGGCATGGAGTTGGATGATCGCTTGCGACACGATATCGAGTTGGGCCAGAGCCGAATTACTGATGGCGATTTGCTTGTGATTGGCGTGGCGGCCGATGGACGACGAAAAATTTTCGACATCATCACATCGCGGTCAGCAGCGCGAGCATTAGTCGCTCAAGAGACCGCCCTTGCTGCGGTGGCGTCGAGGTATAAGCCAGAGGTTTTTGTTTCTTATGGTGCTGCTCAAGCCGAACTCGAGCAATACCGTGCCGAGAACGCCGATTTTGAGGCGGTGGCTGCTCAGGATGAGAATCTTCGGCTGTTAAGATCCTTGGAAGGTCGTTTGGTTAACGATTCTTTTGTATCTGTCACCACTCAGTTAAGAAATTTGGAGACTCATCCCTCATTTCGTTTGAAAGATTGGCTGGCTCAGCAAGACTTAAAACTTTCGTCAATTACCCAAGATATCTTGACTGGCTTTTTCTCAAAGGACTTCGAATCAAAAAATTTGGAAGCTTCAGTGTTCCGACATTTTACTCAATGTCGGATTCAAGTTTTGAAGGAGCTCGACCGCCAGATTTCTGAAGGATCGCCTGCATCCGGAACTTTGGATCAGCTCATAAGATTTAGAGACTCTATATTGTCAGGTGGTTTTGGCGTCGACGCTTGGTTAAGGGATTTTCAAGATGCTGTCGATAGCTCTTCTGCAGGCGAATTTAACTTTAGTGAGTGGTTGGCCGCATCGCCGAATATCGCTTCTTCAACTCAGATTTTCATCGAAGGCGTTTTGGAGACCGTTCGCCATTCTGTAGCTGAACCACAATGGAGCCCGACAGAGTATCTCATGATCGCGTCTCTTCTCGAGCTTCAGGTGTCAATTCGAGCGTTTGCAGATGCCAATCGACAATATCCACAGCGGGATGCATTGCTGAAAATTGCGGATACAATTGACTCTCTCAAGCGCGTTGATGGCTCTCCGGAGTTGCAAAATCTCCTCGCTAAGATTCGTGCACAGAGCAATAAAATAGCAAGTGGTGGAGATATATTAGACCTCCTCGTCGATGCCCAAGCAGGGTCTGGCAATTTTGGAGATTTTATTGAAAAAGCTTCTGAGATCCATCCGTCAAAGATTACGGGGTATCTTGCAAAATTCAAGAACACGGCATTTTTCGGCTATATCAAAAAGGCTAGCGCCGCGGTTTCACTGCCAGACTTGATGATGGCAGGGGCGTTTGCATATGTATTATTAGCGCAGCCCTTTACGCCTGAGTATCGTCCTGAGTTGCTAAAATCAATGGCGTATTTTTTTGGTATCTTTAACCTCACTCGGGTTGGATATTATTTTTTGGCGAAGTGGAAGTATCCCGGAAAGAATGCCGCATTTGCTTTAAGTGCACTTGGAAAAGATATTTATACTGGCGTGCTTGCTAATCCTCCTTTGCCTCGATTGTGGGATATCGCGGGTCAGGACAATGCCGTCTTTGCAGCTCGGCATGGATTGATTCCGAGTGTTGAGAATGGTGGAAAAGTAGAATCACTACAGGATATGCCTGAGGCTCGTCGTCGCTTGCTTAAGACAGTGCAGGCTCGTGAACTGAGAGCTGTGAACTGCCGTGAAATTGCGCTTCGCGCGGTTTTGAAATCCGACGGGATTGAGCCGAGCGGTGAAACATTTCCTGAAATATTGCGTGGTTGGACAGAGCGTGAAAAATTAACGTTGAACCGGACGCAACGCGAATTTGACGAAAGAATTCGTCTGGCGCACCTGTCGGTGGATCCTGAGAAGATTCGACATGAAACGGAGGTGGTGGCCCAGGAGCTTTTTAAACTTAAAGTTGAGGCTGAAGATCGTCTGGCGTCTTTAGAACGACGGCACAATATCGTGATGCAATCTCTCGTTGCTGCCGATGAAAGTCTGAGCTTGAAAGAACTCGAGCGCCAAGCTGAAGTGAGAGCGGATGAAGTGAAAGCTTTATCAAGAGCCGGGCAGTGGTACGGAAATTTGCTTGCTGAGGGGCGTGGACTTATTCGGGATCGATTGCCGGCCGTCTTGACATATCCTCTTGGTATTTATCAGAGCGCAGCTCGAACCGTTCCCATCCAACACATTGCACAACAGACTTGGGCCGCGGCATACGCAGATCTCAATCTGCAGATCGTGATCAATGCTGTTGTGAATATACCGGGAGTCCCCTCTCGAGCTGATGTTAGTCAGCCAGATCAGTTGCTCGGGCAGGCGAACGCACTTCTGCATACGCAGCCCCAGGCAACTGCGACATACTTCGAACAGTTGGGTGTGCATATGACGGCTGTTCCTGGTCGAAATGCATCTGAGCTTGGTTCTGCGGGAGCTATGCCAAATCGATTTGGAGTGGAGTCAGTCCCTGAAAATGAGCGATATCAATCTTATGGTGCAAGTGCTCGAGGGTTTTTCAAACTAGCATGGAAACTAAGAGCCATCCAAACTGCCCCTTGGTTGCAGGCAAAATTTCATAATATCTTTCGTTTCATCCTGCCGAGTTTTGTCTTGAAAGGACTGACGTCAATTTTGTTTGCGCATCGGACGCCTCAACAGATTGTTGCACAGTATGCATTTGGAGCATCGACCAATATTTGGTTTTGGGGTTGGCCATGGTTGTTTTTATCTCGAGGAACCTCGATTCAGAGCAATCTCTTGTCTAGCGAGCTTGCGGCATATGTGGATGCGAGACAACGATTCGTGAACTTTGTAGAAGCGAAAGATTTTGAATCAGCCAGATTCTTGTTACCATTTTTGGTTTCAGCATTCGATAGTCATGAAAAATCGTTTGATCCATTTTCAGGCTTCGGTGCGCAGAATTTCTCCGAGATTTCAGAGCAAGAGCTTCAGCTGACGGCAGATTATCTTTTGCAAGTGCCTTCGCCGATGAGCGCCAATCTTCATCCAAAATGGATGGATACGGTTGGTTTGGTGGGAGGAATTTTGACAACAGCTGCAGCCATTCCAACGGATATCTTTGTCTTCAATTTTCCATTGGCTTGGTATTATCAGTTTTTAATTGGTGTCGGATTGCTACCGATCTACCCTGCTGTAATTGGAGGTCTCCAACTTTATGACGATGTCATGAAACATTCGGTTGACCACAGGTCGGCCGGGAAAAAAGCGGGGCGTGAGGTCGAGAGATGGTTGGGTGACTCTCGCTGGTTTGTATTTCAGATGACGGCAAGACTCGCCGCTGACAAGCGTAAGGCTGAGGCTGTTGCATTAGAAATTGCAGACGGGACTGAGCGCGAGCAGCGCCTTGCTCAAATTGAGGCGGACTATGAATTGGCTTTGCAGCGTGTGAGAGAGAAACAAGGGCGAAACCCCGTTGATTCGAGCGGCCTGCGTTCTGGTCGAGATTGTTCAACCCTTTTGCCACGAATTGGCCGCCGCTAGAGATGATTTAAGATATTGAAATTACATCAGTTTTTGGTGTGATCCTCCTAATCGTGGGCCCATGGTATCCTAAAAGTGGGTTCATTTATTGGGGGAGCGTCTTGGAATTTAAGTTCTTTAAATCTCGGCGGGCAAAAGATTCCGTTGGTTCGCAAATCAAAGAAGGGCGCGAACTCGAAGCTTTAAAAACATTTAATGAGCATCTTCAGGCCCAGATGAAAACCGAGTCGGGCAGATTCAAACTGATTTTAGATGCGTCTCTCGAGTTGGCCAATGAGCGAGATTCTTCACGACTTTGCGAAAAGATTTTATCAATCATGAGATCCTTGTGCCAGGCTGAAGGTGCAAGCCTCTATCTTGCTGAGTCTGACGAAAAGACTCTTTGGTTTAGTCACGTCCAGAATGAAAAAATTAAGATGGAGGTTCAACAGTTCAAACTTCCGATTAATGAAAGCTCAATGGCTGGGGCTTGTGCATTTAGGAAGAAAATTATTCATGTCTCTGACGTTGGAAATATTCCCGTCACGGAGACTTTCAAGTTTAACCGAGATTTCGATAAGCGATCATCGTACACAACAGTTTCGGCACTTTGTGTTCCTATTTTGAAATCTACTGAAGATTTGGTGGGCGTCATTCAGTTGATCAATTCAAAGAGAGAAAGTGGTTTCACGCTGGAGGATATTGAAATTGCAAAGGCGCTTTCGGGGCATGTTGCTGTGTCACTTGAGACCGCTATCCTCTACCAAGATATCGAACGGCTCTTTGAAGGATTCATCAAAGCCTCTGTTACAGCAATTGAATCTCGAGATCCGACGACTTCTGGGCATAGTGAACGGGTTGCGAAATATACCGTAAATTTGGCGCAGGCCGTGACTGATTGCAATCAGCCTGAATTCAGATCGATTGTGTTTTCGGCCGATGAGTTGAAACAGCTTCGTTATGCATCTTTACTTCACGATTTCGGAAAGATCGGAGTTCCTGAGCCAGTACTTTTGAAAGAGAAGAAATTATATCCTCAGGAGCTTCGAGAAATTGAGTTGAGGCTGAAATTATTAAGGGTCGCTCATCCAGATCGAGCGAAAGAATTCGAAAAATTGTGGTTAGAGATTATGGCGGCCAATGAGCCTGCCATTTTGTTTGAGCAGGCGAAGAGCGAGATCGCTCGTTACGTTGATAGTGCTTGCGAGGTGATGGGGGAGAGCGTTCCTTTGCTGACGAACGAAGAGTGGCAGAGGCTTTCGATTACTAAAGGCAGTCTGACTGTTGAAGATCGTCATCAAATCGAGTCTCATGTTTTGCATACATTCAGATTTCTTGAGAAAATTCCGTGGACACGCAAGCTTGCTCGAGTGCCTCAAATTGCGCGATCACATCACGAGAAACTCGATGGCACTGGATATCCAGAGCAACTCACACGAGATCAGATTCCATTTGAAAGTCAGATGATGGCGATCACTGATATTTACGACGCACTGACATGTTCAGATCGTCCATATAAGAAAGCCGTACCGGGTGATCGTGCCATATTGATCATCAAAGAAGACGCAGCAAAAGGAAAAATCAACGGGGATCTCGTCAGGCTGTTTGAAGAAAAACGAGTCTTCGATATTTAAAGACCAATATTGAGCCCCGATGGCCTGAGAAAACCCAGCATATCATCAAGGGCCATTTTCACTTCGCTGAGAATCAACGCGTTTGCGCCTGATTTGTCGATTTTGGCAAACCTCTCTTTGCCTTTGCCATGCGGAAATGTTTCAACTTTTTCAATGTCTCCAAAAATTTTATATTTGACGAGAAGCGTTCCCACATCTTTCAGAGTAATTGATTCTGGCTTTCCGTATTTCCAATAAGTGAAGGCAATTTCCTGTTGGTTGATTTTGTCTCTGAGAAATGCAATTTTTCCCTGCTTATTCCAGGCAACCGAGATTGAAACTGTGACTTTATTCAGTTGTTTTTCTTCCGCGTTTAATAAATTGCAACTTCCGTCGAATTGAAAGGTCGTCATTGCGACAGGCTGCCCTGGCCGAGTAACCTTCAATGATTTGACTTGGTTGCATTTTGTTTCATATTCAAATTCTTGGGTTTCACCCGAAGGAAGCGCTTGTTTTTTCTTCAAATTTCCGGTGTCAGAATCATAATCCAAGACATCGCCTCGGCCCGCTTCGTCCAAAATCGACGATGGGTAGCCTGTGATGGGTGAAATTTTGCGCGTTTCTTTACCCACCGTGTCACCCTTACTATCGTAGCGTGTGGTTGTTTCAAACTCTTTTGACTTATATTCCTGCACTTCACGTGCGATTAGTTTTCCCTCTTTGAATCGAGAAACTTCTGAAACTGAATGAGATCTATTGTTCGCAACGAATGTGCGTTTATATCTTGTTTCTTCGCCATTCAATCCCGATTCTTTGATCACTTCGTAGAGGTCATTGTATTCGAAAGCTAAAATCTGTTTTTTCTTTGCCGGTGTTGTCGACGAATACGATTTCATATTTCCTATTTTGTCGTAGGTAAACTCAATGAGATCGCCTTTAGCATTCTTAAACGACTTCAGAAATCGTCCTGGATAATACTCGAATGTTAGACTTCGGTTGAGGCTGTCTTTGATCGATTCGACAAGCCCCTCAGAGGCTTTATCCTGTTTGTACGAGAAATTCATAGATCGTCCGCAGGCATCATTTATTTTGACTAAGTTTTTGCCAAGATAGGCAAAGTCGATCTGGTTGCCATGTCTATCCGAAGATTTTGAAATCTTTCCGTCTTTGTCAAAAAGTTCGAAAGCTCCGTTTTGAAAACTTCTTTTGAAGGTATTGTCTGGTTTCATTTCGAGAGTCGAAGGCCCTCTCGAAAAACTATAGTAGATCCCTGGGCTGGCTGGGGCTCCAGGACCAATCAGTTTTTTTTCTTGTTCATCACGAAATGCAGTTTCTTTCGTCAGTTTATCTTTCAGTTCGTTATAAGTTGAGGCAGATTTAAGGCCGCCAGATTTAATATCAATTTTCTTCTGAGCAATAATGATTTGATCGACGATCGCCTTGGTGGCTTCTTCTAAATTTCGTTCTTTTTGATAAATATTTTCAAAGCCATCCCCTTCAACAACAATCAGTTTTCGTCCATCCACTTTCACTCGAAGGTTATAGTTAAATGTCCATTTCGTTCCAAAAATGCTGCTTTCGCTAGAATACGAGTTATAGCTTGTCTTAATCTCCACTGGCATGAAGCAAGGAAGAGAGATCAATTCAAGGGGAAGAAAGAGATTGAGAGTCTTCGAATTAATCTGAACCGAGATTTTATCAATTTCTTGAGCTCTCGCGGTTCCAACGGAGAGAAAGAAATACAAAATAAGACCAGAGACGTAAACTAAAGCATTCACCCTTCCTATAAATTACGTTAAATTGATTCAGAAATGTATCCAGTTCTTTTGAAGATCGGTCCTTTTGAGCTTTATTCGTATGGTCTCATGATGGGCATTGCATTCTTGGTGTCCTTTCAGTGGATGATCCATCGCGCAACGCGTTATAAAATTCGTGAAGATATTATTGAGAACATTGTTTGGGTGATTATGCTCGCGGGAGTTCTAGGCGGGCGCGCCGGATATATTTTAATTGAAGAGGGCGGCAGAGATTTCTTCTCAATCCATTTTTTTGAAATTTGGAAGGGTGGAATGGTTTACTACGGTGGCTTCATCGCTGTCGTATTGTCGGGCTGGATTTTTTGCAAAGTGAAGCGAGCTCCATTTTTCGATATTATTGACGTCGTCGCACCTTGTTTGGCGCTAGGGCATGCGATTGGCAGAATTGGTTGTCTGTTTGCCGGATGTTGCTACGGAAAACTCTGTGAGTTGCCGTGGGCGATCACTTTTACTCATCCACGAAGTTTGGCGCCGCTCAATGTAAAAATTCACCCGACCCAGCTCTATGAATTTTTAGGTAACTTAATCATTGTTGGAATTTTAGTTTGGATTGAGCGCTATCCGAGGTCTCGTGGGCAGCTCTTTTCTGTTTATCTTCTTCTTTATGGAATTCTGCGAGGAAGTGTTGAAGTTTTCCGTGGGGATACCGAGAGAGGCTTTGTGGAATTCAATGGCCTTTATCCAAATGAGTGGCTCTCGACCTCGACATTCATTTCTATTGCGATGATTTTTGTAGCAGCTCTCATTTATTGGACAAATCGAAGAGTTCACAGTTCGAGTGGCTCAAAGTAAAATCCAAAGCCAGATCGAAAAGCAAATGCCCGTTAGAGTCCATGGCACTGCAAGAAAAGAAGAAGAGGGCATGGCAAATGTCAAAAAAGACGAGGCTAAAAGAAATACAATAAGAACCATGGTCATCAAGTAGCGACGATTCATTGTTGAATAGTCATTTTGAGACAGGCTCAAATTTGACGCACCTGACTGAGCCGCGATTTTTTCCAAATTTCGAACTAAGCTTTTCAGTTGAAGTGGAAATTCTGTGCCTAACGAACGCAAACCTTCCAAGGTTTTCCAGAAATCTTTTAATAACTCATCTTTTGATAACCGTCGTTTCGCCATTCTTGCTGTGAACCGTTGGCCGTATGTGAGAAATTCGAAATTTGGATCAAGCTTTCGACCAAGATGGTCGAGAGTGATGAGTGCTCGATAGAACATGATTAGATCGCGAGGCAGTCGCACCTGATATTTGCGCGCGACTCGAGTGGAATCTAAGAGCAGTCTTCCGATATCGACTTCGTGAATTGGTTTTCTTAAGTGAGGCGATAAAAGATGTTCAATATCTGCCTGAAAGTCTTTAATCGAAAAGTCTTTTTGAAATTCTCCGATTTCGCTGTAAATCACAGCAAGCGTTTCATAGTCTTGCGAGACGATGGCCACAAAAAGTGCCGAGATTTTTTCTCGCAAACGTGGGCTGAGCGTTCCCACCATTCCAAAGTCGAGTAGGCCTAGTTTTCCTCTGCCATCATTGATCAATAAGACATTTCCTGGATGCGCGTCCGCATGAAAAAATCCATGAAACAACATGCTTTCAAAAAAGAAGGTTACCAATGAATCTGTGAGAAAGGCTCGATCAATATTCTCTGGAAATTCTGAAAGATGTGCCAGTGACTGCCCCTCAATTTCTGTCATCGTCATGACTCGCTGGCTAGTTGCAGACCAAATTACAACGGGAAGGCAGACTCCTTCCGGAGAAGGAAAGTTTTCATTGAAGCGATCAAGATTTCGAGCTTCAAGTGTGAAGTCCAATTCTTCATATATTGATCGCTGAAATTCTTGAACGACTGCTGTGAGATTCAAGAGCCGGAAATCGGCGTGAATCTTTTCGAGAGCCTTGGCAAGCACATAGAGAATTTGGATATCGCTTTGAATGGTTTCGCGAATGCCCGGCCGCTGCACTTTGATAACAACGTGCTGGCCGCTTTCACGAAGCACTGCTCTGTGAACTTGGGCAATGCTTGCGGCCGCAAGGGGATCTTCTTCGATCGATGAAAAAAATTGATCAATCTCAACTTCAAATTCCTTTTCAACGATTGCCTTCACGGAATCAAATGAGAATGCGGGTATGCGATCTGTGAGTTTAGAAAATTCCTGAATATAGGCTTCTGGAAACAAATCAGGGCGCGTGCTCAAGAGCTGCCCCAACTTTATAAATGTCGGCCCGAGTTCTTCACAGGCGAGTCGCAGCCGTTCGGGCGCACTGAGAGTTGGCGGGGCTCCCACTTGTGTGGCTTTGAAAGGAAAGCCCAGATCTTTGATGAAATGGGCGAATCCATATTTTCCAAAAACTTTCAGAATCGTCTGAAAGCGTGCCAAGTCAGATAATTTGCTCTTAAGGTTCACGGATATGGTTAATATACACGAAATCGATCTGACGTTTCAGCCGATCTACGCGATAAACGCGAATTTTAATTCGATCGCCCAGCCGAAATGAAATTTTTGAACGACGAGACGTTAGTTGGGTCTCTGTTTGATCTAAATTCCAGTCTCCAATGGGTAAATGACGGAGCGGAATGAGCCCCTCGATTCCAAATGGCTCAATTTCAACAAACATCCCGAAACTCTTTACGGTCGTGACAAATCCGTCATATGTCTTGCCCACATGCTTCGTCATAAAACGACATTTTTTGAGATCCTCCATATCTCGTTCGGCAAGAAATGCTCGGCGTTCAGTGATCGAACATTGTTCAGAGATCTCAGCGAGAGTTTCTCTTGAAAATGGCTCTTTGCCTTTTGCGAGGAAATCTGAATTCCGAAGTATGCGGTGGATCATGAGGTCTGGATAGCGGCGAAAAGGCTTTAAGCAAACGATGCACCACTAGATCTGGATAGCGGCGAATAGGGCTCGTGAAGTGACAGTATGATTCTGAACCTAAGCCGAAGTGCCCGACATTTGAAGGCGAATAAATAGCCTTCTTCATCGACCGAAGAACCGAAACGATGAGCGACTTTTCTTGGCTATGACCTCGCACATCAACGAGAAATTTCTGTAGTTGATGAGATGTATTCGTTGAAAGATCCATCCTGAATCCCCATGTCTTCAGAATCGATTCGAGCAGCCGCATTTTTTCGGGATCTGGAGTTTCATGAATTCGAAAGATAGATGAGTAGTTTCTTTTTTCAATCTCCGCTGAGACTCCTTCGTTTGCGGTGACCATGAAGTCTTCGATGAGGCGGTGGGCCTCATTTCGAATTGAAGACCCGAGGCGAATCACATCTCCGGTATCGTCGACTTCCATTTCTGTTTCCGACAAATCGAGGTCGAGCGCGCCAAGGCGTTTGCGCTTTTCACGTAGTGCCAACGAAAGTTCAGCGGCCACCTCAAGCATTTCTTCGATTTCACGAGTAAAGAGCCCGCGTGTTCCTTTTTCAAGAAAGGCCCCCACCTGAGTATAAGTCAGTCGAGCCTGGCTTTTGATCAGTGAAGGATAAATCGTCGATTTCTGAATTTCTCCTCGCTTGTTGATCACCATCTCGCAGGTCAACGTGCATCTCTCCTTATAAGGTACGAGACTACACAGATGATTTGAGAGAATTTCAGGAAGCATGGGAACACAGAATCCTGGAAAATAAACCGATGTGCCGCGCAGGTAGGCTTCTTTGTCTATAGGATCACCCGGCCTGACATAGTGAGAGACGTCAGCAATCGAAACTTTGAGATTGTAAGTATTGCGGTCAATGCGCTCAACCGAGATCGCATCATCAAAATCTTTTGCAGTTTCTCCATCAATTGTGACTGTGACGCATTGCGTTAGATCCTTTCTCTTTCCAGGAGCTCGATTTTGTAATTCTTCGCTTTGATGAAGGATGCTTTCAGGAAACTCAGTGGGTAGTCCGTGGTTTTCTGCAACGATGGCGAGTTCCAGTTTGACATCATCAAGTGATTCAAACGCTGATACGATCTGCCCTTCCCAGGTATGGCCCTTCTGTCGTCTTGCGTTAACTCGTACAATTCCGTGCAACTTACAGTTGAATTTCTTAATTTCCGAGTCTTTGAGCACAATGGTGTGGGGGAACTCTTTATTAAACGGATGAAGCACATAAAAGCGTCTTCTTTGGGATCGTTCAATCCAACCGAGGATAGTCGTATGATTTTTCTCGGTTTTTTTGCTCGACCTGGCAGGCGGTTTTAATGTTTCATTGTGATTGGAGGTAGTTTTTACTATGAAGTTAGGTTTACGTTTTTTCATTCCATTAATTGGAATATCAGCAATATCGGCTGCTGTACCAGCGGCAGATATGCTTTCTGTGTCTGGGCACGCTAGAACAAGCCTTGGCTATGTCGATAACCAAGGTGGTCAAGATGCTGATGCAACCGAACGTTGGTTGAATCGTGTTCGTCTCAATTTAGACGTTACGCCATCAAAGTCTCTTATGGTTCGATTAACGCCTGAATTGGCACATTCCTTTGGTGCTGCTGGTACGATTTCCAATCCAGCCGCAGCTGCGCTGTCTGCTCGAGAAGCGTGGATGTCATGGCAAGCGACCGATTTGATCAAGTTCTATATGGGTCGCCAAACTCTTAACTACGGAAATGGTCTTGTTATCAGCTCAAATGATGGCGACCAAGGCACTGTATTGGCAAGTGGAGCGGCGTCGGTTCCTACTTTCTTTGACGCAGTTCGCGCACAAGCAAGCTTCGATTTAGGTAAAGTAGATTTTATCTATGCGAAAGTTTCTGAAACAGCCTTGAGCTCGGTTACCGCGCTGAAGGATCCTGCTGATACCGATCTGTATGGTGTCTACGCGATGCTGAACCCTGATATGGGCGCAGTAAAGAACGTGGATCTTTACGCTGTATGGTATGACAATCGCGCTTCAGCTGGAGCTGGCGATCGTTATGCTGTATTGGGTTTAAGAGCTGACGGACAAGTGGCAGTTCTTGATTACAATGCAGAAATCAAGACCAACTTTGGAAAAACCGGCGGAAGCGATAAAACCGTTAAAGGATTTACCGGTGATTTGACGGTTGGAGCGAATGTGATGAATGATCATCATGCGGCTTTGGCATTCACCTATGCGAATACTGAAGCGAGAGCTCCAGCGGCATCTGATGGCCGATCGTTGGGACGCACTGATATCATTACACGCCAAAACTTGATTGCTTTTGCTCTGAACACAGACTGGAAGCTTCATGAAAAATGGGGTGCTTATATCGATGGTTTCTACTTCTTAGCAGCGAAAGACAATGCAGCATTGCCTGGTCTTACTCGTGCAAAGAACGGTCGAAACATTGGATTTGAAGGTAACTTCGGTCTTTCTTACAAGGCTGAGAAGAACCTCACCATTGAAGCGGGCTACGATGTTTTCAAAGCAACAGATGTGGCAACAGCAAGCAAGACTCTGAGCTCTTTGAGCCTCACTGGAACTTTGACGTTCTAAGAGTCTGTTAAATCGTTAATTTGTTAAGGGGAACTCAAGCGAGTTCCCCTTTTTGTTGTCTCGATGATTGCGTAAATCTCAAATTCGATGGTTGATGTCTCGCTAAATTTATCGTTGTATGAGGTCAAATCTTGAGTTGCCCGGGTGGTGGAATTGGTAGACACACCAGTTTGAGGGGCTGGCGGAGCAATCCATGCGAGTTCGAGTCTCGCCCCGGGCAATAACTTGTAAGTCATTTAACTACGACAAGGCAGAGTCTCGACCCGGGGCATGTATATACCTACCATCAACTGAGATGAGCCCTGATTAATGGCTTTTCATAAGCGTAAAGTATCGATTTGTCTTTAGATCCTTGTCGAAGGAAAACGTAGACGAGCATCCATTTGCTTTATTTTTTCGGCCGATAAGACAGTCAGCGAAGTCTGCGGGGGAGGTTTTATAGTCTGAAAGAGCGTCCCAAATTTCCTGTTGAGTTTCGATTTCAAATGCTTCGGTCATAAGGATTTTCTCAAGTGTGTCGATCACAGCATTCTTCGAAAACTTATAGGCCCCAATCAGAACCCATACCATTTCACACAGAACAATTTGATTAATATAAACTTTCGAATGCGACTCAAGGAGTGCAGAAGCCCTCTCAGATTGTTTTCGATCATCTCCCACGAGATAGCGGATCAAGACATTCGTATCGATACCGATCATCGGTTTAACCTGGAGTGAATTCGTTTCCGTATTACTTCGTTCATTGTCTCGATCGAAATAGGTTTTCCAGAATAAGAAAGACTCCCTTTGAGACTTCGAAGATCAATTGTCTTTGGACGTAATAAAACCTCATGATTTTCCTTAATCACAAAATCCACTGTATCTCCGACGCCAAGCTTCAAAAAATCTCGAACTGCTTTAGGAAGCGTAATTTGACCCTTACTCGTAATCTTTGATGTCGACATAAAGTTCCTTACCAATTATATTATTCCTTACTTTATAGTAAGGCTATATGGAAACGATGTCAACCGACGCTGGATGAGGACTAAGATCGTCATGGCAGTGGACGCGGCCCTGTCGAAAAGTTTGCAGATTTAGAGCCATCGAAAGCAGTTTTTTAGGTTGAAATGCACCTTAAGTCAGACAGGAGATTTTGATTGGACAGTGAAAAAACTCCCAAATGGGCGACAACGGAATGGGCTCAAAATTTTAAAGATGCTCTGACGAGAGTTGGAATTTTTTTTCCTCGTATTCTCATTCAGTGTATGGATTCGACTCTGCATTACTTAGAGGCGGGTCGTTGGATGAGAGCCCACGGGTTCACAAAGTTTGCGAGAGTTTCACGTCGTGATGAGATATTTCAGTGGGTGGCAGAACGGCATGGCGAGTCCAAATTACTCTATCTCGAGTTTGGTGTTCACCAGGGTGCAACCATAAAGGCCTTTGCAAAGATATTGAAAAGCTCGAGCGCCATATTGCACGGATTCGATAGTTTTGTGGGTCTGCCAGAGCGTTGGAACAGCTATAACAAACGGGGGCACTTTTCGACGGGTGGGCAGATTCCTCAGATTTCCGACAGGCGAGTGTCTTTTTTTAAGGGCTGGTTTCACGAAACATTGAAATCTTACACGTTGCCCGAACACGATCTTCTTTTCATTAACATCGATTGCGATTTGTATTCATCCAGCTCTCAGGTTTTGTCGTCGCTCATGCCGCATATCAAGCCGGGAACTCTGCTATATTTCGATGAGTTCTATGACCGAAACCATGAACTAAAAGCCTTTGAGGAATTTCTTGAGGTATCTGGTTATAAATTTGAATGCCTTTTGAGCACGAAGGCGCTCGCGAGTGTTCTGTTCAGAAGAATATCGTAGCTTTCATTAAAGGGATTTATAGCCCCATCTCGGGGGCGCCCAAAATGGAGACATGCTCAAGTGGTTTTGGGGAATGCGTTGCAAGGTCCAAGACATAATTTCGAGTCGAGTCGTTTGCGGAAGATAATTTGCATCCGAGTTTGTCGTATAGATTTTCAACTAAGTTGTTTTTTTGAGTGCGGTGATAGGGGCAATGTAGAGTTTCAATCCCTAAAGATCTGAGATCAGAAGCAATAAAATTAAAAAACGCACGTTCAAAGTCGCGGCCAATAGTTCGGCAGCTCATAAGAAATACTTTTAGAGTGGCTTCATTATTTTGCAGCTCTGCGATCGAAAGGCCTGTGATTCCATAGTCGCCATATTTGTCTCGTGCATCAAAAGCATAGACCCGACAGTCGCTTCTTGAATAAATTTCTTCGAGCTCTGCCTCAGTTATTCTGAGTGTTGTTGTATTGAATTGGTTGGTCTTCATTGTGAGCTGCGACAGTCTTGAAATCCACTGAGTCGGATTGATTTCAATTTTAAGCTTAAGATCGAGATCCTTCAAATAATCGGCAACCGAATGAAATTTTTTCTTTTCTGTCGATCTTAACTGCTCAGCCTGCATCATCGACGAGCGAGATTTGTCTTCATCAGTTACCTTCGGGGACCAAAACAGATATTCGATCTGCTTCATGATGCGCGGATACTCGCTCAATGCCTGGGGCACTTTTAGGGCCAGAACTTCTGGTATATTCTTTTTTATAAAATCGACTTCATAAGAAGAATCGTCGAGAAAGACGAACGAATCGAGTCCCAGATTCAATTCGAGAGCCATTGCTCTTAGGTTCGACGCTTTGTCATTCCAGTTTACTTTCTTTATGTCGATGTCATTCGAGCGAAGTATCATTCCAGGATGCTTCTCAAAAACTTCTTTAACATCCGCGGGATTATTTTTGCTGCAGATTCCGATGAGAATTCCCTTTTTCTTGAGTTTGAGGATGCTCTGTTGAACATCATAAAAAATTCTTCCTGTCTCTGAACTAAGGCCGACTTCAATATTGTTAATGCCATCTTCGCCAATGATGCCATTCCAGAGAGTGCCGTCACAATCAACAACGAGTACCTTCTTTATATGACCATTCATCCCTAGAAGAATTGGTGCAACGACGGATACATATTCTCGATAAAAATCGAAAGTGTAGAGTGAAGAAAAAACCTCGTAGTCTCTTAGGTTGAAACTCTTTTCAAGTGTCACATTGCCAAGAATCTCGTTGCTGTCGATGAAAATCAGATTTTTTAGCGCACGGCTCGCAACGTGCTCGTTGAGCCTGTCTGCGATTTGCTGAATGCGTGGATAGTTTGGATCGATTCGCATCGATTGAGCTGAAAATGAAGTGAATAAAACAATGGGAACATGCGCAAGATTCGCTAGGACAAAGTCGATTTTTAACTTCGACGTTTGAATAAATTGTTCCAGCTGAGAGGCATCGAAGTTTCGAATGAGATCTGGAAAATGATGCTCAAAATTGATCAGCTCCCAAAAAAGAATTACAGCACGAGCTTCGGACTGTTCCAGACTGTTCTGAACGATATTGTCGAAATCTCCTGATTCAACTACAGCATTGATGCCTCGACTACGCAGGGCAAATTCCAGTGGAGCCTTGAGAGACTGAGTCGTAATGTTCCCAAGAATCGAAATGGGATATGTCGGATTTTTTAGTTGGAGGCCCAGTTCTCTATTTTTCTGAACGATCTCACTGTACTTCATCGGTAGACTCTCTCGGAAAGCCGCACTGTGCTGAGCCGCTCAGCACGATATCGCCGAGCTCGTTCGTTGCAGAAAGTTCCAAAACAACCACTGCCACTGAGGGTACTTTTTTACTTACTTTGACCGTGTAAATAATTTTTTGGCCGATATACACGGGCCGGTGAATTTTATAAGAGACCGAGTGAATGACCGTATGTGGTCCAGGCAGTGTCATGCCCAATATGCGTGAAAAAGGAGAGGCAATCAAAAAGCCATAGACGATTCGTCCTTTGAATGATTTTCGAATGGCAAATTCATCGTTCCAATGAATGGGTGCTGCATCTCCGATGAGTGCGCCAAAAGCTTCAACAGATTCGTCTGTGAAAGTATGGGTATCAGAAAACGAGGCTCCATCTTGTATCTGTCCAACATTCGAAATGGCTTCAGACGTTAAATTCACATTTCTACCTTTCGAAGAATGAAAACCGCGCTACTCGGGGCAATTTCCTGAGGTGCGGGCGTGTAAGCAATATATTCAGCTGAGTCGATGATTCTGAATCCAGCTGCCGAGATCTGTTCTGCCACATCGTTCAGCGAGCGATACAGATAGATATGATCAAAATTAGGAGCATTCACTGCTGCTGTGACGAATGCAATTCCTCCGCTTTTTAGCGATAAATATAGGGCGCGCAGAAATTGTTCAGGATCCTCTAGATGTTCTAATACTTCGACGTTGATCAGCGCATCGGCCTGGCGATCAATTGGTTCTTCAATGATATTCTTCAATTTGATTTCGTATCGTGAGTTAAGTCCCCAGGCGCCGATTAGCTTTTGAGCATGGCTCAGAGAATGAGGGCTAATGTCGATGGCACAGCCCCGAGCATTTGGAAGAGCGCGAAGAGCTTCTTTAGAGTAGAATCCGGTACCAACTCCAATATCATAAAAAAGATTTACATTGTATTGCCGTGCGAGCGGAACGAAACGATTCCAGAAAAAATCGAGTTGTCGGTAATGATGGGGCCAGAGATACTGAGAAAGTAAAATTCCTGGCAAATAGAGATTAAACATATATTCATGATTGAGATAGACCGCATCCATCAGGTCGGCATAGGTCTTGTGAATATACTCTCGTGTTTTGTTAAACTTTTTTTGAAGTCTGATCGCATCAAGCGCAAAGTCTGCATATCCCTTAGCGGCAAGACGAACACGTTCAGAATCTGTTGAAAAGAAAGTGTTCAATTCTGCGTCAAATCGCTCGACCCAGGGAAGTCCAAAATCTTGGATTCGACTCTGAAAAACTTTTCTGAGGAAGGGGGCCTGCACAGAGATGGAATTTTCCATTCTTCGCAATGCGCCATACTTTGAGAACCGAGGATCAACGGTCCAATCACTTTCATGTGAAGTGGCGAGATTTTCTTCCATGAATATATTCTATCAGAAGCGACTCGATGCTACGGTGCAGCCAAATAATGCAAATTTTTCAGAGCTGTGAGTTGTGATTGAAAGAAGTCGCAAGATTGAAAAAGGCGCGACTTTATTCCTATAATGGATGATGGGATCTGAGCCTCGATCAATTCGCAAACACCCGTTGGATGGGCGCATGGCGCTTTATGAAATTGAGCAGCCACATCCGCCGGAAATTCCAGCATTTGAGCGGAAGGTTTTGCAGTTCTACACGATAGAACCGAAGGGCGGAGTAAATTCAGAGACGATTCCTTTGATGATTCTTCCGATCAATGTCTATGGCCCAGATGGATTTATTCGCTCGTTGTTTACGTTTTTAGCGAGTCGAATGAATGCACTGATTTTTACGGTCGAGTATCTTGGAACAAAGACAATTAATAGAAATTCATCATGGTTTGAAAATTGGAAATGGGATCAGGCCACGCATGCGAAAACAGACGGCCTTCTTGAAAAGTTGGGGTATCCAAAATTTGGCGATTTGAAATTTCAATCTGTTCCAGAAGTCATTAATCACCTTGGTCGATTATCATCACAGAAGCGTCCCGGCCAGGAGCCGCCGATCTTAGCGACATATATTCGACAGCCTGATGATCACTACGATAGTGGTGTCATTCAAGCGATTGATTGTCTCTGGGCTATTCAAGTCTTGAAGTCTGAATATCCGATGATCAATTGGGCATCTCTGACGACCATTGGAACGAGTCGTGGGGGATATCTTTCTACTCAATGTGTGCGTTTCGCTCCAAATACTTTTGCGCTTTCTGTGAGTGGGTTTGGACCTACTAAGCCTCGTCTCGATTTCATTCGAAAATGTGATTATCATCATGTCTTTCATCACCCTCAATCTGATGTGCTGTTTGCGTTTGGAATGGATTCGTATTGGTCGATGGATCCACGCCATCCATTTTTCTTCTCGCCGGATCGGGCTCAAATCAGAACTTTGGATGATGTTAATCTGCTGAATCAGTGGCGCGAGCAGACACGTGGTGGTGGTGCTCAGCATGTGTTTTTTCAGCCTGTTGATGATGGGGATCATCCTGCCGGTGATACGATTCGTTTTGTTCGTGATCTTCGGCGCGCCGGAATGGATGTGAAGTTTGTTGAGCAGCAAGGGTATCAACAACTGAAAGAAAATTCTATCGATGGGTTCAGCCTAGCTGGATTTGTTCTCGAAAATGTGACGAAGGAGAATCTTGAAAAGCATTCTGTCGTGCAGTCAGATTTTGATTTGAAATCGCAGATTGTTTACCAATGTAAGGAACATCAATATCGAATCGATTTTCGTGGGGCGTTTCCAAAATTAGAAGTTTCGCAACTGCCAGTACGTGATCTTGGGTCGGATCAATGTCGGGATGAATCTACGCAGTTAGATAGTTTGAAGGAGATATAGATGATGGAGTCTGTTGTATTCAAGACAGTGAGTGAAATATTTGGAGTTTCGATGAGTCGGATCAACGAAAATTCTTCGATGGACACGATCAAGGAGTGGGATTCGTTGAATCACATGAATTTGATGATGGCACTGGAAGAGGAGTTTTCGATTCAGTTTGATAACGACGAGGTCATGAAGCTTACGTCGATTCCCGCGATCCTCTCCTCCCTCAAGCGCCGAAATCTTTAATCTGAGGTACCAGGTACCCCTGGTACCTTCTGTATCACCCGAAACCTTCGAGGTACCAGGGGTACCTGGTACCTACCGGCGAAGGGGCATGGGTTCCCCAGTAATTCTCGGAAAAAGGCTATAAACGGCGTTCTGCTTCGGTTTATTCGATGATTCGTCGGCATGAGTTTTGCAACTAAAAGTTGTGGAAACGAATTAATGCTGGAGGGTTTCGCAGTGACCATACATACAAAGAGCACAATGAAGCGGAATATTTTTGGCTGGAAATCAAAGCTACTGGCGGCGATCATTCTATCTTCGACCGTATTCTGCGTCCGTCCTGCACAGGCCCTCATCGTTGGGGCGCTCATTAAGGAGCCCGCCATATTTATCGCTGGGGCAGGACTTATCGGCGTTGGAATCGGCCAGTCGATTTATTACGGCACACGTCCCCTGCAGTATTATATGGATCGAAAAGCTGGCGAATTGCTTAATTCTGTTGATGGCAAACAGACAACTTGCGATGAAGCATTTCTTAAGAAGGAGCGCCGAAAGCATGTCTTGCTTGGTTTGGGATTTGTAGCGGCAGGTATTTTGGCGGATGAAAAATCTGGCGGTGTTGAACAATATTCAATTGCGACAGTCCTTCGCCGAAAAGTTCAGTCTGGCGAGATCTCGCAGGATACTGCAAATAAGATCAATATCGATCTTTCGGAGCATAAAATCAAAATTCGAGTAAATCCAAAAAATCGAAATGGCTCCGCTAAATCAGCAGAACAAATGCGAACTGATCTGGAAGCTTCGTTGTCAAAGCAACGGATATCCCCGGAAACAAAATCATTCTTGGTAGATTTTTGGATGCCTAAGGAAATATAAGGCCTTCAATGATATGGATACTGCCCTTAGTTTTGACGTTCGGAGTTGTCGCGGCCGATGAGGCTGAGAGGACAGAACCTTCTTCGAAAGTTTGCGTAGTATCTTTATTTGGCTCACTGAAGCGAGAGGGCGCAAATATTTCTGTGAACGATGAAATTCGCCAAGACGCAATCAATCAACTCGAAGCTTTGGGATACAAAAGTCCATCCACGATGTTTGACTTCAAGTCAGATTCCCTTCGATCACTTCGCGATTGCCTCCAAAATTCGCAGTACGAGGATGTAATCGTGATCGGTCATGCGAAAGCCATGCCCAATTCCACATATGTCCTCGCCGATTCCACATCTTCGCCGTCGCTTCCGGTGCTCAGCAGATTTTTTGAAAATATTCCGATTTCAAAAAACTTGAAGCAATTTACGATGATTGCCTGCCATACAGAATTGGTAGAAAAAGTGTATGGAGACTGGTTTCGCCGACTGAAAGAGGCTCATGTGAATATTCGTTTTCAGCCAATATCTATCTCAGCAGATACTGTGGCTCGTTCGACTCCGGGATCGCCTGCATCATACCGACATCAACGCTTGATGGGGTTGATGATTGCAGAATCTGCTCAGGATCCAGCTGCAGACACAATTTTTTGTATTCTCGATCAGTCTTTTAATGGCACTAATCAGGTGAACTCTCAGAGCTGTCTTCGTGGGTACTATAATCTTGAGATTTCCGATTCACGTCAGGGAAACGGGCGAAATTTAGAGAAGCTTTACTTTAACAGACGAGAAAAGCTGGCGGATAATTTGTTGCAGTCGACGAAAAAGGCATGTTCTCCTTTGAATTTCGCGACGAATATTCTTGATATCGCTGAGTCCTCAGCCCGGCTTTCGCCTGGTGAATTTCGCTATTCCCTATCGCCGAGCTCGACACAAGGCAAACGAGCAGAAACAGAGAACCCGTGAGGGGGTTCTCCCGTCACTTATCGACGACTACCTATCGACGACTTTTAGGGCTTCCAGCGGAAGCGTTGTCCGACCTAGACGATTTTTTGTCTGCTTCGCCAAGAAGTCTTCGGCTTGACGATTTCTGAGCTCCAAGCTGACCATTTTCTGTGATTCTTACATCCTGACCAAGATAGCCGATTACTAGACGGCGTTGAAACTGCTCTGACATTTTAACGGATGAAGTTGTTGCGCTGGTGAATGTAATTTTTCCTCCAGTTTGCGTCATAGCTAGTGAAGAAGAGGCCTGAGTATTCAACTCTTGCAAAACGTTCGCCTGATTTTCTTTGGCTGTTCCAACTGTTGATGCCTGGCCAGTCGAGGGGGGATTCCCCGCTTGGCCGCTCGCACCCATCGTTGCCTTAGACGAGAGAGAAACGTTTACGCCCCCAGCAAGGTATACTTGGGTCACGATTCTCAAGAATACTGGATCACCTTTTGCCTCGATGAAGCTCGCGCGAAGCATTTCTTGAATGTCTTTATTTTTGGCCCATGCAAGTAGTTTTTTACGAAGCTCTGAACCATCAGCACCATAGCTTCTCGCATTATCTATGCTAATCGTGCCACTCACTGACGTTGCTTGTAGGTGCTCGAGCGCAATTGGAATGCTCTGAATTGGAAATGCAGAAGCGAGACTTGTATTGCTAAGAGATTTAAATGAAAATACTGGAAAATGAACTCTAGGCATTGTGTCCGGAAAGCCATCTGGCGTCACGGAGTCGCGACTATGTGGCATTTGAGTGAACTCATTCGAAAGAAAATTATTTTGGTAGAATGTTTTGTAATCGATATTCGGAAGGCGTGTAACAGTAACATCAGGTGACAAAAATCCATCTTTTTTAAATTCCTTGGCCTCGTCTTCAGCTCGAACGTTCACCAGAAATACATCGCCTGGTGTGATGTCTTCACGCAGTGGAAACACCGGAATGATCTTGAGTGCTCGAATAGCTCCCGTCCAATCCTTTGCAACTTGAGCCAATTGATCCTCTGGGCTTTCTTGCATTCCAAGAAGTTTCTTAATTGGGCCAGCGGAGGTTGTTTGAACGCTCATAAGAGCAACGAGAGTGCTTAAGAAAATAAGTTGTCGCATAACCGCGTTATACTTCGTTTTCGTAAACTTACAAGCCCCTTCATCTGGGCATGGGCGGCGAGATAAATACCCTGTCGCAAAAAGAAAAAGTTTGAGTATTTTAGATGACTTGGCCTAGCTTGGGTCCATGATTTTAAGCCTCATTGCCACTCTTTCATTTTTGACGACCCCCTGTAATTTACTGGAGGACAATCTGGTTGACGAGGTCGTTCGGCTGAGAACGACTCTTGAGAGCCGTCCCTCTGTCAGTGAGACGGCAGATCTTTTGTCGGAATTTAAGAAAAATTTTTGGACGATTTCTGTGCCTACAGCCGTTAAGAATATTCCCGGTGAGCCGCGAGATTGGATTCCAGGTTTGTTGGTTGACCTCGCCAGTTCTCGTCTTGAGCTTCATCGCCTCATCGAATTTTACCGCGGAAATGGCCTGGTTCTTTCAACTGACCAAATTAATTTATTCCGAACAGCAAATCGGAATCTCCGAAGCATTGGTGAGGAAGCCATGGCGATGATTCCCCGAGAAGTTCGTGTGACCATGCCACTGAAGATATCTGATCAGCCCGTCAAAGCTTTTGTGACTGGGCTTTCAATGAATACATTTTTCGCTGAATCTTTTCGCGGTGAAGAAACTTCGGGCGAGTTTGAAGCAGACTATGATTTGATGCGAGGCTTGCGATCTGGAGACGTTTTTGTTGTCCGAGGAAGTTCTGAAATTAGTTCGTTGATTGCACGAATTCCTCAGGGTCGAGATGCTGATGGGCAAGCATCACACCTTTTCGTTGCTTATCAGGATGACGATGGAAAGTGGTGGACTTTAGAAGCTTTGATTGAAGATGGCCTGAAGATTCGTCCGTTCACTTTTTTTTCGGAGCCGCATGCACGCTTTACAATCTATCGAATGAAGGATGCAGAAATTGCCGCGCGAGGAGCAAAAAGACTTTACGAGACGATTCGAAGAATGAACAAAGCTGGGCGACAAGTAAGATACAACTTCTCGATGCGCCCCTTTGATTTCGCGCGTTTGTTGGATGGGGATGATATTTTTGAGGCCTATTGCGCGCAGAGTCATCAGCTTCAAGCTCTGTATGGATCGAATGGAGAAATTATTTCGCCCACATTTCCGTCATTGATCCAGATGAATCATCCTTGGCTGCTGGATAAATTAAAAATTGAAAATGGATCACGAGTTTTTGCGCCGAGTGATTCAGATTTGGATCCGCACTTTGATTTTGTTCTTGAAAAATCAAATCCCGAGATGGCACATCAAGCGCATATTGCTGATGCGATCATCACAGTGCTTCTTGCAAAAATGGACAAGGGAAATACGATTCGCCCTGGCGTAAAATCGTTCATTGCAAAAGATATTGTCTTGCCAGTTCGGCGCACTATCGAACCATTGCCTGATTGGTTGCCTCTCATTGGGGCGCTTAAGAGAAAATTTCCATGGTATATTGAAGCAGATCAATTGGAGTTCATGGTTTTGCTCAATGATCTTTTTGTTCGAATAAAAAAAGAATATCTGAAGCATGAAGCAAAATATCTGGCTGAGTTTGGAACCCCAATGAGTTGGAAAGAGATGCTGAATGAAGTGTATATCATCATTCGCAATCACGAAAAAATTCGGTCACGTTTCCCGGGATCAACCACAAGCGGACCAGAGTTGGAGCCTGATCTTACAAGACGACGCGTAAACTGAGCTTTACTTGCGTCGATCCAAAACTCGGAGCCCCACTCTCGACCTCAAGCTGAACTCGTGTGCTCGCTGATATTTTCTGACCCGCTTTGACTCCGTTTGAACAACTCACGAACTTATAAACTTTTCCTAAACTAATTTCTTTTTCTCCGACCGGATCTAACATCGTCGAACCGCCCTGATAAGAGCAAACCGTCTTGTCAAAGTATAAGAAGGATTTCTGATTTCCTGCATTGCCGGTCACGACGGGTATTTCTTTCGGGACGACATAAGAAACAGGTCCCGCTAAATTCCGCGTATCATTCAACGCTTCTGAGGGCGTATAGGATTTTTGGGCGCTCAGTTCTATTCCAAACGTGAAGTTGAGAATGCGAAATCCACCAAGTCCATCAGCAACAAATACGAGGGGATTCGATCCAGAGAGACAAACGCGAACTTGATTTGCGCTTCCACTATCATCTGAGAAATCGAATTTTCCAAGGTAAGAGGGTGTCGAAGGATAGTAGAGGTCCATGACGTGCAATCCAGCTTCTCCCTGCGCCAGAAAAGCAAATTTCGAATGAAGTGCGATTGAGTTGCCAGTGCCAGGCAGATCTCGATGATGGAGCAGTTTGAGAGTTTTCTTTTCGGCGTCGAAAACTGATAGGCCACTAACGCCGGCGTTTGTTGCCAGTATTTCATCTTCAAAGGCCATTCGTCCCGGAGCTTGTGGCGGTTGATCCGACACTGAGGCCGATTCATAAAACTTTGAATCGAGTAATTCAAAAATACTCGATTTGCTTTCTCCAGCCAGAACAAACACTCGATGATCTGCGGATAAACTAGAGACTGCATTTTCTAGCGAATAGAATTCGAGCAGGACTGGCTTCTTTGGATCTTGAATATCAACTTTCATCAATCCGGCGTTATTTCCAGCTGTAATCCACGCTGCGTTTTCTACTATCTGAATGTCAGTTGCGTAATATCCTGGAAGTTCGAGTGATGCGACATCTTCCGACTTTCCAGATTTGGGAAGTGTCCGAATATGAAGAAGGGCGCCATTGAGACCGGCACCAACAAAATATCCATATTTCTCATCCGTAGCGACATCCGCAAACTCCATGTCTTTAAGAAATATCGTAGAGAGAATTTTTGGCGCTTTGATATCGTTGATGTCGATAAGATCAATCGCCCCTCGCGTAGCGCTTCCTGCCATTGCATAGGTGACGACGACGAAGGATTCGGTCGGGGCAAAGTTCGTAGCTTGAAAGCGGGTTTTGCTTTCAGGATCGAGGGGCGCTGATGTTGATGCGACATATGTGAATTTTAGTGCTGGATCATCCTCAGATATTTTGTGTTGCCCACTATCGAGAACGAGATCTCGGTTGAGCGGCGTAATTCTTTGCTCGGGCGATGGTTCGATTGCGCCGATGGGGTCACTTTGAGAACCGCAGGCGCTCACGAAGATAGTTAAAGTTGTGAGAATAATGACAGAAACCGGTGTGATCGCCCTCATCCTTGGCCCTCCAGTATATCTCTAGAATACGTCACATTGCGTTATGGGGCGGAGCACCGGAGTAGTTCTGTCGAGTTGATAATTCTTGAATAGATTGATGGCTCAAGAATTGAATGCCCGGCCGCGGATACGGGCAGTAAGCATCCGTCAGGCAAAAAAAGATCTGTTTCACGCGCGCCTGAGATTGGTGAAATGAGATCGTCAGTTCCATGCACTAAAAAAATCGGGATCTCTTGAAGGCGATGAAGAGAGGGAAGCAAGTTCACCTTTTCGCGTCGTGCAAATCTGAATTCGTGCACGGAATACAGTCGCAATTTTAGGATCTCATCATCTGTAATCAAGTTTTGAAGTGGCGAGTTCAGATCTCTTCGGCGAAGTAATGTTGATCTCCAGGTCGACATTGAAATTGCAGCTCTTTCTTGAGTCGTCCGCAAGCCGCTTGTGAGTTGAGAATATAGGGAATCCAAAATAGCCTCGCGGGGTTTCACGTCGCGAGTCAGAACCTCGGCCGAGTTGGGAAATCGATCAAGGATCTCTTTCCGATAATTAAATTCCCAATCTTTAGTGCGAGCCAAAAATATACTTTTCAAAATCATTCCAGTGACTCGGTGGGGAAATTGGACCGCATAGTTGAGTGCAATGGATGTCCCAAAGGAGCTGGCAAAGATATGCATCCTCGAAATATTTAAGTGACGTCTAATGGCCTCAAGATGCGAAACTTGTTCATCGAGCGAGATGAAACAAGGATTCAGCGAGCTGAGTCCGCAACCCATTTGGTCATACTGAATGATGCGGTAAACAAGAGGATCAAAGAGTCGTCGATGAATCGGCTGAAGTTCACCGCTAAATTTCCCATGAATAATGACAATTGGAATTCCCTTTGGATTTCCAGATTCTTCGACGTGAAGATAACGGCTTCCTATTGAAACTGAATGCGTATGGGTTGCTGAAAGCAGCGGATAGAGCTCGCGAAGAGTGTCTCGGCAGTTTGGTTCGCTGGCAACGACGGATGATACGCTTATAAATAAAAGAGAAGTGATTGACCGCTTAAACAACATTGCTGAGCTCTCAATAGCTGCTGTTTAGCGGTGGGTCAATACGGGCCCACCGCAATTAATATATGTGGGCCCAAGAGTTTAGAAAATCATTAGTAAGTAATTTCGGATGTCTCTACATCCTGAGAATTATAATCGTTGAATGTATCTGTATTTGATCTCTTAAATCGGAATCGAACTTTGTAAGTTCTACCTGGCACCAGAGTCTTTTGCTTTCCAAACAATGGCTTCTCCCACCGCGGATGAGTCTTGAGATCCACTGCGGCTTCTGCTTCTCGCAGATCGATCGTTCCTTCTGCTTCAATATTATTAAACCATCCTGAAGTATTGATGACCTGATAGCTGAGGTGAACCCCGGCGTCGCGATAGAGTGATCTCAGTTCGTCAAACATTGTATCGCCAACTTTGAAAGCCAGAGTGTCACTTTCTTTCGTCAGAAGTGAACGCATGGAAGCTGCATTTGGAGTGACTCGAATTCTGGATGTCGCTTTCAATAGATATTCAGTCTCATCTTCATTTGTGACGAGCTCATATTTGTTCATGGCGGTCACGGAACTCACGAGAAGGTCCAGACCGTCGAAGCCGACGTTGAATTCTTCAATCTCGTTGCTCAACAAGAGGCCACCATCAAATTTCAGAGCGATTTTCTTTGAGACAGTTTTTCGAAGCTTTCGAGTTTTTTTGATCACGGTGACGGGCTTTGTGACGTCCTCCCAATGGCAAGATTCGCTGGTTGAGTAGCCCAAATTCTCTGCATTGATTCGTCCATTGTCGATGATGACTCGATTGTAGAGATCTTCGAGACCCAGATCGGCATCTTCGCTGATCTCACGAATTTGATTCTTAAAGGCGTTCCACGACCCTGGTTTGCTCTTGAAATAGATATCACTGTCGACGATCACCTTGGCAGACCAAATATTCATTCCGGCGACAGCTGCGCTCAGGCGATCGGCTTTCTCGTCTTGAGGTGCGCTCCAGAAACCGTGCCAATTGCCGGATCCATCGCCTTCTTCGGTGTCGCAGTTATATTCTGGATACGTTCTATTTTCAGTAACGGTTGATATTGTGACGTCGTAGACATTCGTTTTCAGAACCAATTTCTCGTAGGCATCGACAGCCTTCGAGTGGCGAATTCGTGTATAGACAGGTTCCCATTCTCGGCAATGCGTGTCTTCCGCACGAACCTGAAAATTTGTGAATATGATCGCGAGCGCACTTGCCGCCCCAAAAACTAGATTTTTCATGATTGTTCCCCCACCTAGGATTGTACAGAAGTGAGGATATCTCGCGTCAATGGAATTTGATTTTAAAGTGAGCTCATGCGATGAATGGGGCACTATGTGGGGCGACCTTAAGATTTTCTCTGGAAATGCGAATTTGGGTTTAGCAACGAAAGTTGCTAAATCTTTAAACCTAGCTCTTGGCGATGTGACGGTGAAGAAATTCTCGGATGGGGAATCCTTTGTGAAAATCAATGAGAACGTTCGTGGATCCGATGTCTTCATTATTCAGTCAACTTCTTCGCCGGCAAACGAAACGTTGATGGAACTCTTGGTGATGTTAGACGCTTTTAAGCGTGCGTCGCCCAGTCGGATGACCGCTGTTCTTCCTTACTACGGATATGCGCGGCAAGATCGAAAGGATACCCCGCGAACTCCGATTTCAGCCCGATTGGTCGCCGATCTGCTTCAAGCTGTTGGTGTTGATCGTGTTTTTACTCTCGATCTTCATGCGCCCCAGATTCAGGGATTTTTTGATATTCCTGTGGATCATCTCTTTGCTGCGCCCGTTCTTATCAAGGAAATGCAGAAAATTATTAAGGACCCCGAGAAAGTCGTGTTGGTGTCTCCAGACGCAGGTGGAGTCGAACGGACTCGAGCATATGCGAAGCGGTTGGGCTCTCCAATTGCGATTGCCGACAAGAGACGGGATGGACCAGGCAAGATAGCTGAGGTGAACATCATTGGAGACGTAAAGGGCAAGGAAGCTATTCTTTTGGATGACCTAGTGGATACCGCAGGGACATTGGTTCAAGTGGCCGCGACGCTCCTGAATGAAGGGGCGACCAAAGTATGGGCTTGTGCCACCCATGGCGTATTATCTGGACCAGCCTTGGATCGAATAAATCAAAGCCCGATTGAGCGCCTCTTGCTGACTGATACGATTCAATCTGAAGAAAAACAGAAAACATGTCCGAAATTGCAGGTCTTGACAGTTGCCGAGCTTCTTTCGGAGGCGATATGTCGAATCCACAAAGGGGATTCCGTGAGCTCTCTTTTTGTCTAGAACGACTAAATGCCTCATTTGGACGATCTTTGTATTTGAAATCTGCCCGGATTATCGGTTAATTGCTTAAAAGCGCACTCTAGATTGTGTGCTGAGGAGAAATGTATGCAAACAGTTGAACTTAAAGTTGTTAAAAGAGATCCCACCCGACGTCAGCATTTGAAAGCGTTGAGATCGTCTGGGTTGGTGCCCGCCAATTTTTATGGCCCTGGAACAAAGAATCTGTTCTTTGCTTTTTCTGAGAAGGAAATTCGAAAGCTCCTCAATAATGATTTCAGTGCTACAAAGATTATTACGCTAGAGAGCGAAGATTCTGAGCTGAAGGGCAAGAAGGCAGTGATCAAGAGCGTTGAGCGTGATCCTCTTTCGTGGAAACTTCTTCACGCCGATTTGTACGAAGTTAGTATGACTCGACCAATCACTGTATCGTTGCCCATCCAATTAAAGGGTACGCCCACAGGCGTTAAGGACAGTGGTGGAATTCTCAACGTGCTGAGACGTTCAATCAAGGTCAGAGCCCTTCTTGGTGATATCCCAGAGGCAGTCGAAGTTGATATTTCACAGGTTCCATTGGGCGGAAGCGTGCATATCGGGGATATAAAATTCTCTGATAAGTTGAAGGTTCTGGATTCGTCAGAATTTACTCTTGTCTCGGTTGTTGAGGCAGAGAAAGAAGAGGCAGTGGCTGCTGCAGTTGTGGCACCTGATGCCGGAACTGGAGTCGCTGCAGCTCCGTCGACAGCCGCCGCGGCTGATGGAAAAGCTGACAAGAAGGCCGAACCCGCTAAGGGCAAATAAGGCCTGTGCCTGAGCGAATAGCTATTTTTGGGCTAGGGAATCCTGGCCCAAAGTATCAGGGTACTCGTCACAATATTGGTTTTGATTGGGTCGATCGTTGTGTCTCAGACGTTGGAGGGCTTCGTTTCTCGGAGCGTTTCAGTTCTTCGTGGTGTCATGCGGAAATTGAAGGCGCTGAAGTCCACTTCTTAAAGCCCATGACATTCATGAATCTCAGTGGCCGTGCAGTGAGAGAGTGGCGTGAAAAATTTCCTTCTGCGACGAGGATTTTGGTCGCTTTTGATGATATGGATATTCCACTTGGTCGTGTACGTCTTCGCGAAAAAGGAAGTGATGGCGGCCATCGTGGAATGCGATCAGTTTTGGGGTTGAATCCAGAGCTGGCGGTGAACCGATTGAGGCTGGGCGTTGGTCGACCCGCCGATGAGGCTATTGACTACGTTTTGAGTCGGTTTACTCCCAATGAGAGACTGGTTGTCGAGAGAGTTTTAGATGGTGCGACTGCTCAGCTAAAAGCGTGGCTTGCTCATCCTCTCGAGAAGGCTATGAATATTGTGAACGGAATGGATTATTCGCTATGTCTTTAGAATGTGGAATTGTTGGACTTCCTAATGTTGGAAAATCGACACTATTTAACGCATTAACGGCGTCGCAGGTGCCAGCGGAAAATTTTCCCTTTTGTACGGTCGATCCCCACAAGGGAATTGTCTATGTGCCGGATCCCCGGATGGATCAAATCTCGGCGATCGTAAAACCGGTGAAAACAACGCCAGCGATGGTGACGTTTGTTGATATTGCAGGCCTTGTGAAGGGAGCCTCAGCGGGAGAAGGCTTAGGAAATCAGTTTCTTTCTCATATTCGGGAGGTCAATGCCATCGTTCACGTGGTTCGCTGCTTTGAGGATCCCAATGTGATTCATGTGATGGGGGATGTTGATCCGCAGCGTGATGTGGACATTATTAATTTGGAACTTTGTCTTTCCGACCTTGATACAGCTCAACGGCGGCTGGATCGAGTCGATAAGCTGGCGCGAGCCAATCAAGCAGATGCAAAATTAGAGGCTGAAGCCTTGCGAACCGTCATCAGCGAGCTGGGCTCCGGAATTCCAGTCAGACGGACAAAGGCCAATCGAGATCTTTTGGCGCAAACCTTCTTTTTAACGAGTAAGCCTGTTCTCTATGTGGCAAATATTTGTGAAGCCGATGTAAAAAATCCGTCGGATCAGCTTAAGTCATGGTTGACCACGCTGGGTCAAATCGCGGCGACCGATAACGCACTGGTCTTGCCGCTTTCGATTCATCTTGAATCGGAATTGAGAGGCCTAAGTGGCGAAGATCTTGGAGCCTTTTTGACAGAGTATGGGCTTACTGAGCCTGGTTTGAATCGCCTGATTCGGGAGGCTTATAAGCTTCTGGGCTTGATTACCTTCTTTACGGCTGGGGTAAAGGAGGTCCGGGCCTGGACGATCAAACAGGGTACTTTTGCCCCCCAGGCTGCCGGCGTGATTCATACAGATTTTGAAAGAGGCTTTATTCGGGCCGATACTATTGCTTTAAATGACTTTTTGGGCCATCAAGGTGAGAAAGGTGCCCGTGAGAAAGGTCTGCAGAGATCTGAGGGTAAAGAGTATGTGGTTCATGATGGAGATATCATTTTGTTTAAGTTTGCTGTTTGATACTGGAGCCTCTTTAGTCTAAAAAGTTTAAATTCGATAAGGAGTATGCTGTGAGTGAGTTAGAGAAAATTATTGATTTGGGTGCCCGATTAAAACGACGACGTCATTATGAGACGACGGTGGCGATTTCGCCGACCGCGAACGATGCCGATGTGAAAGCGTTTTCAAAGCGGTTGAAAGATACGTTGGGCGAAACAGGTATCAGTCTTCGACACGATGATTGGGGTCGAAAAAGATTGCCTCATCCAATCAACAAGCATTCCGTCGCTCAGTATTTGTATCTTCGCTATGTTGGAACCAAAGAAACGGTCAATGCGATCGAGAGACTTCTTAAAATTGAAGCGTCAATCTTGAGATTTTTGACAGTCTCATTGAGCGAAGCTTTAAGTGAAGCAGCTGTTCAGGATCTGATCGAGCGGGCACCAAAAGAACCTTCAGCAGCTCCTTCGCTTCGCGGAGAAGAAGACGAATTTTCTTTTGAATCGAATTACTAAGCGTGCCTAAAACATTACGGTTTCAGTTTCGAATCAATTGGCTAGTGATTGGAAGTTTGGCCGTGCTTGCGCTCGGCCTTTTCTCTTCATTTTTCTGGTTTTTCATTCCTGCGGCTGTGGCGATTTCTTTGAGATCGTCGAAGTGGCCTGATCGCCTCATTTTGGGAATTCTATTTGCGATTCACGTATCATCTGCAATTCGACTGGGCGCTGGATCTCTGGAGATTCTTTCGATTTTGCAGCTATTTGGATTGGGATGGTTGCTTCGTACAATAACCTACAAGAAGGGCAATTTTCAGTACATCGTCTATACCCCGCTGGCTTTAAGTGTCTTAACCGTCGTCGGAGTTTATTTTGGCGAGTGGATCAGTGGCAATCGAGTTAGTTTTCTCGACTGGTGCCATCAGATGGTTCAGTCGTCGCTATCCCCAGCGATTAATGAGACCAAAGGTTGGTCGCAGTCATGGATGGGCCTCTATGAGCACGTGCTGTTACCCATTCTCGAGCGAGGCTTTGTGGGCTTCTACTCTTTCGTGGTGAGTCTCATTTTCTTCATCAATGCCGCGATAGAAAATATGTTCAGAACCAGTCGGAAAACCGCAGTGACCTGGCGCGGATTTCCCTATTGGCGAAGTCATGACCTGGTTCTATTGGCACTCGTCATTGGTCTGGGATTATTGGCGATAAACCATACTTTAGCGCCTTTTAGGGCTGCTTGGGTGGCCCAGATCGGCTGGCATTTCTTGATTTTGTCGTTATTCCCGATCTTGATTCAAGGAGCTTCCCTGGCTTCGTTTTTGATACCTCGAGTGGGGGCTATTCTGTTCTTGTTTATGTTTACACTATTGCTCGTTCAACCATTGCCAGTTTTGCTGCTTGCGGGCTTCTGCGATCTTTGGTTTGATTTGCGCTCAAAGCTCAAGTTTGAGCCCCGCGGCGAAGACGAGCGTAGTTAGAACGAATTGGAGATTGAAAAAATAGAAGCGGCGGGTCTGCAGTGAAAGGATAGTTGGTTATGCAAGTAATACTCAAAAAAGATATTCCGGAACTTGGTCGAATTGGAGAAACCGTGAAAGTGAGAGAGGGTTATGCGAGAAATTTTCTTATTCCTCGCTCGCTCGCTGTTGTCGCAAGCACTTCAAACGTTCGCTATTCTGAACATCAAAAGCGTTTGGTCGCTGCGCATAAGAAAAAAGTTCAGAAAGAATCTCAAGCTTTGGCCGCACAGTGGAGTTCAATCGTCGTTGTGTTGGAAAAGAGATTTAATGAATCTGGCAAAATGTTCGGCGCAATTTCAACGGCAGATATTTCTGAAGCGCTCAAGAAACAGAAAATTGATTTCGATCGACGTAGTATTGAATTGGAAGATATCAAAACTGCTGGAACACATGAAGTTCGTCTTCGTTTACCGGGAGATGTTTATGTTGCGATCAAACTAGAAGTCCAAGCAAAAGAAGAAAAAGTGGCGAAAGAAAAGAAGCCGAAGACCAGCAAAACCAAAAAGGCCGCAGCAGACGATTCAAATCCATCTGAAGAAACTCCAGCGTAATTGAGGAGTTTTTGTGGAGGGTGAAATTGCTTCGGTAGCTGATTCGCCGATTCGTGCGAGCCGGCGGCTTGTGCCCCAAAATTTGGACGCGGAGAGATATGTTCTCGGGAGTATGCTGATTGATGCAGACGCGGTGGAACGCGTTCGTGAGGTTCTGGACTCGAAGGACTTCTATCTTCCTGCTCATCAAACAATTTACAATTCGATGATCGAATTATCGAGGCGTGGAATGCCTCCTGACGTTCTGGTCGTCTCGGATTTTTTGCAGGCTCAGAATGGATTAGATAGCGTGGGAGGTTCCAAATATTTGGGGCTTCTCACAGACTTGGTGACAAGTTCAGCCAATGTGACGATGTACGCCAAGATGGTTCGTGAAAAATCTGTTCTGCGCAGTGTTATTCATGTGGGCACAGGAATGATCGAAGAAGCTTTTCAGGGGTCAGAAGAGCTGAATGTCTTACTCGATCGAATTGAAAAAAATGTATATGACATCGCGAATCGCGGGGCAGGTGAAGTGGTCATTCCTATCCGCGAGATGGTTCGCGACGCCTTTCAGAAAATTCAGGAACGCTTCGAGAGTAAATCCGCGATTACCGGCACGCCTGTTGGTTTTCATGCGATGGATCGGCTCACTTCTGGATTGCAGAAGTCTGATTTAATTATTTTGGCTGCGAGGCCCTCTGTCGGAAAAACCGCATTTGCTTTGAATATGGCTGTTCACATGGCGGCCAGAGAGCGTGTTCCGACGGCGGTATTTTCTCTTGAAATGTCGAAGGAACAACTTGTTCAGCGGATGCTATGTATGGAATCCCGAGTGGATGGCGGCCGATTGCGCGGTGGTTTTTTGAACGACGATGACTGGCCACGATTGACTCATGCGGCAAGTATACTTTCTGAAGCGCCGATTTTTATCGATGATACGCCAGGACTTAGTCCGTTTGAGATGCGTGCAAAATGCCGCCGTTTGGCTAGATCCCATCAGTTGGGTTGCGTGGTTGTGGACTATTTGCAACTGATGCGTGTGAAGGGAAAATCAGAAAGTCGAGAGCGAGAGATCGCCGAAATTTCGATGAGTTTAAAATCAATGGCGAAGGAGCTTAATATTCCAGTGATTGCACTGTCGCAACTCAATCGTTCTCTTGAATCTCGGCAGGATAAACGACCGGTTTTGTCGGATCTTCGTGAGTCGGGTTCCATCGAACAAGATGCCGATATCATCATGTTTTTGTATCGTGATGAAGTCTATCATCCCGACACAGACATTCCAGGAATAGCTGAGGTCATTGTGGCAAAACACAGAAATGGACCAACGGGACTCGTAAAGCTTGCGTTTCTGAAAGAGTATACTCGATTTGAGAACTTGGCTGATGAGGATGCCCCGGGTTGATTTATCTCGGTGCGTGAAAAAAATCTGCTGCATCTAAATTCTTGTGCGTGATAACGTCGTTTCATGGTTTTTGTTGCTCTTCTTTTGTTTTCCTACTTTTTAGGAGCTGTGCCTTTTGGGCTTCTTTTGGGGCGGGCTTTCGCCGACGTGGATGTTCGATCTCTGGGTTCTGGAAATATCGGGGCCACAAATGTGAATCGAGTTTTAGGAAGGAAACTCGGAGCCGCCACTCTGTTTTGCGATATTGCGAAGGGGATATTTGTTGTGTTCCTGGCTAAATTTTTGATGCCATCGGCGGAAATTCATCAGGCCTGGGTGGGATTTGCGGCGTTTGTTGGGCACTGCTTTCCCATTTATTTAGGATTCAATGGTGGGAAGGGTGTGGCGACGATGTTTGGGGTCTTGTCAGTCGTGTCGTTTGCTTCGGCCCTATTGGCGTTTGTAGTTTGGATGTCTGTTGCTCGTCTCACCAGAATTTCTTCCTTGGGAGCTCTTTCCGCGTCGGTTGTTGTACCATTGTTGTGTTATTATTTTTCGAGAAATATTTCTGTCACTCTTATTTTCGTGTTGATGATGTCGATTATGATTTATCGTCACAAAGATAATATCCGGCGATTAAAGTCCGGAACTGAGACGTAAACTTCTCAATTAACCCTTCACCCGTTTTATATAATCTTGGCGTAAGAGAATTCTTAGAATAGTGCTGGTTTTTTCTTTTTCGAGATGACTGTTTTCCCAAATGGCCGATACTTTTTTCTTTTTCCAAACGATTTGAAATATTCTTAACTGGTCGGCCTCAAGAAGGTTCAATGGAGCGTCTGGATTCACATCTAAGAAGTCTGTGGGTTTGAATTGGACGGTCATCGTTTTTTCTTCATCCAATTTTCTCAATCCTTCGATCAGCAATGCTTCGAGAGGCAGATGAAGATTTCGGTCATTTGTGATTGGTTCTTTGTAGTAAAGGGCAAAGTATCCAGCTTTCCATCCAAGAACTTCGAAAACAGCATCCTCTCCCGAAATATTATTCACCTCGGCACCAATGAGTTCGCCGTTTTTCAGCCAAAGGATGGCACAGTCAGCTCTTGCCGTGGATGTCAGATCTTTTCGCTGAGGAGCGATGACCAGTTTGCCACTTCTTCGCGAGGATGCAAGCATCTGCAGCAAGTCTGGAAGCGGAAGTTCCCGCAGGTTGCCAGCAATGGATGTGCCGTCAGTGCGATATCGATGGTCGTCTTCCTCGGGTTCCGGAAATTCATCCGCGACCTCTATAAGAGGAAGCGGCTCTTCGCCATTGGTAGGAATTATTTCAATCTCAGGAAAATCAACAGTGTCGGTCTCGCTCAACGTCAGTTCGAATAGAATGGAGCCAATCTGAAATCGATCACGGTTCTGCAGTTGAATTGCGCCATCGATCGGAGTCCCGTTGACGATGGTTCCGTTCAGAGATTTCAAATCTTCGAGAGTGATGATTGAGGCCTTAGAGTTCCAGACTATATGGGCATGACGTCGTGACACTTTCGTTTCAGGTACCGGAATATCAGAGCTAGGATCTCTTCCTAAAAAATAGGTTCTCAATGGCTCGAGTGTGATTTTCTCGCCGGCTCTGTCGCCCGTCAATATTGTGATGATCGGTTTCAATTTTCACCTTCAATAGAGACCTTAAGAAAAGTTTGACCCACTTGAATGATATCACCGGTTTTCAGTTCTTCTGTTGATGTTTTCTTTCCGTTGAGAAAAGTTCCATTCGTACTCGCGAGATCTTTGATTAAGGCTTTTTTGCTGCCGACAATTTCAATCTGTGCGTGAAGTCGAGAGCAGTCTAAATCGTTTAACTTTATATCAACACCGCGTCGACCCATCGTGGTAATAGGCTCAGAGCAGATGAAGTTCGTTAAACCTTCGGGGCCCTTTATTTTTGTCAAAGTCACTTTGATCGTTGGCACGATAAGGCTGGAAGGTGACTCAATATCTTTGACTTCGGGGTGGTCCCATTTCGACACGCTGGCCATTTCATCATCAATAAGCGCTTCGATCCGACGAATACCCGTCTCACGATATTCAGGAGTCTCGCTGGGAAAGCTCGCTTTGATAGTGCTCTGGCTGAGTTCTGGAATGAGAGATTCCACAATTGAAACAGTAATTCTCGAGAGGCCGAGAACGAATTCGTCCATGTTTTGTAATTGAACAGGTATCGAGATGCGGTCCCCTCCAAAAAAAGTCCCGTTCGTCGAATTGAGGTCCTCAAGCCAAAGCTCGCCTTTCGAAATCGATAGTTTGCAATGGGTTCCAGAAATTTTCTTGTCACGGAGCATCAGATCGCATCGTCCGCGGCCAATACTAATTTCACCACTGGAAAACTCAAACTGAGAGCCTTGGCTTGGTCCATCGACAACATTTACAACAACTTTGACAGACATTTCATCTCCTAGTCAGGCTCGATTAAATTGACCTTCATTTTTGTATTGCCCAATGCGATCTCATCGCCTGTCTGAAGCTTTTCAGTATGGATTTTCTTTCCATTAACAAACGTTCCATTCGTTGAGTCTAAATCTTTAACAAAGACTGAGGAACTACTAAAAATCTCTAGCATGGCATGTGAGCGCGAGACATCTACGTCAAGCAGCGTGAGATCGGCATCTTTTCTTCCAATAATGATATGCGATTTTTTAAAGTTAAATTTCTTTCCTTTGTCTGGGCCATCCGTAATTTCGACTCTCAATCCACTTTGATGCATGGTCTTGGTTGTTGTAATAATCTCCCGAGCTTTTGTTGCGATCGTGTCTTGGCGGTCATCTTGATCCGGGGCTATCGGATTCGCAAACGCCTTAACGTCATGATAAAAACACAGTGTCGTCGTTCCAATTTCAAGAACATCTTGGTCAGTGAGCTGAATCGTCGTGATTGGCTTTCGATTCACGAAGGTCCCGTTGGTTGACCCCAGATCCTTAAGAATGTATTTGTCGCCTTCTCGCCGAATCTCGGCATGGGCGGAGGATATTTTGGGATCGTCGAGTAAGATATCCGCAAATTTTCTGCCGATTGACATGACATCCTTTGTCAACGGAATCATGGTTTGCTCCGTAGGCCGAACGATCAGTAATCCGGCATGAGCATGATGGAGCTTTGGCATGATTCATTGTACAATCTAGGCGATCCCAAGAAAAGGTTTGCTGGCAGAAAGTGCCCGCTTTGCTTAATAGTTATCGGAGGTCATGGTGTCAGAAACTGAGTTATCGAAGGGCAGAAAGATTTGGAAACGCTTCATTCGCATTGCGTCGATTTGCTCCCTGCTCGTTATAGGGGCGTTTATGTCAATTGCTGTGGTGCTTCTAATTGTTTTGAATAAGGGATTGCCCTCGGTATCGAGCCTCAAAAACTATCAGCCTAAGGAAGTCTCTCGTGTTTACGCGCAGCATGGCGAAGTTATCGGAGAGTTTTTCAATGAACGACGATTGGTTGCGAAGGAGATTCCAGAGCGAATCAAACAGGCGTTTATTGCCGCCGAGGATAACCACTTTTATGTTCACACGGGGGTGGATTTTTTTGGCATGATGCGAGCCGCATACAAGAATTTAGTTTCGGGGGGTATTCGGCAGGGCGCGAGTACGATCACTCAGCAAGTAGCGCGTGGTTTTTTGCTCAGCGCTGAGCGGACATTCAGCAGAAAAATTCGCGAGATTATTTTAGCCTGGCAGATTGAAAAGAATCTTACGAAGGATGAAATTTTGAGCTTGTACTTGAATCATATTTATTTGGGTAGTGGCGCCTATGGCGTCCGAGCAGCTGCAGAGGTTTATTTCGGTAAGGAACTTGAAGAAATCAATTTGGAAGAGGCGGCGATTCTCGGTGGGTTACCACAGGCCCCATCCCGGTATTCTCCATCGAAGAATCCAGACCGAGTGAAAAGACGACAGCTTTATGTTCTTTTACAAATGAAGAAATCAAATTTTATTTCTGACGATGAATACGAGAAAGCGATACACGCGACGGTTTATGTTGAGCCATCAGTTGAAAAAAACAAAACTGTCGCGCCCTATTTCACTGAATCTGTTCGTCAGTACGTCATGAATAAATACGGCGCGAATCGTGTTCTCGAGGGAGGCTTACAGATTTTCACGACTCTTGATGTAGAAATGAATCGCCATGCGCAAAACGCGTTACGTCGGGGTTTGAGTGATCTCGAGAAACGGCAGGGATATCGGGGCCCGTTGCGACATCTCAATTCGACTGAGATAAAAGATTATTTTAAGGGGAAGGATTTCGAGGAAAGAGACGATGAGTCGGTTGTCGCAAATCGTGAACTTGAAGTATCGACGAGTGAAGTAAAAGGCAAAGGCCAGATTGTGATGAGACGACCAAAGGGGCTGGCGGTTGGAGATTGGTTAGAAGGCGTCGTACAGAAAATCGACGACGCGAAGAAAGAGGCTTTGATCGAATATGCTCCATCGTTGTTTGCACGGATTCAGTACGACGATTTAAAGTGGGCTCGACGACGACAGCCAGCATCGGAAGAGGACGATGAGGTTTATATGGCGGTCAATAAAGTCTCAGATGTTGTTCAGGTCGGCGATGTGATTTCAATGTCGGTAAAGAAAATGGCGACGGACCTGAGCCAGCCAATCGATGTTCTTCTCGAGCAAGCTACTGAAGTCGAAGGAGCAATTTTGAGCGTCGATCCTCACAATGGCTTCATCACGGCCATGATTGGTGGAAATAATTTTGAAAAGTCTGTATTCAATCGCGCACTGCAAGCAAAGAGGCAGCCTGGATCGGCTTTCAAGCCTATCGTTTATGCGGCGGCACTCGATTTTGGACTCACTCCTGCAAGCTTGCTTCAAGATTCGCCAATCACATTCGAAAATGCGGCTGATCAGGAGCGTTGGAGACCGAGCAACTATGACGAGAAATTCGTTGGCGATGTGACGTTGCGAAATAGCCTCTTGGCCTCGCGGAATATTACGACAATCCGTTTACTCAACGAAATTGGAATTGATACCGCGCTCGACTATGCAAAGCGCTTAGGCATCGAGAGTCCGTTAGCACGCGATTTTACTCTGGCTCTTGGATCTTCCGCTGTCACGATCCCCGAAATGATTCAGCCCTACATTGTTTTTGCAAACGGAGGCTATCGAAAGAAACCCTTGATGATAAAAAAAATAGTCGATCGGACGGGGCAGATATTAGAAGAAAATTTTCATGAGCAATCGGGTGAAAGCCTAACCGAAGCGATGGATCATTCGCTCACGTCGCTCAAGAAGGAGATCGCTGCAGTCGAGTTTTCTGAAGAGAAAAAGATCACAGACACAGCAGGCGTTTCATTTTTAAAGGACTCATCGTCCGACGATCCAAAGAATAGAAAAGTAATGACTTCTCCTTTAAGACCGGGACAAGTTTTGAGCTCTGAAGCGAGTTTTCTTATTACCTATTTGCTGAAGGAAAATGTTCTCTACGGAACCGGAAAGGGTGCTCGGGAGTTGCAGAGACCGGCGTCCGGAAAAACCGGAACAACGAGTGAAAATCGTGACGCATGGTTTATTGGCTATACACCTGAATTGGTCACGGCAGTTTGGGTTGGCTTCGATGACCAGAGAATTTTGGGCAAAGGAGAGACTGGTTCGAAGGCTGCGGTTCCGATTTGGCTAGATTATATGGTTAAAGCGACCGCTTCGTTACCGAAGACCGACTTTGAGGTGCCCGAAAATATTGATTTCGTGAGAATTGACCCAAGAACGGGCGGGCTTGCAAATGCAGCAAACAAGGCGGGAATTTTTGAAGCGTTTCTGAAGGGTACTGCGCCAACCGAAGAAATCAAAAAGAGAGTTGATGAAATAGATCTCTATCAAAAGGATTACTAATGTTTGGAATTGGTTTTAGCGAACTTATCATACTTTCCGTTATTCTTTTGCTTTTAATTGGGCCACAGCAGCTGCCTGAGGTTATGAAATCAGTGGCGAAGTTTTTAAGACAAATCACTCAGGCACAAAGAGATATTCACCGAACGATTAATCAAGACGAAACCATGAGAGGCCTTCGAGAGTCCGTTGATGATGTTAAACAGGTGGTGAAGACTGAGACTGAGCGAATCAAATCAAAACTTATTGATGAACATACAGAGGATCCTAAATGAGCGAATCGGACGATCGATTTGAATTGAGTCAATCATTTATGGACCATTTGGTTGAGCTACGAAAAAGGCTGATATATTCCGTTGTTGGAGTAGGCTTGGGTTTTACTTTGTCCTACAGGTATGCCGAAAAGGTCTTCGACATTCTTCTCGAACCTTTGTGTAAAGCTTTTCAAAAGGATCAATGTCCGATTGTCTATACATCGTTAGTAGAGCCTTTTTTGGTGTATCTGAAAGTGGGTATTCTGGGAGGCTTTTTTTTGGCCGTTCCTTGGATTTTTATTCAAGTCTGGCAATTCATTAGCCCAGGACTTAAGCCGGCTGAAAAAAAATATGTTGTTCCGTTTGTGACAGTGGCCTCCGTTATGTTTGTCTTCGGGGGATGTCTTGGATACTTCTTCCTCTTTCCAATGGCTTTTAAATTTTTTCTGTCGATAGTGCCATCCACTATTACACCAATGCTTTCAATGTCAGACTACTTTTCGTTGGCGTCTGGTCTTTTAATAGCATTTGGCATTTTGTTCGAGATCCCGGTCTTTGTTGTTTTACTAAATCTGATCGGGGTTTTGTCGTCTCAAACGCTCTGGAAGACCTGGAGAATTGCGGTGGCGCTCATTTTCATCTTGTCTGCAGTCCTGACACCGGCTGATCCTTATACCATGCTTCTTATGGGAGTTCCTCTTTCCGTTCTCTATATTGCAGCACTTGTTGTTTGCACTTTGCTAGAGAAAGCGCGCTCGCATTGACTTTATTTTTCGGCCTCGTAATAGTTCGGTGATGATTAGAAAAGACGGACGAACCTTGTCGGACTTAAGAAAAATCAAGATACGACCTGCGATTCAAAAGGACCCTCATGGGAGCGTCCTGATTGAATGGGGGAATACCCATGTCATTTGTTCAGTGATGATCGAAGACAAATTGCCGAATTGGATGCATGGATCAACCTCGGGATGGATCACTGCAGAATATAATATGCTGCCGGGAAGCTCCGATAAGAGAATTCAAAGAGACAAAGTTCGGACCACCGGGAGGACTCATGAAATTCAACGCCTGATCGGTCGTTCTCTTCGAGCCTGCGTCAATATGCAAGAGCTTGGGCCAAAGACCATTCAGATTGATTGCGACGTGATTCAAGCCGATGGTGGAACTCGAGTTGCCTCAATTACTGGAAGCTATTTGGCTTTTCGACTTGCCTTGCACCGAGCGAAAGAAAAAGGGAGTCTGCGAAATATTCCTACGACTTCAAAAGTCGCGGCTGTTTCTCTGGGAAAAGTGAATGGAGAGCTGCTTCTCGATCTGGATTATTCTGAAGATGTGAACGCCGAAGTCGACGCTAATGTGGTGATGAATGAAAAGCTTCAACTTGTTGAAGTTCAAGGCACGGCCGAAAAAGGTACATTCGATAGAAATGAGTTTTCTCAAATGTTGGATCTTGCTGAAGTTGGTTTCAAAAATTTGTTTCAGATTCAGAACCAATATTTAAAGGAATGGGGTTTGCTCTGATCGTTCTGGCAACTGAAAATGATCATAAGCTGAAAGAGTTTCGGTCGCTTTGGAAATGGAAGTTTCCGCTGGTTTCATTAACCGAGGCTCGATTCAGCGATAAAATGCCCGATGAGACATATCTTTCCTACGAAGGCAACGCTGTGCAAAAGGCCGAGTTCGTAGGCGCGCGATTAAATATGGTGGTTGTGGGGGACGATTCTGGATTTGAAGTTGATGCGTTGGGCGGTGAGCCTGGAGTTAAATCAGCTCGGTATGCAAACACGCGCGATTCGGTTATCCAGCGGCGAGAGATCTTGAGGGTGATGAAAGGTGTTCAAAATCGCGCCGCGAGATTTGTCTGCTGTTTGGCGATCTACGATCCAAAGAAGGGGCGCGCGGAGGTTGCTTGGGGATTTATGAAAGGATCTGTGGCTCTTGAGGAAGTTGGTTCCGATGGTTTTGGTTACGATCCGATATTTATTCCCGAGGGGATGGATTTGACGGCTGCACAATTGACTTCTGAACAAAAGAACTCCATCTCTCACCGAGCACTTGCTCTGAAGGCCCTGGGAGAGATTTATGATTTTCGGCACTTTGAATGAAATCTTGAATATCTTTTTTTTCAGGATCGTTTGGATATGATTTCAGATAAGTTGCGAATGCTTTAGCCGATTTCTCAAAATCGTCGTTAAGAAATAGAGCAATCCCGAGTTGTTTATTCAGCTCTGTCAACTCTGGATTTCGTTTGATGAGCTCTTTGATTGTCTCGACGGCATCTGCATAGTGTTTAAGTTTGAGATGGATTTCGAAAGTCTTAAAAAGTCTATACAACGTGTTCTCATTGCTTGCTTCGGCTGAATCCGGTTGTCGTTTTATCGAGTCAACAAGCGGTTTGGGGGTATGCTTAGCGACCAGCAGCTTATTTTCTTGTAAAGGTATAAGCTGTTCTTCAACTGCGTTTGAGTTCACACGGCTTGGTATTGCAGGAATTTCAGCGATCTCAATTTTCTGGATCGTAGAGATCTGAGGTTCAAGATGAGGATTTTGAATGTCGTCTTTATCTCGTGAAAAATATGCAAACGCTGAGATACTGGCAAAAAGAAAAGTGATCAGCAGAGTAAAAAGAGCAGGTTTTCTATTTTGTTTGTCAGATTTTTTTGGCCTTTCAATCTCAACGACTTTGCTCGAATCTTTCTTGGTGCTCTCTATATTTTCAACATTTGTTTTGTCTTCTTCATTTCGTGAAGGCGGCAGGTTGAGCGAGTGAAGAGCGATCTGGTTTGAAAATGAAATCAGTAAATTTTCTATAGTTTGATTTTCGGCTGATGGCTGAGAGATCCAGACAGGAACAGTCGGATCAATTGGTGGTTCGAATTCGAATGGAAAATATGCATCATATTTTGAATGCGCGGAGGTGCAAGTTGGAGAACTCCATTTCGAAATCATTTGGATTGTTGAATCACGGCGTTCTCTAAGGTCAGTAAACAAAGAAGGAGTTCGAAGCTGTCGATTTTCTTCATGGGCGGTCACACACCAACTATGCGAACAAACAGGGCAATCGATTCGAATCGTTTTAGCATTCATGACATGTGGCTGACATTTGAATTGATTCCGGCATGTGGGGCAAGTGACTTCCGAAGAGACGAGCCCAAAAGCCGGGTGTAGATAATCGGTTCTAATGGGTTCAAGATTGAAGACCCACTCAATGTTGATTAAGTACTCTCGCTCGGAAGTCTCCGTGATCGAGTCAACAATTCGGACAACACGAATCAAAGATTCAAATGACTCTCCACGATCGATTTCATGGGTGATCGCCAGGTAGAGCGGATTCATTTTGACGTCCATCTTTCGAATCTTCATAGCGATGCGAAGGACGGGAAATCCATTCGTTTCGATTCCCGCTTTGGCGAGAATTGCCTGAACAGGATGAACGTACTTATCGCGTAACGACAGCGTATCTTCTTGAAGGCTTTTTTGTTCGTTCGTTTGATCCACTGGCCGTGGTTAATTCAAGGTTTATGCCAGCTTTAAAGTGGTTTAGGCGTTCCATTGCCCATGGGGCATGCAAATTATGCGTGATTCTAGAGGCGAATAATGACCTTGCCATCTTGGTGGCCCGAATTCAGGTAACGGTAAGCTTCTTGTGCTTCTGAAAAACCAAATGTTCTTGAGATCTTAGGCCTAATTCGAGATCTCTCAATCCAATCAAGGACTTCGGCAAAATGGCCGAGGGTTCCCATTGTCGATCCAAGGATCTGAAGCTGTCTAAAATAGAGATGCCGCAGATCCAACTTGGCATCTGGCCCAGAAGTTGCGCCGCAAGTCACAAAAGTGCCACCATTTCGGAGTAGTCTGATATTCATTTCAAAAATTTCCGCTCCCACATGATCTAAAATAAGATCGAAGCGATTTGAGTTCAGCCAATTCTTCAAATTTGCTTCTAAATGTGAGTCATTCTTAAATGTGGTGACACCATTTTGTTTCCAATGCTCAAGTTTTTCAGGGTCACGTGACGTAGTGACAATATTCTTTTCGCCAAAGCTAATCAGTAAACTGAGAAGAGCTTGCGTAACTCCACTACCGGCACCGTGCACAAGAATTCTTTTTTGGCTTGGGGATTCTGGTTTAAGACGCGCCTTATCTGTCAGCATTTGCCAAGCGGTAAGATAGACAAGTGGCAACGCAGCAGCTTCTTCGGATGTGAGGTGCTCAGGAATTTTTCTGATGAAGTTTGAGTGTATTACAATCTCTTCCGAAAAAACTCCGGGAATATTTTCACCACGGATTTTTATCTCGTCATTACCGTATTCAGCGGGGCAGACAATGACTCGATCTCCGATTTTAAATTTAGTGGTTTTTGTTTCAATGATTTGCCCGCAAATATCTGCGCCTGAGACATGCGGAAACATATACTTAATTCGAGGGAGTCCTTTGACCACCCATAGATCTAAATGATTCAATCCGCCGGCCAAAAATTTAATGCGGACTTCCTCTGCTTGAATGGGTCCCGGTGAAGAAATTTCTGAAACTTCTATATTTTCAATTGTGCCCGTTTTTCGAAAGAGGACTGCCTTCATTCCCCAATTCTCTCAGAATTAAATTGCGTGAAGATAGTGATAAATCAAAAGTGCGGCGTATCGAGCCGAATCGTGATGAATAGGGTCAAATTTTGGGGCGCATTCATAAATTCCCAGCCAAGTAGATTGCGACCGATAGGTTTGAACGGCCTTCAATCCCTGTTCCAGACTGAGCCCGACCATCACGGGGGCTGAAACTCCTCGAATGCCTGTGAATGCATCTAGGCATATCGAAAGTCCAACGGAGCCAGCAATTTTTGAGGGCTCTTGAGTTCGATCGTAGATCTCCACTCCGTTTTTTCTGGCGAATTCCTGATGTGCAATTGCGTTACACTGTGGCTGGATTCCCCACTCGATGAGATTCGTGCCGCCAAATTTTTCAATGAATCGAAAGAATGGGGTTCCTGAGTGATTTTTTCCATTCACAACGGGTCTCACATCAAGATGAGCATCAATGTTCAGTATCTTGCCTCTGGTTTTCAGAAAATACGCGGCTGCGTCGGGATATCCGTAGTCATGGCCCCCTCCAAGAGTGATCACCCGATGATTTGCATTGAGCAGTTGCTGAACAGTCTTTTGCGCCAGTTCGTGCCGTTTTGTCAGCGATATTTTTGAACGTGGAGTTTTCAAAATATAAATATTGGAAGATTTCCGAGCGACCATTCGCCCTAGGTAATGGAGGATCCATTTTGGCCCGTCCTTTGCTCCCGGGCGTCCATTATTAAGTCGAACGCCTTCGTCGTCACTGTGACTCAAAATGACGGTTCCCTGATCTTGAGCCCTCATCAAGTCAGGCAATGAAATTTGAATCCAAGAGTCTTGCAGTCGTGGGTCACTATGATTCATCGGCTAACCATTTTTTAAAAACGAGTGGCTCGAAGTGCTTCGATTGCGTCGATTGATTTCGGACAGTTTTTTGTCAGAACATCAAAACCATTTCGAGTGACGGCGACGTCGTCTTCAATTCTGACGCCGATACCTCGAAATTTCTTGGGCGCAGATTTATCTTTTTCATTGAAATAAAGCCCAGGCTCAACGGTTACGACATTGCCAGGTTGAAATGGAAATGGGCGGTCGGCATTTTTCGGATCACGATAAATTCCTCTGTCGTGAGTGTCGAGCCCAAGCCAGTGGCCTACACCGTGGGGCATAAAATGTTTCCATAGGCCTTTCTTAAAAATGGATTCTGGTGTGCCTCGAAAAACTCCCATTTTTGAAAGTCCAGTGGAGATAATCTTGGTTGCAGCATCTTGAACTTTTGTAAAAGTCGCTCCAGGTCGAACAGCCTTCACCGCAGCGATTTGTCCCTTTAACACCCACGAATAAACTTCTCGTTGTGCAGGCGAAAAGGTTTGCCCGACCGGAAACGTTCGAGTGATATCGGATGCATATCCGTCACGCTCTGCCCCAGCATCGATCAAAAGGATATCATCTGGTTTTAGTTCTGAGCTGCTGGCTCTGTAATGAAGTGTGCAGCTGTTGTTACCTGCAGCAACAATTGAAGAATAGGCCACGGATTGAGCTCCGAGCCGTTTAAATTCACGCTCTAAGTCTGCTTGCACTTCATATTCATACATTCCAGGCCTGGCGATCTTCATGGCCCGAATATGACCGTGCGCCGCGATCTCAGCCGATTCTCGCATGATTTCAATTTCATCGGCACTCTTGATTTTTCTCATCTCGTGCAAAACTGATCGAGGGTCTTGAATTCGCTTGAGAGGAGAGATGCCTCGATACTCTGAATTGATGAGGCCAGCGAGATGAACGATTTTTTCGTCGAGTTCGGAGTGAATTCCAAAACTCCAATAAAGCGTTGGGCTGCCTGCAATTGCCTTTTTTGCAATCTTAAGTTTTTGAGCTATATCGAAAGCCTCATCAATTCCAAGACCAGCTTTGGCTCTTTCAACACCAAGTCGCTCACCCTCCCAAATCTCACTTCCGCGGTGGGGCGATAGATCTCTCGGCCTCAATCCCATCGAAATTCTCGATTTTCCTCCGGAGTGCTGAATGATGAGCAGACAGTCTGGTTCTGAGAATCCAGTGAGATACAGAAAATCAGAATCTGCTCTAAAGGGAAAATGATTGTCGAAGTTTCGAAAAACTTCAGACCCACTCCAAAACAGTGCGGTGAAATCAGATTTGCACTCGTCTCTTACCTTTTGGATGAGGCGATTTCTTCGATTGACGTATGTTGATTTGCCAAATGGGCTCAAGAATTTTGCTAATGCTGACATAGACCCACTCACTCTAGTAGATCTTGGGAATTAGATCATTTTTTAAATTTTTCTTTTGATGTGCGAAGTCTCACAACAAGCGATTCAAGAAGGGCTCGCAGCCAGGCGGGCTGCTTTTTGAGTAACTTTTGAAGTTCAATTGAAGGCAGTTCAAGGACTATTGTCACTCCGTCGGCACGTGCAGATGCTGATCGAGGCGACCCATCGACGAAAGCCATTTCGCCTATGATCTGGTTTGGCTTGAACGTAGCAAGAAGTGCTTCTTTGTTGTTTCGATCAACAGTGTAGATATTAATTTTTCCAGACGTAATGAGGTAGAGGGATGTACTCTTTTCTCCTTCGCGGAAGAGAAGCTCTTTGTCGCTTAAAATGCGTTCTATGGCACTGTCTTCAAATGACATGATTCATTCGATAGTATAGATAATTTATGATGGACAGAAAAGAGAGAGTCTTCGAATTAAAAGCCGCTCTGGCGCAGCGTGTTCTAGTTCTTGACGGGGCAATGGGGACACAAATTCAGAACTACTCTTTGACGGAGAAAGATTTTGGTGGGGTCGATCTTGAGGGGTGCAATGAGAACCTTGTTATCACCCGTCCTGAGATTATCACTGAGATCCATAAGAAATATTTATTCGCCGGGGCTGACATTATTGAGACAAATACCTTTGGTGGTACGCCGCTAGTCCTGGGAGAATTTAGTATATCTTCTCAGTCGTATCAGATTAACCGGACTGCTGCGGAGCTTGCGCGCAAGGCGGCAACGCAATTCGACACGACGAATAGGCTTCGTTTTGTCGCCGGCTCGATCGGACCAACCACGAAAGCTTTGAGTGTGACAGGTGGGATCAGTTTCGAAGACTTAGTCGCTAATTTCGAGGCTCAGGCCGAGGCGCTCTATGATGGTGGAGTTGACTATTTTCTCATTGAAACCTGTCAGGACACTCGAAATATTAAGGCGGCATTGCTGGGAGTCGATCGTGTCAATAATCGAAAGGGCTATGCACTGCCTATTGCTGTGAGTGGCACCATCGAGGCGATGGGGACGATGTTGGCAGGACAATCTGCAGAAGCCCTAGTGATTTCTCTGGCTCATCGCGATTTGTTGTATGTGGGTCTCAATTGTGCGACAGGTCCTGAATTTATGACCGATCATATTCGTGCGATGGCCAATATGGCGGGATGTCCAGTGGCCTGTGTTCCAAATGCTGGTTTGCCTGACGAAGATGGGAAATATCTTGAAACTCCTGAGATGATGGGCAAGATTCTGAAGAATTTCGGGAGCAAGAATTGGCTGAATGTCATCGGAGGATGTTGCGGCACGACCGAGGCACATATTGCTCATTTTGCAGCAGTGGCTCGCGAGATCCCTGCACGCCAACCGCGAACTGAACGAAAGTCATATTTGTCTGGAATCGATTGGCTAGAAGTTTCTGATGATAATCGCCCGATTTTTGTAGGTGAAAGAACAAACGTCATTGGATCTCGAAAGTTTAAGGAGCTCGTCACTGATCAAAAATGGGATGAGGCGTCTGAAATCGCTCGTAAGCAGATCAAGAATGCAGCTCAAATTATTGATATTTGTTTGGCGAATCCCGATCGAGATGAATTTTGTGATATGCGAAATTTTTTGGAAATTCTGACAAAAAAAATCGCAACACCGATCATGATCGATTCGACGGATGCCAAGGTGATCGAAATGGCACTCACCTATAGTCAGGGCAAGGCGATCATCAACTCGATTAACTTAGAAGATGGTGAAGAGCGCTTTGAGGCAATCTGCCCACTGGCGCGAGCTTACGGAGCGGCGTTGGTTGTCGGACTCATCGATGATGATCCAGCTCAGGGAATGGGCGTTTCGCGGAAAAGAAAGCTGGAAATTGCGCGACGATCTTATCAATTGCTGACGGAGAAATACGGAATCAGACCTGAAGATATCTATTGGGATGCGCTTGTATTTCCCTGTGGTACCGGAGATCCGCAATATGTTGGAAGCGGAGTCGAGACTATCGAGGCCGTAAAAATTCTCAAGGAAACTTTTCCTGGGACAAAGACCGTTCTTGGGGTTTCAAATGTTTCGTTCGGACTTCCCACTGCAGGGCGAGAAGTTCTCAACTCTGTGTTTCTCTATCACTGTACTCGTGCAGGTTTGGACCTCGCGATCGTCAACACAGAGAAACTTTCACGTTTTGCTGAGATTCCCGCTGAAGAGGTAAAACTCTGTGATGATCTTCTTTGGAATCGAGGAGCCGACCCGGTGGCGGCATTTAATGCGCATTTTGGTACGAAGAAAGCAGCGGTGACAAAGCTCAAGGCAAGCTTGCCACTGGATCAGCGCTTGGGGCGTTGTATTGTGGAGGGATCGAAGGAGGGGCTCATACCAGATTTGCAGGAGGCAATGAAGTCGTCGAAGCCTCTCGATATCATCAATGGGCCTTTGATGGCCGGAATGGATGAAGTAGGCAGATTATTTAACGACAATAAACTCATTGTTGCTGAAGTTTTGCAAAGTGCTGAAGTCATGAAGACGGCTGTCGATTTTTTGAAGCCGTTTATGGAGAAATCAGAATCGTCTTTGAGAGGGCGTGTGATACTTGCGACTGTTAAGGGTGATGTTCATGATATCGGAAAAAATTTGGTAGATATCATTCTTTCGAATAACGGATTTGAAGTGATCAATTTGGGCATTAAGGTTCTTTCACAGACTTTGATTGATGCTGTGAAACAGCACCAACCCCAGATTGTTGGTTTGTCTGGTCTGCTTGTAAAGAGTGCGCAGCAGATGGTGGAAACCGCGGGAGACCTCGCTAGCGCTGGTATCGATACTCCGATTCTCGTAGGTGGAGCAGCGCTCACTCGTAACTTCGTGGATCGTCGGATCGCCCCTGCATACGGAGAAGGTCTTGTTGAATATGCCAATGATGCAATGAGTGGATTGGAGCTTGCGAAACAGATCGTTGATGAGTCTTCTAGAAAAAAATTGGTATCACTCGTTGAGAAGCGGCGAGTGGATTTAGCTGCAACGACAAAAGTGGCGCCAGCCGTAGCAAATTTTGTCCCGAAATCTAGCATCAAGCCGCAATCGGCACCACCCGCGGTTCCAGATATGGAGCGACATTTGGTGAATCTTCCTCTGGAGAAGGTTTGGAGTTTTATCAATCCCTTGATGCTTCTAGGAAAACATTTGGGACTAAAGGGAGATGTCATTCGAGCGCTTGGAGATAAAACAAAACGACGTCAGTTGATGGACCAACCCGAATGGAAGCGCATTCTGGAAATCGAAGAAATTCTTGAAACTCTAAAGAAGGACGCCCGGGGTTGGATGACAGCGAAGGCGGTCTATCAATATGTGCCAGCTTACAGTGAAGGTGACGCAATCATCATTCCTCGCGAGGGTTCTGAGATTAAATGGAAATTTAGACGGCAAAAAATGGGTGATGGACTTTGCCTCTCGGACTTCATTGGGCCGAAGGGAGCAGGAGATGCCTTGTGCGTTTTTGTTACCACATGTGGTGGAGATATTCGGCAGCGTGCAGAAAAATTGAAAGCGGATGGAGAATTTTTAAAATCACATGCGTTGCTTTCTCTTTCTTTGGAAACCGCAGAAGCGGCCGCTGAATATATTCATTCATTAGTTCGAAATCAGTGGGGATTTCCTGATCATACCGAGATGACTATGATGGATCGCTTTCAGGCGAGATACAGAGGTAAACGTTACAGCTTTGGATATCCGGCCTGTCCAGATCTTGAATTTCAGCAGCAGTTGTTTGATCTGTTGAAGCCCGCGGATATTGGCGTGCAGTTAACTGAGGGTTTTATGATGAGCCCAGAATGCTCGGTGTCTGCTCTCGTTTTCTCTCATCCAGAAGCGAAATATTTCGGAGTGGGCGAGTAGAAGATCTAAGATTTGCGAGATTGACCCTAATGCTTGGTCACGAGCGCAGCTTTAGAATGTCTGCGGCAATATATTTTTCGTAAGATTCTTTAGTAAGCCAGCCGTGTTTCTCACTGAAATAGGCTTTGCTATTTTCAGAATGATCCGCAGAAATTTCTTCAAACGAAATTAGACAATGAGCATGCTCTTCGTCGTTCGGGTGCGTCACCAGGGTCCATTGCGAGGTTTTATCGGTAATTGCTTCGATGGCTGATTTAGTCAGCAGCCCGCGATAAAAATATGTCGTACCGACTACTGGTAGAGAAGTGGTCAAGGCGAACGACTCAAGTTTGAGTCTTGATTCGTTTTTCTCTAAGACTCTGTGCAGCTCATAGGTCCAACTCAAATCATCATTGGTTTTGAAAAGAATCCCGGGGCAAATGGGTTCGCCGATATTCGCGTTGGCAATACCTTCAACAATGGCTCCAGTTATCGTGGGCTCTACAGAAGTTATCAGTATGCGCGGTTCAGTATATTCGGTTCTCTCTGACATATTCACCGTCGGTTCTCAAAATAATGGCGTTGTCTCTTGCCGATCATCCTAATAAAAAAAGGGAGATCAATTGATCTCCCTTTCTCAGTTCAAACACGAAAGTGTTTTAGAATGTATAACCAGCATTGATACCAAACGAAACATTGTGAAGATCTCGTGTGGTTGTATCAATTGGCACCGTGGCGTAAGCTGATGCGATAAATGCATCATAGTTGCCGGAGATAGACGGGCTCAGACCGTGTCGGAATTTCTTTCCAGTACCCGCGGTTTTTGTGTCCATGATGATGGCATTATATTCGCCATTCAAATGCAGATAAGGAAGCGCATGCCACGATCCCGCAACTTGAAGAGGAATATTGGTTCGGTTGCGATCTGTGACTCCGCTGCCTTGAATATAGGAATATCCAAATCCAGCATTAACCTTCGCGCTGAGCTGATTCCAGCTTGCAAAAAGTCCAAGAGTTGGAAGAGCACTTGTTGCTTTTGATGTGTAACGAAAAAGTTCTGTCGCTGGGTTTGCTAAAACAAAATTTGCAGCTTCAGTTTTTCGAGATGATGGAAAATATGCATCCAGGGTCAGAGCATAGCCATATGTCCAAGCTTGATCTTGGCTTGTAAATGAATTGTTCCAGCCAAGGCCTAAACTTGCATTTCCAAGAGCCGCACGGCTCGTGCCGGCTGCATTTTTGTTCGCATAGTAGTAAGGAAGGGCCGCAGTCACGGGCACATTTGGAAGCACATTGTACGCCGCGTTCAGATCAACGGCGACGAGATTGCCGCGTTCACCTGTTCCATTTGGAGCGGTTTCCTTGGTAAGTGTGTCGTTGAAACCGATCGACACGTGATTCTTGGGTGTTAAGTTCTTGCCGACATAGTAAGGTGACGCCGAAACCGAGGTCACTCCAGCTACGAGAGCTAATGCAATCGCATACTTCATATTATTTTCTCCTAAAATTAAAACGTTCTATCCATGGTTAACGTCTTCAAAACTAAAGAACCTCCGGTTCTTCAATTAAAAGTCTCATGACAACGAGAATCGCTGTCAATCAATGGTTTTTAGGAAGGATTTCAAAGGCATGCTGACGCAAGGCCGTAATAATATGATCCTAACTCGTCGAGCCAATATTCTTTTTTGAAGGGCCAGAATTGAAGCATTTCGTCGAAATCAATGGAGTCTAAGTCGATCGTCTTCACCGTGATGTTTTGCTTCATTTCCTGACCCATTAGAACATTTGCGCCAGTTTGTAAGATTTCGATCTGTATAATGTCTGCCTGGGCGAGTTGGTCGCGAAGTTCAGCTTCCATGCGGGTAAGTATTTTCTTTGTTTGTTCTGACAATTGGGCTCTGACATACTGAAGGCTTTGACGCGCTGTGGCGCCTTCAGTGCCGCTGAGAACTCCGACCTCTCGCTTCAAACCAAGATAAGCCCTCAAATGTCCTCTAAAAACGCGTTCGGCCGTGAGGCCTCCGAGAATTCGGCGATCAATTGATTTCAGAGCGTTTTCATCGAAAAGCCAAGTATCTGTACCTCGCGAGAGTAGTTGGCTGATCTGGGTTCGCAGAGGTTCAAATGTTTTTTTAAACCCCGCAATGGTTTCGGATGCTCGATCAAAATAACAGAGTTGATAGAAGGCCGCTGCGCGAACAATGAATGCTTCGGGATAAAATGAATTTTCAAAATAAGGAGACATAAACGAAAGTGTTGCACCCAAGGCGCCGTTCATATCGCCGCTCAAGTAAAATGCCCACGCCTTTTCGAATACTGATTGAAAAAACAGAGGATCCAATTGTCGTATTTGTGTGTAGTGGTACAGCGCTTGCGAGTCATCTCCGACTTCATGAAATACTCTCGCGGCCCCTAAGAAAGCCAGGCTACTCAGATTTCGAGAAATATCCTGACGTCTGTCGATTAATTGTCGGAATTGTTCTGCTGCTGGCTCGTAGTGGCCTTGTGAAGCCAACAAGACGCCTTGAAGATATTTCTTCTCATCGTCGAAGCGCGGCAGAGATTTAAGTAGAGCAGCTGCATTTGAAAAATCTTTTTCATGAATAGATCTTCCAATTTCTCGAAGTCGCAAAAGATCCTTTCCTATACTTGATCTTGGCGCTTCCATGTCCAAAAAAAAGTCTATTTCGTTTTCGAAATATGCCTTCTTTACCGGTTCCTCGTTGCCATCCCTCACATCAAAAATGAGAGCCGTGAGCGGGGCCTTATCTCGAATACCATCGCCTCCTCTCGCCGAAAGCAAGTGGATGGGTATAAAAAAGGCGGTTGAGAGCAAGAATGCGGCGAGCGTTGATTTCATCTTCAATAAGCCTGTCTAAATGGGAACATTACGGAGATGCCAGCTAAGATCGTGTGATTATGAAGCACTCGGTCATTGCTGGTGACTTCTTCTTTATATATGAGATCTCGATATTCAATTCTGGCTGATAGATATTCGTTGATAAAGATACGCTCACCGATTCCGATATTACCCATGAAAGAATTTCCCGAGCGCAATCCGCTGTATTTCACAACACCCGCCCCGCCAATTAAATAAATATCAAAATTCAAAACAGCCCAGGTGAAGAAACTCATTTTTCCGTATAAGGGGGAAAAAGCGAGAGATCCTTGATAAAAAAGGAGTTTGTTGTTTAGTCCACCTGTCTGAAAAGCGTAGCCACCGGAAGCGGCCTCTGCAGCGAGATTTTCAAAAAAATGGTATGTATAGCCCAATGTGACCAGGCCATAGCCATCGTTATTGACGATGCCACCGGCCCCCAAAGACAGTTCGTGTCGTCCGCGTTTCGTAAAGAGTTTCTTATGAATGCTATGTATATCGTCGCGATCGTAGGTCTTTAGTTGATCCTGCAAAACGTCTTCGGCAAATAGCGATTTTGTAAAAAGGGTTAATAAAAGAATTAGAAATTTCATTCGATATCGACTTTGGGTAGAAAAAGAAATCATACTCATTACGAGTGTAATATGAAGAAACAAAGCGACCAAGATAATATCTTCACGTCTTCTGGAATTGAGTTGAAATCTTGTTATGGTGAGGGACCACTGCCTGGCGAGTATCCGTTCTTACGGGGCCCCTATCGAAGTATGTACCGCCAGAAGCCATGGACGATTCGTCAATACAGTGGCTTTGGAAGCGCCAAAGAGACGAATGAGCGATTTCACTACCTCTTAAAAAATGGGCAAACTGGTATAAGCTGTGCTTTCGATTTGCCTACTCAAATGGGTTACGACTCAGACCATCCCATGGCTGAGGGCGAAGTGGGCCGAGTAGGCGTTGCAATTTCTCACATTGAGGACATGGAAATTCTGCTCGCTCGAGTTCCTCTTGATCAAGTGTCGACATCCATGACCATCAATTCAACGGCAGCCATTTTGTTGTCGCTCTATATCGCCGTTGCGAAGAAGCGAAAAATACCCGTTCCAAAGCTGAGAGGGACGATTCAAAACGATATTTTGAAAGAGTATATAGCTCGAGGCACGTTCATTTATCCGCCTCAGTTTTCGCTTAACCTTGTGGCTGATACGTTTCGATTCAGCCATAAGAATATTCCCTTGTGGAATCCCATCAGTATTAGCGGCTACCATATTCGTGAGGCAGGTTCGACTGCAGCCCAAGAAATCGCCTTCACTTTGAGTGATGCATTTACCTATGTGGATAGAGCCCTAAAACTGGGCTTGGCGCTTGAACAATTTGTGCCGCGTTTGAGTTTTTTCTTTAACGTACACAGCCATTTTTTTGAAGAAATTGCAAAATTTCGTGTGGCCAGAAAAATTTATGCCGAAGAAATGCATAAAAGATTTGGAGCTCCCAAAGATATTTTGAATTTGCGCTTTCATGCTCAAACCGCTGGAAGCACGCTGACGGCCCAGCAGCCAATCAATAATGCAGTTCGAGTTGCATATCAGGCGTTGGCTGCCGTCTTAGGTGGAACTCAGAGCCTACACACGAATGGATTTGATGAAGCGCTCTCGTTGCCGACCGAAGAGAGCGCCTTACTTGCGCTGAGAACTCAGCAAATTTTAGCGAACGAGACGAGTGTCACAGCAGTGGCGGATCCGCTGGCCGGTAGCTACTATGTTGAAGACCTCTGCAAGAATCTCGAAATTCGTGCAAAAGAGATCATCTCTCGAATTGATTCAAATGGCGGAGTATTGAAGGCTGTTGAGTCTGGTTTTATCTCGCGAGAGATTCAGTCGGCCGCTTTTACTGCACAGAAGTCAATTGATTCGGGGGCACAAAAAATCGTTGGACTAAATTGTTATACTGCCGACGAGGTTTCAAGAAAAAATCTGCATCGTTTGAACCCAAAAGTCGCAAGAGATCAGCTGGCTCGTCTGAAGAAATTTAAATCAAAGCGTAAATCGGCAGTCATTGAAAAATCTTTCAAGAAGCTCGAACGTGAGGCGCAAAAACTTTTGCGAGGTGAGAATGCTGAGGTGTCTGAAAGCATTCTAGAAGCTGTCGAGAATCGATGTACATTGGGAGAAATTGCCGACATCTTGCGGTCGGTGGCGGGAGTTTATCGTGGAGTTTAGATCCATCATGAAGAGACAGGTTCTCTTGGCCATGTCATTTATATCTGTCACTGGTCTGTTGGAGTCAGCTGAACTTCCCGCAGCAAAAATCGCACGCATTTTATCTCCGTATGGAAAAAAAGTTTCTGCCTCGATTCGGACCATCGAAGGTAACGAGGTGGTTAGCATTAATGCGGATGTCGATTTTATACCTGCCAGTGTTGCAAAACTCGTGTCGACGGGTTGCAGTATGCGTCAGTTGACCCCGCAGTATCAGTTCGAAACCTGGTTGGGTATTCGCGGGTCAATCTTTGGAGATAAATTAAACGGAGATCTCGTCATCGAGGGATCTGGGGATTCAAGCTTTGTCGTTGAGAATTTGAAAGAAATGCTTGAGCGCCTTCGGGTGCTTTACGGTGTTAAGGAAATTCAGGGCAATTTGATTTTTGATGCCTCATATTTTGGAGTGCAAAGTCTGCAGATTTCGGATGACTTTGAAGGAGATGAGCTGAGAGCCTTCAACGCGTCACTCACAGCGATTCCTTTAAATTTTAATTCATTTTCGATCGGTGTTGCAGCCCTTGGCGATAAAACTTTTGTTCAAACTTTGCCGAAGGATGCTGTCGATTTTACCGTAAAAAATGGGGTGAAAGTCGGCAAATCTGTGAGTATCGAAATTGATCAATCGAAATCTGATATAATCGTGGCTCGGGGCGAGATGCAACCGGGTAGCGAACCGAAATTTTTTTATCGGTCTTTGAGGGATCCCTATGTTTCGTTCGCTCAAGTCTTAGGTCGAATTTGGGGAGAGTTGGGGGGAGTTTGGTCGCATCCTAAATTTAAGGTCGAAACGGCACCGGTCTCATACCAGAAACTTTTTGCGTCGCGATCAGCATCGCTCAGCAAAGTGATGATGGATATTAACAAACTTTCAACCAATATGGGTGCCGAGATGATGGCGCTGGCAGCTGGTGCGGATGCATATGGGCGTCCGGCTTCATTTGAGAAATCTCGAAAATTTTTGGCGCAGTGTTGGAAAGAGCTCGGGCTGCCGGCCTCGCGTTTTAAGCTCCATAATGCGTCAGGATTGTCTCGAGATACACGTCTGCAAACGAGAGATCTCACAGCATTTCTCTATGCACTCAAGGGCGAGTTTTTATGGCCAGAATATTTGTCGAGTCTTTCTGTGCTCGGGAGAGATGGAACGACGAGAAAACGTCTTTCGAAATTTGCTGGGCAGGGTCGACTGAAGACCGGCAGTATCAAGGGAGTAAAAGCGATTGCGGGCTATTTGTTTCCAAAAAAATCTTCACCGGTGATTGTCGCCCTGTTTTCAGATAATTTGGATCCAAAAGTAAATTGGAATGAGGTTGAAGACCGAATCATCGAAACCGTGCTTGAGAATTGATTATGCTGGTTATTGCCCATAGAGGATATTCTTCAGAATTTCCTGAAAACACTTTACTGGCTTTTGAAGAAGCAATTCGCGCTGGCGCTGATGGATTTGAATGTGACTTGAGACTGACAAGCGATGGTGAAGTTGTCGTTTTTCATGACGATGATTTGAAGCGGCTTTGCGGAGTTGATGGGACAGTCGAACGAAGTCTGTGGAGTGATTTAAAAAATTTGAAGGTGAAGGGACAAGAACCTATTCCCCGATTCGAAGAGCTTCTCAGCGGTTTTCATTCCAGTCGAATGAATTTAGAAATCAAACCGAGCCACAGGCCAGAGGTCGTGGTTGAACAGATTATTCGAGTTCTCGGAAAGAATCGTCCAAGTGGCTCTATACTTTTTTCATCGTTTGATCCCACAATTCTTGACGCATTGCATTCCATGGATAGTCGACGAAAACTAGGCGGGCTTGGAGTGTTGGTCGAGACGCCCGCAATCGGCGACCTTCCAAAGAGTCTGACTCGATGGGAGCCTCAAACCTGGAATGTTCCGCGCCAAATTCTGGATAAACCGTGGAAGAAAAGGTGGGAGGGAATGCATATTCCACCACTCTGGATTTGGACTTTGGACGAGCCACATCACTGGACTCAGGTGCAGAAGTCTAGCCTTCCTTTCGAGGCTATTATCACCAACAAGCCCGCCGCCCTTCGCAATTTTTTGAACAGGCAGCACGGTTAAGTGTTTTCACTTCTGATTGATCTCTAGGCCATCGAGGGATTACGGTTGAGACAGGATGGAGGCGATTGATATCTACAGCTATCTGGACTATCGAGCCTTTTGTCGGGATTTCTATCATTTTAAGAAAAAAAGCGAGGCGAAATTTTCCTACCGGTCGTTTGCACGAAAGACTTCTGTTGCTCCTGCACATCTCAAGCACGTGATTGATGGAAAGAGAAATCTTTCGTCCGAGATGAGCATTCGATTTGGACGAGGAATGGGATTGTCTGAAAAAGAAGTCGATTATTTTGAAAATCTCGTACGATTCAATCAAGGGCATTCGGTTGAAGAAAAGAATCTATATTTTGAAAGGTTGAGGCGTCAGAGAGCACGATCGCTCAAGATTTTTACGCTGGCCGAGGCAGCTCGGCTGCTTAGCCACTGGTACGTTGTGGCCATTAAAGAAATTGTCGTGAATTTGAATTCATGTGACGTCAAGGTAGTGCAGAAGATCCTCAGAAAGAAACTTCCTGAAAATCTCATTCAGCGAACGATTGAAGATCTCAGAGAAATGGGTTGGCTGCAGCTGAAAGACAATCGTTGGACTTCTTCTGCGTCGCAAATGAAATTTCCAGACGAAGTGAAAAGCTTCGTGATACAGAGTTTTCATCATCAAATGTTGGAGCTTTCCGTGGAAGCCCTTGAAGACGAGCTGCATGAGCGAGAGTATCAGGCTGCTATTTTTACGTTTCCCGATTCCGAACTTCCTGCGTTAAAGCAGAAAGTGAAAGACCTTCAGGAAGATTTAGTTGCCTTCGTACAAGATATTGCAAATAAGCACTCGGAAGATCCGGACTTGCGCGTTTTCTATTACGGAGCCCAGTGCTTTGCTTTGCAGAACAAGACTGTTCAGTCTGATATTGATGAGAGGGGGATGGGTCATGCCTAATTTATGGAAATATTTTCTGTGCATTTGTTTCATGTTGTTGTCGAGTTGTATTGAACAGGACGCAACTAAACCAGAGGGCTCAATCGTTGTCATTGGCAATGGATTTGGTCCGTCCACATGGAAGAAAACAATCGTCGCAGAGGTGATGGCGCTTCCAAAAATAGATTCTCTCTCGAACGAACCAGCTCCAAAACTGAAGAGTTATATTTTGGATGAGGGAAAAAAAGTTTCGATATCTCGTGAGTTGAGCTGGATAGTCCCCGCGGCGTCAGGAGAAGAGGCAGTGATCAAGTTTAAAGAGCCACAGGTTGGCTGTACGGTGATGAAGGCAGATCTGCAAAAGATCGAGTGTGATCCGCGCTTGAACTCTCTTGTGCTTTCAGACAAATATCCGCCAATGTTTTTGGCGAACGGCGGTATTTTGTATGCTGATCAGATGATGACTCTTCATTTGAGCTGGGAGAATCGTCACAGTGTCGTGGGGGAGGAGATTGCTGATTTTTTTGTGGATAAGCATGGAAATATTTTTTGGAACAAAAAGATGGATGGATGGCATATTTCATCATTTGGCCCAAATGATTCAGTTTCGTCGAGTCGATGGCTGCCAGGAACGGCGATTGTCTATCTGTCAAAATCAGGAGAGGTCATGGCATTCCTTGATGCAGCCTATGAAATGGTTGATCCAAAAAAGGAGACTGTTGCCACCGATAAACCGGAGGTGAAAATCTTAGAAGCGCAGACCTTGTATTCATATGACTCAGCGATCGGAACATTTCGGCCATTGTGGAAAAATAAAGATGGACGCTTAAAGCTGAATTTTTCTCATGATCGTCGCGATGTCTATGGCCAAGGCATTGTATTGACGGGCTCGTTGCAGAAGAATCGCTCAAGCACTCCGGGGGTCTTTGTTTTGAGCCCGTCTGGGGTGGTTCAACTCCCTGTCGCTGCAAGATATCTAAATGACGTAACGATAGACGTCGGAGAGAGAAATATTTTCTTAACGCCTCAATCCGATGATCCAAGGCTTATTGGGAGTCTTTGTTCTTTTCACGATCGATCCGATGAATCTGAAGAATATATTTCATCCGCTTTTGAGTGTAGAATTTTGATGGTTCCTGAAGGCTCTAGCGTTTCCAAATCCGCATTGGCTCTTGCTGGAGATGATCTGATTGTTGGAGTGACCCGGCATGATGCAAAAGCTGCCGATGTGCATGAAGTCTATGGTCTCGAGTCGTCTGTTAATTCAGAAAAATTGGGCAAGATAGAGCGCATTTGGAAATTTGAAAACTCGGTGACTGGTCTTCGTTATTTTGAAGCCCATCAGGGTCTAATTTCTAACGAATCGTCAGAAATCGTAACCGAGGACGAAGGTGCCGCTAAAATGAGGCAGCCCGATTTCGGTTCGAGCGAAGAGCCCGCTAACAATCGGAAATTGACTGACGAGAGTGTGGTTCAGGAACCAGCGACTCACTGATGGTGAAAGAACTGTCAGTAGGCTGTACTGATAAGTCACGGCATATCCGAATTGCAGCATCGAGATTCGATCATAGATCCCAGCTATTGCGGAGCCAGAAAATGTGTAGAATCCAATTTCTGAAAAATTTCTCATTCCTGAAACTTCAAGTGAAACGGCAGGGACGAAATCTGAAAACAAAAGCGTAGAAAAATCGAAAAGTTGATAGGCTATCGAGGCATTAAGGCCAGTCAATTTTTCTTCGATAAGGGATTGAGAAACTCCAGCAGAAATATTGAAACCAAATGGCAGCCCGATTCCTCCCTTTGCTGAAAACGAATTTGCAATCGAAGAGGGATCATTGTCAGAGGTATATGGGGCTAAGTCCCTTTCGGATATGTCGGAAATTTTATATCCGATTTCCAGAAAGGGCGACAGCTCACCAGGAAGCTTAGGCCGGAGCATGTTTTGGCGCAGAGGTAAATCAATGGCTTCAATCAAAGCCTTGGCGCCGGTGTTGAACGCTGCGCGGTCCTGCCGGCGAGGCATTTCGAGGTTTTCAGGCAGAAATCGTGCCTCGATGCTCGATAATGTAAAGACTGAGACCATCAATACAAAAAGTATTTTAGTTACTTTCATATACTTAAAGGTTGGATTAAAAACGTTCAGTAGTACACCGCAACGTAAATAATTTTTATGAGCGTCGCGTTAATAAATCTGTAGGATGGAAAGTGATGAAGACTGAGAAATATTCTGTTGCTGTGGTAGGCGCTACTGGGTTGGTGGGACAAGAGATGCTTCGGGTTCTACAAGAACGTGAATTTCCTGCATCTGAGGTCAGGCTGTATGCCTCTGAGAGAAGTTCTGGCGAAACTCTCGAATTCAATAACGAGACGCTCGTAGTTGAAGAACTCAAGGATGATAGTTTCAAAAAAAATAAATCCCAGTTTGTGCTTTTTGCAACGAGTGCAGAGCTTTCATCCAGGTATGTTCCACTCGCTGCTCAATCTGGTGGAGTCGCAATTGATAACTCAAGTTTTTTTCGAATGAATCCAGAAATTCCACTGGTTGTTCCTGAAGTGAATCCAGACGATCTCAAAAAAGCAGCCTCTAATCGAATTGTTGCAAACCCAAATTGTTCGACGATTCAGTTGGTGGTTTGTCTTGCAGCGTTGAAGCCGTTGGGGCTCGAACGTGTGATCGTTTCTACGTATCAATCTGTATCCGGAGCGGGCGCCGATGCGATGAGTGAGCTCGAGCAGCAAATCGGATCTTTATTTTCTCATGGCGAGGCGACTCCAAAAATTTTTCCGCATCAAATTGCATTCAATTGTTTACCGCATATTGATTCATTCCTTCCGAATGGATTTACGAAAGAAGAAATGAAGGTTGTGAACGAAAGTCGAAAGATCCTCGGCCTTCCGCAGTTGAAAATTACGGCCACAGCGGTGAGAGTCCCGACTTTTAACTGTCACGCCGAGAGTGTAAATGTTGATTTAAAACAGAAAGCATCACCAAATCAGATTCGCGCGTTGATGTCTGAAGCTGGAGTTATTGTGTTTGATGATCCTGCAAAGAATATTTATCCACTTGGATTTAGCACTGCCGGAAGAGATGAAGTCTTTGTCGGTCGAGTTCGAGCGGATGAATCTTCTGAGCGCGGGATTCACTTGTGGATTGTTGCGGACAATCTCAGAAAAGGTGCCGCGACCAATGCAGTTCAAATCGCTGAACAATGGATTTTAGAGGGGCTTCCTGTTTGAGGAGCCGTTGTCTTATAAGCGCGGTCCTTGTCGTTGTATGGGCTTCAGTTTCATACGCAGTTACTTATCCATTTGGAATTCGTAACGATATCATCGGCACTCAGGGAAAAAATATTCAGTCGATGGCGATTCGATCTGATGGCCGCTATTTGTTTCATCATGCATCGAGCTCGGCCGATCTTTATGTACTGGATTTGCAAGATTTTGCGAAAGATGTTCGGGTTGCAACTCTTAGCAATCCCATTGTTTCAGTTATTCTGTTGGATGATCAACGACTCGCTGTAGTGACGACGGCAACAGTTCAGTATTTCAATGTCTCTAAGCCATTCGATGTCACGGAAGAATCGTCGCATTTCACACAAGCCGCCACCTCAACGACCACTCCCGCTGAAGCGTGCTCGGATGGAAGCGGGCAGATATATATTTTGGAAACAGCAACGGGAACCGGACTTGATATTGTCCGAAAAATAAAAGGCGTTGTCAGTGTTGAAACTTATGCGTGGAGCAGTCTGTTCTCTGGTACGTCTGACTTTCATCCGGTCTCGTTGCAGTGTCTCGATTCTACGTTCTTCGTGCTTGCTCGGAAAACAGGCACAAGAGACGTCAGTGGAGTTTCGACAAGCTACGAGTCGGAGTTAAGGGTTGGTAGGCCAGGGGCCGCTAGTACCTCGATTAGTTTTGATTCTCTCAACTACAGTCGTCGCGATTTTGTTCTTTCACCCTCAAAGGATCAGTTTTTGATTTTATTTGAAAGAAATACCAGTCAATCCACTTCGAGCGACTCGATCGTCGATGTTTTGAGTACTTCTTCATTTGCATCGTTAACCAGCAAGTCAGTTGGCTCTGATACGAAGGCCATCACAACTTTTCTCAGCGGCACGACACCTTTTTATGGTTTTTTTGTTGGATTAGATAAACTCCTAGGAGCTTCAGGGGCTTCAAATGTCTTTTTGCTGAGCAGCCAATCGGAATTACCCAGCACTACTTTTGGAATTGCTTCCGACAGAGGGACGGGATCATCGGATGTCGGATCATCGATTCCAACTTTAACGGCGTATTCTAAATCGGACCATTACAAGATTCTTCGCTCAAAGGCGACGGGACTCTCCCTGATGTCGAGTGCACCCTCGTTTTCATTTGTTGGAGATCCTTCTGATATAACTTTAAGCGCCAGTTCACCGATTCAGTTCACGTTGACATCCGAGGCCGACATGGCCGTGGAGGTTCGTTACAATGACAGTGAATCGACCGAGCCCGGAACTAACGGTATTCAGACAACGCCTGGCGTTCTTATTCAGGAGTCCACTCTTGCGAAAAACGTTAGCAGCAGTTTTTCTGTCGGCTTATCCCAGCTCAATATTACAAAGAAAGGCGACCATAGCCTGCTCATTGTTGGACATGAAGAATCTAGCTCCTCAGCCCCCTATGTCCGCCTAGGCGTTCGATTTTCTTATAATCCCCCACCGGACCAAATCACGGATTTAGCACTGGCCTTTGGAGATCAAAGTGTTCGGGTTTCTTTTTCTGTGCCTTCGGGTGGGAACATTAAGACACTGCGTCTGTACCTCGCTCAGAATGAGACCGATGCGGGCTCAATCACTGGATCCAGATCAATTACGCTGGCAGATGGAAGCACTTTGAGTTCCCCGCTAGATATTGCGATCGCCAATTGGAAGGGCTCCAGAATTCTTGCGCCGCTTCCTAACGAACAGGCCCTCTATGTCGCCGTTGTTGCTATTGATACCTCTGATCAATTTGGAACAATTTCCTCGACCTCACAGATTACCCCACGGGCGACGCTGACATTGGCGCAAGCCTTTGGCAGCACGGCGAGTTGCAGTCTTCAGGTGGCGAGCAAAAATGAGAGGCGCTTAAGCGACCCACTTCAAGGATTCTGTGGCCTTTTTCTTTTCTTACTTATTCTTGGATATCTCAGAAAAAAATTGGGCCCAGCACATCTAAGAAATCGGAGGGGAGGGGATTGAGATCTAAGGGCGCTGGACCCAAACTTAAAAAAACTTCAGACAGAATCTAATTAGGACTACAAGGTCTTATTGTCAAAAAAAAAATTCCCTTTTTTTCAAACTCCTAAATGACTGAATTCAAACATTTTTTCAACACTAAACAAAATAAATCAATGGAACCACGACCGGCTTTGTCCCTGTTGCCTTTCTAAAAAATCGACGGGTCACGCGGCGGAGTTCCTCTTTGACTTCCACTTCATCCGTTCGAGCTTCTTTTGAGAGATCTTCAAGCATTGTCAGCACTTCCCCTTCAAGCAAGGCTAAATCGTCGGTTGGGAGTCCTCGCACGTCGAAATTCGGGCCTTCGATCAGGGCCCCTTTCTTGGCGTGCAATACAAGACTGGCAACCACCAGGCCTGTACTCGCCATTTTGACCCGATCACGAATCAGTTCTTCGTGAATATCTCCGGCGGCTTCGTCCAAAAAAACCTTACCGGCTGGAAACTGAGAAACCCTCTTGATTCGCTCAGGGCTTAATTCGATCAGATCACCATTCTCTGCGATTAAACCCCGGATATGTGAATCTACAGATTGAGCCAAGCGAAGATGCTTTACCAGCATCCGATATTCTCCGTGTACCGGGAGAAAAAATTTGGGCTTCGTCCATTTCAGAAGTTCGATTTGCTCGTCTTGGTAGGCATGGCCCGAGCAGTGAACATCAGCCATATCACTATCAATCACCTCAGCACCTCGTCGATAAAGGTTGTTGATAAGATGTGAAATATTTCTTTCATTCCCAGGAATAAATCTTGAAGACAGAATCACGGTATCGCCTGGATGAATTTGTGTTTCGGGATGATCGTTAAGACTCAGTCGATAGAGTACAGACCGTGGCTCCGCCTGAGTTCCAGTGGCTATCATCACGATTTTCTTCGCATCCAAAGAATCAATGTCAGACGGATCAACCACATTTGATCGATCAATCTTGAGGTGTTTCAGTCGGCAGGCAATCTCAACATTTGTTCTCATGGAGCGGCCCAAAAAGCTGACCTTTCGTTTTGATGCGACTGCTTCATCGTAAATTTGTTGAATGCGATGAATATTGGAAGCAAAAACCCCTACAATGATCTTCCCAGTTTCAATTTCAGCAAACAGTTGTTTGAATGTCTTTCCGACAACTTCTTCTGATCGACTCCACCCTTCTCGTTCCACATTGGTGGAATCTGACATGAGAAGTAGATTTTGAATCGAGGGATCTTTCAGTCGCTTTTCGTCAATATTTTTTCCGTCGATGGGATGCTGATCCATTTTGAAATCACCGGAGTGAATAATTCTTCCTATGGGAGTTTCGATCATGAGCCCCATGCTATCGACCACACTGTGGGTCACTTGAATCGATTGAATTTTAAAATCTCCCACGGAAAACGATTGGGGCGGATGAACAACTTCAAACGTGGTGTGCTTTAAATGCCCAGCTTCGCGAAGACGCTCTTCAATCAGCGCCAAAGTGAAGGGAGTGCCATAGACCGGTGGAAATCCAAGCTCGTCGATCACGAACGGAATGGCTCCGATATGGTCTTCGTGCCCATGCGTAAGTATGATTCCAATCACTTCTATGCCGTGATCTTTCAAAAAATCGATGCGAGGGATAATAATATCGACGCCGGGCTCATCTGCATTTGGAAACATGAGGCCACAGTCAATGATGATGGCTTTTTTGCGGTAGACGACCGCCATCATATTCATTCCAATTTCACCCAAGCCGCCAAGCGGGGCTAGAAAAATAGATTTTTTTGAGTTCAGATCATAAGACTTATCTGTTTCAGAAGACATCGTCATGACAATAGAGGGCCCTAGACCCATTGTCAAAAGAGCGCTAAATATCGTAAGCGATGATCCGAATTTATCTCGACGAGTTATTTGAATTGGGACAAGAAATCTCTATTTCTCAGGATGAATGGCACTATTTGATGAGTGTTCGTCGTAACCAAGGTCCAGTCGAAGCTTTTAACCGTCGAGGCCAGGTTGCTCATGGTTCTTGTAAAAACAAAAAATTCAAAATAGAAACGGTCTCTCAGAATATCATGCCGCTCTATCCTGTAGTGATCGCCCTTGCGGTGCCCGATCGTGAAGCGTTGAGCTTGTCAATTCGTGCCGCATCAGAGTTGGGAATTGAAAAAATCATTCTGTTTTCGGGAGATCGTAGCCAATCGGCCAAAAATATTGAAAAGAGTTTTGAAAAACTAAAAAAGTTAGCATTGGAGAGCATGCGTCAGTGCGCTCGCCCGCAACCGTTAGCCTTTGAGTGGGTCTCGAAAATCGACAATCTTCAATTTGAATCAGAAGATATATTTTTTTTGGATGAAGACCCGTTGACCGAGTCTACTCTGGATCGTGGATCTTTGAATCGGCAGAATCGTGTTGTGGCGATTGTTGGTCCCGAGGGAGGATGGTCGCCGCGAGAGAGAGATATCGCGCTCGCTCGGAACTGGAAGCGATTGCATTTCGATACGCCAATTATGAAAGTGAGCACAGCTGTGACTGTTGCGAGTTTTCACGCGATATCTTTGGTATCAAAAATGTCATAATGTGCTGCGTTATATTTTGATTGTGAATCTAAAACGAGTAGTATTTGAGTGCTAATTTTTTTGCAGCATTGACCCCCAAAGAATGACTCCCTACAATAAAAAAATGAAGGCTAGTCTTTTCGTTGCTGTGGGCATTGCCCTTGTCCTTTCTGGTTGTTCTGCAAAGCGTTCACACGTCGCGAGAAATACAGGTTCCGCGATTTCCGATGCTGAAGAATCTAATCCCATTCTTTTTGAAGAAGAGTACGAAGCTTCTGAACGTGGTGAATTGCCCGCATTTGATATTCCTGTCGTGAGAAATGAAAAAGTCGAAGTTTGGTTAGATTATTTTCAGGGTCGTGGACGGAAGTGGTTTGATCTTTGGCTTGCGCGTTCAACTCGTTACGTTCCGTTTATGAGAAAAATTTTGCGGGAGCATGAACTTCCCGAAGATCTCGTGAATCTCGCGATGATTGAATCTGGATTTTCGTCTCGCGCGTATTCTAGAGCTCGAGCGGTAGGCCCTTGGCAGTTTATGAAGGCAACCGGAAGGTTGTATGGTCTCAAGGTAAATTTTTGGGTGGATGAACGCCGAGATCCTGAAAAATCAACCATTGCGGCGGCGCGCCATTTGAAGGATCTTTATGACCAGTTTCAGTCTTGGAAATTAGCCGCTGCCGCTTACAATGCGGGTCCTGGCAAAGTGGCTCGAGCCATCAAGAAATATAAAACCGAGGATTTTTGGGAGCTGACTAAAGGAAGATATTTGCGACCAGAGACGCGGCAGTATGTTCCAAAAATGATCGCCGCCGCTTTGATTGCAAAAGAACCACACAAATATGGTTTCGTTGGCATCGAATACGAGCCGCCTCTTGAATATGATAAGGTCATCCTGAAATTTCCTGTGAATCTGATGATCCTGTCTGAAAAATTGCGGATTCCGCTCGAAGATTTGATGACGATCAATCCAGAGTTAAACCATCCCATGACTCCTCCAGGAGTTGAGAGCTACGAGCTGCGAGTTCCATCGGGTAAATCGGATGCATTTATTGAAGCTTTAAATGACTTTACGGTTGATGAAAAAACATCATTCACGGCGCATCGTGTTCATCGTGGCGAGAATCTGAAGAAAATCTCTGCGTTGTATAATGTTCCATCGCACGAAATTTTAAAGGCCAATCAAGTATCTGCTGCAGAGATTCGTGAAGGTCGAGATTTGCTCATTCCGAAACAAGTGGATGAAAAACTCATCGCTTTGGGATTGAGAGCTTATAATGACAACGATCGTCGAGGGCGCCGGCGGGTCAGACGAAAAGAATCGCTTAAATCAGTATATTCTTCGTCTGCCGCTGAGCCGTCAGTAAAAAAAAAATCCATATAGTCCGCCCTGGGGAGACCCTATCGGGAATTGCTCAGCGGTACCGAGTAACGGTTGCAAGCCTTAAGCGTGTTAACGGCATAAGAAAAAATGCTGTGTGGCCAGGTCGAAGGCTGCGGGTCGATATCTAAGCATTTCTCGACAGTGCCAAAAAACAAAACGCCGACTTTGAGGTCGGCGTTTTAGTGCTTCTACCAATTTATGGTGTAAGCGAAATACTTATTTCGCACCGCGTGTCGCGTAATACTCAGCAATGAGTCGGTGTGAATATGCAAATGGAATATCGCCCGTGGTTGGAGCTGCAACAACCTTACCTTTGGTAGGCTCAAGCTTTTCCAAATAAGCGGGAAGATCCAAGCGAGGTGATCCAGTGGCCTGAACAACGCTCGGATGCTCTTTCTTTGTTTCCTTAATTTGAATTTCATCGCCAACGTTGACAACGATAGAACCGATATTCGCGCGTTTTCCATTCAGCAAAATATGGCCATGTCGAACAAGTTGTCGTGCTGACCTAATGGATGGAGCCATTTGAAGTCTGAACACCAAGTTATCAAGTCTCAACTCGAGTCGTCGTGACAATTCAGAAATCCAATTGATTTCTGCCTTTCGGCTGTCTTTCACGAATCTTTGGAGCTGTTGTTCGGTCAACTGATAGTGGGCAATGAGTTTTTGTTTTTCTGATAATCGCAGTGCGTACTCAGAAAGCTTTCGTCTGCCTGATCCATGTTGCCCGGGAGCAAATGGTCTTCGCTCTAAAGCGCCTGGTTTTCCAAGACCTGGCAAATCCGTATTCAGACGTCGTTGAACTCTATATTTTTTAACACCACTCGATTTTGTTCTCATTCGTTCAATCCATTCCTTCGCAATATTCGCAAATTGTTTAAACTTTTTCTTTTTGAAGGTTTAGTTTAGACATTAAAAATGATCAATCCCTTTAGACCACAAAATGCCCTTGGATTTCAAGAGATTCAGAATATTTTAAAGGATGATAAAGCCCTTTTAGACTACCGTTGTAAGGGAATACCAGCCGAAAAGCTGCATTTGCCGGGTTCGGATTTCGTCAGCCGTATTATGTCACCAACCGATAGGCCGCCGCAGGTCTTGAGGTCGCTTCAGTCGATGTTTAACCAGGGTACGCTGGCCGGAACGGGCTATCTCTCGATTCTTCCTGTGGATCAAGGAATTGAGCATTCAGCGGGGGCTTCTTTTGCTCCAAATCCGGATTATTTCGATCCTGAGAATATTGTTCGTTTGGGCCTGGAGTCTGGCTGTAATGCTGTGGCTTCAACTTTCGGGGTTTTGGGGGCTGTTTCGCGTAAATATGCCCATCGGATCCCTTTCATCGTTAAAATTAATCATAACGAACTCATGTCCTACCCAAATACATTCGACCAAAATCTTTTTGCGAGTGTGAAAGCCTCATACAATATGGGTGCGGCGGGGATTGGGGCGACCATTTATTTTGGTTCAGCAGAGTCTCGGAGGCAAATTAAAGAGATCTCTGAGGCATTTCAGCTGGCTCACGAACTAGGAATGTTCACAGTTCTATGGTGCTATCTTCGTAATCCGTCGTTTAAGCAAGGATCTACAGACTATCATTTGAGTGCTGACTTGAGCAGCCAGGCGAACCATCTGGGTGTGACGATCGAGGCCGATATTATCAAACAGAAGATGCCCGAGAATAACGGAGGCTTCAAAGCTCTGAATGTTGGTGCCGGGTCGTCATATGGAAAGACGGATGATCGAATTTACAGCCAACTTTGCCCGGACCACCCGATTGAATATGTTCGATACCAAGTCGCCAATTGTTATATGGGACGCGCTGGATTGATTAATTCGGGTGGGGCCAGTGGTAAGAACGATCTCTCTGAGGCGATTAAAACTGCCGTAATTAATAAACGTGCCGGCGGAATGGGGCTCATCAGTGGACGAAAAGCATTTCAAAAGCCATTTGATGAGGGAGTGAGCCTTCTGAATGCAATTCAGTCGGTTTATCTATGCGATAAAGTCACGATTGCTTGATCCAGTAGATGCGGTGGTTTTTCCTATTTTATTTGAATGCCTAGCTTTTGTAGATCTTCTAGACAGGGTCTAGGCAAATCTCTGACCCGAGGGTTCCGACCTCGTTTTGCGAGGCGATCCTTAATTTTTACCTCTTGGCGAAGGCTTGCAAGTTCCAATAGACGAATGACTTCGTTTTTAAGTGCACGAGATTTTGGTTCAAAAAAATCTCGTGGGACTACCGGCCAGTTTCCGACATCGATCTCTTTTGCCTGTAATAGAGCCAAATCTCGATCTTCGATCGCCGCCAGGCGAAGAACTTGCGCCTGGTTCACAGAAGAATAAACGTAGACGAAGGCGTTTTCGCGATGGCCTTCAAATCTGACGAGATCTCTCATGGAGTGGCCGCCCTCCGTCTCGATACTGAAGAAAAAAATATTGTTTGGATCTTTCGATATCGGAAGGGGCAGCAGTTGCTTTCTGGCAAAATCCGCCAGGTAGATCCGCTCGTCTGGCTCTCGCCCATCATGGTTCCAATGGCGAAACAAAATAATTCCTAAATCTGAAAAAGGGTCCCGATAGCCTTTGAGCGCGGAGAGTCCAGCGAGCCCTGAAGGTGATCGCACTTGGGGTCGAAAAAAATCGGATTTTTGAGTCTGAAAAAACTGGCGGACTGCTTCGTCTCTTTTTTCTCCTCGAAGCGTTTCAAAATTCATTCGATCAATCTGCTGTGATCCATTTTGGATAATGAGGAGAGCTGATTCGATTTGCATCGATTTACTCATGGTCAGCCGTAGTGACCCGCTGGCTTTCATTTTCAGATGCCCGAGCTTAACAATATTTGATTCTGTCAAATCAGCGCCATTTTCTTCTGTTAAGAAAAACGGAGTTTTTTGAGTTGAACTCATAAAGGCGATCTGTACATGGGAAGGCTCCGAGGGATTTGAGAAGACCACTAGTCTGGCGCCGTTTCCCGTTTCGAGAACCTGGAAGGAGTTGTCCTTCGCAGCAAGATCAAAAAAGGACGAGGGGCGAAGAGAAACTGCTTCGGAGGGAATTGACACAATCATGAGCAGAGCGAAGCTTGTTAATGATTGTAAAAAATATTTCATAATCACCCTCCAACCTTTATGAACCATATTGGATCTATTAGAAATTTATGCTCCGGGTCAAGTGAGCTAATCTCAAGGGGCAAATGAAGTGACCTGACATCAAAAAACAATTTAGAGTCATAATACAAATATGAGAATTCTCATTCTTTCTCGAAATGCCAGCCTCTATTCTACCGAGAGACTTGTTGAATCGGCTGAGCGGCGTGGCCACGAAGTCATGGTGCGCGATCCACTGAAGTTCACAATCGAAGTCGGAAGAAATCCAACTATGACCTATATGGCTCAAAAGGTTTTGACGCCGGATTTTGTGATTCCTCGAATTGGTGCATCCATCACGGCTTATGGTTTGGCCGTTGTTCGTCAATTTGAAGAGATGGGTGTAAAGATTTTGAACGACTCAACGGGAATAGCGTGTAGTCGAGATAAATTTCGTGCCCTTCAAATTCTTTCTCGGTCTCAAATTGCATTTCCTCGAACTGTATTTGTGCGTCGGCGAAGCGAAATTATTCGGGCGATCGATGCCGTCGGTGGTGTGCCAGTCGTGATCAAGTTGCTTGAAGGCGCGCAGGGAATGGGAGTTGTTTTGGCGAGAGATCTAAATACAGCTCAGGCGCTGATTGAATTGTTGCAGGTCGCTAAGCAAAATATTCTCATTCAGAAATTTGTTGAAGAAGCAAATGGAAGTGATCTCCGGGTTTTAGTGCTTGGCGATCGTGTGATTGCCGCAATGAGACGAACAGCAAAAAATCCCTCTGAATTTCGAGCGAATATTCATCAAGGTGGGCGAGCGGAGTTTGTCGAGTTGTCTCAAGCGCACCAGACATTGGCGGTGAATGCTGCAAAGATTTTGGGGCTGAAATTCGCTGGCGTAGATATGCTCGAGAGTAAAGAGGGTCCCCAGGTTTTGGAAGTAAATTCCTCCCCGGGTTTGGAAGGAATCGAAAAAGTTTCTGGTGTCGACATTGCCCTATCGGTCATCCAGTATATGGAGCAGGTCGTTGATCAATGAAGACAAAGGCAAAAAGAAGTTTTTTTGCAGCGCTGGAGAGAAATTTTCTCATCCGTTGGATGCGCTTCAGCCGACGCCACCGAGACTCGACAAGATTGCCAGTCCTTTATTTTACTTTTCTATTTTTGGACGGCTTCGTTATGTTGATTCCGAGCACGCTATTTCTGATGGCTGCAGTGACTATTAGTCCAAAGCGGTGGAAGCTATTTGCGTTTTTGTTTCCGGTCGCAGCGACGTTGAACAATACGGTCACCTATATTCTTGGGCGCATATTTCCTCATGAAGCCTTCTTGAGTTTCATTACGGCGGTCGGTTTGGATGGTTTTTGGGGGGAAGCTGTGGATGCTGTTCATAAGTATGGATCGTGGGCTACATTCATTGGAACTTTGGTGGGGCTTCCGACGCAGATGATTACAGCATTGATCGGGCTCGCGGATGCTTCGTCGTCGACTGACCATGCCGGGCGTGCATCTATTGTACTGGCACTTTCTCTTGTGTTCCTTGGTCAGAGTATCAAGTGCTCGATCATTGCTTCACTGGTTCGCTTCGGATGGCTCAAATTTGAGAAAAAGCATCCACTCTGACCAAACTCATCTCACGAGAGCTCTGACGTTATTTTGTGGCTAATAACTTGTTTGCAAAATTCTTCTGTGAGTCGAGCTGCGTTCTAAGTGAGGCAAGTTGCGCTTCGGCTATAGCTTGTTCTCGCCCCAATTGAGAGAGAGCGTCCGCATAATCAGTGTCCGTTGCGGTTGATTTCGCTGCGGCCAAATTTTCAGCCTGAACAGAGTTCGCATTTTGCTGATATTCCAAGGCGTTCTGTTCGGCACCAATGTCAGCCTGAGCAGAATTCACTGTATCACGCGCAGTATCGAGTGCTTGAAGCGCATCTTCAGCGCCAGATTGAGTGGAAATATCTATTTCGCTCAGTCCGAGGTCAGCGCTGGAATTTTCTGATGCGCTCTGAACGGCTTGTGAGAATTCAGCTTGAAGATTTGCTCTATCGTTACTACTCAGCGTTCCGTTCGAAGCCTGTACGGCTAACTCTCGAGCACGTTGGAGACTGTCGGAAGAGGCGCTCAGTTGTCCCGACGTCGTTTGGAGATTCGATGTCTGGTATGAGATATTTCGATTGGTCGCGCTTAGTTCTCGAATTGCGCTTTCGAGCCCGTTTGAAATGGCCAATGTTGCGGGGTCATCCTGCGCCGAATTCACCCGCTTTCCACTCGCGAGCTGTTCATAAATTTTGCTCGTTCGTTTTGAAGTCTGTTGCAGTTGATAGGGTGAACTTGAATACCCTGAAATTTTCATAACCCCTCCATCTCTCTATAAGCTTCATAATCGCCAAAAACCTAAAATGGTGCTGCGGAGCACCATAATAATTATAAGAGGCTTTGTGGGGTGGGATAAGCCTGTCAGAAGAATGACAGCGACTGGCTCTAGATGCTGTAGCTCTGCGCGTTGATGACGTTTCCTCCATCTTGGTTCGATCGGCTGTCAAAAACCGATCGAAAAAATGCCCCAAGCCCAGCGATGAGCAGCACGGAGCAGACAGGGCCTCCCACAAGTGGAATCGAAATCAAAACAAGAAGCGATCCAAGGCCAATCAGGGTTGCCCATCGAGTGTGTTTCTGAGGTATGAGGGCACTTCCCAACGCTCGAGCGACAGAAAATGTTCCAGCTGCAAGAAAGAGAAGATAGAAAAAGGCGACAACTGGAATAAAGAGAATTCCAACAATAGAGATTGTGAGTATTCCGATGATCGGAAGAAAAAGAAAAATCGCAGAGAGCCCGGTAAAGAATGACTTCCAGGGATATTCCTGCAGCGATTGATCTGCCGATCGAGAAATCCGTGGAGCAAGTGAAAGAACAAGTGCGCCTATTATAATAATTGCAAAAAATGCGAGTAGTTTAAATAAGAATACGAATGGTGCTGCGAGCCAATCAAACCACGATCCTTCTTTTTCGAAATTGAAGTTTTTCATCCACGAGAAATCGAAGGTTGATGGCATCGAGTTTGCTCCAACTTTTTGGATTCCAGAAGTTGGAACTTTAGCGCCATCTTTTTGAAAAATTTGTCCAGAGACGATCCAGATTTGATCGTCCACTGATGAGTCTTTCTGAAGTGTCACTTCGCCATTAATTAAATAGAGTTTTGATGTTGATCCAAAAAAATCAACTTTTCCGCTGACTACAACAACGGTTTCATAGTGTTGGTTAGACGGCACTGTGACATCTTTTGTAATGACAAGTTGCTGCCCCGCAGCCTCAGAAGTTGGAGTCAAAATAAGCGACGTAAAAATGAGAATATTAAGCATAGTAAAGACAGCAAGCCAGAATCTTCACTCTAAATCAAGGTCGCTACGTCGCCGCATCTTAGATTTAAGCAGACAATGAGGTATGGTGAAATTACCTATTTCAGTTTGTTATCTAGTGCGAAATGAAGAAGCTTTTCTTGAGGAAAGTTTGCGTTCGGTGGCTTCCTTCGCGTCTGAGATTATCGTTGTTGATACAGGATCCGGCGATCGCACAGTGGATATCGCGAAACAGTTTACATCGCAGATTTACTCATTCACGTGGCAAAATGATTTTGCAAAGGCAAGAAACTTTGCAGCACAGAAGGCGAGTCAAAAGTGGATTCTCTTTGTCGATGGCGACGAAATTCTTGAGCAGAATGCTGCTCAGAAAATCGAAGCATTCTTGGCGGATGACTTTGTTCACGCCTATTCAGTTGTGCAGCGCAATTATAGCGAGTCGAGAAATATCATTGGATGGGTCAGTGAGGGTCCGCCTGCTCATATTCAATCGCTTACAGAGGGCTGTCAGTTTGCGGGATATGTCGACAATATTATGTACAAACTCTATCGCAACAATCTCGGAATCACATGGGATGGTGTTGTACATGAAACGATCATTCATTCGTGTCGCAAGCTGGGCCTGAGATGGGAAGAAACGTCGATTGTTTTTCATCACTTGTCTGAGGCAAAGAAGCCTGAATTCAAATTTAAAAAGAAAAAATACTATTTGGACTTGGCACTTGAAAAACTAAAACAAGACTCGAACCATGAAAATCCCTGGTTTGAATTGGCCATTTGTTTTTGTAACTTAGGAATCTGGGCTGAGGGGGAGAAGGCCTTTGCGGAAGCCATTCGAATCAGACCGACATGGAATGAGGCAAAATTGATGCGAGCTCAGACTTTGCTTCAACTCGAAAGATTTTCGGAGGCGGAGCTAGTGCTCCGAGAATTGTTAGAGACATCATTTCATTTTGAAGATGTACTTGCGTATCTTTCAACTGCGCTACTCTATCAACGAAAATACGAGGAATGTCTGAAAATAATTGAGGCTGGTGAATCAATCGGTCTCAAGCATCCTCATTTTCACATCAATGCAGCGACTTTGCTATTCGAACTGAAAGAGTATTTGAAATGTCGAGGCCATCTCGAGAAAGCTCGTGATATAGTGCCTCACGATATTTTTGTGCAGGAGTCTCTGGTCAAAGTTGATCAGCTTATCGAATCGCCAGTGCGCTAACTCAGACTCTCGAAATCCCGAGTCTAACTTGCCGCAGCTTCAATTGAAGTGGCCGAGATATCGTTCTGCTCTAAATTCTTTTCAATCAGAAGCTGAATTTCTTCGCCGCTCATTTTTTCGTTGTGACCATCCGTTTGGCCTGCAAGGGAAGATGAACCAAGGGAAGATGAACTTTCCAAAGTATTTGCAAATAAAAATCGGTTCGACCAACGACGTTCAGGGAGGGGTGTATTACTCATAGACGGACATCAATACCACAGTTTATTCGCCATGCAAATCAGGCTGACCCCGTTAAAACCAGTCGAACCACCAGTTGCGGATGTGAATTATGAAAATAATTCGTATCTTGGAGGCTTCATAGAGTCGGAGGGCCTTTCTTCTTCGATCCCAGTCGGTGGCAAGACGGGTAAGCCCCCGATTTCAAAGCGAATTGGAGGGTGATTCGTGAGTGGTTCGAAATCTCCAATTTTCAGTCTCGTGTTGGCACCAGGCTTGCAGTATAGATTGGCACAACTTGTTTCCAAGATTTGCCAGTTTTTTATGGAGAGACATATGCAAGAAGCGAAAATCCGAAAATTCAAAACAAATGGTCTTATGATATTTGCATCCTTAGTGCTCGGTTTAGCTTTTGGCGGGGAAGCTCGAGAGGCAGAATTGCTGGCAAACGATTTGGAGGTTCTCCGTTCAGACGACATGTTGGAGCAAGCAGTAGAAAATGCAGCAGAAAAATTAGCTAACAAAGAGGTTACGAATGGACCAGTGGTCTATGTCGATTTGAACCAAGCTGAATATACAGCGGTTCTGAGGCTTCTCAACGAAACAGAGCCAGGTTCTGATGCAGGATTTTATCGGGCAGCTGCCGTGAATTTGTCGGTCGCCATTCACGACGCTCTTATCCACGATTTGCCGGAATATTTTCCGTCGGGCTCGGATGCCTTAATGTTGAGAGCCGCAAAGACGGCGCGTGACGCCCAGAGGACTGTGAAGGATACGAAATTTCCAGGCTCAACTCGCTATGTGATTTCTGTCGCGGACTCCAGACGAACAAAGAAAAAAAATCAGATGAGCTCGACGCTTCGGATGAGTTCAAAGAGAAAGGCCATGAAAGGCAACGCTGAATCTTATAAGTCCGATCCGATCAAGAAGGCAGTCATCAAGGAGATCAAGAAGGAGCTTGAGCGAGAGGGCTGCTCACTGGGTGATTTAGATCATATCAAGAGCCTTTTCGACGATGATTGTTCGGAATTACTTTTTCCAGTGGATGAAAAACCCGTGCTTCATTGCTCAGAGCTCACAATTGATAACGTCCTGACGGCTATCGATAAAGCGGTCAACCAAGTTCCGAAAAGTGAAAAGCATCAATTGGAGGGGATGAATATCCACGGATATGTCGCCGATATTCGATCAGTTGTGGATGAGGCAGATCTTGCAACAGTGCCGAAGGAAAAATTGCTCAAAGAACCTCTTCAGGAGCAGGTTTATGAGCCGGCAATTCGCGAATTTAAGCTCATTGAACCTGGGCTTCTTAAGCATTTGCACCGTCTTGACCATCTTTCAGCACCTTTTGCAGAGGAGGAGAGTATTCGACTTCGTGGAACTGATGTAATCATCCAGGAATTCCTCAAGTCGAACGGCCATAGGTTGTTAGATCACTTTCGTGGGACGGCTGAATAGCTAGCGGCGGGTAAACGGACTCATTTACTCCCCGTCTTCTGATTTTTAAATGAAACCTTGGAAATTCACTTCTTCTGTTTTAAAAATGACCCTCTATGGCTCAACCAAATCATAAAGAAGCAATCCAATTTGACCGAATTGAAAACACCCGAAATATCGGGATTTCCGCGCATATCGACAGCGGGAAGACGACTCTTACCGAGCGTATCTTGTACTATACCGGGAAGATTCACAAAATTGAGGAAGTAAAAGGTAAATCCGGCATCGGTGCAACGATGGATTATATGGATTTGGAACGTGAGAAAGGAATCACGATTCAATCTGCTGCTACTTTCTGCCGTTGGGATGATATCAGTATCAATATCATCGATACTCCCGGGCACGTAGACTTTACCGTTGAAGTCGAGCGTGCTCTTCGGGTTTTGGATGGCGCCATTATGGTTCTTTGCGGTGTAGCAGGAGTTCAATCGCAGTCGATTACGGTCGATCGTCAGATGAAACGATACGGCGTACCGCGATTGGCTTTCGTCAATAAGCTTGATCGCCAGGGCGCAAATCCGTATCGAGTAGCGGAGCAGCTGAAGGAAAAGCTGGGGCTGAATCCCATCATGGTACAGATTCCAATTGGTGCTGAAGATCAGTTCAAGGGTATCGTTGACCTCGTCGCCATGGACGCTTCTTATTTTGACGGTGATAATGGCGAAAATATCCGAATCGAGAAAATTCCAGAAGATCTGCAAGCTCGTGCTGACGAGTATCGCCAGAAAATGATCGAAGGTTTAGCGAATGTGGATGATGAAATCGCAAACTTGTTTCTGGAAGGGCAAGAAGTTTCGAACGATTTGATTCGGGCAGCCATTCGACGCCAAACTTTGGCTCTCAAGATGACAGCAGTATTCTGTGGTTCGGCCTATAAGAACAAGGGCGTGCAGAAGCTTTTGGATGGAGTCGCCGCTTACTTGCCAAATCCTAAAGAGCGAGTGAACAAATCTTACGATCTTGAAAAGAACGAGACGGAAGTCATTCTTGTCGCTGATCCTGCTAAGCCTTTTGTTGGTCTGGCGTTTAAGCTGGAAGACGGTCGTTACGGACAGTTAACATATCTTCGAATTTACCAAGGTACTTTGAAAAAGGGCGATTTCGTCATTAATGCCAAGGATGAACGTCGTGTGAAGGTCGGGCGTATCGTGCGTATGCATGCGGATGAAATGATCGACATCGATCAAGCTGGAGGCGGAGATATCGTCGCCATGTTTGGTATTGATTGCCACTCCGGGGATACTTTCTGTGCCGAGGGCATTCGACTTTCGATGACTTCGATGTTTGTTCCGGATGCCGTTGTCAGTTTGGCGATTAAGCCAAAAGACAAGACCATGGGAAATAATTTCTCAAAGGCGCTCAACCGCTTTACCAAGGAAGATCCAACATTCCACGTACAACTCGATGAGGAGAGTGGTGAAACGATTATGTCCGGGATGGGAGAACTCCATCTCGAAATTTATACCGAGCGCCTCAAACGTGAGTATGGAGTCGAATGTGTTGTTGGAGCTCCTCAGGTCCGTTACCGAGAAACGATTACGAAGGCAACGCCTTATGACTATACCCACAAGAAACAAACGGGTGGTCAAGGCCAATTCGCCAAGGTTCAAGGTGTATTTGAGCCCCATGATGATAAGGCGGTTGATTACGAATTTGTCGATGAAATTGTCGGCGGGCGCATTCCTCGTGAATATATTCCAGCTTGCGATAAGGGCTTTAAGGAACAGGTGAAAAAGGGTCTCTTGATTGGATTCCCGGTGGTTAATTTTAGAGTTCGTTTGCAGGATGGTGCTTACCATGATGTCGATTCGTCAGAAATGGCATTCAGAATTTGTGCGATGACTGCTGTTCGTGAATTTTATATGAAGGCGGCGCCTATTATTCTGGAACCTATCATGAAGGTTGAAGTGGAGAGCCCAGATGAATTTCAAGGTGCGATTTTGGGCGGCTTGAATCAGCGTCGAGGGATGATTTTGGGTACGGCGTCTGAGGCGAAAATCTGTGTCACAACGGCCGAAGTTCCGTTGAGTGAAATGTTTGGTTACTCGAATGATATTCGTTCAGCCACTCAGGGTAAGGCGACGTTCTCGATGGAATTTTCGAGATACGCTCCAGTCCCGAAGGCCAAGCAAGAAGAGCTTGTGAAGAAGTATCAAGAGGAACGTGCTAAGGCTGCGAAGTAATCACGGCCTTCCATTCTTCTTCAGTCACTGGAGTGATGGATAATCGAGATCCGGGTTTGAGCAAGAGCATGCTTTTGCATTTCGGAATGCCCCGGATTTCGGCGAGGCTGATGAATTTCGGTAGCTTTTCGACAAACGCGACTTCGCGAAGCATCCAACGCGGATTTTCTTTAGTTGCTTTCTCGTCATAGTACTTAGATTTTCTGTCAAATTGAGTCAGGTCCGGTTTCGCCACGCTCGTGATCTTCATGATCCCGGCAATTCCCGAGGGATTGGCATTGCTATGGTAAAAAAATGCAAGATCGCCTTCTTTCATTTGATCTCGCATAAAATTTCGAGCCTGGTAGTTGCGAACTCCCACCCAATCTGCCTTTCGATCGCGTTTTAAATCATCGATTGAATAATCAGTCACCTCAGATTTCATGAGCCAATATGCCATGGCCGGAGAATAACTCTGCCGAATGAAGCTCGCAATAGTTGAGACGGGTCAGGGCTTATAATAACCGATGGCTTCCTGGGGAAGTTCAGATGCTTTGGCGATCTTGAACTTGGCCCAGGGCTTTAAGCTCATCAGCTCCCGAATTTGATAGGAGCCTTCATCCAAACTGCCGAGGTCGACGATCTTGGTCGATTCAACGGGCTTTCCGGTGCATTCTGCATTTCTCTTGAGCTCAGGAAAGAAAAGAAGCGTTTCGCGATCGTCATCAAATCGAATTGATATTTTCTTTGCCTCATAGCAATCACTGGGGAGTTTTAAGATGACCTGCATTTTAGCGCTGCCGCCTTCCTCAAAATTGCTGAAGATATTGACGTCTTCAACCTGTGCTAGCGGCATGGGATCGCTGACAGAATGAGCTAGCGTCGCAACCAAACACTGAGCCAAAATCGAAAACGCTAAAACCATCTCAAATCCCCGTACTTCTAGGATCGATGGCTTTTCTATCGTCTGTCATCATTTTTTTTCTGGCGCGTCGCATTAAAAGCCTTGTTTCCTGATAGAAAAGAGATTTTAATGTCGTCACTTATGACTTGGCCAAGTAGTCCTAAATCCCTTCTGGAAGCGCGTTACAAAGCCTTTGTGACTGCAGATATTGATTTTTTAATAGACTCTCATCATCCAGAAACGCGTGATCAAGTAGATCGAAAATCAATAGAGGCATGGTCGAAAGAATCTGAGTGGCATGGGCTGACCATCGAAAAAGAGGATGTGAAGAACGATAAGGCGTTGATCACCTTCACCGTAAAATATAGTCGAGACTTTCAGGGCGTAAATCATCGAGAAGATGCGGAGTTTAGAAAATCTGAAGATCGTTGGTATTATTTTGATTCTGTTTTTCCTAAACAGGAGACGATTCGTCATGCGTCGAAAGTGGGTCGAAACGATCCGTGTTCTTGTGGCAGCGGTAAGAAATTTAAGAAATGTTGTGGGCTTAATTCCTAGTGCCTCCACTCTCTTCACTTTCAGTGCGAATGCCTGAATGGATCAAAACTCTTCAGAATGAAATTACATCTGCTTTAGAATCTCTCGAAACATCTCATAAATTTCAGTCTGTTGATTGGAAACGTCCTCCGGAGCCTGGCACTGCTGGCGGGGGAGGGCATTCGAGAATACTGACCGGAGGGCAGATATTTGAGAAAGCGGGAGTCAATATTTCAGTTGTTGAAGGCGTTCTTCCGCCCTTGATGAAAGAGAGGCTGAATGCAAAGTCCGCAGAATATTTTGCAGCAGGCATTTCCTTAGTGATTCATCCACGCTCACCGTGCGTACCGACCGTGCATGCCAACTTTCGATACTTTGAACAGGCTGACAGATCTTGGTTTGGGGGTGGTATCGATTTAACACCCTATGTTCTGGCACCTGATGATTTTCGTCATTTTCATCACGAGTTAAAAACAGCATGCGATACTCGATCTCTCGAGACATATCCAGATTTCAAAAAGCAGTGTGACCAGTATTTTTATATTCCTCACCGAGGAGAAACTCGTGGAATCGGTGGAATTTTTTTTGACTACCTTTCAGATGATTTGGAAAAGACTTTTGCATTCGTTCAGACTTGTGGGCACTCGTTTCTTCCGGCCTATCTGCCAATTGTGAAAAAGAGAAAAGATACGGCCTTTACAGATCGACAGAAAAAATTTCAGTTTTTGCGTCGAGGCCGCTACGTCGAATTTAATTTGGTTTATGATCGCGGCACTTTGTTTGGCTTGCAGACCAAAGGAAATATCGAAAGTATTTTGATGAGCCTTCCTCCTGAGGTGCATTTCGATTTCAGCCCTTCACTGGAAACCAATGATGAAGAGAAATCGTTGATGGGTTTTTTTAGAAATCCTGTGTCCTGGACGGAATAATTTTTCTACCGCCAGAAGGGGCCAATTTCGAAAAGCAGATGGCTATTTTCTGGGATCCCAAAAGTTAATGGAAACACCACAAAAAATCCCCCCAGGGTAAGAAAAGCCATGCTGGTAGCCAGCCAGGGCATATGTTTATTTCGCTCGGGATTGGCATTTAACCATTCCAAGGAAGCGCTGACGTTTGTGATTAAAATACAGATGAGTGGTAAAAGAAAATGATAGAGAAATAGAGGGCGTTGAAAAAAAAGAAATGGTGCCATTGAGATTATTGTGCCGAGAGGGCCGAGCCATAAATTGTCTTTGAATATATTTTTTTTGATCAAATAGATGAAACTCGGAAAAAATAAAAGCGTTGATCCTATCCAAACAAAAGGGTTGCCCGTAAAAAAAATATCAGCCTTGCCGTTAGTCCAGTAGTAAACCGACTTGATCATGAGAGGCCATTGCCACCAATGGCTGGCGTCGTTGTGTGGCTTCATGAGGTGAGCGTTCTCGTAAAACATTTTAGCATGAAGCGTAAAAAGATCCTGAAAAAAATTTCCGGTTTGAACAAAAAATAAGTCGGCAGAGCTCGGAACCGTCAGCAGCGAGAAATGTAGAAACCAACCTCCTAAGTACAGAACTAAGAATCCACTAACAAAGAAGATTAAATGAGAGGTGCGAGTTTTCCAGTTGCCACGAAGATTTGTCATTAGAATCGCGATGACGAGAATGAACGACAATCCGCCGGTCAATTTAGTTCCAGTCGATAAGCCAGAAAACAATCCAGAAACAAAAATGGAATATGGCGATATATGTGATTCTGTCTTGTGTTGTTTAATAGAGTGAAAAGCCAAACAGAGTGACGCAAGAAAGGATGTTAATAGAATGGAATCAAGAAGCGCAAATCTCGACTGTGTGATGAATCCATTTTCAAATGTAATGAGTAATGCGCCAAGTGCTGCCAAAACAAAACCGCATCCTAGTTGCCAAATGAGTAGCATGAAAAAAAATGGAAGAAAAAATCCGAACACGGCGGGAACAATTCTGAGCGCGTAGGTCGGAACGGCATTCTCGTAGCTTTCTCCGATCTCGTTGAACTCAAATCGCCCATCGTATCCTCCGACCTTCAGTGCGGCAGCGATCAGCAGTTTTCCATGAGGCGGATGCAGATCAAATGTATTTTTAAATGTGCAACAATAGCTCGTGGCGTATTTTCCAAAATGGAATTCGTCATAGACGACGGATGACGGGAGATCGAGGTGGAAAAAATGAATTGTTAGATTCGAAGTCACCAAAAAGACAAAAAACCAATGAACCAACTTTAATCTTTGCAGACGCATTCCACGGTTCCATTCGTCGATTCCAAATGACAATTAGGACTGTCATTGCATTGGCAACCTCCGGCTGGCACGAGCTCGGCATTGAAACATTGCTCCACGGATGGGCAGGAAGGTCCAGATCCACTGAGGCTTGGACAACATTCAACATGGTAAAGTTGACTTTCAGATCCATCGGCGCAGATCGGTCGGGCAGTGGGAACTTCGGGTGGGATGATGGGTCCCGTGCACCCAAAGCATGCATCCGGATACATGCATTTGACAGGCTGTGAATCCAAAACGAGATTTACATTCCGACACCAGTAATCTTTTTCATCGAGTCGTGAAGTGAAAACCTCTGGATTGACGGCGAGATAGTCTTCCTTTGTTTCGGGGCTGATGACTGGGTCTGGAGTGCTGCGTTCCAGAGTTCGGCTGGGTTCTTGTAGCGCTTTGTTGATGAATGGTTTCAGCTCAGGCTTTTCGTTTATTTTCGTTGAGTTGCGCACGGATTGAACCGATTCTTGTCGGATCGTGTGGCGAGCCTCAGCGAGTTCAGATTTAAATCCGAAGATAAAAAGATACAGCAGGTAAATGCACGCTCCGGCAAGTGAGATGACGATCAGGTGAAATTTCATATTGGCCTAGTCTTATTGTGCAACGATTGACCAAATAACGCCTAACGGCATTATCAAAGGAAAGACTTCAATCAACCCTTGAAAAGCACACGTAGCCAATATTTTGATGTCTCGATCGCTCGGGCTTTCCAACTTTTAGCGAGCCCCGCATCTTTCACCTTCGGCGGACTTATAGGAACTTTCTTTGCTGCCTGCGTCAAAGGCGCAGAGGTCTTCGTAGTCTTGAGCTCATTTGATGAGTTGGATGAAGGATTCGCGTCAAGGATATCAAACTTCACCTTTTTCTTAAGTTCCTCAAAAAATCGCAATTGATCTGGATTGTCTTCTTCGATGAACAGAATGCTCAAACCTGTTCTGCCAGCGCGTCCCGAGCGGCCCGAGCGATGAATATAATCTTCAAGACTTTCAGGCGGATCATATTGAATCACAGCGTTGAGATGGTTGATATCGAGACCTCTCGATGCGACATCGGTTGCAACCAGCAAGTTAATTTTTTCATCGCGAAAAGCACGAATGGTTTTTTCTCGGTCATTCATGCCGTAGCCAGCATGAAGAATTCCAATTTCTTTAATAGAGGGTCTTACTTCTCTAAAAATCTGATCCGCACCTAGTCGCGTTCTGGTGAATATCACGCCAACATAAGATTCTTTCAGAAGAAGAGCCTTCAGCTTTGGTAATTTTGTGCGGCGTCTGCAGAATAAAACTTGATGCTTAATGGTCTCGCTGGATTTATCCGCCGCATCTACCTGGATTCTGACTGGATCAGCGCAGTAACGATTCATCATCGTGGTGAGCTCGGGAGGCAATGTGGCTGAAAACATTAAAACTTGCTTCGAATTCACGCACATCTCCAGAATATCCGTGACCTGTGGAGCGAATCCCATATCACACATTCGATCAGCCTCATCCAGAACCACGGCATCTATTTCGCCAAACGGAAGAACGCCTTCAGTGGAAAAATCGATGATTCGACCGGGTGTTCCAATGAAAATTCTCGGTTTGTGATGCTTGATGACCAAAACCTGTGGGTCAATCGGAACACCGCCGTAGAGAGCGACCGGGACAGCTTTCGATTGTCCGTCGAGAAGTTTTGCGGCCTCTTCATCGATTTGCAGCACAAGTTCACGAGTAGGTGCAAGAACAAGAATGTTTCGGATCTCGTCATTCAGAATGCGCTGAGACAAGGGGGCAAGAAATGCAACGGTTTTGCCGCTGCCTGTTTTTGCTCCAGCAAACAAATTTCGCCCTTCTGCAATTGTCTTTGCGACTGCCACCTGGATGGGAGTTGGACTCGTGAATCCCATCTTTTCGACTAAGTTTTGAAGTAATAACTCGTGAGATAAAATATCTTTGAATGTCGTGTCTGCCATTATTTTTTCTGATTCTTTTATTTTTTCGCTTTGAAGCATTCTAATGCGCCTTTGATTTGATTTTCCGCAACGGACGTTGCTTCCTTCCAAAATTTTTCTTTGTTTAGCCTACGAAGCCACGTGTTCAGCAGATCAAGGCGATTTCTAATTTGTAACGTGAGTGTTCGGCCTTGCAAACTCCAAACCTCAACACGATCTACATCATAATGATCTGAGAAGATCAAAGCCTCTGCGTAGCAAATTCTATCAGTTTCCCCTTTTTTAGGAGACCAGAAGACGCCCTGGGTAAGTCGGGTTGTGGGGCGCATTTTCTTGTTATACTTTGCATGGCTCAATCTAAACGGCAAATCTCGAAGGGGGCGCGTATTCAGGAGGCTTTCAATGACTTCTCCCTCTCCACATGGTGAGAAACCTTTGTCTTTCGACGTAATAAAATGAGGCCGGCGTGCGGGATCAATTCCAAGTTTGAAGTGAATTCGATTTTGGAGGGCGTCCAAATAGAAATTCTTACGGTCTGTATCATTCTTGAGCAGTGTAAGGCTGTGGATCTCGGTCGGTAAAAGATTGAAGGCACAATCTGATGCAGAGCATTTCGCCATATCTTGCAGTGCCTTGGATTCGAAAATCTTTGTTTCCCACTCTGCAGGAACTTTTCCGTCGAAGGGAATGCTTTCTTGCGGAACGCATGCCGAGAAACGTTTTATTTCAATATCATCGGGTAATACGACAGAGGCTTCTACCGCGACTTCGTCATCACGCAACGGCTCGAGTCGCTTAACTTGCGCATCTGAATTGTTCAACGTCACTAAACAAAGAAATAGGGTCTCTAGAATCAAACTAAGGTTCTCCTCAAATCAAGCATCTTGATCACTGCCTCAGCGGCCTCTTGGCCTTTGTTGCCATGCTTGCCGCCGCATCGTTCAATTGCCTGATCGACAGTATATGCGGGAAGAATCGCATTACCTATGGGAATTTCCAAAGATAGACTTAGATCCATGAGAGCTCGAGCGGATTCTTGTGCAACAAGGTCAAAATGCAGAGTCTCGCCCTTGACGATGACGCCACAGGCAATGGCGCCTGTCACGGAGCCGGTCTTTCCATTTTGTGCCGCCCATTGAATGGCAAGGGGGATCTCAAGAGATCCCGGAACTTGAAGCGTAAAATGCGCCTGGTTATTTGCTTTGCAAAACTCTTGAGCGCCGGTGGTTAAAAGATCCGTGAGGCTCTTATTCCAGAGGCTTTGAACGATTACAATCATACGAGATCTTGCGCCTTCCCAGATTCAGGCAATTGAGTGAGTAGGTGAGCCAGCCGTTCTCTTTTTGTTTCGAGATGGCGAAGATTTTGTGTGGTGCTGGGGAGTTCAAGCGCGACCCGTTCAATAACTTCGAGGCCGTAACCTTCAACGCCGACGATCTTGCGAGGGTTGTTTGTCAGCAATTTCATCTTTTTCACGCCAAGAGATCGAAGAATTTGAGCGCCAATTCCGTAGTCGCGCAGGTCTGGTTTGAACCCCAATTTTTCGTTGGCCTCAACGGTATCAAGTCCATTTTCTTGAAGCTCGTAAGCCTTTAACTTGTTGATGAGTCCGATGCCACGACCCTCCTGTCGCATGTACACCAGTACTCCAGACCCAGCGGCATCTATTTGTGCCAGCGCCGTCTGCAACTGTTGGCCACAGTCGCAGCGAAGAGATCCAAACACATCACCGGTAAGACATTCTGAGTGAACTCTCACCAGACAGGGTGAATCTGGCGTGATTTTCCCTTTTGTAAATGCGACATGTTGAGCGCTATCGATTTGATTTGAAAAAACATGAATCGAAAAGTCAGTTCCAAAATGTGATGGAATTTTTGCGCTCGCTTCTTTTTGTATGAGTGAGTCATGCACCATTCTGTAGCGGATGAGGTCTGCAATTGTGCCGACGCGAATTCCGTGAGTATGCCCAAATTTGAGTAGCTCATCTCGGCGAGACATTGTTCCATCATCGTTCATAATCTCGCAAATCACACCTGCAGGCTGAAGCCCAGCGAGTCGTGAGAGATCAACGCTTCCCTCTGTTTGCCCAGCACGTTTTAAGACCCCACCTGGTTCAGCGCGAAGCGGAAAAATATGTCCAGGCATGACGAGGTCCGCAGCAGTGGATTTCGGATCTGTCGCCACACGAATTGTCTGAGCTCGATCAGCCGCTGAAATTCCAGTCGTGACGCCAGTTCTCGCTTCAATGCTGACAGAAAACGCAGTGCCAAACTTTGATCCGTTGTGCTTGACCATCATGGGAATTTGCAATCGATCAAGAATGGAAGAGTCGAGACTTAGACAGATGAGGCCGCGAGCATGTTTAGCCATGAAATTAATGATTTCCGGAGTAATTTTTTCAGCGGCACAGACGAGATCTCCCTCGTTTTCTCGGTCTTCGTCATCCATCAAAATGACCATTTTGCCAGCCTGGATGTCTTCAATGAGCTCGGGACTCGAAGAGAGTTTCATATTTTTTCCTTCATGAGTTTTAGATATCTAACAATATATTTCCCGAGAACGTCGACTTCAAGGTTTACAGCATCTCCAATGTGAAGATGAGACAATGTCGTTTTCTCAAGAGTTTTTGGAACAAGCATCAGCTCGAACGAGTCTGTGAGTAACTTGTTGACGGTGAGGCTTACGCCGTCAACAGTGATTGAGCCTTTTTCAACGATCAGAGCGCCGAGCTCTTCGGGGAAGCTGATGGTGACATGCCAAAACTCATCGAGCATCTGAATCTCGCGCACATGGCCCAGTCCATCCACGTGACCCAGCACGAAGTGGCCGCCGATATAGGTCGTCGGGCGAACGGGAAACTCAATATTGAGCGGGCGGCCGGGGCCATATGTTTTAAGCGCCGTTCGTTCGAGCGTCTCGGGTGAAATATCGGCAGTGAAATGGTCTTTATTGAGTTCGATCGCGGTGAGGCAAACGCCATTCACAGCAATGCTTTGGCCGATTTTGATATCGGTTGGAAGGCTCGCCTCGATCACGGCTCGGGCAGCCCTTGGCTGGTCGAGGGATGGGCTGAGACTTCGGAGCTTACCTGTGCTTTCAATGAGTCCTGTAAACATTGAGAAATCCTTGAATTCGAATATCGGGAGACAAAATTTTAGCCTCTCGAGGGACGAAACTAATCGATTTCTCGAGCCTTTTCAATCCCTCCCCGATTTTCAAGGAACCGCGTCCCTGACCGCCTAAAAAGCCTCTGCCCAGGTAGAGGACGACTTCGTCGACCAAACCATGATCAAGCAGGTATCCGGCCACCGTGGGGCCGCCTTCGACGAGCAGATGGTGAACGTGGTGGTCAAGGAAGAGCGTTTTCAACTGATTTTTTAGCGGCGCCGATTTTGAGATCCAAAAAATATTTTCCTGGCCATTGGCACGAACAACGTTGGATGAATTCTTCAGCTTTTTAGGTGTTCCAAAGATAACAATCTTTTTGGGCTGAGTATTGCCAGCTATTCTGCAATTGAGTTTTGGATCGTCGGCATCAATTGTCTTTCGACCTACCCCGACGCCGTCGGCCTTGCGTCGGAGTTGCTGAACGTCGTCGCGAGCGGCGCTGCCCGTGATCCACTTGGATTTGTTGAAGTCGTCATGCATTTTTCCGTCAAATGTGGTCGCTAGCTTGAGAGTGATATAGGGCATTTTTTTTGTCTGATTTTTGAGGAATGGCTGATTGAGGGCCTCGGCGGCTTCCTTGAGGGGCCCAATGTCGACGTGAATGCCAGCCTTTCGGATGAGCTTGATTCCATTTCCGCTGACCTGAGGGTTTGGATCAATATGGCTGATGACGACTCGCTTAAATTTTTTTTCGATGAGCATCGGCGCGCAGGGAGGGGTGCGTTTGTTTGTGTGCGAGCACGGCTCGAGGGTGACGTAGATCTCGGTCTTCGCGAAGTTTCGTATGCCGCGAGACTGGGCATTTCGAATCGCCATGACCTCGGCGTGAGGTTGGCCGGGCCCCTGGTGGCAGCCTTCGCCGACGATGCTTCCGTCAGCGACGATAACGGCACCTACTCGGGGATTTGGCAACAAGCAGTGGGATGGGAAGTTGGCTAAGTCGATGGCTCTCTGCATGAAGAATTCATCTCTTTGGGCGCGGTTTTGGCGGGTCTTAGCCATCGAACGGTCTTGATACTCGACTCGCATTTTGAGGTCCACCAAAAGGTACCGGGAGTACCTGGTACCTTTTGGTGTTATGTAAACCTGTCGTGGGGAGGGGGGGCAAGCGGGCGTCTGTTTGGAGGAAATGCCTATGTCCAAATCGTGTTTTGGAGGAGATCGAAATTTGAAAGTGAGGTCGGCAAATCTGGAAAGCGATTGTGGCTCGGATCGTTAAGCCCTTGGAGTCCCTGATGGATGACCTCAACATATCCCTCGAGCCAGCCCAGCCCGTGGAAACAGGGCTGGCGAGAGCCGAGTTGTGACGAGGTCCGACTCAAAGTCGTCTTGTCACGGTTTTGGCCCACCACAATTTGATCCGGATTTTGGAAACTCCAATGTGCCGATATCTTTGATCCCAAGATCGAGATCTCGAGATCGTTGCCAGCCCCATGCACGGTCTTCGAAATTGAGCCGCTGCCGTAACAGTCGTCACCAAAATCCAACGTCAGCTGAACATGCGAATCACGATGTGGGCTTTCAGCATTCACATAGGACCGGAATCCTCGCGAGGTCTTCGGAAATGCGCCTGCCAAAAACACCACCAAATCCATCCAATGCGTCGCGAGATCAATCAGCACATCCGCGCCGCCGCTTAACTCTGCGGAGTTTTTCCAGATAGGCCGCGGCGCTTTTGCACCAGAGGCAGCCGCTTCGTACGCCTGCGTGGCGACGGAGCTTTGCCAGTATCTGCATTCGATGCCAAAAATCTTTCCAAACGACTGATCGTCAACCAGTCGACGAAGAGTCTGCGGACCCCACATCATTCTGTATCCATGTAACACAGCGACTTTTAACTTTACCGTCGAGAGCAATTCTCGGTCGGATGCGCTCGTGACCGTAGGCTTTTCACAAAACACCAGGGGCAGTTTTTCGTCGTCGCATTGTTTAATCAGATCCGCGTGCAGTGCATGAGGATTTGCGATGAAAATCAGAGGATCCGAAACACCTCGAATCAAGTCCTTCACTTTCAATCCTCGCTCGGCGTATCGCACTTTTCCGAACGACCATTTCGAATCCGGTAAACTCTCAATCACTGAGAGCGAACGTTCGATGGCCTGTCCTGATACCCCACGTCCGTAGATCAATGGTTGAAAATTCATCAAGAAACAAACCGAGCTTTTAGATTCCGATCGAGAGTGTCCAAGAAATCTTCAGTTGTTTGATAATGTTCTGGAGATGTTTTGTTTCCATAGATGCAGACAGCGAGATCTTTTGTCATTTTTCCTGACTCCACTGTCTCGACACAAACCTTTTCGAGTGTATCGCAGAACTTTTCCAACTCCTTGTTTCCATCGTTTTTCGCTCGGAACTGCAATCCTCGAGTCCATGCGAAGATAGATGCAATCGGATTTGTCGAAGTTTTCTTTCCAGCCTGATAATCGCGATAGTGGCGGGTGACCGTGCCGTGGGCGGCCTCGGCTTCGATAGTTTTTCCATCCGGGCTCATGAGTACAGACGTCATCAAACCTAAAGAGCCAAAGCCTTGAGCAACCATGTCCGACTGCACATCTCCGTCATAATTTTTGCAGGCCCAAATAAAATTTCCATTCCATTTGAGCGCAGAGGCCACCATGTCGTCGATCAAACGGTGTTCGTAAGTGATGCCCGCAGTTTTGAATTGATCTTTGTATTCAGCATCAAAAATTTCTTGGAAGAGATCTTTGAAACGTCCGTCATATTTTTTGAGGATGGTATTTTTTGTAGACAAATACAGAGGCCATTTTTTCAGGAGCGCCATTGCAAAGCACGATCGTGCAAATCCCTTGATGGATTCGTTCGTATTGTACATGGCAAGCGCCACACCATCTCCTTTAAAATTAAATACTTCGTGTGTCTGAGGTGCTCCGCCGCCCTCTGGAGTGAACGTAATTGTGAGCTTGCCCTTTCCTTGGGTCACAATATCAGTCGCACGGTATTGATCGCCAAAAGCATGACGACCAATACAGATCGGGCTCGTCCAGTTAGGAACGAGGCGTGGCACATTCTTGCAAACGATGGGCTCTCGAAAGACAGTGCCATCCAAAATATTGCGGATCGTTCCATTTGGTGATTTCCACATTTCGGAAAGATTAAACTCTTTCACTCGAGCTTCATCCGGAGTGATAGTTGCACATTTGATGCCGATTCCCACGCGCTTGATCGCTTCGGCGGACTCAACTGTTACTCGATCCTTGGTCTTTTCTCGATATTCAATTCCCAGGTCGTAATATTCAATTTTCAGATCCAAATAAGGAAGGATGAGCTTTTCTTTAATCCATTTCCAAATAATGCGAGTCATTTCGTCGCCATCAAGTTCAACTACAGGATTCTTTACATGAATTTTTTGCATGATTTAGAGGTTAGATCGAGGCGATGCGAGGGACAATAGTAAATATTGGGCAAACTATTCTGCAGTGTACTAGCAAATTTTTGAGCACAAAGTGCTCAAATTTCGTATCTTTTGCAGTTGTCCTTCTGGCCACATATTCCGTAGTCTTTGGCACGATGAGCGAAAATACTCTGGCAGATCAGTCGGCATCAGTTCTCCCTGTTCTTGAAGCAAGGGCAAAGAAAGTCGCTGACTTGCGTTCTAAAAATTTAAATCCATATCGAGTCGCCGTTAGGCCAGAACATTTAGCTGCAGACCTGCGTTCGAAATATGATTCTCAGTCGAAGGAAGAGCTTGAAGCTTTGAACGCTACGAACCCGCAAAGCTTTACAGTTGCAGGGCGAATTTTATTGCACCGTTCTTTTGGAAAATCGACCTTTCTCACGATTCGAGATCGCTCGGGCCGAATCCAGCTTTTTTGTCAGCAGTCCAAGCTGGGTGATTTACATGAGCTCGTAAAACATGCGGATTTGGGTGATATTGTTTACGCAAAAGGCAAAATATTTAAGACAAAGACAGGCGAGTTGAGCATTGATTGTGAAGATTTTGTTCCTCTCACAAAAAATACTCGACCGCTTCCAGAAAAATTTCATGGGCTGACAGATATTGAAGCTCGGTATCGACAGCGATATTTGGATCTTATCTCACACGATGAAGTGAAACAGACTTTTTTGTTCAGATCTCGACTGGTGCAAGAGATTCGGCAATTCTTCTTTGAGAGAGATTATGTGGAGGTTGAAACTCCCATGTTGCACCCGCTTGTAGGCGGAGCAACGGCGAGGCCCTTCAAGACTTTTCATAATACACTCAAGATGAATTTATTTTTGAGAATCGCTCCTGAGCTCTATCTAAAGCGTCTCGTTGTCGGCGGCATGGATCGTGTATTTGAAATCAATCGTTGTTTTAGAAATGAAGGGATATCGATTAAACATAATCCAGAATTCACGATGCTGGAGTTTTACGAAGCCTATGCCACCTACGAAGATTTGATGAATCTGACGGAAGACCTGCTTGAAAAATTGGCTTTGAAGCTCCTAGGCACCACAGATTTGACTTATCAAGAGCAGAAGATTTCTTTGAAACGGCCTTTTAGACGCTGGACAGTCACGGAGGCTCTGAAAGAAATGACGACTCTGCCACTCGATGACCGTGGCGCGATTGAAAAATTTCTTAAATCAAAGGGTGTATCTCTGAAGGGCGAGAAGACTCTGGCGGAACTCCACTGGATTTGTTTTGAAGAAGAAGTTGAATCAAAACTAATCCAGCCAACCTATGTGATGGATCATCCTATTGAGATTTCTCCTTTGGCTCGCCGAAGTGAAACGAAGCCAAATACTGCTGAGCGCTTTGAGCTCTATATCGGAGGTCGAGAGATCGCCAATGGCTTTAATGAATTGAATGATCCGATTGATCAGAAAAATCGATTTCTGGATCAACTCAATAGAAAAGCGGCCGGAGACGAAGAGGCCAGTGATTTTGATGAGGATTATATCCAGGCATTGGAATATGGATTACCTCCCACAGCTGGCGAGGGCATTGGTATCGATCGATTGGCAATGCTTTTTACAAATTCGGCGAGCATTCGAGATGTGATTTTATTTCCGCAATTGAGGTCGCAAGTTAGTTCTCATGAATCTTGAAATTCTACTTGCTCGTCGTTATTTGAGTTCGTCGAAGGGTGCGGGGCTGTCCGCGATCACTTGGATCGCGCTAGCCGGAGTTGTCGTTGGTGTGATGAGTCTCGTGGCAGTGCTTGCCGTGATGAGTGGCTTCGATCATGAGTTGCGTTCGAAAATTTTGGGAAATAATGCACATATTTTGATCAGCCTTGCTCGGAATAATCTTGATGCGAAGGCAAGAACTCCTGAAGAAATCTTGGCGTTTGTGCGAAAAAATCCTGGTGTGGGATCAGCGATGCCCGTGATTTATGGTGAAGCCTTTGCATTGAGTCCTAACGGTGGGTCAGAGGGCATCAGTCTCCGCGGTGTTGATCCAGTGCAGGTTCAAAAAGTTTTGGATCTTAAGGCATATAGTGCAGAGGGAAATTGGAAGGGTTTAGAGCAGGGTGGAGTGATGTTGGGCGATATTCTCGCATCCAAACTTAATCTCTCGATTGGCGATTCATTTACTCTGTTGCTGAATCGTGGTGAATTTTCTCCACTTGGAATTGTGCCGAAAATGCGAAAGCTCAAGCTCATTGATACTTTTCATTCTGGCATGAGTCAGTTTGATGCTTACCATGGATATATTAATTTGAATTTGGCTGAGGAATTGTTTGAAACGAGCTCGAGAAATATCGAGGTACGAACGAAAGATATCCGAAAGCTTGGCGAAATCACGCGGTATCTTCGAAAAGAAATTCCCGAAGCGATCTTTGTAGAAGATTGGCTCGCGCAGAATAAGGATTTTCTCTCGGCTTTAAGACTTGAGAAAACAGCGATGGCCGTCATTCTCGGTTTAATAGTGCTTGTTGCGGCTCTCAATATCTGTGGATCTCTGATTATGATCGTGAAAGACAAAACACGAGATATCGCCATTCTTAAAAGCATGGGAGCTAGAGATCAGAGCATTCTCAGAATTTTTTTCATTCAAGGAATGTTCGTGGGAGGAGTGGGAACTTTCGTCGGAGTCTTATTTGGTTTTCTATTGAGCATTTTGTTGCGAGATTTTATTCATTTTCCGCTCGATCGGGAGGTTTATATGATTGATACCTTGCCGGTGGATATTCGCGCATCCGACGTCATCGCTGTCGTAATGGGTGCATTGGGCATTAGCGCAATTGCAACAATTTATCCAGCGAGGTTGGCCGCAAGGTTGAATCCGACAGAGGGGTTGAAGGTCGACTCATGAGTTTCGAAGTTCAAGATTTGTGGAAGACCTATGAAAGTGGTCCGCAGACAGTTGAGGTTTTACGAGGCGTAACATTACGATTGGAAGCGGGCGAAAGCCTCGCCATCGTTGGGGCAAGTGGTGTTGGAAAGTCAACGTTGTTGCATTGCCTTGGACTGATTGAATCTGTAAATCGTGGAAAGATTTTTTTTGATGACAAAGCCGTTTCTGTCACTGATTCCGATTCTGTCGTTGAAAATCGCCGTCGATCGGTTGGATTCGTTTTTCAGTTTCACTATTTGATGTCTGAGCTCACCGCTGTCGAAAATGTTTCGATACCACTTCGGTTGTTGCGAGTTTCTGAAAAAGAGGCGCTTGAGCGAAGTCGAGAGGTGCTGACTCAGGTTGGCCTTGAAGGCCGGCTGGAACATAAACCACATCAGTTGTCTGGTGGAGAGCAGCAAAGAGTTGCAATGGCAAGAGCTCTTGTGCACAAACCGGCGGTCATTTTAGCCGATGAGCCAACAGGAAACCTTGATCCAGACACCGCAAATCGAGTATTTGATGTGCTGGCGCAACAGTGTGAAAGGCAGAAATCGATTCTAATTATGGCGACTCACAATTTAGAGCTTTCGGAAAAACTAAAAAAGAAGGCAACCCTTGCGCGAGGAACGTTATCTTGGGCTTAAGGTCAGTTGCCTATTTCATTTGCGGGCTGGTAGTTTCAACGTCGCTGCTTGCAGAAAAGATCGCAGAAATCGTTGTCGAAGGTAACGAACGGTTGGGTGATGCTGCTGTTCTTCAGTATATTTCTTCCAAGCCGGGCCAGGAGCTCTCTCGGGCACGAATTCGTGATGACTTGAAAGCCCTTTATAATACGGGGCTCTTTAAAGAAGACATTCGCATTGATGCTGAAAAGGGCGCACAAGGCCTAAAGGTTGTCATACGACTTCAAGAAAAGGACTATGTTCAAGAGATCCGTTATCGAGGAAACTCCGAGGTCGGCAAAGATGATTTAGAAAAGGCTTTGGCCCTCACGGTTCCCTTTCTATGGGACGATGCTTCGGTCAAAGGCAGCGTTGATAAAATCAAGAAGGTCTACAGGGATAAGGGTTTTTACCTGGTGACAATTCGCAGTGAAGTCATTTCAGAGAATCAGAAAAAGATTTTGGTATTTGATATCGATGAAGGAAAAAAAGTTGAAGTAAAGAAAATCTATTTTCAAGGGAATACCGTCTTTTCTGATGAAGCTCTCAAGGATGCGATGATCACAAAAGAGGGCGGATTCTGGGGATTCGTTTCCGGAAGTGGTCGTTTCGATGAAAGCCTTTTATCTCAGGTCGACGCCCGACGGATTCAGTTGCAGTACATGAAAAATGGATACGCTTTCGCAAAAGTTGATGCTCCCTCAATCACTTTCACGCCAGACCGACGCCAAGTAATCGTGTCGTATCATGTTGAGGAAGGCGAAAAGTATTATGTGGGCGAACTCTCGTTTTCCGGGGATTTAGATTATTTGGATAAGCCAGAGGAGGTGAAAGAATCCTTTGCCTCTCAAAAAGGGGACATTTGGAATTTTCTGAAGATTCAAGAAGATCTGACCAAAGTGCAGGATATCTATGGAGATCATGGTTATGCCTATACGAACGTAAGTCCCGATTGGAAGATTAGCGAGGCAGATCCCCATAGGCTAGATATTGAGTTTCGCGTTGATAAGGGGAACATTGTTTATTTCGGGACCATCGAAACAACCGGAAATTTGGAAACCCATGATCGAGTCATTCGGCGTGAGCTCGAGTTCAGCGAAGGCGAACTTTATAATGGAACTCGCTTCAAGGCCTCGAAAGAAAATCTTGAAAAGCTGGGTTACTTCAATACGGTGAAATTTGTTCAAAAAGATATTTTGGCTGAGAACCGAATGGATATCAGCATTGAAGTCGAAGAAAAACAAACCGGTACTCTGCAGTTGGGGGCCAGTTTTTCATCCTTTGATCGATTCGGGGTGCAGGGAAGTGTATCGAAAGTAAATTTATTTGGTCGAGGCTACGATATCAGCTTATCCGGATTGTTCTCGGGCAAGCGGCAACTCTTTAATACCTTATTTCGAAATCCTCGCGTCTATGATTCGAAATATTCTCTGACATTGAAGGGCTATAATAGTGAGTATCAGTCGATCGACGAAACAAAGGTTTTGGAGCGCGGCGGAAGTGTCTCTGTTGGTTATCCGCTCGACAAGGTATGGAGTGTCTTTGGAACTTACTCTCTCCAACATATTGATATCAATATTCAGACCATTATTGAGAGATTGTTTCCTGAATCTGTTGGGCTGAGCTCATCACTAGAGTTTGGTATTACACGAGACACTTTGAATACGCGTGAGATTTTCTTGCCAACGCGTGGAACTCTCAATCAGCTGTCGACAACTGTGGCATCCAAGGTCATGGGAAGTGATCTGTCTTTTTGGAAAACAAGTTTCGTTAGTAAAAGATATTTTCAGGTTTTTGATTCCGACTCCTTGATCTTTCCAGGATCTGTTTTGAGTTTTGGCCTTCGCCTTGACTATTTGAGAGGCATAGAAAATCGAAGCACTCCTTTTAATGAGCGATTCATCCCAGGTGGCATTTACTCAATTCGCGGCCATCTTTTTCGTTCGCTTAGTCGATCCATCGATGCGCCATTCACTCTTACGGGGAGTCGAAATGATGACTCTGAGTTGGGCGTGACGGAGAGCAAGAAGTTGAGACTGGGTGGTAATAAACAGGCAGTTTTCAACGTCGAGTATCTTTTCGATATTTTTAAGGAAGCTAAAATAAAAGGATTACTCTTTTTCGATGCTGGAAATGCATTTGAGGAACAGTCGTTCAATTGGAGAGATATTCGATATAGCACAGGTTTCGGATTTCGCTGGTTTTCTCCTCTCGGACCCTTGCGTTTTGAGTGGGGAATTCCATTGGATAGAAAGAAAGACGAAGATGCTATATTGTTTGATTTTTCTATCGGAGCACCATTTTAATTTAGTGTGAGAATACTGAAAGGAGATTGTTTATGAAAAAAGTGAATTTTGAACTATTGAGCATGAGTGTTTTGACTTTGAGCTTTTTAGTTTCTCGAGTTGATGCGTCAGAAACCAAAATTGGGGTAGTCGATTATAATCGAGTTCTGAATGGGGTTGATGAAGGTAAGTCAGCAAAAGAAAAGCTTCAAAAAGAAAAAGAAAAAAATGATAAAGATTTGGCAGATCGAAAAGCCAAGCTTGAAAAGATGAAGACTGAGCTACAGGATCTTGATACCAAAATGCGTTCAAACCTTTTGAATGAGGCTGAGCAGAAGAGAGCCCAGAAACTTGAGCAGGACTTCAACAAGCTTTTGGCGGAGTCAGCCCAACTGAGCCAAAAATACAACGAACAGATCTTCGGAAAAGAGACGTCTGAGACCCAAGAAATCCTTCGTAAGATTCAGCCTTTAACTGAAGATTTGGCTAGGGCCGGAAACTTCGATCAAGTTTTTGAGAAGAAGGAGAGCGGGCTGGTCTATGCTAAAGAAGCAACGGACTTGACCGAGAAGGTCATTCAAAAATACAACAGCCAATACAAACCGCAGAAATCTAAACCTTGAAAGTTAGGAGAAAATTATGGGCCGTGGAGATAACAGACGAAGTAGAAAAATTGTACAACGACGTAGCCAAACAAAGAAAAAGGCTCGCCTAAAAACGCTGATTGCAACAACTAAGAAGAAACGTTCAGAAACCAAGACAACAAAAACGAAGCCAGCGGCAACAACCGCTTAATTGGCCGTTTTAGCTGTTGAGTTGAACGATATTACCGTCTGAGCTTTTGTCTAAGACTCTCAATAGCGAGCCAACTCGATTTCGTCCGCTGCGTTTCGCTTGATAGAGGCATTTGTCAGCGGCTTCAAGTAGAAGTTCTGGCGTCTTTCGTTTGTGGGGCTCAAAATCCGCCACTCCGATCGAGAGCGAGCATTGCATCTCAATGCCGTGGGAAATAAAAGTATAGTCGTTAACCCGTTTGCGAATACGTTCGCAGAGTCGTACAGCGTCGGTCAGCGTTGTATCCGGAAAAATAACGACGAATTCGTCTCCTGCATATCGGCCAACAATATCGACTGTTCTGGTTTGTTCTCGCAAAATATGAGCAATTTCTCTGAGCGCATCGTCTCCCACTGAATGCCCATGGAGATCGTTGATTTTTTTAAAGTAATCAATGTCGACCACACAAACCGAAAGGGCTTTTCCATAGCGCGATGCTCTTTTGACCTCGGCTTCTAGCTGCTTTCGAATAAACCGGTAATTGTGAATTCCAGTCATTTCATCGGTGAACGTCATTTGCTGAAGTTTTTCGTTTGCTCGCTTCAGCTCGTTGATTAAATATCGGTTGGTTTCAATCAATTCATGTTTTGATTTTGCTTCGCGAATGACGCTCGGTAGCCTTTCCAAATAGAGGAGATGCGTGTCCTTAATCACATAGTCATAGGCACCCTGTTTTATCGCCTCGCTTGCAATGATTTCGTTTCCGTGTCCGGTGAGTAGTACAGCGGGAGTGATGATTTCTTTATCCCGAACTGCTTTCAGCACGTCGAGTCCTGAAAGATGCGGCATGCTATAATCCAATACGATCAAGTCAAAATCCTTAAACTGCTCGATCGGCTCCGGGGAATCAGTCACAAAAACTTCCCAGCCCTCTTTCATCAATCGACGCGCCGCAAGTTCAGAATGATGAGGATTATCGTCGACGATAATAATTTTCATAGATCAGAGCCCCCCGTGCCTCTTGTTCCATATTCTTTCGGTAAACATATCGTAAAGGTTGTGCCAACGCCTTGCTTGCTTTTGACAAGCACCCGTCCTTTAAATGATTCTGCAATCCGCTTAACGATCGTTAGTCCGATTCCCAGTCCATCTGTAGGAATATCTTTCAATCGAGTAAATGGCAAAAAAATTCGATCAAGGTCCGTCGGACTGATCCCAACGCCATTATCTCTGAACGAGATGCGATGCTCGCCGGCTGTTTTTCTATAAGAAATTTGGATATGGGGAGGTTCTGCCTTCTTGTGATATTTCAAAGAGTTTGCAATGAGGTTTAAAAAAATTTGGAATAATCGAATAGGATCACCCGTGATGATTGTGTCTGCAGAGGGGAGATCAATGGAACCTTTCGTTCTTTGAATCTGTTGAGAAAGGCTCGTGATTACAGAGCTGAGAAGTTCATTTAAACTGAATTCGCTAAAGTCTTGTGAGTCATGGGACAGGCGCGAGAGAGACTGAAGCGATCCTACCAAACGATGCAGAGTACTCACGGCTTCTCGAACGACTTTGACATAGCGTTGCTGATCTTTCGTAAGTTCAGATTCATCCAAAAGTTTCGTGAAACCTTCGAGAGTGACGATCGGCTCCTTGAGATCGTGCGATAACATCTGAAACATTAATTTCCACTCGCGATCTCTCGACTGGAGCCTCCGGAGTTCTGACTTAATTTGAAAAATAAGTTTGGATTTGTCGGCGTCGTTGCGTGATTTTTTATGCGAGAGAGGAAGCTCAGCCTGTCGTGCTGAGACGCGAGATCGTTTTCTTGGCAGTCCTCGTCTCAATTGCGTCATCGTTTTGTCTTCCCCTAAACTTGCAAAAACATTGAAACAGCGCACGATTTTATGGTTGCAGGCACACTGTGTCAAAACGCCTTCCTAAGTCTTTAATTTAACTCGCAAATAAAAGTACCCCCGGTCATGATCTGATGTGTCATCTTCAGTCTAACGCAACTTCCGTTTCAGATCAGTCAAAAAAGTTTCATGCCCCCTACTATTACTGTCAAAGTTCTGATACCTTTGAGTCTGTCAGGGTTTTGACTTTTTCTCAGCAGTGTATCGGGAGGTTTGGGTAAGATGGCGCAGGAAGATCGATTAGAACAGTTAAAGCGTCAAGAATCAGAGCCAGAGTCACAATCCCAACCGTGGAATCGATCGGCGCTCGATCGCGCTGTTGATCATGCAAGCGAAGTTGTCTCAATTCAAAAATCACAGATTGAAACTCTTGTGGAAGCGCCTTTTATTGGGGCGAGTCGACCTGTCATGGCGATTTTTGATTTGATTGAAAAGGTTGCCGACACTGATTCAACAATACTTGTGCTTGGCGAGAGCGGCACGGGCAAAGAATTGGTCGCTCGTGCGATTCACAATCGTTCGAATCGACGTCAGAAGCCATTTATCGCTGTAAACTGCGGGGCGATTCCATCTGAATTATTGGAAACAGAACTTTTTGGTCACGTGAAAGGTGCTTACACAGGGGCGCATGCGTCTCGAGTGGGTCGTTTTAGTTTGGCACATCAGGGTACGCTATTTCTGGATGAGATTGGCACGATGCCGCCTAGCTTGCAGGTGAAAATACTCAGAGCGTTGCAAGAAAAAGAGTTTGAGCCGGTTGGCGGAAATAAGACGGTGAAGTCAGATTGCCGTGTCATTGCAGCGACAAATATTGATCTTGAGCAAGAAGTAGCGAAGGGAAATTTCAGAGAAGATCTGTATTATCGATTAAATGTTATTCCTATGAATTTGCCGCCACTGCGAGAAAGAAAAGAAGATATTCCCGCCTTGGTTCGTCATTTTGTAAATCAGTTCAATAGAAAAAAGGGCTACCACATTAAAGACGTTGAAGCTGATGCAATGGCCGCCTTAGTGGCCTATAACTGGCCAGGCAACGTTCGTGAGCTCGAAAATATTTGCCAGCGAATGAGTATCCTGAAGGTTGAAGGCAATATTCAACTCTCTGATATCCCTGCGAAAGTTCTCAAGCCAAAGCCGGTTCAGTCGAGCTCCGTGCCATGGGCACAGTGGATTGCAAATGGGATTCCAGAAGGTGGAATTGCATTTGATTCGCTGGTTGAGCAGTTTGAAAATGATTTGATTATGAGAGCTCTTGAACAGACAAAATGGAATAAGAATCAGGCGGCTCAGCTGCTTCAAGTCAATAGAACCACGCTGGTTGAAAAAATTAAGAAGCGTGGCCTTAATCCAGGTTCAGAATCTTAAGAGTGTCATTTTTTCTGACAATTTCATAGGCCGCACAGAGTCTCAAACAAGTTCTTGACCATGATTTTGGCTTTCGCCAGTCTCGCTGATTATGGCGATTAAGAGCGATAAATGGATTACAAAGATGGCCAAAGAACATGGGATGATTAGCCCGTTCGAGTCATCTCAGGTGCGGTCCGGGGTGATTTCCTACGGAGTTTCGTCCTATGGCTATGATATGCGTGTGACGGATGAATATAAGATTTTTACCAATATCAATTCCACAGTGATTGATCCTAAGAATTTTCAGGATACGAACTTTATTTCGTTTAAAGGTCCCGTATTAGTCATTCCACCCAATTCTTTTGCACTCGCTCGGAGCTATGAATATTTTAAAATTCCTCGACGTGTTTTGGCCGTTTGCTTGGGCAAGTCTACCTATGCGCGTTGCGGCATTATCTGCAATGTGACACCTTTTGAGCCTGAGTGGGAAGGTCATGTGACCATTGAGATTTCGAATACGACGCCGTTACCTGCGAAAATTTATTCGAACGAAGGCATCTGCCAGGTATTGTTCTATGAATCCGATGAGGACTGTGCCGTCTCTTATCGCGACAAACAGGGCAAATATCAGGGTCAAACTGGCATAACGCTGCCGCGACTTTAATAGATTACAAAATTCTTACCTGTTACGTCCGAAAGCGCTAGCCTAAGACGGTGGCGTTCGCCGATTTGCATTTCCATAGCCTCAATTCAGACGGTAGACATTCTGTGGCGTGGCTGCGGGCGCAGCTGAAAATCGCGACGAAACAGGGCCTGAAATTTGCCGCGCTCACTGACCATGATGGCGTCGATGGCTTTGAGGAGTTTGCTGCAGGACTGACTGACTGGAAGCCGCTTTGCGCTGCGGAGTTATCTTGCACATTCAAAGACCCTCAATCGCTTCAGCAGCGAGAGCTGCATCTTTTGATCTATGGTTTATCCTCAACCGATACAGACCTCAGAAAGTATTTGGACAGGTTTAGGAAGGAACGTGTTCTGCGTTTCTTCAAAATTTGCGAAAAGTTGAAGGCCGCAGGAATTCACGTCGACGCAGAAAAATTATCTCGAACTCATCCTGGTTTGTTAGGACGCCCTCATGTGGCGGATGCTTTGATCGAGGCAGGATATGCCGTCAGTCGAGAAGATGCGTTCGATAAGTTTTTGAAGGATCGTGGACGTTTCGACGTGCCCAAGTGGCGATTTGATTTGGAGGAAGCTGTTGATTACGCAAAACGACACGGATGTAGAACTTCAATTGCGCATCCAGGGCAGTATGATTTTCGAGATAAACACCTGCAATATTTCAAAGATATTGGAGTCGATGCGATAGAAGTCTATCACCCACGTCATACGGAGTCTGATTTGCAATATTATCAGATAAAAACGGCGGAGTTAAAGATGATGAAGACTGGAGGATCAGATTTTCATTCGGAGAGCTCTGATCGATTTGGTGATTCTCCTTCTATTGGCAGACGGGGAATTCCGTTTGATGAGGTGCAGGTGTTTTTGGAGCCGTTTCTCTGAATGTAAAAAAATAGGACACGCGTATGGACTACAATAGAGAACTGTTTGGCATCATAGAAAAATTCATCGAGATGAAAATCTTGGACAAAGACTATAAAGTGCCGGATCGACTGGAACTTTTGAGAATTTTCCAGTTTTTGGATTTTAATATCGACTATGCACGCCTGTGTTGGAATGGGTCCTGCAAGCGATGCATTGTTTCATTCGAACAAAAGGGCAAAACTTTTGAGGCAATGAGTTGTCGATTGAAATCCAGTGAAGGTGTTGCGATTACCAAGATACCGCCGACGATTCAGATTAATCCTGATGCAAGTAATAAACCCACTTGATCCAATTGAGAAAAGAGACCGCGCAGAGTGTGCATCCAATGATTGCGTGAATCCAAGGGATATCATCCGATGAAGAACTGGTTCCAGTAAGGATGCTCACAATTGATACGCCAACCGCAGTGAGAGAAATTCGAATATTCGTTTCGCGCGAACGCTGAAGAGTGGACACTTTGGAAAAATCACTGATCAGTGCCAGCTCTTCAAATTTCTTCTTCGTAAAAATCATCATGAACAAAGAGCCCAGCAGATGAAGCACCGCAACCGATAAGGCAATCGCGAGATGGACAGATGAGTCTTGGGATGCCGACTGAGTCAGTTGAATCCCCATTATAATATTTATAAGAGAAAGCAACGAAGCAGTGATGAACGATCCTAGCGCTAAAAATTTCACGACTTTTTAGAGGAGTCTAGGTTCTGAAGCCATTTCTCTTGTTGAGTTATTTTCTTCAATGCAATTCCCAATGCCAAAAAGAGGATCACCCAAAGAAATAAATATCCAATAACAAATTCAAAATATGTATCAGGCATGATTGTTCCTTCTCATTAGCTGAGTCAGCTGCTCTTTATTTTTTAAATATTTCGAATATGCAATAGCCATGACCACCGACAAAATAATGAACGCAATCGTCATCCATTGAAGAGCCAGTCTAAAGGATGAGGGTAGTCCGTCTGCATTTTTTAGGACGCTTGGATGGACTCCTCTCCATAACTTCACGCTGTAATGAATAGGAACAATATCGAGAGTGGCAATGATCGCGATAATTGCCGAGACCACTTTTGTGACTAATTGCTTCTCGGGGTTTTTTTCCATGAGGTTGCGTGTTGCACAGTAACCGAGCAGGATGAGCGTCATCAAAAGCATCGTTGTTAAGCGAGGATCCCAGGTCCAGTAGGTGCCCCAGATGGGTTTTGCCCAGATGGGGCCAGTTGCCATCACGCAAAGTGCAAATAGCAGCGCGGTTTGCACAAAGGATTTCGAAAGTCTGTCATAGTCATCTCTTCTCTCAATCAGATAGAGCACAGCGAAAACAGAACCAGTAATCAGGCAAGAATAAAAAGCAAACGCCGAGGGAACGTGGATGAAGAAAATTTTTTGTACAAGACCCTGTGATTCTTCTGTGGGAAGTAAAAGAAAAATATTCAATAGGCCACCAAAAACTAAAATCGCCGACATTCCAAAAAGCCCCCACAGCCACTTCATAAGGCCTATCCTATGTGGTTTGCGTGAGATCGTCGAAGAAAAACTCAAAAATGACGCTAGAAATAAACCAAGAAATAATTCCAAACGCGCCAGTGATAGAGCTCCAAACCGAAACTTGTTCGCCGAGGCTCATGGCGTGCGCGGCCAGAATGATCGGAGCAATGAGTGGGATAAAGATGAGTGAAAATAAGAACTCTCTTTCCGCTTGAAGGCCAAGACCTAGAAGCGTGCCAAGAGGTGCTAGGCACAAAGACACTTCAAGAAAGACAAGAATCCAACGCCACCAGTCTGTAGCCTGAAAAGAAAAGAGAAAATGAAGAATGAAGAGGTAAGTCATGCCTATAAAAAAAAGTCGAAGGACCTGGTTGAGGGACTGCGATATAAAGATAAAAATTCTGGGGACCCTGAATTGCGTAAAGAGGATGAAATTTCGATTAGAGTTCTCTGCTTGAAAGCTACGATAGAATACGGAGGATGCCGCAATAAAGAACGATACCCAGAGTTTCGCGATCGATGAAGCCTGGGCTGTAGGAGATTCGCTCATGAATCCCATCAAGAGCAAAACGGCGAATCCCAAAAGTGTCGATGGCAGAAGGACCCAAACCGATAGGCGGCAATCTTTTTTTATCAGAGTCCAGAAAATACTCATGACGAGAGCTCCAAAATATTTCTAAAGGGCAAGTCAGAGTCGGCATGTAGATGTGATGTCATAATAATCAGCCGACTTTTTGATTCTTCAATGAGGCGCGACTCCAAATTTTTTAGATTTTGTGAATCTAACGAGTTTCCGGGCTCATCCAGAAGGACGGTGGAGCAGGTGAGGCTGAGTGCAATATCCAGTTCAACCATGCGGCGCTGCCCGCTACTTAAATGACCAACTTGAAAGTAGTTCGCAAATTTCATCGTGGATTGGAATTGAGATCTACCGTGCTCACCCGTTAGCTCGCTCTGAAAGATAAAATTTTGATTGGGCGTCCATTCGGAATAGAGGGTCGGCTCTATTCCCACGGAGGCAATCTGAGTATCGGATCTTTTGATTGATCCTCGCTGCGGGCGGAGACGTCCTAGAATTGCTTTGAGGAGGCTTGTCTTTCCTGCACCATTTGCTCCCTTGATGAGGTAAAGCCCTGGAGCATTGAACTCGAATTGGACGGGACCGATTTTAAAATCGCCACGTTGTAGAACTAGGTCTTTAAGAATGATGCTCACTTACTTTTCCATTCTGATCGTGGACATAAAATGGGACAAGTTCTGATAATAAGTCGAATCGCCGGGCCTGGTATTCTGCTGCCGAAATGGCTTTTCTCTCTTGTAAAATGTCGAGTTTTGCCAGTTCCTCAATCAATTCTTTGCGATGCGGTTTCTTTGTTTTTCGGGTATTCTTGGACCCCAAGACTCCGAAAATGGACAATAAAATGAGCGTGATCCCCGGCAAAAAATAGGGCCAGTGCCAGACCCGAGGAATCCCGTTAAGTGTAAACAGCAGACTTTGATTTTGCTCTGGGGTTATGGACCAAAGTGAGACCTGATGATTTTCAAAGAACTTGGAGGGCTCCTCTTTCAAGGAAGGGCTTTCCGGAAAGAAATTTGGAATTGATGATCCAATAGTGACCTTTTGTAGCGGGACAGAAGTCGTTGAGAGGAATTGGGCGTTTTTTCCTTTTGTCTCCAGATTGTACTTGAGCGAAAAGCGGGAGAGTCCAGGCAGAAACGGTGTTGACACGATGATATCGTTTCCTTCAAAACGAGTTTCTTCCTCTGTATAGCCTAACTCAAATCTTAAGTCGTGCGCGCCGGACGGCAGGCTGAATTTTAAAGTTTCAGGAGCAGCGTTCGTAGAATCGTTTTGGCCTTTTCCAACAATTGTGAATGGCGAATTGTTTTCGACAATTATTTCGTCATCGACAGATATTGATTCACCGGTCCATTTAAAGAAAAGGCTCCGCTCACGAATGACTAGTCGTGGATCCGATGGCTTCGAGTCATACACTGATAATCTTATGGGTTTCTCTGGTTTGTGATTTCCATCAACGAAATCTGAAATATATTGAATATCCTGATAGATCGTCCGAAAGACAAATGTCAGATTTTCGGCATTGCCTAATTCAAACTTGGCCGTTCCTGATCGGTTGGTTTGTCGTTTTTCGTTGTAGAGCGGCTTTCCATCCTGGAAGCCGAGGAGATTTACTTCTAGGTTGGGCACGGGTTTGTCGAGATTCTTGACTTCAACATTCAGCGCATCTCCTAAAAGAAAAAAAGCGGCGATATATTCAATGAACATTTTTTAAATCCTTTAGCGCCTTTGAAATATCGCTATTCATAGCGCGCAAAACTGGATCGTTCATTTCAATATCTTCGATCTGTTTGTATATAGAACCCGCAGAATGCAAAAATTGATTTCTTAATTCTTGATAATCGGTTTCTTCGATCTTTTTCAGCAAAAAATCATTTTCAAGATCTCTTAAGTTCATCAGAAGCTCTTCTCGGCGTTGAATCAATTTCTCTAACGCCGCTAGAGTCGGATGGGTTGACAATCCGTTGGTTAGCTCCAGGCGATTCCAAAAAACAAAGGCAAGCATCGAGAGAAAAACAAAGAGAGAGCATGCTACCACTGCAACGCTCATGTGTTTAATGACCCTCTGTTTGATCTGCTGAGAGGTGGGAACATTGAAATCAGTGCGCCAATAATTAAAATCAGGCCCCCAAACCAAAGGAATGAAACGAGAGGATTGAGCGTCATGTGGATCACGACTTCTTCTGTCTTTGGGTTCATTTGCCCGAGTGTTAGATAGATATCTTCTCGCCAGCGCGAATAAATATCGACCTCAGTTGAAGGTTGCTGTTGTTGAAGATAGAAAAAGCGCGCTGGTTTCAAGGTGGCAACCTTCTGTGCTCCTATATACAGATCGACGATGGCATATGTTTCTTCCTGATTCTCAGTTTTTCGTTCATTAAATCCCTTCAGTTGAATCGAGTATTCGCCATGCGATTTCCATTCGCCCGCTTTCATGCTGAATTCGAGAACTTCCTTGTAGGCCGATCCAGCTATGCCGAGAAAAATGAATACAATTCCAAGATGAACAATGTATCCACCGTAACGGCGATTGTTTAGGCCGATCGTTCTTAATAGAGCCACAGCCCAAGTTTCGCCATGATGCTGAATTCGAGCCAGAGTTCCGCGAGTAAATTCTGTGATAATGGTGATGGTCACGAATGTAGTGCCAAAGACTGTGGCAAGAACGTACCAATCATGGATTCGCAGAAGCGCAGCTCCTCCTGTAGCGACAAGTCCACAAACAGCCGGCCACAAGAAATGGAAATGAATGTTTTGAGGCGATGCCTTTCGCCAACCAATCAACGGTCCGATTCCTGTAAGAATCAACAGAACAATGGCGATGGGCGCGAGCATTGTATTAAAGAATGGAGGGCCGACGACAATGCGACTGCCTGTAAGAAATTCACTTGCCGTTGGAAATAAGGTGCAGAAAAGAATAATGAAAGCCGCTCCGACAAGCACCATATTGTTAACAACGAAAGCGCTTTCTTTCGAGAGAAACGATTCAAAGATCGTAGAGCTTTCTAGGCTCTTTCTTCTTAAATAAATCAGTGTTGCTGAGAAAATGATAACCAATACCAGGAAGCCTAAGAAATAATATCCAATTTCAGATCGTGCAAAGCTATGTACGCTCTGAACAACTCCGGACCGTGTGAGATAGGTTCCAAGTATGGTTAAGCAAAATGAAATGACAATGAGATTGATATTCCAAAATTTGAGCATTCCGCGGCGTTCTTGGATCATCACAGAATGAATAAAAGCTGAAGCCGTAAACCAGGGCATGATCGCAGCATTCTCAACAGGATCCCAAGCCCAAAATCCACCCCAACCTAGCTCAACATAGGCCCATTGTGCTCCAAGCAAATTTCCAATCGATAGAAAAAACCAAGACAGAAGAAGCCAACGACGAGTGGCAAGTATCCATCGAGAATCAAGGTTGTCGGTGATAAGCGCGGCGATTCCGAATGCGAATGGTACGGACATTCCGACATATCCGAGATAAAGACTGGGAGGATGAATCGCCATGCTTGGATTTTGAAGGAGTGGATTGAGCCCGCGTCCATCCATCGGGGCTGACGGAAACAGGCTAAAGGGATTTTCATGAAAGACGATGAGAGCCGAAAAAAAAGCAAGAATGGCACCGAATACGCCGATCACATAAGGGATAAGAATTTTATCTTGGCGTCGATGAATAAAAACCGCAACGCTCGCGAAAATCGAATTCAGCCAGACCCAGAATAGAAGACTCCCTTCTTGCCCGCCCCAAAGTGCAGTTAATTTATAGAGAAGGGGCATCGATGAATTTGAATAGCCATAAACGTATCGAATGAGAAAATTTCCAACGATCAAATTACCCCAGAGGATGAGAACCGCACATGTAATCAAGAATGTCGTCGCGTAGAGAGATCTCTCTGCATATTCAACCCAGATCTCAGATTTCTTTTTTCGTGAGAGAATGACTGCGAGAATCGAAAAACAGGCAAAGCCCAATGCAAATGCAAGCAGAGTTTCTCCTGTTGATGGCCAAAAGCGTGCCCAGCCCATGGGTACAAAGGTACCGGCCGAAATATTTTAAAGAAAGTCCTTAATTCCTTGATTTTGAACGCATTTGTTCAAGAGGAGGAAGTCCATCGGTCTGGTATTTTGAAGCACATTTGGCAAGCAGCGAAACAGCTTCAAACTCATTCCCACTTTGGCCACGACCTTCAACCACAACGTCTACGCCTTCTTTGAACGTGTCAGGAACAATTCCATTAAAGGAGACAGAGATCTCTTTGGCACGATCTTCGACGGTGAATTGGTAGTGCGACCCAGTCTGCGTTATGCTTCCGGCTTTGACTTTGCCCGCTAATTTGATCTTGGATCCCTCGTACTTCGACTGCTGTTCGAGATACTCTGAAACAGTCATATAGTATTGAAAAGTACCTTCTCGCTGCATGAGAACCAGAGTGGCCGCCAACGCGACAGCTATGAGGCCGAAAATAATCCAGCCCCATCGAATTCCCTGATTTTTGCCTGTTTCCCCTAAAGAGTTTTCTTGAGACATCAGTGCCGAGTATGCCATGACTGTGGACAGATGTTAAAGCTTAAGCCTCAATTTGTTTCAAAAAATTTTCCACTCTCGCCTCGTATCAAGAGTGAAACTCAAAAATTTCTTAGGTTGATCAAAAAATCTCGTTCATTTTTGATCTCGAGCACTTTGACATCGGACGGAGATTCGATTGGTGCTCAGCTGGCGTTGGCGGCTCTCATCCGGGCGGTAAAGAAGGGGTCTCGATATTCGATTCGAATTGTGAACCAGAGTGAAGTTCCTGAGCGATATCAATTTTTGCACGGTCATGAAGAAATCTATTCCTGGGCACAGTGGACTCAGAAGGCAGAGAAGATCACCTTTGATTTGGGAATTGTTTGCGATGGTGGAATTGAGCGAACGGGCGCTGTTGCGGGGCTTTTTGAAACGATTGATCACAAGGTTCTTGTTGATCATCATGCATTAGGGAGCGAATTGAAATATTCATCCAGAATTTTGGATTTAACGTCGTCAAGTTCTTGCGAACTTGTCTACCATATTTTCGATTTAGCACGGATCAAGATTTCTCGAGCTGTTGCTGAGGCACTCTATATTGGCATGGTTTTTGACACCGGGTTTTTTAAACACTCTCTCACGACTTCGCGCACACACTTAGTTGCGGCCAAGCTCATTGAGACGGGAATTGATTTTTCAAAAATTTCGGACCGAGCGATTCTTGATCGAACTTGGAAGGCGCAGCTGTTGCTCAAAGCTTTGATGGCTCATATGGAGGCCCGAAATAATGCGAAACTCATTTCGTCTTATTGGACCTTGGCTGACTTTGAATCCATTCAATCGCGTGATGGCGACCAAGAGGGCATGATTAATCAGCTCTATTTTACTGATTCAGCAGAAGTGGTGGTTCTTTTTGTTGAACGAGAAAATGATGTGAAGGTGTCATTTCGAAGCAAAGGAAAGATCAATGTCGCTGAATTTGCCAGGCACCTCAACCCACAGGGTGGTGGCCACGTACGTGCAGCTGGTTGCACTTTGCCGGGGCTGCTAACTGATGTTATGAGTCGTGTATTGGATGAGCTTTCAGCGTTGATTCAATAAATCTATTCGTCAAATCTATCGATCTAGTTTCTATCTATTTAGGTCGCGAAGAATTTTATTCAGTATTTCAGGTTCTGGAGAGATCGTGGTGGCTCGCGCCGGTTTTGCTTTGGACTTGCGTCGGTAAAGGGTCACAACCAGAAATATCATCACGGTCAAAAAAAATGTAATCCAAGGGATCGTGTACGCTAACGACTCTCGTCCTTCAAACGCCGGCTGCATCCGAAGTGTATTTCCAAACTCCGTCTTAAGAGTCGCCATGATTGTTTCAGGCTTCTCACCTGCCTGCAGCTTCTGCCGAATAATGCTGCGAAGATTTTCTGCTTGTGAGCTCGGGCATTCAAGAAGAGAGACGCCTTTACAATATGGACTCCATATATCTCGAAAAAGCGTCTGGGCTTGTTGCTCGGTTGCTTGATCTAAAGACATTTTTCAATTTCCTCTTCAAGGCTCTCGGGAGTTGCAGTCGGAGCGAACCGATGAACCACCTCGCCATGCTTATCCACCAAGAATTTGGTAAAATTCCATTTGATAGATTCAGATCCCAGAATTCCTTTTCCCTCTTTCTTCAAAAATTTATAAAGCGGATGAGTTTGCTCTCCGTTGACATCAATCTTTGAAAACATTGGAAATGTGACGCCATATTGGAGGTCGCAGAACAGCTTTATTTCAGCTTCGTCCCCAGGCTCCTGAGAACCAAATTGGTTGCATGGAAATCCAAGGACTTCGAATCCGCGATCTTTGAATTTTTGATAGAGCGATTCAAGGCCTGAATATTGCTTGGTGAAGCCACATTTGCTTGCGACATTGACGATCAGAAGAACTTTTCCTGAGTATGTCGATAACTTTGTTAAAGAGCCGTCGATCGTTTTCAATTCAAAATCATAAATACTCATTAAGTGTCGCGCTCCAACAACGAACGTAGCATCCAAGCAGTTTTTTCATGCAGCCGAATTCTTTGTGTCAAAAGATCAAGTGTTGACTGATCCCCCGCCTTCTCGGCCGAAGGAAAAAGCGATCGCCCAGTCCTGACGACCGTTTCGTGACCAGACACGAGTTGTTCCAACATGATCCGCGATGATGGTGTGCCTTCAGCTTCTTTGATCGAAGTTAAAGAAGAGAATTCTTTATACGATCCCGGTGCTGGATAGCCAAGCGATCGAATGCGTTCGGCAATTTCATCGACGGCTGTCCAGAGTTCAGTATATTGAGTCATAAATAAATTGTGGAGTGTTGAAAATTGGGGGCCCGTCACGTTCCAATGAAAATTATGGGTTTTGAGATATAGCGTGTAAGTGTCAGCCAAAAAACGAGACAATCCTTCAGCAACAGTTTGTCGGTCTCGTTCAGAAATTCCGATATCCATTTTCATAAAGTCTCCTCACTATGATATTCACCAATTTGCTCTTGAAATGAAATGAGGTCAATCGACGAAGGTCGGGGTCTGACCAATATTTATTTCTTTTCGATTATCAGATATTCGCCGATCAGAAGCAACAGAAGGGAAAGAACTAGTAGTGCTGCTAGCAGACCGTTAGCTGCGTCAAATTCATAATGTGCTTTCAGATCCCGGATCTGAAGAATGAGTGGAAGGGGATCTTGCAAAGAAAAAAATGAAACGGTGGTCATTTCTCCTAAGGATAGTCCCGCAATCATCAACCACGTCGACAGTATCGCATTTTTCCAGCGGCGGCCTTCGATCCAAAAAAACGACCTCACCAGTCCTGCACCAAGCGCTCTTGCAGCAAGGAGGCTTTGAACTTGAGAAGATTGTTTCAGGGGCCGGAGAATATAAAATGCGAACGGAAAAAAAATAATCCCTTGGATCACAGGTATGAGGAGCATGGGATCTGCAAAGGGGTCGAGCCACTTCGAGAGCATAACGATCCACGAAATTGACAGAAATGAAACAGAAACGAGGCTGATCAGAGATGGTAATCGATAATTGTTCCCTAGAATAAATATGATCGAAAGAGCAATCGCGACTGTGGCTGATGAAATTGCGAGAACGAGGCTTCGGATGCAAGAATCTAAATGGGTCATCACGATTCCGATATGCGCAGCGCCTTTAAGAATGGTGATGCAATAGGGTAGTCCAAGAACGCCGATTAAAAACAAAGGAATGAGCTTGGCGGTCGTTGATTGAGTGTAGGGTTTTGAGAGAATTCTATCTGTAATTTCGTGATGCAATTTAATTCGTCGAATGAGAACAAGCCCGACGGTGATAGAAATAAGGCCTTGAAGAATGGCGAGATTTGAAACGTCACTCCAGTTAGAAATGCCGTAGCGAAGGGACTCAAACATCGAAGTTTCAAGTGATTGGATGCCGCTTCCGCTCCCGAGAATCATGATCACTGAAAAACTGCAACAGCAAAAAATAAAGGTTTGAAAAAACTGAATGAAGAGGGTTTCGTTCAGTCGTGGAAAATCGAGCAGAAAAAAAATTCGCAGAAATCGACCACCCAAAGCATTTGCGGCGTCTTGAGTGGAGCGATTCGTCCATTCTAAAGTTTCGATGCAACGAAGCGCTATCCAAGGAGCGTTGAGCCAGACGTGAACGAGTACGATTCCAAAATACGAAAAAGCTACTTTTGCAGGCAGAATACTGAGCCATGTAAGAGCCGCGAGAGATCCGGGAAGGCAAAATGATACCTTTAAAATTGATTTCATGATGACGGAAACTCGGCATGACCGAACGCACAGAATTCCTAGAGTCGCTCCGAGTAATACAGAAAGCAGAGCGCTGATCGAGGCTTGTTTTAGAGTGGAATTAAGAGCTAAGACGATTTCTTCGGAAAAAATTGTCGCAAAAGAAGGAGGCCATTTCAGAAAAAATTGTATCGCCGGCACCAGAATTAGACAGACGAAAATGAATCTGGCGATTTGCTGGAACCAGCGCTCTACAACTTTTACTGACGAATTGCTTGTTTCCACGAGGCCAAAGATTCTTGCAACGCAGCTGCAGTTGGTCGGATAGAAATAATCTCATTCTTGGGAGAAAGCCCGTCAAATTCCTTCGAAAGTTTTATATTCTGTCTCACGGGCATCATCCACTGGCGCTTAGGCAGGGCCTCTTGAATTTTCTCTGAAATGAGAGTTTCCAAAAATAGGCGCGCTGCCTCGAGCTTTTGTTTTTGATCTGACGTGATAGTGATTGCTGCACCTTCGATTTGAATAGGGGCGCCTTCCTTGAGTTCAATAAATTTATAAAGGTGTCCCTGATTTTCATGTCGATGATAAGCCAGACTGGTTCGGTAGCTCCAAACCAGCGGGGCTTTTTTGTCGAGAAACAAAGAATAGGCCTCGCTCCATCCAGGAGTGAGAGTGAGCCATTGCCGGCTTAACTTTGCCCAGAATGATTTCGTATCTGGATGGGATTTTTCATGCGACCAGGTAAGAAAAAAGAGTCCTGGCGTCGATGTGCGAGGATCTTCAATGATGAAGTTCTTTTTAAAGCGATCAGTCAGAAGATCCTTTAAACTGAGGGGTTCTTCGATTCCTGCTTTCTTGAGGCCTTCACGACTCGCAATGAAGCCTAGTTCTCCATAGTCGAATGGCAAAAATCCTGAATCGACTTTTAAAAACGATGGAATTTTCTCCCAATCTTTGGGCGTCCATTTTTCCCATTTATCAGCAAATGGTTGGACTCTTGGCCAAGTGTTTTGGTCAAATCCAATGATGAGATCAGGAAGAGGGCGCTTTAGCTGTGCATCGAGCTCGACTTGATTCACCATTCGGAAGCTGTCGGGAAATGTCGTGACTTTGGTTTTAATTTTTGCGGTCGATTCAAATTGTTCAATGACCTGATTTCCAATGCCATCATGAGACATAAACGATGAATACGAATAGATATTCAGCACAACGGCGTAGCGGAGAAGTCCGCCAAATGATCGTCTGTTGAAGGGGTTGCTGCTCAGTAAGCGTGAGAAATATTTCAAGTTCATGGTGTTCATGAGCAGGACCGTAGTCTTCAATATTCGGTCAGTCTAGCGAACTTTCTCAAACCTCTACCTGTCTCGTTTACACAATCAGGTTCTTGAATTATGGTCCTGCGCATGCAGAAGGCAGTGGCTGAGGCGTCTCGTCGATTAAGGAATGGAGAGATCGTCGCATTTCCAACGGAGACGGTTTTTGGTCTGGGTGCGAGCGTGCGGGATGAGCGAGCGCTGCGTTGTGTCTTTCAGGTTAAACAGCGGCCATTTTTTGATCCGCTCATCTGCCATATTCACTCAGTTCAACAGGTGTCTGAACTGTCTGCCGGCTGGCCCGAGTGGGCTGATATCTTAGCGAGCGATTTCTGGCCAGGGCCATTGACATTAATTTTGCCGAAGCAGGTGAGTCTCAACCCTCTCATCACTTCAGGCCTAGATTCGGTTGGCGTGCGTATGCCGAATCATCCTACTGCGCGAGAGCTATTGGTCGACGTGAATATTCCGATTGCGGCGCCGAGCGCAAATCGATTCGGAAGAACAAGCCCCACCTCTGCACAACATGTGCGTGAAGAATTTCCTGACGGCCAGTTTTTTATTTTGGAGGGGGACCCTTGCTCGGTAGGTATTGAGTCGACGGTTGTCGAATGGGATGCAGGGAATGAGCGTTTGAATATCTTGAGACCAGGAATCATCACTCAATCCGAGCTTTCTGATTCGTTGCGGCGTTGGAAATCTCAGGTCGATGTGAGCTTCTCGAATAGTTCGGTATCTCCAGGACATACCGAGTTTCATTACCAGCCTGAGCGACCCCTAATTTTGATTGAGAGGTCTGAAAATGTATTTTCCGACATTGAGAAAAATAAAATTGCAGAATTTATTCCAAACTTTCGCGGTAGAATTGAGTATTTGCGTTTGAATGTGGATCCTGTCTTGTGTGCGCGGACTTTGTATTCTGATATGCGTTCTTTGGCGAAGTTAGATATTGATTGCATGATTGTATTTCGCGAACCGACCCCGCAAAGCGAATTGTGGCTGTCGATTTGGAATCGCATTGAGAAAGCTGCGAGCTTAAAAATTTAAAAAAAATTATTTAAATAAAACCAGAGTTACGGCAGCTGGGAATCCGAAGGGCTGCTCGGATCTTCATCTGTAATCGAGCCGCTGTCACTTGGAGCTTCCAGCTGCTCATTATCCAGATATTGATCGAGACGCAGTGCTTGCGTCAGTGGATCCGATATTTTTTCGATCGATTTTGCTGCAACCTGAGGTGCTGTGTCACGTGATCTAGCGACACTCATTTTTTTCTGTGAAAGAGTCTCGTCGATTTTTCTTCTGAATTCAGCCCATGCATTTTTTCGCAAATCCTCTTGTTTGATTTGGAGCACAAGATTGAGCACTGGTTTCTCAATTTCATTATAGTAACGGCCTGATGTGAGATATTGCGCAATTTGCGGAGCTCCCTTCGATCGAAGGTTTTTCTTTAGCTCGGCTAGCTTTGAAGCGCCTTCAGTCCGAAGGGCCTTCAGAGCTTCCTGATCCTTTTCTGAGGATGCCAATTGAATGGCATCGATTTCTTCTTTGACGGTTTGAGAGCAACTCATATTCTCATCGTGACTTTCTGATTCTTTAATAATGTCGAAGAGACGTTTAAGACTGGGCGTTGAGCTCGAGCGAACTTCACTCAGAGAAGTTTTCAATTGTGTTTCTAGTTCCAATGTTCGAGCTGTGATTTTTTCGCTGAGTTGCGTGTGGACTTGTCTGCGCCATTCGGTGATGAGAGCAGTTCGGCTTGGAGCCCAAAGCAGTCGAGCAGAAGAAAGAAGCACGGGTTCTAAGTAGCGATCGAATACTGTTGCAGAGGTCTGCAGTTCTCTCAATCGGTTCGCTGTTTGAGCGTTTGAAATATGTTCACGCACTTGATCAAGAGTCGAAGTTTGCAGTGAACTAATTTCTTCATGTATGAGCCATTCACGTGCAACAATCAGAACTAGTGCAAATGGCACACCCAAAGCGATCCAGAGAGATTTCTTCATAGCTCCTATTATGAATCTTTCGGAGCCACCAGTAAAAGAATTTCACTCGCAGTCTCTTCAACAGCTTTATTCGTCACGTCGATGACAGGCCAGTCATAACGCTTTGCGAGACGGTGCGCCGCTTCAAGTTCTTCTGCAATTTTCTTGATATCGGAATAGGAATCAGAAGAATGACCGACTGGTCCTAGTTTTTCAACGCGAGCTTTTCGAATTTTAGCGAGTTGACGAGCTTCGATCGTAAGAAAGATGACCGGAACGTTATGCGTAGCGGCATTGAGCAATGCTGCAGGTGTGTCAATGCCTGGAACGAGTGGCACGTTTGCGACGCGGTATCCCTTGTGTGCCAAATACATGCAAGTGGGGGTTTTTGAAGTTCGTGAAACACCCGTCAGTATGATGTCAGCTTCGTGAATGCTGCTGAGCTGCATTCCATCATCGTGCTTGACCGTAAATTCGAGCGCCTCGATCCGATCAAAATAGTCGACAGCTTGAGTTGAGTGAAACACTCCTTGAGCTTCCGACGGATCATCCTTAAAAAATTCTGAAAAAATATCGATGGCCGGATAAAGGACATCGACCCCGAGAAAGTGTCGTGCTTTCGTTTCTGTCCACATGAGTTTTCGCAATCGTTCTGTGGCGAAGGTATAGGCAATGAGGAATGGTGGCTTGAGGCTATCAAGAGACTTGAGCAATTGTTCTTCTGTTCGGATTCTTGGATATCGTGAAATATCTCCGCCGCTTCGTTTGAACTGCGAAAGGATGGCGCGGACATAAGTTTCTGCGGTATCGCATGTGCCGTCTGAAAATACGGCGATGCGCTCTCTCGTTTTCTTACTCAATAGCCGGCTTGGTCCCAATCGAAGCTCCTTAAAATCTGTTGTTTATAGGCATCGAGGCGCTCCGAACCTAATGCCATGGTCTTACGAAAAATTTCCAGGGCTTTCATGGCTTCTTCTATCCGTGGATCTAAGTAATACATCGAAGATCTGCGCCTGATATGGTCAAGTGGTGTCAGAGCCATTTCGTGGTCGATTGAATATAAAATTCTTGAGGCCTCATCAAGTGGCCTCTCGATATTATTTTCGAGAAGTAACTCATCGTCTGTAGGATCTCGGCGAGAATAAAATGCCTCATATTTGTTTAGGGCATCCTGCGCCATGACTCGATGACTGGTGAGTTTTCCTCCCAGTATATGAAAAATATTTTTTGGAGATTCCTCGACCACGAAGTCTCTCGAAATTTTCGATGTGCTTTCTTCAGATTGCGGAGCGATGAGCGGACGAACGGCCGCCCATGATTGAACGATATCCTTTCGTTCAAGCTTAATTTCAAAGAATTGGTGGAAGAGCTCGAGAACGTAGTCTAGATCTTCCTTGCGTGCTCGCGCCTCTTCAGGCTCTGCAACGACGGTATCGGTTGTGCCGATATAGGTCATTGCGCCCCACGGAATGACAAATAAAATTCGATTGTGCTTGGGGTCTGACAAGACGAAGGCCTGTTCAACGGGAATCTTTGAGTGGGGCACCAGAAAGTGTACGCCTTGGGTTAATCTCAGTCGTGGCGGGAGATCCAGAGTTCTTCTAATGCGATCCGAGAAGGGTCCTGAGCAGTTGAAGATTGTTTTTGTACGTATTGCGAATTTTTCGTCAGTATAATGATCTATAAGATTGAGGTGTTTCTCATTTTTCAGTAGCTCAAAGTCTTGAACCTTCAGTTGGCTCACGGCACATGCGCCACTTCGGTATGCAGATTTTATGATCTCAATCACGAGTCGAAAATCTTCTGCAAAACTATCTGTATAGATACAAGCTCCAGTCACATTTTCTTTTTTCAAAAATGGAAATCTTTGAGACACAGACTGTGAATTCAAGTTTTTATGAATTTGATTAAAACCAGAAAAAGAGTCGTAAACTGTCAGCCCCATATTCAATAACAGTCGCGAGGGATGCCGATCAGAATAAGTTGGAAAAACAAAATCGATATTTTTTACAAGAGGCGCATACAGCTTGATGAGTTTTTCTCGTTCTTGAATGGCTTCGAATACCAGCTTAAATTCAAAATTTTCGAGGTAGCGTATGCCGCCGTGAAGAAGCTTCGAAGACCCCGAGCTTGTGCCAGACGCAAAATCTTCAGCTTCGACGAGTGCAACTTTGAGCCCTCGGAGAGCTGCATTTCGCGCTACCGCAGCTCCGGTAATTCCACCGCCGATGACGACGAGGTCCCAAAGCTCGTTTTTGAGACGTTTGATCAGACTGGGGCGAACCCGAAATGAAAACTCCGAATCGGGGGTCAACGTTTTCGCCCCTTTTTCGTTTCCTTGTTGGGCTGCGGGCTAATCGAGTTTGCTTCAGCAGCAGCGATGGTTGCCATTCGCACAATCTCTTCGACGGAGGCGCCTTGCTGAAGAATATGAACTGGTTTGCGCGGGCCAAGGAGAATCGGGCCGATCAAATCTGCGTGGCCCAATCGTTGCAAAAGTTTATAACTGATATTTCCCGACGCAAGATTTGGAAAAATCAAAACGTTGGCCGGTTTTTTTAGTGACGAAAAGGTATAGTCAGCAAGTCTTTCTGCAGAAACAGCTGTATCGGCCTGCATTTCGCCATCAACAATGAGATCTGGCCTTCGTTCGTGAATTAACTTTACTGCAGCCTGCAATTTGTCGTTCGTCGGGTGAGGTGTAGAGCCAAAATTCGAGAAGCTAATGAGCGCAATGCGCGGCTGAATATTGAAGAATTCGGCTTTTTCCGCAGTTTGCAATGCGATCTCTGCGAGCTGTTCGGCTGTCGGGTCGATATTCACCGTCGTGTCGGCAAAAAAGAACACGCGATCTTTAACGAGAATAATATAAAGACCCGCTGCAACCTTGTAGCCATCACGCATTTGGATGATCTGCAGAGTTGGTCTGATGGTTTCAGGATATGTTTTTGTAAGTCCAGAGACCATGCCAGCCGCTCGTCCTGTTTCGACGAGCATGAGGCCAAATTGTGTTCGTCGAGTCATCATTTTTTCAGCTTCGACGAGCAATAAGCCTTTTCTCTGTCGCTTTTCGTAGATCACTTTTGCAAATTCTTTGCCAAGAGGATTGTCTTCAGCATCGATGATAGTGAGCCCGGGAATCTTGAGCTTCATCTCTTTGATTTTTGCTTCAATTATTTTTTGATTTCCGACCAGAATTGGTTGCGCCAGTTTTTCTTCAACCAAAATATTTGCAGCTTTCAAAATTTTTGGATTGTCACCTTCTGGAAAAACAATTTTCTGGAGCGCAAGTTTCGCCTTTGAATTGGCGATCTGCATGATGTGACGGGAACGATCCATTGTATTTGCAAGATGTTCTCGATAGTCTCCAATATTAATTGATCGCTTCGCCACTTTTGACTTAATTGCCGCCTCTGCCACCGCGGGCGCCACCCACAAAAGCACTCTTGGATCGAGAGGTTTCGGAATTAAGTAGTCTTGTCCAAAACTAAAGTGCTCACCTCCGTAAACTTTTGAAACAGAATCCGGAACGACCTCTCTTGCCAGCGAAGCGAGAGCTCGAGCAGCGGCAATTTTCATTTCCTCATTGATACAAGAGGCTTCAACGTCGAGAGATCCCCGAAAAATAGATGGAAATCCTAAGACATTGTTAATTTGATTGGGATAATCAGAGCGTCCGGTTGCAACGATGGCATCTGGACGTGCAGTTTTTGCTTCAAAATATCCAATCTCTGGGTCTGGATTGGCGAGAGCGAAAATCATCGGACTTCTCGCCATGCCCTTGATCATTTCTGGACTGATTATGCCGCCCACGGAGAGGCCAATAAAGACATCAGCATTTTTGAGGGCTTCTTTGATTTTTCGATGTCGCGTCTTTATTGCAAAACGAGCTTTATAAGCATCGAGATCCTTTCGTTCGGAATGAACAACTCCATTCTGATCGCAGAGGGTGATGTTTGTTCGCTTCACGCCAAAAGTGACCAATAGTTCGGCACAGGCGACAGCGGCAGCGCCTGCTCCGCTAAAAACAATTTGAACATCCGAGATTTTCTTTTTCGTGAGCACGAGCCCGTTCAAAAATGCGGCCGCGACAATAATGGCTGTGCCGTGTTGATCGTCATGAAAGACAGGAATTTTGAGTGTCTTTCGCAGGGCTTCTTCGACGATAAAACAATCTGGCGCTTTTATGTCTTCGAGATTAATTCCGCCAACTGTGGGTTCGAGCATTTGGCAAGCCTTGATGACGTCCTCTGGTTTCGGGGCATTGAGCTCGATATCGAAGACGTTGATGTTAGCAAATTTTTTAAAGAGAACGCCCTTTCCTTCCATCACAGGTTTGGCAGCCAGTGGGCCGATATTGCCGAGGCCAAGAACTGCGGTTCCGTTTGTCACGACGGCGACAAGATTTGAGCGAATGGTATAGTCGCTGGCTTTGGCGGCATCGGATGCGATGGCAGTGGATGCAGCCGCAACACCGGGTGAATAGGCGAGCGATAAATCGTGTTGTGTGAGACAGCGTTTTGTCGAAACAACTTCAATTTTTCCGGGCAGCCGGGTTGAACGATCAAGTGAAGAATATTCGTGATAAATCAGAGCCTGTTCTGATAATCTTTGATCGCTTGAGGGAATTTTTTTTCCTTTGCCACGTTGTTTTGCCATAGAGAGATCATCTTAGCGCTGGGATGGAACTTGTGGCGATAGGTTTGTAAAGCAAAATCAATTCAATAAATTTTTTGCCAACATAGAAGCAACGTTGACAGTCTTTTTTTTGATCCTTACCCTCATAACTTACCCCATCACTGGGGTCGGTTTCGGGAGGGAAATTTTAACTTGTTGGATGGCGATTTGAGGATGATGGGTCGTGGTTTCTAAACAGACTTTGAATAGCGAAGCTTTTAGCTCAAGCCTTTTGGGGATTGAGTCGCGATCTATTTTGAAGTCCATACAGACTGAGTATACCAAGCTGAGCCAGTCTGCCCTTTTGACCCGATCGGATCTCCATTATTTTCGGGCCCGCTATAACTACTATCGACTGTCGTTGCTTCGTTTGCCGCAAGAAGAGCGAGTCGTGCTGGAGCCGTTTCTTGGCCGATTTATTGAGCAGATTATTTCAGCAGAAGGTCGAGATGGGGGAGCTCCTGAGGCTCCGCCACCATTTCTGCAATCTGTGACGCCGGCCAAGCAGGGCAATGCAACGGTACCAGGAAATGTCGTTGAGTCGGTAGGTTTGTCGGCTCCGGTGAACTTGGCGAGTCCTCGCCAAGATATTCGTGTGTCGGCGCAGCGAGAAATTTCGGCTTCGACGATTTCTGGGGAGGGCGAAGCTTTGCGACAGGCGGTCAGTGAATTGCAGCTTTTGAAGCTAAGTTTGCAAGCTGAGCTGGGAAGCGAATCGAAGAAGATTCTTGCGGATTCAATTGATCGAATTATTTTCAGAATTGAAAAATCGCTCTAGCTCCGAAGTATTCGTAGACCTTGTTTAGATATTATGCGGGCGATGTCGTCTTTTGGCTAAAAAAATGGGGTCAGAAGGAGGAGGACTTCTGACCCCGCGCGGACTTGTTGAGCCGCCAGATATTGATGTGGTGTGGCAAGGCTTGGCGTATGTATGATACCTGGCAATCCATCAAGTCGTTGGCAGATCTATACCTTGGGGGGTCTAGAGCCTGCCGATGTTGTGGCGATTCTCCTCAAACTTTTAAATTCTAGTTTTGTGTTTTCAGAATTCTCCCTTGATATGAAGAGTAGCAATTCTTGTGCCAGCTTTTTTTCGGCTCTGGATATGGGTTAGGGCGGATTCTGTGGTGGTAGCGAGACATGGATTTCCCGCCTGCTGCGGCATTTTGTCTCCAGGCATCGCCCTCGTTTCCTCTGACTCGCGCAGATTTCGAGGCCGCAGTATATTTCGGTACCAGGTACCCCTGGTACCGAAATATACTGCAATTGGATAATTTGGGGGGGGGTAGATCTAGAGATAGCGACGAGTTACCATTGTGTGGGGGGAGGTGGAATGAAAAGTATAAGCGTTGGTTTTGTATGTTTGATGTGGATGTCTCAGAGCTCCGTTTTTGCCGAGCCTGTTCAGGCGATTACAATTAAGGAAGAAAAAAGAGCCAGTCTAGTGACTGTCGATCGCACACTTGCAGTTCGGATCTCGGACATTTCTGAAAATCTTGTTTTGCAGCGACTCGTGATTCTTGGAGGCTCCTACAACCAATGTGGTTTTTCAGCTATTGTCAGTGATCCCACAAGGCCTGAAGGGCTTCCCTTTCCAAGCGCTTTTAAATCTAGTTATGTCTTAGATAATCAAAAACAAGCTGAAGTAAATGCAAAGATTGTGGAGTATGTTGCCATCAATACTGGTGGGGAGGGCCGCGGAAATGGGTACTCAATTTACGGAAGCGTCAAGGGCACAGAGCTGAAGAAATGTACCGCTGAAGTCGTGATGCCTGCTATTTCGAAATTGTTGGAGAAATTGCCGAAAGTGAATGGGGTTCCCGTTCTCAAAACACGAATGGCCGTTGAGGAGCCGTTTAAAGGTCCTCTCTCCAATACTACCCTTCCCGCGGCGCCATAATTCTGTTTTTTATAGGTACCAGGTACCCCTGGTACCTCTCTAGCCTAAGAGCAAGAGGCGGACGAGGGCGACTGGAAGGCCAATGACGGTGCGTAGGATATTGAGCTTCAGCAGTGAGTCTGCCAGAATCACGCCAAACAAAATGACTCCACCGTACTGAAGATTCCACGCGGAAAATCGAAGCGACGTTCGCAAAGGCAAGAGCCTCGCCAAAATCGAATGTCCATCCAGCGGGCCGAGTGGAATCAAATTGAAGAACGCCAAGCTGAGGTTCATGACGATTGAGATCTGCAAAATCGTATAAATATTTTCAGAATGCTCGGCTGGAATAGCGTTCAAAACGCCGCTTCGGATAACCATCGCAAAAACAGTCGCCAGAATAATATTCATCGCCGGACCCGCAGATGCGACGAAGAATTCTGCCCACGATGAACGAAATTGGCGTGGATCAATAGGCACTGGCTTAGCCCAACCAAATCCAACGAACAAAATCGCCAAAGTCCCCAGTGGATCAAGATGCGCCAACGGGTTGAGAGTCAGCCTTCCCAGACGCTCTGCAGTATTATCGCCGAAATATCGAGCAACAATAGCATGCGCCCATTCGTGAAAGGTTAAAGCGGGAATCAATGCCAAAATCATGAACGGAATCTGCGTCAAATTCATAGTGTCGACCAAATTAGTCGTAAAATGAAGACTAGTACATGGGAACATAAGGCAGATAAATTAGAGTTATGGCAAAGGCGACAATGTCAAAAGCAAATAATCTTTCTGGGCTCGCTATAAATGGGGGAACCCCGATCCGAAAAACGTGGTTGCCCTATTCGCGGCAAGTGGTTGATGATTCTGATAAAAAAGAAGTTTTAAAAGTTCTCGACAGCGATTTTCTGACTCGCGGCCCGGCCGTCGTCGGATTTGAAAATGCCGTGAAAGACTTGGTCGAAATGCCTGAGGCTGTCGCATTTTCCTCAGCCACTGCCGCGCTTCACGCGGTCATGGCCATGCTTGGCGTAAATCCAGAAAAAAAAGTCGTCACGTCTCCAATTACTTTCGCAGCGACGTCGAATTCTGTTTTGTATTGTCATGGGACTGTCTCGTTTTGTGACATCGAAGAATCCACGATGAATATCGATGTGGAGCAGTTGAAGAAAATGAAAGACTTCGACATTGCGGTCGCGGTGGACTTCGCGGGCAATCCTTGCCGATATGATGAGTTGTTTGAACTTCAACGAAAAAAAAACTTTCGATTAGTCGCAGATGCGGCGCATAGTTTCGGAGGAACATACAAAGGCAAACCTGTAGGATCAATCTGCGATATTAACGTGTTGAGTTTTCACCCCGTGAAATCCATGACGACCGGTGAAGGCGGCATGGTACTCGTCCGCGATAAGAAAGAAGCAGAATTTTTGCGGCACTTTCGGTCTCACGGAATTGTGAGAACCGAAACTCCTGGATACTACCGACAGGAATTTCTGGGTTTCAATTACAATATCACCGACCTTCAGTGTGCGCTCGGCCTTTCTCAGTTGAAGAAACTTGCACGATTTGTAAGAGATCGCGAGGCGATTGCAAAAATCTACGCCGAAAAATTGAAAGGCTTAGAGATGCTCAGGCTGCCCATTACGACGGACGGTGCCCAATCGGCGTGGCATTTATATCCGGTTCGATTGGATCTAAAGCGCTTGTCGTGCAGTCGGACGGAGTTTTTGTCGGCGTTGCATGCCGAAAATATTGGAGCGAATGTTCACTATATTCCAGTTTATCTTCATCCATTTTATGAGAAATTAGGTTTTAAGAAGGGTCTCTGCCCCCGATCTGAACAGGCTTACGAAGCCGAGATATCTCTGCCAGTTTTTCCGACCATGACAGAAACGGATATTTCTGATGTTTGTCAAGGGCTTGAGAAATTGCTTTCTGCTTACTTAATCACTACTTGAAGGAAATTTTTTTCTGCTGAGCTTGCCTTTTACTTTCTACGACTTAGTTTGGTAGTGTAGACTTAAGTTGTAAGGAGAAAACTTTGAAGATAACAAGCCCTGAAACTCAGAGAGCGGTTCCGCCAAGTGCTGGAACGGTGAGAGTCGCGGTGTGGAAAGATGGTCCTGAGGTCGAAAGATATCAGGATGTTTTTACTAATTATTCTTCGAATATTTTCTTTGATTTCTCGAAGCCTCTGAAACTTCTTGAAAGTCCCGGTTGGAGTTCATCAATCAGAACCAATTCTGAGGGTGATTTTTTTGTCTTTACGTCTGACCTTTTGAGCTCTAACCATTTTTGATGGTTAAGGTTGTAGCGGGCATTGCCGTAAGAAATAACAAAATTCTCATGGGTAAAAGAGCAGCGATAGACTCTGACTCGCCTGGCTTGTGGGAATTTCCAGGCGGAAAAGTTGAATCTGGTGAGTCGGCCTCGCAAGCTCTGACTCGAGAGTTTTTGGAAGAGCTTGACACAGAGATCAATGTTCTCGAGCACTTTTTAAGTCTGCCTTGGGCCTATCCGACAAAAAATGTTCATTTAGAATTTTACTTCGTTGATCTGCTGCGTCCTGATGCGCTCAAGCTTCTTGCGCATGATGAGCATCGATGGGTTTCTATCTCAGAATTTAATAGTCTAAATGTTCTCGATGCTAACGTCGTCGTTCTGCAGAAACTTGCAGAACATCTGACGCGTTGAGTCGCAGTCTTCGCAATTCCTCGGACTTTTGGGCGAGGTCCCAGAATCGGCAGTCATGTAAAATAAGAGAATGCGATTATCATGCTGTATTACCGTGAAGAATGAAGAAGAACATCTGCACTCGTTTATGGAACATCTGAAAGGCGTCGTCGATGAATGGATTGTCGTTGATACCGGTTCAAGTGATAACACAAAGGAGATCGCCAAATCTTTTGGCGCGAAGATTTTTGATTTTACTTGGGATAATGATTTTGCTGAGGCAAGAAACTTTTCTTTGAGCCATGCTACTGCGCCATGGATTTTTCAAATGGACCCTGATGAGCGATTGTCTTCTGAATCAATCGAAAAACTTTCATTGATGGTTCAGAGCGAGCCGAAATGTGCCTATATTTTTGAAACTCGAAACTATGTTTCTGGTTTTTCAAATTCAAGCTTTCTTCCCTGCAAGGGGGATTTTTCGGAATTTGAAAATGGTTCATCTGGATATTTCAAATCCGTCAAAGTTCGATTATTTCCAAATTCCACAACTGTTCGATATGCAGGCGCACTGCATGAGCAAGTACAATCTGGCGATTTCCCAGAAGTCGACAGTGGAATATTAGTGCACCATTTCAATCCAGGTCTTAAGTCTTCGAAGGCGATTAGCAAACGCGATCTTTATATTGCATGTGCTCAAAAGAAAACGATCGACGAGCCCAATAATTGGAGGGCTCACTATGAGCTTGGAGTTGAACTGGCCCATGACGGTCGTTGGGGACGTGCGGCGGATGCATTCAGAAAATCACTCGAATTGAATCCGACGGCGAGTGTGATGGTATATATCGGACTGTCTTGTGCTCTGACGGAAGCCGGAAAAACAGGGGAGGCCCAAGACACTCTTTTGGTAGCTCTTCAAAAGTTTCCCGTGCATCCCGATGTTATTTTGAACCTCGGGGTATCTTTGTATAAAGATAAGAATTGGGCTGATGCTTTAGAAAGCTTTCGCCAAGTCTGTAAACGATACCCCGATTCGTCGATGGGTTTTTACTATGCGGGTTTGACGCTTGAAAAATTAAAAGTTTTCGATGGCGCCAAAGCTTGTTTTGATCAAAGCCTTCGAATTTATCCTGAATTCCAGAAGGCCAAGGAAGCCCTTGGCCGACTGGAGACTCAAAAAATTCAGGATCTCAAGACGGAAAGCATGGCTGCTCCAAAATCTTAAGAGCATCCCATCGAAGCGCCACAGTTCAAGCACTTGTAACACGAACCATTTCTCACAGTGGTGTGACCACATGAGTCGCAGAATGGCGCATCGCCCATCATATTCTTGAGATAGTCATTCGACATTCCCACGACTGGCTTTTGCTGTTCGGCTTTATCTGCTTTGATCGCTGCGGGTGCTGCTCCAATAGATGCTGCCGGAATATTTTCGATGATATCTGTTTGAGCTAGGCTTTTAATTTCTTCAGGCTTCACCTGAACGAAATCGGTCCGTCCCAAATATTCCATTCCCAGAACTCTGAAAACATAGTCGATGACCGATGTTGCATACTTAATATTTGGATGATCCACCGATCCTTGAGGCTCAAAGCGAGTGAATGTGAATTTTTCGACGAATGTCTCTAGCGGAACTCCGTGCTGGAGACCCATCGAAACTGATATCGCAAAACAATTCATCATACTGCGGAAGGCTGCGCCCTCTTTGTGCATGTCGATGAAGATCTCTCCTAGGCTGCCATCAGGATATTCGCCAGTTCGCAAATAAACTTTATGTCCGCCGACTCGAGCTTCTTGGGTAAAACCTTGTCGTTTCTTCGGAAGTTTTCTCTGAAGAGCAACGCTTGTTTGCGCCGCGACTGGAGCCGCTACTTGAACCTCTGCAGTCTCTGTCTTTGTCTCAGACTTTGTTGTGAGAGGTTGAGATGCCTTGCAACCATCACGGTAGATCGCAATAGCTTTAAGTCCCAGTTTCCATCCGTTCATATAAACATCTGCTATTTCATCAACCGTCGTATGATTTGGCATATTCACAGTTTTTGAAATGGCACCACTCAGGAATGGTTGGGTCGCCGCCATCATTCGCACATGGCCCATCGGCGCAATATATCGTTCACCGTTGCCGCAACGATTTGCACAATCAAAGATCGGATAATGCTCGGTTTTCAAATAGGGAGCGCCTTCCACCGTCATCGAGCCGCAAATAATTTCGTTAGCTTTGTTAATTTCAGCATCGGTGAACCCAATCACCTTCAACAAATCAAACTGTGGAGAGCTTGCAGCTTCTTTCGTGATTCCTAAACCTTTGAGTACCTGCTCACCAAGTGATGCTGTAAACACATGTCTCAAATCAAAGGCCGACGCGAGGCGCGCTTCGATTTTAGAAATCGTGTCTTTTGTGAATCCCTTCGCAATGAGTTTCTGCTCATTGATATAGGCATTGCCTGCAAAAGTTTGAGTTCCCGTCACATAGTCGATGATCGCTTTAATTTCATTCTCAGAGTAGTTGAGGCTTTCAAGCGCCTTTGGCACCGATTGATTAATAATTTTAAAAGAGCCGCCGCCGGCCAACTTTTTGAATTTCACTAGAGCAAAATCAGGTTCAACACCGGTTGTATCGCAATCCATGAGCAAGCCAATGGTTCCAGTTGGGGCTAACACTGTCATTTGTGCGTTTCGGTACCCATATTTTTCACCGAGGCTCACGGCCATATCCCAATCTTCTTGTGCGGCTTGGATCAGTTCGGAGTCTGTTGAATGGAGTTTATAAGCAGCCTGTCGGTGCATCTCCATCACATTCAACATGGATTCTCTATTCTTTTCGTAGCCAGGAAATGGAGCCTTCTGTGACGCGATTTCGGAAGAGACTCGATAACCATGACCGGTAAGAATGGCTGTCAAAGCTCCTGCCATTTGATTGGCCTCTGTCGAGTCATAGGGCAAACCATTCATCATCAAAAGCGTACCCAAATTTGCGTAGCCGAGTCCGAGTGGTCTGTAGTCGTGGGAATTCTGAGCAATTCGAGCTGTCGGATAGCTTGAATAATCGACCAAAATTTCCTGGGCTGTTGAAAACACTCGAATCGCATTTCGATAACCCTCAATATCAAAGCCTTTCTTTTCATCCCAGAATTTTACCAGGTTCAGGGAGGCCAGATTGCAGGCCGAATCATTGAGAAACATATATTCCGAACATGGATTCGAAGCATGAATACGATCTGTTGTTTTGCAAGTATGCCATTTGTTAATGGTCGTATCATATTGAAGGCCTGGATCCGCACATTCCCATGCTGCCTCCGCGGCCATTTTCCATAAGTCACGGGCCTTGAAGGTTTCACAGATCTCGCCAGAGGTCCGGTGTCGAGTTGAGAAATTGGCGTCGCTGATCACCGCTTCCATAAACTCGTCTGCGACTCGTACCGAATTGTTGGAGTTTTGACCCGCGACTGTTCTGTAGGCTTCGCCATTAAAGTCTGATGGATATCCAGAGGCGATGAGCGCTTTCGCCTTTTTTTCTTCTCTCACCTTCCATTGAATAAAATCTGCAATTTCTGGATGATCCATATCGAGGCATACCATCTTGGCGGCTCTTCGAGTGGTGCCACCTGATTTTGTGGCGCCTGCCCCACGGTCAAGAACTTCCAAAAAGCTGATCAGACCAGAGCTGAGTCCACCTCCACTCAGTTTCTCTTGCTTGCCTCTCAGTTTTGAAAAATTTGTCCCCGTCCCTGAGCCATATTTAAAAAGTCGTGCCTCATTTTTGATGAGATCAAAGATGCTCATCAGGTCATCGTCAACCGACTGTATAAAACACGCCGAGCATTGGGGGCTTTGGTAGGCATTTTCCGTTGCTTCAATTCGATTTGTCTTTGGATTCCAGTGATAATTTCCACCTGATCCTGTAATTCCGTAAGCTTCAAAGAGTCCACAGTTGAACCATACTGGCGAATTGAAGGCCCCACGTTGCGTGATCAAGAGGGCAGTAAGTTCAGCCTCAAAAATTTCTGCATCCTTTGGAGTCTTGAAATATCCTTCGAGTCTTTCGCCAGCTTTTCGAATAGCGCTGGCGATGCGTGTCACTAACTGCCTAGCCGAGGTTTCTGAGTCGATGTCTCCAGCTTTCTTAGCGACACCAGCTTTTCTAAAAAATTTTGATACAGCGATATCCGTGGCGAGCTGTGACCATTCTTCCGGAACTTCAACCGAGTCCATTCCACTCACGATGCTGCCATCGGTATTTGAAATCGCGCTCTTTCGTTTCGTCCATTTAATTTCGTCAAACGGATGTTTGCCTTCTTTCGAAAAGTATCTCGAAAAGCGTAATCCAGCAGCGGCCGCTTCGCCCTTATGCTTGGATCCTGTTTGTTTACGCTCAGCAATTCCCTCCATGTTATTCTCCTTCATATCTTTCATTAAAATTTAGAGGGTTTACGCTCCGCAAGGAGCTCTAAAACCTTGAGATCAGGCTCGGCCCATACAAAATAAATTATTGTGATGCGGCGCGAGTTAAGACCCCGAAACTTCTGTCATTTTTCAATCCCTCCACTCCCTCTTCCTCTTTCAAGTTTGCGTGAGCTTGGATTCTTCGTCAACGACTAATCCACAATATATAGTGGTCATAAATCAATTATGACACAATAAGCTGTAGTATGGTCTGGAATATCCAAAAACGGATTTTAGACGACTCTTAATCAAACTCCCCCGCCATTTGCTGGGTCAAGCGAGGATTTCAGAACTGGTAGACGTGGTTTAAAACGCGTGTATTCGGCAAACACAAATCAATATTTTCAGATGTAAACGGTTTTACGAGACGGGGCGTTGGGAATTCGTTTTTAAAATGGCTCAAATAAAAAAATGAAGATAAGTTACTCAACATTATGAAAAATATATTTTTGCTTCTTGTATCTTTGATCGTTCTTCAGACTTCTCGGCCGTTAGCGGCTGAAGAAAAATCGTTTAGCGACGATAAATATTCAACCATTAAGTCTGCGGATCAACTGATTCCAGTTGGTGACAAGCATATGTTCACCAATAGCTATAAAACTTGGAATGTTTGGACGAATCCGTTTGGATTCTTTTTCGGCAGCTTTAATGTCGGAGCATCCTATGCTTTTCATCAGAATATTAAGGTCAACGTAGAGCCACAGTTCATCTATTACTTTGCAGCGAGTCCCAAGGTTGTTGGTGGCGGGGCGACCATTTCGTCGTCCATTTTCTTTAACAAGGTATATCAAGGTTTCTATTTGGAACCTGGTGCAAGATTTCTTTATGTGTCGCAGAACCGAACTTTAGGTTCTTCTGATGTCAAGGGTATGGTGGGTGGTCCTCAGCTTGTGGCTGGCTGGGGTTGGACCTGGGACTCCGGATTTACTGTGAATCTGGGCATGGGTATTGGATATTTCTGGGGTTCTGTAGGCCGAGATATTACTGATACGGACTCTTTTCAAGGAGTTCTTCCTGCTGGAAACTTCCAGTTCGGTTATTCGTTTTAAACTAAAAGTGTGCCGACATATTTATCAGATATGTCGGCTCGTTTCCGAGTGGATAGTCTCGAGCTTCATAACGATTCCAACTTGTCAGATTATGACCTGACGCCGTTAGGGTAAACCATTTTGCTTCGTAAGCGACTTCAACTCCAAGATCAAATTGCTGGCCAATAGTTGCTGCGCCGGCCCGAACCTGAGATCGATAATAGACAGGCACTCTAGCCACGAGATTTTTCGTCATCGAATAACTCGCTGCCCATTCCATATGGTGCGTGGGTTGGTAATCCCTTGTTCTTCCATCTAGTTTGGAGCGGGTGAGCGTATAACTCATCTGAGTTTTAAGTTTTTCGTTCGGGCGCCATTCAATTCGAGATTCTAATCCAAGGCTGAATGAGATTCCTCGGTTCAAGATTTTATAGATTGGAGTGTCTGGATCGTCTTGAAGTAGCTGGTTGGTTCGATCAAAAAAGATGACCTCCTCAGCGGTTATTTCGTCTGACTCCCATTTCAGTCCCGCATCGCCTTGAAACGAGTTCTGTCGCATCAAGGAAGTGTTCTTTTCAATATAGGGCGGAATATCAAAATACATCTCATTAAAATTGGGAGCCCTCGATATCCACGCGATATTAGAAATGAGACTCAGATTTTCATTGATGGAATATTTCACCCCAAGACCCGGGTGGGCCGAAATATTTTCAGCTGGAAGATCAGAAAGCCATTCAATGCGAAGTCGGGGATGGACCAAGACTTTCTCGATGGGATTCCAGAGAATGCCGGCAGAGACGGCGATGGTATTTCGAAATGGAACCATGGGGGATGATTGAACGCCAGACTCGTTTTGCTCGATCCACAGTTTGTCGAGAGTCCATTCCAAATTCCAAGGAATCTGAATCACTCCGATCGAGAAAATATTTTCGGTACGATGGCCAACAGAAATCCAACGATTTTCAGAATCCGATGCATAGTCTGGATTCGTATTCGATTGTTGTTTGAAACTCATCCAGTTGTGAAATTGAAATCTTTTGTATTTGAATTGAAAAGCCGCCAGGGGTTTCAGGCTTCGCATTTCAGAGTGGGGAGTCGGAAGAGACGTCGCTCCGGGGATGCCCTGTTCCACCATCAAGAGTTGGAGCCAAACTTGTTTAGATTTCGTTCGATGCCAAGCTCTCAAGTTCAATCGCTGGCTGAAGTTATTCGTTCGAGGGAGGGACAGCCCATCTTGCTCGAAGGGGAATTCAAAATTTCCCTGTTCTAAAGACAGCGCAAAATGAGGGGCTTGAATACCAAACCCAAAAAAACCATAGGATCCCTGTGACAGATGAACAGCACTCGTCTCTTCATCGGGCAGCGAAAGGTTGACGCTTCCGTTTGGCTGGGACGATAGAAGTGAGTATCCGCCGCGAACGACTCGTGGTTGCGAAATTCCCATTCCTGAGAGTTCTCCAAAGTCAAAGGCTCCTTCGCTGGGTGAATTCAAGGGGACGCCTTCTAAAAATACCGAAACCTCTTGGGCTTGAGATCCCCGAAGACTCAGTGTTGTTGTTTTTCCGAGAGATCCAGTTTCTTTAAAGAGGAGTCCGGGGCCTGATTCTTTCAATCTACTAGAGCCCAAGATGCCCAGATCTAAGGGGCTCGAAAAATTGGTGGGCGACTCAGGTGCAAGCGACCGAATCGTTTCAGCTTCGATTGAGCAAATGCAGCTATAGCAAAAAAAAATCAGAAACAGCAGTCGGCGAAACATTCCGGAAGCCTTAACACATGAATTTATTTAGAGGTAGTTGTATCGAAAACGTTCTCGTCAGGTCGAGCGGGTCCATCCAGTGGAATAAAACGGACGACGCCCTCTCTAGTGTCGAGTACCCGAACGGCCAGTTGACGGACTTCGTCGGGAATCAAACTGTCAAGCCTCAACGGAGCGAGATCTGCCGATCCCATCACTCGTGTTCCGCGGCGGAATACGCGCTTTAGAAAGGGCTCACGTGTATGAGATGATCTGGCTCTAACCAACGGAGAGATATCTGGATGCGTCGATATGCCGACGGCCGGATTTCTTTCTTGCAGAAAGTCCCACATAACTTCGGGCGGAATGCAAGGATGTACGCTGGAAAAGCTTACGAGATTTACTGGTGCATAAACTCGCGCATGATTTGCGCCTGCAAGCCTTAGTCCCCAAGCAATCCATGGTTCCTCAATCGGCTTTTTTACGGTGCAACCTCGATCACCAGCCTGACAGACCGCAAGAATAAGCGATGAACCATTCTCTAAGATTCCGGGTTCAAACTGGTGGATATTTTCACTGAGACGCTCTTTGTTCACAACTGCTTCCCCAAAATCGAGAAGTGATGGGGCACCGTTTGGAGTAATCGATGCCAATCCATGAAACATGACGACTTTTCGTTTGCGGTTTTTGTATTTTTTTAGGAGTTCATTCAATTCTTCAAAGCTTCCAAACGATTCTTGCTCGAGTCTTTCAAATTGCTTTGCCAGCGGTGCGATTTCCGCGATGCCACGGATCGCATCTCTCACGGAATCGATTGGCACTGTATCTATCGGCAGCAGCAAATTGCGATCGAGGAGAACGACTAAGCCCTCGTTGCCAGGAGTTCGCGCAAGATTCATTTCATCTTGGTGAGCTGTTCTGATCAAATCGAGAAGACTGACCGCGAGATACTCGCGAGACGTCGTTTTAGAGATGAAATGCTCTTTAATGGATTCATTTACGGTATCAATCGGATGATAGCCCAACGCGGTCAGAAGAATTCCCATCGCTGTTGACCGTATGAAATCTCGAAATATCGTTCGCTTGTGCCGCGCTCGTCTGTTGGCGAGATCAGCTAAATATTCGTAGCTATTCTTAAAAAAATCATCTGAAGCAAGTCCGAGTTTTGATGCTACTTCGTCGTGCAAAGGGAGCTGCACATTGCGTGGCAAACGCCATGATGACCAGATAGGTCTCAAAAGAAATGGTCCATACATCCACGCCAAATCGCTGGCGAATATCGCGACAGACTCAGAAGATCGAGCGAGATTCAAATCCCTACGCAAAAGTTTGCCTGCTCGTAAAATTTCTTTCTTTTGGTGGTCGGTCAACCCCAATGAATCAATGTTCAGTCTTACCAATTCAGCCACGGCTATAGCGCCGCTACCAAAATTCCTATTCTGCCATGCCACACGATACGCTTCAGTCCATTCTTTTCGTTGCTGCTCTTGGTGCGCATCGGATGCAGGTGTTTCGTTTGCTTTTCTAATCTGAGCGATTGCCGATCGGCAGCCCTTCAAAATCCACGAGGCTTCTGTCGGTTGCAAGCTCGATGAGATCAATCCAAGAACAGCGAATAAATATTGCGCATTTCGAAACACTAGCCTTCCTTGCTTCCTGCATTCTGAAGCAGATAAGCCTCAATAAATTCATCGAGTTCGCCATCTAATACCGAATCAGGCTGGAAAGATTCAAATTCTGTACGATGGTCTTTTACGAGACGATAGGGGGCTAAAACATAAGAGCGAATTTGACTGCCCCATGAATTGTCCATTTTCTGAGCGTGGTGTGCGCTGACGGCGGCCTCTCTCTTTTTTTGTTCCATTTCATAAAGCCGGCTCTTGAGCATTGTCATAGCTGTGGCCCGATTTTGGTGCTGTGATCGCTGCGTTTGGCAGGCCACAATGATTCCAGAGGGTATGTGCGTGATGCGAACCGCGGAATCTGTTTTGTTGACGTGCTGACCGCCTGCACCTCCTGATCGATACGTATCCACTTTGAGATCGTCTGCTTTGATATCGATTTGAATCTCGTCGTCAATCTCAGGTACGACATCGACTGCCGCAAAAGATGTATGCCTTTTCTTGTTCGCATCAAAGGGAGAGATTCGGACCAATCGATGCACCCCGCGTTCCGACTTGAGATAGCCATAGGCAAAATCTCCGCGACAAATGAAAGTGGCTGACTTAATGCCCGCGCCTTCACCGGCTTGTTCATCTACCTGCTCAACTTGATAACCCTTTCGGTGAGCATACCGAAGCAACATTCTTTGCAGAATCTGCGCCCAGTCCTGGGCTTCTGTTCCTCCAGAACCTGCGTTGATCGAGACTATCGCAGGCTTTCGATCAGTTTCTCCGGAAAGCATTTTTTTCAATTCAAGGCTTCTCAGTTGAATTTTCAGCCCTTCGATTTGTTGAAAAATTTCTTGGATCATCGGGTCTTGATCCGAAGCCATTTCTGCGAGTTCCTTGAAATCGTTCAGTGAATTGAATACCAGGTCAAATGGTTCGACGGTTTTATTGATCGTTTCGATTCGTGACTGGGTCTTTTTGGCATCGTCTGGATTGTCCCAGAACTGAGGATCCAGTGTCTTTTCGCTTAAAACTCCGCGTTCATCTTTGAGTCGATCAATGTCAAAGTAGCCCCCGTAAATCACGGGTTTTTGCTAATAGGGACTCGATTTCTGAAAGAAGATTTTTCTTTTCGATCTTGGGCTTTTCCACAACACGGCTATAGCAAAAATGAAAAACCAAATCCATTCCATAAGGGGGTAAGTCCAAACAAAAAATGTGAGCTTCGGTTTCGATGTCAATGGCACGTCAACGGTGAGAACGCCCGCCTTCTCGCTAAACATAGGCAGACTTTTAGCCTCGTCCCAGCTGAGTGCCGTCGTCATTCCATTGTTGGTCGATCGAATCATTGGCAGTCCCGTCTGAAAAACTTGCATATGGGCCATTGCTGCGTGTTGTTCGAGTGCAGATGACGGGCCATACCAAGCGTCATTGGTGAAATTGAGGAGCAATTGGGAGCCTTTTCTCGCAAGATTCACGCTCGATCGACTGAAAATATCCTCATAACAAACCAGTGGCCCAACCTTCAGTGGAGAATTTAACTCAAAGGGCAATTCGAAGGGTTGCTGTGAAGCGGCGCCCGGTTTGAAATCCGCCACATTCTGAACGACTTTTCCGAAAGGAATGATGTTTGCAAGTGGAACATATTCCCCAAAGGGAACGAGGTGTATCTTCGAAAAATAAGACAGAATTTGTCCTTGGTTTGATAGAACAACCGCGTTTCTGCTTGATTTGTCTTCGTGCACGACAGCTCCAAAAATCAGCGGGACCTTAAAATTCATTGGAACAGTGGTTTCCGATTTTGAAATGGAGAATGGGTAAGCGGTTTCAGGCCACAAGATTACCGAGATATCTTCAGACTCAATCGTTGTGCTGAGCTCAATCAACTTTTTTAGATTGTTGTAAGCTTCCGCTGGATCCCACTTCAGATCTTGCGCGATATTTGGTTGAATCGTGCCAACTCTTACGTCTGTGACATCAGAGGCGATGGAGTGCTGCACTTGAACCAGCAGACTGCATGAAAGGATGCTGATCAAGATGCCCGCGATAATTCGAAGCGCTTCGGATCTGAATTCTTCGTGTTTGATATGAATAATGGCCGCAACAAGGCAGATCCAAAAAAAAGACAGTCCGTGAATCCCCCAAACCGATGCGGTGCGTGCGATCAATGGAGAGAATGAGAATGCATGACCCAACTCGCCCCAAGGAAAGCCAGTGATGATCCACTGCCGAGCCGCCTCAAGCGCAGCATAGGCGGCTCCCCATGCAATTATTTTTTCAGAAACCGGGCGGCTCTTCACCAGGTGAGAGCCGCAGATCAACGCCCAGAGGCCCCAATAAATTCCGCAATAAAGAGCAAGGCTTCCGACGCCGACAAGCGAGATCCAAATTCCCACATTGCCAAAGGTATATAGAGCGTAAGCGACCCAATAGAATACGCATGAAAAAAAAACGAAGCCAAAAATAAGCCCCCGAGTAAATCTCGCTTTTCCTGACCCGCGCAATATCTGTGGCAATGCAAGAACGAGGCCCAAAGTAGCAACGCAAAAAGTCCACCAGGAGCTTTCAAACGAGATCTCTTTCCATCGAAATGGATGAGCGCTTGCAGAAAGAACGGCGCCAAATAAAATCGCGGCAAAAATGAAAACTCTTCGAGTCATCTTCTTTGATGATCCAGGCGATCGAGAAACTTTTCAAGCCTTCTCTCGTATCGTTTCATCACCCGAGCATCATCCCGATGGATATGATCGTATCCCAGCAGATGAAAAACGCCATGAATATAGAGTTCGCATAGCTCGCGTTTGAGCGAGTGGTCGAATTGCGTGGCCTGGAGTTCTGCTGTTTCTATATCAATTACGATAGATCCAAGAATCCCGGGCTGATCTGAGTGAAAACTTAATACGTCTGTTGCTTTATTTTTTTTCCGAAATTGTTGATTTAATTTTTTTATTTCGCGACTTCGGACCCAACGAATTTCTAGGGCAAAGCCTCGCTTAAGATTTTTTTTTGGCGCAATCCTGTAGCACTCGACCAAAATTTGGCGAAGCAAAGTCTTCGGAAGGCTTTTCTGCACTCCGTCTCCCAGAGTTTGGAATATGCGAGGACGAGTCAGTGATATCAATTTATCGCAAAGGTTTGATGACGGAGATTTGAGACGTCGTTCTTTCTTCAAGTGGATCTTTGCCTTCCTTCAGGTGAGAATACTCGATTCGTTGGTGATATACACCCATTAGAACCTGCAAAAAAGCTTGAGCGATTGAGTTAAGGTCTTTCAGCGTCAGTTCACATTCATCCAGCTGACCGTCCAAAAAAAATCTTTGGATCGTTTGATGAACCACCTGGCGCATTTGATCTGCAGTCTTGGTTGTTGCGCTCTTCGCGGTGGCTTCGACCGCATCGGCAAGCATGATGATCGCGCCCTCTCGTGTCTGAGGTTTTGGGCCGGGATAGCGAAAGTCTCGATCGTCTACAGCGACACTGTGGTCGGCTAACTTCTTCGCTTTATCATAGAAGTAGGAAATCAACATCGTACCGTGGTGTTGAGGGATCACTTCAATAATACTTGGAGGCAACTGATTTTCGATTCCCAAATCAATTCCATCTTTCACATGATTCGCAATGATGAGAGCGCTCATCGTTGGAGCTAACTTGTCGTGCTTATTGTCACCTTTGACATTCTCGATGAAATAATGCGGCTTCTTTGTTTTTCCAATATCGTGATAGAGACTCGCAACTCTTGCGAAAAGCGCATTTGCATGGATCGCCTCCGCGGCCTTTTCGGCCAATTGGCTCACGGTAAATGAATGGAAATATGTTCCAGGCGCCTTAAGAATCAGATCTCTCAGCAATGGATGGTTAGTGCTCGAGAGCTCCATCAGTCGTAAATCAGTAGTATAGCCAACGAGTTCCAGCAACGGTTGAATTCCAATGACTAAGCTTGCTGAAAAAATTCCAGAAAATACTGAAAACGAAATCATTGTGGCGTAGTTTGCCCATTCCATCTGAAATTCTGGTGATGGCATCAAATGCAAACCATGTCCCAAGATAACGAGCAATGCCTTCACGCCTCCAACAATCAAGCCAGCCTTAAAGACGTCGAACCGCTGTGAGATATGGCGCATGCGACTGGCACCCGCAAGGGATGTTGTTAAAGTCAGCAGCGCAATAAATGGGCTGTCGTGCATCCATCCAACGCAGATTGAAAATATGACAACGATAAAATTCGTAATTTCCATGCTCGTGAACAAACGCAGTGTCATTCCGGCAAAGGCAAGGGGGAGTAAGAATACCAGAGAAGGCCCAAAAATTGTCTGATGTTTGGCCGCTTCAAACAGATGGCTGAGAAAAGCGATGATTCCAAGCGACGCTAAAAAGAAAGCCCCGATAACCCACTGATCCCGCATGGAGAGCCTAAACTTTCGAAAGTTTGTGCGGCCCACGAGATAAAAGAGAAAAATCAGGGTGAAAATGAAAAGCCCGAATTGAAACGCGATCTTGAGATCAAAGAGTCTATTATTCTTCTCTCGTAGTGTATCAAGAATGAGAATGTGTCGTCTTTCAGCCTTCTCTCCTTCAGCGATGATCGTTTGGCCCGCGCTTATTTCGATCCACACGGGATCCACTTTTTTAACCGCTTCGTCCTTTCTCGCTTTCGTTTCGCTTTGGTTGAATGAAAGATCGATTTCAAGAAGATTCGTAGCGAGAATGCGAAGCTCTTCCTTTTGTTTCTCGCTGAGCCCTGGAATATCTGAAAGAGTGTACTTATCTGAGCTGCGCACAAAGTCGCGAATATCCGAAAGAAGAGAAATCTTTCTTTCGTACGCTTTTTTCGAAACTCTAAATTCTTCAGCGCTACGAATATCAATCAGTGTAATTTCATTGTGTTCAGGAGGAATGCTATCATCCACGATCCAGCTGGAGCCAAGATCCCTCATGATCTGCCCCATCAATTTTCTGAGCGCCGAAAGGGAATGAGGATTTTTTAGAAGTTGCCACTGATTGTCGGTGAGTTTTAGGCTCAGTGTCTCTTCAAATAGCGCTCGCTGATGATCAAGCGTCAACGAACCGGAGCCGGCCAACAGAGCAGAGGCTTTTCGCAATTTTTCAAGGAGTGTAGATTTTGCATCTGGATCAAAATCGTAGACGACAAGCACTTGATTGACGGCGGCATCTCGCTTCTTTTCAGTGAGCTCCGCGTCAACTATTTTCAGATTCACTGGAGTTGTGATTGTTCGAGAGGCGATATCGCCTTCCTTGAGTTGAGGAAAATTTGAGCTAAAAGGATTTCGGCAAATAATCGAGCTGACAAATGAAACGAGAAGAACAATGACAATTGTTTTTAGGTATCGCTTGATGTGATTGAAAGTCTGTTTGATCCACTCAAACGCATCCTGAGGAAACATGCCCTATTCTATCATCTGACGAATATTATCGGAAGTATTGCTGTTGCCAGTTATCCCGCGGCATCCCAGGCTGTAGTTCACCGGATTGTTGAGCCGATATCTAAATTTTTCAAGAGTCGTCGGGGCAATGCGATAGGGAGGCAGTTCAGCCAGCGTCAGTGGGTAATGCTGGCTCTGATTTCTATAGATCTCTAAGGCTTGAGCGATGACGGCCGTGTCGCAGGCAGTTGGTGTTCTGGGGCCTTCAAGTAGTGTTGCAATGCAAAAGATGACGACTGTGAGCAGGCCCGCCCAGAGAACCCCCATCATGTCGAGCGTCGTGACTCGATCCTGTTCAAAGACTCTCGAAAAACTCGTACCATCTTCGTCTTTTGCACGAACGGCACCGCGGCGCCAGAGGTCCAGCAGCGCCCGAATAGTGAAAAACTCACCGTAAGGAAGTTGTCTCACGAGATCTTGAACGGAGTTTCTTCCATCACAGATTGCTAAAATTTCAAGTTCCTCAAACGTATAGAAAGACTTGAGATCGGATTCCGTGTCAGAAGGTGTTGCTTCTAGGTTTTTCTTGATCACATCCGAAGGAACGAGTGAGACGAACACTCTCTTGCTGGAGCCCATTTTCGATTTCATTCGTGGCCAGTCAGAGAGACGAGTTTTTGCCTCTTGAAGAAGTTTGTCAAACCCACGTAATGAATAGAATCCCAGTGATTCGGCCGAGGGCATTTGAATCATTCGTGGATGTTCAATAATTTCTGTATTACTCCAGAAGAATAAACGAAAAAAAACTTCGAGTCGCTCCATTTTCAGTAAGCGAATGACTCTGTTTTCTTGTTCACCATTTAATTGCAAGAGGGTCAGAGCCAGTTCTTCCCAGCTTTTCATCGGAGTCTTAGGCGTGATGAGCCAGTCGAGGCGGTTGAATCTTTCAAGAGATCGATCGACTGGTCTATAGGCCCACAAAAACTTGCCCTGAAAAATTGTGACAATCGCATGCCCTTGTGCCGACTTTATCTCTACTTCCCCGGACCAGGATGTGTTATTGATCCGATCAAAAAAATCAAAAATTTCGTTCATGCAGACGCCCTCCTCGTCTCACGAATAACGAAAAGTCCGTAACAGAGAAAAAAAACAACGCCGAAACCTAAAGAAAAATGCGAGTGAGCCCAAGTGCTTTCAGGAGAAAATCCGCAGAATTCCAGAATTCGAATTCTCCATAGAGGGGAAATTGCGTTCCAAAGTAATCCATACACAAGTAATGCTTTCAACCAAGGAAGAACTATTGACGAGTTAGAATAGAGGGAGCTCACTCCTGGATGCAGCCAGCAGAGGCGCTGAATCAATTTTTTCTGTTGATGTTGATGTTTTCGTACCAAATTTTCAACCTGCACGCGCAGGGCGTGGTTCGTGGTTTCGTCTTTTTGAGACGCAGCCTGATAAAGGCTGGATGAATCGATATCCGAAGCGAGAGTGGCTTCACCCGTGTGGATGCATAGGCCGGAAGCACGCTTTCTCCAGAATAACGCGAATAAAATCAGTAACCAGGGAATAAGGAATTGAAAAATATATTTGTAAAAAACCTCAAACTTAAGAGGATAAATTCCGTAAGTTTCAAATATTTTCTTGAGCATCGATCTTCCCTTCGTTCTGGCCAGTTCGCTTGGGGAAGATGGCGACGGGGGCAAAAGCAGTCGATTTAGTTTCGAGCTTTGCCGAGTCATCGCCCTGAGTGTCTCAGCGGGAATTTTTTCCCGCAGCTTGTCGGCACTTACTAGTTGTTGGCTTTTCGTAAGTAGCTGAGACAAATTGAACAGGACTCTCGGTTCATCGCCGATCCTCTCGCGAAGACTCTCGTATCTCTCGATGAGATTTTGTGTGGTCGACGATTCTTCATCAAAGTTTATCGTAATAATTTCTTTTTCAACGGACGGAGGGAGTTTTGCAGACAATGTTCGTGCCGATGTCGTTTCTAAATTGAGATCTTCCCAGAGCGCTTGATCCAACAGTCCCATAGATTGAAAGTCTTCAATCGAATACTCAAGACGAGTACGTCCTTTTTCCATGGCTTCAATCGCGCTGAGCCCACTCAGCGAATTTTCTATCGCTGTCGATATCGGATTCAGACTGAGAATTGCTCCAAAGATCATCGAGAAAAAAATGCCATCTGATTTCTCCCTCGAGTAAGGAATCAAAAGAAGCGAAAATATGAAGCAGGTGACATTCCACTGTCTTGAATAAATCGTGAGCATTGTCAGAACAAGCAATGAACTGAGGCTTACAAATCTAGAATTTGATCCAATCCATTTTGGGATATCTCTCGCGACGGGAACAGCCCAGACGATGAAGTAAATAAACAGCGTCAGAAAAAATGACGCTAACAATGGAAAAAGAACAAACGGAAGAGATTTAATAAACTCGTGAAGCGCATCGTAAGGGTGATTGAAACAATTTTTCACATAGTCAGAAAAGAGTTCAGTCCAGAGCCTAAAGTTGAGAGGGTAGAGAGCAAAAGCCAAAGAGGTCTGATATGAAGAAAGAGGAACATCTTGTGTCGATGTAAAAAAGGACTTGGAAGGTGGTTCGTCTGTCCAGATTTTGGACCAATGCTCTTCAGCGATATCGACTAAAAAATATTTTTTTTTAAACTCTGTGATTTTTGCTTCATCGCCTGAGCTTTCATGGTATTCAGCCCTAATTTTGTCAGGTGAAATGCTGAGTTCATCTGACTCTGAATTGCCGGCGCCCACTAAGAGCGCACCTAAAATGAACGATGTGAAAATCACCTTCTCGATTTTATGCTGAATTAATGTTTATTGCGAAGCGTTTTAAGGACTCTGTTTATAGATTCAGTTGCCAGCGGCACTTTAAAGACGACTGAAAGCCAAAAAAACGCGACACATCCAATCAAGAGGAGTAGGCCGAGCACACTGATTTTTTGAAACGAAACCCCGGAGGTCGTCCAGAGAGTGGAGGGCAGTAAAGTTTTCAGAAAAAGGAGTAGGCCAATCAAGGATGCCGCGGTCGCAAGCGTTCTGAGAATTCCAGACAGAATGGTATTTAATGCCCCTGAAATTTTTGATCCTTTTAAGAAAATGATCAGCAACGTGATATTCACAATCGAAGCCGCAGATGCGGCAAGTGCGCAGCCTGTACTTCCAAGGGACTCAGCAAGCTTCCATGCAAGAATCGTATTGGTCCCCACGGCGAGAGAAGCGGCAATGAGTGGAACTCCGATTTTCTTTTCAGCAAAATAGTAACTGAGAATGAGGCGGAGGCATCCGAAGAAGGGTAATCCAATCGAATAAGCCATCAGCGCCGAAGCGGTTGCTTTTACATCCTGTATCGCGAAATTTCCTGAGAAATAAATCGTCGATACGATGGGTTCTGCAAGCGCAAAGATGAGGCTGCAGCACATAACTGAAAACAGTAATGTAGAGCGCAATGAAAATGAGATCGTCGCCTCTAGTTCATCATATTTGCCAGATGCGGCGAGACGGCTGAAGCTTGTCACTGAAGCTGCTCCGACACTGGAGGCGATAAGAGAAAATGGAAGTTCGACGAGAAGATCTGCGTAAAAGAGATGAGATACTTCGCCTTCTGCTCCTGCGAGAAATGCGCGATTGATCACCACATTCAATTGGTAAACGCCCAATATAAAAAGTGAGGGGCCCATGAGTTTTGAAATTTCGATAATTCGAGAATCAAATATTTTTTGGGGCCAGCCAGGACAGATATTCCACTTTAAGAGGGTTGGAATCTGAATGGCCACCTGGAGCCCAGCGCCGATCACTAATGCTATTGAGTAGAGATAGATTCCATTTTCTTGATCAAGATTCCACAACCAAAAGCCGACGGGAATAATCGCAATGACGGCCCAGCTGTTGAGCGTCGGAGCAAAGGCGGACAAAGCGAATGATCGAAACGTATTCAGCAGTCCCATGAAGAAAGCTGACCATGTAATCAAGATAACGAAGGCAATTAGAATACGAAAGAGGTTCGCCGTCATGGCGACTTTTCCAGGAATTTCAGCGAAGTCAGGAACATAAAAGTGAACGATCTGTGGCGCAAAATAAATGCTCAGACTGCCCACTAGAGCCAACAATGCAGTCATCCAAAAAAATGCAGAATTGATCAGCGGGCGTAGCTCTGGGTCAGCATGCCCTTCGTCTTTTGATTTCAGATAGGGGGTGAGCGTGGCCACAATGCTTGGCGTGAGGCCCCCTTCGCCAAGTACTCGGCGAAGAGCATTTGGAATCGTAAACGCCGCAATAAATGCGTCTGAAATATGACCAGCTCCAAAATAGTGCCCCAAAATCTGGTTACGAACGAGTCCGAAGATTCTCGAGAATATCGTAAAAAGGGCCAGGATCGAGGAGGCTCGCCCCATTTCACGTAGTTCGCTAGAAGGTTCCGAAGAAGACATGTTTAGTTCATCCCTCTTGCCATAAGACCCTTTAACCCTAAATCTTCCGGGGTCTTTCTGCTAAAGAATAATATCCATCGTGTTGACATAGGCCATGGAATGCCTCTAAAAAGACCCAATCATGGCAAATCACGTTTCTGCAGAAAAAAGAGCACGTCAGACACCAAAACGACAAGCGCGAAATGCGTCAGTCAGATCAAGAGTTCACAGCGCTGAGCGTGCGGTTCTTGCTGCGATTTCAGATCCAAAAAAGGCAGAGCTTGCATTGCGTGAAGCCTTTAGTGCGCTTCAAAAATCGCGAGGAGTTCTTCACCGAAATACTGTTACGCGAAAGATGGCGAAACTGTCCAAAGCAGTGGCTCGGGCTTCCAAGTAGAAGGTTTCATTTTTTTGTTTTTTATTTTCGATCCGTTTGCTTGCACTTGAGTCAAGTCAAAGGTCAGTTTGCGTAGTACCCAGACTCCGTCATGACCGCTTTTGAGATCCATGTCGGCTTGGAAAAGCAAATCGAAAGCATGTGCCCAAACTGAATTTGAATAGGCTTCGCGCCTGGTCCATTTCTGAATCATAAAAGGAGCCACCTTTAATGTCTTCGATAGCTCTCCCTGCTGAATACGGCACTTAAATCCATGATGGATGAGCCGACCAAGACGAAAATCTCGGTTGAGGACTTGTAACAGTGCGAGCGGGTGTTGGCCTGCGTTGAGAGCATCATCTAGAGCTGTGATAGCGTGAGATAGTTGTTTCGCATGAACAGCATCGATCCACCGAAAGACTGCCTTATCGTCTGTTTTTATATCTTCATCAGTAACGTACTTCCATTGGATCATTTGATCTGAGGGGGGTTCCGATTCGGACACAAAGACAACATGATGCGGGCCTTTTTTTAGTCCTTCATAGTGTTTCAAGAACTCTTCGGTATTCTTTAACGTTTTGTCTGGAACGCTGAGAACCAGAACCTTTTTTTGGCCAAAGAGCGTAAACGAATTGAAGGAGTCAAAAATTTTTGACCACGGCGTTTCATCAAGTGCCCATTTTTCTACGAGCAGATCCTTGGGCCATTTTAAATCTTGCAAAAAAGTTGGCCACCAATCTCCCCATGGAGCTTCTTTAGATACCAAAACCCAAGCAGAGGTTGATTTCACGGTTTGGGTTCCTCTGGAGTGGGCTCTTCTTGCAGAGCCTGATCGATGACTGCGGGATCAAAAATAGAAATTTCCTCGGTCGCGGTTGATTCGGCTAACTGGCTGTCACTGAGAAGAGCTGCGTCTAGAGAGGGAAGTTCTGGCGATGGGGATGCGTCAAGGCTCTCCGATGCCGTTGCAGCGGCGTCAGTTTGTAATTGCTCAGTGGCTGGTTCTCCCATCTTCATCTCTTTTTCATCAAAATTGGCGGGTTCTGGCAATGGCTCTTGAGGGATTTCTAAAACCTCCGTTACTTCAGATGCAAATGCCGGTGTTGGGTTAGGCGCAGGATTTTCGACGGGCGCGCTCTCTGTGACCTGTGGGGCGGGCTCAGTCTCTGAAGCTGCAGGCGCTGGCTCAGGGATCGGTTCTGCAATCGGTTCTGCAATCGGTTCGGGCGGCGCGGGAATATCGAATGTTTGAGTTACTTCTGTCGGGATATCCAAAACAGAGGCGACTTCACTTTCTGTTATTTGTGACGCTGAAGCTTCGGCTGCTGGTGTCGCCGCGGGATTCGCAGGCGTGCTCAGCTGAGCTTCCGAAATATTTGGCCCTGACCCGGTCGGCTCGGTCACTTTTGTTGCATTCTCTGCGCTTTGAATATTCGCTGCTGAAGGGTTTCCGTTAACCACAGCAGGGGTTTTTGGGATTTCTGCATGGGAGTGGGTTTGTCCGATGCTGATCTGCTTCTCTCGTCTCGCTTTCAACCAGTTCGAAGTTCGGGCCAGTGATTGCTGAAGCGTGGGATACAGAAGCGCTCCAAGATAAAACAGAAGCGAGGCGATATTCAGTACCAGCAGGCACCAAACGGATCCATTCACCCACGATTTTACTTTTTCAAGATCGAGAACCTCGGGTGCTTTTGTTACCTCAAGATTCAATTCTGCGGCTTTGGCCAAAAAAAGCCACACCATGATTTTCATGAGCCTCCCGTCCCACTCTTAGTTTATAAACTATCGCTTTGCCTTAGGCTGTGCAACAAGAGCTTGATCTCCTTGATTATTTTGGCAGATTTTTCGCGCCATAAAATGGAGCTCATCGGCTATAGTGTCGAGATGAAACCCATCGCAGAATCTTTTACGTTCGATGATGTCCTCCTACTTCCTCAGGAAAGTCATGTGTTGCCACACGAGGTCGAATTGAAAACGCATGTGACGAAGGACATTGGAATTAATATTCCGCTGATTTCTGCTGCGATGGATACTGTCACAGAATCGGATATGGCTATTCGAGTCGCTCAGGAGGGCGGACTTGGAGTGATTCATCGTAACATGAGTCCAATTGAGCAGGCTGCTCAAGTTCGGCGGGTAAAGAAATTTGAGAGTGGCATGATTGTGAATCCGATCACGATTGGTCCAAAAGAAAGTCTTCAGCGAGCGAAAGCACTGATGGAGGATCACCGAATTTCGGGGCTCCCCGTCGTCGAGACTGCGAGATGCGTGGGTATTTTGACCAATAGAGATTTACGATTCGTCAGAGACCTCACTCAGCCTGTTTCGAGTCAGATGACGACGGAGCTCGTGACGGTCACTGAGGGCGCGGATACTGAAACATGCAAAGAACTCTTGCAGCGTCATCGCATCGAGAAGTTATTGGTTGTAGGAAAAAATGGTGACCTCAAAGGGCTGATCACGATTAAGGATATCCAAAAGACAGCTCAGTACCCTGGAGCATCGAAAGACGCTCGAGGAAGTTTACGGGTGGGTGCTGCATTGGGCACGGGTCCGGAATGGGAAGAGCGTTTAGAGAAACTTGTCGACGCTGGAGTGGATATTTTGTTTTTGGATACAGCACATGGGCATTCAGCAAGAGTCATGGAGACTTTAAAGCGAGTGAAGAAATCTGTGAAGATCCCGGTCGTTGCTGGAAATGTGGCAACCGCAGAGGCAACGAAGGCTTTAATTGATCTCGGTGCTGATGGAGTGAAGATCGGGATTGGTCCAGGCAGTATCTGCACAACTCGCGTTGTTTCTGGAGTAGGAGTTCCACAACTCTCTGCAATTCTTGAGTGCGCTGCAGTTGCTGGAAATATTCCCCTGATTTCAGATGGTGGAATTAAATATTCAGGCGATATCGTGAAAGCGTTGGCTGCCGGAGCGAGCGCTGTCATGGTGGGCTCTCTTCTTGCGGGTACTGATGAAAGCCCTGGCGAAGCTATTTTGTATCAAGGACGATCCTATAAAGAGCATCGTGGCATGGGAAGCCTGGAAGCAATGAAGGCCGGATCTCGCGATCGTTATTTTCAGGATCATACCAAGCCGAACGAAGATTTAGCGAAACTAGTGCCTGAGGGAATCGTTGGCCGAGTGCCCTATCGAGGCTCTGTTTCAGGCGTGATCTACCAACTGATGGGAGGTCTTCGTGCAGGAATGGGATATGTCGGGGCGAAGGATATTTCGAGTCTGACAAAACGAGCAAAATTCACGCGCATTACTTCAAATGGTCTGAAGGAATCTCATGTGCACGATGTCTTCATCACGAAGGAAGCTCCGAACTACCAATTGTCTTAGTACACTAGGAGTTATACCGATGGAACTTTGTCTCATTATTGATTTCGGAAGTCAGTATACGCAGCTGATCGCGCGCAAATTGCGAGAGATTGGAGTTCTGTCAGAAATCTATCCTCCATCCATTGATTTGGCGACATTGGCAGCGAAGAAACCGATGGGACTGATTTTGTCGGGAGGGCCTTCGAGTGTTTCGGACGTCGGAGCTCCTCATCTTTCATTTTCACTTGATGATGTTCATGTGCCTGTTCTCGGAATCTGTTACGGCATGCAGTGGATGGTTCAGTCATTCGGAGGTAAAATCCTCAGCGGCAAGACTCGAGAATATGGTGTCGAGACCGTGCTAGTTTCTGAAGGCCGTCTTTTCGATAAATCGGAAACCCGCAAAGTTTTAATGAGTCATGGAGATCACGCCGAGCAATTGCCCGATTGCTTCAAAGAGGTAGCGAGAACAAATAACGGAGTCATTGCTGCGGTCGAACATCGTAACCGTGCGCTCTACGGACTTCAATTTCATCCCGAGGTTCATCATACCGAGAGAGGCCTCGAAATTTTGAGAAGATTCTTGGTCGCGTGTCGTTTTCGTTTTGATTGGAAGTCTGACACGATTGTTGAATCAATCGGCAACAAGTTAAAATTGCAGTTAAAAGAAGGCAGAGTTTTGTGCGCGTTAAGTGGCGGCGTTGATTCTGCAGTCGTTGCGGTTTTACTACATAAACTTTTTCCGAACCGTGTTGATTGTCTTTGTGTCGATACTGGGCTTCTTCGCAAAGACGAGCTGAAGAAGTTGACCGCATTGTTCGCTGAAAAATTTAATTTTCCAATTTCTACAGTAGATGCAAGTTCTGAGTTTCTCTCTGAATTGAAGGGTGTGATCGAACCTGAGAAGAAGAGAAAAATCATTGGCAGAGTTTTTATTGAAATCTTTGAACGTGAGAGCAAGAAAATGAAAGACATTCGATATCTCGCTCAGGGAACTCTGTATCCAGACGTTATTGAGAGCCAGAGCTTTCATGGAGGCCCGTCTTCCGTGATCAAGAGCCATCATAATGTTGGAGGTTTGCCGGAGCATCTGCCTTTTGAGTTAGTTGAACCGCTTCGCGACCTTTTCAAAGATGAAGTTCGACGTATTGGTGAATTTTTAGGATTACCGCATGAATTTGTGTGGCGACATCCCTTTCCAGGGCCGGGTTTGGCGATTCGGATCATGGGCGAGGTGATGGAAGAAAGACTGACCGTTCTCAAGGAGGCTGATGATATTCTGCAGCAAGCCCTTCGAGAGTTCGGATGGTATGAACGCCTTTGGCAAAGTTTTTGTGTGTTCCTTCCGATTCAATCGGTTGGGGTCATGGGAGACCAGCGAACTTATGAAAATACAATTGTTGTTCGCTGTGTGGAATCCGAAGATGGAATGACTGCCAATATAGCTGCCCTGCCATGGGATTTGGTTCAGATCATTTCGAGTCGAATTATTGCACGCGTGAAGGGAATCAATCGCGTAGTGTATGATATTTCGTCGAAGCCACCAGCTACCATCGAGTGGGAATAGTCATTCTGGCGGACATCGCCATAAATCGAATTTGGTGACACGGCCTGCATCCTTTCATTCGATGTAATCCTTACATAAGAAAAAAATGACAACCGTGTAATATTTACATTGACGTTATGCGACGACTTCTTCAGAGTTGAATCATAGGGTTTGTTAGAAGGTTAAGGGAAAAAGTAAGGGGACGATTCGAGCTCAGCAGTGGAGGGGGATCTCTGAGTCCGATGAGTCGAGTAAGCCGAAAGGCAGTTTATAACGGTTCCTGTGGGAACCTGATTTACTAGGAAGGCTGAGAGAAGCGGGGATCTCTCAGCCTTCTTATTTTTTGGGCATGGCGGCATTTCGAACTGAATCTGCCCCCCATGTGATTCGTTTCTTTCGTCCGGTAAACTGGATTGAGTGAGCCTAAACTCTCCAATCGTTCTGCCCTATATCTTTGATCTGGAACTCAGCGGTCGTTGCAATACAGTGTGTGCATTTTGTCCGCGGCACGAGATGAAGCGAGGTGAGAGTTTCATGTCGGATCAAGATTTCGCTCATTTTTTGTCGCATCTCAAGGTCTACTCAAAATTTTTGGAAGGGCGAGAAGTTGGTTTGCCTGCTGAAAAAGCACGAACCAGGTTGGGAATCGGCAGTGAATCTCCTCTTCGTGTAATCATGTGCGGAATGGGCGAGTCTCTGATGCACAGGAAGTGCACAGATTGGGTGAAGGCGATTCGGCAAGAGATTGGAATTCGTGTGAGTATCGTGACGAATGGCCTTCTCCTCAGAGAGAAAATGATTCAATCGTTGAAGGCTGCAGATATCACGGTGATTCTGGTCAGCGTTCCCGGTGTGAGTAAAGAGACTTATTCCAAAACGATGAAGATCGATTGGGATCGAGTCATGGAAAATATTCTCCAAGCGAACAGTGCTTTGCCCGGACGGGTACAGATCAACGCGACAATTCCGGATAATGCAGAATTTACTGAGGCGGACGTGATTCGTTTTTGGGCAGAGCGATCTATTCCTATTGCTGGCATTAGCCGATGTCACAATCGCGGTGGGTTTTTGTCAGATCACTCATTGACGAGACGTTTCGGTATAGAGCAGGGATCATTTTGTGGAATTATTGCTCGACACAATTTTATCGCTTGGGACGGGCATATCTTGTCTTGTTGCCATGATTTGCATGCTGAAAACAAAATCGGGCATGTTTCTACCCATGACTTTTTTCAAATTGCACAATTGAAGACCCCACTTGTGAGTCGCGGGCCACAATATCGAATATGTAGTGGTTGCAATGATGGCGAGCGACGTCATCCACAGCAAATTCTCATTTCGTCAGATATTTCTGATCTAGTACCTCGTCCAATAAATCTTTCCCGATCCTGAATTCAGTATTTGCCCTGAATCGAGGCGTCGAGGAGGATACATATTGGACATATGTGATGACGAGCAACGAAGAGTCAGGGCAAATACTGAATTCCCAGAGGGCGGAAGGCATTTTTGCTGACACATCGTTGTCGGGATGTCGCAGGTGTCCAACCTGGCGCCATCCCTCCGCCTTGTCTCAACAAAAATGCCTCTCCGCAGGACGCGGAAAGATTTATTGGACGAGGTACTAGATAAGTCTATTTCAATAGAGCGCTAAGCTTCTTTTCATCCAATGTGTTCGGGCCCACGAGGGTCATTGTATAGTCTTTGAAATATTTTTGAGCGACTTCGTTGAGATCCTTTGGTTTTACTTTTTTCAGTCGTTCAATGAATGTATTCGAATCCTTCCAGCCGTTGCCTAGAATTTCGTAAAGTGAAAATATGCTCGCTTGTGAGCTGCTTTGTTCTCGGCTCATATACCAAGATGATGTGAATTTTCGCACCTGTAATTCTAAGTGCCCTGCATCTATTTCCTCTGTTTTAATTTTTTTTATTTCATCAAATATGACGGGCAAAGCTTCTTCGAGTTTCGTTGAGGTCAGATAAAGATACCCACTGTTGATTGCCGAATTACCTAATCCACAGTGTACCGAATAGGTGAGTCCGCGTTTTGTTCTCACCTCTTCAAATAGTCGATTGTCCAGAATTTGCGAAACCAGATTCAATGCTGGATAGTCAGGATGCATCAGCGACGGAGCTTTAAATCGCGCCATAAAATAATTTGTTGGGGCTTCGACCTTTTGGTAAGCCAAAGCGTTTGGTTTCGCTGCAATATTTTTTTCTACTCGGGGAGCGGGTTTCCCTTCAGGCAAATTTCCAAAGTAGGTTTGAACGAGTTCTTTGGCTTCCGATTCCGAGAGGTCTCCGACGATGGATATCACGAGGTTTTGTCGGTTAAAAATTTCTGGAAGAAGGCTCACGAGATCGTCACGCGTGATCTTCGGCAGGGTTTCGAGATATCCGCTGGGTCGCATCGCGTATGGGTGATCCGCAAAAAATGCTTTTCCAGAGAGAAACTGCAAAATTTGGTCTGGCTCGACTTGCTCATTTTCGAGTGCTGACACCATTTGCATTCTTGATATGTCAATTTCCTTGGGATCAAGATTCGGCACTCGAATCATTTCTGAAAAAATGGGCAAGATCGTCGGAATGTATTTCTTGAGAACTTTAAGAGAGACGTCGACGTAGTCGCTCTTTGCATCCATGCTATGAATCGCACCACTTTGGATGAAGATTCGATCGATGTCTTCTTTGGTATAGGATTTTGTTCCGTCGGAAACGACAGCGAGCAGCAGGTCCATCGCGCCTGCCTTTTTCGGAATCGTTACTGCGCCGCGCGCGGCAATTTCAAAAGCCACAATTTGATCAAAAGATTTCGTCGATCGTAGCACGACGGGGATCGAAGCCACTGTAAAAGAATGAACATCACTTAAATCCATAGAGAAAATCCTTTCGGCGCGAAAGCAACAGATGTTGATCGCAAGAAAAATAAATAAAAAAACGTTGATCGGTTTCATCTTAATTTTTCGCAGATGTTTTTGTTTCAAGCTTCAAAGCTTTAAACCCCTTCGGCACAAGCGCCCCTGAAATTGAGGGTTGAGTTAGATATTTACGAAGTGCATTTTCAATGTCTGCGATCGTGATCAGTTTCACTTGATCAACATATGACAAGTAGTAGTCAATCGATCCAGTGCTCGTCCAAACGTTGGCCAATGACAGAGCATAACGCTGCCCACTTTCTCTGTCGTATGCTGATGTCACCTCGATTGAATCTTTGGCTACCTTCAGGTCAGCTTCAGTAAAGAATCCAGGTGTCTGAATGCGATTAATGAGGTCATTGAGTTTGTCAGTCGCTTTTTGTGCATTCTCAGTCGTGGTTTCGAGCGTGAAAACGATGGGTGATGTATACCTTTGTGCCCAGGAAAAAAAAGCCGCATGTGACGAAATGCCAGACTCTACTAATTCCTTTTGAAATGGTGATGATTGGAATCCAAGAATCGACGACACCAAATCGAGCGCCAATAGCTCTCGGTCGTTGATCGTTAGTTTTGGACCGTGAAAAGCTTTGACGATTTGAACTGTTCTGACAGGAGCTTCGTCGACAAATGACTCACTTGCTGTCAGAGAAGGATGCTCGGGCACTGGATATTTTTCGAAAGGATTTGTTCCAGCAGTCCAATTCGAAAAACTATTTTGAATCCATTCACGCGTTTTCAATTCGTCAAAGTCGCCCACAATAAAAAGCGAAGAGTTGTTAGGTATATAATAGCGGTGCTGTATCTCATGCATTTGAGATTGTGATGCTTTCAAAATGACTTCCCTGGTGCCGATAACATTTTTTCTGACAAACTCTTGTTTAAAGAGTCGACTCATGACCCCGCGTTGAAAAAATACATCGTTTGGCGAGGCTTCGTACCGATCGAATTCCCCAATGACAACATGGCGCTCTTTTTCGAGTTCATCTTCTAAGAATTTTGGGGTCATGAGGGCATCAGACATAAATTGCAGGCCATCCTGCAGGTATTGAGACTGAAGCGTGAAGAAATATCGGACGGACTCGGTTGATGTATAGGCGTTCATATTTGGCCCGAGCTCGATGCCCATTTCGTCGAGTTTTTTGAAAAAGTCCGGCTGCGACGGAACTTTTTCGTTGGCCTTAAAGAACATATGTTCATAGAGATGCGCCAATCCATTATTTTCCTTATTTTCGGCAAAAGAGCCGTTTCTTACGGCGATGAGAACTGTTGCCATGGGGATAGCTTTCTTTTGAATAAGAAAGACAGTGAGCCCATTTGGAAGCTTATACGATTCGATTGATTTTTCCATGGAGACCTCAGCTTTCGAAACTTGATTTATGACCTGTTTTTCTGGCATTCCTCTATCCAACAGTGAACATCCAGCGGCGCTTATAACAAGGGCGCCTGATAAGTTAATCCAACAAAAGATTCTTTTGAAAGGCATGGGCGAAGTGTTTGAGAAATTAAAAGTCACGTCAAGCGAATTCCCTGTTGTTCTCTTTAATGCTAGTGGGACATTGCTTCAGTATCAAATGTCATTTGAGCGCTTTTACGTAGAAAGTTTAGAAAGTGTTGGAATCAAGAAGTCTGAATTTGACGTGGCCGTTGTTTTAGAGTCGGTCATCCGCGACCTCAATGATGAAATCGAGAAGAATTCGAATTTTGAATGGAAGCCATCCAGCTGGGTGCGTCGCATTGTCGATAAATTTAATTTGCCCGCAGATATTGCTCAGCCGCTGGAAGCCACTCTGAGGGCTCAGTTTCAGACTCGAATGACGGTGGCCATAGCGACTGGAACTCTCGATGTCTGCAGCGATTTAAAGCAGCGGGGCTATCGTCTCGGAATCGTTTCAAACTGGAATGGATTGCTGGTGGATTTGTTGCGCGACCATGCGGCACTCGATCTGTTTGATTCCGTGATTACTTCATACGATGTTGGTCTTTCCAAGCCGGATAAGCGGATTTTTGAATTAGCAGTTTCGGATATGGATGAGACGCCCGATAGAGTTCGGTTTGTTGGTGGAAGCTATGCGTTCGATGTGATGGGATCTAAGCGAGCAGGGTTATCGCCCGTACTTTACGATCCTCAGATGAGAGAGATGAAGGCTCTCAATATGGACTTGTCGAATGACCATGATTTGGGTCAAAAAGTGGTTTCGTTAGAAACGCTTCGCCAGCATCGCCGGCTTCATAACATTCCTGTCGTTCTTCACTTCGAGGATCTTTTAAAGATTTTTTTATGAATTGTGTTGTTATTCTGGTTTCGCCCAAAGGTGCTGGGAATGTTGGAGGTGTTGCAAGACTTCTTGGCAATTTCGAAGTGGGCGAGCTTCGAATCGTAGACCCCAGATGCAGGCTCGACAGTTTGGAATGCAAACAGATGAGTATGCAGGGCTATCATTTTGTGGAGAAGGCAAAGATTTTTAAAACGCTTGAAGACGCTCAGAGCGATTTGAGTTATTCCGTCGCGTTTTCTGGGCGTCGCTATGATGATCCTCGTCCGCGCATGACCGTATTCGATTTTTATCAGGAGATTCCAAATCGATTTTCTGACCAAGATCGAATTGGTTTGGTGTTTGGGCGAGAAGAGTGGGGACTGACACTTGAGGAGCTAGATCGCTGCCATGTTCAGGTTGAAATTCCTTCTTCAGAAAAAATGCCCTCAATCAATTTAACTTCAGCGGTGGCGATCGCACTCTCGGAGCTTTATCGCGGCCGTCGATCTAAACCATCTGTTTCGGCTGCTGAAGCGAAGGAGCGGCCGAAGAAGGAGCAGGAAGATATTTTCTTTGAACGAGTATTTCGCGTGATGGATTTAGTGCAGTTTACAAATCCGCAGAATCCTATCAGTCATTTGACGGATTTACGGTCCATGTACCACCGAGCCGATCTTTCTGATCGCGATCTTCGGATTCTTTTCGGCATTCTTTCGGGTATTGAGCGCCACATTAAGTGAGCAAAAAGTAAGTAAAAGTAACTAATGTTTACATAGTCTTTGGAGCTATGCATTTTCTGAATAAAAGCCTATTTTGACGCATTTTAAGCGCATTGTGCGGTGAGGCATATAAATGTTAAGATGAAGTTAACTTCAGCAGTGTAACTTTTATATTGGCAGTTATCGGATAAGTAAATGCCTTAGAGGGGATGAAGCCGTGCTCCATCTAGTTGCGTCGTTAATTTTGGTTTCAAGCACCCTCGGTGACGTGGATGTATCTGACTTGTCTCGGGGGGCTTCCTGGATTGGTCGAGTGAAAATCAAAACAGTCGAATCATTAAATTCTGGCTCGGTCCCTACCACCCTCGTTTCAGCAGAGATCGTTGAAGCTTTGAAGGGAAGTGGCGCGAAGGGAAGCCGGATTGATTTTCAAGCTCCAGGTGGAAGTCGTGGGCAGAAGAGATTTATGGTTTTGGGTGTTCCCTCGTTCAGAGTTGATCGAGATTATATTTTATTCCTCACGAAAGATCCGTCGTCGGCGAGTGCTGCGAGCCCAGCTGAATTATTGGGTTGGTCAGCATTCCAAGTTATCGAAGACAGTCGAGGAGTACACGTGATTCGTGCTGGCGATACAACCATCGTGGAGTCGCAAGGTGCGGGATATCACTTAACACATGACCGCAGTTTTAAAGACTACGATGTTTTTGTTGCTGAGGTTTTTCGTTCCTTAGATTGATCAGGGGGTAGCGAGCTCGTGAATCTCATACGGATTCAAATTATCGTTTCTTTTTTTGTCGCGCTGAGCTGCTCGAGTGATCTGTCTGCGTTTACCCTCATCTCGAACGGCGGTAAGCCAGCCTATTGGAATAGTGGTGTAGCGAGATATAAAATCCACTCAACCACATCTGGTTACTTTACTGGTGGTCACGATGCTTCGGGTACAGTCTCGACCGATTTTGACCCCATTCGTGCGGGCTTCGATGCATGGACGACCATTCCAGGTCTCGATCTGACGGTGCAAGATGATGGTCTTGCGTTGGGAACTGCCCCAGCCAGTGGTGATGGGCAGAATTCGATTGGATGGGTGAGAAGTAGCTGGAGAAGTCTTTCGTTTCATCCCCCCTCAAACGCTTTGGCGGTTACTCTACTTTCGTTTGATCAATCTACGGGCAAAATTGCTGAAGCAGATATTTTCTTTAATGCCGAATCGTTTCGGTGGGCAGTTGTGGATTCGCCCTCTGAAAGTAGCTATATCGATGTGCAGAATATAGCGACTCACGAAATTGGGCATTTTCTTGGCTTAGACCATTCTTCAGAAGATATTTTTGAGACAGACCCTGTTCTTGCTGATGCGACCATGTTCTATGCGGCAGCGGCGGGTGAAACATCTCGTCGAGATCCTCATGAGGACGATGTTTTCGCAATCACGAGCCTCTACTCCAGTTCTGATTTAGGCACACCTTCGATTTCGTCAGCTGAATTATTGAGCAACTCCGGGGGTGTTGTGACATTCAGAATTCAAGGTGATCATTTTAATGAATATACGAGTTTTGTTCTGTCGAAGCTTTCAAATAGCGAGACGGATGTTGTCGCGCGATATCGTACGGTCAGTTCATCAAGCGAGGCCGTAGCGCAATTTGATTCACTTGGATTTTCTGGATCTGCGACCTTACTTGCATTTAACAATGCAAGTCGTTTGGCGAGCTTTAGAGTTGATCTCACCGCTCTCGGATTGCAGGCGACTGAGGCCAGCGATGGTGGCGGTGGAGGCTGTGAAATTAATCTGACTTCAGGGAGTGATAGCATGATGTCGATCGTGACTTTGGTTTTCGGGCTTATACTTCTGTTTTCGTTGCGGTTTTCTGTGAGGGCCGTTACGCTAAAGACATGTTCAACTCGGCGTGGAAAGAACAAGTTTTAATTTCAATCAAACAATTGGAGTTACAGATTTCAGATTTAAAAAAATCTGAATCTGAGCTTCGATCTCAAAACAGTCGTCTTTTTCAGATCATGAAAAACATGGGGCGAAAGCTGGCTCTTCGGCTGCCGGTTTCGCTGGAATCGCTCGAAAAGGGTTTGCTTTACGATCTCATTTTTCCGGATGAGCTTGATGTCTGGAAAAAGGCAGCACCACATGGAGCGATTGTGGACCTTAGATCGATGCATGATTTTCAGAAGAGTTCCATTCCTGGATCCATCAATATTCCTTTCGACCAAATTGCTCACCGAATGGATACCTTGTCCAAGGATTCCCCCATTCTTATTGTCTGCGAGAATGGTATCAAGAGCGTGACCTGCAGCGAACTTTTGGCGAGCAAAGGCTTTGCTTATCTGTATGTTCTGAAGGGTGGGATCGCACTGTATCGAGGTAGAAGTGCAGACGATCCAAGTGCAGAAGAGGTGACTTCAAGTCAATTTCATTGAGTCTCGGAGCTTCTGTCCGACCTTTTCGATCGGATGATTTTTTTGCATTTCAAGTTTGCTGAGATATTTTTCAGACTGTCGATCTTCCAGGAACTCACGTGCAAACTTTCCGCTTTGTATCTCTTCCAAAACTTCGACCATCTTTGCTTTCACTTCGGGGCCGATGACACGATCCCCTCGGGTGATATCACCATATCTCGCGGTGGGGCTAATGCGATTTCTCATTCCTGAGATGCCCTCTTTCCAGATGAGATCGACGATGAGTTTCAATTCGTAGAGCGTCTCAAAATATGCAGCATCTGGATGGTAGCCATTTTCAATGAGCACTTCGTAGCTTGTTCTGAGTAGACTCGAAACCCCGCCGCAAAGTAATGCCTGTTCAGAAAATAAATCACATTCAGTTTCATCTTTGAAGTCGGCCCAAATCAGAGCTGCCGGATGGCAGCCAATCGCTTTAGCAAAAATCTCGGCAAAAGTTTTCTCTTCCGGTGTTGGGCTAGGTTGCGCGGCGAGCAAAGCAGGCAATGCTTGATTCGTGCCGTAGAATTCTTTTAATCCGCTGGCAGCTCCCTTTGGCGCAACAAGAATATGACGGGGGCCATTTTCTTCAACGGGGATCATCTTGAAATGTGTATTAAACCCGTGAGCAAAGATAAGCCGTTTCGAGAGTTTCAGCTTCGGAAATTCATAATAAATTTCACGTTGGCTGTGATCGGCGAGATTCATCACGATCGTGTCTGAATTTTCAATGGCCTCAGAAAAAGAGACATAAGACACGCGATTGGCTCGGGCTTTTTCAGCTGATTTTCCGGTCGATCTCAGTCCTAGTGTAAAGGCGATTTCACTTCGCTGCAAATTCGTGGCTTCGGCTTCTCCCTGCGCTCCATAGCCCAGCAGACAAATGCGAGATTTCGCAAGTAAACAACGTTCATTTTCACTAATGATCGGCATGTTTCAGCACCTTAGCGACTTTTGAGGATCAGGGCACCTTCAAAACAGAACCACTGATTGAATCCATCGCCGACAAGGGCTATAAGCGGGCCATTAGATCATGGAAAACAAGAAGATTACATCGCATGCCTGCGTCATTTCGGTAAATGATATCCCCTTTGAAGGGCTTAATGTTTCTCTGAGTTTGAGCGCCGTTGAATTGTATCGCTCGGGAGAGCTGACTCCGGATGCTCTCAAGGAAGTGGAAGAGCAGTTCTTGGATCCGATCGTCGTAAATGCATCGCTTCATCGAGTGGCCTCAAAAGTGGATCTTCGCGGACGGTTCTCAACGACCTTTTCGAGCCTTTGCGATCGCTGCACGATCCCGATGAAAACCTCCCTAGAGGGCAAAATAGACATTTTTTTGATGGCGAAGGAGCAGTTTTCTCCCCATGACAAGCCAGGCGGCAAAGTGATTCATGGAAAGAAGTCTGAGCATAAGGAATCGAGACATCATTCAAAATCGAAGGCTGAAGTTCTTCTTGATACCGAGGGAGAGCATGAGGACGATAGTTTTGGGGCCTTTGACGGTCAAACAGTGGATTTAAGGCCGATTATCCGTGAAAATCTCATCCTTCAGATGCCTATGCGCACGATCTGCTCGCAAGCTTGCAGAGGCTTATGTTTGCACTGTGGCGGGGCCATCGATCGAGCGGGTTGCACCTGTAAGGAAGGGCCTTCGGAGGTCGTCTTGGGGGATCCCGACGAAACGGCCTTGGCGAAGGCTCTGCGATCAAAAATCATTTCAAAGAGCCTTTGACAGTTAAAAGGCTCCGAGACTAGGGTTTCAACAATATGGCAGTTCCAAAGAAAAAGACGTCGAAAGCTCGAAGTCGTTCTCGACGCACTCATTATAAGTGTCATGCACCTGGTCTCACGAAGTGCGCCACTTGCAAAACTATTATTGCTTCCCACCGTGCTTGCCCGAATTGTGGAAAATACAAAGGTCGCGAAGTCATCGAATTGGCTTAAGATCGTTGGATAACCACAAATGAAGGAAGTGCGGATTGCTCTGGATGCGATGGGGGGAGACTTTCTAGCGGTTCCCAATCTTCAGGGTGCAACGAAAGCAGTTGAGAGAGCTCAGGCGGAAGGTCGAAAGCTGAAGGTCTTTTTATGTGGACCTCAAGATCGCTTGTTGTCTTCTGTCCAAGCGGCATCGCAAGATTCCGATGTTTCTCATTCTTATCGATTGAATGAAAAGCTTTTCCGAAATTTTCTAAATGATGGATCTCTCGAGATTGTTGATTGTCCCACCTTAGTCGACATGAGTGATAGTCCGGCGGCAGCAATTAGAACAAAGAAAGATTCATCTCTCGCAAAGACATTTTACCTTGTGAAGGAAGGTAAAGCAGACGCGGCACTTTCCGCTGGTAATTCGGGCGCGGTGATGGCTTTTGGTGTGGCACTGTTGGGTCGTTTGCCGGATGTAAAGCGGCCGGCGATTTTGTGTCAGTTTCCGGCATCGCACGGAATTACGGTATTGATGGATGCAGGCGCCAATGTGGATTGCAGCCCGGAAATTTTGTATCAGTTTGCGATCATGGGCCTTGCCTATTATCAGAGTGCATATCAAAAGCCGGACGCACGTGTTTGTCTGATGAATATTGGAGAAGAGGATTCCAAGGGTAATGAGCTTGTGAAGGCGACCCATATCATTCTCAAAGAACGGCTAGGCGTCTCATATCATGGATTTGTTGAAGGCCGTGATTTGATGAATGGCAAAGCCGACGTCATTATCTGTGATGGATTTGTAGGAAATATAATCTTAAAGACAACCGAAGGTGTGGCTTCAACCATTAAGAACATATTGAGGGATGAAATCCAGAAAAGCTGGGTCTCAAAAGTAGGCGCTGTTCTCGCCGGGGGTGCCTTTCGCGCCTTACGAGCGAAAATGGATTATCGAGAGTATGGAGCCGCTCCCTTGATTGGACTCAATGGGCTCGGGCTTGTGGCGCATGGCTCGTCGGATGGAAAGGCAATTTGTAATGCCATTCTGATTGCAGAAAAATTTGTAAGACAAGATGTCACAGAGAAAGTAAGAAACGCGTTTGTGAACTATCAGCCTTCGACGGCGGCCAATGATGCTTCACTTGATCGAGAAATGAACAGTGAGAAATGAACATCGAGGAATGAAATGTTTTCGTTAAAAGGACAAACTGCGTTGATCACGGGAGGGAGCCGAGGCATCGGTGCGGCCATCTCAAAGCGGCTCGCAAGTGCTGGCGCCTTTGTCTTGATCAACTATCGTTCAAATCAAGAAGCGGCTGAAACATTATTGAACGATATCCGTCAAAATGGTGGTGATGGAGCTCTGCTGCCATTTGATCTTGGAGATACCGGCGCTACTGAAGGCGCTTTGGCGGCCACCTTGGAAAAAGGGCCGATCTCGATCCTTGTCTGCAACGCAGGAATTGCGAAAGAAAGCTTAATCCCGCGGGCGTCCGCTGAGCATTTCGAAGAAATCTTTAAAACTAATTTTTTCTCAGCCGCACAGATTACGAGGCAAGTGGCGCGTTCGATGATGCGGGAAAAATACGGCCGAGTTGTTCTGATGAGCTCAATTATTGGAGAGATTGGCAACAAAGGACAGGCTGCATATTCGTCTTCGAAATCGGCACTTTTTGGATTTTCGAAGTCATTTGCTCAAGAATTTGCATCTCGTAATATCACTTGCAATGTTGTTTGCCCTGGGTTCATTAATACCGAGATGACAGATCGTTTGGGAGAAGATCTCAAACAAGCCTATCTGGATAAAATTCCGGTAGGTCGTTTTGGCAGTGTTGAGGATGTTGCCGCATTGGTGCATTTTTTGGTGTCGGGTGAGTCTGGATATATCACTGGATCAACTTTGGATATCAATGGCGGACTTTTAATGCGTTGAGTTTTTTTGGATAAATAAAATATCGAGATTAAATGAAGGAGTCGTTATGGAACTGCAACAACAAGTAAAGGGCCTTATTAGCAAGAGCCTTAAAATTCCGGAAGAGACAATCAAAGTTGAAAGCCAGTTTGTGGAAGATTTGGGCGCTGATTCTTTAGATATTGTTGAGCTCGTCATGGCTCTCGAAGACGAATTTCAAATTGAGATTCCAGATAAAGATGCTGAAGCGATCAAGACCGTCCAGGACGCTGTTAACTATATCAAAACTCATAGCAATTAGGATCTTATCTGAAGCGTCGAGTTGTCATCACCGGGGTTTCTTCAATATCCGCTGTTGGCATTGGGCGACAGGCCAATTGGGCGGCGATTGTTGAAGGCAAAAGTGGGATTGGTCGCATCACTCATTTTGATCCCAGCCGATTCAAGTCGCAGATCGCCGGCGAAGTAAGAGATTTTAGGCCTGAAACTGTCATTCCGGCGAAAGAGATTCGCACGATGGATCTCTTTATTCAGTTTGCACTTTGCGCGTCTCACGAAGCAATGGTTCAGGCCGGGCTTGTTTCGGACGGCATGTTAGGCGAACGAAAAATCAAAGGGGAATGGCAAGAGCGAGCCGGTGCAATTATCGGAGTCGGCTTGGGTGGACTTCCCGAAATTGAAGCGACGGCAAAGTTGTTAGCTGCGCGTGGGCCGTCTCGGATAAGTCCTTTCTTTATTCCACGATTAATTTCAAATTTGGCGGCAGGCCATGCAGCGATTGCCTTTGGACTGAAAGGCGCTAACTTCGCAACAACTTCGGCGTGTTCGTCCGGTGCGCATGGAATTGGAGAAGGCTTCAGGCATATTCGGCATGGTTACGCAGATATTATGTTGGTCGGTGGAGCTGAAGCCGTGATTTCGGAACTCTCGATTGGTGGTTTCGATGCGCTGAGAGCATTATCGACGAGAAATGCTGAACCAGAAAAAGCATCTCGACCTTTCGACAAGGATCGAGACGGGTTTGTCTGCGGTGAGGGCGCTGGTATTCTCGTTCTGGAGGAATATGAATTTGCGAAGAAGCGAGGTGCAAAGATTCTCGCTGAGTTAGTGGGGTATGGCGCCAATTGTGATGCCTATCACATGACTTCTCCATCTGAGGGTGGAGTCGGAGCTGCTGGGGCCATGAAATTGGCACTGAAAGATGCAGAGGTTTCAGCCGAATCAATACTTGCAGTGAATGCTCATGGGACCTCGACACAGCAAGGAGATATTGCTGAGACATTGGCGATTAAGTCTGTGTTTGGATCTCACGCAAAAACACTGAAGATTTCATCTACGAAATCAATGACGGGGCATTGCTTAGGTGCGGCTGGTGGAATCGAGGCTGTTTATTCGGTACTCGCTTTGCAGCATCAGATTGTTCCTCCCACAATCAATCTTGAGGCGCCAGATCCAGAATGTGATTTGGATTATGTGCCGAATGCAGCTCAAGAGCTGAAACATGATCTCTGCATTTCTAACAGCTTTGGGTTTGGTGGCACAAACGTTTCGCTTATCTTTAGGAAAATATGAAAATTTTTATTGGCTCAGATCATGCTGGTTTTGAATTGAAGGCAGATCTTGTGCAGTTTTTGAAGACTCGCTCTATAGACGTCGTTGATGTCGGGACAGATTCTGCGGTTTCGTGTGACTATCCCATTTTTGCGCAAAAGGTTGTGAATCAAATTCAGCGGAACCCTGGGAGTTTGGGGATCTTGGTGTGTGGTTCTGGCGTCGGCATGTCGATCGCTGCCAATAAGTTTGTGGGCATTCGCGCGGCCTGTGTATCTGAAGAAAAATCAGCAGCCCTGTCAAGGCAACACAACGATGCAAATATTCTCTGTTTGGGTGCGCGAATCATTTCGGCAGAGAAAGCAAAGACCTGCCTTTTAGGCTTTATTGAAGGCAAATTCGATTCGGAGCATTCCCGTCATCAACATCGGTTAGATTTGATCAAAGGCTTCGAACAAAATCAGGGCTAGTACCTCGTCCAAGAAAGTAATGCGAAACGTATTTGACGGTCGCCATTTATTGTTTTAGCACGTTCAGTATTCAATCTCGTTTTAAGGAGAAAAAATGCGGAAGTATTCGTTGGCTTTTATTTTCTTTGTTTTGTCTGTGTGCCTTTGTGGATCGTCGTTGTCAGTGCATGCGGGTTCGAATTGCTCGCGTTCAATTCGAGCATTGAGTTCCGTTGCCGTATTATCGACCCTTCTCAAGTCGGGTCTCGTAGTGTCTGCAGCTGCGTTGAATCCGAGTGACGCGGCCTTTCTTAATTCTTTGCTTCCTGAATTCAATCCAGGTGGAATTTACTATCCACCGGCGGGACATGCGGAGCATGCATTTCCGGCAGTGGATTTTAAGCCTCACTTTGAAGCAGGGCAAATCACCCTGGTATTGGCGGGTGAGTCAGCTGATTTTCACAATTCTTTTTTAGGCGCAGTTAATGGCGGATCCCCTTTTACAATTAAGTACGATATTTCAAGCCCGCCTGCCGCATTTGGTGAACAAATTGATGTGACAGCATTGATGGGTGGAGCATCTTTGGCTGCCAATGATACTTTTGGTTTGCTGCTTCGAGCAAATGGTGCGAATGGCGGGACGGATATTTTTGGAATGACGCCGGGACTTAACCCAGATCATTTCGATCATTTGTCGAGAACATTGAATTTGGTGAATTCTGGTACTGGCAGTCTTTTTGTTGGGGGTGGTTACGAAGATCTTTGGAATGGCGGCGATCGTGATTTCAATGATGCAAGATTCATTTTGATTTTCCAACCGAATCAGTCGCAGATCATTCCTGAGCCGAAGACTTGGGGAGCAATTACTTTTGTCGGATTAATTGCCGGTTATCAGATCTACTTGTTTAGATTTCGGCGGTAGAGATTAAATTCATTTTCATTCATTGAGTGAAATCTCATCGAGACGATCGATCAAACCTACAAATGAGGAGTGATGGGATTCTCTTTTCTGAGAATCGGCTTGTTATTAGTCATTTCAGAACGAGAGGAAGAGGCGCCTCCAGCTGGCGACTAAATTTTTTCTTTCAATGTCACTCAAAGCCGCCCAGCTGAGCCTCAGAAAAGAGAATTCCATTACTCCTCATTCGTCGATATTCATCAATTCGCCT